>NZ_VWUL01000001.1:0-1413260 GCF_008631515.1 Pantoea sp. M_10 | reverse complement strand
CCTGAAGGGACGTTGAAGACGACGACGTTGATAGGCCGGGTGTGTAAGCGCAGCGATGCGTTGAGCTAACCGGTACTAATGACCCGTGAGGCTTAACCTTACAACGCCAGAGGCGTTTTTGAGAGACGCGATTTTCAGCTTTGTTACCGGATAACAGTTGTGTCCTGCGGAGTCAAGTCCGAAGGATTCTGCGCTGAGGCAAGGCGGCAACCGAGCGATGTGAAGGAGCATACTGACGTATGTGACTGAGCAGCGGGAGGGCGGCCAACGCAGCATCAGCACAGAAGACACAGGACAGAGCACAAAGAATTTGCCTGGTGGCTTTAGCGCGGTGGTCCCACCTGACCCCATGCCGAACTCAGAAGTGAAACGCCGTAGCGCCGATGGTAGTGTGGGGCCTCCCCATGCGAGAGTAGGGAACTGCCAGGCATCAAATTAGTTCCTTTTCCCCTGACAAGGAAAACAACAGGAACAAACAGCTATCAGCCATCTGCTGACAGCTGTGAAAGAACCGGTGGAGCGGTAGTTCAGTTGGTTAGAATACCTGCCTGTCACGCAGGGGGTCGCGGGTTCGAGCCCCGTCCGTTCCGCCACTTAATTGGAAAGCCCTGACTTAACGGTCAGGGCTTTTTCCATTGCAGCAAATACTGCCCGGAAAGCCCTCCCTGAACGCAGGCATCCTCACCGGACCTGGGCGCATATCAGATGCGCCAGGGTTGTTCAGCACTCCACTCGCTGAGGAAGTCAATAAAGGCGCGCACACGCTGGCTGACGCCAGTATCACTGTAATAAACCGCATTGAACGGCATCTCGACCGGCAGGCGCTGGTCTGCCAGCACTTCAACCAGCGTTCCCTCCGCAATTTCACGATCGATCATATATTCCGACAGACAGGCGATACCATTACCCGTGAGACAGAGCTGTTTAATCGTCTCTCCGCTGTTAGAGGATAGAGCCCAGTCGATATCATAGAGCTCACCGCTTTCACGGGCGACGGGCCAGCGATTAAGCCGGGGTGAGTCCTCAAAGCCCAGGCAGTGATGACGATCAAGCTCAGCCACGGTGTGCGGCACGCCATGCTCCCGAAGATAGGCGGGCGACGCAACCAGTTTACGAAAGCTGTTAAACAGCAGACGGGCGCGCAGGGTAGAGTCAGTCAGATTACCGGCGCGGATAGCGATATCCACTTTTCGCTCGATGAGATTGATAAAACTTTCCGAGGAGATTAACGAAAGCCTCACTCCAGGATAGCGGGCACGGAAAGGCTTTATCATCGGCATCAGCAAATGCAGAATTACCGGCGTCGCGGCATCAACGCGCAAAAGGCCTTTTGGCTCCTGCAGGCTCTCAATCAGGTCGCTCTCCGCCGTCGTCATCTCCTGCAAAAAGCGCTGAACATGACGGAAATAACGCTCTCCCTCCTGCGTCAGTGCCAGCTGCCGGGTGGTGCGGGTGAGCAGGGCGATGCCCAGCTTGTTCTCCAGCTTTTTAATCGTTCTGCTGACGGCTGAGTTCGCCATCTGCAGCTGTTCAGCAGCGCGACTGAAACTTCCGCTTTCTACTACGCTGACAAACACTTTCAGTTCGTCAGAAGATGCCTTCATTTAACCTCCCTGCACGGACGTGGCGATGGCGCGACGCGGTGGCCGATAGTGCTGTGGTTCCAGTATAGAAGTCTGGTCAGCAATGACCGCACGAATCATGCCTCCCCGCGTTTTGTTCAACGTCTGCAAAGGCGCTGTTTTATTCCGGAAAAGGGTGCTGAATTCTGACATTGACCTGCATCCATTGAAACCCCGGTCTAAAATCCCTATAACAGACAGGTGTTATCTGTTTTTGAATGATCAGCCAGGCGGGAAAGTGCGCAAAAAAACTTATGCAATGCGATATGTGGCGGGACAACCTGTGGAACAGATCTTTCCACCGGGTGCGATGCTCCATCTCGGTCAGGCACTGCCACCCGGCGCTCCCTTGCCCGCGCATCCGAATCTTAAAGTTCTGGTGTGGAACATCTTCAAGCAGCAGCGTGCAGACTGGATGTCGGTGCTGGAGGGGTTTGGTAAGGACGCGCACCTGGTTTTACTTCAGGAGGCGCAGACGACGCCGGAGCTGGTACGGTTTGCGACGAGTAACTATCTGGCTGCCGATCAGGTTCCCGCCTTTGTGCTGCCTCAGCACCCCTCTGGCGTGATGACGCTTGCTTCTGCCCATCCGGTCTACTGTTGCCCGCTGCGTGAGCGTGAGCCGCTGCTGAGGCTGGCTAAATCGGCGCTGGTCACGGCTTATCCTCTGCCCACTGGTGAAATGCTGATGGTCGTGAATATCCACGCGGTTAACTTCAGCCTGGGCGTCGACGTCTACAGCAAACAGCTGGGCCCGATAGGGGAGCAGATTATACATCATAGCGGTCCGGTGATCATGGCCGGGGACTTTAATGCCTGGAGCCGTCAGCGCATTAACGCGCTCTACCGCTTTGCCCAGCGCATGAAGCTGGAAGAGGTGATGTTCACTGCCGACCACCGCCGTAAAGCGTTTGGTCGCCCGCTGGATTTCGTCTTTTATCGCGATCTCAGGGTGAGTGAGGCCTCAGTGCTGGTGACGCGGGCTTCCGACCATAATCCTTTACTGGTGGAGTTCAGTTCAGGACGGGAGTCCGGGGCAGACAGGAAAGAGTAAAGCGAAGGTACAGCGCAGACGGTTGCGGATGAATAAAAGAAAAAGGCTGACAATTGTCAGCCTTTTCAACGTATCAGGTATCAGGTGTCGCGTTATTATTCACAAACAGCGTTAAATTATCGCCGGGTTGAATATCTTTCGCGCTGTCCAGCACACTGTTCCAGCGCATCACGTCTTTAATATTGACGCCGTGATGCCGTGCAATACTGTCAAGAGAATCACCCTTACGAACACGATAGGTGATGCTGTTGCCGTTATCAGCCAGTCGGGTGCCATTCGAACCGATAGTCAGCGTCTGACCCGGTCGGATATCGGCACCGCGCAGGTTATTATCCTGCTTCAGTGTGGAGACGCTAACGCCAAGCTTCGCGGCGATACCCGAGAGCGTATCACCCCGTCGCACCTTGTACCCGCCGCTCGCACTCGCTTTCGCAAGCTGAGTTGGCTGTACGGCTGCGATGTCACCGGACGCCAGTGAGTTACGCAGTCTGGCGACGTTCGACTTCGGCACCATAATATAGTGCGGGCCGTTTGGCGCGGTTGCACCGCCTTTGTAGCCGGTATTGAAGCTCTTCAGTTTCGTGAGCGACATACCTGCCATTTCGGCAGCCTGCGTCAGCTGTATCTGCTGACCCACTTCCACCCGTGCCAGTGCACGACTTTCGTTGGGTGTCGGCAGTTTGATACCGTAACGCTTGTTATGTTTGAGCAGTTCACTCAGAGCTAACATTTTCGGCACATACACCGTGGTTTCGCGTGGCAGCGATAAGTGCCAGAAGTCAGTCGGCTTACCGCGCGCCTTATTCTGTTTTATCGCTTTGAGAACACGTCCCTCACCACTGTTGTATGCGGCAATGGTTAATAACCAGTCACCGTCAAACATGGTGTTAAGACGCTGCATCATATCCAGCGCAACCCGTGTGGATGCGACAACATCCCGTCGCCCATCGTAATACTGGTTCTGTTTCAGTCCATAATTTCGACCCGTTGAGGCAACTATCTGCCAGATACCAGCGGCATTGGCGGATGAGGTTGCGCGAGGGTCAAAAGCGCTCTCCACTATGGGTAGCAGTACCAGTTCCATCGGCATTTTACGTTTCTGTATCTGCTCGACTATCCAGTACATGTACGGCTCTGCCCGTAATGTTACATCGTGGAGATAGCTCTTATTTTTTAAAAATTTACTTTTTTGTTCGCGGATTGCCGGGTTTTCCGGAATCCCCATCTTCAACTCGTCACTAATGAAACTCCAGAGATCTGCGTCTGCTGCGAGGCCAGTTCCATCTTCCTGCCATCGCGGCGACAAAAACTCGTCTCCGTACTTTCCATTTTCACCTTGACCAGCTGAAGACAGGCTCTGTGCATGCTGTTCGGGGATATTGGCATCGTTCCTCGACGCCTGACATCCTACCAGCAAGACTGAGGCGAGTAAGATCGCTTTAGCCTTCATGTGTGTGTCAATAGTTCGCTTAAAAGACGAGCAACTATACGTGACGACTTTTCACAACACAACCCGAAAAATCAAAAAGCGTCTTTCTTCTCGCGTAGAACGGCAAATGTGTGCCATACCGGTTCATCATTCACGTTAACGTTTAACGCCCTTTGCAAATCAATATCTTGCGTGCGGAGAAATAAATTTATTGACCGTTCGTGCCCCAGTTTTGTGGGCAGACTAATGCCATTTTCGGCGCGTAAGTCCTTAATTTTCTGATATTCGGCCATTATTTGCGGGTCATGGGGCAGAATAGCCGCAGCAAACTTCAGGTTAGATAAAGTATATTCATGCGCGCAGCAGACCAGCGTTTCCTCCGGAAGCTGATTAAGCTTTTGAAAGGATTCATACATCTGCTCTGCTGTGCCTTCGAAAAGACGTCCGCAGCCACCCGAAAAGAGTGTGTCGCCACAGAAAAGATAAGGTGAGCTGTAATATGAGATATGTCCTAAAGTGTGACCAGGGGTATGAATCACCTCGAACGTCAGGCCGAGCACCGTCACCTGATCGCCCTCGCTGACCACCGTTCTGGCCCCTTTGGCAACCGTTTCCTGCGGGCCGTAAACTTCGAGCGCCGGGAAATGCTCACACAGCGTTTTCACCCCACCCGTATGGTCGTTGTGGTGGTGAGTTAACAGAATCGCCACCGGCTGCCAGCCGTTAGAGGCCATTTTTTCTAATACCGGCTGAGCTTCACCGGGATCGACAATCAGACACTGACCTTCATCATTATTCAGCGTCCAGATGTAGTTGTCCTGCAACGCAGGAATACTGGTAAGATTCATCATCACCTCTAGCAGGTCGTAGGAATAAGGAAGAGCGTAAAGCATGAAGCCCGCGAAAACACGCCAGATTCTGAACGCTCCGCTATCGTGGCGCGATATGCCGTGGGGAGACTATTTCCGCGACGCGCTGACCCAGCAGCTTCAGCCTTACCTCGGAAAGCTTTATGGCTTTCATATGCTTAAGCTTGGCAACCTCAGCGCAGAAATCAACACCGAACACTGTGCTATTTCACATCAGGTCAACGTGGGCAGCGAGGGCGAGCTGTTACAGGTGCTGGCTGACCCCCTGCAGCTTCCCTTTGAGTCGAAGTCGATTGATGCCTGTCTGCTGGCGCATACGCTGGCCTGGAGTCAGGATCCGCATCGGGTGTTGCGGGAAGTGGACAGGGTACTCATTGACGACGGCTGGATGATCATCAGCGGCTTCAATCCCTTCAGCCTGCTCGGGGTCACGAAAATGATTCCGGGGTTAGGCCGTAAGGCGCCCTGGAGCGGACGGATGTTCAGCCAGATGCGTCTGCTCGACTGGCTGAGCCTGCTGAACTATGAGGTGGTTTACCGCACCCGGTTTCAGGTGGTGCCGTGGCATCGGCAGGGGGGGAAACTGATCAGCGCCCACTTACCGGCGCTGGGGTGCCTGAATATTGTCGTGGCACGTAAACGCACCTTCCCGCTGTTGCCGACACGGGCGAAGAAGAGCATGAGTCCCAGCCAGATCCGCCAGACCGTCAATGCTACCCGCCAGTTCCGGCAGGCAGACGATCAGGACTCGCTCTTGTAACCGATATCTTCAAAGGCGGGATTTTCCGCCGCGCTGCGGGCCAGCACGTCGCAGCGCTCATTCTCGGGATGTCCCGCGTGGCCTTTAACCCACTCCCACTGAATCTTGTGGGTGCTGAGGGCCTGGTCGAGACGCTGCCAGAGGTCGACGTTCTTCACCGGTTTTTTATCCGCGGTTTTCCAGCCGCGTTTTTTCCAGTTATGGATCCAGCTGGTAATTCCCTGACGCACATACTGGCTGTCGGTACTGAGCACCACATCGCAGGGCTGCGTCAGCGCTTCAAGCGAAATAATGGCCGCCATCAGTTCCATCCGGTTATTGGTGGTGAGGCGATAGCCCGCGCTGAAGGTTTTCTCATGCTGGCCATAACGTAAAATCGCCCCGTAACCGCCGGGACCGGGATTTCCAAGACAGGATCCATCGGTGAATATTTCTACCTGTTTGCGCATCTCTGGTAGACTTCCTCTCAAAAACGTCAAGTCTGACATAAAACGGGTCTTATGAGCACTGCAAATAACCGCCAGATCGTACTCGATACTGAAACCACCGGCATGAACATGATCGGGGTCCATTATGAGGGGCACCGCATCATTGAGATTGGTGCGGTCGAGGTGATTAACCGTCGCCTGACCGGCAACAATTTCCATATGTACCTGAAGCCCGATCGGCTGGTCGATCCGGAAGCCTTCGGCGTTCACGGGATTGCAGATGAGTTCCTTGCCGACAAACCGATGTTCAGCGAGATTGCGGATGAGTTTCTCGACTATATCCGCGGCGCCGAGCTGGTGATCCATAACGCGCCGTTCGATATCGGCTTTATGGATTACGAGTTCTCAAAGCTGAATCGCGGCATTGAGAAAACCGAAACCTTCTGCAAAGTGACCGACAGCCTGGCGCTGGCGCGGCGCATGTTTCCCGGCAAGCGTAACAGCCTGGATGCGCTCTGCTCGCGTTATGAGATAGACAACAGCAAGCGAACGCTGCACGGCGCACTGCTCGATGCCGAGATCCTGGCGGACGTGTTCCTGACCATGACCGGCGGGCAGACCTCACTGTCGTTTTTGTCCGAAAGTGAAAGCGCCCGTCAGGCGCAGGGCGAGAGCATTCAGCGCATCGTACGTCCCGCCTCGGCACTGCGCGTGGTGACGGCCAGCGACGAGGAGATCGTTGCCCATGAGTCACGTCTGGATCTGGTCATGAAAAAGGGCGGCAGCTGCCTGTGGCGCGGCTGAATGACGGAAATTTGTGGATAAAATCAACGGCGAGCTGAAAAAAACGGCAAACGATCGCGTCGTCAGGAAAAAGCGTTGACGCCGCAACGGCCTGCCATTACTATGCGCCTCGTTCTCGACGGGGAACAAAGCGCGGAGCGGTAGTTCAGTTGGTTAGAATACCTGCCTGTCACGCAGGGGGTCGCGGGTTCGAGCCCCGTCCGTTCCGCCAATCTCTTTAAAAAAGCCGATTCAGAAATGAATCGGCTTTTTGCTATCTGCGATTCCGTGGCGGGTTACTCTTTCTGCGCCACGACCTCACCCTGCCAGCGCGCACTGTCTGCCGCTTCACGCTCTTCACGGGCGATAAAGCGGTAGCAGCCTGCCGCCAGACCGGCTCCGATAAACCAGCTGAAGTTCGCCACCTGATGCAGGGAAGGGATAAAACTGATCACCAGGCAGATGGCCACCGACGGCAGCAGCGCGGCGATCGCTTTAGGGTTAAACCCGCCGCGATACCAGTACCGGCCCGCTGGCGTGGCGTTAAACAGGTCGTCGACCGAGATGCGTCCGCGTTTGATCAGGTAGAAATCAGTCAGCAGAATCCCGAACAGCGGCCCGATAAAGGAGCCCAGGACATCCAGGGTGTAGTGAATCAGTTCAGGTGACTGGAACAGATTCCACGGCGTTAACAGCACCGAGCCTACCGCGGCGATCATCCCGCCGGTGCGGAAGCTGATTTTCTGCGGTGAACAGTTAGAGAAGTCGAAGGCGGGTGAGACGAAGTTCGCCACAATGTTGATGCCGATAGTGGCGGTAATCATCGTCAGCAGCCCAATCGCTACCGCCAGGTCGTTGCCGACCATGCTCACGGTCTCAATCGGATCGGTGATCATTTTACCAAACAGCGACTGGGTGCCCGACACGATGACCACCGTCACCACGGAGAAGAGCAGGAAGTTAAACGGCAGGCCCCAGCGGTTGCCACGACGAATCTCTGACATGCTTTTGCCGTAGCGGGAGAAGTCACCGAAATTCAGCAGTGGCCCGGAGAAGTAGGAGACGACAAGCGCGGTTGCGGTAATCATCTGCCACGTCTGCTCGCCCGGGGTGAGTGATTTACTGGCGAGGGTAAAAGAGATCCCATCAAATCCGGTCTTGTATACAATCCAGCCCGCCAGCGCCACCATCACAACATAGACAGCCGGACCCGCCACATCGATAAACCGTTTGATGGCGCTCATGCCGTGCCAGAAGACCATCGCCTGCAGCAGCCACATCACGCCAAAGCAGCACCAGCCCAGCAGCGACAGGCCAAGCCAGTGTGGCTCGGTCATTGAGTTCAGTGACGGGGCGAACTTCAGCAGAACCAGCATCAGCGCGTTCGCCGCCAGATAGGTCTGGATGCCATACCAGGCAAAAGCGATCAGCCCGCGGATGACCGCCGGAATATTCGCGCCAAACACGCCAAACGCCTGACGGCAGATCACCGCATAGGGAACGCCTGTCATCTGGCTCGGTTTTGCCACCAGATTGGCACAGATCTGCACGATGCAGATCCCGGCCAGCAGGCAGAGCAGCACCTGCCAGCTGGCTAATCCCAGCGTGAAGAAGCTGGCCGCCACCACATAGCCGCCCATGCTGTGGACATCTGACATCCAGAACGAAAAAATGTTGTACCACGACCAGTTCTGGTCGCGGGTGGGCGCCAGATCGTCGTTACAGAGACGTGGGCTGTAACTGGCGTTAGCGTCAGAGGCCGTGCTGGCCACCGTGGAATGATTTGGCATGAAACCTGCTCCTCTACCCGAGAGTGAAATGAATAATCTGGTAAAGGGGTATTGCAGGATTCAGGCCAGATTTCTTTTCCTGTATACAATATTTGCTGTTCACGTATACGATAAGTGGCGTACAGAGAGCTTCCGGAGCAGGTAATGACAAGTAAAACAGGCCAGCGAGACGCCGCCAGAACGCAGGATAAAGATGAAGGGATCTACCAGGCGCTGATGACCGCCATTGTGGAGCATCAGCTGCCGCCGGGCAGTAAACTGCCGGAAGAGGCGCTCTCCGGTGTGTTTGGAGTAAGCCGCACCGGCATTCGCAAAGTACTGCAGCGCCTTGCGGCGGTGCAAATGGTCACCCTGACGCCCAAACGTGGTGCGCAGGTCGCCACCCCTGGCGTTGAAGAGGCGCGGGAGATCTTCGCCACCCGCAGTTTAATGGAGTGCGCCAATCTGCACGCCGTGCTGGCCCATCTGCAGCCCCCGCACCTGGTGGCGCTGGAACAGCTTATCGCACAGGAGAATCAGGCCCACGCCGCGCATGATGGCCCGGCAGCCATCCGGCTTTCGGCAGCCTTTCATATTCAGCTGCAGGCGATCTCCGGCAATCAGGTGCTCACCGGCATGGTGACCAGCCTGACGCAGCGCTCGTCGCTGGTGATTGCCGCCTATGGCGCGCCGTGGCAGCGCGGCTGCCGCTGTGACGACCACACGCATCTGCTGACCCTGTTACGGGCACGTGCGCTGCAGCCACTGACTGAGGCGCTGCAGCACCATTTTGAGCATATTGTTTCCAGCCTGCACTTTGAGCGCAGCGGTGAAACGCTGCCCGACTTTTCACGACTGTTTGCCACGGGCAAAGGAGCGGCCTCATGACCCTGATTCAGGTCATTAACCCCAACACCAGCCTGGCGATGACCGAAACCATCGCTCAGGCTGCCCGTGCGGTTGCCGCACCCGGCACCGACATTCTGGCCGTTTCACCCTCGCAGGGCGTGCCTTCCATTGAAGGGCATTTTGATGAGGCGATCGCGGCCATCGGGGTGCTGGAGCAGGTCAGGCTGGGGCGGGAGCAGGGCGTGAGCGGACATGTGATTGCCTGTTTTGGTGACCCGGGGTTACTGGCGGCGCGCGAGCTGGCCAGCGGGCCGGTCATCGGTATCGCAGAAGCGGCGATGCACACCGCCACGCTGCTGGCGACGCGCTTTTCGATTGTCACCACGCTGCCGCGCACGCTGGTGATTGCCCGTCATCTTCTGCAGCAGTATGGCTTTACCCATCACTGTGCCGCGCTGCATGCCATCGATCTGCCGGTACTGGCGCTGGAGGATGGCAGCGGACTGGCGCAGGAAAAAGTGCGTGAGCGTTGCCTCCAGGCCAAACGGGAAGATGGCAGCGGCGCGATTGTGCTCGGCTGTGGCGGCATGGCGACGCTGGCCGCCTCCCTGACGCAGGAGCTGGGGCTGCCGGTGATTGATGGCGTCGGCGCGGCCGTAAAAATGGTGGAGTCGCTGGTGGCGCTTGGCTTTGGCACCAGCAAACATGGCGATCTGGCCTGGCCTTTGCAGAAACCTCTCTCAGGTGCGTTTCAGCATCTAAACTAACGGAACTTTCCAGACAGAAGACAGGAAGCGAGTAATGACTGACGCTGCAGAGAAGAAAGAGTACAGCTTTAACAAAAACTATCCGCGCGATTTGATCGGTTATGGTGCTCATCCGCCGCACGCCGCCTGGCCCAACAATGCCCGGGTGGCGGTGCAGTTTGTCCTGAATTACGAAGAGGGGGCGGAGAACAGTGTGCTGCACGGTGACGCCGGCTCCGAGCAGTTCCTCTCCGACATCATCGGTGCCGCCAGCTATGCCGACCGTCATATGTCGATGGAGTCACTCTATGAGTACGGCTCGCGCGCCGGTTTCTGGCGCATCCACAATGAATTTCAGAAGCGCGGTCTGCCGCTGACCGTGTTTGGCGTGGCGATGGCGCTGGCGCGTCATCCGGAGGTTGTCGAAGCGATTAAACAGGCGGACTACGATGTGGTCAGTCACGGCTGGCGCTGGCTCCACTATCAGGGCGTGGATGCGAAAACCGAACGTCAGCATATGCAGCAGGCGGTGGATGTGCTGACCGATCTGTTTGGGAAAGCCCCAACCGGCTGGTATACCGGACGTGACAGCCCGAACACGCGCCGGCTGGTGGTGGAGCAGGGCGGCTTCAGCTACGACAGCGACTACTACGGCGACGACCTGCCGTTCTGGACGCAGGTGACATGTCAGGATGGCACGGTTAAGCCGCACCTGATTATTCCCTACACCCTGGAGTGCAATGACATGCGCTTTGCCTCGCCGCAGGGATTTAACACCGCCGAGCAGTTCTTCACCTACCTGCGTGACAGCTTCGATGTGCTGTATGAAGAGGGGGAGACCGCGCCAAAGATGATGTCGATCGGGATGCACTGTCGCCTGCTGGGGCGTCCGGGCAAATTCCGTGCGCTGCAGAATTTCCTCGACCACATTCAGCAGCATGACGACGTCTGGATCTGCACCCGCCAGCAGATCGCCGATCACTGGATCGCGACACACCCGGCATCCTAAGCCGGTTCCGGTGCGTCGCCTTCCTCAGGACAGGCGACGCACCGGCGATAATCAGCTCATCAGACTGACCTGGGCGGCCACAATGCACCAGCCGTGCGGCATGCGAACCCAGGTCTGCTGCTGACGGCCGATTTTATCACTGCCGGCACGGGTAAATTCGGTGCTGCAGACCGCATAATCCTCGCCAAAGGTGGTGATCACCGTATTCCGCAGCGTCCGGTCGAGGCCCGCAGCGGGGCGTGCAGCCCGGAAGGCGCGAATCTCATCGATGCCATACAGGTTTTCACCGGCCCCGAGGCGCACGGTGCGCGGGTCGTGCCAGAAAAGCGCATCCAGTTCAGCCACGTCATTGCTCACCAGCGCCTTTTCGTAACGCCAGAACTGCGCCGTCACCTCGCTGACCACCTGCGGTAAATTAATCTCTCTGTTCATCAGGCTCCTGCCATCGTGATTTGCGGCAGGGTGATGCCGCGTTGTTCCAGTGTCCAGGCGGCACGTAATGCTGCCGCTTCATTAAACGGGCGGGCGATAAGCTGTAACCCAATCGGCAGGCCGCTTCGGGTCGCCAGCGGCACTGTACAGACCGGCAGTCCCAGGAAGGAGATGGGCTGCGTCAGCATGCCCATGCTCGCTTTGGCGGGCAGCGATTCACCCTGAATTGACAGCGTCTGCTGACCGATGGTGATCGCGCTGCAGGGGGTTGCCGGGGCGATCAGCACATCGAAGCGATCAAACAGCGGCAGCACCTGCTGCTGGAAATGACGACGAAAGCGCTGGGCCTGCACATACCAGGCGCCGGGCATCATCGCGCCGGCCAGCAGACGCTCGCGTGAGTTGGGTTCAAACACCTCAGGCTTCTGACGCAGGGCAGGCAGATAGTGATTCCCCCCCTCGGCGGCGGTCATGATAAAGGCTGCCGAACGCGCCAGCTCCGCCTCCGGCATCACCACCTCCTCCTGCGCTTCCAGCGCGGCTGCGACGGTGGCCACCGCCGCGCGGGCGTCCTCATCGCACCAGCGGGCAAAAAAACCGCCCAGCACGCCACAGCGCAGCCCTTCACTGCCCTGCAACAGGCCGGGCAGCGTGGCCTCTGGCGGCCGGACGGCCTGAAACGCATCTGCGGGGTCTGCGCCCTGCAGCAGGTCATAAACCAGCGCCAGGTCTTCCACCCGCCGGGCCAGCGGGCCGATATGATCGAGGCTGGCAACAAAGGGGTGGCTGCCGCTGCGTGACAGTCGGCCAAAAGTGGGTTTCAGGCCAAAAATGCCGCACAGCGACGCGGGCACCCGGATTGAGCCGTTAGTATCGGTACCCAGCGAAAAGTGAACCAGTCCGGCGGCCACGGCGGCGGCCGAACCCCCGGACGAGCCGCCCGCGACGCGGCTTAAATCGCGTGGGTTACGGGTCGGGCCGTAATGACTGTTCTCGGTGGTGAAACCATAGGCGTAGGCATCCATGTTCAGCATGCCTGACAGCAGCGCGCCTGCGTGGCGCAGTTTGCCGATGGCGAAGGCATCCGCCTGCGCCGCAGGGCGGTCGCTGAACAGCCTGGCCCCTGCCAGCGTGCTGTGACCCGCCACATCAAACAGGTTCTTCACTGCATAGGGAATGCCCGCCAGCGGGGGCAGGGGCTCACCGCGCTGCCGCTGCGCATCAACCGCGCTGGCTTCTTTCAACATGCGAGGCCCGGTGATTTCCGTCCAGGCATTCAGCGCCGGGTTGTGCTGCTCAATCGCCTGCAGCGTCTGTTCGGCCACCTCGCGAGCGCTGATCTCACCCTGGCGGATCGCCTGCTGCAGCGTCTGAATCGAAACGTCACCTGTTTTCATGCCTGATACACTCCCGCCACTTCCAGCCGGTCATCAAGCGGAAACGCCATCAGCGGTGCGGCCATCTCCGCGATACGCGACAGCTGGATTAGCAGCTCGGCGCGGCGGGGATCGTCCAGCGTCAGTTGCAGGATCTGCTCCATATGGCCGATGTAGCTGGCCCACTCATGTTCATTCATGATTCACTCCTGTTTAAAAACCGGCGGCGCTGCCGTTACTGCGCGGATCGTTCGCGCCTTCAAACATGCCGTTGCAGTGACGCACAATGGCACCCGCATGACCCACGGATTCGCTGAAGTCCGGCAGGCGTTCTACCTCGTGCCCCCACTGGCGCAGCTGTGCGACGGTTGCGTCGGCAATACGGCCTTCCAGCTTCAGCGAGTCTGATGACTGGCCCCAGGTACGCCCCAGCAGCCAGCGCGGTGCACTGACCGCCTGCTGCAGCGGCAACCCCTGAATCACATGGCGGGTAAAGATCGCTGCCTGGGTCTGCGGCTGACCATCTCCGCCCATCGCGCCATAAACCAGCGTCCGGCCATCTTTCAGCCGTGCGGCGGCGGGGTTCAGGGTATGGAAGGGCTGTTTGCCGGGTGCCAGCGCCAGCAGATGTTCAGGATCGAGGCTGAATGCAGCCCCCCGGTTCTGCCAGGTGATGCCGGTGCCGGGCAGGACGACCCCGCTGCCAAACTCGTGATAGATGCTCTGAATAAAGGAGACGGCAAGCCCGCTGCTGTCCATCACACCCATCCAGACCGTATCGCCCGGCCCGCGGCCGCTGCCCCAGTTTGCCGCCTCGCCATCTTTGATCTGGCTGGCGAGGGTGGCCAGGGCGTCCTCAGCCAGCAGCGCCTGCACATCTTCGGTGACGTGACGCGGATCGGTAATGTGCCGGTCGCGCAGCGCAAAGGCTTTTTTGGTGGCTTCCACGATGCGGTGCACCGTCTGCGCCTCGTCAGCCCCGGCCATCTCCAGGCGATCGGTAATGCCAAGGATCGCCAGCGAGACGAGGCCCTGGGTCGGCGGGGCGATATTCCAGATGTCGCCTTCGCTGTGAGCGAGGTGCAGGGGCGTGGTACGACGGGCGCGATGCTGCTGCAGATCGGCCAAGGTGACCGGCATGCCCAGCGTGGCCATTTCATCAGCCATATGGTGCGCCAGCGGGCCGCGATAGAAGCTGTCCAGCCCCTGTTCGGTAAGCTGGCTCAGGGTCTGTGCCAGCGCAGGCTGGGTAAAACGGCTGCCAGGCTGCGGCACCTCGCCATCAGGCATAAAGGTGGCGCTGAAGCCGGGCTGATGCTGTAACTCACTGCGGAAGTTCGTCGTGGCGGCGGTCTGAGAGGCGGTGACCGGAATACCGTCCGCGGCGTAGCGAATCGCATCGCGCAGCAGACGCGCCAGCGGCAGCAGCGGGCTGCCGGATTCTGCGGCGATGGTCAGCGCCTCCTGCCAGCCGCTGACCGTACCGGCGACGGTCAGCGCCGCTTTCGGCCCGCGATGAGGGATTCTGGGGTGACCGGCATAGAAATCCGGATGCGCCAGCGAACCGGCGGCACCGCTGGCGTCGATAGCGACGGGATCGCCGCCGGGTGGCAGGATCAGCCAGAACCCATCCCCGCCCAGCCCATTCATGTGCGGGTAGACCACGGCGATAGTCGCGGCTGCCGCCACCATCGCTTCGATGGCGTTGCCGCCGTCACGCAGCACCGCCAGTGCGCTCTCACTCGCCAGATGGTGCGGCGTCACCGCCATGCCCATCGGCGCCATATTACTCTGAATCATCTTTTTCTCGTTCTTCGGGTAACAGAACCGATAGCAAAGCAAGAGCTGTTCCAGTTTTTAGCCTGAGCTGACATTGCGCCGGTTAACCTGGCGTAAATTGTGCTAGCTTCTGCTGAAACAAAAGTTACAGGGTGCGATATGAAACAGCTTGATGAACGACTCCGGAGTCACTATCCCCAGCTCTCGCCGCAGGAGCAGCGCATTGCCGACTTCGTGTTTGACCACTTCGATGATCTGATCAGCTATAACAGCGCCGAGCTGGCGCGGCTCAGCGGCGTGTCGAAAGCCACGGTCAGCAGGCTGTTTAAGCGTCTGGGATATGAGAAGTACAAGGATATGCGCGATGAGCTGCGCATCCTGCGTCAGAGCGGCATGCCGCTGACCGATAACCGGGATGCAGTGCAGGGCAACACGCTGCTGGCGCGCCACTACAAGCAGGAGATGGCGAACCTGACACAGTGGGTCAACAGCCTGGATGCCCGCCAGTTTAACGATGTGATCCAGCAGCTGGCGCAGGCGAAGCGCGTCTTTATCATCGGCATGCGCAACGCCTATCCGGTGGCGCTGCATCTGCGACAGCAGCTGGTGCAGGCGCGCTCGCAGGTCTTTATCCTGCCGCAGCCAGGCCAGACGCTGGCAGAGGAGCTGGTGGATATCACCCCGGAGGATATGGTGGTGGTGATGGCGTTTCGCCGCCGTACCCGCATCATCCGTCCGCTGATGCAGCAGCTTCAGGCGGCCGGAATACCGCTGCTGGCGCTGTGTGAGCCGCAGGCGCAGACGGTCACTGCGCTGGCACGCTGGCAGCTCTGCACGCCGCTCGACAGCGTTTCCGCCTTCGACAGCTACGGCTCGGCCATGAGTCTGATTAACCTGATTGCCAATGCGCTGCTGCATGAAATGCTGGCGCAGGGGCGGCAGCGTATTCATCAGATCGCCGATCTCTACCAGCAGTTCGACGAGCTGGAGCACCGTTAACAGGCACCATTTTGGTGCTTTGCCCCATTTCAGCACACGCCCGCCCGCGGCGTAATCCTCCCCGGTTACGCCCCATTTTCAGTGAACTCTTTGCCGCTTAACCCTTTTTCCGCCGCTGCCCTTGTTGGCACATTAGTTGCAGATTGCCTGTTAAAGAATCTTTTGTTTCATCACATTTCACCGGGGTGCATAATGAAAAAAGTTTTAATGGCGGTTGCAACAGCGGCATTACTGATGGCACATGCGGGAAGCGCACTGGCCGATCAACTGCAGGACATTCAGAAGCGCGGTGTGATCCGCGTGGCCGTTCCGCAGGATTTCCCGCCGTTTGGCTCGGTGGGTACCGATCTGCAGCCGCAGGGGTATGACATCGACATGGCGAAATACCTGGCGAAGCAGATGAAACTTAAGTTGCAGCTGGTGCCGGTCAGCAGCGCCAACCGGGTGCCTTATCTGCAAACCGACAAGGTCGATCTGGTGATCTCCAGCATGGGTAAAAATGCGGAGCGTGAAAAAGTGATCGACTTTACCCGCGCCTATGCGCCGTTCTTCCTGGGCGTCTTCGGACCGAAAGGTGACGAGATCAAAGCGGCCAGCGCGCTGAGCGGCAAGTCGATTGGCGTTACCCGCGGCGCGGTGGAGGATATGGTGCTGAGCGAAGTGGCACCGAAAGATGCGCAGGTGAAACGTTACGAAGATAACAACACCACCTTATCGGCGTATCTCTCCGGCCAGGTGCAGTATGTCGCCACCGGCAACCTGGTGGTCGCCGCCATTGCCCGCCAGAATCCGGAAAAAGCGCCGGTCGCTCAGTTTATGCTGAAAGATTCGCCCTGCTTTATCGGTCTGAAGAAAGATGAGCCTGCGCTGAAGGCGAAGGTGAATGCGCTGATTGAGCAGGGGATTAAAGATGGCACCCTGAACAAGCTGTCCGAAGAGTGGCTGAAAGCGCCACTGCCCGCCAGCCTGGGCGCATGAGGACAGATTCATGACCGGGCAACTTAACTTTCCCGCGTTGTGGCCCTACTGGCCGGAGCTGCTTTCCGGCCTCTGGGTCACCATTCAGCTGACGCTGCTGGCGACCACCGGTGGGGTGGCGATTGGCATCGCAGGCGCGGCGCTGCGCAGCGGTAAACCGGGCTGGCTGAGCCGCCTCTGGGGCCTCTATGTCGAGCTGATCCGTAATACGCCGTTTGTGGTGCAGCTGTTCTTTATCGTTTTCGGTCTGCCGAATCTGGGTCTGAAACTCACCGCCGGTGAGGCGGCGCTGCTGGCGATGCTGATCAACCTGGGCGCTTACAGCACCGAAATCATCCGTGCCGGCATCCAGGTGACCCCGAAAGGGCAGTGGGAAGCGGGGCGGGTGCTGGGATTGACCCGCAGCCAGACCTTCCTGCGGGTGGTGTTACCTCCTGCGCTGCAGCGGATTTATCCGGCGCTGGTGAGCCAGTGCATTATCGTGATGCTGGGGTCGTCGGTGGTGTCGCAGGTCTCCTACGAGGAGCTGACCTTCGCCGCTAACCTGATCCAGTCGCGCACGTTTCTGAGCTTTGAAGTTTATCTGGTGACCACGCTGATCTACCTGGCGTTGTCGATTGCGATGCGCCATCTGCTGCTGGCGATAGGCCGTAAATGGTTTGGAGTGCAGCCCTCATGATGACGACCTTTACCGACTGGGACATCGTGCGCAACCTGCTGCTGGCGGCGCGCTGGACCCTGTTACTGTCGCTGGTGGCCTTTGTCGGCGGAACCCTGGTGACGCTGCCTCTGCTGCTGCTGCGTCTGCTGCAGCGCAAATGGCTGACGCGTGCGATACGGGGTTACACCGCGCTGTTTCAGGGAACCCCGCTGCTGATGCAGCTGTTTCTGGCCTTTTTTGGCGTCGGCTTATTTGGCATTGATGTGGCACCCTGGACGGCCGCCTCGCTGGCGCTGACCTTCTACACCAGCGCCTTTCTGGTGGATATCTGGTACGGCAGCATTCGCGCCCTGCCGAAAGGGCAGTGGGAAGCGTCACGCTGCCTCGGCCTGACCTTTGGTCAGACGCTGTGGCGGGTGGTTGCACCGCAGGCGATCCGCATCGGCATCGCCCCGACGGTAGGTTTTGCCGTGCAGGTTATCAAGGGCACCGCGCTGGCGTCGATTATCGGGTTTATCGAGCTGACCAAGGCGGGCACGATTCTGAACAACGTGACCTACCAGCCGTTTAAAGTTTTCGGGCTGGTGGCGCTGGGCTACTTCCTGATGTGTTATCCGCTGTCTCGCTACAGCCAGTATCTGGAGAAAAAATTCAATGCCGCTCATCACCATTAATCAGGTGCAAAAATATTACGGCGACAACCATGTGTTGAAAGGCGTGGATCTGGATATCGACATGGGAGAGGTGATCTCGATCATCGGTCGCAGCGGATCGGGCAAAAGCACGCTGCTGCGCTGTATGAACGGGCTGGAAGGCTATCAGGAGGGCAGCATCAAGCTCGGCGGCATGACCATCACCAGTCGTGACTCGCAGGCGCGTGAAATCAGCCGCTCGATTGGCATGGTGTTTCAGAACTTCAACCTCTTCCCGCACATGACGGCGCTGGAAAACGTCATGCTGGCACCGCGCCGCGTGCTGAAGAAAAGCGACGCTGAATGCCGGGCGCTGGCGACGCAGATGCTGGAGAAGGTGGGGCTGGGCGAGCGCCTTAACTATTACCCTGCCAGCCTCTCGGGCGGCCAGCAGCAGCGCGTGGCGATCGCCCGTGCGCTGGCGATGACGCCCAAAGTTTTACTCTGTGATGAGATCACCTCTGCGCTGGATCCCGAACTGGTGGGCGAAGTCCTGAAAGTGCTGGAGCAGCTGGCAGCGGAAGGCATGACGCTGATCCTCGTCACGCATGAAATGAATTTCGCCCGCGACGTGGGCGATCGAGTGGTCTTTATGCATCAGGGGCGCGTCTGGGAGCAGGGCGATAGTAAAACGCTGTTTGCGCAGCCGCAATCGCCGGAGCTGAAGCAGTTTATCTCTTCAGTGCGCCTCTGAGTCTTAAAAAAGGAAACCCGCATGGATATCAATCATTACCCGCAAATCAATCCGCCACAGCGTCTGCTGATGGGACCTGGCCCGATCAACGCCGATCCGCGCGTGCTGCGCGCCATGTCGAGTCAGCTGCTGGGGCAGTACGACCCGGCGATGACCCACTACATGAACGAAGTGATGGCGCTCTATCGCGGCGTATTTCGCACCGAAAACCGCTGGACGCTGCTGGTTGATGGCACCTCCCGCGCCGGTATCGAAGCGATTCTGCTCTCCGCTATCCGGCCTGGTGATAAGGTGCTGGTGCCGGTGTTTGGCCGCTTCGGCCATCTGCTGTGCGAGATTGCCCGCCGCTGCCGGGCAGACGTCCACACCATCGAAGTGCCGTGGGGCGAGGTCTTTACCCCCGATCAGATTGAAGAGGCGATTAAAAAAGTTCGGCCACGCCTGCTGCTCACGGTGCAGGGCGACACCTCCACCACCATGCTGCAGCCGCTGGCGCAGCTGGGTGCTATCTGTAAGCAGTATGGCGTGCTGTTCTACACCGATGCTACCGCGTCGCTGGCGGGTAACGCGCTGGAAACGGATGCCTGGGGACTGGATGCCGTCTCGGCGGGGATGCAGAAATGTCTGGGCGGGCCTTCCGGCACCTCGCCGAT
This sequence comes from Pantoea sp. M_10, assembly GCF_008631515.1. Classification (NCBI taxonomy): domain Bacteria; kingdom Pseudomonadati; phylum Pseudomonadota; class Gammaproteobacteria; order Enterobacterales; family Erwiniaceae; genus Pantoea; species Pantoea sp. M_10. The sequence goes on along the minus strand of NZ_VWUL01000001.1, from coordinate 1,393,678 downwards.
CACCCTGAGCGCAGAGATGGCCGCGGTGATCCGCAAACGTAAATGCGTGGAGCAGGGGATCCGCACCGAGGCGCATCAGGATGGCGAGGAGGAGATGATCTACTCCAACTATTTCGATCTCGGCATGATCATGGATTACTGGGGGCCGGAGCGACTCAATCACCATACCGAAGCGACCAGCGCGCTGTTTGGCGCGCGCGAATGTGCCCGCCTGATCCTGCAGGAGGGGCTGGACAACGGGATCGCCCGTCACAAACTGCATGGTGAAGCGATGCTGAAGGGGATTCAGGGGATGGGGCTGGAAACCTTCGGCGATCTGAAAAACAAAATGAACAACGTGCTGGGCGTGATGATCCCGTCAGGCGTAAATGGCGACCAGGTGCGCAAGCTGATGCTGGAGGATTTCGGCATTGAGATCGGCACCTCGTTTGGCCCACTGCATGGCAAGGTCTGGCGCATCGGCACCATGGGCTACAACGCGCGTAAAGATTGCGTGCTGCAGACGCTGGCCGCGCTGGAAACGGTGCTGACTCACCTGGGGTATCGCACGCCGCAGGGCGCGGGAGCTCAGGCCGCCTGGGATCACTACGGGAGCCAGGCATGATGATGAGCGCCAGCGAAGCCCTCGCTGCTGCACAGCGCGTCATGGCGCGCTGTGATGCGCTGGCAGCGATTAGCGAAACGACGGAGGGCCTGACCCGCGTCTATCTGTCGCCGGAACATCTGCGCGCCAACGCCTGCGTAGGGGAGTGGATGCAGGCCGCGGGGATGACGGTCTGGCAGGATGAAGTCGGCAATATCTGTGGCCGCTACGATGCAGCCGAAGCGGGGGCGCCCGCGCTGCTGCTCGGTTCGCATCTCGACACGGTACGTAACGCCGGTCGCTACGACGGAATGCTGGGCGTGCTCAGCGCCATCGAAACCGTACAGTGGCTTCATGAGCACCAGTGCCGTCTGCCGCTGGCGATAGAGGTGATCGGTTTCGGTGATGAAGAGGGAACCCGCTTTGGCATCACGCTGCTTGGCAGCCGCGGTATTACCGGCAGCTGGCCGCAAAGCTGGGTAACCCATCCCGATGGCAACGGCATTACCGTGGCGCAGGCGATGGCGGATGTCGGGCTCGACAGTGCACAAATCGGCGCGGCGGCCCGGCGGGCAGAGGATATCGTCGGCTATCTTGAACTGCACATTGAGCAGGGCCCCTGCCTGGAGCAGGAGGATCTGGCGCTGGGCGTGGTCACGGCCATCAATGGGGCGCGTCGTCTTCACTGCCGTTTTAGCGGTGAAGCGGGCCATGCCGGCACGGTGCCGATGACCCACCGCAAAGATGCGCTGGCTGCGGCCGCCGAGTGGATGGTGTTTATTGAGCAGACCACCCGTGAGCAGGACCCGCAGCTGGTCGCCACCGTCGGCACCCTCAGCTGTGCCCCGGGGGCGGTGAATGTCATCCCTGGCGAGGTGTCGCTGTCGCTGGATGTGCGCGGCCCGCTCGATCATCCGCTGGAGACCCTGCTCTCCACGCTGTTAACCCAGGCCGAAGCGATTGCGCTGCGGCGTGGAGTGCAGTTTACGTCGAACGAATTTTATCGCATCGGGGCCACCGCCTGTGACTCGGCGCTGCAGCAGGCGCTGAGCCATGCGGTTGAAACGGTGCAGGGACGCAGCCTGTCGCTGCCAAGCGGAGCCGGACATGACGCCATCGCCATTGCTGAACGCTGGCCGGTCGGTATGCTGTTTGTGCGAAACCATCGCGGCATCAGCCATCATCCGGCCGAGTCTGTCGCAGTGCAGGATGTGGCACCGGCGCTGCAGGCCTATCTGCAGGCGGTCACGCTGATCGCCGGACGGAGCTGAAAATGGAATTAACGACGTTTAATCAGCTGCCGGCTGACGAGGCGCTGGCGGCTATCCGGCATTGTGTGGCGATCCCGCACTGGCAGCAGTCGCTGGTGGCCGCTCGTCCGTTTGCCACCACAGACGCGCTGCTGACCCGCGCCGACACGCTGGCCCGCCAGTGGCAGCAGCCCGAGCTGGCCGCGGCGCTGTCGGCGCATCCGCGCATCGGCGAACGCGCGCGGGGCGCAGACAAAGAGGCGACGCTGTCGCGCGGCGAGCAGTCCGCCATGCAGCAGGCCGATCATGCCCTGCAACAGGCGATGCAGCAGGGTAATCAGGCCTATGAGGCGCGCTTTGGCCGGGTCTTTCTGATTCGCGCGAAAGGGCGCAGCGGCGAGGAGATGCTGGCAGCGTTGCAGCGCCGGCTGCAGAATGACGATCAGGCTGAACAGCAGGAGGCGCTGGATCAGCTGCGTGAAATCACACTCTTACGCCTCAGGGAGACGATTCAATGAGTACCGTTACCACGCATATTCTCGACACGGCGCTGGGAAAACCGGCCAGTGGGGTGGCCATATCGCTGGAGCAGAACAGCCCGGAGGGGTGGTTTCCCGTCTCTCAGGGTGAAACGGACAGCGACGGACGACTGAAAGATCTGACCCCGGAGCCGCTGACGCCGGGGCACTATCGCCTGACCGCTGAAATCGGCGACTATTTTGCTGCCGCCGGTCGGGATGCGCTCTATGTCAGCGCGCAGATCGATTTCATGATTGCCGAGGCGGGCAGCCATTTCCATCTGCCGTTTCTGATTTCCCCCTGGTCCTGGTCAACCTACCGCGGCAGCTGAGCCGGCCGTTTACAGCGAAAAGCGATCCGCATCCTGCCAGGCGGGGAAGCGTTCGCGGTAAGCGTGCAGCGCCTCCAGCGACAGCGTCGCATCCAGCCGGGCGCGCTGATGTGGTTCCGCCGCACTCAGGATCTCGCCCTGCGGCGAAATAATCTGGCTGTCGCCGCTGTAGTGATGCTGATTGCCATCACTGCCGACGCGGTTGCAGCCTGCGACATACGCCTGATTCTCAATCGCCCGCGCTAACAGCAGCGCCTGCCAGTGTAAGACGCGAGGCGCTGGCCAGTTGGCGACATAGAGCGCCAGATCGTAGTCGTTGCGGTTGCGGGAGAAGACCGGGAAGCGCAGGTCATAACAGATCTGTGGCAGGATGCGCCAGCCGCGCCACGCCACCACCTGACGCGCTTCGCCGGGCTGATAGTGGTGATGTTCATCCGCCATGCGGAACAGATGCCGCTTGTCATACTGGTGCAGCGTGCCGTCCGGCTCCACCAGCAGGAAACGGTTCACCGCGCCGTTTTCGGTCTGGATCGCCGCGCTGCCGCCCACCAGCGCATCGCTGCGGCGGGCATGCTGATGCAGCCACTCCACCACCCGCGCCTGCGGCAGGGAGCTTTTCGCAGCCTCCATCGCAAAGCCGGTGGTAAACATCTCGGGCAGGATAATCAGATCGCGTCCGGTGAGTCCGGCCAGCTGTTCGTCAAAATGGCGCAGGTTGGCTTCGCCATCCATCCAGCTCAGCGTCTCCTGCAAAAGCGTGATTTTTAAAGCTGACATAAGCGCTCCGCGGCAGCATCTAACGTCGCCGGCTGTTTAGCAAAACAGAGACGAATCAGTTTATGAGGAAAGGGATCGGCGCAGAACACCGACAGAGGAATCGCGGCGACGCCCACTTCGCGGGTCAGCCACTGGCAGAAACTGACATCATCCAGATCGGAGATCGCGCTGTAATCCACCAGCAAAAAGTAGGTGCCCTGGCACGGTAAAACCCTGAAGCGGCTGTGACGCAGTGCATTCGCCAGCCGATCGCGGCGGTCGCGATAGAAGGCGGGCAGGGCCTGATAGTGCTCCGGATGCTCACGCAGCATATCGGCAATCGCCAGCTGCGCCGGGGTATTGACCGAGAAGGTCAGATACTGATGTACCTTACGCAGTTCAGCGCTGATCGCCGCCGGGGCGATGCAGTAGCCCACCTTCCAGCCGGTCATGTGAAAGGTTTTGCCAAACGACGACACCGCGATGGCGCGCTGACGCAGGTCAGGATGGGCCAGCACGCTGGCGTGGCCCGCTTCATCAAAACAGATATGCTCGTAAACTTCATCGCTCAGCACGTAGACCGGTCGCGCAGCAATCGCCTGCCACAGCGCGGCAAAATCCTGCTGCTGCCAGACGGTGGCTGACGGGTTGTGCGGGGTGTTCAGGATCACCAGCCGGGTTTTATCACTCAGCAGCCCGGCAAACGCCTGCCAGTCTGGCCGGAAGGCGGGCGGCTGCAGCGCAATACGTTTCATGACGCCGCCCGAGAGCGTGACCGCCGGGGCATAGCTGTCGTAGCTGGGATCAAAGCAGATCACCTCATCGCCCGGACGCACCAGCGCGGTAATCGCCGCATAGAGCGCTTCGGTTGCGCCCGCCGTCACCGTAATCTCCGTTTCCACATCAGGCTGATAGTCATAAAGCCGCGCGGTTTTCTCCGCGATCGCCTGACGCAGCGGCAGCGCCCCGGTCATCGGCGCGTACTGGTTCGCGCCCTGGCTGACGTGATAGGCCAGCCGCTGCTGCAGATAGTCCGGGCCGCTGAAATCGGGGAAGCCCTGAGAGAGGTTGATGGCGTTATGCTGCTGCGCCAGCGCACTCATCTGGCTGAAAATCGTGGTGCCGAGCGCCGGAAGTTTGCTCTCGGGGATCAGGTTGTACTGCGTCATGATGTCAGGCCTTAAGCGCGAAGAGAGAAGCGGGGTCACCCGGGGTTTGTGCCACTATAAACAGGATGGTAGTATTTGGCAATCAAGACGCTTAGACGTCTAAATGCTTTATGCTCCGCGCGTCACCGGCGTTGGCCGCGCTTGCTTACCCGGGTCACTTACTCATGTAAGCTCCCCGGGATAAGCGCGCTTGCCGCCTTGCTGACACACGGATCATTTCGCCTTTAACTGCTTTACGCTTCGCGCAACAGCGGCGCTGGCAGCGCCTGCTTACGTGGTATCACCTTTCACCGCAAGGAACCTTTATGTCGCAGAGTCATCCGTTAGATCAGCTGGTTGCCGCCTGTCACTGGATAGGCATGAAAGGCTGGGCTCCGGCCACCGGCGGGAATATGTCGGTTCGCCGCGACGGGCATGTCTGCCTGCTGAGCGAATCGGGCAAAGATAAGGGCACGCTGACGCGTGATGACTTTATCGAGGTCGATATCGCCACCAGCCAGTCGCTGTCGGGTCGTAAGCCCTCGGCCGAAACCGGCCTGCACACGCTGATCTATCGCCTCTTTCCTGAAGCGGGCGCCGTGCTGCACACCCATACGGTCAATGCCACGGTGCTGTCGCGGGTGGAGCAGGGCGCAGCGCTGCTGCTGCACGGGTATGAGATGCAAAAATCGCTAAGCGGTCAGCATACCCATCTGGAGACGGTGGCGATCCCCGTGTTCGACAACAGTCAGGATATCGTGGCGCTGGCGTCAGAGATTGAAGATTACGCCGCCCGCTTTCCGCTGCGTTACGGCTTCCTGCTGCGCGGCCACGGCCTGACCTGCTGGGGCGAAGATGTCAGCGAAGCGCGCCGCCATCTGGAAGGTCTGGAATTTTTATTTGAATGTGAACGTCAACGTCGCCTGCTGGAGAAAGCATGATCCGCGCCATTGTTACTGATATTGAAGGCACCACCAGCGATATTCGCTTTGTGCACAACATCCTGTTCCCCTATGCCCGTCAGCATCTGGCGGACTTTCTGCGAGAGCATCAGCATCAGCCAGAGGTCGCGGCGGCGCTGCAGTCGGTGCGGGAAGAAGCGGGGCAGCCGCAGGCCGATCTGGCAGCGGTCATCGCGATCCTGTCCGATTTTATGGATCAGGATCGCAAATCCACCGGGCTGAAAGCGCTGCAGGGCATGATCTGGCGTGATGGCTATCTTAATGGCAGTTTTACCGGCCATCTCTATCCCGATGTGCTACCTGCGTTACGCCGCTGGCAGGCGCAGGGCATTGAACTCTATGTATATTCCTCCGGTTCGGTTGCGGCGCAGAAATTGTTATTTGGCTACAGCGACGAAGGTGATATTACTGACATCTTCAGCGGCTACTTTGATACGCACGTCGGCGCCAAACGCGAGGTGACAGCCTATCGCACGATCGCCGCTGAGATCGGGCAGCCAGCGGAGCAGCTGCTGTTCCTCTCTGATATTCGTCAGGAGCTGGATGCCGCCGCGGAGGCGGGCTGGCAGACGATACAGTTACTGCGTGGCGAGGCGGACAGCGAGAGCCGTCATCGTCAGGTGACGGATTTTTCCCAGATTAACCCGGAGTCGATTTAGCATGAGCGCACTGACGATTTTTACTGACCGCGAAGCGAGCCAGCCGGTCTGGCACAGTACCGAAGCAGAGGCGATTCGGGAACGCCTGAACGCGAAAGGGGTGCGTTTTGAACGCTGGGAAGCCGATCGCGATCTGGGTGAGAACCCGGATGCGGAAACGGTCATTAAGGCCTATCAGCATGCGATTGATCGGCTGGTGGCTGAGAAGGGCTATCAGAGCTGGGACGTGATCAGTATGCGCGCCGATAATCCGCAGAAAACGGTGCTGCGTGAGAAGTTTCTTTCCGAGCATACGCACGGCGAAGATGAGGTGCGTTTCTTTGTCGAGGGGGCCGGGCTGTTCTGTCTGCATCTTGACGGTGAGATCCTGCAGATCCTCTGCGAAAAGAACGATCTGATCTCAGTGCCTGCGGGCACGCCCCACTGGTTTGATATGGGATCGTCACCGCACTTCACGGCGATCCGGATTTTTGACAACCAGGAAGGCTGGGTGGCGCACTTCACCGGCGATAAGATCGCCGATGCCTATCCGCGTCTGGCCTGATCGGCCCACGGCCGGAAAGGGGTTTGCGGTGAGCCTCCGCGCTGCCGCAAACCCCTGATATCGCTTACTGCGGCTGGAAGATGCCGCTCTGCACCTGGTCAGGCGTGACCACCCCCGTGTCGAGTATCCAGCCGCTGATCAGGGCGGCTGGCGTCACATCGAACGCCGGATTGAAGACCCTGGCCGTTTCCGGTGCCCACTGCACGCTGCCAAAACTGCCCGCCACGCCCGCGACTTCGCTGGCGGCGCGCTGCTCTATCGGGATGGCGGCGCCATCCGGGCAGTGACGATCCAGCGTAGTATGGGGAGCCGCGACGTAGAACGGAATCTGGTGATAGTGGGCCAGCACCGCCAGGCTGTAGGTGCCGATTTTATTGGCCACGTCACCGTTGGCGGCAATGCGGTCGGCACCGACCCAGACCGCATCCACCTCGCCGCGCGCCATCAGGCTGGCGGCCATGGAATCGGTGATCAGGGTATAGGGGATCGCCAGTTCGCCCAGCTCCCACGCGGTTAACCGGCCGCCCTGCAACAGCGGTCGGGTTTCATCCACCCAGACATTTTTGATCCACCCCTGCTGATGCGCACGGGCAATCACGCCCAGCGCGGTGCCCACGCCCGCGGTGGCCAGCCCGCCGGTATTGCAGTGGGTGAGCAGCTGGCTGCCCGGTTTGATCCGCGTGCAACCGGCTTCAGCAATCGCATCACAGAGCTGTTTATCCTCCTGCACCAGCCGCCAGGCTTCGTCCGTCAGCGCAGTGACAAACGCCGGCTGGGCCAGCGCCACTTTCATCCGGTCAAGATTGTTCATCAGATTAACGGCGGTTGGCCGGGCGGCACGCAGATGTTCCAGCGCCTGTGCCAGTTCAGCGCGGGTCTGCCCCTGTTCAGCCAGCAGCGCCAGCAGCAGTGAGGCAGAGAGGCCAATCAGCGGCGCACCGCGCACCCGCAGCGCATGAATATGGTCAATCAGCTGCGTGACGCTGTGTGCGGGCAGCCAGTTCTTTTGCTGCGGCAGCGCCTGCTGATCCAGAATCCAGAGCTGATTGTCACGAACCTCTAAGCTGGTGGTTTTGAGTGTCTGCATTGTGGGTGAAATCCATGTTGCGTTAATGATGCGTATTGTGCCAACATGCTGAACGGATGTATAGACGTCTGAACGGCTTATTACACCTGGGTTATCCGCCTTCGATTGATGAGGAACAGGCAATGTCGCAATACCGTACCTTTACTGCTGCTGATGCTGTTGAGTATGCCCGGCAATTTAGCGGCGTGGACGATCCTGCCGCGCTCTGCAGCGCTGAAGAGATTGGTGATGGCAACCTTAATCTGGTGTTCAAAGTTTATGACGATCAGGGCCGGAGCCGGGTAGTGGTCAAGCAGGCATTGCCCTATGTGCGTTGCGTCGGGGAGTCCTGGCCGCTGACGCTGGATCGGGCGAGGCTGGAAGCGCAGACCCTGGTCGAGCACTATAAATATTGTCCGCAGCATACGGTGCAGGTGACGCATTATGATGCGGAGCTGGCGGTGATGGTGATGGAGGATCTCTCCAGCCACCGTATCTGGCGCGGCGAGCTGGTGAAGGGCGCCTACTACCCGGAAGCCGCAGCACAGTTGGGCGTTTATCTGGCACAGACCCTGTTTCATACCTCCGATTTCGTTCTGCATCCGCATCAGAAAAAGGCGGAAGTGGCGCGTTTCATTAATCCGGAAATGTGTGAAATCACCGAAGATCTCTTCTTTAACGATCCCTACACCGATCATGAGCGTAACAGCTATCCTGATGCGCTTGAGCCGCTGGTGGCCAGCCTGCGCAACGACGATGCGCTGCGCATTGCCGTCGGCGGGCTGAAGCATCGCTTTTTTGCGCATGCCGAAGCGCTGCTGCATGGCGATATTCATAGCGGCTCGATTTTCGTGGCTGACGGCAGCCTGAAGGCAATTGATGCGGAGTTCGGTTACTTTGGCCCGATTGGGTTTGATGTCGGAACGGCGATTGGCAACCTGCTGATTAACTACTGCGCGCTGCCGGGGCTGCTGGCTCCGCGTGAGGCAGCCGATGCGCGCGAGCAGCGGCTGAGTGATGTCCATCGTCTCTGGTCGACGTTTGCTTCGCATTTTCTGGCGCTGGCGGCAGAGAAAACCCGCGATGAGGCGTTGTCCTGGCCCGGCTATGCGGCGGCGTTTCTGCGCAAGGTCTGGGCTGACACCATCGGTTACTGCGGCACCGAACTGATTCGGCGCACGGTGGGGATGTCCCACGTGGCGGATATGAAGCTGATTGCCGATCCGGCGATGCGCACAGACTGCATTGGTAACGCGATTAATTTAGGACGTACGCTGATTCTGGCTGCCGATCACGTGGAAGATGTGGATGCGCTGATTGCCCGCATCCGCCAGGCGGGATAAAAAAGGCCGACATGATGTCGGCCTCTGAAACAGAGCTGGCTCAGGAAGTATACGCCTCCGTACTCCGGGCGTATGCTCCCATCGCTTTAAGTTCAGCAACCCGGTGCGGCCATCACACCGGCCTGAACGCTACGCCGCCTCGCTGGTGCGCGACGCAGGCTGAGGCGCTTTCTCCGCCACCGGCACCGCCAGTGCATCTGCCTCAAACTCATCCACGTTGATGGAGCGCAGACGGCTGGCTTCAGCACGCTGCAACACCTCTGCTTCCTTCACATCGATCCAGCCCTGCTCCAGCGCACGCTTCGCCAGCGCATCCAGACGGGTGAAGGAGAGATGCTGCTTTGTCTGTTTGCACAGGCGGTCATAAATCACTTCGGCTGCCATCACCTCCTGCAGCGCCTGTTCCATCTGACCGGCGGGGTTATTCTCGCCCGGCGTCAGATAGATGCCCCGGCCCAGACGGCTGCGGGTCGCTGACGGCTGTTGCAGCAGTTTTGCCAGCTGGTGATCCAGACGATCAGACGGGGCAGGGCAGTGATGTCCGCCCGCAAAGATAGCCATGCGTAAGGCACCCGCGACCAGCCGGTTCGGGAAGTTACGCAGCAGATCGTCCATCGCGACCTCTGCCTGATGCAGGGCATCCTGCACGCCCCAGTGAACCAGCGGCAGATCGGCTTCATTACGGCCCTCATCGTCATAGCGTTTCAGGGTGGCTGAGGCAAGATAGAGCTGGCTCAGCACATCGCCCAGGCGCGCCGAGATGCGCTCGCGGCGTTTCAGACTGCCGCCCAGTACCGCCATCGACACATCTGAGAGCAACGCCAGGTTGGCACTGATGCGGTTCAGATGCTGATAGTAGCGACGGGTGGCATCGCGGGTCGGGCTGGCGCTGGTGCGTCCGGCGGTGAATCCCAGCCACAGGCTGCGCACGGTGCTGCTGCCGACGTGGCCGATGTGACTGAACAGCGCATCATCGAAGGCATTAACATCGTTGCTGGCGGCGGCGGCCATCTCCTGCAGAACATATGGATGACAGCGGATCGCCCCCTGACCAAAGATAATCATGCTACGGGTCAGGATATTCGCGCCTTCCACCGTAATGGCGATGGGCGCACCCTGATAGGCGCGTGCCAGGAAGTTACTGTTACCCAGCATAATGCCTTTGCCGCCGGCAATGTCCATGGCGTCAATAATGGCGCGCTGGCCGCGGTGGGTGCAGTGATATTTCACAATTGCTGACAGCACCGCCGGTTTTTCACCCTGCATAATCCCGGCGGTAATCAGCGTAGCCGCGGCGTCCATCACATAGGCGTTACCGGCAATGCGCGCCAGCGGCTCTTCAATCCCTTCCATCTTACCGATAGAGAGCCGGAACTGACGACGGATGTGCGCGTAAGCGCCGGTTGCCAGCGCCACACTCTTCAGGCTGCCGGTTGAGTTGGAGGGCAGCGTAATGCCACGGCCCACCGACAGACACTCCACCAGCATCCGCCAGCCCTGTCCGGCCATTTCCGGGCCACCGATGATAAAGTCAATCGGCACAAAGATATCTTTGCCGCGCGTCGGCCCGTTCTGGAACGGCACGTTAAGCGGGAAGTGGCGATGACCAATCTCCACGCCTGGCGTGCTGGTCGGGATCAGAGCACAGGTGATGCCCGGGCTGGCGTTATCGCCCAGCAGATGATCCGGGTCGGTCAGTTTAAAGGCCAGGCCGAGCACGGTCGCGATCGGGGCCAGGGTGATGTAACGCTTGTTCCAGGTCAGCCGCATGCCCAGCACCTGCTCACCCTGCCATTCACCCATGCAGACCACACCGGTATCCGGGATCGCACCCGCATCTGACCCCGCTTCCGGACTGGTCAGCGCAAAGCAGGGGATCTCTTCACCGCGCGCCAGTCGCGGCAGATAGTGATTTTTCTGCGCTTCGGTACCGTAATGCTGCAGCAGTTCGCCCGGACCCAGTGAATTAGGTACACCCACCGTGATCGCCAGAATCCCGGAGACGCCCGCCAGTTTCTGCAGAACGCAGGCCTGCGCATAGGCGGAGAAGGCCAGTCCGCCATACTCTTTTTTAATGATCATCGCGAAGAAACGATGCTCTTTCAGGTAGGCCCAGAGTTCCGGCGGCAGGTCAGCCATCTCATGGGTAATCCGGAAATCGTTCGCCAGGCGGCACGCCTCTTCAACCGGGCCGTCAAGAAAAGCCTGCTCTTCCGGCGTCAGGCGCGGCTGCGGGTAGTTATGCAGCTTCTGCCAGTCCGGCTTGCCCTGAAACAGATCGCCTTCCCACCAGGTGGTGCCCGCATCAATCGCTTCTTTCTCGGTGCGGGACATCGGCGGCATCACCTGCTGGAAGCGCTGTAGCATCGGCTGTGAAAAGAGTCTGCGACGCAGCGACGGCAGGTTGAACGGCAGCAGCAGGATCGCCAGCGGCAGCAGGAGCCACGGCGTCCAGAGATGCGCGACCGCCATCGCGGCGGTCCACAGCAGCAGGATCGCGCTGGCGGTCCGCAGCGACAGGCGGTGATAGAAGAGGGCGCCAATCAGCGCCACCGTGGCAAGTATCGAAACAACCATCATAGTGAACCACTCCGCAAGTAGTAAGAGGTCTGACCTGTTATGTAGAGAGGTTTAGAGCAGTCGGGCGGATTTATCAATTTGTTTACATCGCAATTACAACCTGCTTCACAAAAACGGATTTTTGCCGTTTTATTCGACAACCGGTGTCGGAATCCACACCGCTACCGCCGGGTCAGGCGTGGCATGAAGCTTTGCGCTGACCGGCCATTCCGTTAAACTTGCTGCGATTAACCTCTTCTTATAAAGGACATCCCTATGTACCAGGACATCATCCGCTCTGAGCTTAATGAAGCTGCTGATACGCTGAATAAATTCCTCAGCGATGACGCCAATATTCATGCGATCCAACGTGCTGCGGTGCTGCTGGCTGACAGCTTCAAGGCGGGTGGCAAGGTGCTTTCCTGCGGTAACGGCGGCTCCCATTGTGATGCGATGCATTTCGCCGAAGAGCTGACCGGCCGCTATCGTGAAAATCGTCCTGGCTATCCGGCGATTGCCATCTCTGACGTCAGCCATCTCTCCTGCGTCAGTAATGACTTTGGCTATGACTACGTCTTCTCACGCTATGTGGAAGCGGTGGGGCGTCCGGGCGACGTGCTGCTGGGCCTCTCAACGTCGGGCAACTCTGCCAATATCATTAAAGCGGTTGAAGCCGCCCGTGCGCAGGGGATGAAAGTGATCACCCTGACCGGCAAAGATGGCGGTAAGATGGCCGGCAGTGCCGATATTGAGATCCGGGTGCCACACTTTGGTTATGCCGATCGCATTCAGGAGATCCACATCAAGGTGATCCACATCCTGATGCTGCTGGTCGAAAAAGAGATGGTGAAGTAACTGCGCTGGCCTCCTGTCTGACGGGGGGCCGCTTAATCAGAGGCGGTGGCTATGTGCGAATTGCTCGGGATGAGCGCCAATGTTCCCACGGATATCTGTTTCAGCTTTACCGGACTGGTTCAGCGGGGCGGGGGAACCGGACCTCACAAAGATGGCTGGGGCATTACCTTTTACGAAGATAAAGGCTGCCGTACGTTTAAAGATCCGCTGCCGAGCTTTAACTCTCCGATTGCGCGTCTGGTGCAGGAGTACCCGATCAAGTCGCACTCGGTGGTGGCGCACATCCGTCAGGCGAATCGCGGGCAGGTGTCGCTGGAGAATACCCATCCGTTCACCCGCGAGCTGTGGGGCCGCAACTGGACCTACGCGCACAACGGGCAGCTGAAGGGCTATAAGCAGCTGGAGACCGGCACATTCCGGCCGGTGGGGGAAACGGACAGTGAGAAGGCGTTCTGCTGGATCCTGCATCAGCTGGCGACACGCTATCCGCGCACGCCGGGCAACTGGCCGGCGGTGTTCCGCTTCATTGGCGAGCTGGCCACCGCGCTGCGGCAGAAGGGGGTATTCAACATGCTGCTGTCAGACGGACGTTATCTGATGGCCTTCTGCTCGACCAACCTTTTCTGGATCACCCGTCGCGCCCCGTTTGGCCGGGCGCAGCTGCTCGATCAGGATGTGGAAGTTGATTTTCAGCAGCACACCACGCCGCATGACGTGGTGACGGTGATTGCAACGCAGCCTCTGACGGCCAATGAAACCTGGCAGCGGATTGCGCCAGGTGAATGGGCGTTATTCTGCCTTGGAGAGCGCCAGGAATGAACGGGAAGCGGCTTCGGGACTGGCTAAAGCCGGTGCCGGGCTGCTGTTCATCACATATTTCCCGCTGGCGACATTGACCATCGGCGGCTGGTGATACTTCGCAAAGTAAGCGTATCCCGGCTGCAGCTGCTGCCAGAAGCTGGCATAGGTGGAGTAGCGGTGACGCTGCATATTGCTGTCGGTCATGCGGAACGGATAGATGCTGATGCTGACATCCTGCTGGCCGTTTCGCAGCGCGGCATTCACATAGGTAAAAATCTCATCCATATAGGCGTTGGTCATGGCATAGCAGCCAATCGACTTACAGTCGCCATGGATCATCAGGTAGTTACCGCTGTAGCCCTGATTGCGATCGTACTGATTCGGGAAGCCGATGTTGATGGCGCGATAAAAGCGGCTGTCGGGCTTCAGCTGATTCAGCTTCACGTTGTAAAAACCTTCCGGGCTTTTGAAATCGCCTTCACGGCGTTTCGGGCCGAGGCCGCCAGAAAAGTTGCAGATGCGGTAGGTATCCAGCAGGCGATATTCGTTACCGATTTTGCCGTAGAGTTCGAGCGTGCGTTCTTCCTTGAAGATCTGGATGTAGACCGGCGTGCCGAGTAACTGCTTCTTTAATTCTTTGCTGACCGGTGCCGCTGACTGAACGGGTTCGGGAGTCATTGCCATGCTGAGGGCTGGCAGTAAAATCATCGCAAACAGGAGTGCGATTTTGCCCATGCTGTGTATACCTTGAGGTGAAGAGAACATGACACAAATTTTGCGTCTTTGTTGGCATTATCGGAACTATCCGCTACCGCAGCGCAACATTAAACATTGTCTGTTTTTTTAGCAAGACGGCGTCGGCCAAATTCGCGATTTACTGAAGGTTATTCGGCCAGAAATTTGTAAACTTTATTCGCCCGGGCAACAAATATTGCAGTTACCCCTGTCAGCTGTATACTTATCCAGTGCCGGAGGGGGGTATGCGTAAAATCATTCATGTCGATATGGACTGCTTCTATGCCGCAGTGGAGATGCGTGACAATCCCCAGCTGCGCGACATCCCGATCGCCATCGGTGGCAGCCGCGAACGTCGCGGGGTCATCAGTACCGCCAACTACCCGGCCCGCAAATTTGGTGTGCGCAGCGCTATGCCGACCGGCATGGCCCTGAAGCTATGCCCGCATCTGCGCCTTCTGCCAGGGCGTTTCGACGCCTATAAGGAAGCCTCCGCGCAGATCCGCGAAATCTTTTCCCGCTATACCCCGCTGATTGAACCGCTCTCGCTGGATGAAGCCTATCTGGATGTGACGGACAGCCCGCACTGCCACGGCTCGGCCACGCTGATGGCGCAGGCGATCCGCGCCACGATTTACCGTGAAACCGGGCTGACCGCCTCGGCCGGCATCGCCCCGATCAAGTTTCTGGCCAAGATCGCCTCCGACCTGAATAAGCCGGACGGGCAGTGTGTTATCACCCCGGCAGAGATGCCTGACTTTTTACTGACGCTGCCACTGGCGAAGATCCCCGGCGTAGGCAAAGTCTCCGCAAAGAAGCTCGAAGAGATGGGGCTGGTGACCTGTGGCGACGTGCAGAAGGCCGATTTAGCCCAGCTGCTGAAGCGCTTTGGCAAGTTTGGCCGGGTGGTGTGGGAGCGCAGCCACGGCATTGATGAGCGCGGCGTGATCGTTGAGCGCGAGCGTAAATCGCTGGGGGTCGAGCGTACGCTGGCGGAAGATATCAGCGACTGGGAGGCCTGCCTGGAGATCATCGATTTTCTCTATGCCGAACTCGACCGCCGGCTGACGCAGATCCGACCCGACAGACAGGTGGCGCGTCAGGGCGTCAAACTGAAGTTCAGTGATTTTCAGCAGACCACCCAGGAGCATATCTGGCCGGTGCTGAATAAAGAGGACATGATCGCAATCGCCCGCAAGACCTGGGATGAGCGCCGCGCCGGGCGCGGTGTGCGGCTGGTGGGACTGCACGTGACGATGGTGGATCCCCAGCTGGAACGTCAGCTCCTGCTGGGTTTATAAGTCAGCCTCACCCGCCGGCAGGGCTGACGCCAGATTATTTCTTATATTTCGCGGCCAGGGTGGCGAACCACGGTGCGACAAAATCCTCATTGCTGCCCCAGCCCGGAATGATTTTGTTCAGCGAGGCGACGTTCACTGCGCCAGGCTGGCTGTTCAGCTGCTGCTGAGAGATTGACGCCGCTTTAAACTGATACGTCGCTGGTGTCTCTTCACCGGCAATCTTCTTCGCCACCAGCCGCATATTGACCGCGCCAATGGTTTTAGGATCGACCGCCACCGTCTGCACCCACGGGCTGTTTTTCTCACGCATCAGCTGCAAATCCTGGTTCGAGACATCGATGCTATAGAGCTTGATCTCGGTCCGGCCATTCTCCTGCAGCGCCTTGTAAGCCCCCTGGCTGAACGCATCCCAGGCTCCCCAGATCGCGTCGATTTTCCCTTTCGGGTATTTCGCCAGAATCGCACCAATCTTGTTGGCGGTGTCGCCCTGCACGTCAGTTGAAACGGCCCCAATCGACTCCAGCTGATGAATGCCCGGATTCTCTTTCAGCAGTTTTTCATATACCACCTGACGGCGCTCCATCGGCGGGAAACCGGCGACCCACAGCTTGACGATATTCGCCTTGCCGTGGAAATCGTTGATCAGCTGGCCCAGCGACAGCTGCGCCAGCGAGGCATCATCCTGAGCGGTAACGGTGACGCCGGGAATCGGGCTCTCCACCGGGGTATCAAACACCGACAGTTTGATGCCCGCATCGGCAATGCGCTTCACCAGCCCGCTGGCGTAGGGCGCCTTACCGTGCGACAGCACGATGCCGTCATACTTCTGGCTGATCGCCTGATTAACGAAGTCCTGGAAGCGCGCGTCGTCGCCGTTGCTGAGGAAGGTGCTGACCTTAAAGCCAAGCTGACGACCCTGCTGAATGGCACCGGCAACAAACTGGGTGGTGTTGTCATCGGAGCCGAGATTGCGGATCACCGCAATGCGGATGGGGCCGTCATGACCCGCGATGGCCGCAGGCACCGGTGTGACGGTCTCCGCGAAGGCGGCGCTGGCGTTCAGCAGGCTCAGGGCCAGCAGCGAGAGCGTTATTTTTTGCATTGTTATCAACTCCGGTAGACGCGCCTCAGCGGCGCTGGATATAGGTGATCGCCAGTGCTAAAGCCAGCACCAGCCCTTTGATGATGTCCATGGCGTAGTAGGGCACAGAGAGCATGACCAGGCCGTTCTGCAGCACGCCCAGGATCACCGCGCCGACCAGCGTGCCGAGCGCATTTGGCTTGCCGGAGCCCGCCAGTGAGAAGCCTATCCACGCCGCCGCGACCGCGTCCATCAGGTAGCCGCTGCCGGCGTTGACCTGGGATGAACCGATGCGCGAGGCGAGCAGAATGCCGCCCAGGCCCGCCAGCAGGGAGGCGATGACGTAAGCCAGTACCCGGTAGCGGGTGGTGCGGATGCCGGAGAGGCGCGCCGCTTCCGGATTGCCGCCCAGCGCATACATCCGGCGACCATGTTTGGTCAGGGAGAGCGCCAGCTGTGCCGCGACGGTCACCACCAGCATGATGATGACAATGGTCGGCACCTGACCGAGCAGGCCAAACGCCGCCGGAATGGTGCCTTCCGCCATATCACCGCTCGGCAGCACCATGTTCTCGGTGATCGACCCGCCGAAGCTGTAGGTCATCGCCACCCCCTGAATCACGAAGAGGGTCGCCAGCGTCGCCAGCATGTCGGGGATGCGCAGGATCACAATCAGGAAGGCGTTGAACAGCCCGACCAGCGTGCAGAGCGCCAGGGTGATCAGAATCGCGGTAGTGGTGCCAAAGCCGTACCAGACAAACAGTGAAATCACCAGCGCGTTAGCCAGCGAGGCGGTCGAGCCGACCGACAGATCAAAGCCGCCGACGGTCAGGGAGATAGAGACGCCAACGGCAATGACCGTCACAATCGCAATCGAACGCAGAATGTTGATGATGTTATTGGGTTCAAGGAAGCTGTCGGAAGCCAGCCCAAAAGCGGCGATCAGGATCACCACCGTGAGCAGCATGCCCCATTTATAGAGAAAGTCGAATAGCTGGTGATGCCACGGGGTGGCGGTCAGTTTCAGGTGGGTCTCTTTGCTGCTCACGCAGGGGTTCCTCCGGTGGAATAGAGCAAAAGCGTCTCTTCGGTGACGTCACCTGCAGCCAGTTCAGCCACAATGCGTCCATCCCAGAGCACGCAAATCCGGTCGCATAAGCCGACCAGTTCAGAAAATTCACCCGACGCGTAGATAATCCCTTTCCCTTCCCGCGCCAGGCTGTCGATGAGGGTAAACAGTTCGGTTTTGGCTTTGATATCGACGCCCTTGGTCGGCTCATCGAAAATCAGCACGTCGGCGTTATTACGCAGCCATTTGCCGATCGCCACTTTCTGCTGATTGCCCCCCGACAGGCGGCGCAGCGTCTGAGCCGGACCGGTGGTGCGCACCTGCAGTTGCCGGATAATCTGCTCGGCCCAGCGCCACGCCTGGCGATGACCAAACAGGCTCCAGCGCGAAAAGCTGTCATCCGCGCTGACGCTGAGGTTCATCGCGACCGACTCATCAATAAAGATCCCCTCTTTGCGCCGCTCCTCCGGCACCAGCGCCATGCGACGGCTGACCGAATCGTGCGGCGAGCGGGGCTGCCAAGGCTGACCGTGCAGTTCACCCCGGCTGACGCGACTTTGTGTGGCGCCGAACAGAGCTTTGCAGAGTTCGGTTTTCCCCGCGCCGGCCAGGCCGGCAATCCCCAGAATCTCCCCTTTGTGCAGGCGCAGCGAGATAGCCTGCAGCCGCTGCGCATCGTGAAGTCCCTCCACCGCCATCAGCAGCGGCTGCGCCTGCTGTGGACGACGCGGCGGGAAGATGTCGGTCAGCTGATGACCCAGCATCTTCTCAACAATCTGCTCTCCGCTCAGCGCGGCCATCGGGCCGGTTTCAATCAGGCGGCCGTCGCGCAGCACCGTCAGACGGTCACAGATGGCTTTCAGTTCATGGATGCGGTGAGAGATAAAGACCACGCCGATGCCGCTGGCCTGCAGGCGACGCACCACGGCAAACAGTCGCTCACTTTCATGCTGGTCCAGCGGGGCGGTGGGTTCGTCCAGTATCAGGAAGCGGCAGTGGTGCGACAGCGCCCGCGCTAACAGAATCTGCTGCTTTTCCGCCAGCGTGCAGCGCTCCACCAGCCGGTTAACATCCAGCACCACATCGAGCTGAGCCAGCAGCGCCCGCGCCTGACGGCGGATCTCTCCCCAGCGATAGCGGTGACCCGGCTCGGCCAGTCGGTCCAGCAGGATGTTTTCCGCCACGCTGAGCTGCGGCACCAGCGCCACATCCACTTCCTGCTGAACCAGATGAATGCCCAGCTGCTTAGCCTCGCGCGGTGTGCGAATGGAGACCGGCTGGCCATCAAGCAGGATCTCGCCGCTGTAGTGGCTGTGCGCGCCGGACAGGATCGCCATCAGCGTGGATTTGCCCGCTCCGTTCGCACCGGTGAGCGCATGAACCGAATGGCCTTCACTGCGGAAATCCACCGACGATAGCGCGGCAAACCCGCCAAAAGCGATGGAGATGTTACGCATCTCAAGGCAGTTTAACCCTGGCATGTGATGACTCTCCTGAAGAATGAGTGGCCGCATTTTTTCCTGAACCTTCAGGCGCGGCAACAGCCGAAAGCGCATAAGCTAGCACGAAATCTTATTAGCCATCCAGACATCCGGACATAATGGCGGCTATAACCAGCGAAGCGCGGGAACGTGGCGGAATAGCGGGGGAAAACGAAAAGAAGGCAGCGAATTATGCTGGGGGAAAGTGGCAGGCATAAAAAAACCAGGCAGGAGCCTGGTTCATTTTTCTGACGACCGGATTACTTTTCTGGCACCACATTCAGCAGGGTGGTCAGCAGTTTCCAGTAAAGGCCAACGCTTTCAATATGCACCTGCTCATCTGGCGAGTGCGGCCCGGTGATGGTCGGCCCAATCGACACCATATCCATGTTCGGGTAAGGCTTCTTGAACAGACCACACTCCAGACCGGCGTGGATCACCTGAATGTTCGGCGTCTTGTCGAACAGGGCGATGTAGGTCTGACGGGTCAGCGCCATGATGGCGGAGTCCGCATCCGGCTGCCAGCCAGGATAGCCGCCTTTCGCTTTAGTCTGCGCACCGGCCAGCTGGCCCAGCGAGGTCAGCATCTGCACCACATAATCGCGGCCGGTGTCGATCAGCGAGCGGATCAGGCAGTTGATCTCGGCGTGATCCTCTTCCATCGTCACCACACCGATATTCAGTGAGGTTTCAACCACGCCTTTTGCCACGTCTGAATTGCGGATGACGCCGTTTGGCGTGCTGTTCAGCAGGTTCAGGAAGCGATCGCGGCTGTCAGCGCTCAGGGCGGCACCCTGATGCGCCAGCGGCTCGGTGACCAGGGCGATGTTCGGCTCTTTGATACCGTGCTCGTTCTGGATAGCGCTCAGGAACTGCGCCGCCGCCGATTTCAGCGCATCCGCTTTGTGACTTTCAACCGCAACGGTCGCAAAGGCTTCACGCGGAATGGCGTTGCGCAGTGTGCCGCCGGTGAAGGTCAGCAGACGCAGATCCAGTTCAGCCGCGTGGGCCGCCAGGAAGCGCGCCAGCAGCTTGTTGGCGTTGCCGAGGCCCATGTGAATATCGGCACCGGAGTGACCGCCACGCAGCCCTTTCAGCGTCAGCTTCAGGGTCTGGAACTCAGCAGGCACGGCCTCACGGGTCAGCGGCAGGGAGGAGACGAAGTCGATCCCGCCCGCGCAGCCCATGTAGATCTCACCTTCCTCTTCAGAGTCGGTGTTGATCAGGATTTCGGCCTGCAGCCAGTTGGGCTGAAGACCGAATGCGCCATCCATGCCGGTCTCTTCGGTCATGGTCAGCAGCACTTCCAGCGGGCCGTGGGTCAGGCTGTTGTCAGCCAGCACCGCCAGCGCTGAGGCCATACCGATGCCGTTATCGGCACCCAGCGTCGTGCCGCGCGCTTTGACCCACTCGCCATCAATCCACGGCTGAATCGGGTCTTTGGTAAAGTCATGCACGGTGTCGTTATTCTTCTGCGGCACCATGTCGAGGTGCGCCTGCAGCGCGACCGGGGTCCGGTTTTCCATGCCAGCGGTGGCGGGCTTGCGAATCAGGATGTTGCCGACCTGATCGCGCTCACACCAGAAGCCCTGCTCTTTAGCCCAGCCGGTAATGTAGCTCGCCAGCGCTTCTTCGTGAAAAGAGGGGTGAGGAATAGAGCAGATCTTAGCGAAAATATCCCACAGCGGCTGTGGAGAGAGTTGAGACAATTCAGACACGACAGGTCTCCTGTGTCAGTGTACCGGCGAGGCCGGACATCGCGAGTTTCCAGTGAAAAATCGCCGTCAGAGAATCTGACGAGCCAGGCCCGAGAATATCACTGTTTTTCACCGGGTGCGCTCCCGGACGCGCTAAAAAGCCGCAACCAGCGCGCGGGTGCTGGTTTTTAGCGCGTCAACTCCTTATAATCTCGCGCAACCTTTTCCCCGTTGCACATTTTTAAGCCACTTCGGTTGGCTGGGATTTCTATTCTATGAGCGAAAAATACGTCGTCACCTGGGACATGCTTCAGATTCATGCCCGTAAACTCGCCCAGCGTCTGCTGCCTGTTGAACAGTGGAAAGGCATCATCGCGGTGAGCCGTGGCGGTCTGGTACCGGCTTCGCTGCTGGCACGTGAACTGGGTATCCGCTATGTCGATACCGTCTGCATCTCCAGCTATGACCACGATCATCAGCGTGAAATGAAAGTGCTGAAGCGCGCAGAAGGCGACGGTGAAGGCTTCATCGTGATCGATGACCTGGTGGACACCGGCGGAACGGCGCAGGCGATTCGTGAGATGTACCCGAAAGCGCGTTTCTGCACCATTTTCGCAAAACCGGCCGGCCGTTCACTGGTTGACGATTACATCGTCGATATCCCGCAGGATACCTGGATCGAGCAGCCGTGGGATATGGGCTTGGTCTACATCCCGCCGATTGTAAAAAGCTGATTACGATACCCTCACGTCACAACGCCCGGTTTTCCGGGCGTTGTGCTTTCTGAGCCTCGCACCCCGAATTGCCGTACAGTACACTTAGCCATCGCCGTTTCTGTTGCAGGAGAAGTGAGAATGACGAGCAAAAACCTTAGCGAGGAGCTGTTCAAACCCCGCTTCAAACATCCTGAAACCTCTTCCCTGGTGCGTCGTCAGCATCATGCCACCCCGGATGTGCACTCCACGCTGGATGGAGAGAGCCAGCGGGGCTGGTATCGGATGCTGAATAAGCTGATGTGGACCTGGCGCGGCCTGACGCCGCAGGAGATCAGCGAAGTGCTGGCCCGTATCGCCATCAGCAAGGTCGAGCATACCGATGAGACGCTGCTCGATACGGTGATCGGTTTTCGCAGCGGCAACTGGCATTTCGAGTGGTGCAGACAGGCGGGGATCTGGCAGCAGAAGGCGCTGGAATCTGGCAACGACAGTGAGGCAGGCGACTTCTGGCTGCATGCGGCGCACCTTTACAGCGTCGCCGCCTATCCCTACATAAAAGGGGATGAGCTGGCCGATCAGGCACAGACGCTGGCCAATCGCGCCTATGAAGAGGCGACGCAGCGCCTGCCCGGTGAACTGAAACCCCTGACGTTCGCCATCGCGGGCGGCAGCCCGGTCACCGGCTTTCTGCACATGCCGCCCGGCGTCGAAGCCCCTTATCCCACCGTGCTGTTCTGCGGCGCGCTCGACTCGTTACAGAGCGATCACTACCGTCTTTTCCATGATTATCTGGCGCCTCGCGGCATCGCGATGCTGACCATTGATGTGCCGTCCGTGGGTAACTCGGTGAAATGGACGCTGAATCAGGACACCAGCTTCCTGCATCAGCAGGTGCTGCGTGACCTGACCAATGTGCCCTGGGTCGATCATACGCGTGTGGCGGCGTTTGGTTACCGCTTTGGTGCCAACGTGGCCGTTCGGCTGGCCTATCTTGAATCGCAGCGGCTGCGGGGCGTTGCCTGTCTGGGGCCGATTGTACACGCGCTGCTGACGCAGACGGCGCTGCAGGATAAGATCCCGGATATGTACATGGACATGCTGGCGAGCCGTCTCGGCATGGCCACCGCCTCTGACAGCGCACTGCGCACCGAACTCAATCGCTATTCGCTGAAAACTCAGGGACTGCTGGGACGTCGCACGCCCACGCCGATGCTTTCGGGCTACTGGCAAAACGACCTCTTCAGCCCGGAGGAGGAGAGCAGGCTGATCGCCCGCTCCTCATCGGACGGGAAAGCCCTGCTGATTCCGGTGAAGCCGGTGATGGCCAGTTTCGACAAAGCGCTGAATGAGATTTGCGACTGGCTGGAGAAGCGTTTAAAAAGGTAACTGGCAAAATTTTCACTGTTTGCTACAACTAGTAGCGGAATTTTTCCGGGCTACCCGGAAATCAGGGCTGTATAGCGGTCAAAACCAATGGAGAATCAGCATGACGTTACCAAGTGGTCATCCCCGCAGTCGCCTGCTTAAGCGTTTTACCGAGCTTGGGCCTTATATTCGCGATGGGAAATGTGGCGAAACCCGTTTCTTCTTCGACTGCCTGGCTGCCTGCGTTAATGTGAAACCCGCACCGGAACTGCGTGAGTTCTGGGGCTGGTGGATGGAACTGGAAGCGCAGGCTGACCACTTTACCTATGTCTACCACATCGGCCTGTTCGATAAAGAGGGTGACTGGTCGGTGGCAACCATCAAGGGCAAAGAGAACACGGCGCGCGTGGAGGAGACCTTACGTAACTTCCATACCCGTCTGAAGGCGATGCTGAAGGAGTTAGATCTGGACCTTATTCCGGCCAGCGACTTCGATGAGAAACCGGTGAAGCTGAGCGCCTGAGTCAGCGGAAAAGGGCGGCCTGACCTCGTCGTCAGCGTGCTGAGAAGCCTGAAGCAGAGTGAAACTGGCCGCGATAACGAAACCTGATGCGCAGGGAACCGGGTCAGAAAAGGAAAGCGTCCCGCGCCACGGACGGCGCGGGCCGAGCGGCCAGGGATTGGCTTAAGCGACTTTCCGTTCTGACCCGGTTCCCTGAGCGGGCTCGATCTCACCGCAGCCTGAGTCAGATTGATTAACAACAAAAGGGCGAGTGAAAACTCGCCCTTTTTTATGCTGTGACCAGCGTGCAACCGCCACATCAGAACTGGTAAGTCATCCCCACCGCGACGATGTCATCGTTGTTGAGCGACAGCGCGTTGTCATCATCCAGCTGGTTGATTTTGTAATCCACGAAGGCCGACATATTTTTGTTGAAGTAATAGGTCGCACCGACGTCGATATATTTCACCAGATCCACATCGCCGATACCGTTTTCGATATCTTTGCCTTTGGTCTGCACATAGCCAATAGACGGACGCAGGCCGAAATCGAACTGATACTGCGCCACCAGTTCGATGTTCTGCGCTTTGTTGGCTGCGCCCGCAACGGAGGCACCCGTGTTGCGGTTGGTGCCACTAATTGGCGTCATGTTACGGGTGTCGGTGTAGATCGCCGCCAGGTAGACGCTGTTGGCATCATACTTCACGCCTGCGCCCCAGGAGTCGGCACGGTCACCGCCGCCATAGGCGCGCGCCTGCTGCTGGTTAGTACGGTCAGAGGAGGTGATGGCACTCATCAGGCTCACGCCGCTATCACCCAGCGCATAGCCCAGTGAGGCGCCGTAACCGTCGCCGTTCTGACGGTTAATATCGGTGCGGCTGTTGGCGCTGGTGGCGTCGTTTTTGCCCTGATACTGCAGCGCAAATTTCAGTCCATCCACCAGACCAAAGAAGTTGTTATTACGGTAAGTGGCGACGCCGGTGGCGCGCTGAGTCATGAAGTTATCTGAACGGGCCGTACCGTCACCGCCAAATTCCGGAAACACGTCGGTCCAGGCCTCAACGTCATACAGCACACCGTAGTTGCGGCCATAGTCCACCGAACCGTACTGCGAAAATTTCAGACCGGCAAAACCGAGGCGGGTTTTGTTGCCATTGTTGGCGTCGCTGCCTTCGGAGTTATTGACGTTGTACTGATATTCCCACTGACCATAACCGGTCATCAGGTCATTAATCTGTGTCTGACCTTTAAAGCCGATACGGGTATAGGACTTGTCACCATCTGCGCTGGCGTTATCGCTGAAGTAATGTTCCGCTTTCACTTTGCCGTATAAGTCCAGCTTGTTGCCATCTTTGTTATAGATTTCGGCAGCCTGCGCGGCAGAAGCCAGCATCAGCGTAGAGAGGAGCATGGCCAGTGTGCTTTTCTTCATTTGCTATCAATCCCAATGTGAGCGCCGTGTGAACGCCGTAAAAAAATGAAAGTTTTTGTAAAGCACCGACTTTTTACCCGTCCGAGATGAACTTTTTATGACGCTTTTCCTGATTTCTTGTTAACGGTGAACTTTTGGTCTACGCCCTTGTCCGCGTAATTTCGTGCTTTTCCCCCGCTGGCTGTTGGCTTCCTTATCGACTCCTGTTAAAACGTCCTTTCGTAAAAATTTTTCACTACGGCAGGAAATATGAGTGGCAGTCAGACCTTAGTGGTCAAGTTGGGTACCAGCGTTCTTACCGGCGGATCGCGCCGGTTAAATCGGGCGCACATGGTGGAACTGGTTCGGCAGTGTGCGCAGCAGCACGCCGCAGGCCACCGCATTGTGATCGTCACCTCCGGCGCAATGGCCGCCGGACGCGAACATCTGGGCTACCCCGAACTGCCGCCGACCATCGCCTCAAAGCAGCTGCTGGCTGCGGTGGGGCAGAGCCGTCTGATTCAGCTGTGGGAACAGCTTTTCTCTATCTACGGTATCCATATCGGCCAGATGCTTCTGACCCGCGCCGACATGGAAGACCGCGAACGCTTCCTCAATGCCCGCGACACGCTGCGTGCGCTGCTGGACAATCACATTGTGCCGGTCATCAACGAGAATGACGCCGTCGCCACCGCGGAAATCAAAGTGGGCGACAACGACAATCTCTCGGCGCTGGCGGCGATGCTTGGCGGGGCCGACAAGCTGCTGCTGCTGACCGATCAGCAGGGACTGTTCACCGCCGATCCGCGCAATAATCCCGACGCTGAGCTGATCAGTGATGTCCATGTGATTGATGACGCGTTACGTTCCTTAGCGGGCGGCAGCGTCTCCGGGCTGGGCACCGGTGGAATGTCAACCAAGCTTCAGGCCGCGGATGTGGCCTGCCGCGCCGGCATCGACGTCATCATCGCGTCAGGCAGCCGCACCGGCGTGATCAGCGATGTGATTGAGGGGAAACCGGTGGGCACGCGCTTCCATGCGCAGCAATCGCCGCTGGAAAACCGCAAGCGCTGGATTTTTGGGGCACCCCCGGCCGGTGAGCTGACCGTCGATGATGGTGCGCTGGCGGCCATTATCGAACGCGGCAGCTCGCTGCTGCCGAAAGGGATCCGCGCCATTCAGGGAAATTTCTCGCGCGGTGAAGTGATCCGCATTCGCAGCCTGCAGGGCAGGGACATCGCCCATGGGGTTTCACGCTACAACAGCGACGCAATGCGGATGATCGCCGGGCATCACAGCCAGCAGATCAGCGACATTCTGGGTTATGAATATGGCCCGGTGGCGGTTCACCGCGACGACATGATCGTCAGTTAAGGAGCGGACAATGCTTGAAGAGATGGGAAAAGCGGCGCGTGCCGCAGCGTATACCGTGGCCGATCTGTCGACGGCAGAGAAGAATCAGGTGCTGATGACCATTGCCGACTATCTGGAGGCGGAAAGCGCTGAGATTCTGGCGGCTAACGCGCTGGACTTAGCCGATGCGCGTCAGAATGGCATGAGCGCCGCGCTGATGGATCGGCTGACGCTCAATCCGGAGCGGCTGAGCAGCATTGCCAGCGATGTGCGCAAAGTCTGCCAGCTCGCCGATCCTGTCGGCCAGCTCATTGATGGCGGGCAGCTCGACAGCGGGTTGCGCATCGAACGTCGTCGTGTGCCGCTGGGTGTGGTGGCCGTGATTTATGAGGCGCGACCAAACGTCACCGTGGATGTTGCCAGCCTCTGCCTGAAAACCGGTAACGCCGCGATTCTGCGCGGCGGAAAAGAGACCTGGCGCACCAATGCGGCCACCGTGCGGGTGATCCAGAAGGCGCTGCAACAGCACGGGCTACCGGCGGCAATTGTTCAGGCCATTGAGAACCCCGATCGTGAACTGGTGAATCAGCTGCTGAAGCTGGATCGCTACGTCGATATGCTGATCCCGCGCGGCGGAGCCGGCCTGCACAAGCTGTGCCGGGAAAACTCCACCATTCCGGTGATCACCGGCGGCATCGGCGTCTGCCATATCTACATTGATGAGACGATGGCGATCGAACCGGCGCTTGATCTGATCGTTAACGCCAAGAAACAGCGTCCCAGCGCCTGTAACTCACTGGAGACCCTGCTGGTGGATCAGGCTATGGCCGATCGCTTCCTGCCCGCTTTCAGCGCGCGTATGGCGCAGGAGGCGATCGCGCTGCATGCTGACAGTAACGTGCTGACGCAGCTGCAGCAGGGGCCGGCATCGGTCTCGCTGGTCAATCCGCAGCAGTATGACGACGAGTGGCTGTCGCTGGATCTCAACGTCCGGTTAGTAGCGAATATGGATGAGGCGATAGATCACATCCGCACGCACGGCACGCAGCACTCGGATGCCATTCTGACCCGTGATACCCGCAAGGCGATGCGCTTTGTACGCCAGGTTGACTCGTCAGCCGTCTATGTCAACGCCAGCACCCGCTTCACCGATGGCGGGCAGTTCGGTCTGGGGGCTGAAGTGGCGGTGAGTACACAGAAACTGCATGCGCGCGGTCCGATGGGATTAGAGGCGCTGACCACCTATAAATGGATAGCCTGGGGCGACGATACGCTCCGCTCATAATTGCGATAATTTTTAACAAAACGGGAGTCTTTCACAGGCTCCCGTTTTTTTTAGCGTCTCTTTTTCGGGCCAGTGAAAGATAGGATTTTCTGCGCTTCAGTTTCAATTCCGTTCCGGTCACCTTATCGCAGGCCAGATTGCTGGCTGAATTTCACGCAATTTCTTACGGAACATTCCTGAAACACAAGGCGCTATGCGGCCTGAGGCAATATTTTTTGTCCCGTCGCAGGCTGAAGCGGATAATGATAATCAGGAACGCTTGATAAAGCGGTTAGGTAGTAAACGAGCGGTAATATAAAATGAACTGGTAGCAATAACGAAAATAACATCCAGTATCTCTTCTATGGCTGATTATTAACTAATGGTTAAAAAAGAAAGTACAAAACAAGCTTTCACCGCCAGGCTGATAGCGGCCTGTGAGAGTGCCGGCATTGCCGGACATGGACGGAACAAACAGGTTGCCAGCGCCCTGCAGAAGCAGGGCTGTAAAATTTCAACGCCGGGAGTGTGGAAGTGGTTTAACGCGCAGTCAGTGCCTGATGATGGCAACTTACTGGCGCTCAGTGAGCTGCTGGGCGTCCGGGTGGAGTGGCTGCAATATGGGATGGATCAACCCGCAGAGCCGGTGACGCTGAACACGTTTGCCGCCCGGAAAAATGTGTTCCGGGTGGACAGTCTGGACATTGGTCAGCGCAGCGCGGCGGGCCTGCCCGCGCGGGACGAGTTTGTCGAAACCATCCAGGCGATCGAATATGGTCCGGATGAGGCGCGGGTGCTGTTCAACGGTCGCCCGGCGGAAAACATCCGGTTAATCGCGATTAACAGCGACTCGATGGCGGACACCTTTGCGCCGCGCGATCAGCTGTTTGTCGATATCAGCGTGCGGATGTTTGATGGCGACGGCATCTACATCTTTACCCTTGATGAGCAGCTCTACCTCAAGCGTCTGCAACTTCAGCACAAGAAAATTGCTGTGATATCAGACAATAAACGTTATGAGACCTGGTATCTCAATCATGATGACGTCACCAGCCTGAAGGTTCTGGCAAAAGTGATTATGAGCCAGGCGCGACAGTATCAAATCCTCGGCTGAGCCCGCCTTTATGGCGTTTCTCAGGCGGGCCGCAAAAAAATAATCGGCATAAATTCATAAATTTAACCAGCGGTAAATAAAAAATTAACCAACAGTGTTTGATAATGCATAAGAACCTGTTAATAATTTGGATATGGATGAACAACGCCGTTCTTTCAGGGATGAGCCGCTCTTAAACAATTGAGGCGCTGCACAAGCGCGAATCATACCACCCAAAAGTCAGTGAACTTTGGGATGGGGTGGATGCGCAAAATGCAGCGTCGTCAGATGCCGTTTATTTCCCCTTCGCTTACTTTCCACCTGGCTGCTCACGCAGCCGGGGGGCGAGCGTGCGATCGTGAATCGCGACATTCGGGCCCGTTCGGTTCGCCGAAAGCTCGCGCCTGCCACCCCATCGCCAAAGACTCATTCACAGGAGGAGTTATGGCGATAATTCACTATGGCAAAAGCGTTTTTATGGGCAACGCACGTACTCGTCGCCATCGGCGGCGCCAACCTCTCAGCAGCCTGAAACAGAGTATCGACCAGGCCCTGAACTCTCCAGCTGAAACACCTGCCCTGCGGCGCGCAGAACAAATCTGCCAGCGTCAGGTTATCCCGCGCGTGGATCGCGCGATTACTGCACCCCGCATCATCAGCAAAGAGACTCCCGCTTTCGACAACTGCTGTCTGCCTCACGTCCATCTCTACGCCGTGAGCTGAAGCGCAAAAAAACACACCTTTTCGTTCCGGATAACGCTTTGCGTTCTCCAGCTTTCGCTGGGCGTAATCTGCTGAATTACTGTTCAGTTTTGCTGCAGGGTGAGCAGGGCATTCTGCTGCGCCGGACAAGGTAAT
Organism: Pantoea sp. M_10; assembly: GCF_008631515.1. Classification (NCBI taxonomy): domain Bacteria; kingdom Pseudomonadati; phylum Pseudomonadota; class Gammaproteobacteria; order Enterobacterales; family Erwiniaceae; genus Pantoea; species Pantoea sp. M_10. The sequence goes on along the minus strand of NZ_VWUL01000001.1, from coordinate 1,364,376 downwards.
GATCAGTGGGCGTTATGTATTTCTGTTCACAGGGCTGAATGGGTTTAACCCGTCATTGAGGAGTCGTTATGAGCCAGATAATCGCAGTACTGAACTTTGAAGAAGGGTATGTCGACGCGCCTTACCTCGACACGCTGGGGTTCCCCACGGTGGCCGGTGGCATCCGCATCGGACCCAAGGGCGCCTCGCTGAACAACTATGCGTTTCGGGTGCCACGGCGCGTCGGGGATGTCTGGAAGCAGTGCATTCTCGAAAACAAAATTCAGGAGATGCAGAGCCGGGAACTGCTGCGTAACGCGCTGGCAAAGTGCAATGACGCCCGCACCGATGTGTTGCTGAGCATGGCGTATCAGCTGGGCGTCGACGGGGTCATGCAGTTTAAAAACATGCTCAGCGCCATTGTGGCTGAGAAGTTTGATGAGGCGGCGGACGCGATGATGAACAGCCTGTGGGCCCGTCAGACACCGGGCCGGGCCAGACGTCACGCCGAGATGATGCGCAGCGGAACCTATGCGGTTTACAGGGGGTTGCTATGAGATGGCTCATGTTTCTGGTCGCCGTGCTGACGGCGATCATCATCCTGCTGCTGTTGCAGCGTTTCACCACCCTCCAGTTTGTCTCGCACGCCCGCCTGCTCTTCAGAACCTGGTCAGTCTGGCTGGCGTCGCTGGGATCGATGCTCAGCGCCTGGGCGCAATCCTTTCCTTCTGCCGCCGTTGATGCCTGGAGCGTGCTGCCGGAGGACGTCAAAACGATTCTGCCGCACAACTATCTGGGGCTGGTCGGCGCCTTCATGGTGGCGATGGGCGTCATCGCCCAGTTTGTTCGTCAGAAAAACCTGCTGAACGAGAAGCAGAAGGCCGGAGGAACGCAGCCATGACGCTGATTACAACATTACTGGGCGGCGGCTGGCACTGGCTTGCCGCGCTGGCCGCCGTTATTGCGGCCCTGGGAGCCACTTATTTTGGTGGCAGGAAAGTGGGCAAAGTGCAGCAAAAAGCGCGGAACGACGTCGATAACGCGCAACAGGAGGCGGCCCGCGTGACTGCGGTGGCGCAACAGCAACAACATAACCGCGAGGAGGCTAACCGTGTGGCGACTGATAACCACAGCCTTGATGACGCTGCTGCTCGCGACAAGCTGCAGCAGTCGAAATACCACAAACCCTGAGCCGGTGGCGATCACCGACTCTGCCTGCGTTCTTTTTTCCCCTCTTTATACCTACGGCGATGACGCGCAAAAAATGGACGTTCGTACGGTGCGCGCCATCAACACCCACAACGACATGTGGGACACCCTTTGCGGCCATCCGGCTGCGGCGAAGTAGTGCGCTGATGGTCAGCGCGCTATCCCAATAATCCTGAGGAGGATTCTATGATCGAAGTTAACTCTTTTGCTGAACTGCGTACCACAGTCCCACCAAAATCAGGTGAAGTGGCGAGCCTGAAACGCTATTACGACAAAGATTCCAGCTTCCGTGGCGGCGCTGATTTTGTCGGCTTCCTCAGCACCACCCCGCTGAAGGATGATGGGGGTACGGTGGCGGTGGGGAACGGTTTCTACTGGAAGCGCACCATCAACGATCCCACTGAAGTGAATATCCTGCACTTCGGCGCGAAAGGGGATGGTGTTACCGATGATACCGACGCCTTTATGCGGATGCTGGCATGGACTCAGAGCTATAACACCTACGTGAAATCGCTGCCGGTGCGTTTTCCGGGTGGCCGCTTCCTGATTTCACCCATCGATCTCAGCGCGACGGAGACGGCGTTTTTTGGTATTCAGGGTGATGACAGCGATCTCGGATCGTCACCGCGTACCACCATCATTTCCGACAAAAGCGCCAATACGGTGTTTAAGGTTAATGCGCGCCGGATCGTCATCAAAGGCATCTGCTGGCATGGACAGGCTAATGCCGGAACCGTCGACACCACTGCCAAAGTCACCGTCACGCCAGAGCAGTGCAGCAACGTTCAGCCGTTCTTTGAAAACACGATTGTGGGCGGCCAGATCGTCAATATCTTCTGCTTCAAGGCGCAAAGCACCGGCGGGACCGTCTTTAAGCTGCAGGATACGCTCGACAGTAAGTTTGATCAGGTCTACAGCTCAAGCACCTTCTCACGCGTGTTTGATGTTGGCTGGTCAAACACCCCGAAGGGGAACTGGGACCACTCAACTGCGATTGAGTTGTGCAACGCCAACTTCCAGTCGGGCTATGGTGACGCCACGCTCTATATGCCGCGAGTGACCCAGGGGATCATGCGCAACGTCTGGATTGAGCACACCACTAACCCGGGGGATCTGTCGGACGGCGGCTGGACCATCGATACGCTCAACATTGAAGATTGCGGCACGCCGCTCAATCTCAACAATGCCCGCGTCCTGATGCGTCATATCAACCTGCAGGCCGGGGCGAAAATCACCAATGACGTGGCCGGCAATAAGTGGCTGTCGACCTTTGAATATGGCTATCGTCGGGATGAAAACTACGGCTCCTTCCTGACCGGTTCGCTGCGTGCTGGCTATTACAGCGGCTATAAAGTGGTGAACAACACCGACACCGATAACTGGTATCGGCTGGGTCAGCTCTATTTCCCGGCGCCTAACCAGCAGTGGGTGATGGAGTTAATCGGGAAAGCGGACGCCACCACGCCCTCTGGCACCGCGGGTTCGCCGGTTAACGTCGTCGGTACGGGTAAGACGCTGATCAACCTGCAGCGTCTGGAGACGGTCTGGGCCGATGCGTACCACATGGGGCAGCCGTCGGTGCTGGACATCCGCTATGGCCGGGTAGGGACCACCTATGCCGTTATCTGGGTCAAGCTGAAAGCCAACAGCGGCGAGACGATGTTCAACCTGAAGACCACCGGGCCGACCCGTTTCGACACCGGCTCCTGCTCGCTGTTCCAGTCCGACATGTCCGTGGTGACAGACGTCACCAAAGTCGGCTCTCTGAAACCCGCGGCACGCTTCGGCATGCACAACGGACTGGCGGGCATCGGGGCCAACGAAAAAGGCGTGGTTACACTCGCTACCGCAGCGGGAACACCCGCCAACAAGACCGCGCCAACGGGGTTTGTGCTGATCAATATCAACGGCGTTGACCGCAAGGTCCCTTACTACGATTGATGATCGGCATGTTTTGGGCGAGGCTCCGGCCTCGCCCTTTTTTTGATCGGCCGTCAGAAACCGTAACGGCACCCCGGCGATACTGACAGCGCGCGGTAAAACCGATAAGGTCATGGTCAGCGCAGATAAAACCCAGATATGAGGAGAAAAAGAGGATGAAAAGAGGCGTTATCGCGGCGGTGCTGGCTGCCGTTCCGCTGTTCGCGAGTGCCGCGGCCCCAGTGTATCTGTTTGATTTTATCCAGAACAAACAGACCGGCCAGGCGTATCACAAGCTCATCGCGGGACACGCTTTTCCGGCATGGGTTAAGCAGGGCGGCACCAGTACCCCGGCCACGGAGGTCACCATTAAGGGGGTGAAGTATCAGGCGCTGTCGGGATGTAAGCCACACAACTGCCCGGCGCAGACGATTGCCATCCTCTACTCGCCGGAGAAGGGCGATATTCATGGCGTCTACTCCGATTATGATGAGAAAAGCCGTCGTCAGACGCTGACCTGGCTTAACCTCGATCCCATTGATGAGGGTGGGATGCGCAATAGCCTGCTGAGCGAGCTGAATGGCGATCTGGCACCCTGAATCACGCTGGCAGACAGAGCAGAAGAGTGGCATGCGGGACGCATCGCTGAGACGTTTCCCCGCATGCCGGCCCGCTGAAACGGGCGGCCGCACAATTTGAGATTAATTTCAATTGCGGCTTGCGCCACCTGGTTAAGTGTGGCTTAATGAATCGTCGGTTTGATTAACAGACACTATCAAAGTAAGTAACCAAAGCAGTTCTCATCTCTAAGTTTGTCGCGAGACATCCCTTCTTTTTGAGTCTTCTCTTACGTTCTGATTAAAATCTGTTCTCAGGCCATTATGCCGGAAGGCTCGATATATTAAGGATTTAAGCATGTCTAACAAAATTCGCGGTACCGTTAAATGGTTTAACGCAGAGAAAGGCTTCGGTTTCATCTCTCCTCAGGACGGCAGCAAAGATGTATTCGTACACTTCTCTGCAATCCAGGGCACCGATTTCCGTTCATTAGACGAAGGTCAGCAAGTTGAATTCACAGTAGAAAATGGCGCTAAAGGCCCAGCTGCTGCGAACGTTGTTGGTCTCTAAGGACTGAAAATTACTTTTAAATGTCCACACTGTCATGGCTCACAGTTTCGTACATCACATTTTGATGTCACAAGAGCCAACCCGCATGGAGCGAAATGCATTTTCTGCAAATCTGTTGTTGTTCAGGTGAACACGGCAAGGATTGCGATTCAGAGCCAGCCTCGCGCACTCTGACAGGCTAGTGAGCCATATAGCGTTGTTGCATTTACAGTAATAAAAGGCTGCCTCTGGCAGCCTTTTTTGTATATGCTGTTGCCCGACCCGGAAACAGGCCCGCCGCAGCAGGCCGCTTCGGGCGTTAACGCAGTACCGGCTGCATGGAGAGTTTACCGGTGTTAAACACGCTCATGGCCTGTGCCATCCGCTCTGCCTGATCCTGCAGCGCCTGTGACGCGGCTGAGGCTTCCTGTACCAGCGCGGCGTTCTGCTGGGTCACAGCTTCCATCTGGGTTATCGCCTGGTTGATTTCACTGATGCCGCTGCTCTGTTCGCTGCTGGCGATAGTGATTTCGCTCATGATGTTCGCCACGCTCTGCACGCTGTTCACCACCTCCCCGATAGTAGAACCCGCATGTGTGACCAGCTTGCTGCCCTCATCGACTTTTGCGACAGAGTCCTCAATCAGCACTTTGATCTCTTTTGCCGCTGACGCTGAACGCTGCGCCAGATTGCGCACTTCCGTCGCAACCACCGCAAAACCGCGACCCTGCTCGCCCGCACGTGCCGCTTCAACCGCCGCGTTCAGAGAGAGAATATTAGTCTGAAAAGCGATGGAGTCGATAACGCTGATGATATCGACAATTTTCCGTGAGGAGAGGGCGATCGCTTCCATTTTTTCAATCACCTGCTCCATCACCACGCCGCCTTCACGCGCCACGCTGGAGGTTGCCGACACCAGATGATTGGCTTCACGCGCATTATCGGCGTTGTGCTTCACCGTCGAAGTCATCTGCTCCATGGCCGATGCGGTCTCCTCCAGCGAGCTGGCCTGCTGTTCGGTACGGGTAGAGAGATCGAGGTTGCCGCTGGAGATCTGATTCGAGGCCACCGCGATCGTGTCGGAGCCGGTGCGCACTTCGGTCACAATAGAGAGCAGGTTGTCGTTCATCCGCTGCAGCGCCTGCATCAGAATGCCGGTCTCATCACGCGAGGTGACCTGCATCTGCGAACTCAGATCGCCTGCGGCAACACGTTCAGCCACGTCAACCGCCGCCACCAGCGGACGCACGATAGAGCGGGTCAGGAAGTAGCCCAGCACAATGGAAGCCAGAATCGCCAGGGCGGAGAAAATCAGCGTGACCGTAATAGCCGACTGGCCATTATCCATAATGCCCTGACCCTCACTGCGCAGCTGCGCGTCCTGGGAGTTGGCAAAATTGATGGCGTCCTGCAGGAATTTATTCTGTGTGGCGGTCATGGATTGCAGCACATAGGTGCTGGCAGCGTCAAAATTACCCGCCTGTACCAGTGCCATCAGCTCGGCTTTCACCTTTTCGAAGGCCAGCGATGAAGCGAGAAGACCGGCGATCTTTTTCTTACCCACCGGCGTGACCTGAATGGCCTCGATCTTCTTCATGGCGTTGTTAGTGCGTTGTGTCGCCTCTTCCAGCTGACCAAAGCGTTTCGCATTCTTTTCCGGGTGCAGCGTGTCGATCACCATGCCGCGCAGATATTTAATCTGATCGTTAACACCGTCGCGCACATCAAAGGCCAGCCGGACCTTTACATAACGATCGTCAACGATCGAGGCGATCGCCGTATTAATACTGTTAATCCTCGTTATCGAGGTTACGCCGATGACAATCAGCAGCGTGACAATAATACCAAAGGCTGCAGCGAGCCGTATTCCCACCTTCATATTACTGATAATGAACATAATCTCTTCCCGTATTAATATTAATCAATGAGTTATCAACAATCAGGTGCCTTGCCGTTGTGCGCAGTGCCTTGCTGATGCCTGAGGCCAGGACCGCAGACAAAAAGGGGGTCTCGCGCATACAGTTATCGGAGTGCGCAGATGTACCTTTAATATTTTTTAAGTAATAACGTTGCGTGAATAAATAATCGGGTCTAAGCATCAGAAAAAATGAACAATGATTGAGCAGCGAAATTAAGACAAAAAAAAGGGCTGTCAGCAGAAACGCTGACAGCCCGGTTTAAGCAATGGCTTAAACGTCAGAAAATCAAAAAGTAGAGGCCAGCCCAGAATGCGAGGCTCAGGGTAACGGCGGTAATCCATGCCAGCTGGCGTAAACGGCCACGCAGCAGCTTCTGGCGAGCAGGGGTAACGGGTAAGGTTTCAATGTGCATAGTCGGTTCCTTGTCAGGTGAGCCGTAAATGCGGGCGAATGTGCCCGCATTCGCTTAGCGGGCCGCGTCGAGAACGTTGAAAATCACGTCTGACAGTTCGTTCAGCTCAAACTTCGCCACGTAGCCATCGGCACCGACTTTGCGCACGTGATCTTCGTTGGCGCTGCCGGAGAGGGAGGAGTGAATCACCACCGGCAGATACTTCAGAATCGGGTCACGCTTGATGTTGCGGGTCAGCGTAAAGCCATCCATTTCCGGCATCTCCAGATCGGTCAGCACCAGAGCAATTTTGTCATGGATCGACTCGCCTGCTGCCTGCGCGTCCTGGCTCATCTGCTTAATTTTTTCCCAGGCTTCCAGGCCAGTGTTATACATCAGCGCCGGGATGCCCATACTCTTCAGGCCCTGTTCCAGCAGCTGACGCGCCACTTTGGAATCCTCTGCCACAATCGCAACGGCGCCGGGGCGATAGTTGAACGTGCGTGGTCGCGCCGCTTCTGGCTCAACGCCGCGCACCGACGGAATGATGTCATACAGGATTTGCTCAACGTCCAGCACCATCGCCAGCTCATTGCTCTGCTTGTCACTGTCCAGACAGGCGATACTGGTGATGTTGCGACCGCCGATACCCGCTTCCGCGGTGTGAACCTGGCTCCAGTCGAGACGCACGATGTTTTCAACGGACTCAACGGCAAACGCCTGAGTGTTGCGGGCATACTCGGTCACCAGCAGCAGGTTAAGGCCGGTTTCCGGCACACAACCGGCCACAGCAGGCAGGTCGATGACCGGAATGAACTGACCCCGAATACTCGCCATCCCCAGCAGCGGCGACCGCATGCCAGCGGCTTTGGTGATGGCCGGCATCGGCACAATTTCACGCAGCTTGAAGACGTTAATGCCAAACAGCTCGGACTTGCCTTTCAGCTGATCGGAACCTAAGCGAAAAAGCAGCAGCTCAAACTTGTTCGATAACGCGAGGTTCGCTCTTTCATCAATCTCTTTTTGAAAATTATCCATGGTTGCCTCTGCGTTAACGCAGCTGGTGAAATAGGGTGTGTAAAGGTTATCGGCAGCAAACGGAAAAAGGTGAGAAGAGAAGGGTGAAATAAAACGATCGCCAATTAATGTGCCAGGCTTAACCCTGAAGGTTCAACATGGACACCTTTCCAATAAAGGAGTGTGAAATGAAAAAAGTGATTTTAGCGTCATTGCTGGTGATGGTGAGCGCGGGCGTTGCAGCGGAAGAGGGTGGATACAAAGCGGGCGAAACGCCACCGCCACAGCACAAGCAGGATGCGGGCTATAAAGGCTCTGAGGATACCGGTCAGACGCATATCGATCAGATCCGCGACTTCCGTCAGGGCGGTTACGTGACGCTGGAAGGCTACATCGTGAAGAAAGAGCAGGGTGAACGTTATCAGTTCCGCGACAACACCGGGACGTTACCGATTATCGCGCCGAAGAAAACCTTTGATGGTAAGACCTACACTGCGGAAGACAAAGTGCGGGTCAGCGGCAAGGTGCAGGGGAAAGGGGATAAGACCACGCTGCACGTGACCCAAATCGAAGAGCCGTAATAAAAACGGGCGAGGTTATCCTCGCCCGTTTTTTCAATCCTTCAGCAGAATCGCCCGGCAGGTTTTGCCTTTGATTTTGCCCTGCTTGAGTTTCACCAGCGCGCCTTTTGCCTGACTGGCTTCAATTGCCACGTAGGCATGGGTCGGCGTCAGCACAATCTTCCCAATCTGCTCCGCGCGATACCCCGCCTCACCGGTCAGTGCCCCCAGAATGTCGCCTGGACGAATCTTGGCTTTACGACCGCCATCAATGCAGAGCGTCATCATGGCCGCAGGCAGCGGTTTGCTGCTGCCTTTTTTCAGCGTGCTGGCCGCGATCCACGGCAGTTTCTGCTGCAGGAAATCTTCCAGCGCATGGGCGCGAGCCATCTCATCGGGTGCTACCAGGCTGACCGCAACGCCATGCTCACCGGCGCGTGCCGTGCGCCCGATGCGATGCAGGTGGACTTCAGGGTCCCAGGCGAGCTGATAGTTGACGACCATCGCCAGTGATTTGATGTCGAGTCCGCGTGCGGCGACGTCGGTAGCAACCAGGACACGACCGCTGCCGTTAGCGAAGCGGATCAGGACGCGTTCGCGGTCGCGCTGTTCGAGATCGCCATGCAGCGGCAGGGCGCTGATGTCGCGTGCGTTGAGCGCCGCGGCAACATCGTCGCATTCACGTTTGGTGTTACAGAAGACCACACAGGAAGCGGGCTGATGATCGCTGAGCAGGGCAATCAGTAAGCCCAGTTTTTCATTGTGGCTCGCTTCAAAGAACTGCTGGTCAATAGCGGGCAGTTCGCTGACATCTTCTGTCACCACGCTGAGCGCGTCGCGCTGGAAGCGGGTGCTGATAGCCGTGATGCCGTCAGGCCAGGTCGCGGAGAAGAGCAGGGTCTGGCGTGACGCGGGGGTGGCTTCAATGATCGTTTCCATATCATTCAGGAAGCCCATCTCCAGCATCCGATCTGCTTCATCAAGCACCAGCGTATTGAGCTGGTCGAGCTTGAGGTTTTCACGATGGATGTGGTCGAGGATACGGCCTGGCGTGCCAACCACGATATGCGGCGGATGCACCAGGGAGTCGCGCTGTGCGCTCATCGGCTGTCCGCCACACAGGGTGAGGACTTTGATGTTGCGGGTGAAGCGCGCCAGCTGGCGCAGCACGTTGCCTACCTGATCCGCCAGTTCACGGGTCGGACAGAGGATCAGTGCCTGAGTCTGAAAGCGGGTGCTGTCGATATGGTGCAGTAAGCCGATACCAAACGCAGCCGTTTTACCGCTGCCGGTTTTTGCCTGCGCGCGCACGTCGCGTCCCTGCAGAATGGCGGGCAGCGTGGCGGCCTGGACCGGCGTCATGCTGGTGTAGCCCATCTCGCGCAGGTTATCGAGCTGGCTGTCGGGAAGCGAATTGAGGGTAGAAAAAGCGGTCACGGGCGCGGCCTCTGAGGCTGAAAGTGTAGGGCATGATTGCGGGGCAAGTCTGGCAGAAAGCACGCCAGACGGCAACGGGAACCTCGATGGTTAGCAGGGTGAATCTATCCCTGCCGTATCGCTTAGGAATAGACTGAAGTTTGCCTGAAAATGGTGGTTTTTTTTAATTAATTGGCCGGCGCCGAAGGGGACTAATCAAAAAAGGGTATTTCATGAGGCCAGCCATAGGTTTATAAGCTGCCGTTTTTAAAAATTTATTTCATTGTTAATCAGATAAATCCTTTGTCATGACTCCAGTAATAGAATTAATCATTAAAAAATATCACTCCTGGTGCCGATAAAAATCCTGAGCTAATTGCTTTATATTTAGCGCGCCATATTCCTGGTACAACGACCGGTAGAGGGTATTTGCATTGAGTAATAGCATCCAGGGACCACATGAAAATGTGCTTAAAATAGTAGGCCGCGCCGTACTGACACTTCACGTTCATGGAGAGAGCTTATCTGCGGATAAGATCGCTTCGATGATCGGGTGTTATGCGGAAGATGAGCCCTGTGATCAGGAAGATCGTCGCTTATACGCGCTGGCAATGGAATTAATGTCGAATCAACAATGGGCCAAAAGCGCGTAACACGCACTCCGCTCAGGTAAATGCAGAGCCTCCCCTGTGGAGGCTCTGTCGTTTCTGGGATGCGTATGTCCGGCAGTCGCTTCCCGTTTCAGGACTGTTGCTGCTGATAAACCGTGGGCACCGGAAATCTATCAGCGATAAATAAGCTTAAAGCGCAGGGAAGCCAGTCAGAAGAGGAAAGCGTCCCGCGCCAGGGACAAAAACGCCGGGAGCGTTTTTGAACAACGCAATGCGTTGGCCCGTTTACGGGCGCACCTCATGGATGAGGTGCGTAATCGCGCGGGCCGAGCGGCCAGGGATTGGCTTAAGCGCCTTTCCGATCTGACTGGCTTCCCTGAGCAGGCTCGATCCATTTCACGATACCACTCAGCTTCCACTCAGAGCAGGCTTCAGGGAGCATACGCCCTCCGCAAAGACGCAAAACCGCCATCCCAGGCAGGCTCAGCGCGGGCCATCCCTGGCCCGCTATGCTTTGCTACAGGCATATGCTCCCTTCGCTTTACGTCCGGCAGTCGCATCAGTTACTGACATTGACGGCAAGATCACAGGCAGGATGATTGTGGCTGCAATGATGAAGTATAAGGCGCAGGGAACAGGGTCAGAAGAGGAAAGCGTCCCGCGCCAGGGACAAAAACTCCGGGAGCGTTTTTGAACAACGCAATGCGTTGGCCCGTAAACGGGCGGGCCGAGCGGCCAGGGATTGGCTTAAGCGCCTTTCCGATCTGACTGGCTTCCCTGAGCAGACTGGATCCATTTCACGATACCACTCACCTTCCTCTCAGAGCAGGCTTCAGGGAGCATATGCCCTCCGCAAAGACGCAAAACCGCCATCCCTGGCAGGCTCAGCGCGGGCCATTCCTGGCCCGCTATGCTTTGCTACAGGCGTATGCTCCCTTCGCTTTAAGTCCGGCAGTCGCGTCCCTGAGCAGGCTCGCTCTCTCCGCTATGACTAAGCAGGCTCAGCGCGAGGCATCCGCCCTGCGATTTCAGGCAGATGACAGCGCAAACACGGGTTTACCGCGCGAGAAGGTCGCGACTACCGGTGAAATCCGTGCCACAGCTTCGGCGGAGCAGCTGGCGGCTACCAGCATCATGCTCGCATCATCGCCTGGTTGCGGCCACTGTCTCTCGCCCTGAGCCGAAAGCGGGAGCCGATCGTCGGTGGCAATCCCCAGCGCCCGCGACAGCGAAAACTCATCTGAGCCGCGATAGAGCTGGGCATAGAGATTCGCTTTTTCCAGCATGCTGCCGGTGCCAAAGGGTGACCAGTGATCGATAACGCTGTCGGTGCCGGTCATGACTTTTACGCCCGCCGCCTGCAGCTGCGGAATCGGCATGGTCAGTTTGCCGAGGGGAAGCGTTGAGGCTACGCTGAACTGCTGCTCTGCCAGCCCTTCAATCATTTTGTTCAGAGCGCTCCCCTCCAGCGTCGCCAGCGCAAAACCGTGGCTCAGCGTCACATTGCCTTTCAGCGCCGGGTTCCTGGCGACGGTGTCGATCATGTACTGGATCGCGGCCACGCCAGCCGGGGAGGTTTCATGCAGATGGATGTCAACGCCGCGCTGATAATCGAGTGCAATCCGGAACATCGCATCCAGTGACTTCTCCATCGCGCCATCCACGCTGGTAGGGTCCAGCCCGCCCACCTTTGCGACGCCGTGCTGCATCGCCTCGCGCATCAGGCCATCGACCTGCGAGTGCAGCAGGCCGTGCTGTGGAAACGCCACGATCTCGCAGTGAAAGTCGGGGTGCCGCGCCAGCGCCGCCTGCAGATGTTCCAGACTCTGCAGGCCGCTGACCGGATCGATATTGCAGTGGCTGCGGGCGCGGGTGGTGCCTTTGGCGTTCAGCAGGGCGATTAACGCTTCGGCGCGCGCCTGTGAGTGCGGCAGCAGTTGCGGAATCAGCACCTGCTCGCGGGCAATCATATCCATGATGGTTTTGCCCTGACGGGGACGGGGCGCCTGCCACGGGCCGCCATAAAAGGTCTTATCAAGGTGGATGTGCATATCCCGGGTGGCGGGCAGCAGCAGTGCATCCTGCGCATCCCATGACGGCAGAGTCGTATCACCCTGACCAGCGGGCGTCAGTCGATCAATGCTGCCGTCGCGCACGCTGATATCGTAACGGCCGGTGCGCGTGGCGACGATCTCATCCTCCTCACGGATAAACCCCTCCTCCAATCGCACATTGCGCAGCAGATAGCGATCCTGCTGAGGCAGCAGGGCGGGGGTGTCAGGGTGGGAGACGGAGGGGGCGGAAGTCGTCGCGGCACTGGCCGGGCCGAGACCCGCAGCGAGCAGGCCGCCTGCGGCGGTCCAGCGGACACCGTGTCCAAGAAAGTCACGGCGGCTCGATGAAGAGGAAACAGGCATAAAAACTCCAGTCAGGGGAACAGACCGTTAATCTGACAAAGGCGGGCTTACCCTGCTGCGCTATTTCTCACTGGTGACTATTCGATATTTCACTGCCAGCGCAGCTGACCGAACGCTGCCAGTGATTCCGCCAGCGCGCGCTGCAACGGATCCTGTGGATGACGGCAGAACAGCGCCAGTTCAAAAGTATCAATCACCGGCAGCCCCTGCTCACAGCCCAGCACCCGATGTCCGGGCAGGCGACAGCTGGCGGGCAACAGCGTCAGCCCCAGCCCCTGCGCACTGGCGGCGGCCAGCGCCACCAGACTGGCGCTGCTGTAACTGATGCGCCAGCTTCGGCCCAGCGCATCGAGCGTCTGACACACCTCATCGCGATAAAGCCCCTGCTGGGGAAACAGCACCAGCGGCACCGGCGTCTGTTCGAAGCAGGGCCACTCCGCGCTGTCGAGCCACAGCAGCGGTTCCGGCCGCGATGCCAGCGGACGATCGCCATAGGGCTGCTTAATCAGCATGATATCCAGCTCTTCACGCTGCCAGGCGCGCCTCAGCTCCACCTGCATGCCGCTCATCACATCCAGCCGCAGCTGAGGATGGGCGCGACTGAAGTGCGCCAGCAGACCGGCAGTGGGGGCGGCAAAATCTTCCGGTACCCCCAGCCGCAGCACGCCGTCGCGCCACTGATCGCTCAGGACATCGTGGGCTTCTCCGTTCAGCGCAATTATCCGTCGCGCATAGCCCAAAAGTTTCTCGCCCTCTTCGGTGATCTGCACCTGATGCGAGGAGCGAACCAGCAGCGCCTTTCCCACCATCTCCTCAAGGCGCCGCACCTGCTGGCTGACGGTGGACTGCGACAGGTGCACCCGGTCGGCCGCTCGGGTGAAGCTGGTGGTTTCGCACACGGCCACAAAACTGAGCAACTGCTGCGGGGTAAACATCGGCTGACGATTCATTTTTTCACTACCTGGCAGAGTAATATTTCATTTCCCAATAGTATCGGCTGCTGTCAGGCTGACAACTTTTAAACGTATGGATTGCCGATGAAGAGAGATAACGTTCTGCTGCTGGCGGCACTGGTGCTGGCCGGGCTGAATATGCGGCCGCTGATGACCTCCGTCAGCCCGCTGCTCGGCCAGTTACGCCAGAGCATTGGCCTGTCACCGCTGGCGGCGTCGCTGCTGCCAGCGCTGCCGATGATGATGATGGGCGCGATTGCCCTCGTCAGTGCGCCACTGATGCAGCGCTTTTCCGTGCGCAAACTGCTGCTGGGCGGGCTGCTGCTGTTGCTGCTGGCCCTGGCGAGCCGGCTGTTTGTGACGGAGGGGCGAGGACTGGTGCTGACGACCCTGCCGGGCGGTGCGGGCATCGGCATCGTGCAGATGGCGATGCCGGGAGTGATCCGCCAGCGCTTTGGCCAGCGCAGTGCCGGGGTCACCGGCCTGTGGGCCGCGGCGCTGATGGGCGGCGGCGGCATCGGTGCGGCAATCTCGCCGTGGCTGACCGGGCAGCTTGGCTGGCAGGGCGCGCTAAGCAGCTGGGCGCTGCCGGTGGTGCTGGCTATGCTGCTCTGGCTGTTTATCGCCAGCAGACCGTTCGCCCGCCAGGAGAGGGCAGCGCTGCCATCCCTCTGGCGTAAACCGCGCGCCTGGACCCTGGCGCTGAGTTTCGGCCTGGTGAACGGCGGTTATGCCATCTGTGTCGCCTGGCTGCCCGATTTCTATCACCAACTGGGCTGGCCTGCGCAGGCGGGCGGCTCACTGCTCGGCATGATGATCGGCTGTCAGGTGACCGGGGCGCTGCTGCTGCCTCTGCTGGCGCGGGGGCGCGATCGCCGTCCGCTGCTGCTGCTGACGCTGGCGATGCAGCTCAGCGGCATGCTTGGCTTCCTGTTTGCCCCGCAGCTGGCTCCCTGGCTCTGGGCGGGGATCGCGGGCGCAGGACTGGGCGGGGCGTTTCCGCTGGCGCTGGTACTGGCCCTGGATCATCTGGCGCAGCCGCAGGCGGGTGCACGGCTGGTCGCCTTTATGCAGGGCGTCGGCTTTATTATCGCGGGCAGTATGCCGTTTATTGCCGGGCAGTTGCACACGCTTACCGGCCACTTCACCAGCGTGTGGGTTCTGCAGGCGGCGGTTACGCTGCTGCTGATTGCGCTGAATCTGCGTTTCCATCCGCGCAGTTATCCGCACGCCTTTCCCGAAGAAAATCCCTGATTTTGGTCAGACCAATCGGCGCAATATTTTTCCCTGGTTCACACAACCAGAAAAATCGCGCAACTTTTGTTGCCTCAGGTTAACAATGCATTAACTATCTCCAGCCATAAGGCCCGCGAAAGCCGGATGTGGTCTGACCAATCCGGCGGGCTGAGGGAATGCAGCACAGCGACTGTGTTCCACCTCATCTTTCCTCTGGAGATAACGGCATGCAGATCTGGCAACAAAACTACGATCCGCTGGGCAACATCTGGCTTTCGAGCCTGGTCGCACTGATACCGATTCTGTTTTTCTTCTTTGCACTGATTAAACTTAAGATGAAGGGCTATCTGGCGGCCACCCTGACTGTGGTGCTGGCGCTGCTGGTGGCGCTGTTCCTCTATCGGATGCCGGTGGCACAGGCGCTGGCCGCCGTAGTGTATGGTTTTCTCTACGGCCTGTGGCCGATAGCCTGGATCATTGTCGCCGCCGTTTTCGTCTACAAAATTTCGGTTAAAACCGGCCAGTTCGATATTATCCGCGCCTCTATCCTGTCGATTACGCCCGATCAGCGCCTGCAGATGCTGATTGTCGGCTTCTCGTTCGGCGCTTTTCTGGAAGGGGCGGCGGGCTTTGGTGCACCCGTCGCGATTACCGCCGCGCTGCTGGTGGGGCTGGGCTTCAACCCGCTCTATGCCGCCGGGCTCTGCCTGATCGTGAATACCGCGCCGGTCGCCTTTGGCGCGATGGGAATTCCGATTATCGTGGCGGGGCAGGTCACCGGGCTGGATAGCTTCGCCATTGGCCAGATGGCCGGACGTCAGCTGCCGCTGCTGACCCTGATTGTGCTGTTCTGGATTATGGCAATTATGGATGGCTGGCGTGGGGTAAAAGAGACCTGGCCGGCAGTCATGGTGGCGGGCGGTTCCTTTGCTGTCGCCCAGTTTCTCAGCTCCAACTTTCTGGGGCCGGAGCTGCCTGACATTATCTCGTCGCTCGCCTCGCTGATCTCTCTGACGCTGTTTCTGCGGGTCTGGAAGCCGGTGCGCATCTTCCGCTTTGCTGATGCCGGGGCGAAGCAGGGTGACGCCCTGACGCCGCCGCAGACGTACCGGCTGGGCCAGATCGTTCGCGCCTGGATGCCGTTCCTGTTTCTCACCGCCACCGTAACGCTCTGGAGTATTCCGCCGTTTAAGGCGCTGTTCACCCAGGGCGGCGCGCTCTATGAGTGGGTGCTGAACATACCGGTTCCGCTGCTGAATGGGCTGGTGGCGCGGGTGCCGCCGGTGGTCAGCAGCGCCACGCCTTATCCGGCCCTCTATAAGCTCGATCTGATCTCCGCCACCGGCACCGCAATTCTGATCGCGGCGATTGCGGCGATGATCTTCCTGCGCATGAAGCCCAGGGCCGGATTGCAGACCTTCGCGGCCACGCTGAAGGAGCTGGCGCTGCCCATCTACTCTATCGGAATGGTGCTTGCCTTTGCCTTTATCTCCAACTACTCCGGCCTCTCCGCCACGCTGGCGCTGGCCCTCGCGCACACCGGTCACGCGTTTACCTTCTTCTCGCCGTTTCTGGGCTGGCTGGGCGTCTTCCTGACCGGATCGGACACCTCATCTAATGCGCTCTTCGCCGCCCTGCAGGCCACCACCGCGCAGCAGATTGGCGTCTCCGATGTCCTGCTGGTGGCGGCCAACACCACCGGCGGCGTGACCGGCAAGATGATCTCACCGCAGTCGATCGCCATCGCCTGTGCGGCGGTCGGGCTGGTGGGCAGAGAGTCCGACCTGTTCCGCTTTACCGTGAAACACAGCCTGATTTTCACCTGTATGGTCGGTCTCATTACCACGCTTCAGGCCTACGTTTTCCCCTGGATGATCCCATGACAAACCCGGCAGACCCGCTGGTGACGCGCCTGCGGGCGTACATCACCGACCATCAACTTGAGCCAGGCATGCGCCTGCCCGCCGAGCGACAGCTGTCGGCTGAACTCGGCGTTTCACGCTCCTCGCTGCGTGAGGCGATTCAGCAGCTGATCAGCAGCGGGATGCTGATCAGCCGGCGTGGCGGCGGAACCTGGCTCCGGCAGCAGCTGGCCCCCTGGTCGGAACAGCGCATCGTGGAGCCGATTCGCCAGCTGCTGCATGACGATCCCGACTACCGCTATGACATTCTGGAGGCGCGTCACGCCATTGAGGCCAGCACCGCCTGGCATGCGGCACTACGCGCCACCGACGCCGACAGAGAGCGGTTGCAATACGCCTTTGATGCCACGCTGAAGCTGAAGGAGAGTGACGATCCCGATCTCGCCGCCCAGGCCGATGTGCGTTTCCATCTGGCGATTGCCGAGGCGTCGCACAACCTGGTGCTGCTGCAGACCATGCGGGGCTTTTTTGAACTGCTGCAATCCTCGGTCATGCAGAGTCGTCAGCGGATGTATACCCAGCCTGCGATTTTTGCCCGCCTCACGGAACAGCATCAGGCGCTGCTCGACGCCATTCTCGCGGGCGACGCCGACGCCGCCCGCCAGGCGGCGATGCAGCACCTGGGGTTTGTTCACACCACCATGAAAAGCCTGCATGAAGATGAAGCGCGTCAGGCGCGCATCACCCGCTTACCGGATAACGACACACGCAACCCTAAGGAATCCGACTGATGATTATCTCAGCTGCCAGTGACTATCGCGCCGCCGCGCAACGTATCCTGCCGCCGTTCCTGTTCCACTATCTTGACGGCGGGGCCTATGCCGAACATACCCTGCGTCGCAATGTGGAGGATTTGTCGGACGTGGCGCTGCGCCAGCGTATTCTGAAGAACATGTCAGAACTGAGCCTGGAAACGACCCTGTTTAAGGAAACCCTGTCGATGCCGGTTGCGCTGGCGCCGGTAGGACTGTGTGGTATGTATGCCCGTCGGGGAGAGGTGCAGGCGGCGCGCGCGGCTGCCCTGAAAGGGATTCCGTTTACCCTCTCCACGGTTTCGGTCTGCCCGATTGAAGAGGTGGCACCGGCGATTAACCGCCCGATGTGGTTCCAGCTCTATGTGCTGCGCGACCGCGGCTTTATGCGCAACGCCCTGGAGCGCGCCAAAGCCGCGGGCTGCTCGACCCTAATCTTTACCGTCGATATGCCGACGCCGGGTGCCCGCTACCGCGATGCGCACTCCGGCATGAGCGGCCAGCACGCCGCGCTGCGGCGCTACTGGCAGGCGGTCACGCATCCGCAGTGGGCGCTGGATGTCGGCCTGCAGGGGCGTCCACACGATCTGGGCAATATCTCTGCCTATCTCGGCAAGCCGACCGGACTGGAAGATTATATCGGCTGGCTGGCGAACAACTTCGATCCCTCTATCTCCTGGCGCGATCTGGAGTGGATCCGTGAGTTCTGGGACGGGCCCATGGTGATCAAAGGGATTCTGGACCCGGAAGATGCGCGCGATGCGGTGCGCTTCGGGGCCGACGGGATTGTGGTGTCTAACCACGGCGGCCGTCAGCTGGATGGTGTGCTGTCGTCTGCGCGGGCGTTACCGGCGATTGCCGATGCCGTCAAAGGGGACCTTGCCATTCTGGCAGACAGCGGTATCCGCAACGGGCTGGATGTGGTGCGCATGATTGCGCTGGGCGCAGACAGCGTGCTGCTGGGACGCGCCTTTATCTATGCGCTGGCGACCCACGGTCAGCGCGGCGTGGAAAACCTGCTGAACCTGATTGAGAAGGAGATGCGCGTTGCCATGACCCTGACCGGCGCGAAGTCCATCGCGGATATCACGCGCGATTCGCTGGTGCAGGCCGGGGCGCTGCTGGAACCGCAGAGCGCCTCACCCCGTCCGCGCGCGGTGAGTTAAGCCTGCGAAAATGAATGCATTGTCTATACTTAGCTTCTTTACCCACAGGAGGAATGAGATGACCATTCATAAGAAAGGTTCGGCGCATTGGGAAGGCGATATCAAAGGCAAAGGCACCGTCAGCACTGAGAGCGGCGTGCTGAGCCAGCAGCCCTATGGCTTTAACACCCGTTTTGAAGGCGGCAAAGGCACCAACCCGGAAGAGCTGATTGGTGCAGCGCACGCGGCCTGTTTCTCCATGGCCCTGTCGCTGATGCTGGGCAATGCGGGCCACAAGCCGGAAAGCATTGATACCACGGCCGATGTGTCGCTGGACAAGAAAGGCGACGGCTTTGCCATCACCAAAGTGGCGCTGACCAGCACCGTCTCTCTGCCAGGCATTGATAAGTCAGCGTTTGATGAAATCATCAACAATGCCAAGGCGGGCTGCCCGGTTTCTCAGTTACTGAATGCGGAAATCACACTGGATTACACGCTGAATAACTGATGCCGGTAACGGGTCGCCCTCTGGCGACCCTGGCGCGACGCTATACACAACCGGTCCTGCTGTTGACCGAAAAAGATGCGCCTTCAGGCGCATCTTTGCTTTCTGACAGAGAGGAAACCGCGATGATGAGAGTCCGGGCGGCCAGAAAACAGTGGAAGAGGGGTCTGGTGCTGTTATGCATCTGCGGTGCCCTGCTGCTGATACGCCGGGCTGCGATGATCTGGGCCTGAACCGATGAAGGGAACAGGTCGCCATACGCTGGGCATCTTACTGATGGTGATTATCGTGCTGGAGGCGATTTACTTCCTGCTGACAGCCTCATGGCTGCCGTGGCGGTAGATTTCGCTCAGACAAAGGCATCTTCGCGCCGTCTGACCCGCACGTCGCTGCGCGCAATGCGATGAGCCTTACGCGGATCGCCCACCACAAACTCAAAGGTAGGCGTGTAGTAAAACGGCAGCCAGCCGCCATAACTGCTCTCCCACTCCCAGCGGACAGGGCAGGGCCACAGAATGCCATCATACAAAAGATAGTAAACCCAGCGTCCGGCAGGACGACGGGGACGTGATGTTTTCATGGGATTCACAACGATAATGGTGAACAACAGCTTATATTTTGTACGCTAAATCGCCAGCTTGCAATGTTGCCGCGCGGCTTTATTGCGACTGGCCCTGAATCAGCGATGAACCTCACCGCAAAGCAGGACCACGTTCGGTCTGACTTTGTGAATACGGTGCGCCATCGTTTCACAGTCGGCTTTGGTCGGATAGATACGCTCCGAGACGGGTAACGCCTCACAGGCATCATATCCACACGCGCTCACTAACAACACAAATCCTATCAACATCGCTCTTCTCCTTTACACGGTCTGCTGGTCCGGACTGTGACGTTTTTTTTCCCTTTTTATCCACCAGTATAGACAAACGTGCCGGGGCAGCATTGTCAGTGTGAGCGGTGGCCCGCAACACGGCCGGAAAACGGTGCGTCAGCAGAGAGGCGATGAGGCGTCAGCCCGCGAAATACCAGGCGGGCAGCAACGCAATCAGGTTGTTCAGGGTGTGCAGAAAGATAGGCAGGGCAAGACTGTTACTCCGCAGCCGGGCGTAGCAGAGCAGCAGCGAAAAGAGCGTCAGGGCGATCAGGGTCTGCCAGTGAACATACTGCGTGTGCATCACCGCAAACAGCAGCGAGGTCAGCAGCATACAGGCGAAGCGGCTGCGCGGCGCCCACAGCAGAAAGCCCTGCAACAGGAATCCGCGGAACAGCACCTCTTCAAACACCGGGGCCAGCAGCACGGCGGTGAGCAGCAGAATCAGCAGCGAATTGCGTCCCTGCTGGGCCTGCATCACCAGCCAGCCTTCCGGCTGCATAAACTGCATCTGGGCCGCCATCAGGACAAACAGCGCGCCGGTAAAGAGCAGGGTTTGCAGCATGCCGAGTTCACCCAGCGGCAGATCGGCGCGGCGCTGGCAGTAGAAGCGATACAGCGGGTAGATGACCGCAAATTCAAACAGGCAGAGCACCGGCACCAGCAGTCCGTCATTGCGCAGCACGCTGTAGTTGGGAAACAGCGTGATCAGCATGGTAACCAGGTAATAAACCACAAAGCTGCCGACGTAGAACAGCGTCAGGGTCACTCTGTCGGAATTGGTGTTCATAGGCGACTCTGCCAGCGAAGGTTAGCGCATAGTAGCAATGCGCCTGATCGCTGTCGAGTCAGCCCTTGAGACAATATTGCATGCTTATTTTTGCCGCAGACTAAACACCGGAGCAGGCGGGCCGATAACTGAGGAAACTATCTGGTCAGCCCCCCGTATTACAGGGCTGGCCCGTGACTAAAACCTGGTTGTGTAGTGAGCACTTTCAATGAATTTTAACCCCCCGGCACCGCCCTCACCGCCATTCAGACAGGCTGCTGAAGACCGCACTGTGCGCTTTACGCGCCGCAGTCTGCGTACGCTTTCGCTGCTGCTGTTTGGCGTGCTGCTGCTCTCAATGGTGATGGTGCTGACCATCGCCCAGCGGCAGAACAGCACATCGGCTGAGCACGATCTGCTGCTGGTGCAGCAGGCATGGAAGAGTCGTCAGGAGGCGATGGCCACTGATATCCGGGATTATGCCTTCTGGGGCGAAGCGTGGCGTAATCTTCACGTCAGCGTGAACAAAGCCTGGGCGTATGACGAAGAGAACTTTGGTCCGGGTCTTTATGAAGAGTATCACTATGAAGGCGTGTTCGTGGTGGATGGCAAAGGTCACACCACCTACACGGTGATTGATGGTCAGCTGACGGACACGCCGCTGGAGGCGTGGCTGGGTCAGCAGACGCCCGGCCTGATTGCGGCCGCGCGTCAGCTGAACAACAGGGCCATGACGCAGGATGCAGAGATCAATCATCTGCCCGCCATCGTGGTGGCCGCCCCTATCAGCAGCGGAAGAGTGGATAACACGCCGTCAAAGGCGGGGCCGCCATCCGTGATGGTGTTTGTGAATCTGTTTACCCCCGCCAAACTTCAGGCGCTGGGTGCCTCGCTGGATGTGCGCGAGCTGCGTCTGCCCGACAGTGAAGAGGATGCGCTGCGCGAGCCGCGCATGGTGCAGCCGTTGCCGCACGGCGAACCGATTGTTCTGCGCTGGACACCGAAGATGCCGGGAATGGGCCTGATCCTGTTTCTGCTGCCCCTGCTGACGCTGATGGCGATCATCATTGGTCTGATCACCCGCCGCGTCAGCCGCCATGCGCTTTCGAATGCGATTCTCTCAGACCGGCGCTTCGCCATGCTGGCGATCAGCCAGCAGGAGCTGGCCAGCAGCGAAGCGCGGTTTCGCGATCTCGCTGAGGCGGCGTCAGACTGGATCTGGGAGACGGATGAGAAGGGCCGCCTGATCTACCTGTCCGCGCGCTTTGAAAATGTCACCGGCCACGACATGTCACACTGGCTGGGGCGACACATCGATCAGCTGCTGACCCATCCCAGCCATTCGCTGGTCGCCTGGCTGCTGCGCCAGGAGGAGGAGGGGCAGCAGATGCCGTTGCGCTGCCAGTTTATGTCGGCACAGGGCAACCGCCGTATCGGCCAACTGGTGGCGAAAACGATCTGGCATGACACGCGGCGTATCGGATTCCGCGGCACGGTTTCAGACATCACGCAGAGTATGGAAGCGGAGGCGCGTATTCAGTTCCTGTCGCGTCATGACGTCTTAACCGGCCTGTCGAACCGCGTACAGCTGCAGGAGTTTCTGACACAGCATCTTGAGCAGCCGGAAGGGATCGTGCCGCTGACGCTGATTACGCTCGACCTCGATCAGTTCAGGCCGATCAACGAAACCTGGGGCCATGCGACGGGCGATGAGGTGCTGAGCCAGATCGCGCAGCGTCTGAAGCGCGCCACGGGGCCTCAGGAGCTGGTGGCACGACTCGGCGGGGATGAGTTTGTGCTGGTCCTGCGTGAAACGAACCGCGAGCGGGTCGATCAGCGCTGTGCTCAGCTGGTGCATGAGGTTCAGCAGCCGATCAGCACCGGCCAGCATGTCCACTATCTGACGGTCAGCATGGGCATTGCCTGCGTCCCGCAGGATGCCAGTCACCCGGAAACGCTGCTGCGTATGGCCGATATCGCGCTCACCGAAGCGCGTGAAGCGGGGCGCAATCAGTGGGTCTGGTATGCCAGCGAGATGGCCAGCCAGCGCGAGGATAAGCGTGAAATGGCACGCCGCATTGAGAAAGCGCTGAGGAACAATGAATTTCGCCTGCACTATCAGCCCCGCTATCAGCTGCTGAGCGGCCAGCTGGCGGGAGCCGAGGCGTTGCTTCGCTGGCAGGTTGCGCCGGATCAGTGGATGACACCCGATCACTTTATTCCGCTGGCGGAAGAGAGCGGACTGATTGCCACCATCAGTGACTGGGTGCTGATGCGCGCCTGTGAAGATGCGCTGGGGTGGGGAGGCGACCGCTACGTCTCGGTGAATATCTCGCCGATGGAGTTTCGCACCAGCGACCTGGTGCAGCGGGTGGCGGATGCGCTGGCCCGAAGCGGCCTGCCGGCAACGCGCCTGGAGCTGGAGATCACAGAGAATGTTACCTTTGAACATCCGCAGCGTGCGCTGGAGATGATGCAGGGCTTACGGGCGCTGGGGGTCAGGTTAACCGTGGATGATTTCGGCACCGGTTATGCCGCGCTGGGTTACCTGAAAACCTACCCCTTTAACGGCCTCAAGATCGATCGCTCCTGGATGAAAGATTTTCCGGAGTCGGAGCAGGCGCAGTCAGTGGTAGCGGGCATCATTGCGCTGGCACGCGCGTTTGCGCTGACCATCACGGCAGAGGGGATTGAGACAGAAGCGCAGCTGAACCAGTTAAAACAGCTCTCGTGCGAAGAGGGGCAAGGCTACTTCCTCGGTCGTCCGATGCCGCTGGCTGCGTTCAGTACGCTTCTGGAAAGAACGGCGCAGAATCAGGCTGGGTCCGCTTAACGGACTTTGACCGCCACGGCGGTCATCAGCATGGCGCAGACAACAAAAATAATCAGTTCCATTATGGACTCCCGGAGCTAAGAATAATCTTAGTTAATTGTAGCCACCGGGCGTTTCTTTTTTAAGCAGTGCGTGCGATTAATCCTAAATTGTGATCGCCACCGCTTACGGTTTTCGGCGGCTGTAACAACTTTACTTTTTTAGAGTTCAGCCTGGCCGGCACGCTTTGCTACTCTTGGGGACAGGGTTTTACACGTCCAACAGGAGATCAAACGTGAAATTTTATGGAAAAGGGCTGCTGGTAGCGGGTCTGTTTGCCTTAACTGCCTGTCAATCCGCCTCCCACTCTGACACGGCCAGCGTGAAGCCGGATCCTGAGAATGATCGCTGTGGTGCCTCACAGTTTCAGCACTATGTCGGCAAACCGTTAACCGCGCTGCAGGGACAGCATTTCGATCAGCTGGTGCGTCCTATCCCTTATAACTCTGCCGTCACCATGGACTTTAACCTCAACCGGCTTAACTTCCTGGCGGATAAAAACGGCAACATCAGCTCTGTTTATTGCGGCTGACGGCCTGGGTGTCACAGCCTTGTCATAACGGCGGGCGAGAATGGCGCTGCATTTCGATGCGCTTCTCGTCACGCGATTGACAATGCTCGTCTTGTTTATTCCCGCCCCGGCGGGAATTTTTTTAGCGCCTGCGGGCGGTAACAGGAGCGAACATGAAACGGATGAAAGGCGCGCTACTCTCTTTAGCCTTACTCAGCAGCGCAGCGGCGCAGGCCTCCAGTGCCGAAGCCTGGCAACAGAGCCGTCAGGTGATGACCCAGGCCTGCATTAACGCCAGTCACCTGAGCAAAGTCAGGGTGCTGGGCGAGCCGATTGAGTATGACGACAGCACAGGATACAGCGCTCTGTTGCTGGAGGGGCGCTATCCTCAGCGTCAGATGAACAATAAGCGTGGACGGGAGCTCTGCCTGTTTCAGCGCAGCAGCGGGCGGGCCAGCATCAGCGAAGCGGATAAGCTGCGCTGGGTGAAATAAGCCACCGCTTCAGGCCCGGGGCGGCGCGTCGATTAACTGAGCCAGCAGGGTACGATAACGTTGCAGCTGCGTTTCGTCCCCTTCGACTTCCAGTTTCTCAATCACCCGGGCAATAATCGCTTTATTGGTGGCGGGCTGACCCGCTTCCATCATCTCGCGCATAATCACCGCCAGCAGATCGGACTCGGGCGGCGTCCGCCAGTTCGGGCCATTGAAATAGTCGGTGATAGCGCGGCTGGCGCTGTTCGGTTGCACTCTCATTTCCCACCTCCGCTAAACCCCAGACCTCTCCCTTACACCCGGGTGCAGGGGCGTTTATCTACTCAATACGCGGGTTCGCCTCAGCATAGCCGGACGGTCTGCACCGTTGTTTGCGGAGGGCGTCACACCGATCGGAACGATCGCTATACCGCCGTGGCTGGCGGTTTTTTAAACATAGAAGCGAAGCAAACGGTTGTCAGTAACACAATGACATATTTTTCCATCCTGCTGAGGGGGGAATGGAGATCGACAGGCGACAGATCCGCGACCTGTACGGCGGCGTAAATTGCGCAGAATCAAGATGCTTGCCGTTTTTGCCATGTTCTGGCGGTCACGCACAGCGGGCCTGGGTTAAACTCAGCCCTCTTTCTCTTCACGCCCTCTGCCCATGCCACGCATCATTGAACCCTGGAAGATAAACCTGATCTCGGTCTGGTTTGGCTGTTTTTTTACCGGACTGGCGATCAGCCAGATTATTCCGTTCCTGCCACTCTACCTTGAGCAGCTGGGCGTCACCGGCGGCACCTCACTGAGCCTCTGGTCGGGACTGACGTTCAGCATCACCTTTGTGATCTCAGCGGCGGTTGCGCCGCTGTGGGGCAGCCTGGCCGATCGCAGAGGGCGGAAACTGATGCTGCTGCGCGCCGCTGCTGGCATGGGGATCGTGATCCTGCTGCAGGCTTTCGTCACCGAAGCCTGGCAGTTGCTGCTGCTGCGCGCCCTGATGGGGCTGACCTCCGGCTATATTCCCAACGCCATGGCGCTGGTGGCCGCTCAGGTGCCGCGTGAACGCAGCGGCTGGGCGCTGAGCTGTGTCTCCACCGGCCAGATTGGCGGGGTGATTCTGGGACCGATGCTGGGCGGGCTGCTGGCTGACGGGGTGGGGCTGCGCATGGTCTTCATGGTCACCGCGGCTCTGCTGCTGGTCAGTTTTCTGGTCACACTCTTCCTGATTAAAGAGACCGGCTACACCCCGGTGAGTAAAAAGGAGAAGCTCAGCGGACGCGAGGTGTTCCGCTCGCTGGATAACCCCAGACTGGTGCTCTGCCTGTTCTTTACCACCCTGGTGATTCAGATGTGTAACGGGTCGGTTAACCCCATCCTGACGCTGTTTGTGCGGGAGCTGGCTCCCCATGCGGAGAACATCGCGTTTCTCAGCGGGGTGATCGCCGCGCTGCCCGGCGTGTCCGCTCTGCTGGCCGCACCCCGGCTGGGGCGACTCGGCGATCGCATCGGTACACAGCGTATTCTGCTGGCGACGATGGCGATCTCGCTGCTGCTGTTTATCGCCATGTCCTTTGTGACCAGCGCAACGCAGCTGGGCGTGCTGCGCTTTCTGCTGGGCTTCGCCGATGGTGCGATGATGCCTGCGGTGCAGACCCTGCTGGTGCGCCATTCACGCGACAACATTACGGGGCGGATCTTCGGCTACAACCAGTCGTTTATGTATCTCGGCAACGTTGCCGGTCCGCTGCTGGGCGGGGCGGTGTCGGCGATGGCAGGCTTCCGCTGGGTCTTTTTTGCCACCGCCGTGGTGGTGCTGATTAATGTGCTGTTTCTGAAGCGCGTTTACCGTCGTCCGAAGACCGTTCTGCCCGCGTCGGCTGGCAAATCGTCAGTTCCGTCTGCCAGCGCTGCTGAGTCAGCAGAAACTCAGGACTGACGCTGGGACTCCAGGAGTCATCGCCGCCCACGCCCATGTGGTACGCATCCAGATGCAGCCAGCAGCCCGCTTCCGGGCGCAGGAGGTGGCGGTGTGACGTCTCCCGCAGCTGCTCCAGGCTAAAGCGACTCAGCGAGAAAGCGAAATCCCCGCTGACCTGCCAGCTGCCGGTATCAAGCTCACGGGTGCCGCCGCGCAGGCCGTTCTCACCCGGGAAAACATAGGGCGTAAAGAGCCGATCCAGCGGTAACTGCCAGCGGGAAAATTGTGCGGCCAGCTGGCGGTCAGGGTAATTTTCGTGCGGGCCGAGGCCGAGCCACTTTACCTGCTGCGGGATCGTCGCCAGCGCGCAGCGTAGCCCGATGCGTGCGGGCGGCGGCAAACCGCGGGACTGCTCAACGGAAAGCTGCAGCGTCAACTCCCCCTGTGCATTGATCAGAAAACGTATCCGGCTGATAAAGGCGAGCTGCCCCCCGGCGTGCCAGCTGTGCAGCGTCTCAATCTGCACCGCCTGGGTCAGCGTATCGGCCGCAATCGCTATCCGCTGGCTTTGCATCTGGTCATAGCCCGCCGCTTTCCAGCGCTCCGACCAGGCGTTGGGATCGATCCGTTCCGCTTCGCTGGTGCCGATGTCATTATCCAGCGGCGCGCGGATAAAGCACGCCTGAAGCGGCGTCAGTAGCGTCGGCTCGTCATCCACCCACCACTGTTCCAGTTCGCCGCTGTGACGGGAAAATTGCCAGCGCTGCTGCCGGTGGGTGACGACAATCTCACGGCCGTTATCGTGCAGCTGCGGTGCCTCACCGGTTTCCGGCAGGGAAGGCAGTGCCAGCGCGGAGGGGAGCGCCCACTGATCCCAGGCGACACGCCAGCCAGCTTCGCTCCAGCGGGTCGGCTGCACCTGATGCACGGCAACATTCAGCCAGCATTCGCCCTGCAACGGAGGCGGGGAGGGCAGGGTAATCCGCTGCTGGCCCTGCGCGGGGATATCAAGCGGGATATCACCCTGCGCCACGACCTGGCCGGCCTGCTCTATGCGCCAGCGCAACACTTCGTTATCACTGTGGCGGAACAGGTAGTCGCTGCTGACCGTAAAGCTCAGCGGATCGTCGGGATCGACCGTGAAGTGCCAGAACTGCTGGGCGCGCTGCGCCTCATAGAGCGCCGGATGAGGTGTACGGTCGGCAAACACCAGCCCGTTCATACAGAACTGACGATCGTTGGGTGTATCGCCAAAGTCGCCGCCATAGGCCTGCCAGGGCTCTCCCTGATCGTCATAGCGGGTCAGGCTCTGATCCACCCAGTCCCAGACGAAGCCGCCCTGCAGGCGCGGAAACTGACGGAAAGCCTGCCAGTATTTCGCAAAGCCGCCAAAGCTGTTGCCCATCGCATGAGCATATTCACAGAGGATCAGCGGGCGCGTTTCGCCCGGCAGTCCAATCCACTTTTTCAGTGACCATTTCGGCACCGCCGGGAAGGGCTGATCCTGATCCACCCTGGCGTACATCGGGCAGATGATATCGGTCGCGGCGGTATCCGCACCGCCGCCTTCATACTGAACCGGACGGGTCGGATCGCTGCTTTTCACCCAGCGGTAAAGCGCGTCGTGCGTTGCGCCATGGCCGGACTCGTTGCCCAGCGACCAGATAATGATGCAGCAGTGGTTACGGTCACGCTGCACCATGCGCGTGACCCGCTCGCTGTAGGCGGCAAACCAGCGCGGATCGTCAGAGAGCCGGTTCATGGGCTGCATGCCGTGGGTCTCAATGTTGGCCTCATCCACCACATAAAGCCCGTACCGATCGCACAGCCGGTACCAGAGCGGATGATTGGGGTAGTGCGAGCAGCGGACCGCATTAAAATTGTGCTGCTTCATCAGCATGATGTCGCGGCGCATCATCGCCTCATCCACTACCTGACCCCGTTCAGGGTGGTGCTCGTGACGGTTAGTGCCGCGGATCAGCAGCGGTTTGCCGTTCAGGCACAGCAGGCCATTGTCGATGGTGACCTGGCGGAAACCGACATCCCAGGCTTCCACCTCGATTAACTGCTGCTGCTCATCCAGCAGGGCCAGCGTGGCGCGGTAGAGGTGAGGCGTCTCCGCGCTCCACAGGTCAGGCCGCTCCACCGGCAGGCTGAGCAGGGCGCGTTCGGGATAGTGGCCGCGTTCATCGATGATGGCGCTGCCCAGCGGCTGCTGACACTGTGCAATCTGCTGCTCGCCCTGCCACAGCGTCAGACGCAGCTGATAGCGTGAGGTAACGGCGGAAGGCAGCGCGACACGCACCTGCGCGCGCAGATCCGCACGGCAAAATTCCGGGCTGAGTCGGGTTTCCAGCTGAACGTCAGCCAGATGAACCCGGGGTTTATGCAACAGGGTGACGTCGCGGAAAATACCGCTCATGCGCCACATGTCCTGATCTTCCAGATAGCTGCCATCGCTCCAGCGCAGCACCATCACGGCCAGCCGGTTTTTACCGGGACGCAGCACCTCGCTCAGGTCAAATTCGGCGGGCAGCCGACTGTCCTGGGAGTAGCCAATCCAGTGACCGTTGCACCAGAGGTGAAAAGCGGAGTTAACGCCGTCAAAAATAATGCGCGTCTGTCCCGTCTCCAGCCAGTCAGCTTCAATGCTGAATGTGAGCGAGTAACATCCGGTCGGGTTTGCTGCCGGTACCCGCGGCGGATCGACCGGGATCGGATACTGCACGTTGGTATAAATGGGCGCGTCATAGCCGTGCATCTGCCAGTTGGCCGGCACCGGAAGCGTACCGGCATCCGGCAGATCCTGCAGTAACCAGCTGGCGGGAATCGCTTCAGGCTGCGCAAAGTAACTGAATCCCCACTCACCGTTGAGACTGCGCAGTGAGGCGGACGGGGCGTCATCACGCGCAGCGGCTTCATCGCGCCAGCTGGCAAAGGGCGGGTGGGCATCCAGCCGATGCAGCGAGGTCACTACCGGGTTTTCCCAGTCGCGCCGGGAGAGGATGTCACTGAGAGCAGCCTGAGAGAGAGTCATGTCGGTATCCTGTAA
This sequence comes from Pantoea sp. M_10, assembly GCF_008631515.1. NCBI lineage: Bacteria > Pseudomonadati > Pseudomonadota > Gammaproteobacteria > Enterobacterales > Erwiniaceae > Pantoea > Pantoea sp. M_10. The sequence continues at coordinate 1,334,842 of NZ_VWUL01000001.1, read as the reverse complement.
ATGTGATGCGCTCACAATGCGCAAAAATTGCCAGGCTGTAAAGCGTTCCCCCTCCCGTTTTGCACAAATAGTTTCGTCTGCAAATCGGTCGGGATGTTGAGAACAGAGCAGATTACTGACTGTAAAATGTTAAGTCTGGTCAGCAAAGATGAATAGCGGCAGGATGCAGAGAAATCTCACTTGTCAGTCCCGCTGATGGCTTCATAAACTCAGCCCGATTTTTACACCCTGAGGTTGATATGAAACGAATCGTTAAGCTGGCGGCTGTTGTGGCATTAGGTTTTGTCCTGAGCGGATGTCTTTTCCCGCCTCCTGGCGGCGGCGGTGGAGGGGGCTGGGGCGGGCCGGGTGGCGGGCCAGGCCACGGATTTGTTGATCCGCGCTAAACGTGCAGTACAGTCCCACTCTGGAATGGGATCTTTCCATCACGCTGACCGGAAACATTTTCCGCTTTGCTTATTCGCTGCCAGAATAAGAAAGAACACATCCACATGGGAGATAACACGATGAAAGTCGGTTTTTTGGCAATGATGATGGCGGGTCTGCTGGTCAGCGGGCTGGCAAATGCGGCGGAGAAGACCCCGCAGCAGGAGAAAATGACGATCTGTAACCAGCATGCCAAATCACAGGATCTCAAGGGAGATGCGCGCAAATCCTTTATGAGTGAATGCCTGAAAAAAGAGAGCAAGCTGTCACAGATGTCTCCGCAGCAGATGAAAATGAAAAGCTGCAATGGCGAAGCTGGCGATAAAAAGCTGGCGGGTGATGCACGTAAAACCTTTATGAGCCAGTGCCTGAAAAAAAGCTGATGTTTCTTCCGGCCACGCAGGTGGCCGTTTCCCTTCCAACATGCGTTTAAATTCCCTGCTGTAACAGCCCGTTACGCTTCTGACAAACATTCCGCGTCAGGCTTTTAATTTCCTTTGCCACACTTACTGTTTGTGGGGATTTGCGCTGCGCAGGGTCTGACGGCGCGGCGCCCAACCGGAACAGTCAAAGGAGCCACGTTGTGAACTATCAATTTACCGTTGATCTGAAAGACCTGCCGCAGCGTCAGCCGGTTAAAAAAACGCTGGGTGAGGTGGAAGTGTTACTGATCCGCGAGGGGGAGAGCGTTCGTGCTTACCAGGCGAAATGCCCGCATGCTGGCGCGCCGCTGGAGCAGGGCGCGATCTGTGGCGACCGGCTGGTCTGCCCGTGGCACAAAGCCGCATTTAATCTGGCCGACGGCAAAATGTGTGAACCGCTGGCGCTGGCCGATCTCAAACAGTATCCGCTGCGGATTGAAGAGGGGCGTGTGCTGGTCAATCCTGAGGCGATGTCGCCCGCCGCGCCCATTGGCAGCGGTGCAGACGCACCGGTTTTCGTGGTGCTGGGTGGCGGCGCGGCGGGAAGTGCTGCGCTGTGGCGGTTACGGCATGAGGGCTATAAAGGGCGTCTGGTGCTGGTGGAGCGGGAAGCGGACGCACCCTACGACCGCACTGCACTGACCAAATTTGTGCCATCAGGCAAGATGGATATCAGCGAGGTACCGCAGCTGCTGAAAGCGGATGTGATGGATCACGTCGAGCGCATTCAGGCCAGTGTGAGCCGCCTTGACGCTCAGCAGCAACGGCTGATCTTTGAGGATGGTGAAAGCCTCGCCTTCGACAAACTCCTGATCGCCAGTGGCGCGGCACCTGTACGTCCCGATATACCCGGCAGCGATCTGGAGGGGGTGCATCTGCTGCGCAGCAAAGCCCAGACCGACCAGCTGCTTCAGGCGGTAGATGCCAGCCATAAAATTGTGATTATCGGCAACAGCTTTATCGGCACCGAACTGGCGTCGGCGCTGCGTAACCGTGACATTGACGTGACGGTGATTACCCGCCAGACGCTGCCCTTTGCGAAACAGTTTGGCGACCAGATTGGCCGCTATTTCTATCAGCTGCATCAGAAAAATGGCGTGAAATGGGAGCAGGGCGAAATTGAATCCCTGCAGGGCGATCAGCAGGTGAGCAGTGTGCAGCTTAAAGGGGGGCGGCAGTTGCCCGCTACCGTCGTCCTGTTTGCCACCGGCGTGAAACCGGCCACCGACTTTATCCACGATCTGCCGCTGGCAGAAGATGGCAGCCTGCAGGCCGATGCAGAGCTGAAGGTCGCTGAGAACATCTGGGTTGCGGGTGACATCGCGACGTATCCGTCGGCGCAGGGGCCGCTGCGCATCGAGCACTATCGTGTTGCGCATCAGCAGGGACAGACCGTCGCCAGAAATATGCTGGACCAGCACGTCGCCTTTGAACGTGTGCCCTTTTTCTGGACGACCCAGTATGGCACCCGTTATGAGTATCTGGGCCACGCCAGAGAGTGGGATAATTTCCAGCTGCTCGGCTCGCTGGAGGAGAAAAAGTTTATCGCGTGTTATGGACAGCAGGGTGAACTGGCGGCGATCTGCTCGTGCGGGATGTATACGCTGACCGCTGAGCTGGTGGAGCGGATGCAGCAACCCATGACCTTTGCCGACGCCGTGGCGTACTGCAAGGCAGCGATGGAGTAAGCCGAACGCAGGGCGGACCGACGGGCCGCCCTGCTCATCATGGCTTGCTAGCTGCGGCTCAGTTTCTCTGACTTCGCCATGCACTGCTGCATCGCTTCAATCACCGCCGAACGCATCCCTTTCTCTTCCAGCACCTTCACCGCTTCAATGGTGGTGCCGCCGGGAGAGCAGACCATATCTTTGAGCTCCGCCGGATGTTTGCCGGTGGTCAGCACCATCTGCGCCGCCCCTTTCACCGTCTGCGCGGCAAACTGATAGGCCTGCGCGCGCGGCATGCCGCCAGAGACGGCCGCATCCGCCATCGCCTCGATAAACATGAAGACGTAAGCCGGGGCGGACCCGCTGACGCCCACGACCGAGTGAATCAGATACTCATCCACTACCGCTGCCTTGCCGAAGCTCTCAAAAATCGCGACCACTTCGTCGGTTTCTGCGGACTCCACCAGCGCATTAGGCGTGACCGAGGTCATGCCTTCACTCACCAGCGAGGGGGTATTAGGCATCGCCCTGACAATTTTGCGGTCATAACCCAGCACCGAAGAGAGTGAATCAAGCGTCACACCCGCCGCGATCGACACCACCAGCGCCTCTTTCTTCAGGCTGCCTGCCAGCTCTTTTAACACTTTCAGGATGACATTGGGTTTGACCGCGCCAAACAGAATGTCCACCTCGCGCGCCAGCGCGTCAGCACTCTCTGCGGCGTTAATGCCATACTGCTCTGCCAGCGCCTGGTTGGTGTCTGCTTTGCGGTCATAAACGAAAATATCAGACGGGGCGATTTTGCCACTGTTGACCAGTCCGCCGATAATGGCTTTCGCCATATTTCCCCCGCCGATAAACCCGATTTTCTTAGCCAGCATCGCCATCTCCTTAGGACATTATGCGTTTTCTTCCGGCTAGCTTACTTCAGTCAGCCCGAATAACAAGTCAGCCGCGTGCAGCCTGGAAAGCGTGCCGCAAATTAAATTTGCCATTTAAAGGGAACCCGGCAAGATCGCAGACTTCTCTGACTGTAAGGAGTGATGATGTCTATCTGGGTCGATGCCGATGCCTGTCCGAATGTGATCAAAGAGGTGCTGTACCGCGCGGCCGATCGCACCGCCACCACGGTCACCTTTGTGGCAAACCAGTTTCTGCGTGTGCCGCCTTCGCCCTATCTGCGCACCCTGCAGGTGCCTGCCGGGTTTGATGTCGCGGACAATGAAATTGTTAAACGTGTTGAGCCAGGGGATCTGGTGATTACCGCCGATATTCCGCTGGCGGCCGAGGTGATTGAGAAGGGGGCGGCGGCGCTGAATCCGCGTGGCGAGCGCTACTCACCGGCGACGATACGGGAACGGCTGACGATGCGCGACTTTATGGATACCCTGCGGTCAAACGGTGTGCAGACCGGCGGCCCCGCGGCAATGAGTCCGCGTGACCGCCAGCAGTTTGCAAATGAACTGGATAGCTGGCTCAGACAGCAGAAACGCTGACGTTAAACGAAGCTGTCGTCGTCGTAGTCGTCGCCGCCAAAATCGTTGAGGTCGCCGTTGTCGGCAAAATTGTTATCCCAGCCGCTGTTCTGATCCAGGAAGGCGTTGTCATTACCCTCGTTGAAGGTGTTGAGGTTGTCATCGCCGCCGTTAAAGGTGTTGAGATTATCGTTCACCTCCGGCAGCGGTGGCTCATTGATGATGTTCACAATCTCTTCCGGCTGTGAGTGGTGGAACATGCTGGTCAGCATATCGGCCATCACCACACCACCGGCGACACCCACCGCCGTCTGCAGTGCGCCGCCGAGGAAGCCGGTGCCGCGTGACGCCGGGGCTGGCGCATATTGCGGCTGAGCCGGTTGCTGAGGCGCACTGTTCCAGGGTGACGGTTGCTGCTGTTGCTGAGCAGGCTGCTGCTGACGTGAACCGCCACCAAACAGCCCTGACAGAAACCCGCCACTGCTCTGGGCGGGCTGCTGTTGCTGCTGCTGTGCCAGCTGACTTTCCAGCGCCGATACCCGCTCATTGAGTTTTTTCAGCGCCGCTTCCTGAATCAGGATCGCCTGCGCCATGTAGTAAGGTGCGCCAGGCTGCGCCTGCAGGTGCTGGTTAATCAGTTGTTCGGCAGCGGCATCACGTGCCGCGGTCTGGCTTTCGGCCTGTTTCAGGCGGGTGAACAGCCCTTCGATCAGTTGTTGTTCTTCGCGTTGCATGATGACTCTCCTGTGGCGATGGCGATCAGTATATGTGGGCGGCTGAGAGAAAAGTAAATCTGTGGCGGTAAGCAAATATTGCCAGACCCGTTTTGCCCCGCTTTTTCACCATTTCTGCCGGGCAGCGTAGACCCTGATGCACAAATCGTGCATGCATTTCCCCTTGAAAAGATGAGACTTATCGCCATTCAGGGCAGTAAAGTGCGTAAAACCTGCCTGACAGGTGGAGGCCATAATAATTTCCAGTTATGATGCGTCGCATTAATCAGCTAACCATGCAGCCGCATCGCGCGGTCAGGCGGAGGAACGGCCCTGATGTCACTACCCATCTTTTTGATTGGCGCTCGCGGTTGCGGCAAAACCACAGTCGGCGTGGCGTTGTCGCAGGCGCTGGGCTACGCCTTCACCGACACCGATCACCATCTGCAACTCAGCACGCAGCGCAGCGTGGCCGAGATTGTGGCAGCAGAAGGGTGGGAGGGGTTCCGCGCCCGTGAAACCGAATCACTGCGGGCCGTGACGGCGCCGCGCACCGTGATAGCCACCGGCGGTGGCATGATTCTGGCCGAGGAGAACTGCCGCTTTATGCGGGAGCAGGGACAGGTGATCTGGCTTAGCGCCTCTCCGGAGGTGCTGGCAGAGCGGCTGCAAAGCGAACCAGAGGCGGCCCAGCGTCCGACCTTAACCGGCCGTCCGATTGCCGATGAGATGAGCGATGTCCTGCGCGAACGCGCGCATCTCTATCAGGCCGCCGCCCATCATCAGGTGAATGCCATGCAGTCCCCCGAGCGTGTGGTCGAGGAGATCCTGCTCTCCCTCTCCCTGGCGCGCGCCAGCTAACCCTCAGATTTTTCCCGCTTTGATCCCGCTTCAGTGGGTGTTGTCTATACTTACCTCATGACAGGCAGCGGCCTGTCCTGTGGAATGTTATTGAGAGAAGAGGGACACAGTATGCCGACCAGACCACCGTATCCACGTGAAGCGAAAGTTGTGCCTGTAGAAAAGGGTCCTGAGGGTAAAAAAGTCACGTCCTATGAGTTACGTGCCGACCACCCTAAACCAAATTCCTTAATCAGCGAGCACGAAACGGAAGAAGAAGCGCATGATGCTAAAGCGCGCTACGAAGACGTCGAAAAAGAGTAATTCGTTGCTGCTGGCAGGGACGCCAGCCTGTTTCATCCTGTGATAGCCGGCAACATCCTCTTCTGTCGCCCCTGCGCGATAGAGTTTCCTCTTTCCCCGACCGCATCCGGTCAATTAACACGCAAAATTTACGCAGATTTACTGCGACTGGCTTTTTGTCCGGGCGTCTGTTCTGCGCACTCCCGGCGTCGCCCTATAAAGCCCCGCTAATCAATTTTATCGCCGTATTTTCTCTGCTGCCGATCCTGCCGGTGTCAAAATTGTCGCTTGACCGATTCAGCGTCACGTTTTATTTTCGTCGCAACTGCAGAGGAACTTTGTTCCATATAGTGGAACCCGTGACATGACCACACTCGAAAATGCCGCCGCCGTACTCCGGTTATTTCAGCACAAGGGCGTGACGCAGGGGCATGTCGGTCTCTCCTTCAGTGAGGTGGTTGAGGCGCTGGGCCTGCCCAAAAGCACGGTATCGCGTCTGCTCGCCACGATGGAAAGTCAGGGGATGCTGGAGCGCGATGCCGACACGCGCGGTTATCATATTGGCCGCGTATTGTTAGCCGCCGCCGGACACTATCTGTCTGCACCGCTGGTGGACAGCGTCTCAGCCGCGATGGTCAGGCTGGCCGCAAAAACGGGCTGCATGGGCTACGTGTCAAAGCTGGATGGCCGGGAAATATTAGTGATGCGCATGTTTCATGGCCGTCACTTTACCCAGATGGTCACCCCACCCGGCAGCCGGATGCCGGCTGACGCCACCTCAACCGGCAGAGTACTGCTGGCGCAGTTAAGCGATGACGAGGTGCTGGCGCGCTTTCGTGACCACTGGCAGGCTGGCCCGGCAAACTCGCCGCAAAGCCCGGAGTCGCTTCTTGCCAGTCTGGCGGAAATTCGGCAGCAGGGCTGGTCACTGGCCCGGAATGAGTCTCTGCCTGGCATCAGTTCACTGTCAGTCATCGTGCACAACAAACATCATGGCGAAACGGTCGCGCTCTGCCTGTCGTTTCTGTCGCAGGAGTCGGAACCGGGATACCCGCCCGCGCTCCTTGACGCATTACGCGCAACGGCCACAGAGATGGCCGAAAAGTTTGGCGCGTAACGTCACCACGATTTTATCGGCGTAATACTTTCGCCACACTAGGGAAAACCAGGGCCTTCGGGCCTTTTTCTTTCAATCTGATCGCCATGCTTTACGCAGCAGCCTGGCTGCCTGTGTGCGTCCCCTCGCGTGTTTGTGCACGGGTGACGTTCCTGGCAGGAGGGCAGCGCCTGCGCGCATCAGAACCGTAAAAAAGACAAGCGGCGTCAACCCGTCAGCAGGCGGGCAGACATTCTTCTATTTCTTCTGGACAAGGACTGGCGGGGACATATGGAACGGGTAAATCCGATCAGGCATGCTGGCGTGGCACTGGTTTTAATTTTGCTTTCTATCGCGGGTGCCATTATTGGTATCCAGCTGATCACCACCCTTGGCGTAACGCCTAACACGTCGATTATTGGTGCGCTGTTTGCCATGCTGCTGGCGCGTATTCCGCTGCAGGCTTTCCGCCGCTATCGTTCGATTGAAATCCAGAATCTGGCGCAGACCGCTATCTCGTCAGCCACCTTTGGAGCAGCCAACAGCCTGCTGATGCCGATTGCGGTGCCCTGGGCGCTGGGAGAGCCGCAGCTGGTCCTGCCACTCTTCTGTGGCGTCAGTGCCGCAATGCTGCTTGATGCCTGGCTGCTCTATCGTCTGTTTGATACCCGCGTCTTTCCGGCCAGCAATGCCTGGCCTCCGGGCGTGGCGGCGGCTGAAGCGATCAAAGCAGGGGATAAAGGGGGACGCCAGGCCTGGCTGCTGGTGGCGGGTATTGTCGGTGGCGTTGTCGGCGCGATGCTGAAGATCCCGATGTCCGCCTTTGGCACCGCGTTTATCGGCAATATCTGGGCGCTGTCGATGCTCGGCATCGGTTTTCTGCTGCGAGCCTACGCGCAGCCGGTGGCCGGTATTGATATCAATGCACTCTACATTCCGCATGGCGTGATGGTCGGCGCCGGCCTGGTGGCGCTGATTCAGGTCATGATGGTGATCCGCAGTCGCAAAAATGATGCGCAGATGGTGAGCCGCAACGGCAATGAGGTGCAGCGGGCGCTGGGCTTCGGCAGCGTGGGCTACATCGTGATTTCAGCGCTGCTGGCACTGGCGGGCAGCCTGTGGAGTGAGATGGGCATCGCGATGCTGCTGCTGTTTGTCCTCTACGCCGCCTTTGCTGCCTTTGCCCATGAACTGATTGTCGGGATTGCCGCGATGCACTCCGGCTGGTTCCCGGCCTTTGCCGTGGCGCTGATTACGCTGATTATCGGCATTCTGCTCGGCTTTCCGCCGCTGGCACTCTGTCTGCTGTGCGGCTTTACCGCCGCCACCGGGCCGGCGTTCGCCGATATGGGCTATGACCTGAAGGCGGGCTTTATCCTGCGCGGCAACGGTGCCGACCTGCAACAGGAGCTGTGGGGACGGCGCATTCAGTTGATCGCCGCCATGATCGCCTTTGTGGTGTCGATTCCGCTGGTCTGGTACGCCCATACCCTGTTCTTTACCGATAACCTGCTGCCGCCGGTGGCGCGGGTCTATGCCAAAACCATTCAGGCGGGCGCGGAGCCGGGTATCGCCGGAAACCTGCTGTTGTGGGCGATTCCTGGCGCGATGATTCAGCTGATCGGCGGACCGAAACGGCAGCTGGGCGTGCTGCTGGCCACCGGTCTGTTAATCAATAACGCGATGGCGGGCTGGGCTGTGATGGTCGGGATTGCCCTGCGCATCGTCATTATTCGCGTCTGGGGCGAGCGGGGCCGGTCGCCGATGGAAGTCATGGCGGCAGGGTTTATTGCCGGTGATGCCCTTTACAGCTTCTTCCATTCGCTGTTTGCCAGCAGCAGCAAGAAATAAAAGGATTAACGATGAGTTTGCAGCAGACCCTGACGGTTTTTGAATTACTGGACAGCGCCCACATCGACGGGCAGCAGGTGGTGGATCTGTTTGCGCCCTGGCCGGAGATCACGGCCCGTTTCAACCGAGTGACGGGTCCCAAAGGCCGGACCGACTTTGTGCGCATCAATATCCCGGGCGTGCAGGGCAAAGCCGCGGGAGGCCGTGCGCCAACGCTGGGCATTATTGGCCGGCTTGGCGGCATCGGTGCCCGCCCTGGCCGGATCGGGATGGTCTCCGATGCCGATGGCGCCGTCGCGGCGATCGCCTGCGCGCTGAAGCTGGCGCAGATGCAGGGTAAAGGCGACAGGCTGACGGGGGATGTGATCATCACCACCCATATCTGTCCCGATGCGCCCACGCGGCCGCATCTGCCGGTCGATTTTATGGATTCACCGATTGATGATGTCACGATGAATGACAACGAAGTGGTGGCGGGGGTGGATGCGATTCTGTCGATCGACACCACCAAAGGCAATCGCATCATCAACCACAAAGGTTTTGCTCTGTCGCCAACGGTAAAAGAGGGCTACATCCTGCGGGTGTCGGAGGATCTGCTGCGCATCATGGAGATGACCAGCGGCCGTCCGGCGGTGACCTTCCCGATCACGACTCAGGATATTACGCCGTACGGTAACGGCATTTATCATCTCAACAGTATTCTGCAGCCTTCCACCGCCACCGATGTCCCGGTTGTGGGCGTGGCGATCACGGCAGAGTCGGTGGTGCCGGGTTGCGGAACCGGGGCCAGCCATGAAGTGGACATTGCGGCCGCCGCGAAGTTTGCCATTGAGGTCGCCAAGGAGTTTGGTCGTGAAACCTGTCACTTCTACGACGCCGACGAATATGCACGGCTGATCGCGCTCTATGGCAGCCTGGCGCATCTGCGTCACCGGAACCACTAAGATGACGGCCTCCCTGGTGACGCTGACCATCGGTCAGTCGCCGCGCAGCGACATTCTGCCGCTGCTGCGTCAGCATCTGCCGGATGCGCAGACCGATCACGCCGGACTGCTGGATGGGCTGAGCCGCACCGAGATCCAGGCGCAGTTTGCGCCGGATGCAGGCGATGCGGTGCTGGTGTCACGGCTGCAAAGCGGCGAACAGGTGCGGCTGGCGGCGTCAAAGGTGGAGCAGGGATTGCAGCGCAAAATCAGCGCGCTGGAACTTGCAGGCTATCAGACCATCCTGCTGCTCTGCACCGGTGAATTCAGCCAGCTTCGCACCCGACAGGCGCTTCTGCTGGAGCCGGACCGTATTATCCCGCCGCTGATCGGCGCCATGGTGCAGCAGCAGCAGATCGGGATCGTGGTGCCGGTTACGGAGCAGATTGTCGAGCAGGCGGGTAAGTGGCAGCATCTGCCCGTTCCCCCCTGTTATGCGGTTGCCAGCCCCTATGAGGGCGATCAGGCGACCTTCACCAGTGTAGCGCGCACGCTGCAAGCGCAGGGGGCGGCGCTGGTGGTGATGGACTGTATAGGGTATCACCAGCAGCATCGGGCTGCGTTACAGCAGCAGCTGGGCGTGCCGGTTCTCCTCTCTAATGAGCTGGTGGCCCGGCTGGCGGCCGCGCTGCTTCCCTGACGAAGGCGATCACAAACGCCTGTGATTTCGCGTGACAGATCAGCGGGTTCCCTTCTACACTGCCAGACACACAACATGTGCTCTGGAGACTATTATGCTCAACGTAAGTGAGTATTTTGACGGAAAAGTTAAATCTATCGGTTTTGACAGTGCGAGCACCGGCCGTGCCAGCGTGGGCGTGATGGCTGAAGGTGAATACACATTCGGTACCGGTCAGCCGGAAGAGATGACCGTGGTCAGCGGCTCGCTGAAGGTGTTACTGCCGGGTGAGACGGAGTGGAAATGGTTTGAAGCGGGTTCGGTGTTCAACGTGCCGGGTCACAGCGAATTTCATCTGCAGGTGGGCGAGCCGAGCTCCTATCTCTGCCGTTACCTGAAAGATTAAAAAAGGGCCGCTAAGCGGCCCTTTTTTCATGGTCAGACACCCCCTGTCAGCATGGGGCTGCCTGCCGATGATTAACGCTGGGCTTCGCCGCCGAGCGCTTCCACCAGATTGCTGGTCAGCGCGGCCAGTTCGCTGGTCATCAGAATAAAGTCAGCATCAAAACGCTGGGCAAAATCTTCGCGGTCGATATCGTCGTTCTGGTCGCGCAGCGTGTCGCTGAACTTCAGACGTTTCACTGAACCATCATCGGCCAGCACAAACTGAATACGCTCCTGCCAGTCGAGCGCCAGTTTGGTCACCAGCTTGCCCGCTTCAATGTGGTTCGCGATCTCATCGCACACCAGATCCTGCTTTTTACAACGGATGACGCCGCCATCTTCCAGCAGCGCTTTCAGCTCCGCTTCATCCATCAGTGCAAAACCGGCCGGCAGATCGCCTGAGCGCACCCATTCGGTCAGCGTCAGCTCAATCGGGCTTTCCAGCGTCAGGGGCACCACCGGCAGAGAACCCAGACTTTTACGCAGCAGCGCCAGCGTATCTTCCGCTTTCTTAGCGCTGGCACAGTCCACCATAATCAGATTGTTAACCGTGTCGATCCAGAGGTAAGTCTGGCTGAAACGGCTGAAGGCGCGCGGCAGCAGGCTGTGCAGCACTTCATCCTTCAGCGAATCTTTTTCAGTCTTCTTCAGCTTGCGGCTCTGCTCAGATTCCAGCTTGTCGATTTTGGCTTCCAGCGCCTGTTTCACCACCGGTGCGGGCAGAATTTTCTCTTCTTTACGGGCGCAAATCACGATCTGGCCGTTGTTCTCGTGGGTCAGCGCATCACTGCGGTTGCCCATCGGCGAGACCCAGCCGGTTTTGCTTAAATCCTGACTGCCACACGGCGAAAACGTGAAGGCGTCGAGCTGTTTTTCCATCTCATCTGCGGACAGCGGAATGTCACGATTCAGACGATAAACCATCATATTTTTAAACCACAACATCGGGATTCCTTACCGTGGCGCGATCGGGCGCACAAGTCTGCTAGAGTCAGCGCGCATGATAGCGAAACATCGGAGTGGTTTCATTGCCTTTCCGGCTGGCGGCTTCTACTGTATCTCTCATCTGAACGAATAATGAGGAATAAACCGTGCGCATAGGTATCGATCTGGGTGGCACCAAGACAGAAGTGATTGCATTGTCAGATGAAGGGCAGGCGCTGTTCCGCCACCGGGTAAATACCCCTCGTGATGACTATCCGGCGACGGTACAGGCGATTGTCGATCTGGTGACGCTGGCTGAAGAGAAAACCGGCCAGAGCGGCACGGTCGGGATTGGTATTCCTGGCTCACTGTCGCCTTACAGCAGGCGGGTGAAGAATGCTAACTCCACCTGGCTCAACGGCCAGCCGCTGGATAAAGATCTGGCACAGGCGCTGAACCGCGAAGTGCGTATCGCCAACGACGCCAACTGTCTGGCGGTGTCGGAAGCGATCAACGGCGCCGGCGCCGGACAGGCGCTGGTGTTTGCGGTGATCATCGGCACCGGCTCGGGAGCGGGCGTGGCGATCAACGGTGAATCACGCATTGGCGGCAACGGCAATGCCGGTGAGTGGGGGCACAATCCACTGCCCTGGATGGATGAGGATGAGCTGCGCTACCGCCAGGAAGTGCCCTGCTACTGCGGCCAGCAGGGCTGCATTGAGACGTTTGTCTCTGGCACCGGCTTTGGTATCGACTATCAGCGGCTGAGCGGCGTGCATCGCAAAGGGGCGGAGATCGTCTCGCTGCTGGCGCAGCAGGATCCGATCGCCGAACTGGCGATGAGCCGTTATGAGCTGCGGCTGGCAAAATCGCTGGCGCAGGTGGTGAATCTGATCGATCCCGATGTGATCGTGCTGGGCGGCGGGATGAGCAACGTGGATCGCCTCTATCAGACCGTGCCGCTGCTGATGAAGAAGTGGGTGTTTGGCGGCGAGTGTGAAACGCCGGTGCTGAAAGCGCAGCATGGCGACTCCAGCGGCGTGCGCGGTGCGGCGTGGCTCTGGCCGCTGCAAAGCTGATGCGGCATGCCGGTGAGAGCTGGCTCTGTCATGCGCTTGCCGGACCGTGGCGGCTCAGCCCCTGAAGTACCAGGCGCTGAGCCGTTGATCCGTCAGCGTTGTTATGCCGGTTTACTCGCCCACCAGCATACTGTCCTGCGGAGCGCGGCCGCGCTGCGCTTTGGTCGCAAGGAAATAGAGATAGCCCACCACCATAATGGCGACAAACAGCGCGCCAATCACCGGGTTGAACCACAGCATGGCCAGCAGGCAGATGACCGACAGCAGCAGGGCGATGCCCGGCACAATCGGATAGCCCGGCGCACGGAAACTGCGTGCCATCTCCGGCGCGCTGCGGCGCAGCCGGAAGAGGCTGAGCATGCTCATGATGTACATCACGATGGCACCAAACACCGCCATGGTGATCATCGCCGCCGTCAGTGTCATCCCCTGCAGATTAATCACGCCATCGCTGTAGATGGCCGCAATGCCCAGCACGCCGCCGGTAATGATGGCGCGATGCGGGGTCTGAAAACGCGACAGTTTTGCCAGGGCAGGAGGCAGATAACCCGCGCGGGCCAGCGCAAAGAACTGCCGTGAGTAGCCGAGAATAATGCCGTGGAAGCTGGCAATCAGGCCAAACAGGCCGATCCAGACCAGCATGTGCATCCAGTTTGAGTGCTCCCCGACGATCATTTTCATCGCCTGCGGCAGCGGATCGTTAATGTCAGCCAGTTTGCGCCAGTCGCCCGCACCGCCCGCCATCAGCATCACGCCAATCGCCAGCACCACCAGCGTCAGAATGCCGCTGATGTAGGCGCGGGGAATGGTCCGCGTGGGATCTTTTGCCTCTTCCGCCGCCATTGCCGCGCCTTCAATCGCGAGGAAAAACCAGATGGCAAAAGGGATCGCGGCGAAAATGCCGGAGAAGGCGGGCAGTCCGAAGCTGTCGCTGCCCGCCCAGCCGTGTGCGGCGAAGTTCGCCAGGCTGAAACCGGGAGAGACCACGCCCATAAACACCAGCAGTTCGATCACCGCCAGCACCGTCACCACCAGTTCGAACATCGCGGCCAGTTTTACGCCGAGGATATTCAGCGTCATAAACAGCAGGTAGGCGCCGACGGCGGCGGTTTTCGGGTTAAGGTCGGGATACTGCACGTTGAGATAGGCCCCAATCGCCATGGCAATCGCCGGTGGCGCAAAGACAAACTCAATCAGCGTCGCCAGACCGGCAATCAGCCCGCCGGTTTCGCCAAAGGCGCGGCGACTGTAGGCAAACGGCCCGCCCGCATGGGGGATCGCGGTGGTCAGTTCGGTGAAGCTGAAGATAAAACAGGTGTAAAGCGTGGCGATCAGCGCGGTGGTGACCAGGAATCCCAGCGTGCCCGCCACCGCCCAGCCATAACTCCAGCCAAAATATTCGCCTGAGATCACCAGGCCAACCGCAATCCCCCACAGATGCAGGGTGCCCAGCGTGGGCTTGAGTCTGTTTGTCATAACTGCCATCCCCGTCGTTGTTGGTCTTATGCGGCGTTACACCGCCATTACGCTACAGTAGAAGGATGATGCCGCTGCCTTGCGCGCCACGACTTGACGCCAGCGCAGTGACTTCTGTTCTCCAGAGTCAACTCACACGCAACAACCGGGCCAGTTGCACGCTGCGGTCAACTTTGTCTCCTCTAAAGTCAAGCAGCACACACGCTGGCCACGCATGCTGAAATGACGCAAGTGACCAGGAGCCGGACTGATGAGCGCGAAACAATATGACAACCTGACTGATTCCCAACTCACCCTGATGGCGCAGCAGGCGCTGGCCTGTTATCCCGATCCGCTGCAGGGGCAGCTCAGCCTGCTGTGCCGATCGGAGAACGCCACGTTTCTGCTCAGGGCGGCCGGGCAGCGTTATGCGCTGCGGCTGCATCGTGGCGATTACCATCAGAAAGCGGATATCGTCAGTGAACTGCAGTGGCTCGATGCGCTGCGTGAAACCGGCATCATGGTGCCGGAAGCGGTGCCGGATAAAGAGGGTGAACAGGTGCTGACGCTGCGGCTGCCGGATGGCAGCGAGCGTTATGTGGTGCTGTTTCACTGGATCGAGGGCGAGATGCCGACCACCGACGTCGATCCCCGCGCCTTTCAGCAGCTGGGGCAGATCACCGCCCGGCTGCACCAGCAGAGTAAGCAGTGGCAAAAGCCAGCGGGCTTTCAGCGCATTATCTGGGACCACCACACTATGACCAGCGCGGAGAGTCACTGGGGACGCTGGCAGGATGCGCCAAACCTCAACCCTGCCGATCACGGCGTGGTCGAACAGGCGATTGCGCAGGTGGGCGCGGCGATGACGCAGTTCGGGAAGGGATCGGATCGTTACGGCCTGATCCACGCCGATCTTCGCCTGACCAACCTGCTGCTGCACAAAGGGGAAACGCGGGTGATCGACTTTGATGACTGCGGGCTGGGCTGGTATCTGCACGATCTGGCGGCGGCGATCAGTTTTGTTGAGCACCATCCGCGCGCCCCGGAGTGGATCGATCACTGGATCCGCGGTTATGAGCAGGTGGCGCACATCAGCGATGCGGAGATGGCTATGCTGCCTGCGCTGCTGGTTCAGCGTCGTATTCAGCTCACCGCGTGGGTCGGTTCGCATGCCGAAACGGAAATGGCGCGCAGTCTGGGACCCGAGTGGGCGAGCCATTCAGTGCGTCTCTGCCGCCGTTATCTGGAGGGGGAGCGACTGCCGGTGGGGGTCTGATGCACCAGCGACGGGCGTCGCTGCGCCGCCACAGTGCCCGACAGCCGGGTGGCGCAGCGGAAGAGGCGGCCGGGAGGCGGGATGCGGTTGCGCCCGTGCCGCCTGCGCCTGGCTCCAGGAAACTGGTATGGAAATTGCTGTCAGTAACAGGGGTGATCCACCTTTCTACTCACAGAGGCGACCATGAATCCGACACTGATCAAGCCCGATGCGTTTGCTGCCTGCTCGGCAGCCGCAGAAGCTGGCAATCACGGCGTACTGGCTGCGGCAGCGACTGGCCTGAGCGACTTTATTCATACTCAGGGCGGCGACGCAGACCGCATCTTCGGTATCAGCGGCATCGATCCGGAGCGGCTTGCCAGCCCGACACTGAGCCTCGGGCTGGTTAACTACTGTCGGGTACTGGAAGAGGCGGCCCGACACTCCGGTTCTGATAACTTCGGTTTGCACTACGGCAGGCAGTTTAAACCGCAGTCATTAGGCCTGATTGGCTACATCGGTCTCTGTTCCACCACGCTGGAACAGGCGCTGCACAATGTGGTCAACGCGTTTCCCTGGCATCAGCACGACACGCTGACGCGTCTGGTGGATAAGGGAGAGTGCTGGCGGCTCGACTATCAGGTGCGCCACGGGGCGATTCTGTCGCGCCGTCAGGATGCGGAGCTGACGCTGGGCATGTTTATGAATCTGATCCGCCACGTGGCGGGCAAACACTGGGCGCCGCGCGAAGTGCACTTTGAACATCCGCGCCCCGGCCAGTGGCACGATCACTGCAAAGTCTTTGATGCGCCGGTCTGGTTCGATCAGCCCTTCAATTCACTGGTGATCCCGAAGCGCGATCTGCTGCGCGCCATGCCGGAGAGCGATCCGATCCTGCTGACGGTGATGCAGGATGCGATCCGGCGGCTTAATCGCGGCACGTCGCAGCAGAGCATGATTGAGCAGGCGCGTTCGCAGGTCAATCTGTCGCTGATGCAGGGGGAGCCGGTGCTGGAAGAGGTGGCGGATAAGCTGGGGCTGTCGAGCTGGTCACTGCAGCGGCGGCTGCGCGAAGAGGGCAGCAGCTTCACCGCGCTGGTGGATCAGGTGCGCTGCGAAATGGCGACACACTACCTGCAACAGAAGCAGCTGCCGATTTCAGAAATGGCGCTGCTGCTGGGCTACTCGGAGGTCAGTGCTTTTTCGCGCGCGTTCCGCCGCTGGTTCGGTATCAGTCCGCGTCAGTGGCGTCAGGAGGGGCTGGCCAGCTAACCGCGCGGCGCAAAGCCGAACCACGCCGGTTGTCCAGGCTCCGGCGGTGGCGGAAGGCCGCGGGTCTGCGCCACCAGCTGCCATGCGCGCAGGCAGAGCGCTTCATCACCCTGGGTCTGGGTCACCGCATAACGTCCACTCCGTTGCCACTCCATCCGTACCAGACATTGCTGGCCCGCATAACGGGCTGCATCCCGGAAGTCCCGGTTCAGTACTGGCTGCATTTGATGCGTCCAGTGACAGGATTTGCTGTCAGGATCTTTCTCCGGCTGACAGAGGTTTGCCACGCTATCCCGTTGCTTTATTACAGGTTGCTGGCAGGCGCTGAGCGAGATGGCAACAATCACACCCGGCAATATCCGCCTTATTACATTAATCAAATTCATTTAACTGGCCCATCTCCCCTTAAAGATCTTCCTGTCTGCTGCCGACAGTCTACAGACCGGCCTGCTGAATGCTATGGCATTCCTCCGACTGTCAGCAGAACCAGAATTTACCGCCCCGGTGCGGACGATCTCTCTTTCACGTTTTGGATGAGAAAGGCAGAACACAGGCCTTTGCGGCACTCTCCTGGTTGACGGCGGGCAGTGCCTTCCATGCCAGCAAACCCGCCTTGATTCTGGTGCTGCCTGCGGATAACGGCTCGCCGGATGTCAGCGCCGCGCATCGCTTAACCTCCCGGCTGACGCGCCCGTTATCCCTGGGGCAGCTCCAGCTGGCTGTAACCCAATCCGTTCATCTTGCGCACTTTAATCTGCACCGGGATGCGCTCCTTCATCGCCTCAACGTGGCTGATCACCCCGATGGTTTTGCCGCTGGCGTTGAGCGCATCCAGGGCATCCAGCGCGGTGTCGAGCGTCTGGGCATCCAGCGTGCCGAATCCTTCATCCAGAAACAGCGATTCGATGCGCGTTTTGTGGCTCACCAGATCGGATAACGCCAGGGCCAGCGCCAGACTGACCAGGAAGCTCTCCCCGCCCGACAGGGTGCGGGTATCGCGCGCGGCGTCAGCCTGCCAGGTGTCAACCACATCCAGCTCCAGCTGATCCTGCGCCCGCCGCTGCAGCAGATAGCGGCCGTGTAGCCGGTCGAGCTGACGGTTAGCGAGCGCAACCAGATGATCCAGCGTCAGCCCCTGGGCGAAACGCCGGAATTTATCGCCGCTGGCGGAGCCGATCAGGTCGTTGAGCAGGCTCCACTGCGCCAGCGCCACCCCATCCTGTTCTATCTGTGTCATCAGACTCTGCTGCCGGGCACGCAGGCTGGCGTCGCTGTGCAGCTGCTGCTGAATCTGACCCTGCTGGCTGGCGTTGTCGCGCAGCGCCAGCCGTAACTGCTCCAGCTGCTGCGCCAGCGCCTCGGCAGATTCCGGCATCGCATCGGGCTTTGCCTGCTGATGGGCGCTGAGCCGCTGACGCAGATCCGCCCGTCGCGCCTGCTGCTGCTGGCACTGCTGATCGAGCTGCTGCAGCTGCTGGCGCAGTTGCAGCGCACTCTGCTCATCCAGCAGCGCCGCGCGCAGGCTGGCTTCATCGGCAAATCCGGCGCGCGCCAGTGCCTGCTGCAGTGTGCTTTCCGCCTCTGCCAGTTTGCTGCTGAGGGTCTGACGCTGATTTTCCAGCCCCGCCAGCTCACCCTGCAGGCGACTGACCTCGGCCTGCGCCTGTTGCAGGGCGGTGAGTTGCTGTGCCAGCTGTTCATCGGCGTGCTGAACGCGGGCCTGCAGCTGCTGACGGGCGAGGGTAACCTCGCGATCGCCAAACAGCGCCAGACGCTGCTGACGCATTTCGCTGAGCTGCGCCTGGCTCTGCTGCTGCTGCTGCTGACGAGTCGTGAGCTGCTGCTGTTCCTGTTCAGCCTGCTGCAGCAGGGCAGTGAGCTGGATTTCCCCTTTCAACAGCTGTGGCTGCAGGTTAGCGAGCAACTGCTCACTCTCCTGCCAGCGCTGCCAGCGCCGCTGTTGCTCCGCCAGCCACGCAGCGCGATCGGCGGCAGCGGGCAGGGCAAGATGGTGTGCGCTGAACTGCTGCTCCAGACGGCTCTGCAACTGCTCCCAGGCCTGCTGTTCCTGCTGCTGACGCTGTTGCAGCACATCCAGCGCCTGTAGCAGGCTGGTCAGGGACTGCTGCGCCAGCTGTTCGGCCTGCTGCTGCTGCTGCCAGGCCTGTAGCTGCTGAAGATGGTGATCTTTCGCAGCCTGAAGGGCCTGGCTTGCGGCTTCCTGAGCCTGTCGCTGCTGCTCAAGCTGACTTTCACGGTCGCTTTGCTGCTGCTGCCACGTGGCTAAGGCCTCGCGATCGGCAAGCGGGAAAGTAAGTGCCAGCTCACCGCTCAGAACCTGCCATTGCTGCTCAAGCTGCTCAAGCTGTTGCTGCATCCCGGCGATTTCCTCGCGCAGCGTCTGCTGCTGTACCGCAGACTGCTTCAGCTGTTCGTTTTTTGCCGTGCCCGCTTCGCGCAGTGCCTCGGTTTGTTGTTGCAGCGCAGCCCGGCGTTGCTGGTTAGCACTGACTTCCAGTGTGCTGTAGACCCCGACGGCGGGATGGGTGCAGGAGCCGCACAGCGGGCAGGGCTGATCGGCGGTGAGCCGGGCGCGGTAGTCGCTGAGATCGACAATCTGCTGCTCCAGCGCGCAGATTTTTTCCACATCGTCCAGCTGCTGTTTTTCGCGTTTCCACGTCTCACGCAGCGTCTGCAATTCCGCTTGGCTCTGCTGATGCGCTTTTTCCAGCACGTGTAGCCTTTGCTGGCGCTGGTCCAGCTGCTGGTGCAGCGGCTGCCACTGCGTTGAGAGCAGCAGCAGTTGCTGACGCGCCGGACGGCTGCTCTGCAACTGGCTTAACGCCTGACGCAGTGCGGCAGGCGGATGCTGCTCCTGAAGCGAAGTTAGTGCTTGCTCCGCCTGCGACAGCGACTCGCGGGCCTGTTGCTCCGCCTGCTGGCGCGGCAGTGCCTGTCGGGCCTGCTGCTGCTGTTCCGCCTGCTGCGTGGCGATCTGCTGCTGCTGCTGATTGCGCTGTTGTGTCAGTCCCGCCAGCGTCGCTTCACGCTGTGCCAGCAGGGCAAAATTCTCCTGCCACAGCGGCAGGGAAGCCCCCCAGTGCGCCAGATCGGTCAACTGCTCACGTAACTGATGCTGTTCAGCCATCGCCTGCTTCAGGCGGGTCACCTGACGCGTCTGCTCCGCCAGGGTTGCCTGAGTCTGATCAAGATGCTGTTGCTGACGGGCGTTTTCCTGCTGCTGCTCCTCATTGTGCTGCTGCAGGGCGCTGATGCGCTGATCCAGCGGCAACACCTGTTCCGTCAGCAGGGTCTCCTGCTGCTGCTGTTCCTGCTGTGCCTGCTGGCGGGCAAGCTGGGTGGCCGCATAGCGCTGCTGATGCTGCTGATGCTGGCTCTGCGCCTGCTGCTGCTGATCCGTCAGCTGCTGACAGCGATGCGAGACCTGCTGCTGTTCGGTACGCAGGGCGTCGCGCTGCTGCAGCGCGCCTCGCAGTTTTTCAGCCGGTTCGCTGCGTGCCAGCCGCTGGCGATCGGGCTCAGCGGCCTGTAAGGCCGCGCTGGCCTGCTGCACCGCCGCCTCCGCCTGCTCACTCTCCCGCTGCAGCTGCTGCGCCTGTTGCTGCCACTGCTGTTGCTGCTGCGCCTGCTGATAGTGGCTGCTGAGCTGCTGTTCCGCCTGGTCCAGCCCGGTCAGCTGCTGTTGCAGCGCCTCGCGCGCCTCACTCTCCAGCAGGGTCATCGCGCCCGCCTGGCTGCGCAGCAGGTCCAGCTGGGTTTTCGCCTCTTTGTGGCGCTCATAAATGGCGGCTGAGATCAGGCCGTAGATTTCGGTGCCGGTCAGCTCTTCGAGAAGTTCGGCGCGTTCACTGGCTCTGGCATTGAGAAACGCGGCGAACTGGCCCTGAGAGAGCATCATCGAGCGGGTAAAGCGTTCAAAATCGAGCCCGGAGAGGGTTTCCGTCAGCTTCAGCTTGTCACCCACCTTATCGGCCACGATGGTGTTGTCGGCGCAGCGTGCCAGCTCAACGCGCGGGGCCTGCAGCTTGCCGTCGGCGGCACCGCGCGCGCGGTTCTGACTCCAGAAGGCGCGCCAGGCTTCACCCTTAATCTCAAACTCCACCTCAGCCAGACATTCCGCGCAGTCGCGGGTCATCAGCGGGTTCTGGCTCTGGGAGATCGCGCCCAGGCGTGGCGTCTGGTGGTAGAGCGCCAGGCAGATGGCATCCAGCAGGGTGGTTTTCCCGGCACCGGTGGCACCGGTAATGGCGAACAGGCCGTTGCTGGCAAAAGGTTCGGCGCGGAAATCGATAAACCATTCACCGCGCAGGGCATTCAGATTTTTAAAACGTAGCGTAAGGATCTTCATTGGGTCTCTTCCATGGCGGCCAGCGTCTGACGAAACAGGGTGGTCATCTGATCGATCTGCTCCGCCTCTAAGCCCTCATCCAGCGCCAGCCGGCGGGCGAAGACCTCTTCCACCTTCAGCTCGCTCAGGGTTTCATTGTCAAGCCGCGCCAGGCTCTGCTGCCGCTGTTCACGGCTGCGGCGCAACAGCAGCACCTCGACGGGGAGCGTGGCGGTCAGCGTTTCCACCTGCCGTTGCAGATCGCTGAGGTACTCCTGGGTCGTGACTTCGATATCGAGCCAGATCGGTTTCTCCGGCTGCTGCCCGCTGAAGGCGTTTAACTGTTCAGCGATCTGCGCCAGCGATCCTTTCAGCGCCTGCATCGGCTGAGTCTGCGGCACCACCAGCGGGGTGACCGCCTGCAGGCCGCTGGCCGTCAGCTCCAGCAGGAAGACGCTTTTTTCACTGCTCAGCTCATCAAAGCTCAGCGGGATCGGTGAGCCGCTGTAGCGGATATGCTCGCTGCCGGCGACGCGCTGCGCGCGATGAATATGGCCCAGCGCAATGTAGTCGGCGGCGGGAAAGGCGCTGGCCGGGAAGGCGTCCAGCGTGCCGATATAGATGTCACGCACCGAATCGCTCTGGCTGACGCCGACGGTGGTGAGATGGCCGGTGGCGATCACCGGCAGCGCATGGCCCAGTGCCTGCGCTGCGGCGAAACGCTGCTGATAGTGGTGAGCGATCGCCTCCAGCAGCGAGGTCTGTTTGTCGCGTCCTGACTGACCCGCCCGGCTGCGCAGGATGTCGCGCGGGCGCAGGTAGGGAATCGCACAGAGCAGCGCCCCCGGTTCACCCTGACGGGTGTTGAGCAGCAGCACATCATCGTCCTGCGGGGTGGCGATCACCCGGGTATTGAGACAGGCGAGCAGCTCGCGCGACTCATTCAGCGTCGCCACGGAGTCGTGGTTGCCCGCCAGCACAATCAGCTGACAGCCGCTGGGCTGCAGCGCTACCACAAAACGGTTGAACATTTCGCGCGCGTAGCTGGGCGGCGTGCCGGTATCAAACAGATCGCCCGCGATAATCAGCGCATCCACCTGATGCTGTTCGATCTGGATCAACAGCCAGTCGAGAAACGCCTGATGTTCGGCCGCCCGGCTTTTGTTGTAGAAGAACTGCCCCAGATGCCAGTCCGCAGTGTGAATAATGCGCATGATGAGTCCCTGCCGTTGTGATTCGCCCGGCGATTATACTGGCTCTGCGGCCAAAGCAAAAAAGAGTCGCTGCACTGTCATAATTGATTACCTATGTGGTTACAGGCAGGTTATGTTTTTCATAAAAGTGTCACAAATCTGACGCATAATGGCGCCGCGAATCTCAGTGACAGCCGTCATAATCAGCAGGAGAAATAATGGCTAAGCGCATTTTGGTTGTGGAGGATGAAGCCCCCATCCGTGAAATGTTGTGTTTTGTTCTGGAGCAGAACGACTATCAGCCAATCGAGGCGGAAGATTATGACAGCGCCGTGGCCAGGCTGATCGAACCCTGGCCCGATCTGATTCTGCTGGACTGGATGTTACCGGGCGGCAGCGGCATTCAGTTTATCAAACACCTGAAGCGTGAGGCGATGACGCGCGACATTCCGGTCATGATGCTGACCGCCCGTGGCGAAGAGGAAGATCGGGTGCGCGGGCTGGAAGTGGGCGCGGATGACTACATTACCAAGCCTTTTTCCCCCAAAGAGCTGATGGCGCGCATTAAAGCGGTGATGCGCCGTATTTCACCAATGGCGGTGGAAGAGGTGATCGAGATGCAGGGGCTGAGTCTGGACCCCTCGTCGCATCGCGTGATGTCCGAAACCACGCCGCTGGAGATGGGCCCGACCGAATATAAACTGCTGCACTTCTTTATGACGCACCCGGAGCGCGTTTACAGCCGCGAACAGCTGCTGAACCACGTCTGGGGCACCAATGTGTATGTGGAAGATCGCACCGTTGATGTTCACATCCGTCGTTTACGTAAAGCGCTGGAGATCTCCGGCCACGATCGCATGGTACAAACCGTTCGCGGAACAGGGTATCGTTTCTCTGCCCGCTACTGAACGGAGCCTTTACCGTGCTGGAACGCCTCTCCTGGAAGAGATTACTGACAGAACTGCTGCTGGCCTGTCTGCCCGCGCTGCTGCCTGGCCTGCTGTTTGGCGGGCTGGCCTGGTGGCTGCTGCTGAGCGTGCTGCTGGTGCTGCTGTGGCATTTTCATAATCTGATGCGGCTGTCACACTGGCTGTGGCTCGACCGCACCATGACGCCCCCTGCCGGGCGTGCCAGCTGGGAGCCGCTCTTCTATGGGCTTTACCAGATGCAGCTGCGCAACCGGCGGCGGCGGCGCGAACTGGGCAATCTGATCAAGCGTTTCCGCAGCGGTGCCGAATCGCTGCCGGATGCGGTGATCCTCACCACCGAAGAGGGCACCATTTTCTGGTGCAACGGACTGGCGCAGCAGCACCTTGGCCTGCGCTGGCCGGAAGACAATGGCCAGAACATCCTCAACCTGCTGCGTTACCCCGAATTCTCCCGCTATCTTCGCCAGCGCGATTTTGATAAACCCCTGACGCTGGTGCTGAACAATAAACTGCACATGGAATTTCGCGTCATGTCCTACAGTGAAGGGCAGTGGCTGCTGGTGGCGCGCGATGTGACGCAGATGCATCAGCTGGAAGGGGCGCGCCGCAACTTCTTTGCCAATGTCAGTCATGAGCTGCGCACCCCGCTCACGGTGCTGCAGGGCTATCTGGAGATGATGAACGACTCAGTGATGAGCGAACCTTCGCGCAGCAAAGCGCTGCACACCATGTCGGAGCAGACGCGCCGCATGGACAGCCTGGTTAAGCAACTGCTGACGCTGTCGCGCATCGAAGCGGCCCCGGCGATCGACCTGAAAGAGAAGGTCGATGTGCCGGTGATGCTGAAACTGCTGCAGCATGAAGCCGCGACGCTGAGCGGCGGCCGCCACGACATCCATTTCCACACCGATCCCCATCTGAAAGTGTTCGGCAACGATGAACAGCTGCGCAGCGCCATCTCCAATCTGGTTTACAACGCGGTGAACCACACGCCAGAGGGCACGCGGATCGATATCAGCTGGCTGCGCGGCAAACAGGGCGCGATTTTCCGGGTCTGTGACAACGGGCCGGGGATCGCGCCGGAACACATCCCGCGGCTGACCGAGCGCTTCTACCGGGTTGACAAGGCGCGCTCACGCGCCACCGGTGGCAGCGGGCTGGGGCTGGCGATTGTGAAACATGCCCTGAGCCACCACAACGCGCGGCTCGATATCACCAGCGTGCCGCATAAGGAGACCTGCTTTACCTTTACGCTGCCAGCAAGGTTGATTGTCAGCAGCGTGATGCAGGAGAATGCCGTTCATTAACCGCTGCCGGAACTCTGCCATGCGCCTGCTTCTTCTCTTCCTCATTACGCTGCTGCCGGGTCTGGCGCTGGCTCAGCCCGGCACGCTCGCCGGCAATCTCAGCAGTGTCGGGTCTGATACGCTGGGCTATCTGATGACCCTCTGGAGCGAGGATTTCAGCCGTCAGGCTCCGGGCGTTAACGTGCAGGTGCAGGCCTCAGGCTCTTCTACGGCCCCGACCGCGCTGGCGGCGGGGGCGGCGCAACTCGGCCCGATGAGCCGCCCGATGCAGGCAGATGAACGCCAGGCGTTTGAAGCGCGCTACGGCTACCCGCCGCTGGCGGTGCCGGTGGCCATGGATGCGCTGGTCGTCGTGGTCAACCAGCGTAATCCGCTGCAACAGATTGCGCCCTCGCAGCTTGATGCCCTTTTTTCAGTCACCCGCCTGTGCGGTGCACACAGCGTGCCGCGGTTCTGGGGCGATCTTGGCTTAACGGGCGCTGAGTGGCGTAAACGGCCGATTCAGCGCTATGGCCGCAATTCCGCCTCCGGCACCTGGGGTTTCTTCAAGCAGCAGGCGCTCTGCAAGGGCGATTTTCGCAGCGACGTGGCGGAGTTTCCCGGCTCGGCTGCGGTGGTGCAGGCGGTAGCCGGGAACCCACGCAGCATTGGCTACGCCAGTTTTGGCTTTCATCTCAGCGGCGTCAAAATGCTGGCGGTGATGAACGATCAGGGGCAGGCGATTGCCCCGGATGCGGAGGCTATCCGCAGTGGCCGCTATCCCTGGGCGCGTCCGCTCTATCTCTATGTCAATAAAGCGCCAGGTAAGCCGCTGCCGCCGCTGGTGGCCGCGTTTCTGCAGCAGGTGCTTTCCGCGCAGGGACAGCGTCGGGTCAGTGAGGCGGGCTACCTGCCGCTCTCTGACGCGCAGATGGCGCAGGCGCGTGCAGCCCTGCAGTAATCCTCTAAGTTGAATTTTTTTCATCATCGCTGAATTTTCTTCAGTTGCAGACTGAGGCCACTCATGTCACTCTGCATTCAGACATATAGCCATCCAGATGGCTATTTATATCAGAATGCAATTATTTCCTGCCGCAATCATTGGCAGGAGAGACAGGAGTGATCATGCAAAGAGAAACCACCCCGTTCCGTGCCGATACTGTCGGCAGCTTCCTCCGTCCCGCCGCGATTAAACAGGCGCGCGAACAGTTTGCGGCCGGCGAGATTGATGCGGCAGCGCTGCGTCAGGTGGAAGATGCGGCCATCCGCGATGTGGTGGCTAAGCAGCGTGAGAACGGCCTGAAAGTGGTGACTGACGGCGAGTTTCGTCGCGGCTGGTGGCACTTCGATTTTTTCTACGGCCTGGACGGCGTCGAGAGCTATGAAGCGGAGCAGGGCATTCAGTTCAATGGCGTGCAGACCAAAGCGCACGGTGTGAAAGTGGTGAGCAAGCTCGGCTTTCCGGCTGATCACCCGATGCTGGACCATTTCCGCTTCCTGCAGAGCATTGCCGGTGATGCGGTGCCGAAGATGACCATTCCCAGCCCCAGCGTGCTGCACTTCCGTGGCGGTCGCAAAGTGATCGACGCGGAGGTCTATCCCGATCTGGCGGACTATTTCGACGATCTGGCGCAGACTTACAAACAGGCGATTCAGGCGTTTTATGCGGCGGGCTGTCGCTATCTGCAGCTGGATGACACCGTCTGGGCTTACCTCTGCTCGGAAGATCAGAAGCGGGATATCCGGGCACGTGGTGACGATCCGGCGCAGCTGGCGCAGACCTATGCCCGGGTGCTGAACAAAGCGCTGGAGGATAAACCGGCCGATCTGACCGTGGGTCTGCATGTCTGTCGCGGTAATTTCCGCTCAACCTGGATCTCAGAGGGCGGTTACGGACCGGTCGCTGAAATCCTGTTCGGCAGCGTCAACGTAGATGCTTTCTTCCTGGAGTATGACAATGCCCGTTCCGGCGGCTTCGAGCCTCTGCGCTTTATCAAGCCCGGTCATCAGCAGGTGGTGCTGGGGCTGATCACCACGAAAGTGGGAGAGCTGGAAGATCCGGTGCAGGTGAAATCCCGGCTGGAGGAGGCGGCGCAGTTTGTGAGTCTGGAGCAGATCTGCCTCAGCCCGCAGTGCGGCTTTGCGTCGACCGAAGAGGGCAACAGCCTCAGCGAAGCCGAGCAGTGGCAGAAGATTCGACTGGTTGTCGATATCGCGAAACAGGTCTGGTAAGGCTGTAACGTTGTGCAGACAGGCGCGTAAAACGCGCCTTTTGTGTATCTGCCGGTGCGTTTATGCGGATATTTCCCACCGTCTGTCTGTTTTTCAGGCACATCATCTTGTGTGCCTGTGCCAAAAATCAACGCTATCCTCTGTCATTTGAAAAAATGGCGGGATAAGCTTCTGGTTTTCCGATCCTGTATTGCCTTTCTCCGCTATAAACGTTTTACTTAGCGCCGTTGTCGATCCATCCCTCTGTGAACAGAATAAAAGCAGCTCAAATCACCTGCACTTTTCCCTGCGACGAGCATAATGCGCTGAGACACTCAGTCAGGTCGCGGCTTATATGCAGCGAGGGGGACAACACAAACCCAACTTCCACCGCAACATCAGTGACAGGCCGTATGACACATCGTTTAACTTCGAAGGACATTCTCGCGCTGGGCTTTATGACATTCGCCCTGTTTGTTGGCGCGGGCAACATCATTTTCCCTCCTATGGTGGGTATTCAGTCTGGCGAACACGTCTGGACTGCCGCTATCGGATTTCTGCTTACCGCTGTCGGTCTGCCCGTGATGACCGTGATCGCGCTGGCCCGTGTCGGCGGTGGCGTGGATGCGCTCAGCAGCCCGATCGGCAAGGTGGCGGGCATCGTGCTGGCCACCGTCTGCTATCTGGCGGTCGGGCCGCTGTTTGCCACCCCGCGAACTGCGACGGTCTCGTTTGAGATGGGCATCGCCCCCCTGACCGGTGAAGGCGCGCTGCCGCTGTTTATTTACAGCCTGATCTACTTTGTGCTGGTGATTGGCGTGTCGCTCTATCCCGGCAAGCTGCTCGACACGGTAGGGCACTTCCTGGCACCCCTGAAAATCGTTGCGCTGACCATACTGGGCGTCGCCGCGCTGTTGTGGCCGGCAGGCGGGACGATCACCGCCACGGCTGATTATCAGCGTGCGGCCTTCTCCAGCGGTTTCGTCAACGGTTACCTGACCATGGATACCCTGGGCGCGCTGGTGTTTGGCATCGTGATTGTTAACGCCGCCCGTTCGCGTGGCGTGGACAATGCTGCACTGCTGACCCGCTATACCGTACTGGCAGGACTGATTGCCGGTCTGGGCCTGACGCTGGTCTACCTCTGCCTGTTTAAACTGGGGGCGGGCAGCGGCGCGCTGGTGGATCAAAACGCTAACGGCGCAGCGATTCTGCACGCCTATGTTCAGCACACCTTTGGCAACATGGGCAGCTTCTTCCTGGCCGCCCTGATCTTCGTCGCCTGCATGGTGACCGCGGTGGGCCTGACCTGTGCCTGTGCGGAATTTTTTGCGCAATACCTGCCGTTATCGTATAAAACGCTGGTGTTTATTCTGGGTCTGTTCTCTATGGTGGTGTCGAATCTCGGCCTGAGCCACCTGATTCAGATCTCCATCCCGGTACTGACGGCGATCTATCCGCCCTGTATCGTGCTGGTGGTGCTGAGTTTCACCCTCAACTGGTGGAACAAGAGCAGCCGGATTATCGCGCCTGCAATGCTGGTAAGCCTGCTGTTTGGCATTGTCGATGCGATTAAAACGACCGGGTTTAAAGATTTGCTGCCGGCTTTCAGCCAGCATCTGCCGCTGGCTGACCAGGGTCTCGCCTGGCTGCCGCCGTCGCTGGTGATGCTGTTGATTGCCGCTGTGGTTGATCGGGTGAAAGGGCCTGAACAGGTAACGGCTCACTCGTAACAGTCAGCACGGTTTTTTCTTTAACCACGGGCTTGCCCGTGGTTTTTTCATTTCACAGGTACAGGTTGTTATGCAAGAAACCAATAAGCTCAAACGCGGACTGAGCACGCGCCACATCCGCTTTATGGCGCTGGGATCGGCGATTGGCACCGGGCTCTTTTACGGTTCCGCTGACGCGATTAAAATGGCCGGGCCGAGCGTGCTGCTCGCCTATATCATCGGCGGGGCAGTGGCTTACATCATCATGCGCGCGCTGGGTGAGATGTCGGTCAATAATCCTCAGGCCAGCTCCTTCTCCCGTTACGCCCAGGACTATCTGGGGCCGATGGCCGGATACATCACCGGCTGGACCTACTGTTTTGAAATCCTGATTGTGGCGATTGCCGATGTGACGGCGTTTGGCATCTATATGGGCGTCTGGTTCCCGGAGGTGCCGCACTGGATCTGGGTGCTGAGCGTGGTGCTGATCATCGGGGCGGTTAACCTGATGAGCGTCAGGGTGTTTGGCGAGGTGGAGTTCTGGTTCTCCTTCTTCAAGGTCGCCACCATTATCGTGATGATTCTGGCCGGTTTCGGCATGATTATCTGGGGGATTGGCAACGGCGGGCAGCCAACCGGTATCCATAACCTCTGGACCAACGGCGGCTTCTTCGCTCACGGCGTGGTCGGCATGCTGCTGTCGCTGCAGATGGTGATGTTCGCCTACGGCGGCATCGAAATCATCGGCATCACCGCCGGGGAAGCGAAAGAGCCGGAGAAGTCGATTCCGCGCGCGATCAACTCTGTGCCATGGCGCATTCTGGTCTTTTATGTCGGCACGCTGTTTGTGATTATGTCGATCTACCCGTGGAACCAGGTGGGGACGTCGGGCAGCCCGTTTGTGCTGACCTTCCAGCATCTGGGGATCGCTGCGGCCGCCTCGATTCTCAACTTCGTGGTGCTGACCGCGTCACTTTCGGCGATTAACAGCGATGTCTTTGGCGTGGGCCGTATGCTGCACGGCATGGCGCAGCAGGGCCATGCGCCGAAGGTCTTCATGAAGGTTTCCGCACGCGGCATTCCGTGGGTGACGGTCGTGGTGATGATGTTCGCCATGCTGATCGCGGTCTATCTCAACTACCTGATGCCAGAGAAAGTCTTCCTGGTGATCGCCTCGCTGGCGACCTTTGCTACGGTGTGGGTCTGGATTATGATTCTGCTGTCGCAGATCGCGTTCCGCCGCAAAATTGGCAAAGAGGCGGCCGGTAAGCTGCTGTTCGCCTTGCCGGGCGGCAGCTGGACCGCTGGCGTCGGCGTCGCCTTCCTCTGCTTTATTATCGGCCTGATTGGTTATTTCCCCGATACCCGCATTTCACTCTACGTGGGTATGGTGTGGATTGTGCTGCTGCTGCTGGGCTATAAGCTGGTGCGCAAGCCGCGCTAATCTTCTGTTCTGCTCTCCCGATTCACGGGGGAGCAGAACCGGCAATCTCCCGCCTTCATTCTCTTTTCCTCCCGCCTGTTAATTTCTGAAAGAGCGCGCTGTCAGCGCAGATTAAAAGTTATTTCCCGGCAGACGGCGTCAGACAGGCCTGAATGGCCAGAGAAGGGGAGGGTAAAAGGAAATAAAAAACGGCGAAACCAGTCGCCGAAAGAATCTAAATATTACAGGAAAAAATGTATAAAGGGATGATTGACGGGGCTATCGTAAAACAAAACGCGGGGCGCTGAAAGCCAGCCGGATTTAATTAAGAAAAGGGCGGAATAGCGCTAATTAACAGGGATTAACATTATTCAGACCGCGTTTTTGTTGCGGCCTGAATATGATTAGCCACAGACTCAGGGCAATATAACGGAAACCGGCAGCGTGGCGCTGTTGTCGATGTTTTTCTGCAGTTGTGTCAGCGTGGATTGATAAGGGCAGAGCAGGCCCACCCTGGTATCCCTGCAGCCAGGCTGATGCCACGCCTGATGTAATAACGGGTGTTTTTCATCAACCGGCTGCAGCTGGCGGAGATCATCCAGGCTTTGCGCCTGAAAGTAGATCTGCAAAAAACGTTCCCCGCTTCGCGTGTCGCGCCAGCGCTCCAGCACCAGACTGCCGCCTGGCGGAATATTCCCGCGTGAATAGCCTGGCAACGCCCAGTCAAAGCCCATCAGCGTGCGCACCATGGCAATATTGGTGTCGTGCGCCACCAGAATTAACCAGCGGGTCGGCGACGTGTCGGAGCCAATCGCCTGCAGCATTGTGCTGAGCAGGATCGAGCCACGCCGCTGGGCCAGATAAAGGATATCGTTACTGAGGTCGTAGTTTGCGGTCAGCAGTGGCAGCAGCGAGGTGATCTGCGCCGCCGAGGTGATGTGTCCCCAGGCGAGTTGATTAGACGGCAGATTTTCGCTGTAGCCCAGGCGCAGCGTCTCCACCATGCTGGCCATCACGCTCAGCCCCTCAACGTAACTGCCGCCGTTGCGGGTCTGTCTGAACTGCCAGGGGCGATCGAAGAACGTGCAGCGGGACGCAGGCGGGCAGACCGCCGCTCTGAGCTGCTGAATTGCCGGTTGCAGCTGCTTTTGCCGCTGTGCCAGATCGCCTGCCTTCTGCTGCTTAGCCGCCAGCGCCCGGGCGGGATCGATGCGGGTGAGCGGCAGTTTGTCGCTCTGAAACAGGGGATCGACCTCGCCCGCGACGTGATGCACCGGCACGCCGCAGCCGGGAAAGGCGCCGTCAGTCAGTGCCGCCGCGGTGGCGCGGGTGCGCTGCAACGGACTGGCCCGCACATAGACCTGCGCCGCATCGGGGCAGCCCGCCGCCAGCAGGCCGAGCTGGCGATAGTGATCGCCCTGCCAGCGCCCCTTATTCACGACCGCGCTGTAGCCATGTCCGGTCAGCTCCCCATCGGCGGTGGTCCACACCGTCCAGGATTGCTCACTGGCCGCCTCAATCTCTTTGCGGTTTCCCGGCGTCGGTGGCCGCACGCCGTGGCGGCTCAGCTCGACCACCTTCTCCAGCTGATACTCAGCCGCCTGTGACGTCGTGCTCAGCAGACAGAGAGCGGCGAGAATAAGCGCGTACCGACGCAGCTGTAACCGGATCATCTACTCATCCAGAGCGGGATTACCCGTCAGCGCTTTAATCTGTGGATAGAGGGCCGCATTGGCCAGCAGAACCGGATTACCGTTTTTCAGCCCGTCGTTACGCAGGTAGTCGTTGGTGACGCCGCCCGCTTCGCGCATCAGGACAATGCCCGGCAGACTATCCCAGGGATGCATGTGCGCTTCGTAATAGCCTATCAGGCGTCCAGCAGCAGCCCAGGCGCTGGTCAGCGCGCCGGACCCCACCCGAATAAACATGCCACCCTGCTCAATCAGGCCGGTGATGAGGCGCGAGACGCTTTCGCCGCCGGTGCGGCTGGAGTTGCTGATACCCAGCAGTCCCTCGTTAAGCCGCTCTGCCGCATGGACCTGCAGGCGGCTTTCGTTAAGCCACGCCCCGTGGTTTTTGCGGGCATGAAACAGCTCCTGATGATTGGGGTCGCAGATCACGCCGATCACCGGTTCGTCCTCGCAGACCACCGCCAGCGACACGCACCAGTTAGGCAGGCCGTTGACAAAGCAGGCGGTGCCGTCGATGGGATCGATGACCCAGACAAAAGGGGCGCCCTGAACCTCGCCACCGCTCTCTTCACCATAGACGGCATCGTCAGGAAAACGTTCAGCGATTAATGTTTTAAGCAGCGCTTCCACGTTGCGGTCAGCCTCGCTCACCACATCCTGTAAATCCCTTTTGTGTTCCACCACCAGTGTCTGACGCTGCTGATACCATGACAGGGCCCGGCTGCCCGCCGCACGGGCGATGTCGCAGGCGTAACGGTAACGCGCGTCAATTTCAGATTGCGAAGCGGATGACATCTTTTCCTCTTATGATTTTGTGCCATAACGAACGGAAGGCGCGCCTGAACAGGCGGTCTGGCTGTGCTGTTAACGTAACTATTGTTAAGAAAGGCTTCATTAAGCCGCAGTTAGCGGGCAATGGCAAGATGGCGCAGGGGCGGACGACGGGCTTTTTCAGCGGGCAGGCGCCTGCGCCCGCCCGGTGAGGCAGCAGAGGATCGGGTTTTACAGGGTGCGGCTGGTCGCCAGCGCCATTAAACGCGGATAAAAAACAAAAAACAGCGCTTCCAGCTGTTCGTAGTGTTCAGTGAAATCCTGGTAGGAGTCGCGCAGTGCCGCCAGACGCGGACGGCGGCTGGCCATGCCATGGAGGACCCGCTCCAGCCGCGCGGGCTGGGCATAATGCTCAAACCAGCGCTCGCGCCACATCACCGCGTTAAGTTCCTGAAAATCGACCGGCGTCTCCGCGAGGTGCGGCACGATTTCGCGCTCGGCGGCGGCAGAAAACTGCGCCAGCGTCTGGCCGGGCATGAACTGCTGCCAGTGACGGGCCAGAAAATGGTCCCAGATGACGTCCAGCGTAATCGGGGCCACGCGATAGGTTTCAGCACGGAACAGCTGACGGGCGCTGCGCACTTCCGGCAGCGTGTCGGTCATGACGTCAAGACGCCGGTGCATGAGGATGCCGTCTGCGACAGGCGCAGACCAGTGCTGGTGCGGGTTACCCCGCACAAAGTCAGCCATTAGATTGCCGAGCAGGGAGCTGTCGGCCAGCTGAGCCAGATGGAGATGAGCAAGAAAGTTCATGCCGCATTATAGGCTGAACTGCCTTTGCGCAGCCAGCTGTTCAGAATTGGTCGATTTTCCGCTAAACTGTGCCGCCTGTTTTTGCCTGAGAAAGAACACTTCAATGCGTGTCGCCGATTTTGCTTTTGAATTGCCCGAATCCCTGATTGCTCACTATCCCCAGGCGCAGCGCAGCGGCTGCCGTCTGCTGTCGCTTGACGGTCCCAGCGGCGCACTGACGCACGGGGTCTTTACCGACGTGCTGGATAAGCTGAATCCAGGCGATCTGCTGGTGTTCAACAATACCCGTGTGATCCCGGCGCGCGTCTTTGGCCGCAAAGCCAGCGGCGGCAAAATCGAGATGCTGGTCGAGCGGATGCTCGACGACAAGCGTGTGCTGGCACATGTGCGCGCCTCAAAAGCGCCGAAGCCGGGTGTAGCGCTGCTGCTGGGCGAAGATGAGAGCGTGAAAGCGACCATGGTGGCCCGCCACGATGCGCTGTTTGAGATTGAATTTGATGATGAGCGCGCGGTACTCGATATCCTGAACAGCGTGGGCCATATGCCTCTGCCGCCCTATATCGATCGGCCGGACGAAGAGGCCGACCGCGAGCTTTATCAGACCGTCTACAGCGCCCGTCCGGGCGCCGTCGCGGCACCCACAGCCGGTCTGCATTTTGATGAGCCGCTGTTGCAGGCGCTGAAAGAGAAAGGCATTGAGATGGCGTTTGTGACGCTGCATGTCGGGGCGGGAACCTTCCAGCCGGTGCGTGTCGAAACCATCGAAGAGCATCACATGCACGCGGAATATGCCGAAGTACCGCAGGAGGTGGTTGATGCGGTGCTGGCCTGCAAGGCGCGCGGCAATAAGGTGGTTGCGGTGGGCACCACCTCCGTCCGGTCGCTGGAGAGCGCAGCTAAAGCGAGCCAGGATGCCCTAATCGCGCCATTCTTCGACGATACCCAGATTTTTATCTATCCGGGCTATGAGTATCAGGTGATCGACGCGCTCATCACCAACTTCCATCTGCCTGAATCGACCCTGATTATGCTGGTCTCGGCCTTCGCCGGGTATCAGCACACCATGGCCGCGTACCGCGCAGCCGTGGCTGAGCAATATCGTTTCTTCAGTTATGGCGACGCGATGTTTATCAGCAAAAATCCGCAGGCGCCGCTGGAAAAAGTGGGCGACTGATTTATCAACCGATAGCCGGAATCGCGCTCTGCGTGACAGAAGGCTATCTGCATCGGACTGTTTCTCCGATGGAGGCTTTGTGAAATTTGAACTTGATACCACAGACGGGCGCGCACGCCGTGGCCGTCTGATTTTTGATCGCGGCGTGGTGGAAACCCCGGCGTTTATGCCCGTTGGCACCTATGGCACCGTCAAAGGCATGACGCCGGAAGAGGTACAGGATACCGGCGCGCAGATCATTCTGGGGAATACCTTCCATCTCTGGCTGCGTCCGGGTCAGGAGATTATGAAACTGCACGGCGATCTGCATGACTTTATGCAGTGGAAAGGGCCGATTCTGACCGACTCCGGTGGCTTCCAGGTCTTCAGCCTGGGCGACATCCGTAAAATCACCGAAGCGGGCGTGCATTTCCGTAACCCGATCAACGGCGATCCGATCTTCCTCGATCCGGAAAAATCGATGGAGATTCAGTATGACCTCGGTTCCGACATCGTGATGATTTTCGATGAGTGTACGCCTTATCCGGCGGACTGGGACTACGCCAAACGTTCAATGGAGATGTCGCTGCGCTGGGCACGACGCAGCCGTGACCGTTTTGACAGCCTCGGCAACAAAAATGCGCTGTTTGGCATTATCCAGGGCTCGGTTTACGAAGATTTACGAGATGTCTCGGTTAAAGGTCTGGTAGAGATTGGCTTTGATGGGTACGCTGTGGGCGGCCTGGCGGTGGGTGAACCTAAGCAGGACATGCACCGTATTCTCGAGCACGTCTGTCCGCAGCTTCCGCAGGATAAACCCCGTTATCTGATGGGCGTTGGCAAACCTGAAGATCTGGTTGAGGGCGTCCGTCGCGGCGTCGATATGTTCGACTGCGTGATGCCAACCCGTAATGCGCGCAATGGTCATCTGTTTGTGACCGAGGGCGTGGTGAAGATCCGCAACGCCCGCTACAAAGATGACACTGCGCCACTGGATGCGGAGTGTGACTGTTACACCTGTCGCAATTATAGCCGGGCCTACTTGTATCATCTCGACCGTTGTAACGAAATACTGGGCGCGCGTCTGAATACTATCCACAATTTGCGCTACTACCAGCGTCTGATGGCTGGTTTACGTCAGGCTATCGAAGAGGGTAGATTAGAGCGCTTTGTAACTGAGTTTTACCAACGGACGGGTAAAGAAGTTCCGCCTTTAACGTCTGACAATTCATCAATGAGGGAAATTTAATGAGCTTATTCATTTCTGACGCCGTGGCCGCAGCAGGCGCACCGTCTCAGGGAAGTCCGTATTCTCTGGTGATCATGCTGGTGGTGTTTGGTCTGATTTTCTATTTCATGATCCTGCGTCCGCAGCAGAAACGTGCGAAAGAGCACAAGAAGCTGATGGATTCCATCTCAAAGGGCGATGAAGTGTTAACCAGCGGTGGCCTGGTCGGTCGCGTCACAAAAGTCTCTGACACGGGCTACGTCGCTATCGCGCTGAATGACACCAACGAAGTGGTCATTAAACGTGATTTCGTTGCCGCCGTGCTGCCTAAAGGCACCATTAAGGCGCTGTAATTCTTTCTTCCCTAAGGGAACTGCCGTGTTAAACCGTTATCCTTTGTGGAAGTATGTGATGCTGGTCGTCGTGATTATCGTCGGCCTGCTCTATGCGCTTCCCAACCTCTATGGTGAGGATCCGGCCGTTCAAATCACTGGTGCGCGCGGAAGCGCCGCCAGTGAGCAGACGCTGGATCAGATTCAGTCCGCATTAAAACAGGACAATATCCAGAGCAAATCTGTTGCGCTGGAAAATGGTGCGATTACCGCGCGCTTCGCCAATACGGATGTGCAGTTACGCGCCCGTGAAGCGATCATGAAAGCGCTGGGTGAAGACTACGTCGTGGCGCTGAACCTCGCGCCTGCCACGCCCCGCTGGCTGACCATGCTGTCAGCAGAACCGATGAAACTCGGTCTCGACCTGCGTGGCGGCGTGCACTTCCTGATGGAAGTGGACATGGACACCGCACTCAGCAAACTGCAGGAGCAGAATGCTGATACGCTGCGTAGCGACCTGCGCGCCAAAAATATCCCCTATACCAACGTCAATAAAATCGCGAACTACGGCGTGGAAATTCGTTTCCGTGACGCCGCCAGCCGCGATGCGGCGATTTCCTGGCTCTCTTCCCGTCATCAGGATCTGGTGATCAACAGCAGCGGCAGCGATGCGCTGCGTGCCACCATGAGCGATGCCCGTCTCAGCGAAGCGCGTGAATATGCGGTTCAGCAGAACATCACGATTCTGCGTAACCGTGTGAACCAGCTGGGCGTGGCGGAACCGCTGGTTC
The DNA here is from genome assembly GCF_008631515.1 of Pantoea sp. M_10. Classification (NCBI taxonomy): domain Bacteria; kingdom Pseudomonadati; phylum Pseudomonadota; class Gammaproteobacteria; order Enterobacterales; family Erwiniaceae; genus Pantoea; species Pantoea sp. M_10. Next base: position 1,298,137 of record NZ_VWUL01000001.1, on the reverse strand, counting down.
AGCGTCAGGGTTCCGATCGCATCGTGGTGGAACTGCCAGGGATTCAGGACACGGCGCGCGCCAAAGAGATTCTGGGTGCGACCGCAACCCTGGAATTCCGTCTGGTGAACACCACCGTGGATCCGAGCGCAGCCGCCAGTGGCCGGGTGCCGGGTGACTCCGAAGTCAAAAAGATGCGTGACGGCCAGCCGGTCGTACTCTACAAGCGGGTGATTCTGACCGGTGACCACATCACCGACTCGACCTCCAGCATGGATGAGTACAACCAGCCACAGGTGAACATTTCACTGGATGGCGCAGGCGGAAACATCATGTCGAACTTCACCAAGGACAACATCGGCAAACCGATGGCGACCCTGTTTGTGGAGTACAAAGACAGCGGTAAGAAAGATGCCAATGGCCGTTCCATTCTGGTGAAACAGGAAGAGGTGATTAACGTCGCCAATATCCAGTCTCGCCTGGGGAACAGCTTCCGCATTACCGGTATCAACAATCCGAACGAAGCGCGTCAGCTGTCGCTGCTGCTGCGTGCCGGTGCGTTGATTGCGCCAATCCAGATCGTGGAAGAGCGCACTATCGGACCGACCATGGGTCAGCAAAACATTACTCAGGGTCTGGAAGCCTGCCTCTGGGGTCTGCTTGCGTCGATCCTGTTCATGGTGGTGTTTTACAAGAAGTTTGGTCTGATTGCGACCAGTGCGCTGCTGGTAAACCTGGTGCTGATTGTCGGCATCATGTCCCTGCTGCCGGGCGCGACCCTGACCATGCCGGGGATTGCCGGTATCGTGTTAACCCTGGCGGTGGCAGTGGATGCCAACGTACTGATTAACGAACGTATTAAAGAAGAGCTGCGCAACGGGCGCTCGGTTCAGCAGGCAATCCATGAGGGCTACAAAGGCGCCTTCTCCAGTATTGTTGATGCGAACGTGACCACCCTGATCAAAGTTATCATTCTTTACGCGGTCGGCACCGGTTCGATCAAAGGCTTTGCGATTACCACCGCTATCGGTATCGCGACCTCAATGTTCACCGCGATTATCGGTACCCGTGCCATTGTTAACCTGGTTTACGGTGGCAAACGCATCAACAAGCTGTCTATCTGAGGAGTGCGTTGTGGCACAGGAATATAACATTGAGCAGTTGAACCACGGGCGTAAAGTCGTCGACTTTATGCGCTGGGATACGCTGGCCTTCATCATTTCGGGACTGCTGATCGTCGCTGCGATTGCGATCGTGGGCGTGCGCGGTTTTAACTGGGGCCTCGATTTCACCGGCGGTACCGTGATTGAGATTGCGCTGGAAAAACCTGCCGACCTCGACACGCTGCGCAGCGATCTGGTGAAAGCGGGCTTTGACGAGCCGCTGGTGCAGAACTTTGGCAGCAGCCGTGACGTCATGGTGCGTATGGCACCGGTTACCGGTCCGGCAGGCACCGAAATAGGCAATAAAGTGGTGTCGGTGATTAACCAGACCACCCAGCAGAACGCGACCGTTAAGCGCATTGAGTTCGTAGGCCCGAGCGTGGGCAGCGACCTGGCGCAGGCGGGGGCGATGGCGCTGTTGTCTGCACTGATTGCGATTCTGATCTATATCGGTTTCCGCTTTGAGTGGCGTCTGGCACTGGGCACCGTGCTGGCGCTGGCGCATGACGTCATCATCACCTGCGGTCTGCTGGCGCTGTTCCGTATTGAAATCGACCTGACGATTGTTGCCTCACTGATGTCAGTGATTGGCTACTCGCTTAACGACAAAATCGTGGTCTCTGACCGTATTCGTGAAAACTTCCGCAAGATCCGTCGCGGCAGCGCTTACGATATTACCAACGTGTCCCTGACCCAGACCTTAAGCCGTACGCTGATTACCTCGCTGACCACACTGGCGATGATCCTCATCCTCTTCATCTTTGGTGGTGCGCTGCTGAAAGGCTTCTCACTGACCATGCTGATTGGTGTGACGATCGGTACGATTTCATCCATTTATGTCTCTTCGGCGCTGGCGCTGAAGCTGGGCATGAAGCGTGAACATATGCTGGTGCAGAAGGTTGAGAAAGAGGGCGCAGATCAGCCTTCTATCCTGCCGTAATCACATGACAGAAATGAAAACGGGCAGCCCTGGGGCTGCCCGTTTTTTTTGCGCCGGCCGTCAGGGCAATGCCGGTGCAGCAGGTGGGGTCTGGGTCGGCACGTTGCCGGTCACGTTATGCACGCGGACGTAGCCGAGCTGCTCCGGTGTCAGACCGCTGAGTCGCAGCGGAACGGTGACCGAATGCTGCGGCAGCAGGGAGGCAGGCACGGTGATGGTCTGGCTCAGCGTGTCATTGCCGAGCGGCTTGCCGCTGGCGGGATCGAGTTCACCCCAGATCACCGTGGCGTTCAGCGCAGGCAACGGCTGTTCATCCATCGAACGCACCGTGAGGGTTGCCCGCGAGCCGCTCGCTTCAGCCGTGACGGGCGACAGCGTCAGCCGCAGCGTACCGAGCCGGGTCTGCAACGCCACGGGCGTATTGGCCTGTGGCAGCAGCCATGCTCCCTGCTGCGACTGGCTGTTCAGCTGTCCCTGAATCTCCAGCGCACTGGCTTGCGAGGTCAGGTGCTGCATCTGCTGATTAAGCTGATTCACTTCCTGATGCAGCTCTCTGACCTGCGGTGTGCTGGCGGTGCTGCTGCACCCGCTCAGCGTCACCAGAGAGAGCGCCACCGGAACCCAAACCATCCTGTTCATAAGTTATCCTTGTCCGTTATTTCGGAATGCGTAACACCTGACCAGGGTAGATCTTATCAGGGTGTGACAGCATCGGTTTGTTCGCTTCGAAAATCTTATTGTACTCATTAGCGTTGCCGTAGACCTGTTTCGAGATGGCGCTCAGCGTATCGCCTTTTTTCACCGTGTAGAGTTCGGACTCCGCTGCGCTGTCGGTGACGGTAACCTTGTCTTCCACTTTGGTGATGCCCGCGACGTTGCCCGCTGCGATCAGAATCTTCTCTTTCAGCTCCTGAGAGAGGCCATCGCCGGTCACCGTGACGGTATCGCCATTCACTTTGACATCAACCTTGTCGCTGTCGGGTAATCCGAGTTTGTTGATGTGCTCCTGCAGCTTTTTATTCTGGTCATCACCGCCATGCACGGCATCCCACAATTTTTCACCCGCTTCTTTCACAAAGTTAAACAGACCCATACAACCTCCAGTGTGTTAGTGGAAAATTTCAATTGCAGCCCTTAAAGCGTAGTCCCTTTTGCTGCAGACGAAATTTAGCATCGTTTATCCTGAGAGGTGAATCCTCTGAAAGGCACGAAGAGATTTTGTTGATTCGCAGTTCGCGCTACACTGTCTGACCCATCACTCTCGCGTCAGGAAACGTCATGCATTGCCCATTCTGCTCCGCTGTGGACACCAAAGTGATTGATTCTCGTCTGGTTAGTGAAGGCTCTTCGGTGCGCCGCCGCCGCCAGTGTCTGATGTGCCATGAGCGCTTTACCACCTTTGAGGTGGCAGAACTGGTGATGCCTCGCGTGGTGAAAAGCAATGACGTGCGCGAACCCTTCAATGAAGACAAAATGGCCAGCGGGATGATGAAGGCGCTGGAAAAGCGTCCGGTCAGCGCCGACGCGGTGGAAAGCGCCGTTAACCATATCAAAACCCAGTTGCGTGCCACGGGTGAACGGGAGATCCCCAGTAAGCTGATTGGCAACCTGGTGATGGATGAGCTGAAAAAACTCGATAAGGTGGCCTACATCCGTTTCGCCTCGGTTTACCGCAGCTTTGAAGATATCCGGGATTTTGGCGAAGAGATCGCCCGTTTACAGGATTAAAGTATGGATGAACGCTATATGGCGCGCGCGCTGGAGCTGGCGCGACGCGGCCGTTTTACCACCATGCCCAACCCCAACGTCGGCTGCGTTATCGTACGCGATGGTGAGGTCGTGGGGGAGGGGTGGCACCAGCGCGCCGGAGAACCCCATGCGGAAGTCCACGCGCTGCGTATAGCAGGCGAAAAAGCGCGCGGTGCTACCGCCTATGTGACGCTGGAGCCGTGCAGTCATCATGGCCGTACGCCTCCCTGCTGTGATGCCCTGATCGCCGCCGGTGTGAAGCGGGTCGTGGCCGCGATGCAGGACCCGAATCCGCAGGTCGCCGGTCGCGGGCTGCACCGCCTGCAGCAGGCGGGCATTGAGGTCAGCCACGGTCTGATGATGCCGGAAGCGGAGGCGCTGAATCGCGGCTTTCTCAAGCGGATGCGCACCGGGTTTCCCTGGATTCAGCTTAAACTGGGCGCGTCGCTGGATGGCCGGACCGCCATGGCCAGCGGCGAAAGTCAGTGGATTACCTCTGCGGCTGCGCGTCGTGATGTGCAGCGTCTGCGGGCGCAAAGTGCGGCTATCCTGAGCAGCAGCGCAACCGTGCTGGCGGACGATCCCTCCCTGACGGTGCGCTGGTCCGAACTCAGTGCGGACACCCAGGCGCTGCTGGATGAGCAGCAGCTGCGTCAGCCGGTGCGGGTGATTATCGACAGTCAGAATCGCGTTACGTCCGGGCATCGCCTGATTACGCAGCCGGGAGAAACCTGGCTGATGCGCCATCAGCCGGATCAGCAGAGCTGGCCCGCAGGCGTGACGCAAATTGCCGTTCCGCAGCGCGAGCATCAGCTGGATCTGGTGGCGATGATGATGCTGCTGGGTCAGCGCCAGATCAACAGCGTCTGGGTTGAAGCGGGCGCAACGCTGGCGGGTGCGCTGCTGCAGGCGGGACTGGCCGATGAGCTGATCGTCTACGTGGCACCTAAGCTGTTAGGTGATGAAGGCCGCGGCCTGTGTCACTTGCCCGGACTCAGTCAGCTGGCTGACGCGCCTGCCTTTCGTTTCAGCGATGTCCGTCAGGTCGGAGACGATTTACGCCTGACCCTGACACCGCAATAACACGGGCGGAAAAGCGAGAGCACGCCGCCGAAGAGTATGATAGAATCCGCCCCCCTGCGCGGGGCTAAATAAACCCCTGAAAGGATAAGTATGAAAGTTATCGAAGCTGCTGTTGCAACGCCTGAGGCCAGTGTTGCCATCGTTATCGCGCGTTTTAACAACTTCATTAATGACAGCCTGCTGGAGGGTGCAATTGATGCCCTGAAACGTATCGGCCAGGTCAAAGATGACAATATCACCGTAGTCTGGGTTCCCGGCGCCTACGAACTGCCTCTGGCAGCTCGCGCGCTGGCTAACGCCGGCAAATATGATGCGATTATCGCCCTCGGCACCGTGATTCGTGGTGGCACTGCCCACTTCGAATATGTGGCGGGTGAAGCCAGCTCCGGTATCGCCAGCGTCGCCATTAACAGCGACATTCCTGTCGCGTTTGGCGTGCTGACAACCGAAAGCATCGAGCAGGCCATTGAACGTGCCGGTACCAAAGCCGGTAACAAAGGTGCGGAAGCCGCACTGACCGCGCTCGAAATGATCAACGTATTGAAAGCCATTAAAGCCTGATTTTTGTAAGGGGAATTTTGTGAAACCTGCTGCTCGTCGTCGCGCCCGTGAGTGCGCTGTTCAGGCGCTTTACTCCTGGCAGTTGTCGAATAACGACATTGCCGATGTGGAATACCAGTTTCTGGCGGAACAGGACGTCAAAGACGTCGACATTACCTATTTCCGCGAACTGCTGTCCGGTGTGGCGACCAACAGTGCGTATCTGGATGGACTGATGAAGCCCTACCTGTCGCGTCAGCTTGAAGAGCTGGGCCAGGTAGAAAAAGCGATCCTGCGCATCTCACTGTATGAGCTGAGCAAACGTGATGATGTGCCCTATAAAGTGGCCATCAACGAAGGGATTGAGCTGGCGAAAGTCTTCGGCGCTGAAGACAGTCATAAATTTGTTAACGGCGTGCTGGATAAAGCCGGTCCACAGATTCGACCCCATCGCAAATAAACAAAAAGGCCGGCTTGCCGGCCTTTTTTCATAGAGGGTTAAGCGGAACGTAATTATGTCTTGTGGTGAATTTGAACTCATCGCACGCTACTTCAACCGCAGAACACGCAGCCGCCGTGATGTCGAACTCGGCATCGGTGACGATTGTGCGTTACTGAGCGTGCCGGAAAAACAGACGCTGGCGATCAGCACCGATACCCTGGTTGCCGGTGTGCACTTCTTACGGGATATCCATCCCGCCGATCTTGGCTACAAAGCCCTGGCTGTTAATCTCAGCGACCTCGCCGCTATGGGCGCCGATCCCGCGTGGCTGACGCTGGCCCTGACGCTGCCGCAGGTCGATGAGAGCTGGCTGTCGGCGTTCAGTGAGAGCCTGTTTGAGCTGCTGGAGTATTACGATATGCAGCTGGTGGGTGGTGACACCACGCGCGGCCCGCTGAGTCTGACGCTGGCGATTCACGGTCTGGTGCCGCAGGGCCGGGCACTGAAACGCTCCGGCGCGAAGCCGGGTGACTGGATCTACGTGACCGGCACGCTGGGTGACAGCGCGGCGGGCCTGGCGCTGCTGCAGCATCACTGCCGCATCAGCGATCCGGCGGTGCATGAGGCGCTGATCAAACGCCATCTGCGCCCCATGCCGCGCATTCTGCAGGGACAGGCCCTGCGTGCGCTGGCCTCCTCTGCGGTAGACCTCTCTGACGGCCTGATTTCCGATCTCGGTCACGTGCTGAAAGCCAGCGGCTGTGGCGCACGGCTTAATCTTGATGCTCTGCCGCTTTCTGGCGCGCTGCGTGACCATTTCGACCCTGAGCAGGTTCTGCGCTGGGCGCTGAGTGGGGGAGAGGATTATGAGCTCTGCTTCACCGTGCCGGAGGTGAATCGCGGCGCGCTGGATGTGGCGCTGGGTCATCTGGGCGTGCCCTACACCTGCATCGGTCAGATAGCACCGGAGTCGGAAGGCTTAACGCTGCTGGATAATGGCAAGCCCGCCACCTTCCGCCATAAAGGATTTGATCACTTTGATACGAAATAACGATGTGGCCAAAGGCCGCCTGCGGATGAGCAATCCCTGGCATCTGCTGGCGACCGGTTTTGGCAGCGGGTTAAGCCCGGTGGTGCCTGGCACCATGGGATCGCTGGCGGCGATCCCATTCTGGTGGCTGATGACGTTTCTGCCGCAGGACCTCTATTCGCTGGTCGTGCTGGTCGGCATCTGCGTCGGCGTTTACCTCTGTCATCGCACCGCCAAAGATATGGGCGTTCACGATCATGGCAGTATTGTCTGGGATGAGTTTATCGGCATGTGGATTACGCTGATGGCGATTCCGGTCAACAGCTGGCAGTGGGTGCTCGGGGGATTTGTACTGTTTCGTATTCTGGATATGTGGAAACCCTGGCCGATTCGCTGGTTTGACCGCAACGTGCACGGTGGCATGGGCATTATGGTTGATGACATCATTGCCGGGGTCATTTCGGCTGCCATGCTGTATGGCATCGGGGTCTGGCTGGCGGGCTGATCCGCTCACCCGCGATAAGATGACGCCCGGCAAGGGCGTCATATGACGGCGTTACTCGAATCCCACCGCCTGATGCGGCTGATAGACCTCTTCCAGCAGGGTAATCTCGTCGTCACTCAGTGTGACATCCACCGCCTTCACCAGATCCGCAAACTGCTCAGCACGCGACGCGCCAATGATTGGCGCCGTGACGGCAGGTTTGCTCAGCAGCCAGGCCAGGGCGACCTGTGCCCGCGTCACGCCTTTACTCTCCGCCACCTGCGCCAGACGCTGCGCAATGGCGGCATCATTCTCTTCGGTGGTGGCATAGAGCTTCGCCATGACCTGATCAGAGGTGGAGCGAGCGGTGTTTTCACCCCATGGGCGGGTCAGCTTACCGCGCGCCAGGGGACTCCAGGGCAGCACGGCGATCTGCTCTTTCTGACAGAGCGGATGCATTTCACGCTCCTCTTCACGCTGAATCAGGTTGTACTGATCCTGCATGCTGACGAAGCGATGCCAGCCCTGTTGCGCCTGCATCTGCAACGCCTGTGCAAACTGGCTGGCGTGCATGGATGAAGCACCGATGTAGCGCGCTTTGCCCGACTGTACGACATCATGCAGCGCTTGCAGCGTCTCTTCCAGCGGCGTCTCGTAATCCCAGCGGTGAATCTGCAGCAGATCGACATACTCCATGCCGAGGCGCTGCAGGCTGTCATCAATGGATTGCAGGATATTTTTGCGCGACAGACCCTGTGAGAGGTTGCTCAGGGGGAAATAGACTTTGGTGGCGACCACAATCTCTTCACGGCGCGCAAAATCTTTCAGCGCCCGTCCCAGAATCTCTTCACTGCTGCCGTCTGAATAGCTGTTGGCCGTGTCGAAGAAGTTGATCCCTGCGTTCAGCGCCTGCTGGATTAGCGGACGGCTGCTCGCTTCAGGCAGCGTCCAGGCGTGGTTGCCGCGCGTCGGCTCGCCATAGGTCATGCAGCCCAGACAGAGGCGCGAAACCTGAAGGTCGGTAGTTCCCAGTTGAATCAGTTTCATGGTGGAGGCTCCTGCGAAAGTGCAAAGGTTTCAGCATAGCAGGGCGTTGCGCTCCCCGGAGGGAGCGCAGAGAGGAGAGGTTACTGCGCCAGCCAGCGGGTGATCTGCTGCTGGATACCTTCGGCGTCCAGCAGGTAGTCATGACGCACTTCTTCCTGTGTGCCCTGCGGGATAAATTCATCGGGCAGACCGATATTGAGAACCGGCACAGCCAGGCGTTTCGCCATGACGAACTCATTGACGCCGCTGCCTGCACCGCCCTTGATTGCGCCTTCTTCCAGCGTAATCAGTGACGTGTGGGTGGCGGCCAGTTCGGCAATCAGCGCCTCATCCAGCGGCTTCACAAAGCGCATATCGACCAGGGTCGCATTCATCGCTTCCGCCGCAGCGGTCGCTTCCGGCAGCAGCGTACCGAAGTTCAGAATCGCCAGTTCTTCACCCTGACGTTTCACCACGCCTTTGCCCAGCGGCAGGCTCTGTAGCGGTGCCAGTGGGGTGCCAACGCCGGTGCCGCGCGGATAACGCACGGCGCTCGGCCCGTCCTGATAGTGATAGCCGGTGTAGAGCATCTGACGGCACTCATTTTCGTCGCTGGGGGTCATGATCACCATCTCCGGCACACAGCGCAGATAGGCAAGATCAAATGCGCCCTGGTGAGTCTGACCGTCTGCGCCAACAATACCACCGCGATCGATAGCAAACAGGACCGGCAGTTTCTGGATAGCGACGTCATGGATCAGCTGATCGTAGGCGCGCTGCAGGAAGGTGGAATAGATGGCCACAACAGGCTTATAACCGCCAATCGCCATACCGGCAGCGAAGGTCACCGCGTGCTGCTCGGCGATCGCCACATCAAAATATTGCTGCGGGAACTCACGCGAGAAGGCCACCATGCCGGAGCCTTCACGCATCGCCGGGGTAATCGCCATCAGCTTCGGATCGTCGGCGGCCATTTCGCACAGCCAGTTGCCGAAGATTTTAGAGTAGCTCGGCAGACCTTCGGCACTTTTCGGCAGTTCGCCAATGGCCGGATCGAATTTAGGCACGGCGTGCCAGGCAATCGGATCTTCCTCTGCCGGGGCGTAGCCTTTCCCTTTCTTCGTCATGATATGCAGGAACTGCGGCCCTTTCAGGTTGCGCATGTTACTCAGCGTATTGACCAGCGTCAGGACATCGTGGCCATCAACCGGACCGATGTAGTTGAAGCCTAACTCTTCAAACAGCGTTCCCGGCACCACCATGCCTTTGAGGTGCTCTTCCGTGCGCTTAACCAGCTCTTTAATCGGGGGCAGGTTAGTCAGCACGCGCTTACTGCCTTCACGCAGTCGCGCGTAGGTTTTACCTGACAGGATCTGCGCCAGACGGTTATTCAGCGCGCCGACGTTTTCGGAGATCGACATCTCATTGTCATTGAGGATCACCAGCATGTCCGGTTTGATATCACCGGCATGGTTCATCGCTTCAAACGCCATGCCTGCGGTGATAGCCCCATCGCCGATAATACAGGCGGTGCGACGCCCCTGACCTTCGCGTTCTGCCGCCGCGGCCATGCCCAGACCGGCACTGATGGAGGTCGACGAGTGACCGACGCTCAGCACGTCATATTCACTTTCGCCGCGCCACGGGAACGGATGCACGCCGTTTTTCTGACGGATGGTGCCGATGCGATCGCGGCGACCGGTCAGAATTTTATGCGGATAAGCCTGATGACCCACATCCCACACCAGATGATCAAAAGGAGTGTTGTAGACATAATGCAGCGCGACAGTCAGTTCGACAACGCCCAGACCCGATGCAAAATGGCCGCTGGAGCGGCTCACGCTGTCTAACAGATACTGACGCAGTTCATCACACAGTGCAGGCAGCTTCTCTTTCGGCAGGGCACGCAGCTCCTGAACCGTGTTTGCCAGCGCCAGTGTCGGGTATTTAGCAATATCAAAACTCATCAGAGACTCATTATGGAAGTTATTTGTCGCGTTCAATTATGAAGCTCGCCAGCGCCTGCAGTGCTGTGGTGTTATAGGAGTGCGCAGCGAGCAATTCCAGAGCATCAAGGGCTTCCTGATACAAATCCCGCGCTTTGGCACGGGCATTTTCTAAGCCTAACAGTGAAGGATAGGTGCTTTTGCCCAGTTGCTGATCGGCACCCTGACGTTTTCCGATAACGGCGGTGTCACCCACCACGTCCAGGATATCGTCCTGCACCTGAAACGCGAGACCGATAGCCTCAGCATAGCGGTCAAGCAGCGGCAGGGCTTCACGGCCCGCATCGCCTGCGGTAAAAGCACCTAAGCGGACGGCTGAGCGGATCAGCGCGCCCGTTTTGTGGCGATGGATCTGCTCCAGCTGATCGAGATCCACCGATTTACCCTCTGCCGCCAGATCAAGCGCCTGACCGCCGCACATGCCGGCCACGCCGCTGGCGTTTGCCAGTTCAGAGATCATCCGCAGCCGGTACTCCGCGCTGACACCCGGCATGGCTGCGTCAGTCAGAATTGAGAAGGCCAGCGTCTGCAGGGCATCGCCTGCCAGTATCGCCGTATCTTCGCCATATTTAATGTGACAGGTCGGCTGCCCGCGACGCAGTGCATCGTCATCCATCGCAGGGAGATCGTCATGAATCAGAGAGTACGCATGAATGCATTCAACCGCGGCGGCGGGCGCATCCAGACTCGCCGGGTCGGCGCGGAGCATCTCACCGGTCGCGTAGACCAGAAAAGGGCGCAGGCGTTTACCGCCCAATAATGCCCCATAATGCATGGCATTAACCAGAGGAGAACTCTGAAAAGGAAGTGGCGCTATAAAACGCGTCAGCGCGGCGTTGACCTGCTGCTGATACGCGTCGAGTAATCGGACAAAATCCATTAGTCATTTTCCGGCGTGAAAGCAGTGAGGTCGGCGTTTTTATCGTCGTTCAGCAGAATACGGACACGCTGTTCAGCCTGCTGCAGCGTCTGCTGGCCTGTCCGCGCCAGCTGCACGCCGCGCTCAAACTCGTTGAGGGCTTCTTCCAGCGGCAGTTCACCACTTTCCAGACGGCTGACAATCTGCTCCAGCTGCTGCAATGACGTTTCGAAGCTGGCTGGCTGTTCGGCTTTTTTCGGCATATTTCGTGTCGACTCACGGTTGGGACATTATCTCGCAATCGGTCATGGTAGCTGAGACCCTATGATTAGCAAAATAATCAATGCGGCAGCTGATGAAGAAGCAGTCACCTGACAAAGGTGATATACTCCCGCGCCTCGGATGCGGTTGCGCCTTGCAGCCCGCAATTTTGTGATTTTACCAGCTAAGTGCTGCCTCTTTTAGCACTTATTTGCCCAACGAAGCTGTGTCGCCATGAAGTTTATCATCAAGTTATTTCCTGAAATCACCATCAAGAGTCAGTCGGTGCGTTTGCGCTTTATCAAGATTCTTGCCAGCAATATCCGTAACGTCCTGAAAACCGTCAGCGACGACATCGCCGTTGTGCGTTACTGGGATCACATTGAAGTGCGCTCAAAAAACGACGCGCTGCGGGACATTATTCCCGATGAACTGACGCGCATTCCGGGGATTCATCACGTTTTAGCGGTTGAAGATCGCGAGTACACCGATATTCATCACATCTTCGAACAGACCTTAGCGCAGTATCGCGACAGCCTCGAAGGAAAGAGCTTCTGCGTTCGGGTTAAACGTCGTGGTAAGCATAGCTTCAGTTCGCAGGATGTGGAGCGCTATGTGGGCGGCGGGCTGAACCAGCACATCGAAAGCGCCCGTGTGCAGCTTAAAAACCCGGAGGTAACGGTTAATCTCGAAGTGGACGAGAATCAGCTGACGCTGGTGACCGCACGCTATGAGGGGCTGGGCGGTTTCCCAATCGGCACACAGGAAGATGTGCTGTCGCTGATTTCCGGTGGCTTTGACTCCGGCGTCTCCAGCTACATGCTGCTGCGTCGCGGCAGCCGCGTACACTACTGCTTCTTTAATCTTGGCGGCGCCGCCCATGAGATTGGCGTCCGTCAGGTCGCGCACTATCTCTGGAACCGCTTTGGCCGTTCGCACCGGGTGCGCTTTGTGGCGATCAATTTTGAGCCGGTCGTCGGTGAAATCCTGGAAAAAGTGGATGACGGTCAGATGGGCGTGGTGCTGAAGCGCATGATGGTGCGTGCCGCTTCCCGCGTGGCTGAGCGTTATGGCGTACAGGCGCTGGTCACCGGTGAAGCAGTCGGGCAGGTATCGAGCCAGACGCTGACCAACCTGCGTCTGATTGATAACGCCTCCGATACGCTGATTCTGCGTCCGCTGATCTCTCACGACAAAGAGCACATCATCAAAGTCGCCCGGGAGATCGGCACCGAAGATTTTGCCAGCACCATGCCGGAATATTGTGGGGTGATTTCCAAAAGCCCGACAGTGAAGGCGGTGAAAGCGAAGATCGAGGCAGAAGAGCAGAATTTCAACTTTACGATTCTGGATCGCGTGGTGGAAGAGGCGACCAATGTCGATATCCGCACCATCGCTGAGCAGACAGAAGAGGAGGTGGTGGAAGTTGAAACCGTCGCCCTGCTGAGTGAAAACGACGTGGTGCTGGATATCCGCGCCATCGACGAGCAGGAAGAGAATCCGCTTGAGCTGAAGGCCACGGAGGTGAAATCACTGCCGTTCTACAAACTCAGCACGCAGTTTGGCGATCTCGATCAGAACCGCACCTGGCTGCTTTACTGCGATCGCGGCGTGATGAGCCGTCTGCAGGCCCTCTATCTGCATGAGCAGGGCTTTAAGAACGTGAAAGTCTACCGCCCGTAGTGCTGGCTTACGGTCAGTCAGACCCTGTCGGGATCTGACTGATGAACCTGATCACGCCTGATAGTCATAAATGCCGGGTGCCAGCACCAGCTGGGCGGCAACGTCGCGCGCCATTTCTTTTCCCACCAGCAGATCGATCAGCTTCAGCGCAAAATCCATGGCCGTGCCGGGTGCCTGGCTGGTGAGCAGTTTTACCCGCGGGTCCCAGACGACGCGGCGCTCCATCCATTTCTCCGCCGGAATGGTCTCTTTTAAGCCGGGAAAGCCGGTCATGTTTCCGACAGGGAACAGATCGTGGGGAACCAGCACCGTACCTGCCGCCGCGCAAATCGCCGCAACGATTTTATCACTGAGATGAAACTGACGCACCGTTTCGACCAGCAGCGGGCTGTCACGGAAGGTCTCCGCGCCTTTCAGGCCACCGGGCAGGACGATGGCGGAGAAATCGTTGTCGGCGACCTCGACCAGCGGAGCGTCAGCCAGCAGGCGGACACCGCGTGAGCAGACGATCTCCCGGCTGCCATCGCTTTCGACGCTGGCGGTGACGACGTTCAGCCCGGCACGAACCAGCAGGTCGATGGTGGTGACGGCTTCGGTCTCTTCACTGCCATGTGCCAGGCAAACCAGCACCGATGCGTTCGCGGTCATAATGGGACTCCTTGCGTTTAACAATGTCATACAGACGGGTGTTCTCCGACAGCACCAGGCCGTGCGTCCGGGCGCGGCGCAGTAAAAAGCCGCTGATGTAGTCGATTTCGGTGAGCCGCTGCGCGCGGATATCCTGCAGCATGGAAGAGGTGTTCGCCGCCGTGCTTTCAATCACGTCAAAGATAATATCCTGCAGGCTTTCGCTGGCTACGTTCTGACCTTCGCGCTCCATGACCCAGCTGATCTCTTCACATAACTGCGCAATCTGTTCCGGATACGCACGCAGCGCGCCGTTCTGGCACTCATATTCCACGCTGAGCGGGTTGATCACACAGTTCACCGCCAGCTTGCGCCAGCAGGCCGCACGGATGTTGTCATGCCAGGCGACATCGGGCAGGGCATGGTGCAGGATGTCGGCCAGATCGCTGTAAGCAGCGCTTTTGCGGTTACCGGGGCCGATGTGGGTGATGCCGCTGGCGATGTGTTTGATGACGGTGCCATCACGCATCGCGGCGTGCGTCGTGACGCCGCGCAGTAGTGGCTGAGTTAACCCTTTAAGCTCCTCCAGCGTGCCCATGCCGTTATGCAGCAGCAGCACCGGGCAGTTTTCCGGCAGAACGCTTTCCAGATTTTTCACGGCGGGCGACACCTGTGGCGCTTTTAGCGTAACCAGCAGCAGCTGGCTTTCCGCCAGAAACAGCGGATCGTTAGCGATGAAGGTGCGGTTGGCTATGTTGCCTTCCGGGTCGACGACATTGGCCGAGCAATAGGGCTGCGGCACCCGCAACCATCCCTGCACCTCGTGTCCCTGACGGGCGAGCGCTGTCAGCCAGACCTGACCCAGAGCACCGCACCCTAACACGGTAATTTTCATACTGCCTCCCGCTGGCGGGCTATCCATTTATTATTTACTGTCACACCATGAGTATAGCGTCGTGCACAGCCTGATTTTATTTAGCACCGTAAGACGCGTATTATGCATGTCACTTTAGCGTCAGGAGAAGAAGAGATGCCATCTTTCGATATCGTTTCAGAAGTCGATCTGCAGGAAATTCGCAATGCGGTGGAGAATGCCAACCGTGAGGTGTCTACCCGCTTCGATTTCCGCAACGTGAGCGCCGAGTTTGAGCTCAACGAAAAGAATGAAACCATTAAAATCACCAGCGAGTCTGATTTCCAGGTTAAACAGCTGGTCGATATTTTGCGTGAGAAGTTACTGAAGCGCGGGATTGAAGGCGGTGCCTTAGAGGTGCCGGAAGAGATTGAGCACAGCGGTAAAAGCTGGGCGGTCGATGCCAAACTGAAGAAGGGCATTGAGAGCGACGTAGCGAAGAAGCTGGTGAAGCTGATTAAAGACAGTAAGCTGAAAGTGCAGACCCAGATTCAGGGTGAAGCGTTACGAGTGACCGGCAAAGCGCGCGATGATCTGCAGAGCGCAATGGCGATTGTGCGCGGCAGCAATCTGGGGCAGCCGTTCCAGTTTAAAAACTTCCGCGATTAAGCGGGGCAGGCTGTTTTTTTGGCCTGAAGGCAGTTATGAAAAACCCGGCTCAGGCCGGGTTTTTTGTTATCTGGCAGGAGCAGCGCTGCATCGATCCAAATTTGTGAGCCGTCTGAATGAAGGCGTTGTTTGTGACGTTAGTGGCATTGTGCGCTGGCTTGCATCTCTTTGAACAAGTAAAGCGTCTGGAGCGGGGTGTGAGCTGTAGGGCGTCTGTGCGATCGCGCGCTTGCTCAGGGAGCCTGTGCCTTACGCAAAGACGCAACAGCGCCATCCATGGCGGGGTCAGCGCGGGCGATTACGCACCTCATCCCTGAGCCAGCTCGATCCTGAAGCGAAACGAGCGGAAGTCGTCGCGAAAATTTTCTTAAACTAGCAACTCCCCAGCAGCGCTTCCAGCTCTGGCCGACTGGTGACCTTGCTGTCAATTTTGATATAGGCACTTTTCTCTTCCGGCACGATAAACACGGAGTTCACCCCTTTCTGCGCTTTCAGGCGCTGCTCCAGATTCGGCAAAGCCAGTGCCGCGTCACTCAGCACAATGCGCAGGCTGCTCACATAAGGGGGTTCCTGCATCGTCATACTGACAAACAGCCAGGCCGCAGCCACCATTGCGCCGACCATGAACACGGTTTGTGCATCGAAATGACCAAACACCCAGCCGCCCATGCTGCCGCCAACGGCTACGCCAAGGAACTGGCTGGTGGAGTAAATACCCATCGCCGTTCCTTTGTAACCGGCAGGCGACTCTTTACTGATCAGCGAAGGGAGAATGGCTTCCATCAGATTGAAAGCGAAGAAGAAGAGCTGAACCCCAACGACCAGCGTCCAGAAATGGCCTTCCGCACCCCACAGTACGATCTCAGCAATAACGATCATTCCGACGCAGCCCACAAAGACGCGCTTCATGCGACGCTTCACTTCGGCATAAATGATGAACGGCACCACGCCCGCAAAGGCGATCAGCATGGTCGAGAGATAGACTTTCCAGTGTTCCGGGGCCGGGAAACCCGCCTGCTCAAACTGCCCCGGCAAGGCGACAAAGCTCGACATCAGCAGGATATGCAGACAGAAAATACCGATATTCAGCTTCACCAGACGTGGATTCGCCAGCACCTTGCGAAAGCTGCCTTTGACCATGCCCGATTCACGGTTCAGCACATGATGCGGGGTGGATGGCACCACCAGCAGCGTGATGACGATACCCAGCGAGGCCAGGATCGCAATCATCCAGAACAGCGCCTGCAGCCCTAACGCGTGCGTAACGACCGGACCGACGACCATCGCAATCGCGAAGGTGACACCAAAACTGATGCCGATAAAGGCCATCGCTTTGGTGCGGTTCTGCTCTCGCGTCAAATCGGAGAGCAGCGCCATCACGGCAGCGGCAATTGCGCCGGAGCCCTGCAGCGCACGGCCCAGAATAATGCCCCAGATAGAGTCCGTGCAGGCAGCAATAACGCTACCCAGAACAAACAGCAGCAGTCCGCCCACGATCAACGGCTTTCGCCCGATGCGATCGGAAAGCAGACCAAAAGGAATCTGAAAAATCGCCTGGGCCAGGCCATAGATACCAATCGCCAGGCCGATCAGCGTTTCACTCGCGCCCTGTAATGCCATGCCATAAGTGGTCAGTACCGGCAGGACCATAAACATTCCCAGCATGCGCAGGGAAAAGACCGTACCGAGGCCCCATGTGGCGCGCAGCTCCACCGGAGTCATTTTATTATCGTTCATTCCAACCTCTGTTAATGTGCTGCATTTATTCTAGGGGGCGGGGCAGGGCGGGTAAAACAATAGTTTTTAAGCAGTCGTAACAAAAAGAAAGGGCGCGAAAATCGCGCCCTTTTCATGCTATTACGGTGTCCGTTACCAGACGTAAGTCAGCAGGTCCTTCGAGGCCGGAGCCATCGAATCTACTGACATCATCACGCTTAGCGCGGTAATCGTCACGATAGAGAAGACAAACAGTTTACGCGCCCAGACACGATCGTCAGCGGTTTTATAACCGGATAACGCCATGCCCAGCCACCAGACGCTGACCGCAGCGGCCACCACCAGATATTTGTAGCCGGCATAGCCACCCAGCGTCAGCATCAGCGTGGCAATCATAAACGCCAGGATATAGAGCGTAATATGATTTTTTGCTACGGAGATCCCTTTCACCACCGGCAATACCGGGATGTTCGCCGCCTGGTAATCTTTAAAGCGGAAGATGGCAATCGCGTACGAATGCGGCATCTGCCACAGGCTGAAGATCGCCAGCAGGATTAAGGCACCGGCATCAAACTCATTGGATACCGCACAGTAGCCGATAACCGGCGGTGCAGCACCCGACAGACTGCCAATCAGCGTACCGTAAACGGAATGACGCTTCATGTAGAGACTGTAGATGCCCACGTAAACCACGAAGCCCATCACCGCCAGCCACATGGCCAGCGGATTTGCACCGAAGTAGAGCAACGCAAAGCCAGCAATACCCAGCACAGTGGCATAAACCAGGCTTACTTTCGCGGAGATAAGGCCTTTTACCAGCACCCGATTCCTGGTTCTCTCCATCTTGATGTCGATGTCGCGGTCGATCACGTTGTTGAAAACACAACCCGATGCAACCACCAGTGACACGCCCACCAGGGTGATGAGAAACAGGGCGTAATCCGTGTTGCCTTTAGAGGCCAGCAGGAATCCGCCGATCACAGAAATTAAATTCCCGAAAATAATTCCTGGTTTTGTAACTTGCAGGTATTGCTTAAACATTACGCGTGACTCTTTAGTGAGGCATCATGTTGTAGTTGAGGTTCCACATGATCCACAGTGAGCCTACTACGACAATCAGGATGATGATGGCCGAGAAAACAATGGCTACCATGTTCCAGCCACCCTCAGATTTGCTGTCTAAGTGCAGGAAGTAAACCAGGTGAACCAGCACCTGGATAACCGCACAGACCAGAACAACACCGAGGATAGTACCGTGAGATGCACTGCCATCCATGACCATCCAGAACGGGATCGCCGTCAGGATGATAGAGAGGATGAAGCCGATCATGTAGGACTTCACGCTACCGTGTGAAGCGCCATGTTCGTTAACAGAATGACTCATTACATGGCTCCCATCAGGTAAACAACGGTGAAGACGCAAATCCAGACCACGTCCAGGAAGTGCCAGAACAGGCTCAGACACATGATACGGGTGCGGTTAGTCGCGTTCAGGCCACGTTTAGAAATCTGGAACATCAGCACCAGCATCCAGATCAGACCCGAGGTCACGTGCAGACCGTGGGTACCGACCAGCGTAAAGAAGCCAGACAGGAAGCCACTGCGATCCGGACCAAAGCCTTCCGCAATCAGGTGATGGAATTCATAGATTTCCATGCCGATGAAGCCCAGACCAAACAGGAAGGTCAGCGCCAGCCAGCCGATAACGGCACCTTTTTGCTCCTTGTTCATGGAGATAACAGCCATGCCGTACGTGATGGAGCTCAGCAGCAGCAGGGCGGTTTCTACCAGAACAAACGGCAGCTCAAAGATATCTTTACCTGCCGGGCCACCGGCAGTGTTGTTGACCATGACGGCATAGGTCGCAAACAGGGTTGCGAAGATAATGCAGTCACTCATCAGGTAGATCCAGAAGCCAAAGACTTTATTGGCTCCTGCATCGTGATGCCCATGCTCCGCATGGGCGTCGTGGTGATGTTTAATCAGAGTTTCAGTTGACATTATTTCAGACCTGCTTTGCTGATTTCGTCAAAGTGCTGGTTTTCAATCTTCTGAACTTCAGCAACCGGAACGTAGTAATCCACGTCTTCGTCGAAGCTCTTCACGATCCAGGTAACGATCATGCCGAGGAATGAAAGACCTGCCAGCCACCAGATATGCCAGATCAGCGCGAAGCCCATTACCGTCGCGAACGCACAGATAACCAGTGCAGCACCGCTGTTTTTCGGCATATGAATCTCTTCATACGACTCCGGCTGCTTGTACGCTTCGCCTTTCTCTTTCATTTCCCAGAAAGCGTCACGCTCATGCACATGCGGGATCACAGCAAAGTTATAGAACGGTGGTGGTGAAGAGGTTGCCCACTCCAGCGTACGACCGCCCCACGGGTCACCGGTCAGATCACGGTTCTGGTCGCGGTCACGGACCGAAACGTAGAACATGGTCAGCTGACACAGGATACCCATTGCAATCAGACCTGCACCGACCGCAGCGACCACCAGCAGAGGGTGGAACTGTGGATCGATATCCTGGCTCAGACGACGGGTCATACCCATGAAGCCCAGTGCGTACAGCGGCATAAAGGCAACGAAGAAGCCGATGATCCAGAACCAGAAGGCGCGTTTGCCCCAGGTTTCGTTCAGGGTAAAGCCAAAGGCTTTCGGGAACCAGTAGGTCACGCCCGCCATACAACCGAAGACAACACCACCGATGATAACGTTATGGAAGTGTGCAATCAGGAACAGGCTGTTGTGCAGAATGAAGTCAGCACCCGGAACGGCCAGCAGTACGCCGGTCATACCCCCTACAGAGAAGGTTACCAGGAAGCCAACGGTCCACAGCATCGCAGAGTGCATCTGGATGCGACCCTGGTACATGGTGAACAGCCAGTTAAAGATTTTAACCCCGGTCGGAATCGCGATGATCATCGTCATGATACCGAAGAAGGCGTTGACGTTCGCACCCGCACCCATGGTGAAGAAGTGGTGGAGCCAGACGATGAACGACAGTACGGTGATCGCGATGGTCGCCCACACCAGTGAGGTGTAGCCAAACAGACGTTTTTTGGAGAAGGTCGCGGTAATTTCTGCGAACACACCAAAGACCGGCAGAACCAGAATATACACTTCCGGATGACCCCAGACCCAGATCAGGTTGACGTACATCATCATGTTCCCGCCCATTTCATTGGTAAAGAAATGGAAGCCGAGATAACGATCAAGGGTCAACAGCGCCAGGGTCACGGTCAGAACCGGGAACGCAGCGATGATCAGGACGTTGGTGCAGAGCGCAGTCCAGGTAAAGACAGGCATTTTGAACAGGCTCATGCCCGGTGCACGCATCTTCAGGATGGTCACGAAGAAGTTAATACCGGTTAAGGTCGTACCGATACCGGAGAGCTGAAGACTCCAGATCCAGTAGTCGACCCCGACGCCGGGACTGTACTCCGCGCCGGAAAGCGGCGGATAAGCCAGCCAGCCGGTCTGCGCGAACTCGCCCACACCCAGCGACAGGTTAACCAGGATCACACCGACCGCAGTAAACCAGAAGCTCAGGTTGTTCAGGAACGGGAACGCAACGTCACGTGCACCAATCTGCAGCGGAACGGCGATGTTCATCAGGCCAACCACGAAAGGCATCGCCACGAAGAAGATCATAATGACGCCGTGCGCCGTAAAGATCTGGTCGTAGTGATGCGGTGGCAGAATGCCCGCTTCACCGGCCGACGCCATCACCTGTTGGGTACGCATCATGATGGCATCAGCAAAACCACGCAGCAGCATGACAAATGCCATGATGACGTACATGATACCCAGTTTTTTATGGTCGACAGACGTTAGCCATTCAGACCACAGATATTGCCATTTACCAAAATAGGTGATGGCGGCAATCAGTGCCAGACCACCTAAAATGATACCGGCGACCGTGACCATGATAATCGGCTCATGGTACGGCACTGCATCCAGTGTTAATTTTCCGAACATCGTATTATTCCTCGGCTCCCGCGGAAGCGGCGTGACTCATGTCCATACCTTCATGTTCAGGCATGTCCATCTTCCCGTGGCTGGTCATGAACTTAGCGATAACTTGCTTGAACAGTTCAGGATTCGCTGAAGAGAAATATTCCACCGGGTGGTTTTCGCTTGGTACAGCAACTTTCTCGAAATCTTCCATGGTGGTCAGCGTGTTAGGTGCTGCTTTAACTTTTGCTACCCACTGCTGGAATTCCGCATCGTCTTTGGTTGCAATGGCTTTGAACTTCATGCCAGAGAAACCGCGACCACTGAAGTTCGCAGAGATACCGTCGAAAGTCCCTGGCTCATTCGCAATCAGATGCAGCTTGGTCTGCATACCGGCCATCGCATAAATCTGGCTGCCGAGCGTTGGAATGAAGAAAGAGTTCATGACGGAGTTAGACGTGATTTTGAAGTTCACTGGTGTGTTTGCCGGGAAGGCAATCTGGTTCACGGTTGCAATACCCTGTTCCGGGTAAATGAACAGCCATTTCCAGTCCAGTGCAACCACATCGATCTCAACCGGTTTTACATCAGATTGCAGCGGTTTGCTGGGCTCCAGTGCATGGGTCGATTTCCAGGTCAGCACGCTGAGGAAGAGAATGATCAGGATCGGAATGGTCCAGACCACGGCTTCCACTTTGTTAGAGTGTGACCAGTTAGGGCTGTACTTCGCATTCGTGTTGGATGCCCGATATTTCCAGGCAAACACCACGGCCATCAGGACTGCGGGGATAACGACGATCAACATCAGGCCAAAGGCAGTCAGTATCAGCGAACGTTGCTCCAGTGCAATCTGTCCTTTGGGATTTAACAATGCACTATCGCAGCCACTCATTAATAAAGTGCCTGCAATTAATGACAAAATCCCCAAACTTTTATTGTATTTACTGAGTCTCATTTAACGACCTCAATGACAAAGGGCTCTATTGTCGTTTAAGTGTGCGCGCATTTTACGGGAAGGTTTATGCAGTGTAAACCAGCTTAAGGATGTGTCAGATGCGTGTTGACACCTTTTGCTAAGGGTGTCACAGATGTTGCGTCAGGTGACAAATAGTTAACGCAGACAAGCAGTTGGCACCAATATAACAAAAACCAATGGAAGTAACCGCAAAAAAATCAGGGAAAGGAATAACCCTTACTTTTAACGCCCAAATATTTAACAAGTCTGCATCATTTATGTGATGAAATTTAACTAAAGTAATTGCTCACCGGTTTTTAGTATTTCCGCTCCCCCTCCTCAGGCCATATTCTTATTTTCAAAAAATAACAGGCGATGATAAATGACGGCGGCCTGGTCCGTTGACAAAAAAATAAGCCGCAGCCGTTAACCCATCGATTTCACTTAAGCATCTGACGCGGGCAGGGCAGGCGCTCGTTTCAGTGCCCGGTAGTCGAGCAGCAGACCCGACAATACGGCCAGCAACGCGAGTACCATGCCAGTACCAAACAGGGGTGACAGCAGGGCAGCCAGCACAGTGAGCCCCAGCGCATCCAGC
The DNA here is from genome assembly GCF_008631515.1 of Pantoea sp. M_10. Classification (NCBI taxonomy): domain Bacteria; kingdom Pseudomonadati; phylum Pseudomonadota; class Gammaproteobacteria; order Enterobacterales; family Erwiniaceae; genus Pantoea; species Pantoea sp. M_10. The sequence continues at coordinate 1,275,515 of NZ_VWUL01000001.1, read as the reverse complement.
GCCAGCGCCACCAGCCAGAGTCCCAGCACGCCACAGCCTGCTGCAAACAGACGATTCGTCCAGCGATAGCCAAGAGGATAGTAGCTTCGTGTCAGGAATTTGCCACTCTGCTCGACCTGATTTAGCGTCTGACGGCAAAATGCCAGCAGCAACAGACCCGGCACGCCCGCCACGACGGTGAAGGCATAAAAGGCTGGCCAGCCCCAGAGTTCAACCAGCCAGCCCGCAGCCGGACCGACGTAAACCCGGCCCACCGCAGAAAGCGCTGACAGCAGGGCAAACTGGGTCGCGGAGAACGATTTGTTGCAGAGGGTCATCAACAGCGCCACAAAGGCGGCGGTGCCCATGCCGCCACAGAGGTTTTCCACAAAAACCGCGCTGGCCATGCTCCACAGCTGTTTATCCGTCACCGCCAGCAGCCAGTAACCGAAGTTTGAGACAGCCTGCAGCAGGCCGAAAATCATCAGTGCCCGGAACAGACTCAGGCGCTGCATGACGACACCCCCATAGAGCGCACCAATGATGGTCGCCAGCAGGCCCAGCGTCTTGTTAACCAGACCGACATCGCCAGCATTAAAGCCGACGCCGCGAATCAGAAAGGTGGTGGTCAGTGAGGCGGCAAAAGCATCGCCCAGCTTGTAGAGAATAATCAGGGTAATCAGCAGCCAGGCGTTATTGCGCTGAAAGAAATCTTTCAGCGGGTCGACAACAGCCTGACGCAGAGAGTGGGGCGTGGAAGTATGGGTGTCCGGCTCGCTCGCCATCAGCGTGGCGATAATGCCAGGCACCATCATCAGCGCCATCAGCCAGTAGGTCGCCTGCCAGCCGAGATAGCGGTCAGCCAGCCACAGCGCCAGCCCGCCTGAAATCAGCATCGCCAGCCGGTAACCCAGCACGGTAATCGCCGCGCCGCTGCCGCGCTCTTCAGGCGGCAGAATATCGGTTTTCCAGGCGTCAAATACAATGTCCTGTGAGGCGGAGCAGAAGGCAATCAGCACCGCCAGAGCCGCCATCAGGCTCAGATCCCGGCTGGGTTGCAGAAACCCCATCGCCGTAATGCCCCCGACCAGCGCCAGCTGGCTGAGCAGCAACCAGCCGCGACGCCGGCCCAGAAATGGCGGCGTGTAGCGGTCCATCATCGGCGACCAGAGAAACTTAAAGACATAGGCCTGGCCGACCAGCGAAAAGAAACCGATGGTTTTCAGATCGACATTGTCCACCGTCATCCACGCCTGCAACGTGCCGGATGTCAGGGCCAGCGGCAGGCCGGAGGCGAAACCGAGCAGCAGCAGTACGGCGGCATTTTTCTGGCTGAAGAGGCGAAGATAGTGGTTCATGCGGATCCTGCCGGTAACAAACACGATGCCCGGCATCATGCCGGGCAGAGGAGAGGCGAAATTAACGCGCGTTCTGTTTGATGAAGTCGTTGACGCTGGTGTCCTGTGCCATGTCTGCGATGACATCGCTCATGGTGGCGTTGACCGCGTTAGTAATCTTCTGGTTCGTTGCGCTGAACGCGCCTTCTACGCTGTAAGTCTGGCGGTAGTTTTTAACCTGTTTGCTGCCGTTTTTGGCGGTAGCAATGATAGAGATGTCCGCTTTGGTGGTAATGCTGTAGCGCACGTTGCCCTGGGTAACGTCAGCATAAAGGTTGTTCACCACGATCTGCAGATCGACCGCGCCATTCGGTCCCACCATATAGCCACGTGCCGTCATCTGTTTCTCCAGCACTTCCTGCAGCAGAAAACGCAGATCGCGCGATGGGGTCAGGGTCACCAGCTGACCGTCACGGTTCACTTTTGCCAGCGCCTGATCCTGACGCTGATCGGCTCCGTTGATGCTGACGGTGACCGCCATCAGGCCCGGATCGCGCTGTGGCAGCTCAATCTTAGGCTGAATGGTAAGGGTATTATTGCTGGTTGCACAGCCGGCTAAAATGAACGCAGCCAACAGGGGGAATAACAGTTTTTTCAACATACTTTTTCTCGTTGGTGTCAGGGGGTTGGTTTGCAAAAATGGCGTTCATCATAGCATTGCCCGGCAGTGAAAAAAGCCCTGCGCCAGGGGAAATTGTCTCTGAAGATGTTTTGCGCGGGGTCACTGGCGGGTCTGTTTGCTGTTCGTTTCAGCTGCGTTATGATGCGCGCCGGAAGCTGGCCGACGCCTGAGCGAATATTTCGTGTCGGCTGACGGGTAAGCGCAGTAAAAGCGACTAAGATTGAATGAGATGGGGCACCGCGCTCGCCATTGAGGAGTAATAGCCATGATCCGCGAACAAATAGAAGAAAAGCTGCGTGTGGCATTTCAGCCAGCTCATCTGGAAGTGCATGACGAAAGTTACCGGCATAATGTGCCTGCCGGTTCCGAAAGTCACTTCAAAGTGGTTATTGTCAGCGACTGCTTTGCAGGCCAGCGCTTTCTGGCGCGTCACCGTCTGATTTATGGCGAACTGGCGGCAGAACTCGCCGGCAGCGTCCATGCCTTAGCCCTGCACACCTACACACTGAAAGAGTGGGAAGGATTGCAGGATACCGTGCTGGCTTCGCCGAACTGTCGTGGGGCCGGAACCCTCGCCTGATCTCCCTTCTCTGAAACGGCCTGCGGGCCGTTTTTTCGTTTATTTAGCGAAAAACGCGATCCCTGGCTCAAAAAAGCAGCAAAGCTGCTGAAAAGTGGTGAGTTACCATCCTCGACTCATTCCAGCGATGCCGCTATAATGCTGCGTCTATTTTTCCGGAATGTCTTCGGGACGCTTCTGGTAACAGGGATCAGGTTCTCTTCACGGAAGCCGTCCCGGTTGTTGGATACGGCGCATTTCACGATGTGTGGTGTCTGAAGTTGACCGAGCACGTGATTTTTTGAGGTAACAAGATGCAAGTTTCTGTAGAAACCACTCAGGGCCTGGGCCGTCGCATTACGATTACTGTCGCTGCTGACAGCATCGAAAGCGCAGTAAAAAAAGAACTGGTTGACGTTGCCAGGAAAGTTCGCATCGATGGTTTCCGTAAAGGCAAAGTGCCGATGAACATCGTCGCACAGCGTTACGGCGCTTCTGTCCGCCAGGACGTGCTGGGCGAGCTGATGACGCGCAACTTCGTTGACGCCATCATCAAAGAAAAAATCAACCCGGCTGGCGCACCTAACTACGTGCCAGGCGAGTACAAAGAAGGTCAGGATTTCACCTACGCGGTTGAGTTCGAAGTCTATCCGGAAGTTGAGCTGAAAGGCCTGGAAAACATCGAAGTCGAAAAACCTCTGGTTGAAGTTACCGATGCTGACGTTGACACCATGCTGGATACTCTGCGCAAGCAGCAGGCTAACTGGATTGAAAGCGACGCAGCGGCCGGTGCAGAAGATCGCGCGACCCTCGACTTCAACGGTTCCGTTGACGGCGAAGAGTTCGAAGGCGGCAAAGCCTCTGATTTCGTTCTGGCCATGGGCCAGGGCCGCATGATCCCAGGCTTTGAAGAAGGCATCGTGGGTCATAAAGCGGGCGAGACGTTCACCATTGACGTGAAATTCCCGGACGACTACCACGCAGAAACCCTGAAAGGGAAAGACGCGAAGTTCGAGATCGTGCTGAAGAAAGTTGAAACGCGCGAGCTGCCAGAACTGACTGAAGAGTTCATCAAACGTTTCGGCGTTGAAGATGGTTCTGTTGCCGGTCTGCGCACTGAAGTCCGTAAGAACATGGATCGTGAGCTGAAAGGCGCTATCCGTAACCGCATCAAATCTCAGGCGATCGACGGTCTGGTTGCGGCTAACGAAATCGACGTTCCTGCTGCGCTGGTTGATAGCGAAATCGACGTTCTGCGTCGTCAGGCTGCACAGCGTTTTGGTGGCAACGAGCAGCAGGCGCTGGAACTGCCTCGCGAACTGTTCGAAGAGCAGGCGAAACGCCGTGTTGTTGTCGGCCTGCTGCTGGGCGAAGTGATTCGTACCCATGAGCTGAAAGCGGATGAAGCACGCGTTAACACCATGATCGAAGAGATGGCTTCTGCGTATGAAGATCCGCAGGAAGTGATTGAGTTCTACAGCAAGAATAACGAGCTGATGAACAACATGCGCAACGTTGCGCTGGAAGAGCAGGCGGTTGAAGCGGTCCTGGCGAAAGCGAAAGTGACCGAGAAAGAGACCAACTTCCAGGATCTGATGAACCAGACCGCTCAGGCCTGATCAGACCTTTAACGGTATGTGCTAAGCCCGTGACTGAAAAGTCGCGGGCTTTTTTGTTTTGACGCGCAGCACGCGATTCTTCCCCTCTATTTGCTTAATTAACCAGCAAATTATTCACGCATCGCTTTTTCCGGGTTAGCGAACAGGGAAAAGATTGTTATGCTTGAAACAGGCGTGCACTATCCCCAGATATAGGGAGTATGCAGGAAGAAGAGTGAGGCTGGCTGATTAACCGTCCTGAAGGTGTCGGAAAGAGACGCGGCGTGGAGTTTCCCGCGCGTCTTTCGTAGAATCGGTACAGAATGTTGCCAATGAAATTTATCCAGGAGACGGTAATGTCATACAGTGGCGATCGTGAATATACTGCACCGCACAATGCGCTGGTGCCAATGGTTGTTGAACAGACTTCGCGTGGTGAGCGTTCTTACGACATTTACTCCCGTCTGCTGAAAGAGCGTGTGATCTTCCTGACCGGCCAGGTCGAAGACCATATGGCGAATCTGATCGTCGCGCAGATGCTGTTTCTGGAAGCGGAAAACCCGGAAAAAGATATCTATCTCTACATTAACTCACCGGGCGGCGTGATCACGGCTGGCATGTCGATTTACGACACCATGAAGTTCATCAAGCCGGACGTCAGCACCATCTGTATGGGCCAGGCCTGTTCCATGGGCGCTTTCCTGCTGACCGCGGGGACCAAAGGTAAACGTTTCTGCCTGCCAAACTCACGCGTCATGATCCACCAGCCGCTGGGCGGCTATCAGGGCCAGGCGTCAGACATTGAAATCCATGCGCGCGAGATCCTGAAGGTGAAACAGCGTATGAATGAGCTGATGGCTGAGCACACCGGTAAATCGCTGGAAGAAATTGAGCGCGACACCGAGCGTGACCGTTTCCTCTCTGCCAGTGAAGCGGTAGAGTATGGCTTAGTCGATTCAATTCTGACGCATCGCCAATAAGACCCGACTTACCCTTGTCCCTGGTCTATAGTTAACAGGACAACGGTACTATTACGGGTTGAATGAATTTCGGCCGTCACTGCACGGCCTGCGCCGTACGCAGGTACGGCCTGAGAACAGGAAGAGGTTAACTGATGACAGATAAGCGCAAAGACGGTTCAGGAAAGTTGCTGTACTGCTCTTTTTGCGGCAAAAGCCAGCATGAAGTGCGAAAGCTGATTGCCGGGCCGTCAGTGTATATCTGCGATGAGTGTGTTGACCTGTGCAACGACATCATTCGCGAAGAGATCAAAGAAGTTGCCCCGCATCGTGAACGCAGTGCGTTGCCAACCCCACATGAAATTCGCCATCACCTTGATGATTATGTCATCGGTCAGGAGAGAGCGAAGAAAGTGCTGGCGGTTGCGGTTTACAACCACTACAAACGTCTGCGCAATGGCGATACCAGCAACGGTATTGAGCTGGGCAAAAGTAACATTCTGCTGATTGGTCCGACCGGTAGTGGTAAAACGCTGCTGGCTGAGACGCTGGCGCGCCTGCTGGATGTGCCGTTTACCATGGCTGACGCCACCACGCTGACTGAAGCGGGTTATGTGGGGGAAGATGTCGAAAACATCATCCAGAAGCTGCTGCAGAAGTGTGACTATGACGTGCAGAAAGCGCAGCGCGGCATCGTCTACATCGATGAAATCGATAAAATTTCACGTAAGTCTGATAACCCGTCGATTACCCGTGACGTGTCAGGCGAAGGTGTTCAGCAGGCGCTGCTGAAGCTGATTGAAGGTACTGTGGCTGCGGTTCCACCGCAGGGCGGACGTAAGCATCCTCAGCAGGAATTTTTGCAGGTTGATACCTCTAAAATTCTCTTTATCTGTGGCGGCGCATTCGCCGGTCTGGACAAAGTGATCTCGCAGCGTGTTGAAACCGGATCCGGTATCGGCTTCGGCGCAACCGTGAAAGGGAAATCGCAGAAAGCCAGCGAAGGCGAACTGCTTTCACAGTGTGAACCTGAAGATTTAATCAAATTTGGTCTGATCCCTGAGTTCATCGGTCGTCTGCCTGTTGTGGCGACCCTGAGCGAGCTGAGTGAAGAAGCCCTGATTCAGATTCTGCGTGAGCCGAAGAATGCCCTGACCAAACAGTACCAGGCGCTGTTCAACCTGGAAGGCGTTGAGCTGGAGTTCCGTGACGAGGCGTTAACCGCTATTGCGAAAAAAGCGATGTCACGTAAAACCGGTGCACGTGGTCTGCGTTCGATCGTTGAAGGTGCGTTACTGGAAACGATGTATGACCTGCCTTCTATGGATGACGTCGAAAAAGTAGTGATTGATGAGTCAGTTATTGACGGTCAGTCTGAACCGATGCTGATTTACGGTAAGCACGAAGCGCAGGCATCTGGCGAATAATTAAACAGATCGTCCACATTGTTATCTTAAAAAAGGGGAAAATGTTTCCCCTTTTGCTTTTCTCGCCTCTGTGACGTTGAATGTCAGACAATCATCCCCATATACTCAGATACCTGTGGGTTTAACTGCATACCTGCCTGATGCGGTTCCCATCACCTGGCGGACATTAAACAAAGAGAGAGCTCTATGAATCCTGAGCGTTCTGAACGCATTGAAATCCCCGTGTTGCCGCTGCGCGACGTGGTGGTTTATCCGCACATGGTAATTCCGTTGTTTGTTGGCCGGGAAAAATCAATTCGGTGCCTTGAAGCCGCAATGGATCATGATAAAAAAATCATGCTGGTCGCACAGAAAGAGGCTTCAACGGATGAACCTGGCATTAACGATCTCTTTTCAGTAGGGACCGTGGCATCAGTGTTGCAAATGCTGAAACTGCCGGATGGCACCGTCAAAGTTCTGGTCGAAGGTTTACAGCGCGCCCATATCACGACGCTGGCCGATAACGGTGACCATTTTGTGGCACAAGCTGAATACCTGGTTTCGCCGGAAATTGAAGAGCGCGAGCAGGAAGTACTGGTGCGCACGGCGATCAACCAGTTTGAAGGCTACATCAAACTGAATAAAAAGATCCCACCTGAGGTCCTGACCTCACTGAACAATATTGACGATGCGGCGCGCCTTGCCGACACCGTTGCTGCACATATGCCACTGAAACTGGCAGACAAACAGTCTGTGCTGGAGATGTCCGACGTTAACGAACGTCTGGAATATCTGATGGCGATGATGGAATCTGAAATCGATCTGCTGCAGGTTGAGAAGCGTATTCGCAACCGTGTTAAGAAGCAGATGGAGAAGAGCCAGCGCGAGTACTATCTGAATGAGCAGATGAAGGCGATTCAGAAAGAACTGGGCGAGATGGATGACGCGCCGGACGAATATGAAGCGTTAAAACGCAAAATCGACGCGGCAAAAATGCCGGAAGAGGCGCGTGAGAAAGCCGAAGCTGAGCTGCAGAAGCTGAAAATGATGTCTCCGATGTCGGCGGAAGCGACCGTGGTGCGTGGCTACATCGACTGGATGGTGCAGGTTCCGTGGAACGCGCGCAGCAAAGTGAAGAAAGATCTGCGTAAAGCGCAGGAGACACTGGATACCGATCACTACGGCCTGGAGCGCGTGAAGGATCGTATTCTCGAGTATCTTGCGGTTCAGAGTCGCGTTAGCAAAATCAAAGGGCCGATTCTCTGCCTGGTCGGACCGCCAGGGGTAGGTAAAACGTCCCTCGGTCAGTCGATCGCCAAAGCGACCGGACGTAAATATGTGCGTATGGCACTGGGTGGCGTGCGTGACGAAGCGGAAATCCGTGGTCACCGTCGTACTTACATCGGCTCAATGCCAGGTAAACTCATTCAGAAAATGGCAAAAGTCGGGGTGAAAAACCCGCTGTTCCTGCTGGATGAAATCGACAAGATGTCCTCGGACATGCGTGGCGATCCGGCGTCGGCGCTGCTGGAAGTCCTCGATCCGGAACAGAACATTGCGTTCAACGATCACTACCTGGAAGTCGACTATGACCTCTCCGATGTAATGTTCGTGGCCACGTCAAACTCCATGAATATTCCGGCTCCGTTGCTTGACCGTATGGAAGTCATTCGTCTGTCGGGTTACACCGAAGATGAAAAACTGAACATCGCTAAGCAGCATCTGCTGCCGAAGCAGATTGAGCGTAACGCCCTGAAAGCCAGTGAGATTACGGTTGAAGACAGCGCCATCATTGGCATCATTCGCTACTACACCCGCGAAGCCGGGGTGCGTAGCCTTGAGCGTGAGCTGTCGAAATTGTGCCGTAAAGCGGTGAAGTCACTGCTGATGGACAAGACGAAAAAGCACATCACCATCGATGGCGAGAACCTCAAGGATTTCCTGGGCGTTCAGCGCTTCGACTATGGCCGTGCTGACAGCGAAAACCGTGTCGGTCAGGTGACCGGACTGGCTTGGACCGAAGTGGGCGGCGATCTGCTGACCATCGAAACCGCCTGTGTGCCAGGTAAAGGCAAGCTGACTTATACGGGGTCGCTGGGTGAAGTGATGCAGGAGTCGATTCAGGCTGCGCTGACCGTGGTGCGTGCCCGTGCCGAGAAGCTGGGCATCAATGGTGACTTCTACGAAAAACGTGATATTCACGTTCACGTTCCGGAAGGCGCGACGCCAAAAGATGGCCCAAGTGCCGGTATCGCGATGTGCACCGCGCTGGTCTCCTGTCTGACCGGTAACCCGGTGCGCGCCGATGTGGCGATGACCGGTGAGATCACCCTGCGTGGTCAGGTGCTGCCGATTGGCGGCCTGAAAGAGAAACTGCTGGCTGCACACCGTGGTGGCATCAAAACCGTACTGATCCCGGACGACAACAAGCGTGATCTGGAAGATATTCCTCAGAACGTGATTGCCGATCTGGCGATTCATCCGGTGAAACGCATTGAAGAAGTGCTGAATCTGGCACTGGAAAATGCGCCATACGGTATGCAGGTCGCAACAGCAAAATAGTGATTAGCGGCATAAACCGTTAAAAAGCGAAGCTGGCAAGGCAATTGACGCTTGCCAGCTTTTTTTTGTGCCGCTAATTTAGGGGGCTGCCGGCATGACGTTCTCAGAGAAATTCCGTTGTTTCGGCTCCACAGGCTTGATATAACTTGCTGCGCGTTCGTACCCGGCGGGAAGCCGGGGTACGATGTGAAATAATAAAAGAGGGGATGAAGAGAGTGAATAAGTCACAATTGATCGACAAAATTGCTGCTGATGCTGACATTTCTAAAGCGGCAGCGGGACGTGTTTTAGATGCATTTATGGGCTCTGTTTCTGATGCGCTGAAAGACGGTGATGAAGTGGCTCTGGTCGGTTTCGGTACTTTCTCTGTACGTGACCGTGCTGCGCGTACTGGCCGTAACCCGCAAACCGGTAAAGAGATCACGATCCCGGCCGGTAAAGTGCCAGGTTTCCGTGCCGGTAAAGCCTTGAAAGACGCAGTCAATTAAGAATAACGAACAGATTCATTGACGCATTTTCTTCAGTGGATGAGAGGACGATGAACGCGTTCTCATGTAACATACGGGCACATCAATGAGATGTGCCTTTTTTGTTTTAATCGGTGAAAATCGGGCCTTTAGATGGACCTGGACCGGATTGAGACTGCCAGCTAAGCCAGCAGTTGCGTGAGTCGCCAGCCAGAGGCGAAGGGCGACCGGGCTTTACATTCACACTACAGCGGAGTGTTGCCATACCATGATGGACAATTTACGCGCGGCGTCGAACCATGTCGTGCTCAAGATTATTTTGGGGCTGATTATCCTCTCCTTTGTGCTGACGGGCGTTGGCAACTATCTGATTGGCGGCAATAACGACTATGCGGCCAAAGTAAACGGTCAGGAGATTAGCCGCGCGCAGCTGGAGCAGGCGTTCAACAGCGAACGCAGCCGTCAGCAGCAGATGCTGGGTGACCAGTTCTCGCAGCTGGCCAGCAACGACGGTTACATGCAGCAGATGCGTCAGCAGGCGCTGTCTCAGTTAATCGACCGGGCGCTGCTTGACAGCTATATCAAAGATCTCCACCTCAGCATCAGTGACGATCAGGTCAAACAGGCTATCTTCAACCAGCAGGCTTTTCAGACCAACGGTAAATTCGATAATGCGAAATACCTCAATCTGATCGGCAGCATGGGTTTCAGTGCTGACCAGTATGCTGAAGCGCTGCGTAAACAGCTCTCCAATCAACAGCTGATCAATGCCGTTGCCAATACCGACTTCACGCTGAAAGGCGAAGCGAGCCGGCTGGTGGACCTGGTGTCCCAGCAGCGTGATATCCGTCAGGCGACGCTGGATGTGAACGCGCTGGCGGCGAAACAGACCGTCACCGATGACGAAATCAGCCAGTATTATCAGCAGCATAAAAGCAGCTTTATGGCACCAGAGCAGTTCCGCGTCAGCTATATCCTGATGGATGCCGCCAGCATGCAGCAGGATGCCAGCGAGGCGGATATTCAGGCCTGGTACGATCAGCATAAAGCGGACTACACGCAGCCACAGCGTACCCGCTACAGCGTAATCCAGACCAAAACGGAAGCGGATGCTAATGCCGTTCTGGCTCAGCTGAAAGCGGGCGCCTCTTTCGCGGACGTGGCAAAAGCCAAATCCATTGACCCTATCTCCGCGCGTAAGGGCGGCGACATGGGCTGGCTGGAACCGTCAACCACACCGGATGAGCTGAAAAATGCGGGCCTGACAGAGAAAGGCCAGATGTCGGGTGTGATCAAGTCGTCAGTGGGCTTCCTGGTCGTGCGTCTTGACGATATCCAGGCAGAGCAGGTTAAGCCGCTGGCTGACGTTCACAGCGCGATTGCCGCGAAAGTGAAGCAGGAGAAGGGCGTTGATGCCTTCTACAAACTGCAGCAGAAAGTCAGCGAAGCGGCGAGCAACGATAATGAGTCACTGGCGGGTGCCGAGCAGGCTTCCGGTCTGAAGGCGCAGGAAACCGGCTGGTTCAGTCAGGATTCACTGCCAGACGCGCTTAATTTTGATCCGGTGAAGCAGGCTATCTTCAACGGTGGCCTGGTGGGACAGAACGGTGCGCCGGGTAATAACTCCGATATCATCAGCGTGGATGGCGACCGCGCCTTTGTGCTGCGTATCAGCGATCACAAACCGGAAGCGGTAAAACCGCTGGATCAGGTTAAGGCGCAGATCACCGACACGCTGAAGCATGATAAAGCGACGCAGCAGGCGAAAGCCCAGGCGGACAAACTGCTGGATGCGCTTAAAGCCGGTAAGCAGGATGCGCTGACCGCAGCAGGCCTGACGCTGAGCGCCAGTAAAACGGTCGATCGCAACGTGCAGGATCCGGTGGCACAGGCTGCCTTTAATCTGCCTCAGCCTGCAGATAACAAACCATCATGGGGCGTGAGCGAAGATATGCAGGGCAACGTGGTGCTGGTGGCCGTGGATAAGGTGAAAACCGGCACCATGCCACAGGCGCAGATTGATGAAATGGTCAAAGGTGTCACGCAGAACAATGCCCAGCTGACCTTTGAAGCGTTACTGCAAAATCTGCGCAAAGAGGCAAAAATCAAGTACGGCGCAGCCGCACAAATGTAGTAAGTCTCGCAGAAACCGCGAAACCACTGTAATAACCCAAGGCCGCATTCGCGGCCTTTTCCATTTCTGAAATCCCGCTTTTGTGCCTTGTGCACCGTCGTGACACGCTGTCGCTGCTGTTTACACACAAGGAGAAACACAGCATGGCTAAACATGAAGTCGTTGCCCTCTATCTCTCACTCGCGCTGGGCGGCGCGTTCTGCCACAGCAGCGTTGCTGCGGCCCCCGATCCTGCCAGCACGTCCATCAGCCAGAACGCATTGCCTGCGCCGGAAAAAGCGATCAGCGACGTTGCTCAGCCGGGTCAGGTCAGCATCAACGATGCGACGGCGGAACAGCTCTCTGCCGTGATGAACGGCGTGGGTCTGAAAAAGGCCCAGGCCATTGTCAGCTATCGCGAACAGTACGGACCGTTCAGCGCGATCCAGCAACTCAGCGAAGTGCCGGGGATCGGGAATGCGCTGATAGAACGTAATGCAGGCCGGCTGAAATTGTGAGGCAACACGCATCTGTGATGCATAACCCGCGCTGAACCGGCGGCTCTGCTAAAGTGAACAGGTCCAACCAGTTCACTCAAAGCAGGAGAGCATGACCATGCAGACCACCATAAAAGTGCGCGGCTACCATCTGGATGTCTATCAGCACGTCAACAATGCGCGTTATCTTGAATTTCTTGAGGAGGCGCGCTGGCAATGGCTGGAAGAGGCTGAAGCATTCCACTGGCTGCAGGAGCAGAAACTGGCGTTTGTGGTGGTCAATATTAACATCAACTACCGTCGCCCGGCCGTACTGGGCGACGTACTCACCATCGACAGTGAGATTACGCAGTTAAATGGCAGGAGTGGCGTCATCGCACAGCGGGTGCTGCTGGCAGGCCAGGAGACAGTGGTTGCGGATGCTGCGCTGACCTTCGTCTGCATCGATTTGCGCACCCAGAAGGCGGTCACCCTGGAAGGGGCGTTGCGGGAGCGACTGATGCGTCTGATGGCATGAGAGAAAAAAGGCGGCAAACCCGATCGCTGCCGCCATCGCTGTCGGCCTCAGTTAAGGCCGCTCTTTGCTTTCATTGCGGCCATCACGCCCGCACGATCGCTGAGATAACCCTGTAAGCCGTTGGCCCGTAAATGACAGGCTGCACACTCACCGCAGCCGTCACCTTTCACGCCGTTATAGCAGGTCAGCGTCTCTTCGCGAATCAGCGGCAGTTGCTGCCAGTAGTCCGCCAGCGCCCAGGTTTCCGCCTTATTGAGCCACATCAGCGGCGTCTCGAAGCGGAGAGTGCGCGCCATGCCCAGCGTGACCGCCTGGTTCATGGCTTTAACAAACTCATCGCGGCAATCGGGATAGCCGGAAAAATCGGTTTCGCAGACGCCCGTGATCACCGCTTCGGCCTCTACCTGATAGGCATAAACCGAGGCCAGCGTCAGAAAGAGAATATTGCGACCCGGGACAAAAGTACTCGGTAATCCGGTGGCGTCAGGATTGTAGGCGGGTACCGGAATGCTATCGCGCGTCAGGCTGCTGACGGCGAGTTCGTTCAGCATGGTGACATCCAGCACTTTATGTGCGCGCGCACCCAGCCTGATAGCCAGTTCCCGGGCCACCTCAATCTCTTCCCGATGGCGTTGTCCGTAATCGAAGGTGACGCAGTGCACCTCATCATAAAGTGCTAAAGCCTGAACCAGGCAGGTTGTGGAATCTTGTCCACCGCTGAAAACAACAACAGCGCGTTTCATGGCATTTCCCTGATAAGTAATTTTGCGCTTATGGTAATGCCTCATTCCGCCGCTGAACAGCTGCACGGCGGATCAATCGGCGGCGGAATCCATGCGCGGCTGAAATCGAACCAGCCCAGCGTATTGAGTTCAATCCCTTCGACGCCGGGCGGCGCGTAGATTTGGTAGCGATAGTTGAACAGCGGCAGCAGAATGCCGTCCGCCATCAGCTGATGATAAAGCTGATGCAGCGCGCGGGAGCGGGCCTGACCGTCAGTAATCTGCTGGATAGCCAGCAGCTGTCTCTGTACCGCTTTGCCCTGCGGGGTCGCTGACAGAGGCCGCCACAGCGGATCCAGTGCCAGCCAGGTCGCCAGTGTAAACACCGGGGCATCGCCAATCAGTCGATCGCCCATCACCAGGTCGGCCTCATCAAGCTGATGAATGGTTTGCCAGCTTTTGACCGGATGAAAAATCACCCGGAGGTGACAGCCGTGCTGCCTGAGTAATTCACATAACGCCTGCGCCATCTGATGCAGCTCAACCGGCAGCTGATAGTGGAGTGTCAGCGTGGCGGGCAAGGGGCCAGGCACCGCCTCGATCGGCGGCACCGGCCAGCCAGGCAACAGCTCGTTGCTGGGCGTAATTAAGCCTTCATCAAGAGGCAGCCGGCTGACGATGCCGCTTTGCTGGATCAGATGGAAAACGCTGCGCGCCTGTTCGGCAGTAAATCCGTCACGCGGGCGGCAGAGAAGATAGCAGAAACCGAGACTGATGCTGTTGCTGACCGGTTGCAGCGTCTTAAGCTCGGCGGCATCGCCGATGGCGATCTGCACCGGATGACGACAGCTGCTGCCCAGGCGGGGGTCGAACAGTTGTGGCGTAATCCAGTACTCCACCGCCTGCAATAGCGGACGCTGCAGGTGCCACTGCGCATGACTCTCCATCCTGACCAGTTCAGGGCTGAAGTGACGCAGTTTCCACGGACCGCTGCCGATGGCGGGATGATCGGGATGGGGCAGCAGGCACAGCAGATGCGCCAGCCGGTGCGGTAGCCAGAAATCAGGTTGCCGCAGCACAAAACGCAGGGCCAGCGGATGCGGCGCCTCCACGCTCTCCACATCGGCCAGCAGCAGTGCGACGCGCGGTTCCTGCAACAGCTGACGAAACTGTGACACCAGTTGCTCCGCCTGAACCGGCTCGTCGTTGTGCCACCTCAGCTGAGGCCGTAACCAGAATAGCCAGTGACATCCCGTTTCATCGTGCTGCCAGTGATGAGCCAGATCGCCGACCGGTGCATCCTGCTCAAAGCGGGTCAGGCCGGAGTAGATCTGGCGCACCAGATGCTGTTCAGCCCGACCGGTAATCTGATGCGGCGCGGTGCTCTCCATCGGGCGATAGTAGGGGATGCGCAGCACCGGCGTATCGTTCTGCCACTGTCCCCCCATCATCGGCCGCAGCAGAGTCATCAGCCGCTCCGGCGGCAGATCCAGCAGCTGCAAGGCGTCTGCGGCCGCGCCGGTATCGAGCTGCCGTTGCAGCAGCTGCTGACGCAACGCTTCAGGCGTGCGCAGAAAAGTGACCTGACCCTGTTTACCCCGGCCCGCTTCACCCCGCCAGCTGAGCCAGCCCGCCTGCTGCCAGTGTGACAGCAGCGTGCGCAGATGACGCTCGCTGCAGATGCAGTGACGGGCCATCTCCGCCACGCAGGTCTGCTGAGGCGCCCCCTGACTCTGCTGCCACAGCCGCTGAAACTGATGAATACGGTGAAGTTCGCGCATCATAAACCCGGAACAATTTTTTAAAAGTATTCACTATTAGTTCCGTAATTAACAGGCAATAGTGGGACTCATCTTTTCAGCAGGAGGAGAGTCATGATGCGTTTAGCCGCGTTCGATATGGATGGCACATTGCTGTTGCCGGATCACCAGCTGGGACAGCAGACACTGGAGAGTCTTCAGGCGTTACATTCACGGGGTCTTCATCTCGCGCTGGCGACGGGCCGCCACCTGCTGGAGATGCAGATTCTGCGGGAAAAAATGATTCTGCCCGCCTGGCTTATCACGGGGAATGGCACCCGCATACATGACCGGCAGGGTACGCGGCTATTTGGATGCGATCTGCCTTCTGCCGTCGCCGAAGAGGTGATCCATCGTCACTGGGAGACGACTGCCACGATGCACATCTTTAACGATCAGGGCTGGTTTACCGACCGGCCGCAGCCTGAACTGCTTGTGGCGCATCAGATGAGCGGATTTGGCTATCAGCTGTGCGACCTTAAAACGCTGCCCGCGCATCAGGTAACAAAAATCTGCTTCATCGATCGGCATCAGCACCTGTGTCAGCTTAAAACGCAGCTGGATGCCGTGCTGGGCGATCAGGTCAACATCTGTTTCTCTGCGGAGGATTGTCTGGAAGTGTTGCCCGCAAACTGCAACAAGGGCAGCGCGCTGGCGCTGCTGTGTGACCACCTCTCCCTGACCATGGCGGAGTGTATGGCGTTCGGGGATGCGATGAACGATCGCGAGATGCTGGCTCAGGCCGGGCAGGGTTTCATCATGGGCAATGCGATGGCGCAGTTAAAGAGGGCGCTTCCGCATCTGCCGGTGTTAGGGCATTGCGGGACACAGGCGGTGTCCCATTATTTAAATCACTGGCTGGCGACACCCCACCTCGCGTATTCCCCCGAATGCTGAGGATTGCCGTGAACCGGACTGGAAGTCCGGTTTTTTACGCCAGCTCGCGCTGCCACGGCGTGATATCACCGATATGTTTTGCCACCCATTCCGGCTGATAGTAGCTGTCGGGATAGCGTTCGCCACTGTCACATAACAGCGTGACCAGCGCGCCCGACTGATTTGCCGCCCGTAAGCGTTTCGCCACCTGCATCATGCCCCAGAAGTTGGTGCCGGTAGAGGCACCCGGCTTGCGTCCCAGAATCTTTTCCAGTTTCAGCATCGCGGCCAGCGTTGCGCCGTCCGGCACTTTGATCATTTCGTCGATCACATCGGGCATAAATGACGGCTCGACCCGCGGACGGCCAATCCCCTCGATCAGGCTGCCACGGGTGCTGGTCAGGGTGGCATCACGCTGCTGCCAGTAATCGAAAAACACCGAGTGCTGGGGATCGACCACCAGCAGTTTCGTTTCGAGTCCCTGATAGCGGATGTAGCGCCCCAGCGTGGCGGAGGTGCCGCCGGTGCCTGCACTCATAATCACCGTATGAGGGATCGGGTAGGGTTCATGCTGCATCTGACGGAAAATGCTCTCCGCGATGTTGTTATTGCCGCGCCAGTCGGTTGCACGCTCAGCATAGGTAAACTGATCCATAAAGTGGCCGTTCAGTTCACGCGCCAGCCGCTCAGATTCCGCGTAGAGCTGGCAGGAATCCTCGACAAAATGACACCGCCCGCCATAAAAGGCGATCTGCTCAATTTTCCGTTTTGCCGTACTGGCTGGCATCACCGCAATGAAGGGCAGTCCCAGCAGCCGTGCGAAGTAGGCCTCAGAAACAGCCGTGCTGCCTGACGAGGCTTCAATAATCGGCGTATCCTGTTTAATCCAGCCGTTAGAGAGGCCATAAAGAAACAGGGAGCGCGCCAGGCGATGCTTCAGGCTGCCGCTGGGATGGGTACTCTCATCTTTCAGGTAGAACCAGATGCCGGGAAAATCCGCCAGATCGAAACGGATCAGATGCGTCTCGGCCGATCGCTGAAAATCGGCGTTAATTTCGTTGATAGCGTGGCGAATCCAGCAGGTCTGCATCTCAGTCATCCGGTTATAAACAGTCCGGCTATTTTATGGCACGTGCAGGAAAAAGAGATTGCAAAATTACCGCTAAAATCGCGTTAATGGAGAAAATGATTCTCCCGGAGACGCGAATGTTAGACAAAACTGACCTTAAGCTGCTTGCGCTGCTGCAGCAGGACTGCACGCTGTCGCTGCAGGCGCTGGCAGATGCCGTCAATCTCACGACCACGCCCTGCTGGAAGCGACTGAAAAAACTGGAAGATGATGGCATTATTCGCGCGCGGGTGGCGTTACTGGACGGTGACAAAATCGGCCTGTCACTGACGGCGTTTATGTTTGTTAAAACCCAGCAGCACAGCCGTGACTGGTATCAGACCTTTGTCTCGGTGGTCAATAGCATGCCGGAGGTGATGGCCTTTTACCGTATGGCAGGCGAGTATGACTACCTGCTGCGCATTCAGGTGGCCGACATGAAAAGCTATGATGCTTTCTATAAGCGATTAGTCAACGGCGTGCCCGGCCTGATCGATGTGACCTCCAGCTTCGCCATGGAAGAGATTAAATACACCACGGCTTTACCCGTTGCCCCTCTGGGGGCCTGAGATTGAGAACAGCGCTGTGCGATTATTCAGTCAGTTAAGTTGGTATTTTTTGCGGGAGTGGCGACGCTATCTGGGCGCGGTCATCCTGCTGATTGTTATTGCTGTTCTGCAGTTGCTGCCGCCGCATGTGGTGGGGATCATTGTTGACGGCGTGACAGGCGACACCATGAGTACCGGTCGCATCATGATGTGGATTGGGGTCATGCTGGCAACGGCGGTCGTGGTCTATCTGCTGCGCTATGTCTGGCGCGTGCTGCTGTTTGGCGCCTCCTACCAGCTGGCGGTCGAGCTGCGTGAAGATTTTTATCGTCAGCTGAGTCGTCAGCAACCGGCATTTTATCTGCGCCATCGCACGGGTGACCTGATTGCGCGCGCCACCAACGATGTGGATCGGGTGGTGTTTGCTGCCGGGGAAGGGGTGCTGACGCTGGTGGATTCGCTGGTTATGGGCTGTGGCGTGCTGCTGGTGATGAGTACCCAGATCAGCTGGCAGCTGACGCTGCTCTCGCTGGTGCCGATGCCGGTGATGGCGATCGTCATCCATCGTTACGGTAATCAACTGCACGATCGCTTTAAGCTGGCTCAGGCAGCCTTTTCCAGCCTTAACGACCAGACGCAGGAGAGCCTGACCAGCATCCGCATGATCAAAGCCTTTGGGCTTGAGCAGCATCAGTCACAGCAGTTTTCCGCTATCGCCCGCGACACCGGTGAGAAAAACCTGCGCGTAGCGCGGGTTGATGCCCGTTTCGATCCTACTATCTATATCGCCATCGGCTTTTCAAACCTGCTGGCGATTGGCGGCGGCAGCTGGCTGGTGTGGCATGATCAGATGACGCTGGGTCAGCTCACCAGCTTCGTGATGTATCTCGGCCTGATGATCTGGCCCATGCTGGCGCTGGCCTGGATGTTTAATATTGTCGAACGCGGCAGCGCCGCGTGGAGCCGCATCGGCGCGCTGCTGGCGGAAGCACCGGCGGTGGAAGATGGTGACAAAACGCTGCCGCCTGACCCCGGAACGCTTCAGGTGGCGATTCGAGCCTTTCACTATCCGGCCAGCACGGCGCCGGTGTTAAGCGATGTCTGCTTTCAGCTGAAACCTGGTGAGATGCTGGGACTGTGCGGCCCGACCGGCAGCGGCAAAAGCACGCTGCTCAGCCTGATTCAGCGCCACTTTGACATTCAGCAGGGGGATATCCGCTACCACCAGATTCCGCTGCCGCAGCTGCGGCTCGACAGCTGGCGCAGCCGCCTGGCGGTGGTCAGCCAGACGCCGTTCCTCTTCTCTGACAGCGTGGCTAATAACATTGCGCTGGGGAAACCGGGCGCGACCCGGCAGGAGATCGAACAGGCCGCCAGGCTCGCCTGCGTGCATGACGATATCCTGCGCCTGCCACAGGGTTATGAAACGGAGGTCGGGGAGCGGGGTGTGATGCTCTCCGGTGGACAGAAGCAGCGCCTTTCCATTGCCCGGGCACTGCTGCTGAATGCCGAAATCCTGATTCTGGATGACGCGCTTTCTGCGGTGGATGGCCGTACCGAACATGAAATTCTGCATAACCTGCGCATCTGGGGAGAGGGACGCACGCTGATTATCAGCGCGCACCGCTTATCGGCGCTGACGGAAGCCAGTGAAATTCTGGTGATGCAGCAGGGCAGCGTCGCCCAGCGCGGCGACCACGATACGCTGAGCGGAACGCCCGGCTGGTATCGGGATATGTTCCGTTATCAGCAGCTGGAAGCCGCACTGGATGATGATGAAAATGAGAAAGGAGTGCCGCATGGCTAAGTCTGCCCGCTTGTGGCCTACCCTGAAGCGCCTGCTGAGCTACGGTAAGCCCTGGCGTAAATCCCTGTCGCTGGCCGTCGGCCTGCTCTGGATCGCGGCCGCTGCTGAGGTGACCGGACCGGTGCTGGTCAGCTACTTTATCGACAATCTGGTGGCGAAACATCAGATGCCCTGGGGGCTGGTCGCCGGCCTGCTGGTCAGTTTCATTCTGCTTCAGCTACTGGCCGCCGCGCTCCACTACTGGCAGGCGCTGTTATTCAACCGGGCGGCGATCGGCGTGGTGCAGCGGTTACGCAGCGATGTGATGAATGCCGCGCTCTGTCAGCCGCTGAGCGCCTTCGATACCCAGCCGGTCGGTCAGATTATTTCACGCGTGACCAACGACACCGAAGTCATCCGCGATCTCTACGTCACGGTGGTCTCAACCGTGCTGCGCAGTGCCGCGTTGGTCGGGGCCATGATGGTGGCGATGTTCAGCCTTGACTGGCGCATGGCGCTGGTGGCGATGATGATCTTCCCGCTGGTGCTGATGGTGATGGTGATCTATCAGCGCTTCAGCACGCCGATCGCCCGCCGGGTTCGCGGTTATCTGGCCGATATCAACAACGGCTTTAACGAAGTGATCAGCGGCATGAGCGTGATCCAGCAGTTTCGTCAGCAGGCCCGCTTCGGCGAGCGGATGGGCGAGGCCAGTCGCTCTCACTACCTGGCGCGGATGGAAACGCTGCGTCTCGACGGCTTTCTGCTGCGCCCGTTGCTGAGCCTCTTTTCCGCGATGGTGCTGTGCGGCCTGCTGGTTCTGTTCAGCTTCTCCGTGCCCGGCGTTTTTGAAGTCGGTGTGCTCTATGCCTTCATCACCTATCTGGGACGCCTGAATGAGCCGCTGATTGAGCTGACCACACAGCAGTCGATGTTGCAGCAGGCGGTGGTCTCCGGTGAGCGCATCTTTGAACTCATGGATGCCGCGCAGCAGCAGTATGGCGACAGCCAGCAGCCGCTGGCTTCCGGCCGCATTTCGCTGAACAATCTGAGTTTCGCCTACCGTGAAAACCGCGATGTGCTCAGTGACATCAATCTTGAGGTGGCGCCGCGCGAATTTGTGGCGCTGGTCGGACATACCGGCAGCGGCAAAAGCACGCTGGCAAACCTGCTAATGGGCTACTACCCGGTGACGCGCGGTGAGATCCGCATTGATGACCGGCCGATTGGGGATCTGAGCCATAGCGTGCTGCGACAAGGGATCGCCATGGTGCAGCAGGACCCGGTGGTGCTGGCGGATACGCTGCTGGCCAATGTCCGGCTGGGCCGTGATATCAGCGAAGAGGCGGTCTGGACGGTGCTGGAACAGGTCCGGCTGGCGCCCCTGGCACAGGCTCTGCCGGAGGGAATTCACACCCGGCTGGGTGAGCAGGGGAATAACCTGTCGGTCGGGCAGAAGCAGCTGCTGGCGCTGGCGCGGGTGCTGGTCGATCTGCCGCAGATACTGATTCTGGATGAAGCCACGGCTAATATTGACTCCGGCACGGAACAGGCGATTCAGCAGACGCTGGCCAGACTGCGTCAGCACAGCACGCTGGTGGTGATTGCTCACCGTCTCTCCACCATTATCGACGCCGATAAAATCCTGGTCCTCCATCGCGGCCGGGTGGTCGAGCAGGGCACGCACCAGCAACTGCTGGCGATGCAGGGCCGCTACTGGCAGATGTATCAGCTTCAGCAGGCCGGAGATGATCTCGCGTCGGGCGTGCCTGCCACCGCGGAAGCCTGACCTGCACCTTTTTTGCGCAGCTTTATCGGACTAATCTGTATAAATGCACTCCTTTGACGCCTGAAGCACCAAAGGAGTGCATCCCGATGCGCTGACCGGCTTTCTCCTTTTCCCCCTTTTCAGAGCCACTGCAAAGCCTCTCCTTGCTCCATCCCGCCTGACCCACTGATTATCACCGCTTTTACTAACTGGCACAGCCTTTGCTTATCTCCCTGTGTGTCCGTAAACGTTACCTATTTACTTGCTGGAGGGGATCCAATGAAGCTGGTTACCGTCGTAATTAAGCCATTCAAGCTGGAGGATGTGCGTGAAGCTTTGTCCTCTATCGGCATTCAGGGACTGACCGTCTCCGAAGTGAAAGGGTTTGGCCGCCAGAAGGGGCATGCCGAGCTCTATCGGGGCGCAGAGTACAGCGTGAACTTCCTGCCGAAAGTCAAAATTGATATCGCTATTGCCGACGATCAGCTGGACGAAGTTGTGGATGTCATCAGTAAAGCGGCTTACACCGGAAAAATTGGCGACGGTAAAATTTTCGTGGCTGAACTGCAGCGCGTCATTCGTATTCGTACCGGCGAGACCGACGAAGCCGCTCTGTAATTACGACTCAGTATTGTGATGGGATGGAATAAAAATGAATAAAGTTCTGACTAAGCTGGGCCTGACCAGCCTGGCACTGTTACCATCGCTCGCGATGGCTGCGCCTGCCGTTGCGGACAAGGCTGACAACGCATTTATGATGATTTGCACCGCGCTGGTGCTGTTTATGTCAATTCCAGGGATTGCGCTGTTTTACGGCGGTCTGATTCGCGGTAAGAACGTGCTGTCGATGCTGACGCAGGTGGCCGTCACTTTCTCGCTGGTGTGCGTCCTGTGGATGGTCTACGGCTATTCACTGGCGTTCAGCGAAGGTAACGCCTTCTTTGGCGGATTTGGCTGGGCCATGCTGAAGAATATCCAGCTGACCGCGGTAATGGGCAGCTTCTATCAGTATATCCACGTTGCGTTCCAGGCCTCATTTGCCTGCATCACCGTGGGCCTGATTGTGGGTGCCATTGCAGAGCGTATCCGTTTCTCAGCCGTACTGATCTTCGTCGGTGTCTGGCTGACGCTGGCTTACCTGCCTATCGCGCATATGGTATGGGCGGGCGGTTTCCTGGCGCAGGATGGCGCGCTGGACTTCGCCGGCGGTACCGTCGTGCATATCAACGCCGCGGTAGCGGGTCTGGTGGGCGCGTATCTGGTTGGCAAACGTGCCGGCTTTGGTAAAGAAGCTTTCAAACCTCATAATCTGCCGATGGTCTTCACCGGCACCGCGATCCTCTATGTAGGCTGGTTCGGCTTCAACGCCGGTTCTGCCTCAGCAGCAAACGAAATTGCCGCACTGGCGTTCCTGAACACCGTTGTGGCAACGGCGGGTGCCGTACTCTCATGGACCTTTGGCGAATGGGCGGTGCGCGGTAAGCCTTCTCTGCTGGGAGCCTGTTCAGGCTTTATCGCCGGACTGGTCGCGATTACCCCAGCCTGTGGTTATGTTGGCGTCGGCGGTGCACTGATTATCGGACTGGTTGGCGGACTGGCGGGTCTGTGGGGTGTGACCTCTCTGAAGAAATGGCTGCGTGTGGACGACCCCTGCGATGTGTTTGGTGTGCACGGCGTCTGCGGCATTGTTGGCTGTATCCTGACGGGCGTGTTTGCCTCCTCTTCACTGGGCGGCGTCGGTTATGCGCAGGGTGTGACCATGGGCCATCAGGTCTGGGTTCAGCTCTTCAGCGTCGGCGTCACAATCGTCTGGTCTGGCGTGGTGGCCTTCATCGGCTTCAAGCTGGCCGATCTGATTGTCGGTCTGCGCGTACCGGAAGAGCACGAACGCGAAGGTCTGGATGTTAACAGCCACGGCGAGAACGCTTACAACCAGTAATGCGTGAGAGTATAAACAGTGAAAAAGGGGCGAGCTATCGCCCCTTTTTTTATTCGCTTCGCTGGCGCATCACCCCTTCCTGCACCGTAGAGGCGACCAGCACCCCCTGCTGATTGTAGAACTCACCCCGTACGAACCCCCTGGCACCTGATGCTGAAGTGCTTACCACGCTGTAGAGCAGCCACTCGCTAAAGTCGAACGGACGATGGAACCACATCGAGTGATCGATCGTGGCGACCTGCATATCCGCCTCTAAAAAGCCTTTGCCGTGTGGCTGCAGCGCAACCGGCAGGAAATTGAGATCCGACGCATAGCCGAGCAGATACTGATGGATGCGCAGATCATCAGGCAGCGGACCGTTGGCCCGGATCCAGACCTGGCGCTCAGGCTTGTCCACATGCCCGCGCAGCGGATTGTGAATCTGCACCGGGCGGATCTCCAGCGGACGTTCCGCGATAAATATCTCCCGCAGTTTTTCCGGCAGCATGTGCGCCATCTTCTGCGCCATCGCCTGTTCCGTGACCAGATTTTCCGGTCCTGCCACCTGGGGCATCGCATTCTGATGCTCAAAGCCACTTTCCGGTGACTGGAATGAGGCGGTCATATAAAAAATAGGCTGACCATTCTGTATGGCACTGACCCGGCGGGCGCTGAAACTTTTGCCGTCACGCAGAGTTTCGACGTCGTAGATAATCGCTTTCTGGCTGTCGCCGGGCCGCAGAAAGTAGCTGTGGAAGGAGTGAATCGTCCGATCGGTCGCGACGGTTTGCTTTGCGGCATAGAGCGCCTGACCCACCACCTGACCGCCAAACACCTGGCGCAGGCCAAGATCTTCACTCTGGCCGCGATATAAACCTTCTTCCAGTTTTTCCAGATTTAATAAATTCAGCAGATTTTGCAGTGCCTGACTCATGGCGCGTTCCTCAATATAGTGACCTGCTCAGTGTGAAAGATCGGACCAGTTGACGTCAATCAGACTTTCCGCTTTGCCTGTGCCAGGCAAAATTTCATTTTTGTGCCAACATTAAGGACATACGGCGAGTGAAACGCTGTAAGCAGGATTCGCTGCCGACAATCATTTTGATCAAATGGAGACGACATCAATGAAACTGTGGCATGTGTTCAGTGGGGTAGTTATGGCGGTTGCTGTTGCGGGCTGTGCCGACAAGAGTAAACCTGTGCCAACACCAACGTTGGGTTCTGCGGTAGCCGGACAGACGGCGGCGATTGCGCAGCCTAACGTCAGCGGTTCAGTCTTTATTCGCCAGCGCATCGCGCTGCCGCCGGATGCGGTATTAACCGTGACGCTGTCAGATGCGTCTGTTGCCGACGCCCCGTCAAAAGTGCTGTCACAACGCGTGGTGCGGACGGAAGGCAAACAGGCGCCGTTCCAGTTTGTGCTGCCGTTTAACCCGGCTGACATCCAGCCAAATGCACGCATTCTGTTAAGCGCCGCCATCGCTATCGACGGCAAGCTGGCCTTTGTCACTGACAGCGTAAAACCGGTCATCAATCAGGGCGGCACCAAAGCCGAACTGCTGCTGGTACCGGTGCCTTCAATGGCGATGCCAACCCAGCCAGGCGCAGCGACCACCGTGCCTTCGACATCACCGACTCAGGTCACGCCTTCTGCGGCGGTGCCTGCACCCACCCGTCTGTAATGTGCAAACGGGGCGGCAGAGCCGCCCCGTTTTTCAGCCATCAAATCGCCAGCGATACGTTTCAAGATCCAGCTCACCGGCATCACTCACCACAATCCCTTCTGCTTCCAGTGCATCCCGCTGTCGTATCAGCTGGTCGCCCTGAAGCGAAATCATGCCGTGACGATTGACGACACGATGCCAGGGGAGGGTGGTTCCCTCGGGTAACCGGCTCAGCACTCCGCCGACCTGACGTGCCGCACGCGGCGAACCGGCCAGTCGTGCCACATCGCCATAGGTCGTGACGCACCCGGATGGAATCGCGGCAACAATTTGCCAGATGCGTTGCTGGAAAGTGTCAGGCTGATTCATGTGCTTATTTCATCAGGAAAAAGAGAGTTAACTTTATCATGCAGAGGCGATGGTGAAAGCATCAACGCGGCGGTTGTTCAAGAAAACAACGGTTGTCCCGACGACGCTTGCAATTGCCAGCCCCTTCCCAGATAATGCCCCCGCTCTCGTAAAGAGGGCTTGTCAATGGGGGCCCTGTTGGTTCTCCCGCAATGCTAGCTTGTGAACTCGGTCAGATCCGGAAGGAAGCAGCCGTAGCAGGTGATGCGTGTGCCGGGATGTAGCTGGCAGGGCCCCCACCACTTTCCCCCCCTAAACTTCTTCCCCAGTATGACAGACAGGCAAAACCCGCCTGGGCCGATCCTTTGCCGGCAGGCAGGAATATCCGGTACTTAATGTGGGGACAATGCCGTCAGATGCAGGTGAGCAGATTAGCGGACAAACTTCCAGACCGAACCCGGTACTTTATCGTAGAGCTTATTCATCGTCAGCTCGGCCAGACGATGGTCAGCTGCCGAATAGAATACCGCTAATTCATCTTCCGGTAATTCGTACTTATTCTTTTCGATCACCCGCTCCAGGGTATCCAGGGAGCGACAGCGACGCAGTCGCATCAAATAATCAGTTTTTGTCAGTGTTTTGTTCATAAATAAAGCGTTCTCACGTCTGTACTATAATGAATGGCTCGGTTGCTGGAGAAAAGCGCACTCTTCAGTGAACAGATTAAATAAGCGTTTTGCTGAACGTTGCCACCGCTGAAGATCAGGATTATTGATACCGTAGTTACTGAATAACATAAAAGTATCATCAAGATATTCATCGATTTGCGAAATCAGCGCTTCATCTTCAACGTGTTTAATTTTGTAATTCATGGTGAACGAAGCGATATGTTCAATCAGATCGTTCAGGTGCAGATTGCTTTCAGAAGTGGGATCATTTACCCAGCCATGATGGCTGTCAGTCAATGTTGCCATGCTGTCGTCAAACAGGCTCTCACACAGGTATTTCAGCTGGGCAATATCATGCCGTTTTGGTGAGTATTCGTCCATCTTTTTCCCCTCCATAGCTTGCACAGTTGCCGCAGGGCGGCGAGTTCGGATAAAGCGGCCAGGAAGCGATCTTTCAGGTGGTTATTAAACGGGATACGTTAAAGATAGTGTAAAACCATTAGTTCTGCTCATCTCAATTACTAAATATTACAATTCATCACCCGGAGAGGGTTGCTGGTTGTCTATCACATCAAACTCAAGCGCGCCGGGCTTAATGTAAAAGTTTACCCGCTCCGTTTGGGTCACCGTTTCATTCAGATCCTGACAGGGACTAAATAAATTCCACTGAAAATCGTAAAGTAATTTAAAACTATTCAGATCCAGGTATTCAACGGAAATTATTTTTAAACTGTCTGGTACTAACTGCGCATTCTGAGCGTACCAGCGTAAATCCCCTGTCAGCAAATCTGATATTTTGAGAATATTCCGCTGAACAACTTCAGCTATTTTTGCGCAGTCTGTTTCACCCATCGCAATATCACATTCAATCCGTGACAGCATATCTTGTCTACTCCTAACCGTTAATAAACCTATCATTGGTTTTACGCAACAGGTTTGCAAGCCAGTAAAGCACAAAACTGCCATTTTCTGAGTTTTGCCAGCAAAGCGGTGCGGCGGGTGTGGCTTAAACGTTTCTGGGGCGGCCGGATTCCCGATACCTTTTGAAACACATTCCGCTCTTGAACCGCAGGCTGCATCCGGTATCCTTATTGTTATGTTATAACATATTGGTGAACTGATGCGTCAGAGTGGATTACTTATGTCGCTGGGCGGACGGCTGAGCGTCGCCCTGCTGATCATCGCGCTGCTGGCTGTCGCGATATATTGGGGGATCAGCGCATGATCCGATTTTACGCACTGCGTGCAGGCTATCAGGGAGAGGGGGTCACCCCGGCGATCACGGGTCAGCTCGCAGCAGGCTCCATGACTGCGCTGGTCGGCGCAAACGGCAGCGGGAAATCGACCCTGCTGAAAACCATTGCGGGCTTACTGCCGCCGGTAAGCGGACGCTGCGAACTGCAGGTGGCACGCCGGGATATCGGCTGGCTGCCACAGCGCACCGAACTTGAGACCCGCTTTCCGCTGACGGTCTTCGAACTGGTTTCCATGGGTTGCTGGCCACGCTGCGGCTGGTTTGGCGGCATTAACCGGTCACTGCGGCGGGAAATCGGGCAGGCGCTGGAGGCGGTTCAGATGAGCGATTATGCGGACGCGCAACCGGCCACCCTCTCGGGCGGGCAGCTTCAGCGCGTCCTGTTTGCCCGGCTGATGCTACAGCGCAGCGCGCTCTGGCTGCTGGATGAACCCTTTAACGGCATAGACAGCCAGACGGTTACCCTGCTGATGTCGATTCTGGAGCAGCAGCAGCAGGCAGGTACCACTCTGCTGGTGGTGCTGCATGACCGCCCGTTGGTGGCGCGTTACTTCAGTAACGTCCTGTCGATGGATGAACATCATCTCAGCGATACCTTCCGGTCCGATGTCCTGGCACGGAGTCGAGCCTCGTGACCCTGATTCAGCCTTTTATCGAATTTGGCTTTATGCGGCGAGCGCTGGTGGCCTGCCTGGCGCTCGCCGTCAGTGCCACGCCACTCGGTGTGTTCCTCTCGCTGCGTCGTATGAGCCTGATTGGTGACGCCTTATCCCATGCGGTGCTGCCGGGTGCGGCCATTGGCTATCTGATCTCCGGCCTCTCCCTGGTGGCCATGGGTATCGGCGGCCTGATTGCCGGGCTGGCGGTCGCGCTGCTCTCTGGCGCAGTCAGTCGCTACACGCCATTGAAAGAGGATGCCAGTTTTGCCGGATTCTACCTTGGATCACTGGCGCTGGGCGTCACGCTGGTTTCACTGCGCGGCTCAAGCGTGGATCTGCTGCACGTTCTGTTTGGCTCGCTGCTGGCGGTCGACAACGCGGCGCTGTTGCTGGTCGGTGGCATCGCGGCCTTTACGCTGATCATGCTGGCGGTGATCTATCGCCCCCTGGTCATCGATGCCTTTGACGGTGACTTTCTGCGGGCGCAGGGGAAATGGAGCGCGCCGCTGGTGCATGGCCTGTTTTTAATGCTGGTGGTGCTGAACCTGGTCGCGGGCTTTCAGGTGCTGGGCACGCTGATGTCGGTGGGTTTAATGATGTTACCCGCTGCCAGCGCCCGTTTCTGGAGCCGTCATCTTGCGGCGATGCTGGCCATCGCCATCTTCATGGCAACCCTCTCTGCGCTGGCGGGCCTGATGCTCTCCTGGCACTTCTCGCTGCCGGCCGGCCCCGCCGTGGTGCTGAGCGCCGCCATGCTCTTCTTTCTCTCGATTCTGACAGGACCGTGCGGCGGAATTTTACGCCGCCATTAATCTTAAGGGGTATCTATGAAAAAATTACCGGTTAGTCTGGCGCTCGCTGCGCTGTTCGCCACGCCGCTGGCGATGGCAAAAACCGTAGACGTTGTCGCCAGCTTTACCGTGCTGGCAGACATCGTCAGCCAGGTGGGAGGTGATCATGTGAAGGTGAAAAGTCTGGTAGGGCCGAATGGCGATCCCCATACGTTTGAACCGACGCCGCAGGACAGCCAGGCGCTGGCAAAAGCGGATCTGGTCTTTGTCAGCGGGCTGGGACTGGAAGGGTGGATGGACCGCCTGGTCAGCGCTTCCGGTTATCACGGTCAGCCGGTAGTCGCCTCTGCGGGTGTCACCACACGCAGCATGGAAGAGGAGGGCAAAACCATCACCGATCCGCACGCCTGGAACAGCATGCAGAACGGCGTGATCTATGCGACCAACGTGATGAATGCGCTGGTCAAAGCCGACCCCGAGGATGCTGCGGCGATCCGTCAGCGCGGACAGAATTACATTCAGCAGTTACAGGCGCTGGATAGCTGGGCAAAGACGGCGTTTGATAAAATTCCTGTGGAGAAGCGGAAGGTGCTGACCAGCCATGATGCCTTTGGCTACTTTGGCCAGCGCTATGGCGTGACGTTCCTGGCGCCCGTCGGGTTCTCTACCGAAGCGGAAGCGAGTGCCAGTAACGTCGGTGATCTGATCACTCAGCTGAAACAGCAGCACATCACCCGCTATTTCATTGAGAACCAGACCGATCCGCGTCTGGTTAAACAGATCGCCAGCGCTACGGGAGCGGAGCCGGGCGGTGAGCTCTATCCGGAAGCGTTGTCCCCGGCTTCTGGTCCGGCACCGACCTATCAGGCTGCCTTTAAGCACAACGTGAACGCCATGCTGAAGAGCATGCAGTAAGCATAAAAAAGGCCGGGCAAGCCCGGCCAGTCATCACGACACACACTAGCGTTTCTTCTTTCTTCCCTGTACGGCTTTAAAGCGCGGATTCGTTTTGCAGATGACGTAAATACGCCCCTTGCGACGGACCACCCTGCAATCCCGATGGCGATTTTTTGCGGAACGCAGCGAGCTTAATACCTGCATGACCCTCTCCTCTATTTACGACCCAGGAAGCGTCCGAAGCGCTGGTTAAAGCGCGCGGTGCTGCCCTCTTTAGCGAAATCTTTCTGTTTACCGGTGTAGAAAACGTGTGAAGCCGACGACACATCCAGCGTGACGTAGGGCAGCGTTTCACCTTCAAACTCTACGGTGCGGTCGGTTTTAATGGTCGAGCCGATCTTGTAGTAAACGTCAGCTGAGGTGTCATGGAAGACCACCGGGCGATAGTGAGGATGGATATTTGCTTTCATAATGCACACCTATGTAATGTTATAATATAACAATATTATGCGCCGCCGCGGAACGGAATGCAACGTCAGCTGATGGCAGAAAGGCGAGGGGGAGAGGAGGGCGAAACTGAAGGGTAAAAAAAAGGCCGCTTGCGCGGCCTCAGAGGTGTTACTGCTTAGTGAGTCTGGTTGTGCTCAACCGGCTCAGCGCTGCGCGGTTCCTCTTTGTGCTTACTGAAGCGGCGGCGAACCACCACGAAGAACACCGGAACAAAGAAGATAGCCAGCGCGGTCGCGGTAACCATGCCGCCGATAACGCCGGTACCTACAGCGTTCTGCGAACCGGAACCGGCACCGGTACTGATCGCCAGCGGCAGTACCCCGAGAATAAACGCCAGTGACGTCATCAGGATCGGACGCAGACGCATACGACAGGCTTCCAGCGACGATTCCACCAGGCCTTTGCCCTCTTTATCCATCAAATCTTTAGCAAATTCGACGATAAGGATGGCGTTCTTCGCCGAGAGGCCAATGGTTGTCAGTAACCCCACCACAAAGTAGACGTCGTTACTCAGGCCACGCAGGGTGGTGAAGATCAGCGCACCGATAACCCCCAGCGGAACCACCAGCATAACCGCGAACGGAATCGACCAGCTCTCATACAGGGCGGCGAGACACAGGAAGACCACAATCAGCGAGATGGCATAGAGCGCAGGCGCCTGGTTGCCCGACAGACGTTCCTGGTAAGACATGCCCGTCCAGTCATAGCCGATACCCGCAGGCAGTTTCTCCGCCAGCTGCTCCATCAGATCCATGGCGGCACCGGAGCTCTTACCTGGCGCAGCCTGACCCAGGATTTCCATCGCAGGCAGACCGTTGTAACGCTCAAGACGCGGTGAACCATACTGCCACTTCGCCGTCGAGAAGGCGGAGAAAGGCACCATCGTTCCGTTGCTGTTGCGCACGTACCATTTGCCGATATCGTCCGGCAGCATACGGGAGTCCGCTTTACCCATGACGTAAACTTTCTTCACGCGACCACGGTCGATGAAGTCATTGACGTAGGAGCCACCCCAGGAGGCCGCGAGCGTGGTGTTGATATCGCTTAACGATACGCCCAGCGCCTGTGCTTTCTCCTGATCGATGATCAGCTTGTACTGCGGCGTATCTTCGAGACCGTTAGGACGCACACCCACCAGGGTGTCAGGATGCTGGGCAATCATGCCGAACAGCTGATTACGCGCTTCGGTCAGTTTTTCGTGGCCCAGGTTGGCCTGGTCAATCAGCTCAAAGTCGAAGCCGGTGGCGTTACCCAGTTCGATAATGGCTGGCAGGTTGAAGGGGATGACCATCGCATCTTTGATGGCACCCAGCGCCTTCATCGCACGCCCGGCAATCGCCGGTACCTTCATGTCGCTGCTGGTTCGCTCATCCCACGGCTTGAGGCTGACGAAAGCAATACCGGTGTTCTGTCCGCGACCGGCAAAGCCGAAGCCGTTAACGGTAAACACCGATTTAACCGTGTCTTTCTCCTGCGTCAGGAAGTAGTCGGTGACCTGATCCAGCACTTTCTGGGTGCGTTCCTGCGTAGCGCCCGCAGGCAGCTGCGCCTGAGCTAGCAGTAACCCCTGGTCCTCTTCCGGTAAGAATGAAGAGGGCAGACGCATGAACAGATACGCCATGCCGACCACGATGACCAGGTAGATCACCATATAACGGCCGGTGCTGCGAATGATGTGGCCAACGCTGTCGACGTAGTGATTGGTACTTTTGTCGAACATCCGGTTAAACCAGCCGAAGAAGCCGGTCGTTTTACCGTGACCGTCTTTTTTCACCGGCTTCAGTATGGTGGCGCAGAGTGCCGGGGTCAGAATCAGGGCAACCAGCACCGACAGCGCCATGGCTGACACAATGGTGATCGAGAACTGACGGTAAATCACACCGGTCGAACCACCAAAGAACGCCATCGGGATAAATACCGCGGCCAGCACCAGCGCGATACCGACCAGCGCCCCCTGAATCTGCTCCATAGAACGCCTGGTCGCCTCTTTTGGCGGCAAGCCCTCTTCCTGCATCACGCGCTCAACGTTCTCCACCACCACGATGGCGTCATCCACCAGCAGGCCGATAGCCAGCACCATCCCGAACAGCGTCAGGGTGTTTATCGAGTAGCCAAAAATGCTGATGATGGCGAAGGTGCCGAGCAACACCACCGGCACGGCGATAGTCGGAATCAGCGTCGCGCGGAAGTTCTGCAGGAACAGGTACATGACCAGGAACACCAGCACGATGGCTTCAGCCAGCGTTTTCACCACTTCGAAAATAGAGATCTTAACGAATGGGGTGGTGTCATACGGATAAACCACTTTCATTCCGGCCGGGAAGGTGGACTGCATCTTCGCCAGTTCCGCTTTCACCGCATTCGCGGTATCCAGGGCGTTGGCGCCGGTTGCCAGTTTGATACCGATACCGGACGCGGGCCGGCCGTTATAACGGGCAATGATCTCGTAGTTTTCTGCACCGAGCTCGATTTTTGCCACGTCACGCAGGCGAACCTGTGAACCATCCTCATTCACTTTCAGCAGGATTTTGCCGAACTCATCGGTCGAGGTCAGGCGGGTCTGCGCAATGATAGAGGCGTTAAGCTGCTGTCCCGGCACCGGGGGTGTCCCGCCTAACTGACCGGCGGCAACCTGGGCGTTCTGCGTGTTCAGCGCGCTGATCACGTCAACCGGCGTCAGGTTGTAGTTATTGAGCTTGTGCGGGTCCATCCAGATACGCATCGCATACTGCGCACCAAACACCTGGGTATCACCGACACCTTTGGTACGGCTCAGCGGATCTTTAATGGTCGAGGAAATATAATCAGAAATATCATTCTGAGTCATATTGTCATCGTCGCTGATGAAGCCGGCGACCATCAGGAAGCTGCTGGAGGATTTTTTAACCTGAATCCCCTGTTGCTGAACTTCCTGCGGCAGCAGTGGCATCGCCAGCTGCAGTTTGTTCTGCACCTGAACCTGCGCGATGTCTGCATCCGTGCCTGACTCAAAGGAGATGGTCAGGGTCAGGGTACCGGATGAGTCACTGCTCGAGGACATATACATCAGTCCATCGATACCGTTCATATTCTGCTCAATGACCTGGGTCACCGTGTCCTGCAGCGTTTTCGCATCCGCACCAGGGTAAGAGGCCTGAATCTCAATCGCCGGCGGCGCAACATTGGGATATTGCTCGATCGGGAGTTTGAGAATCGACAGCGCACCGGCCAGCATGATGATGATGGCGAGCACCCACGCAAAGATGGGGCGATCGATAAAGAACTTAGCCATGAATCAACGGCTCCTGTTATGACGATGACTTGTCAGACTGCGGCTTAGAATCGGGTGCCGCTTTCGCATCGTCTGAGACTTCTTGTGGGGTAACCTGTGCGCCCGGCTTGGCTCGCTGCAGACCTGTGCTGATCACACGTTCACCCGCTTTAACGCCGTCGGTGACTAACCATTTGTCGCCAATCGCCTGTGAGGTTGTGACCTGACGCGATTCAACTTTGTTGTCTGCGCCGACCACCATGACCGTCGCCTGGCCTGTTGGCGTGCGGGTGACCGCCTGCTGTGGAACCAGCAACGCATTCGGATTGGTCCCTTCCTCCAGACGCGCGCGCACAAACATGCCCGGTAACAGGGTATGGTCCGGGTTCGGGACAATGGCACGCAGGGTGATGGAGCCGGTGGTCTCATCGACGGTGACGTCAGAGAACTCCAGTGTTCCCTTCTGCGCAAAAGTGTTGCCGTTCTGCATCAGCAGGGTCACGCTGGCTTTGCCATCGGTCTGCTTCAGCTGACCTGACTCCAGCTCTGAACGTAAGCGCATGAAATCTTCGCTCGACTGGGTCACATCGACATACATCGGGTCAAGCTGTTGCACGGTCGCCAGCGCGGTGGTCTGGGCGCTTTGAACCAGCGCACCCTCGGTGACTGACGATTTGCCGATGCGGCCGCTGATAGGGGAGGTGACTTTGGTGTAGGCCAGATTAATGCGAGCCGTTTCCACGTTAGCTTTTGCCACCTGGACCGCTGCGTCATTCTGCGCAGCCGTGGCAACCGCCGTGTCGTAATCCTGCTGACTGATATATTTCGTGCCGAGCAGTGGCTTGTAACGCTTAACGGTCAGCTGAGCGATGCGGGCGTTGGCCTGCGCCTGGGTTAAATCGCCTTTCGCGCTGTCATAAGCAGCCTGATAGGTGGCCGGGTCGATCTGATAGAGAGACTGACCGGCTTTGATATCACTGCCTTCAATAAAGTTACGCTTGAGAATGATACCGGAAACCTGCGGACGTACTTCAGCCACGCGATAGGCTGAGGTACGGCCTGGAAGTTCAGTCGAAATTTTCAGGGGTTCAGTTTTCAGGGTCACGACACCCACTTCTGGCGGTTGCTGGGCGGCTTGTTCGGATTTATTGTTGTCACATCCTGTTAACAAAAAGCTGCCTGATAGCATCAGGACGGCCGCCAGAGGCGATAATCCTCTGATTTTATTCATAAATAAACCTCTAGTGTCCGATATCAATTGGTCAATGGATCACAAACTGAAAAACCCATTGCTGTGTCAAGTCGCAGGTCGTGCTATGGTACATACATTCACAAATGTATGTAAACTTACCCGTTTGTAAAAAAAGCCCCCTATGGCACGAAAAACCAAAGCGCAAGCACTTGAAACGCGGCATCAAATTCTTGATGCCGCCCTTGTTCTGTTTTCGCAGCAGGGCGTCTCAGCCACGTCTCTGGCCGATATTGCAACCGCTGCCAGTGTGACGCGCGGGGCAATCTACTGGCACTTCAAAAATAAAGCCGATCTCTTACATGAAATATGGCTTCGTTGTGATGCCGGTCTGGATGATGTGGAACTTGAGTATCAGACAAAATACCCTGGTGATCCACTCTCTGTGTTGCGTGCAATGCTGGTCTATATCTTTGAAGCGACAGCAAAGGATCCTCAGCGCCGCGCCTTAATGGAGATCATTTTCCACAAATGCGAATTTGTTGGCGAAA
Organism: Pantoea sp. M_10; assembly: GCF_008631515.1. Classification (NCBI taxonomy): domain Bacteria; kingdom Pseudomonadati; phylum Pseudomonadota; class Gammaproteobacteria; order Enterobacterales; family Erwiniaceae; genus Pantoea; species Pantoea sp. M_10. Next base: position 1,240,532 of record NZ_VWUL01000001.1, on the reverse strand, counting down.
TGTCGGCGATGAAGAGTATGCAGCAGAGCCTGTTGCTGGAGTGCTATGACAAAATCGAAGATGTCCTGCGTCAGTGTATTGAAGCGGAACAGCTTCCGGGCACGCTCAGCACGCGGCAGGCCGCCATTATTCTGCGTGGGTATGTCAACGGCATGATGGAAAGCTGGTTGTTCGCGCCAGAAAGCTTTGACTTAGCCGCCGACGCGCCGACGCTGGTAAATGCCTTCATCGATATGCTGTGCCTCAGCCCGACGCTGACCGCCCGCCATTAATCGGGCTGACGGTCGCGTTTGTTCTCGAAGTCGCGCTGCACCATGGCCAGCGCTGAGAGCACCGTCTCCACCGGCAGTTGATGCTCTTCCAGCAGCTGAATCAGATCGACGGCCAGTTTGACGTCGTCAGGAGCATTTTCCAGTGACATCGCTTCTCCTATATACGTAATCGGGCCACGACCAGCAACATCAGCAGCGCACCTGCAATGGCCATCCCCAGCGCGCCGATGTGCACCGTGGCCAGTGAACCCAGTTCAAAGTACGTCGCAATATAGCCGCCAATCAGGGCGCCGATCATCGACAGTGTCAGGGTGGCCACCAGCCCGCCAGGGCGTCCCGGCAGCAGCAGACGTTTCAGCAACCCCAGCAGCAGCCCGCATAACAGCCAGGTGAATAAGCCCATTGTTCTTCTCCGCGCAGAATCACACCCAGTATAGAAGCGCTTTTGTCGCGCTGCGTTTTATTCGCTGCCGCGCAGTGAGGCCGCCCACTCCACCGAGTGAATCGCCTGACGGCAGCGAGCCAGCCGACCCTCTAACGTTTCCAGCTCCTGCTTCAGCTGCTGCTGAATCATCAGGGTTTCCGCCAGGGCCAGACGCTGCTCACGCTGATCGATCATCGCCAGCAGACGCCGTTCAAATTCACGGTACTCCTGATATTTTGTCGGGGCGGGTCCCTGCACCGGCTGTTCACGTCGCAGACGCAACTGCTGGGTACTCACCTCACGTTGCAGAGCCGCAATCTGATCGACCAGACGTTCCGCCAGCCAGCGACTGCGAACCAGATCCTGGCGGCTGTCGCACAGCCGGGCGAAATTCAGCTCCACTTCCTGCAGATAATCCGCCAGCCGGGTGCCTTTGGTGTGGAACAGCTGGCTGTCAAAACGTGGCAGACGGCAGACGCCGTCAGGGTGATGTGCCAGGGTCTCACGCAGGGTGAGAATAAGCTGCTGCAGCCGCTGCTGAATGGCGATCGCGCTCATCGCGGCACGCTCAACTGTGCTAACGTAAGCAGATGAAGAAAGAGCTGGGCGGCATTTATGCAACGCATTCTGTTATTAACCCTCGGCTGGCTGGCCATTGTGCTGGGAACGCTGGGCATTGTATTACCTTTATTACCTACCACGCCATTCATGCTGCTGGCAGCCTGGTGTTTCGCCCGCTCATCGCCGCGCTTTCATCACTGGCTGCTGTGGAAATCGCCTTTTGGCCGCTATCTGCGCCACTGGCAGCAGCATCGCGCCATGCCGCCGGGTGCCAAAGTGCGTGCCATCTGTCTGATCGTGGCGACCTTTAGCCTCTCCCTGTTTCTGGTGCACCAGGTCTGGGTTCGCGTCATGCTGCTGATCATGCTGGCCGCACTGCTGCTGTTTATGTGGCGGATTCCGGTGGTGGCAGAAACAGCGGACGCACCGCCGCCACCCGGATAAAGTTGCAATTAGCCGGTCATTTGCTTAGATTTGGGCGTCTTCGTGCGTGGCTTCCCTTTGTGAATTAACTTCCGCTGAGCCTTTTACCAGGTATTAGCGCTTTTGAAGCTGCGCGAAACAGAATTTTTTACCAGGCGTATCATCATGACCGACACTGCGCAGCAGCTTGAATTCATTAAAAACAGCATCAAAAGCATCCCCGATTATCCTAAGCCAGGCATCCTGTTCCGCGATGTCACCAGCCTGCTGGAAGAACCCAAAGCCTATGCCGCGTCGATTGCGCTGCTGGTTGAGCGTTACCGTAATAAAGGCATCACCAAAGTGGTCGGCACGGAAGCGCGCGGTTTCCTGTTTGGCGCACCGGTGGCGCTGGGCCTGGGCGTCGGTTTTGTGCCGGTGCGAAAGCCGGGCAAACTGCCTCGTGAAACCTACAGCGAAGCCTATGAGCTGGAGTACGGCACCGATCAGCTGGAACTGCATAAAGATGCCATTCAGCCTGGCGACGTGGTGCTGGTGGTCGATGACCTGCTGGCGACCGGCGGCACGATCGAAGCGACAGTGAAACTGATTCGTCGTGCAGGCGGTGAAGTGAAAGACGCGGCGTTCATCATCAATCTGTTCGACCTGACCGGTGAATCGCGTCTGACTGCCCTGGGCGTTGAGAGCTACAGCCTGGTTAAATTCCCCGGCCACTAAGCCACTCTTCCGGCCTTGCTCCCGCGCGAGGCCGTCACGCCCCTGGCGTCAAGATAACGAGTGCCAGGCAAAAGCGTAGCTGATAGACTACTGCAATCTTATACAGGGGTTGCAGAGCGTCTGCGCTCATCTTTCCATCCAACTTCGTCGAATCCACATGAGCTATCAGGTACTTGCGCGAAAATGGCGTCCCCAGGCTTTTGCTGATGTTGTCGGTCAGGAACATGTTCTGACCGCGCTGGCGAATGGATTGTCTCTGGGACGCATCCATCATGCTTATCTCTTCTCCGGCACCCGCGGCGTCGGTAAAACCACCATTGCGCGTCTGCTGGCCAAAGGCCTTAACTGCGAAACCGGTATCACCGCGACCCCCTGTGGTCAGTGTGACAACTGCCGGGAAATCGAGCAGGGCCGCTTTGTCGATCTGATCGAGATTGACGCCGCATCACGCACCAAAGTTGAAGACACCCGCGATCTGCTCGACAACGTGCAGTACGCCCCGGCGCGTGGCCGCTTCAAAGTCTATCTGATCGATGAAGTGCACATGCTGTCACGTCACAGCTTCAATGCGCTGTTAAAGACGCTGGAAGAGCCGCCTTCACACGTTAAGTTTTTACTGGCCACGACCGATCCGCAGAAACTGCCGGTGACCATCCTTTCGCGCTGTCTGCAGTTTCACCTCAAGGCGCTGGATGTCGATCAAATCCGTCAGCAGCTTGAGCATGTCCTGAAGCAGGAACAGATTGAGAGTGAAACCCGTGCGCTGCAACTCCTGGCACGGGCTGCCGATGGCAGTATGCGTGATGCGCTGAGCCTCACTGACCAGGCCATTGCCATGGGGCAGGGGGCGGTGACCAGCAGCACGGTCAGCGTCATGCTTGGTACGCTGGATGATGAGCAGCCGCTGGGGCTGCTGGAGGCGCTGGTCGAGGGTGACGGTCAGCAGGTGATGAACCTGCTGAGTCAGGCGGCGTCTCGCGGCGTCGAGTGGGAGGCGCTGCTGGTAGAAATGCTGCGCCTGCTGCATCAGATTGCGATGGTGCAACTGCTGCCCGCCTCACTCAATGATGATGACGAGAGCAGTGCGCTTCGTTTGCGGGAACTGGCCCGGGTGGTGCCGCCCGCCGATCTGCAGCTCTACTATCAGACCCTGCTGATGGGGCGCAAGGATCTGCCGATTGCGCCCGACCGCCGCATGGGGGTGGAGATGACGCTGCTGCGTGCACTGGCGTTTCATCCGAAAGCCGCCGTGGCGGAACCCATTGCGCGTCCCGCATTAACCGAGCAGATGTCGCCAGTAGCCCCGGCACAGCGATCGGCTGCGGGATCGACATCAGCGGCAACAGCCGCCCGACAACCGGCCATGGCGTCACCGCCGCAGACGACACAGCCGCAGCCACAGCCACAGCCACAGCCACAGCCACAGCCACAGCCACAGCCGCAGCCAGCCGCAACGCCGCAGCCAGTTGCGGCGCAGCCACAGATGGCGGCACCCGACGCGGAGCCACCGCGTTCGTCACCGCCCGATGCCGCACCGGACAGCGCGCTGTCGAGTTCCACCAGCCAGCTCCTGCAGGCGCGCACTCAGTTGCTGCGTCAGGGAGCGAACAAACCAAAAAAGAGTGAGCCGGCGGCGCCAGGTGCGCGGCCGGCCAACTCCGCGCTGGAGCGGCTGGCTTCCGTTACCGAGCGCAGTCAGCAGCGGATCCGCGATCGCGAGCCTGCCGCGCCGGTAAAAGAGGAAGCGTACCGCTGGAAGGCGGTAAATCAGACGGAGGAAGTGGCGGAGCCGGTGGCGACGCCAAAGGCCTTGCGTTCTGCGCTGGAGCATGAGAAAACCCCTGAGCTGGCGGCGCGTCTGGCGGAAGAGGCGCAGCAGCGCGATCCCTGGGCCGCAGAAATCGCTCTCCTGCCGCTGCCGAAGCTGGTTCAGCAGCTGGCCTTAAACGCGTGGAAAGAGGTGACTGAAAGCGGCGTCTGCCTGCATCTGCGCAGCAGCCAGCGGCATCTTAATTCAGCGTCGGCGCAGCAGGTGTTAAGCGAGGCGCTGAGTCAGCACGCCGGGCAGAGAGTTGAACTCTCGGTAGTTGAAGACGATAATTCATCGGTGTTGACGCCACTGGAGTGGCGTCAGGCCATTTACGAAGAGAAACTGGCGCAGGCGCGTCAGTCGATCACCTGTGATACCCACATCCAGACGCTACAGCGATTTTTCGATGCCGATCTGGATGAGGAGAGTATCCGACCTGTTTGAACACGCTGCTGCTATCGTCACGATAGCGTTGTAGCCTTAGCTGAGAGAGAAAACTATGTTTGGTGGTAAAGGCGGATTGGGCAATCTGATGAAACAGGCCCAGCAGATGCAGGACAAAATGGCCAAAGTTCAGGAAGAGATCGCCGCGCTTGAAGTGACCGGTGAGTCCGGTGCTGGCCTGGTAAAAGTCACCATTAACGGCGCACACAACTGCCGTCGCGTGGAAATCGATCCCAGCCTGCTGGAAGATGACAAAGACATGCTGGAAGATCTGGTTGCGGCAGCGTTCAACGATGCCGCACGTCGCATTGACGAAACCCAGAAAGAGAAGATGGCTTCTGTCTCTTCAGGCATGCAGCTGCCGCCAGGCTTTAAGATGCCATTCTGATGCAAACCAGCCCACTGCTTGAATCATTGATGGAGTCGCTGCGCTGTCTGCCCGGCGTGGGGCCGAAGTCGGCTCAGCGCATGGCGTTTCAGCTGCTGCAGCGCGATCGCAGCGGGGGCATGCGGCTGGCACAGGCGCTGACCCGGGCGATGTCGGAAATTGGTCACTGTGCCGATTGCCGCACCTTCACCGAGCAGGAAATCTGCACGATCTGCGCCAACCCACGGCGTCAGCAGAATGGTCAGATTTGCGTGGTGGAAAGCCCGGCGGATATCCACGCCATTGAGCAGACCGGCCAGTTTGGCGGTCGCTACTTTGTCCTGATGGGCCATCTCTCGCCGCTCGACGGGATCGGTCCGGCCGACATCGGTCTGGATCGTCTGGAGCAGCGTCTGGAGAGTGAAACCCTGCAGGAAGTGATCCTCGCCACCAACCCGACGGTGGAAGGTGAGGCGACCGCGAACTATATCGCGGAGCTCTGTGGCCAGTATGGCGTCAGCGCCAGCCGAATCGCGCACGGCGTGCCGGTGGGCGGTGAGCTGGAGATGGTCGATGGCACCACGCTCTCCCATTCACTGGCGGGTCGCCAGAAGTTTAAATTTTAATCACTTGCCGGTGTTGTGACAGACACCGGCTTGAAAATCCCCCCGTCATCCCCACATCAACCTCAACGTTTGTTCAACCTGTTTTGTTGAGGTAGCAATGACCATGAAAGGACAAGAGACCCGTGGCTTTCAGTCGGAAGTAAAACAACTTCTGCACCTGATGATCCATTCTCTCTATTCAAACAAAGAGATTTTCCTGCGTGAGCTGATCTCCAACGCCTCGGATGCGGCCGACAAACTGCGCTTCCGCGCCCTGTCAGATTCCAGCCTGTATGAAGGTGATGGCGAGCTGCACGTTCGTCTCTCTGTTGATAAGGACAACCGTACCCTGACGCTGAGCGACAACGGTATCGGTATGCGTCGTGATGAGGTGATTGAGAACCTCGGGACTATCGCCAAATCAGGCACCAAATCTTTCCTTGAATCCCTGGGTTCTGACCAGGCGAAAGACAGCCAGCTGATCGGTCAGTTTGGTGTGGGCTTCTACTCCGCCTTTATCGTGGCGGATAAAGTGACCGTGCGCACCCGTGCCGCGGGCGCCTCAGCCGATGAAGGGGTTTTCTGGGAGTCAGCAGGCGAGGGTGAATATACCCTGGCGGAGATTGAGAAAGCCGACCGCGGGACCGAGATCACCCTGCATCTGCGCGAAGGCGAAGATGAGTTCCTGGATGTCTGGCGCGTTCGCAACATCATCAGCAAGTACTCCGATCACATCGCGCTGCCGGTTGAGATCGAAAGCAAAGATGAAGAGAGCGACACGACGCACTGGGAGAAGATCAACAAAGCCCAGGCGCTGTGGACCCGCAACAAATCTGATATCAGCGATGAAGAGTACAACGAGTTCTACAAGCACATCGCTCACGACTTCAGCGATCCGGTCGCGTGGAGCCACAACCGGGTGGAAGGTAAGCAGGAATATACCAGCCTGCTCTACATTCCGGCGCGTGCGCCGTTCGATATGTGGAACCGCGATCAGAAGCATGGCCTGAAACTCTATGTGCAGCGCGTCTTTATCATGGATGACGCTGAGCAGTTTATGCCGAACTACCTGCGCTTTGTACGTGGCCTGATTGACTCCAGCGATCTGCCGCTGAACGTTTCCCGTGAGATCCTGCAGGACAGCCGCGTCACGCAGAGCCTGCGCGGTGCGCTGACCAAACGTACCCTGCAGATGCTGGAAAAACTGGCGAAAGATGACAGTGAGAAGTATCAGACCTTCTGGAAAGAGTTCGGTCTGGTGCTGAAAGAGGGCCCGGCAGAAGATCACGCGAATCAGGAAGCGATCGCGAAGCTGCTGCGTTTCGCGACCACCCAGAGCGACGGCGCGGCACAGACCGTTTCGCTGGAAGATTACGTCAGCCGCATGGTGGAAGGTCAGGAGAAGATTTACTACATCACTGCTGACAGCTATGCCGCTGCCAAGAGCAGCCCGCATCTGGAGCTGTTCCGCAAAAAAGGCATTGAGGTGCTGCTGCTCTCCGATCGCATCGACGAATGGATGATGAGCTACCTCACCGAGTTTGACGGGAAAACCTTCCAGTCAGTGAGCAAAGCGGACGAGTCGCTGAGCAAGCTGGCCGATGAAGAGACCGAAGAGCAGAAAGAGGCGGAAAAAGCGCTGGAGCCGTTTGTTGAGCGGGTGAAAAATCTGCTGGGTGAGCGCGTGAAAGAAGTACGTCTGACTCACCGTCTGACCGACACACCCGCCATTGTCACGACCGACGCCAACGAGATGACCACGCAGATGGCGAAGCTGTTTGCCGCGGCCGGACAAGAGGTACCGGAAGTGAAGTACCTGTTCGAAATCAACCCGGATCACCCGCTGGTGAAACGTGTTGCCGATACTCAGGATGAAGCACGCTTCGGTGAGTGGGTTGAGCTGCTGCTGGATCAGGCACTGCTGGCTGAGCGCGGCACCCTTGACGATCCAAACCAGTTTATCCGTCGCATGAATCAGCTGCTGACGGCTTAAACCCTCAGACCGGTATTTTCACCGGTCTCAGTCGGCTGATAAAGCCAAAGCAGGATGATTCTGACCGCAACGCCTGCACCCGCTGCGCAGGGGACACGGTCAGAAGAGGAAAGCGTCCCGCGCTAGGGATGGCGCGGGTCGAGCGTGTCAGGGATGACGGCTTTTGCGTCTTTCCGATCTGACCGTGTTCCCTGTGCTAACTCGATCTGACAGCAGAGCAGAGCCGAGCAGAGTAGAGCAGGGCAGTTCAGAGCAGAGTCAACAACATCAAGCCGGTGATCATCACCGGCTTTTTTTATGGCTGTGCGGCATCCCGCAGCCAGTCCCGAAACAGGGTGATCTCGCTGTCGTCACGGCGACTCTGCTTCGTCATCATCCATGTTGCCCGATCGGTCGGGACAAAGCCGAGTGGGGCGATCAGCGATCCCTCCTCCAGCTCCCGCCGAACCAGCAGACGCGGCGCCATCAGCACGCCCAGACCACTGCGTGCCGCCTGAATAGCCAGCGTCAGCGTCTCAAAGTGCTTACCGCTGCTGAAGCGGCCACTGACCCCTGCCTTTGAGGCCCACTCTGACCAGGCGTGGAGACGGGTATCCGCATGCAGCAACGGCATTGCCGATAAATCTTCGCCCACCCGCAGCTGTGAAGCGAAATGCGGGGCGCAGAGCGGTCCGATCTCATCCTCGCTCACCAGCATCGCGTCAATATCGGGTTCAGGTGATTCACTATGGCTGAGGATCAGCACATCCACATGCTCGCTGCGCAGTTGAGGAACCTGAGCCAGCGGCTGAAAGTGAACCTCAATCTCCGGATAGCGCTGATAAAAGCTGGAGATGCGGGGGATCAGCCATTGCGATAAAAAACTGGGGGCACAGGAGATGCGAATCTGCTGAAGCAGACCGGTGCGGATATTTTCACAGCTGCTGCGTAATTCACTGAATGCCTGCTGACAGCTCAGCAGCAGCCGGTCGCCATGTGCCGTCAGCTTTACGCGGCCATTGGTGCGGACAAACAGCGGTTTGCCCATCCAGCTCTCCAGCTGGCGAATCTGATGGCTGATGGCACTGTGCGTGACGTGCAGATGTTCAGCCGCCACGCTGAAGCTGCTGTGCAGGGCTGCCTGGTGGAAATAGTGAAGCGCTCTCAGTGGCGGCAGTCCGTTCATCCTTATCCCCTGTGCAAAAATCTAACAGGGATTGTCAATTTATATCATTTTAAAGTCCAGCCGCATTGGCCTACTCTACAGGACAAATTCTGGCGGGTTGACTCATCCTTTTATCTGTGATTTTCCACAGCTATTCCGCCTGGCTTCACCTGCGTTCACGCCACACTATTATTCAAGCGAGACTGCCATGGCAAACGGCCCTTTATCCTCTGAAACGTCTGAAGAGGCGCGTCATCGGTTGCGCCTGGCGCTGTCACGTTATTATAAACTTGAGCAGTTTGACCTCTTCTTTACCCCCTCACTGCATGTGGCTCAGGTGCTGCTCTCTCAGCTGTTTCTGCGCCAGGAGCAGACGCGCAATCAGACCCGCTACGCCTCACACTATCCGGTTACCGAACTCAGCGTTCTGCCCGCGATCCCCCTGATCGCCGGTAACATCACGCTGGTGCCGCACGTCGATTTACCGGATGGCCGGGTGCGCCCGCTGCGGGAGTGCCAGCGCCACGGCGTGACGGAAGCGAGCGAGAGCTTCGCCAGCGTGCTGCATCACAAACTGATCGACGAAGCCCGTCTGTTTGTGACCCGACTGGATAGGCATGCGGAGATCTGCGGCGATCTGGTGCTGGTGGCGCTAAGAACGCACGACTTCAGCACCCTGGTACGCAGTGAACTGCGTCTGTTTGAACAGGGGCTGACGCTGCCCGCCATCGACGAGGCGCTGCATCGCCTCAACGATCCGCAGTGGCGGCCTTACAATGCCGCCACCGTCGATGCGCTTTCACTTTCAGGGCCGCTGTCGCTCAACTCCAGCCATCAGCCCGGTCTGCCCTTTGCCAGCTTTACGCTCCCGGCACCGCTGTTCGCCAGGCTGTCGGACGCCGATGACGTGGTGAAGTGGCCGCAGCAGGCGCGGCTGCAGCTGAATGCCAACGTGCGCGGCAGCGGTAAAAAAAGCGTGAATATGACCCATTATCTGAGCCGCCGGCTGCAGTATTTGCTCGGCACCGGCATGAAATCTGAAAAAGCGTCAGGCAGACCAGCCGGGTCTGGTTTCGCGCCATAAAGCCAGTAAAGTAGCCCTGAGCGATCCGCGCCCTTCCTTGTGATGAGCGGGTCATAATGGTATGTTCTTCGCCTTCAAGATAGATCAATGCGATTCGCAAGGGGATTTACGCAATGCGTATTATTCTGCTCGGAGCTCCGGGCGCAGGTAAGGGGACTCAGGCCCAATTCATCATGGAGAAGTACGGCATTCCGCAAATCTCCACTGGCGACATGTTGCGTGCAGCAGTGAAAGCAGGCAGCGAGTTGGGCAACCAGGCGAAAGCCATCATGGATGCTGGCAAACTGGTGACCGATGAGCTGGTGATTGCGCTGGTTAAAGAGCGTATCACCCAGGAAGATTGCAAAAACGGTTTCCTGCTGGACGGTTTCCCGCGCACCATTCCTCAGGCGGATGCAATGAAAGAAGCCGGGATCACCGTTGATCACGTGCTGGAGTTCGCTGTACCGGACGAACTGATCGTCGAACGTATCGTAGGTCGTCGCGTGCATGCGCCGTCAGGCCGCGTCTATCACGTCACCTTCAATCCACCGAAAGTGGAAGGCAAAGATGATGTGACCGGTGAAGAGCTCACCACGCGCAAAGACGATCAGGAAGAGACCGTGCGTAAGCGTCTGGTGGAATACCATGAGATGACCGCGCCGCTGATTGCTTACTACAGCAAAGAAGCGGAAGCGGGCAACACCGCCTATCACAAAATCGATGGCACCCGTAAGGTGTCCGAAGTGAGTGCTGAGCTGGCTAAGATTCTGGGCTAAGCTCACCGGGGCCGGGATTACCGGCCCCTTTTGCAGTAATTGCTTTTACCTCCCACTAATTCCGCTACAATTTCCCTGTTTTCACGCATCCCCGTTGTTATCAAGGAACTCCAATGAGGCAAGATAAGCCCGGCGTGTTACTGGTTAATTTAGGTACGCCAGACGCCCCTACCACACCTGCTGTTAAACGTTATCTGAAACAGTTTTTAAGCGATCCTCGCGTGGTCGATGCGCCGCGCTGGCTCTGGTGGCCGGTTCTCAATGCCGTCATTCTGCCGTTTCGCTCACCGCGTGTATCGAAGCTCTACGCTTCGGTCTGGATGGAAGGGGGATCGCCGTTGCTGGTCTATAGCCAGCGTCAGCGCGACGCCCTGGCGGCCCGCGTCGATATGCCGGTTGAACTGGGTATGAGCTACGGCAATCCCAGCCTGAAAAGCGCCGTGGATAAGCTGATGGCGCAGGGCGTGACCCGCCTGATTGTGCTGCCGCTCTATCCGCAATTCTCCTGCTCCACCGTGGCGGCGGTGTGGGATGGCCTGACCAGCGTCTTCAGAGCGTATCGCTCATTGCCTGAGGTGCAGTTTATCCGCGACTACGCCGAGCATCCGGCCTATATCGCCGCGCTGAAAGCCTCTGTCGAGCAATCCTTTGCGCGGCACGGCCAGCCCGATCTGCTGGTGTTATCCTTCCACGGCATTCCGCAGCGCTTTGCCAACGAAGGTGATGACTATCCGCAGCGCTGCGCGGATACCACAGCGGCCCTGGTGAAAGCGCTCGGCCTGCGTGAGGATCAGTACATGATGACCTTCCAGTCGCGTTTTGGCCGTGAGCCCTGGCTGATGCCCTACACCGACAAAACGATGGAAAGCCTGCCTGCGAAGGGGATTAAACATGTTCAGGTGATGAGCCCGGGCTTCTCGTCAGACTGCCTGGAGACGCTGGAGGAGATCAGTGGTGAAAACTGCGAAATCTTCATGCACGCCGGCGGCGAAAAGTTTGAGTACATTCCCGCACTGAACGCCGATGACGCGCACATCGACATGATGGTGCAACTGGTCAACGCACGTCGTTAAAGCAGAGGCGGAGAGTGTGATATCATTCTCCGCCTGTTTTTCCAGACGGCACTCCCGATGAAATTTCCCGGCAAACGCAAATCTAAACACTACTTTCCCGTCAGCGCACGCGATCCCCTGTTACAGCCGACTCAGACCGACGTTGATGCGGGCAGCTGGGTGGTGGGTATCGACCAGACGCTGGTGGATATCGAAGCAAAAGTCGATGACGCTTTTCTGTCACGATACGGCCTGAGTGCCGGGCACTCACTGGTCATCGACAATGATGTCGCGGAAGCGCTGTATAGCGAGCTGATGCGTGACGGGCTCATCACCCATCAGTTTGCCGGTGGCACCATCGGTAACACGCTGCATAACTTTTCGGTGCTGGCCGATGATCGCTCGGTCCTGCTGGGCGTGATGTGTAACAACATCCAGATTGGCGGCTACGCCTATCGCTACCTCTGCAACACCTCAAGCCGGGTAGATCTCAACTTCCTTCAGGGGGTGGATGGCGCGATCGGCCGCTGCTTCACGCTGATTGGCGAGCATGGCGAGCGCACCTTTGCTATCAGCCCCGGTCAGATGAATCAGCTTCATCCGGATAGTGTGCCGGAAGACGTAATTGCCGGGGCCTCGGCGCTGGTTCTCACCTCCTATCTGGTGCGCTGTGCCGAGGGTGAGCCGATGCCGCAGGCGACGCTGCGCGCGATTGAGTATGCCAAACGCCATCATGTGCCGGTGGTGCTGACGCTGGGCACTAAACATGTGATTGGCGACAACCCTCAGTTCTGGCGTGACTTCCTGCGTGACCATGTCAGCATCGTGGCGATGAATGAAGAGGAAGCGCTGGCACTGACCGGAGAGTCCGATCCGCTGCTCGCCGCGGATATGGCGCTGGAGTGGGTGGATCTGGTGCTCTGTACCGCTGGCCCAATCGGGCTCTATATGGCGGGGTACACCGAGGAAGAGTTCAAACGCAAAACCAACCATCCGCTGCTGCCTGGCGCGATTGCGGAGTTCAATCAGTATGAGTTCAGCCGGGTGATGCGCCAGCAGGATTGCCAGCAGCCGCTGCGTGTCTTCTCGCACATCGCGCCTTATATGGGCGGCCCGGAGAAGATCATGAACACCAACGGCGCGGGGGATGGGGCGCTGGCGGCGTTACTGCATGATATTACCGCCAACACCTATCACAGTCTGAACGTGCCCAACTCCAGTAAACATGCGCGTCCTTATCTGACCTACTCGTCGCTGGCGCAGGTGTGTAAGTACGCCAACCGTGTCAGCTATCAGGTGCTGAACCAGCATTCGCCGCGTTTAACCCGCGGACTGCCGGAACGCGAGGACAGCCTGGAAGAGTCCTACTGGGATCGGTAAAGCGGGTCGCGACAGGATATATAAAAGGCCCTTCTGAACAGCAGGGCTTTTATGAGCAGCAATCAGCGCACTACATCACAGGGCTGTAAATCCTCGCCCTGCGTCATCTCATCCTGCAGGATCTGCAGCATGCTGCTGGCGATCTCACGCTCACCCATCACGACGCGGGATGCACCGCGTTCCATGATGTATTCCACTTCATCGTCGTAGTGGGCGCGGGCGATAATCTCAATGTTCTGGTGTTTTTCACGCGCGGCGGTGACCACTTCACCCGCCTCATAGCCATTCGGGATCGTGAGTAACAGCCAGCGGGCGCAGTCCAGTCGTGCCAGTTCCATGGTTTCAGCGCGGGCCGCGTTGCCCAGCACCGCTTTGATACCCTGCTCGCGCAGCGCTTCGACCCGTGGACGCGAGTTTTCAACCACCACCAGTGGCACATTCGCCTCCAGCAGCTTCTGACCAATCAGGCTGCCCACCCGGCCATAACCGACAATCACCGCGTGATTGCAGAAATCGACCGGAATCTGCTTCTCTTCTTCGATGGCCTCTTCCAGCGTCTGCTCTTCCATGGTTTCGGTTTTCGCCAGAAAACGCTCCAGCAGGGTAAACAGAATCGGGTTAAGCATAATCGACAGAATAGCGGCGGCCAGCACCAGGTTGCGCCCCTCATCGCTGAGCAGGCCGAGTGAGATACCCAGACCCGCCAGGATAAAGGCGAACTCACCGATCTGCGCCAGACTGACCGAAATGGTCAGCGCCGTGCGACGCGAATGGCCGAGCAGTGACACCAGCAGCCAGGCGGCGACTGACTTGCCGACCACAATAATCACCAGCGCACCCAGCACGGCCAGCGGCTGCGTTACCAGAATGGAAGGGTCAAACAGCATCCCCACCGAGACGAAGAACAGCACCGCAAAGGCATCGCGCAGCGGCAGGGTATCGCGTGCCGCGCGATGGCTCAGTTCGGACTCGTTGAGCACCATACCGGCGAAGAACGCACCCAGCGCAAACGAGACATCGAAAAATTCAACCGCGCCAAACGCGATACCCAGCGCCAGGGCTAACACGGCCAGGGTAAAGAGTTCACGTGAACCGGTTGCCGCACTGCGGGCGAGGATCCAGGGCACAGCCCGGCGTCCCACGACCATCATCAGCACCATAAAGGCCGCCACTTTGCCGATGGTCCACAGCAGATCCCAGGCCAGCAGGCCGGCGCTGGCGTTGCCCTGTTCCATCATGCCGGCAATCGCAGGCAGCAGCACCAGCGTCAGCACCATTACCAGATCTTCAACAATCAGCCAGCCAATCGCAATCTGCCCGCGCTGGCTATCGATCAGCTGTCGCTCCTCTAACGCGCGCAGCAACACCACGGTACTGGCGGTAGAGAGGCAGAGGCCAAAGACAAGGCCGGTCATCCATGACCAGCCCAGCGTCCAGGACAATCCCATTCCCAGTAAGGTCGCGACGGCGATCTGCGCGATGGCACCGGGAATGGCGATCGACTTTACCGACATGAGATCTTTCATTGAGAAGTGCAGGCCGACACCGAACATCAGCAGGATAACGCCGAGTTCAGCCAGTTCAGGGGCCAGGTTGGTATCGGCAACGAAACCGGGGGTAAAGGGGCCGGCCAGCACGCCGGCCATCAGGTAACCGACCAGCGGGGAGATACGCAGGCGATTCGCCAGCATCCCAAGGAGAAATGCCAGAACCAGCGCTCCGACAATGGTAGTGATCAACGGGGTGGTGTGATGCATGCCTGTCTCCTTGTATGCAAATGTATCCGCTTGTAACAAACGAGTTTAATGTAAAATCATATCCTTCGCTGAGCAATTTGCGGGAATAGCGTAAAAAAACCGGAAAAAAAGCCAATTACACAATCGGAAGGCCATTTCTGCTCATTATCGGCAATACTGGCTGATTTTGCGGTTCAGACAGAGCAGGATAAATAAAAATTATCATGAGTAAATGCCGGGAGTCTGACGCAAATAGCCGGTAAATGGCCTCTCAGAGCGGCTAAAACCCGCCAGCTCCTCTTTTTGCTGGAGTAAACAATCAGTTAACAATAGAGCGAACTGGCGGTTGAGGTGACGCTGTCAGATAGGGAGCCTGCGATACGGTGGCCGCCCCCGGTTCTGCTGGCGGCATTGCGCGGACCGGGGCAGCTGGCGTGATGCGCATTGGCCTTGAGTTCGCCGGGAGAATGTGCGACACAGTGGGGCAATGCGGCCGGGAATTCGGGCCAGGGGAAAATTAAGGAGAATGTCAGTGGTGTTTTCAAGATGGACAGGGGCGGGGATCGCGCTGCTGGTGGCGCTGTTTCCGCTGTTTTCACAGGCCGCCCAGGCCGATCGCAGCTATCGCTTCAGCGTGCTGCACACAAACGATGAGCATGGCCATTTCTGGTTCAATGAACAGGGCGAGTATGGTCTGGCGGCACAGAAAACGCTGATGGACACGATGCGCTATGACGTGCAGGCCAGAGGCGGCGGCGCACTGATCCTCTCCGCCGGGGATGTGAACACCGGGGTGCCGGAGTCTGACGAGCTGGATGCAGAACCTGATTTTCGGGCGATGAACCTGATTGGTTATGACGCCATGGCGCTGGGCAATCATGAGTTTGATAAGCCGATTGCGGTGCTGCGTAAGCAGGAGAAGTGGGCGCGCTTCCCGCTGCTGGCTGCCAACGTCTATCAGAAAAGCACCGGTCAGCGGATGTTTAAACCCTGGGCGGTCTTTAACCGTCTCGGACTGAAAATCGCGGTTGTCGGGCTGATCACGCCTGACACGGCGAAGCTGGCTAACCCTGAAGGACTGAAAGATACCGACTTCCGCGATCCGATTGCTGAAGCCGTGAAGGCGGTAGCCGAACTGCGCGCCACAGAGAAGCCGGATGTAATTATCGCGCTGACCCATCTTGGTCACTATGACGATGGCAACCATGGCAGCAACGGCATTGACGATGTCACCCTGGCGCGCAGCCTGCCCGCCGGGACAATCAATCTGATTGTCGGCGGGCATTCGCATGACGCCGTCTGTATGGAAAAAGAGAACGTCAGCGTGAAAAATTATCAGCCTGGCCAGCCATGCCAGCCTGATAAGCAAAATGGCATCTGGATTATGCAGGCCGACAAGTGGGGCAGATATGTCGGACGCGGCGATTTTACCTTTCGCAACGGTCAGGTGACGCTGGAGGCGTATCAGCTGGTGCCGGTGAATCTTAAACACCGGGTGAAAAACGCCGATGGCAGCGAAACCTGGCTCACCTGGCAGGAGGAGATCCCTAAAAACAGTGCGATGATGAAACTGCTGATGCCGTTCCAGAAGCGGGCGGAGGCGAAGTTAACCGTCAATGTCGGCAGCGCCGACGGCGAGTTCAGCGGTGAAAAAGAGCAGGTTCGCTTTGAGCAGACCAACCTCGGCCAGCTGATTCTGCGCGCCCAGATGGCGCACACGCAGGCGGATTTTGCCGTGATGAGCGGCGGTGGCATTCGCACCTCGCTGAAATCGGGCAAGCTCAGCTGGCGCGATCTGCTGCAGGTTCAGCCGTTTAGCAATCAGGTGGTCTCTGTCAGTCTGACCGGCGCGGAGATCAAAAAATATCTGGATGTGGTTGCCAATATTCAGCCGGACACGGGGGGCTACGCCCAGTTTGCCGGGCTCAGCCTGACCGCGGATGGAAAGCAGGTCAGCGACGTCATGATCAACGGCAAGCCGCTGCAGGAGACGCAGCACTATCGTATGGCGACCAACAGCTTTAATGCGGCAGGCGGCGACGGTTATCCGCGTCTGGATAACCACGCGGGCTATCGCAACAGCGGAGCGGTGGATGCGCAGGTACTGCGTGAGTGGATTCACGCCCATTCGCCGCTTAAAGCCAGTGACTATCAGCCCAAAGGCCAGATCGTACACCTGACCGATGAGCAGATCCGGGCGCGGGATGAGGCGGCCGAAAAAGCGCGTAAGCGTAACTACCCGAAAATGATTCTGGCGTGGATCTGGCCGTGGGGGAACGAAACAGCCCGCACGCATTGAACGCACCGGGAGGCGTCTGCGCCTCCCGATTTTCTCATGCCCGGCAGTGGCGACGCCTGATCCAGCGGGCGCGCAGCTGGTCCCAGCCCCAGTTATAAGCGAGGGTAAACGGCAGGAAGAAGAGGAAAAAGGCCACTTCCACCAGAAACGCCTGCCACAGGGTAATATCCAGCATCAGGGCGGCAATCGGCAGACCGATCAGGATAAAGCCGCCTTCAAATCCCAGCGCATGAACGGCACGCACGACAGGCCCGCGTTTCTCGCCCGGCGCATAGATCCGATCAAACCCGGCGTTGTAGATCATGTTCCACAGCATCGCCGCGGTTGAAAGCATAATCGCCAGCGATCCCATCTGAAACAGCGGTTTATTCATCACCCAGGCCGCCAGCGGCGAAACGGTCAGAATCGCCAGCGTCTCAAAACAGACGGCATGAAGAATACGTTCTTTAAGTGAGCGGGTACGCATTGTGTTTTCTCCTTCAATCATGCGGCGCATTTTCCCATCGCAGGATGCTAAGATAAAATGAACACCTATCGGAAAAAGCGATGGAACGAATGCGATACTCCCCGGAATCCCTTGAGGCTTTTATGCAGACGGTGGCGAGCGGCTCCTTTTCTGCGGCTGCGCGCGCGCTGGGCAAAAGCCAGTCCACCATCAGTGCAGCGGTGGCCAGTTTAGAAGACGATCTCGGTTTTGCGCTGTTTGACCGTGCCGGTCGTCAGCCCATCCTGACGGAACAGGGGCACCGCGTGCTGCCTCAGGTTCAGCAGATTCTGGCCGCCAGTGAACGGCTGGATGCGCTGGCGATACGCCTGTCGCAGGGGGTGGAGCCCCGGCTCAGTTTTGCCATGTCCGATTTCTGGCAAACCGATCATCATGAACAGCTGCTGAAACAGCTTGATGCCCGCTACCCGGAGCTGGAACTGGAGTGCATGATTGCGGAAGATGAGGATGTGCTGGACCTGCTGCAGGCCGGGCGGGTCCATCTGGGCGTCGTGCGGGCGCAACCCAATCTGCCGGTGGATATCGCGGTGGCGCGACTGCAGGTTGAAGCACAGATGGCCATCTTTTTACATCGCGATCACCCACTGGCTCAGGCGGAGATCCTCAGCGAAAGCCAGCTGGAGCCGGTTCGGCATCTGCGGCTTAACACCTGGGTTGAAGCGCACCAGCCAAAACCGATGGGGCGTATCTGGTCTGCGCCCACCTATCTGTTACTGCTGGAGATGGCGGAACAGGGATTTGGCTGGACGATTCTGCCGCGCTGGCTGGTGAAACAATTCGGGCATGGCGTGTTGAAAGAGCTGTCGCTGCCGGGCTGGCCGCAGCATATCGCTGTTGAGGTGGTCTGGTCACGCCGCACGCCACCCGGTCCGGCGGGGCGCTGGATGATAGACCAGCTCTGTGCTCAGCCACGGGTTTAATCGTGGCGGGCAATATCCGCAAACGGCGCATCCAGCAGTCGTGAAAGATCGCCAGGTGCCAGTTCGATATCCAGCCCCCGTTTGCCGCCGGAGATAAACATGGCGCTGAACGCGCTGGCGGAGCGATCGATGACGGTAGGCAGTCGTTTTTTCTGTCCCAGCGGGCTGATCCCCCCCACCAGATAGCCGGTGACCCGTTGTGCCAGCTGCGGGTCGGCCATATCCGCTTTTTTTGCGCCCAGCGCCTTTGCCACCTTCTTCAGATCCAGCTGCGTCGAAACCGGCGTAATCGCCACCGCCAGCTGCTTCGCCTCGCCGTTAAGGGCGACCAGCAGCGTTTTATAGACCTGGCGCGCATCCAGATTGAGCTTGCGCACCGCTTCGTCTCCAAAATGGGTTTCGTTGCTGTCATGCTCATAGGGATGCAGGGTAAAACTGACCTTCTGTTTTTCCAGCAATTTTACGGCGGGCGTCATACGGGTTCCTTACTCAGAAAAATCTTATTACGCTTAATGATGGAAAAAGGTGGCGGAATTTTGTTCTTTGAGTGAAAATTGGCCGCGCGCCAGCAATTCGGTTGCTGAGCGATAACCAAAATCATAAACAAATTCCTCTTTGACGAGCCGATAATCTTATCGGCTCTCTTTTTTTTCAGGGCCTCTTCAGCATCTCAGGCAGGTTATCTTCGCCATAGAGGTGCAGCGCCCCCACCGCCACCACATAGTTGCCCGCCGCCAGACTCTGCAGGCTTTTACACCACTGCGCATTACGCTGACCGATCAGGGTATCGTTAAGCGTCTGGCTGAAGGTGGAGGGCAGGGTAATATCTGGCTGACGGGGTGGCGTATCGAGCCACCAGCTCACCATCATCTGCAGCAGCCGGGCATTGGTGTGCCAGTGCAGCAGCGTATCCTGTAACAGGGCCATACCGTCATCGGGCAGCGCGGTCAGCAGGGCGATCTGCGCATCGGCGCCTTCCAGCTCAATCACCGGTTTGTTCAGACCTTTCGCGGCCTGCAACAGCTGATAATCAATGCCGTAATCAGGCCGTAATCCCAGCCTCTGCGCCTGCTGTGCCTGTAACATCAGCGCCACCTGCCACGCAGGCAGGTGATCAAACTGGCTTAGCGTCAGGCTCATCTCCTGACAGAGTGCGCTGAGCCTCTGCATCGCCTGGTCCTCGAGCCGGGTGGCGAGGGCAGGGCGATCGCCAGCGTGATCAAAAGGTGAGCCGCCCTGGGTAATATCCGCTTCCACAATCAGCGCATCAGCCTGCTGCAGCTGACGCAACAGGCGGGCGGGCAGCGGCTGCATGTCGCGGGTCCCCATGTGGATGCTGCCAACCAGATGCAGCTGACGGTCGCCAAGCCGGACATCCATTGCCGGCCAGCGGTAACTGGCGGGGAAAAGCTGGCCGATAAAGCCGCGCAGTGAGCGCCAGAGGTTGCCTGTCATTCCCGGTCCTTTGCGATGTAAAACCCCATGCTAGCGACTTCAGCGAGGGAAAAACAGCGCCGGAACGACGATCACGGGCGCGGTGGCCGGTAACGCAGCAGGCGATTGGCATTGCTGACCACCGTAATCGAGGAAAGCGCCATCGCCGCACCGGCCACAATCGGACTGAGCAGCGTGCCGGTAAGCGGATAGAGCACGCCTGCCGCCACCGGAATACCGATGCTGTTATAAACAAAGGCTCCGAAGAGGTTCTGCCGGATATTGCGCAGTGTCGCCGATGAGAGGGCTAGCGCATCCGCCACGCTGTTAAGGTCAGCGCGCATCAGGGTAATCCCTGCGGTTTCGACAGCCACATCACTGCCGCCGCCCATGGCAATACCCACGTCGGCCTGCGCCAGCGCGGGCGCGTCATTGATACCGTCTCCGACCATCGCCACGCGATGCCCCTGCTGCTGTAACTGGGTAATCGCTGCCGCTTTGCCTTCCGGCAGCACGCCTGCAATGACCTCGTCAATGCCCGCTTCGGCAGCAATGGCGCGCGCGGTCGTTTCGTGGTCCCCGGTCAGCATCATCAGACGATAACCCTGCTGATGCAGTCGCTGGAGGGCGCCCCGGCTTTCCGGTCGCAGCCTGTCGCGCAGCGCGATTAATCCGACCAGCTCACCCTGTTCAGCCAGCAACACAGGGGTGGCGCCCTGCTGCGTCAGGCGCACAATCTCTGCTTCCGCTATCCGGCAATCGACGCCGTTCTCCTGCATCAGTTCCGCATTACCCAGCAGCAGCGTTCTGCCATCCAGTATGCCGCTGACACCTTTGCCGCGTATTGTACGAAATTGCGCAATGGCAGGAGGCTCAGTCAGTTTCGCTTCAGCTACAATCGCTTTCGCCAGCGGATGCCCGGAGGCAAACTCCAGCGCGGCGGCCGCTGCGATCACCGATTCCCGGCTGGCTGTGCCCCAGGCCTGAACATCGCTGACCTGCGGCGTACCCGCGGTCAGGGTGCCGGTTTTATCAAATACCAGGGTGTCGATCTGGCTGGCGCGTTGCAGCGCATCGGCGTCGCGAACCAGCACGCCCAGCTCAGCGGCGCGACCCACACCGGCAATGATCGACATCGGTGTCGCCAGTCCCAGTGCGCAGGGGCAGGCGATGATCAGCACCGTCGTCGCAATCACCAGCGTGTAGGCAATCTGCGGCTGTGGCCCGAACAGATACCACACGGCAGCACTGAGAAGCGCAATCACCATCACCACCGGCACAAAGATGGCAGAGATGCGATCGGCCAGCCGGCCCACGTCGGGTTTGCTGCTCTGTGCCTGCCGCACCAGCCGGATAATGCGCGACAGGGTCGTCTGCTCGCCGGTGGCTTTCGCGATGAACTCCACCGATCCATCCTGCACCAGGGTACCGGCAAAAATCGCCGCATCCGGGCTTTTACTTTGTGGCACCGCTTCGCCGGTCAGCATCGCCTCATCAAACCAGCCTTCACCGCTGGCGATGTCGCCATCGACCGGCACCCGGTCGCCCGTGACCAGACGCAGCCGCATGCCGGGCTGCACCGTGCTGACCGGTATCAGCTGGTCACCCTGTTCGCCGACCTGGCGCGCCTGAGCCGGGGTCAGATCGAGCAGGCGTTCCAGCGCTTCTGACGAGCGCTGACGTGCGCGCTGCTCCAGGGCATGGCCCAGGTTGATCAGGCCCAGAATCATGACGCTGGCTTCAAAATAGAGATGGCGGGCCTGCGGCGGGAAGAAGCCCGGCCAGAGCACCACACTGAAAGAGTAGATCCAGGCCGCACTGGTGCCGAGTGCCACCAGCGTATCCATGGTGGCACTGCCGTTGCGCAGATTGCGCCAGGCACTGCGGTAAAAATGGCTGCCGGTAAGCACCATGATCAGCAGGGTCAGGCAGCCCAGCGTCAGCCAGAGAGTGTGGTTGCTGTCGGTGAGCATCATGTTGTCGCCCACCATGCCCCAGATCATCAGGGGCACGCCAAAGGCCAGCGCGACAGCCGCCTGCCAGCTAAAGCGGCGCATCGCGCTGCGGGCGCTCTGCTGCTGCTTTTCGCGCCGCTCCTGTTCATCATCAACCACCTGCGCGCCATAGCCTGCGGCATCGACAGCGGCCACCAGCAACTGCGGATCAGCATCACCCAGCACCAGCGCGCTGCGTTCACCGAGATTGACCCGCGCCTGAGTGACGCCGGCAACCTGCTGCAGTGCTTTTTCTACCCGGCTGACACAGCTGGCGCAGCTCATCCCGTCGATCAGCAGCACATGAGTGGGAGCGGTTTTTTCTGCCGGCTGCGAGGCATTATCCGTTGTCAGCGCCTCCGGCGGCGGCTCCGATGCTGTCAACGGTTCAGACTTTGGGAAGGTGTCCGCCGGTTTCAGGGTCGCGTGATAGCCTGCCTGCTCCACGGTGGCGATCAGCGCAGCGGCCTCAGCGTGACCGGAAACCTGGGCTTCCTGCAGCGTGACCTCTGCGTGGTCGACGTCGTCGCGCTGTTCCAGTGCCTCTTTCACGCGTTTGACGCAGTGTCCACAGGACAAGCCGTCCAGGGCCAGGGAAAGGGTATGTGACATAATCAGCTCCTCAGGTGAACATATTTGACCGTTAGGCCAGTTTCGATTCATGCTTAAGCATAAACCTTCCATCAAGGGGAAGGTCAAGGGGACGAAAATGAACATCAGCGATGTGGCGAAAAAGACCGGGCTGACCAGCAAGGCGATCCGTTTTTACGAAGAGAAGGGGGTGGTCACGCCGCCAGTGCGCAGTGAAAATGGTTACCGCAGCTACAGCGGACACCACCTTGATGAGCTGAACCTGTTACGTCAGGCGCGGCAGGTGGGTTTCACGCTGGATGAGTGCCGTGAGCTGGTGGCGCTGTTTAATAATCCCTCGCGCCACAGTGCCGATGTTAAAGCCCGAACCCTGCAGAAAGCCGAAGAAATAGCCGCGCACATTGAAGAGCTGCACGCGATGCGGGCTCGTCTGCTGGCACTGGCAGACGCCTGTCCGGGCGATGAGAGCGCCGAATGCCCGATTATCAACAATCTGGCCGGGTGCTGCGCTCAGCGTGGCTGAATACGCAGCGTAATGCCTTCAATGCCGACCACGATCACCGGAGTTCCCGCCGGCAGATCCCGATCGGCCTCCACCCGCCAGCTGCTGTCTCCGATGCGCACGTGTCCGGCACGATTCTGCAAGGCAGTATCCAGCGTCAGCGTCGATCCGATCATCTGACGACCCCGCTGATTCAGCGCATTCGGAGCCTGATGCGCTTCGCGGTGACGCATCCAGCGATACCATAAGAAGACGCAGACCAGCGTCAGCACAGCAAACGTTGCCCCCTGTGCCGTCCAGCTGAGCGGAACAAACCATTCAAAGACTCCGACCAGCACCGCCGCCAGCCCGATCCAGAGCAGATAACCGCTAGTGCCCAGCATCTCCGCCGCCAGCAGTAATCCTCCCAGCGTCAGCCAGAACCAGTGCGGGTGCGCAATGATATCGACCAGCATCAGCGTTTCGACTCAGTGCGGGTTTCCTTCAGCAGTTCGCCGATGCCCGCAATCGAACCGAGCAGGCTGCTGGCATCCAGCGGCATCATCACCACTTTGCTGTTATTCCCTTCGCCGATTTTCTGCAGTGCATCGGTATATTTCTGCGCGACGAAATAGTTGATGGCCTGAATGTCGCCCGCGGCGATCGCTTCAGAGACCATTTTCGTGGCGTTGGCTTCCGCTTCTGCCTGACGTTCACGCGCTTCAGCCTGCAGGAAGGCCGAGGTCCGTTCCCCTTCGGCTTTGAGGATTTGCGACTGCTTATCCCCTTCAGCCCGCAGGATAGCCGCCTGACGCACCCCTTCGGCGGTCAGAATATCAGCGCGTTTAGTGCGCTCCGCTTTCATCTGCGCATTCATCGCGCCAACCAGCTCCTGCGGTGGACGGACATCGCGGATCTCTATACGGGTAATCTTGACGCCCCACGGATTGGTCGCTTCATCCACAATGTGCAGCAGGCGGGTGTTAATGCTGTCGCGCTGAGAGAGCATTTCATCCAGCTCCATGCTGCCCAGCACGGTGCGCATGTTAGTCATGGTGAGGTTCAGAATCGCCTGCTCAAGATTGCTGACCTCATAGGCGGCGCGCGCCGGATCAACGACCTGAATAAAGCAGACCGCATCAATGGTGACGTTAGCATTGTCTTTGGAGATGATCTCCTGGGAGGGGATATCCAGCACCTGTTCCATCATGTTGATCCTGCGACCGACACGATCCATGAACGGCACCACCAGGCTCAGTCCGGGTTGCAGGGTGCGGGTATAACGGCCAAAACGTTCAACCGTCCATTGAAAACCTTGTGGCACGACCTTGACTGTCGCCCAGACAGCCACCAGTGCCAGCACAATCAGGGCAGGAATTACTGTAATCATACAACCTCCGCATTGTCAGAATAACGGGCCGAGTCGCTTCGGCCCGGGGTCTGCCGGTCAGTAAAGCAGGGAGTAGAGCTGACGACGGTAGCGCGCGGCAAGTGCATCGCCGGTGCCCAGCGCAGCCAGAATCTCCTGCAGCATTTTACGCGCCTGGCCATCCGCCGCATTCAGATCGGATTTCAGGAAGCTGAACAGCAGTTCCAGCGCCTCTTCATTCCGGCCCACCTGATGCAGCTGTAACGCAAGTTTAGCAGCCAGCCCGGCGTTAGCCGGCTCCGCTTCCAGCTGGGATTGCAGCTGCTGGATCTCCGGCGTGTCCGCCGCCTGTTTCAGCAGATCGATCTGCGCCATCAGGCTCTGATAACGGGTATCCTGATCCTGCAACGGCACCACTTTCAGCACCGCTTCCGCTTCATCGCTGCGGTTCAGCGTAATCAGCACGTCCGCCAGCAGGAAGCCGATTTCGCTGGACTGTTTGCTTAACTGCCACGCCTCTTTCAGCAGCGGCAGCGCTTCCAGCGGTTTCCCTTCCTGCATCAGCGCCATCGCCTGCTGGGCTTTCAGCTCTTCTTCGCGCGGCAGGACTTTTTCCAGCAGGGCGCGGATCGCCTCTTCCGGCTGCGGACCCTGGAAGCCGTCGACCGGCTGACCATCCTGGAACAGGTAGACGGTCGGGATAGAGCGCAGACCAAACTGCGCCGCCACGCGCTGCTCTCTGTCGCAATCCAGTCGGGCGAGAATAAACTGACCCGCATACTCCTGCGCCAGCCGCTCCAGCAGCGGCGTCAGTTCCTGACAGTGCTGGCTGCGCTCAGACCAGAAGTAGAACAGCACCGGCAGCTGCATCGACTGCTCAAGGGTCTGCTGCAGGTTAGATTCGTTGATGTCGATGATCGAAGCATGTGGTGACATGGAGAAGTCTCTTTGCAAAAAGTGTTCTAAGAATATGGGGCCAACGGGCCCGGCTTCAAGCGCTAATGCCTGCGGCTGATTAATGGCTGCGCAAAATGCGATCCAGCATCCAGCCGGGCAGCAACCGTTTCAGCAGGCTCATCACGTGTGCGACCAGGGTCACCGGATAACGTAGACGGGGATGCTGACTCTCAAGTGCGTGACGAAGTTTCGGCAGAATGGCTTCCGGTGGCAGGGTAAAGCGGGCCGCGATGCCGGGATTGCGCACCGGATTGTGCTGTTCGCCCTGCGTCACGTTGTCGGTAAAGCGGGTCTGGATCGGGCCGGGCTCAATCAGGCTGACCCGGATGCCGCTGCTGCGTACTTCCAGCCGCAGCGCATCGCTCCAGGCTTCCAGTGCATATTTACTGGCGGCATACGCCCCGCGGCCGGGGGTCGAGATCAGTCCCAGCACCGAACTGGTGTTAACAATGCGTCCGTCGCCGCTGGCCTGCAGCGCGGGTAACAGCCGCAGCGTCAGCTGATGGACACCGAAAAAGTTACTGGAAAACTGCTGTTCCAGCTGCTGGCGGGTCAGCGTACGAAGCGGGCCATAGAGGCCAAAGCCGGCGTTGTTAAACAGCGCGTACAGACGGTTGTCGCAGAGTGCAATGACCGTGTCTGCGGCCTGATCCACGCTCTGCGGATCGTCAAGATCCAGCTGGAGTCCGGTAAACCCCAGCGAATTCATGCGCGCGACATCGTCTGCTTTGCGACAGGCGGCGATCACCCGATAGCCACGCGCCAGCAGATCCTGTGCGGCGACCAGGCCGATACCACTGGAACAACCTGTAATCAGGATGGTTTTTTGCACAAATGCATACTCCTTCGGGTTTTATGTTTCTTCTGAATTAAGCTGTTATTTCTTTTGCATATATACCTGATTGTAAAGAGTCAGCATTTCACGTCTCCCCCTGGTATATCAGGATTCCGCCATAAAAATGTGTTTCTACAATAGCATCTTCATGATGTTCAGACCCATAGCGGGCATAAAGCAGTGTCATGGTGAAGTTATTGTTCCTGTTAGCATCATCTGACGAAATGATAGCGCTGGTGCGGTGCAGGAAGAAATGCAGGCCCTTTAATAAATTCGTTTGAAAGCACTTGTGAGTTTTGATTATTCTTTATCCAGTTTCAGAGCGGCAGGGATGGAATATGGACATTAAGCAGGCTGCAGCCGGTATTGTCGATGGGCTCTCCTCTATACCTCATACGGCTTACATGGGGCTGGTCAGAAGTTGGGAGGGGAGCGGACTCGCGGGGGAAAGCATCCGACAACGAAACCAGGCTGAGACGGAGCGTTTTTTCCGTATGCTCAAAAGCCTGGGTAATGCTGAGTCACCTTTGCGCAGACTGATTACGCTTGTTTTCACCGCGTTTTATCAGAAGCTTAATGATGAAGGCAAAGAGGCTGTTAACAATAAACTGGGTTACGGCGCCGGAAGTGTTGCAGGAAGAACAGCCGGGCAGATTACACTGGCTCAGACAACGGCGAGTATAATGTTGCGTCGATTGGCTATTGACGAGGCGTACAGGCATTTCATCCGATTCAGTGCTTCAGTCTCCTTAAACGTAGTCATGCTCCAGGGAATAATTGAAGAGTCAGCAAGGGCATCTGAAAGGATGAGAAACCGGTATCCCGTTACGTACGGTAGGGTATCAAAAGATAATCTGGATAGGGTTTATTTCCTTGTTGAGCGACAATTAGAGCCTTACCTTGTATTCATTGAGGGACATCCAATCAATTGCAAAGGAATACAGAATGAAATTTGTAAAATCATTAATTTCTCACGCAATTGAAGGAACCATTACTTTTTTAGCCGTGATTTTTGCAATGGGTTCTTTTTACTGGTTTGAAAACACATGGATGAAAATCGTCGGCTGTATTGGGGCACTGATAGCAGGCTATGTGATTTCATATGGAGCAGCGAAAATCAGGCAGACCTGAATCTGAATCGTTCTTTTTCCCAATGGCAGGCAATACAAAATAGAAAGCCGTTAAAGCCTGTTTTTAAAATCTAAGGCATACTGATCGGACTTGATTCCTGCCTGCAGGCAGCAGGTTAAACGCAGACGTTGAACCCTGGTGTCATCTTTGACCCCAGGCTGAAAAAAGCCACTCTTTTGAGTGGCTTAAATATATTACTTTGCTCATGTTGGCTTGAACCAGCGCAATCGGGAATAAGTCAGGTTCAGCCAGGAACGGTCTACACACTGTCGCGATTGTTAACTGAACCGATATACGTTTTAAATATTATTAATTATCAGGCATTTTTTGCATTTCTTTACCCTTTTCGCGTATCCGGTCGCGCTACGGCTGCTTAACTAAAGGGGCCAGCTCTTTCGCCATGAACCGGGCGATAAAAGGCTGGGCATCGGGATTGGGGTGGATGCCGTCCTGCTGCATCCATTCAGGTTTCAGATAGACCTGCTCCATGAAGAAGGGCACCAGCGGAATATTGTGTTGCTGCGCTAATCCCGGGTAGATGCCGCTGAACGCCTCGGTGTAGCGGCGACCATAGTTGGCCGGCAGGCGAATCTGCATCAGCAGCGGTTTCGCATTGGCGGCTTTGACATCTTCGATCACCTTACTCAGCGTCTGCGTAATGGTCGCAGGCGGGAAACCACGCAGGCCATCGTTACCGCCCAATTCGATTAACACCCATTGCGGCTGATGCTGTTTTAATAGCGCGGGCAGACGCGCCAGCCCCTGAGCGGAGGTATCTCCGCTGATACTGGCGTTGATGACTTCAGGCTGCTGCTGCCACTGCTTGTTAAGCAGGCTGGGCCAAGCGGCCGTGGCGGACATGCGATAGCCCGCACTCAGGCTGTCGCCCAGCACCATCAGGGTATCGGCAGCCGCAAACCGCGACACCAGCAGAAGAACCAATAACAGGAAGGGATAATGCCAGCGGAAAACATTGTTGAAGTTCATCATCTTACTAAGTCCGTCGGTCAGGGAGAGCATCAGTTAACCATCCTTACCGGAGTTGAGCTGGTTGTCAAACCAGCCGAGACCATTGCGCTGATAGGCGAGTCAGGTTCCGGTAAGTCAACGCTGCTGGGCATTCTGGCCGGGCTGGATGATGGCAGCAGCGGCGAAGTCCATCTGCTGGGGCAGCCGCTGCACCACATGAACGAAGAGCAGCGAGCGGCCCTGCGCGCCCGGCAGGTCGGCTTTGTTTTTCAGTCGTTTATGCTGGTGCCAACCCTCAACGCGCTGGAAAACGTGCAGCTGCCCTCGCTGCTGCGTGGCGACAGTGACCGTCAGAGCCGTGAACAGGCACGTGAACTTCTGACGCTGCTGGGGCTGGGAGAACGTCTGCATCATCTGCCGGCTCAGCTTTCCGGCGGCGAACAGCAGCGGGTCGCGCTGGCACGCGCCTTCAGTGGGCGACCGGGCCTGCTGTTTGCCGATGAGCCGACCGGCAATCTCGACCGCAAAACCGGCGATCGCATCGCCGATCTGCTCTTTTCCCTTAACCGTGACTTTGCCACCACCCTGATTCTGGTGACACATGATGAGCAACTGGCGGCGCGCTGCGACCGTCGTCTCCGGCTGCGTGACGGTAAATTGTGGGAGGAGCAATGATCTGGCGCTGGTTCTGGCGCGAGTGGCGGTCGCCCTCGCTGCTGATTGTCTGGCTGGCTCTGACGCTGGCGGTGGCCTGCGTGCTGGCATTGGGATCGATCAGCGATCGGATGGAAAAGGGGCTGAATCAGCAGAGCCGTGATTTTATGGCGGGTGACCGCACGCTGCGCAGCACAGATGCGGCGCCGGAAGCCTGGCTGGAGAAAGCGCAGCAGAGCGGTCTGACGGTCAGCCGTCAGCTGACCTTTATGACGATGACCTTTGCCGGTGAGTCGCCTCAGCTCGCCGCCGTGAAAGCGGCAGACGATCGCTATCCGATGGCTGGCACGCTGCAGACAGCCCCGCCGGGGCTGAAACCGCAGGCGGGCACCGCCCTGGCCGCGCCGCGCCTGATGGCGCTGCTGAATCTGAAAGTGGGCGATATGCTGGACGTGGGGGACACCCGGCTGCGGATAACCGGGGAGCTGATCCAGGAGCCGGATGGTGGCTTTAACCCCTTTGAAATGGCGCCGCGTCTGCTGATTAACCTGACGGATGCTGCAAAAACCGGTGCAATTCAGCCCGGCAGTCGCCTGACCTGGCGCTATAAGTTTCTGGGTAATCCTGAAGCGCTGGCCCGCTATGACCGCTGGATTGAACCACAGCTGAAAACGGACCAGCGCTGGATCAGCGTCGACAATTCCGAAGATGCGCTGGGGCGATCCATGCAGCGGGCGCAGCAGTTTCTGCTGCTCTCGGCGCTGCTGACGCTGATGCTGGCGATAGCCGCCGTGGCGGTCGCCATGAGTCACTACTGTCGCAGCCGCTACGATCTGGTGGCGGTGCTGAAAACCCTGGGCGCTACGCAGGGCGCATTGCAGCGCCTGATTATCGGTCAGTGGCTGGCTGTGCTGCTGCTGGCGGCGATAGCGGGTGGCCTGGTGGGGCAGGGCGTGGAAGCGATGCTGATGGCGATGCTGAAACCGGTCCTGCCCGCCAGTTTACCCGCCGCCAGCCTCTGGCCGTGGATCTGGGCTGTGGGTTCGCTGTTTGTGATTTCGCTGCTGGTCGGCCTGCGCCCCTACCGGCTGCTGCTGGCGACGCAGCCACTCCGCGTTCTGCGGCGTGATGCGGTCGCCAGCCTCTGGCCGCTGAAAATCTATATTCCGCTGATGAGCGGCGTAGTCGTTGCGCTGCTCGCTCTGCTGGTCGGCGGCAGTAAAATGCTCTGGGCGCTGCTGGCAGGCGTGGTGGTGCTGGCGGCACTGCTGGCCCTGCTCGGCTGGGGAACCCTGCTGCTGCTGCGTCGGCTGGTGGTGCGCAATCTGGCGTTACGGCTGGCTATCAACCGGTTGTTGCGCCAGCCCGGCATGACGCTGAGCCAGCTCGCGGCTTTTTCGTTCTCGTTTATGCTGCTGGCGCTGCTGCTGGTGATGCGCGGTGATCTGCTGGATCGCTGGCAGCAGCAGCTACCGGCTGACAGCCCGAACTTCTTCCTGCTGAATATGACGGCAGATCAGGTGCCGCAGGTGCGCGATTTCCTGCAGTCGCACCAGATCAGGCCCGGAACCTTTTATCCGATTGCACGGGTGCGGCTCACCGGACTCAATGGCAAACCTGCCGATCCCGAACGGGATAACGCTCTCAACCGTGAACTTAACCTGACGGCCCTGGCGGAGCGCCCGGATCACAATCCGCTGGTGGCCGGCAGCTGGCCGCCTGGCGCGGGTGAAGTATCGATGGAAGTGGAACTGGCGGACAGGCTGGGCCTGAAGCTGGGTGATACCCTGACGTTTGAAGGCGATACGCAGACCTTCAGCGCCCGCATCAGCAGTCTGCGCAAAGTGGACTGGGAGAGCCTGAAGCCAAACTTCTTCTTTATCTTTCCGCCGGGGGCGCTCGACAGCCAGCCTCAGACCTGGCTCACCAGCTTCCGCATGGCGTCCGATCCCGCTCTGCTGGCCGCGCTTAACCGGGCCTTTCCAACGCTGAGCCTGCTGGATATCGGCAGCATTATGCGGCAGGTCGGTCAGGTGCTGACGCAGGTCAGTCAGGCGCTGGAGATTATGGTGGTGCTGGTCACCGCCTGCGGCATCCTGCTGTTGCTGGCGCAGATTCAGGTTGGTATGCGGCAGCGTCGTCAGGAGCTGGTGGTCTATCGCACGCTGGGTGCCGGCAGGCGACTGCTGCGCACCACGCTGTGGTGTGAGTTTGCGCTGCTGGGGGTGGTTTCAGGTGTGGCGGCGGCCATAGGTGCGGAGGCGGCGCTGTGGGGATTGCAGCGTAAGATTTTCGACTTCCCGTGGCAGCCGGACTGGACACTGTGGCTGGCGTTGCCGTTGTGCGGTGCCCTG
Source organism: Pantoea sp. M_10 (assembly GCF_008631515.1). Lineage (NCBI taxonomy): Bacteria > Pseudomonadati > Pseudomonadota > Gammaproteobacteria > Enterobacterales > Erwiniaceae > Pantoea > Pantoea sp. M_10. The sequence continues at coordinate 1,209,269 of NZ_VWUL01000001.1, read as the reverse complement.
CTGTTATCGCTGTGTGGCGGCTGGCTGGGGATCCGGTTACTGAAAGGAAAGGCGCTGTTCAGGAAGTTTGAAGCGGCGTAAGGGATAATGGCTTAAAGGCGGCACCAGGCCGCCTTTAAGCTTCATCCGGACCGCACCCGCGAGCGGGTAACGGGGAACTACAGTTTTTCAACGGCCCAGGCGATGCCGCTGGCGTACTCTGCCGGTAACTGCGGTACCAGCGCATCCAGCGCGGCCTTAAGCCGTTCTGCATCGCTGTCGGTCAGATTGAGATGACCCACCTTACGGCCCGGACGTACCTCTTTGTCATACCAGTGCAGATGCACCAGCGGCTGCTGCAGCCAGCTGAGGTTCACCGCAGTGCCGATCAGATTGACCATCACCGACGGGGCAAACACCACCGGCTGCGGCAGGGGCAGACCCAGAATGGCACGCAGATGCAGCTCAAACTGGCTGACTGACGCGCCGTTCTGCGTCCAGTGGCCGCTGTTATGCACACGCGGGGCCAGCTCGTTGATCAGCAGTCCGGCAGGCGTAACAAAACACTCCATCGCCATCACGCCCACGTAATTCAGCGCCTGCATGATCGCACTCAGCATCGACTCGGCCTGCTGTTGCTGCGCCTGATCTGCCTGCGGCAGCGCCACGCTGGTGCGCAGAATGCCGTCCTGATGCAGGTTATGCGTCAGCGGATAGAACACAACGTGGCCATCGTGGCCGCGTGCGCCTACCAGGGAGACTTCACCGGAAAAGTTAATGCCCTGCTCAACGATGCAATCACCGTAGCACTCCTCCGGCAGGGTGTGCGTCTCACCGGCGCGCAGACGCCACTGACCGCGCCCGTCGTAACCCCCGGTGCGGCGTTTTACAATGGCCAGTTCGCCCAGCGAGTTAAACACCGCCGGCCATTCGCTTTTATCCGCCAGCAACTGCCACGGCGCGGTGGCGAGCCCCAGCTCATCCAGCAGCTGTTTCTGCGTCAGGCGGTCGGCCAGACGTGGAAAAATATCGCGATTCACAAAGGCGGGATGACGGGCCAGTTCCCGCGTCAGCGCCGTTTCCGGCCAGCGTTCGATTTCGGCGGTGATCACGCTGTCGGCGATAGGAAGCGCGGCAGGATCGGCGTCCAGACCCACCGGATAGACCGCAATGCCCAGCGGTTCACCGGCCTGACGCAGCATACGGCCTAACTGGCCGTTGCCCAGAACGCAGACCGGCTTCATGCATCCACCCGCGGATCGGGATGGTTCAGCACCTCATCGGTCTGGCTCTGCCGCCAGTGATCGAGACGTGACCCCAGCGCGCCGTCATGCAGGGCCAGAATCTGCGCCGCCAGCAGGGCGGCATTCGCTGCGCCCGCTTTGCCAATTGCCAGCGTACCGACCGGAATACCGCGCGGCATCTGAACAATCGAGTAGAGGCTATCCACGCCGCTCAGTGCCGCGCTCTGCACCGGTACACCCAGTACCGGCACCAGGGTTTTGGCCGCCAGCATACCCGGCAGATGTGCCGCGCCACCTGCGCCGGCAATGATCACCTGAAAACCGTTTTCGGCTGCCGATTCGGCGAAGCTGAACAGTTTATCCGGGGTGCGGTGCGCAGAGACCACTTCGACATGAAATGGGACGTCCAGGCTGGTAAGGATCTCAGCGGCGAACTGCATGGTGGCCCAGTCACTTCTGGAACCCATGACAATGGCGATGCGGGCCGGGGCGTTGGATGACATGCGGTCAACTCCTGTGAATGAACAAACAGACCTGGCCGGGCGGACAGGTTTTGAAGGGCACAGAGAATAGCATGAGAAGGGCGCAAGGAAAACGGTTGCGTCGGGCTGATGTCGGGGATTTACCCGCCGGTTAAAAGTCGAAATCGATAAGCTGAATGCCAGCAGCGTCAAGCTGGATCATGGAGCCGCGGCTGTGCCAGGCGCCGAGTACCGCGCGTTGCGCCGTCTCACTCTGCAGGGTCAGCGTATGGATCGCCGGACGATGGGTGTGCCCGTGGATCAGCAGCGGCACCTGATGGCGCTGCATCGTCGCGACCACCGCATCCTGATTCACATCCATGATGCTCTGTGATTTGTGCTGATTAGCCTGTTTGCTGTCGGCGCGCATCCGGGCAGCAATGCGTTTGCGGACCCACAACGGCAGGGCCAGAAACAGCCGCTGAATCCACGGATTGTGCACTTTGGCGCGAAAGCGCAGATAACCGGCGTCATCGGTACAGAGCGTATCGCCATGCATGATCAGCAGTCGATGGCCATACAGCGTCAGCACCTGTTCTTCGGGCAGCAGTGTCATCCCGCTGGCGCGCGCGAAGCGTCGGCCCACCAGAAAGTCGCGATTGCCGTGAATAAAGTAAACCGGAACCGGCAGGGCGCGCAGGGCGCTGGCCACCTGCTGATGCAGAGGATTGGGATCGTCGTCGCCAATCCAGGCCTCAAACAGATCGCCGAGAATATAGAGCGCGTCGCAGTGGGGCGCTTCGCGCTGTAAAAAATGCAGAAAACCGGCGGTAATCGCCGGTTCTTCCTGACACAGATGGAGATCTGCGATAAACAGCGTGCGCGACATTACTCGCTGACGGTCACTTTCTGGATAACGACGTCATCTTTCGGTACATCCTGATGCATGCCGCTGCGACCGGTAGAGACCGCTTTGATCTTCTCGACCACATCCATGCCTTCAACCACTTCAGCGAATACGCAGTAGCCCCAGCCCTGAACGCTTTCATCACGGAAGTTCAGGAAGTCGTTGTCAGCCACGTTGATGAAAAACTGTGCAGTCGCTGAGTGCGGCGCAGAGGTGCGAGCCATAGCCAGCGTACCTTTGGTGTTTTTCAGGCCGTTGTTCGCTTCGTTTTTGATTTCGTCTTTGGTCGCTTTCTGTTTCATGCCCGGCTCAAAGCCGCCGCCCTGAATCATAAAGCCGTTGATTACGCGGTGAAAAATGGTGTTGTCGTAAAAACCTTCACGGCAGTAATCCAGGAAGTTCTGTACGGTTGCTGGCGCTTTATCATCGAAGGTTTTGATTACGATATCGCCATGGTTCGTCTGGAAAGTTACCATTTTTGTCGTCCTGTAAAGGTTGTGATCAGTAGCCGGGGTCGCTCTGTCGGATGGCGTCCCCCTTTTTGTCGACCGTTCTTATATCATAATTTCCAATGACGCGTCAGCAGCACGGCGCAGTTGGCTTGCTTTGCGTCGCGCGAGCGATAAAAATACGGCACAATGTCTGGATACTTAAAAGTGTCAACCACACGCGAAAACGGAACCGTTCAATGCTTAAGATTTATAACACCCTGAGTCGACAGAAAGAGGAATTCAACCCCATTCATGCCGGGAAAATCGGCATGTATGTTTGCGGCATCACGGTGTATGACCTCTGTCACATTGGTCATGGGCGGACGTTCGTGGCGTTTGACGTGGTGGCGCGCTATCTGCGCTATCTGGGTTATCAGCTTAATTATGTGCGCAACATTACGGATATTGATGACAAAATCATCAAACGCGCCAATGAAAACGGCGAGAGCATCGAAACCCTGACCAACCGCATGATAGGCGAGATGCACAATGACTTCGCCGCGCTGGGGATTCTGCCGCCGGATCAGGAGCCGCGTGCGACCCGCCACATCCCGGAAATCATTGCGCTAGTGGAGACGCTGATCGCCCGTGGTCACGCCTATGTGGCAGATAACGGCGACGTGATGTTTGATGTGCTGAGCGATCCTGACTACGGCGCACTGTCGCGCCAGGATCTGGAACAGCTGCAGGCAGGCGCACGGGTTGAAGTCGCTGACGTGAAGCGTAACCCGATGGATTTCGTGCTGTGGAAGATGTCTAAAGCGGATGAACCGGCCTGGTCATCACCGTGGGGCAACGGTCGTCCTGGCTGGCACATCGAGTGCTCGGCCATGAACTGCAAACAGCTGGGCAGCCATTTCGATATTCACGGCGGCGGCTCCGATTTGATGTTCCCGCACCATGAAAATGAAATCGCCCAGTCGGGCTGTGCCCATGACGGTCCGTACGTTAACTACTGGATGCACTCCGGCATGGTGATGGTTGACCGTGAGAAGATGTCTAAGTCACTCGGCAACTTCTTCACCGTACGTGATGTGCTGCAGCACTATGACGCGGAGACGGTGCGTTACTTCCTGATGTCCGGTCACTACCGCAGCCAGCTCAACTACGGCGAAGATAACCTCAATCAGGCGCGTGCGGCGCTGGAGCGTCTCTATACGGCGCTGCGCCACACCGACAGCAGCGTGCCAGCCAGCGGCGGTGAAGCGTTTGAAGCGCGGTTCCGCAGCGCAATGGATGATGACTTCAATACCCCGGAAGCCTACTCGGTGCTGTTTGATATGGCACGTGAGGTGAACCGCCTGAAAAGCGAAGAGGGCGCCTCAGCGCATGGGCTGGCGTCGAAGCTGCGTGAGCTGGCCAAAGTGCTGGGCATCCTGCAGCAGGATCCGGAGCTGTTCCTGCAGAGCGGCGCGCAGGTGAATGATGAAGAGGTTGCCGAGATTGAGCATTGGGTGAAAGCCCGAGCCGATGCGCGCGCGGCCAAAGCCTGGGCGGAAGCGGATATCGCCCGCGACAAACTGAACGCGCTGGGCGTGATTGTCGAGGATGGGCCTCAGGGTTCCAGCTGGCGTCGAAAATAAACCGGAGAGGGCGAGCAATCGCCCTTTTTTATTATGACGATTGAGCAGATTGAGATCCGTGGCTTCCGTTCAGTCCGTAACCTGAGGCTGATTGCGCCGCATACGGCAGTGAATCATATTGCATGGGAACAGCGGGAAGGGGAGACGAGGATCAGGGGAGAGGCGTTGCTGTAACAGCGTCCCCGCAGGGACGCCTGAAGGTTACGCGACCACAGTAATGCGGTAACCCGCGAACTCAACGGTCTGACCGGCCACGATTTTGCAGCGCTTACGGGTTTCCACCGCCCCATCGACCCTGACTTCACCGTCGGCAATCACGACTTTCGCCTGTGCGCCGCTCTGAACCCAGCCTTCCAGTTTCAGCAGGTCACACAGATCGACATGCGGGAATTTTCCCAGTGAAAACGTTGCCATTTAATCTACCTCTTTATCGTGAAACTCTTCACACGCCTGCAGCGTGTTTTGAATCAGTGTTGCGACGGTCATCGGTCCCACACCGCCCGGCACTGGCGTGATGTAGGAGGCGCGTGCTGATGCGCTCTCAAAATCAACGTCGCCCACCACTTTGCCGCTCTCAAGACGGTTGATCCCCACGTCGATGACAATCGCGCCGGGTTTAATCCAGTCACCCGGAATAAAGTTGGGTTTGCCCACCGCGACCACCAGCAGATCGGCGTGTTCAATGTGGTGACGCAGATCTTTAGTAAAACGGTGGGTGACGGTTGTGGTGCAGCCCGCCAGCAGCAGTTCCATGCTCATCGGGCGACCGACGATGTTGGATGCGCCGACCACCACGGCATTCAGGCCGTAGGTGTCGATGTTGTAGCGCTCCAGCAGCGTGATGATACCGCGCGGCGTGCAGGGACGCAGCGTGGGCGCGCGCTGACACAGGCGACCCACGTTGTAAGGGTGGAATCCATCGACATCTTTATCAGGGGTGATGCGCTCCAGCACCTTCACGTTATCGATGCCCGCTGGCAGCGGCAGCTGAACCAGGATGCCATCGATGTCGTCATCCTGATTGAGCGTATCGATCAGCGCCAGCAGCTCATCTTCGCGGGTGGTGGCGGGCAGATCGTAAGAGCGCGAGTGGAATCCGACCTCTTCACAGGCACGGCGTTTGCTGGCCACATAGATTTGTGAGGCCGGGTTTTCACCCACCAGCACGACAGCCAGGCCCGGGGCGCGTTTTCCGGCCGCCAGGCGCTGCTTCACTTTTTCCGCAACCTCAACGCGCACCTGCTGCGCAATCGTTTTACCGTCAATAATTTTTGCTGCCATCAGAGAGGAAATCCACTGTGTTGTGTTGAATCGGGGAAGGGGGCTATTTTGTCAGAAGCGCGGGCTGCTGTCAGTCACAGTTTCAGCCGTGTATGCGCCTTCCGGCTTTTTCGTCGCGACGAGAGCCCGCCTGCATGCGTATGATATCGGCAGGACAACCCGGGGACGAAGTCATGATTTGGATAATGCTTGCTACGCTGGCGGTGGTATTTGTCGCTGGATTTCAGCTGCTCACCGCTGGCTCACGCCACGCCGCCCAGCGGCTCAGCAAACGGCTGCGTCTGCCTCCGGTACAGGTGGAATCGATGATCGCTATGATGGGCAAAGAGGCGGCGAAAGAGTTTACCGACTATCTCAGCAGCGACAATGAAACGCATCTGCATAATGGTGCTGCAGTGCTGCTGATCTGGCAGGTATTGATTGTTGACGGCAGCGAAGAGAACAGCCAGCGCTGGCATGCGATTCTCAGGCATGCCGGTTTTCCACCGCTTATCAGCCGCCAGCAGCTGCTGCTCGCGCTGGGCTTTCTGCGCCAGCTGGAACCAGATAGTCAGGAGCTGCATGCACTTCGTGAGCAATACAATGCGCATTTCACCTCACAAGGGATTGAGCTGGAAGGAGAATTGACCGGCACCAGTAAACTCGTGTCGCTCAGCGAATGGCGCAAGCGTCACTGACGCCAATTGGTCATTACAGCAGCACTTCGCAGCCGGGAAGCGGCAAAAACGTTGACGTACCCGCTTCCCGACGTATAATCCGTGCCATCTCCATGCGCCCTTAGCTCAGCTGGATAGAGCACCGGCCTTCTAAGCCGTAGGTCACAGGTTCGAATCCTGTAGGGCGTGCCAAATAAATTCAATGACTTATCCCCCTCCTTCGACTACCAGATTTTCCACATGGGACAGATTTGGGACACGATTGCCAATAATCACATCAATTTGCTGTGCATGTTCCGTTAAGTGGTTAGGTGCCAGATGAGCATACCGGCGCACCATATCGATACTCTCCCAGCCGCCCATTACCTGCAGCGCTCACAGCGGAACACCAGACTGGATTAACCAGATCGCCCGGGTGTGCCTCAGATCATGAAAATGGAAGTCTTCAATCCCTGCCGTTTTCAGACCGATATTCTGGGGGGATGTGAACCTTACAGGTTCGCATACTCCAGTATTTCTTCACCCATCAGCGTACAATCCACGTCTGAATAATACATAAAGCGCATACGGTATTTACCTTTATAGATATATCCCCAGGTTTCAAGAACGTCAAATTTTCGGGCGCCGCCTTGCGGGTTCTTAATCTTTGCCAGCGGGGTAACTTTTTTATCAATAGTGATTCTGTCATCGTTATCCCGATAGAATGACAGCAGCTTTAATGTTTTTCATTGAGCAATCCCCATTTCCTTTTTAATACGATCCAACGCCAGATGCCTTTGAGTAAAGCCATTCAGGCCACCATTAACAAGCAGTGTAACGGCTTTCAAATCGTCTTTATCCGCACGTGGATTAACGAACCGTGAGACTCAGAACCCGCACGCTGTTCTGACTGCAATGTCCGGATAAACGGCAACGGAATCTGGATGATTGACCAAATCCTTATGTAGAATTTTGCCGTAGCGGTCATAATTTTCCCTGCCTGTAAGATGCAGCACCCCACGGACAATATATTCAGATCCATCTGCCGGAAACTTGTTGCCGACATTGCGGCCTGTTCTTGTATCTGGCTCTTACAATGAGTGCAGGGAAACTGTCTGTTTCAACGCATGAAAAGGTTGATGAAAACTAAGTTTAACCCTGTGACGATAAAAGCTGAAAAAGAGGAAAATTAAGCCTGTTTCATCTTTATTATTTCTCTTCAACTTTTAATTTACCATCTGGCGTTAAGGTGTATGTATGCTCATCTATATTAATATAGCTTTTACTATAAAGACTTCCTCTAACAACAATTGCTATGCTGTTATAAACACATTTCTTATTCTCGCCATTACTATCATCAAAGCAGGTATAGTCATCAATTGAACCATCTCTGGTTCCTTTTGGTAATTGTTCATAACCGCCGAAATTCATGACGATAACTGTGTAATTATCGGGAGTGCTGATAATGTGATATTTTTTCTGAAGTAAATCTTTGTTTTTTAACCACCAGTTTAGTTTTCCTTCAGTAGTCATTGGTAGATGTTCTACAAAAACTGCATCATTATCAACTCTGACTATTTTGGCTGGCCTTATAGCAATCCATACACAGTATACTGTTATTAAAAAAATCACAACTGCGCTAATCCTTTTGTATTTAAACATTGTTTTCTCCTGTCAATGTTATAGTAGCCTCGAAATTTGTGAAAAATGGTTTCTGAGAAAAATGCTTTGCTCTCTGTAGAACGAACCATATTCTAAAGAAAGCAATAGAGTTAAATTTAACTTTTAAGATATCTTCTTTATCTAAGCCAAAATGATCTTGTGCTCTGTATTTGACAGTCGCAGTATATTTATTGCCCTGAAAGGTCAGGCTTTCTATAGAGATTTCTGTGCTGTTTATATCGTGAACAGTAATGCCCATTCCATTGACGAAATCTTTCCATCTTGTGTATTTAGGTAGGCGACTTTTAGATAACACAGTTGAAAAATGCTCTTTCGTCAATTGTGACTTATTAAAATCAAATTGCTCGATAGTGCTTTTAATTATAGATAATGTGCTATCGATAGAGTTGTCACTCAATATGAGATTTCTGTAGGCATTGTTCATAAAAGGATGTTGAAAATCATTTCCATTACTACGTTCCATGTGATTGAAAAGATTTATAATCAAGCCTTGGTATGGTCCTCGGAAAGAAAAAGCATAGGACTGAGATCGTAGCTCATCATATAATATCGCAATAGCTTTTTCTCTACTGACCGGCTGTATAGAGTGAGTAGCAGGATGATGATAGGATGGGCCAAAAGTAGTCCAATCGATGAAAGTTGAAACTTGCCCGAGATGATAATGCTTTCTCAGTAAATTAACATCCATATCGCCACTTTGCATGTCATCAGCATTTCTGTCATTGAATCTTTTTTTTGTAGTGAAGATGATCAGTTTTTTGTCGATTCCTTTCATTTAAAATCAATCCCTTTTATTCAAATGATTAAGTATTATACATTTTCTGTTTGTAAGGTAAGTTGAGAATTTTCTTAACATTGTTCAGAGTCATCGACGCCCACACGATCATGCAGTGATGAACTTTAGCCGTGAGAGTAGTCATTTTCTAAAGAGTCATATTTGGAGGCAGATCACAAATTTAAATGAAAAAATCACATATGCAACAGATGACTGGCTCGCAAGTTATAATCCTGCATCGATTTCAGTGGCTTACGCCAGATTCCACCCTACCTGATTTTCTCCTTGTGTCATATTTGTGTTGTTTTCCTCCAAAAGTGAGTCAACTTTGCGCGCATGTTAAGTCAGATGGTTAGGTGCCAGATGAGCATATCGACGCACCATTTCGATGCTTTCCCATCCGCCTATTTCCTGCAGCGCGGACAGCGGAACGCCAGACTGGATTGAGCAGTTCGCCCAGGTGTGCCTCAGGGCATATAAGCGGAAGTCTTTCACACGCAACTGGACGGGGCGGTTATGAGCAGCGACAGCACGGTGACGAAGGTGGCGGGTGAGTGGGGGCGCGCTGAGCCGCAGAGCACGCGAACCAGAAGCTGTCGCCGCTATTTGACAAGGAGCGGAAGCAGAACTGGCTGCGTGAGACGCAGCTGATAGGTAAAATCAGTAACCGGGCGGCGGACATCCCACGGAAAGAGGGGCAGATAGCCGCGACGAAGGCCGCGAACGAACGGGTGAAGGATGTCACGCCGGGGCAGCTGAAGACGGCAGAGGCGGGGCGAATCCGGGCAAAAAGCCAACGGCCGGGGACATCAGCGGGCAGGCTTACCAGACTTTCTATACCTAAAATAAAGGAGCAGTAGCTGAATCTGCTGATTCTGAATATCCTGGAAGTTCCGCACAGAACCTGGCTGAAAAAGCTCAGCAGCAACTGGAGAAAAGAGTGATGCAAAATAAGAAAATTAAACTCTTATTATTATTGATTTCTTCATGGGTAGTGGGCCTTTTCATTATTCTTGTAGGTGGTCGAATATTTATATCTCTGGCATCCTATTTTTTATCAGGTGATTTTGATTTTTATCGAAATGACTTAGTCAGAGCAGCTGAAATATCAATTGGATGTGGGGTGATTATTGGTGTAGGACAATGTCTCATGTCGAAAGAGAAACCGTCCTCGCCTTCAAATCCTGAGTGATGTACGTAAATCACGGCCTTGTTTCCGGGGTTTTACATTATGTATCAGCCAGTTACCCTTCAGTGGCCAGCTGGATGATTAACCGTCCCGGCCCGGTGATTACCTCGATCTTTTGCCCTGTGGTAAAGCCCAGCGCTTCCAGCCAGCGCCCCTTGATGGTGAGCTTTGGCAGCGGGTTCGGCTGACCTTTATTGGGTCGGTATCCCACTCTGTAATAATGCGCCCGCGATTCGCTGGCGGCGGTTGTGGATGTGCGTGTCTCTGACTTATGATGCGTGTCAGCCATGATCAACTCCTTCTTAGTTGCTTATGGTCAGCGGCTGCTGCGGGTTGCCGCCCGCTTCAGCCGCGCAAAAATCTCTCTTTTCGCGCTTCCCGTTCTGTTATTACCTGTTTAAATATACAACTTCTGCCCGGTAAACGCGCTGAAACTTAAATATAATGTTGCGATGCCTCTCTGAAAAAATGAATTCTTTCCATTTCACATTTTGCTTATCTCTTCTTTGTGATGTGATCTGTAATATCTGTTCTGAGCGGAAATTCATATTATGAATCTGTGTTATTCGCCTTCAGTCCCTCTTAAAAATGCCGCTGCTCCTTACACTCATCCTGTTTTTGTCTTTATGGTTACGCCTGAGGCTCAGCGGGGTTTCTGATGGCTGCCGATGACGCGCTTTTCACAGACAGCGTCATTTAGCTTTGTGATATAACCAGATGCCAGTGAAGGCAAGCAGCACAGAAAAAACGGCCTTTAGTAGAATCACTGTGAACTCGAAGCTATCCATAGCATTTTCACCATCACCATTAATGTGACCTGCAATCAGTGATGTGATGAATCCTTCGGGTATAAGAACCCAGGAAGCGAACAGGATTGCCATAAATATCCCTATTTTCATTGCGCGACACCCTTTGTGAAATGATGAACATCAATGCGGCAGTATGCATCCCCATCATACACCGGAGTCGACACTATTGAGTGGGTGAATCCTGAAGCTATTGCGAAGCCTTAAATATGCCAGCCACCACACTGAGTAATCACGCTGCCACAGCACGCCTCATCACACACTTTCCTTCCCCCTGCCGCAGTGCCATGATACCCCTCAACATCACCGTTCATGGCCAGCCTGACTTAGCGCATAAACAGGGAACTCACCGCCATGGAAAATAACCATCTGACAGATATTGCTGACGCCTTTCCTCAGTTAGCCATCGATCTCAAATATGCCACTGCCGACAACCTCACCGGGCAGCCAATCTACCGCGATGCGCGCTGTCTGCTACACGTTAATGCGGCGAAAGCGCTGACGAAAAGTATCGATATTGCAGAGGTCGCGGGCTATACGCTGCTCATTCTCGACGCGTACCGGCCTCCTGAAGCGCAGGCGATCCTCTGGCAGGCGTGCCCGAATCCGGATTATGTTGTTCCCCTGGCGCTCGGCTCTAATCACAGCCGGGGCACGGCGGTGGATGTGACGCTGATCGACGAGCGCGGCGAGATAATGGATATGGGCACCGGCTTTGATGAGATGAGCGAGCACTCCCATCCTTATCATCCTGCGGTAGCCGTGCAGGCGCAGCGCAACCGGCTGCTGCTCAATGCCATCATGCTGGGAGGTGGGTTTACCGGCATTGCAACTGAATGGTGGCATTTTGAACTGCCCGATGCCGGGCGCTATCCACTCATCGAAGGGCCATTCGGCTGCTATGCAACAACGCGAATGGAAAATATCAGCCTGTCTTCGTAAAGGACGCAGGTTTTATTAGCGGCGAAAAGTTTATGCAGTAACAAATTTAAAGGGATAGAGAGAACGGGCGGGGCAGGGCGCAGAAACAGGGACGTGAAATAAATACGCCGTGGCGGGAGCCACGGCGACGATATTATGCAGACTGCCACTCACTTTCAACGTCAGCTTTGGCTTTAGAAAGGATGACTTTATTATCGTCAACCTCTTTCACCCAGCTGAAAGGAATAATGTGGTGTTTGCCGCACGCTTCCGGATCGCTTTTCGCCAGCTTAATTTTGTCGTCACCTTCGAAATGGTCGACGATACCGACATGTTCACCGTTAACATCAACAACCTGGGCGTGATCTAAAATTTCTGATTTATCTACCATGGTGGCTTAATCCTTAATTTAATGAGTTCAGTTGCCGTCAGACAAAACAAGCCTGGCTGTTAAATGCCGTTTTAGCCAGGCGATTAACAAAATGAAATAGTTAAGCTGACTGGCCCTGATGGCGATGATGATCAGACCGATGACCTCGCTGCAGGCTAGCCTGCAGACGTTTTACCTTACTGAAAGGAGTGACCATGAGAGCAGTCAGTTCAATAACGGCCGAAGGCGGCGTCTGGATTAATCAGCCGCCGGTGCACAGTCTGGATGGTGAAACATTGCAGTTTGAAACTGCCCTGAACAGCGATTTCTGGCAGCGCACCTGGTACGACTTCGAACGGCACAGCGGCCATGCATTTGGCTTCTGGGTGGAACATGACTTTACCGTTCAGGTGCAGGTGAGGGCGGACTTCAGCCAGCTTTATGACCAGGCCGGTCTGTTTATTCACGACAGTGAAACGCACTGGGTTAAAGCAGGCATTGAGTTTAACGATGACCAGCCTGCCATCGGCAGCGTGGTCACGCGCGAGTTTTCTGACTGGTCTACCGGTGTTTTCCCCGGTGATGCGCGTCAGTTCTGGATGCGCGCCACGCTGGAAAATGCGGCATTGCGAATCCAGTACTCCACCGACGGCCTGACCTGGCCACTGTTGCGGCTCTGTCCCTGGCCCGGTCAGGCGCGGCGTTTTGTCGGCGTGATGGGCTGCTCGCCGGAGCGACAGGGGCTGGCGATCCGTTTTTCCGACTTCAGGCTGGGGCCTCCCCTCAGTAAAGATCTGCACGACCTGTCATAACCGGGGCGGCACATTGCATATCGTCGCAGAATCGGCTTAATTGTCAGGTCAGAATTTGCGGTGACGCGTCGTCCATGCAGGACGACGCCTTTTCAGGGAAAGCTATGCGCTGTGCCACCTCGTTTACCACACTGCTGGTTATCAGCTGCTGCGCCGGATGGGCTCAGCAGGCCACCGCGGATACCGTCTGGCTGAATAATGGCGACCGGCTCACCGGCACCATCCGTTACCTGAGCGATGGCAAGCTGGCGATAGAGACGCATTACGCCGGCACGGTCACGCTGGACTGGAATGCGGTCAGCACCCTCGCCAGCGACAATCCGGTGAATGTTGAAAACAAAAAAACCGGTGAACATTATCAGGTGCGGCTCTCCTCCTCTGATCCCGGCTACGTCTGGGTGGAACGCGACGAGCAGGAGCAGCAGGTCTCCGTCAGGCGCATCGATGAGTTTATGAAAGCCAAAGTCCGCAGCGATCAGCTCGCCTGGACCGGCAACATCGACGCCGGTATGAAGGTCAAAAAGGCCTCTACCAAAACGGACGACTACAGTTTTGCGCTCAACACCAAGCTGAACCAGGGAAAATGGCGGCATGATATTGGCGCAACCTACAATCGCGAGCAGGAAAATGAGAGCGTCAACACCGACAACTACAGCCTGCGCTACGCCGTTGACTATCTGTTCCGGGAGCAGTTCTTCTGGCAGGCTCGCGCCACCTATAAGCGCGACTGGGTGGAGAATCTGTCGCGCCAGGCACTGATTGGCACCGGTCCCGGCTATCAGCTGTGGGACACCGAACTCAGCAGCTTCTCGCTCTCCCTGCTGGGTGGTGCCTTTGAGTATGGTTACAGCGATGACCGGGAGGAGCGCCACTTTGGCGGCTCGCTGCGCTGGAACTATCAGCGCTATCTGCTGGGCAAATCGGTCACGCTCTACAGCAACGGTGATGTCGGTCATTCGCTGGATGACGACGGCGTATTCATGCTGGATGCGGAAGTTGGCCTGCGCTACAGCCTGACCTCCTGGTCGACCCTGCATGTTGGCTACCATCGTAATCTGGTCAGCGGCATTCCTGATACCCTCAACGAAGGGATCTTCTCCACCGGATTAGGCCTGAAGTGGTAACCCGCTGACGACACACTTTTGCAGCAAATCCTTACGGTTTTTATCCGGTTACGGGCGCGGGATTGGCTAAGCTGCTTCTATTGTCACAACGGGAACACAGAAGATGATCGTAAGCAGCAGGGTATATCGTCCGGGAAGCGCGGGCGAAGAGATAGACGTTGAGGATATCAGCGACGTGATTAAAGAGCCGGAGGCGTTTATCTGGCTCGGCCTGTGGCAGCCAGACGCGGCGTTTATGGCAAAGATCAAAGAAGAGTTCGGACTCCACGAACTGGCCGTTGAAGATGCGCTGAATGCGCACCAGCGGCCCAAGATCGAACATTATGGCGAGTCGCTGTTTATCGTGGTGAAAACGGTGCGTGCGAAAGATGACAGCTGTGAACTGGGCGAAACCCATTTCTTTGTCGGAAAAAATTTCCTGATCAGCATCCGTCACGGTGCCTCGGAGAGCTACAGTCCGGTGCGCGAGCGGGCGGCTGAAAATCCGGCGCTGCTGAAACTGGGGCCGGGTTATCCGCTCTACTGCCTGCTCGATTTTATTGTCGACCGTTATGCCGAACTCTCCACCTCGCTGAACGAACGCGTCGGGCAGATGGAGAACGATCTCTTCACCAGCGAATTTGACCGCCGGTCGGTACAGGCGGTCTATACCGTGCGGCGGCAGCTGCTGAAGCTGCGCAATGCGGCACTGCCGCTGGAGGAGATCTGCAACCAGCTTATTCACCTGCATGAGGATCTGATCCCGCGCCCGCTGCGCGCCTATATCCGGGACGTGCAGGATCACGCCCGCCATGTGGTGACCGATGCGGAAGATATGCGCGAGATGCTCACCAGTGCCATGCAGGTTAATCTGGCGCTGGTGACGGTGCAGCAGAATGAGGTGGTAAAAAAGCTGGCGGGGTGGGGCGCCATCCTGGTGATCCCGACCGTGGTGTTCAGCATGTATGGCATGAACTTCGAACATATGCCGGAGCTGAAGTCGCATTATGGCTATCCGCTGGCTGTCGGTCTGACGCTGCTGGCCTGCGGCGGATTGTGGGCCAGGCTGCGTCGCTCCGGCTGGCTGTAGGGCAATCCAGAGGCGGACGAATTAATTCTCCGCCTCGCTTAATGCTTATTTTCGTTATTTAAGCGCAGCGCATCCGGCACGGCGATAATATCTTTTTTATTGCTGTTCACCGGATGGCAATTAATGTGGTTCTGCACGTGCTGTTATTCCTTCCCGGTCGATGCTGGCTGAATTTTTATTTCTTCACTACGATAAACTGACAAAACGAGAGGCGACTTACCGTCTGGCGAAATAAGCCTGACGCTGATGAGAGGCAATAAGATCAGGAGAGAGTCAGATGAAAGAACGGCTTGCGGCGGCGTGTCTCTCCTCATCCCTCATGCACTCCGGCGGATCTGAGGCATCGGGACGATACTGCCATGAATGACAGCGACTGGGTGCTGGCAATTGCCCGGACGCAGTTTGCGCTGACTATGGGCATGCATATTACGCTGGCGGCGCTGACGCTGGGACTGGCCCCCTTTCTGGTGTGGTTTGAGGCGCGCTGGCTGTGGGGAAAGCAGCAGGCTGCACGGGATGCGCTGCACTTCTGGCTGACGCTCTTTTCCCTGACGGTGGCGATAGGTGCCGCCTCCGGCGTCGTCATGGAGTTTCAGTTCGGCACGCACTGGGCGCGCTTTTCACAGCAGGCCGGCGGCGTGATTGGGCCGTTAATGTTCTATGAGGTGCTGGTCGCGTTTTTTCTCGAATCGGCCCTGACCGGAGTGATGCTGTTCGGCTTCAACAAAATCCGGCCCGGCGTGCATTTTGCTGTGACCTGTCTGGTGGCGTTCGGCGCGCTGCTCAGCGCCTTCTGGATTCTGGCCGCTAACTCATGGATGCAGACGCCGGTCGGCTTTACGCGCGCTCCGAACGGGGTTTTTCTGGCGGACAGCTGGCGGTCGCTTTTGCAGGCTCCCTCCTTTGTGTGGCGCTTCAGCCATATGGTGGTCGGGTCGCTGATTGCCGTGGCGGTGATGATCGCGGGCGTGGCGGCGTGGCGACTCCGCTATTTCAGCGGGGAGGCGGCTTCACGTCTGATGCTCAACAGCGCGCTGACGTTGCTGCTGTTTGCGGTGCCACTGCAGATCGTTCTCGGCGATCTGCACGGTGAAAACACCCGTGACTACCAGCCTGCTAAACTGGCTGCGATGGAAGGCAGCTGGCACCAGCCAGCCCCCGGTGAGGGGGAGCCTCTGCGGCTGTTTGCGCTGCCGGACCAGCAGGCGCAGCGCAACGTTCTGGAGGTCACTCTGCCCGCACTCGGATCGCTCTATCTGCGCCACAACCTCTCCGGCCACATTAAAAGCCTGAGCGAGTTTCCCGCGGATGACATCCCCCCGGTGCTCCCGGTCTTTTTCGCTTTTCGCCTGATGGTGGGGCTGGGGGTGATTATCCTGGTGACCACGCTGGCGGCGAATCTGCAGCGCTTGCGGGGAGGGCTGACCACGTCGGGGCGCTTTCTGCGCTGGCTGACATGGCTCTCACCGGCGGGCTTTATTGCCCTGCTGTCAGGCTGGGTCGTGACCGAAGTCGGGCGTCAGCCGTGGACGGTCTATGGCCTGTTACGCACCGCACAAAGCGTCTCGCCGCTGTCACTCAGCAGCACGCTGGGCATCTTCGTGGCGGTGCTGCTGATCTATGCGCTGACCTTCGCCCTCGGCTTACGCTATCTGCTGCGCCGGGTTAAGGGTGAGATGCCATCGGGCGAACCGGTGGTGATTGCGCTGAAAACGCCCCATTAGGAGAGTGCCATGGCCGATCTCTCTGCGCTGATTATCTGTCTCTCTCTGCTGCTCTACCTGCTGCTGGATGGCACGGATCTGGGCGTGGGGATGCTTTTCTGCTGGTTTCACGATGATGAACAGCGTGAACTGATGACGCACAGCATTCTGCCGGTGTGGGATGCGAATGAGACCTGGCTGGTGCTGGCGGCGGGTGGGCTGCTGGCGCTGTTTCCGCCGGTCTATGCGCTGCTCTTCAGTCAGCTGAGTGTCCCGCTGTTTGCCATGCTGCTGGCGCTGCTGGTGCGGGCGATGGCACTGGAGTATCGCGCTCAGAGTTCTCCCCGCCTGCGTCGCTGGCTGGATCGCCTCATGGCGGGCAGCTCCGCGCTGGCGACCTTTATTCAGGGCTGGTGCGCCGGCATGATCATCAGCGCTCAGCCGCAGACCGGCCTGCCGGATGGGCTGAGTCTGGTGCCGCTGCTCAGCGGCGCAGGCCTGATCGCGATCAATTCGCTGCTGGCCTGCTGCTGGATTGGCTGGCGCATTGGTGATCGGGTACAGCCGCTGGCGGCGGCACTGAGCTGGCTGTGGTGGCTGCTGGCGCTGGTTATTTTTCTGGCCGACCTCTATCTCAATGCCGATCTCTGGCGGCAGAGCTGGCAGCGACCGCCGGGCAGGATCGCGGCAGGCGCGATAGTATTGCTCTGGATCGCCCTGCCGGTGGCCTTGTGGCGCGCCAGGCCGCTACTGCAACTCATTCTGACGCTGATGCTGATTAGCGCACTCTTTAGCGGCGTATTGTGTGGCCTCTATCCGTGGCTGGTGCCCTATCAGTTTACGCTCAGCGACAGCGCCGCTTCACCGGTCACGCAGGGTTTTGTGCTGGTGGGAGCGGTGATTGCGATGCCGCTCACGCTGCTCTACCACAGCTGGTCGTTCTGGGTTGAGCGCCGCGCGAAATAATGCCCGTCCGCTATGCTTCAGGCAGCGTGCTGCAGAGGCGGGTACGCTTACCAGAGGGAATGAGAGTGAAAAGAGATCGCATTGTGAGTCGGGACTACCCGATAAAAGAAGATCTTCGCTGGGTACGGCGTGAATGGCTGATTCAGCGGGCAGGGGAGTATCTGTTAATTCTGCTGGTGATTCTGGGGGCGTGCGGCCTCTTTTCTAAAGGGGTGCTGAGCGAGGGTCATAGCCGGTCGCCAGACGGCACACTTCAGGTTGAATATGAACGGTTCGGCCGGACCGAAAGCAATATGGATATGCGGATTGGCTACAACGCACCCGCCGGCGATCGCTTCACGATCACGATTGGCGGCGGCGCGCTGAATAATCTGCAGATCCAGACGCTGCAGCCGCAGCCGCTGGAAGCCGTGACGATCGGCAGCGATCTGCGGCTGACCTTTTCCAGCGGTGACACCGGGGCGGATCACGCAATCTGGCTCGGCCTGCAGCCACGCGATGCGGGCCTGATCCACGTCACGATTCAGGGCGATGATCACGCGCCGGCCCGATTTACCCAATGGATCTATCCCTGACAGAGGCACTTTATGGAAACGGTTTTACGCGCTGCAGCGATCTACCTGGTTCTGATGGTGGTGTTCAAAATTGCGGGCAGACGCACGCTGTTGCAGATGACCTCTTTCGATCTGATTCTGCTGCTGATTATCAGCGAAGCCACGCAGCAGGCGCTGCTGGGCGATGATTTCTCGGTGACGGGCGCGGCGCTGACGATTATCACGCTGGTGACAATTGACATCGTACTGGGAAAACTGAAAAGCCGCTTTCCGGTGGTGGAGCAGGCGATCGATGGCGGTCCGGTGATTCTGGTGGAAAACGGCAACCTGCTGACCGAACGCATGAAGATGACCGGGATTGATCCTGACGATGTGCTGGAGGCGGCGCGTTCCGGACCGGGACTGGAACGGTTTGATCAGATTAAATATGCCGTGCTGGAGGTCAACGGACATATTTCGGTTATCCCCCGCGCGGACAGCTGACCGCCTCTGACGGCAGGGTTCGCCGGGCTGCGGATGCCACGCCTGCGGGCAGGGTGAATCTCGCTTCGCTTGCTATTCAGCCGATCTGCGCCAGGCTGAGTAACCGAACCGTGTTTTATTTTCTGAGCTGGCCTGACACTCAATCAGCGTTATGCTTAACAAGTCAGGTATATAGTGAATGATTTTAACCGTTTTACGTTCTATCCGGTCACCGGCTGGCACATCGGCCCGTTAAGCGGGCACGCCGCGCTGGTGCTGCAGTTCAGCTATCTCGATCCTCAGGTCCCGCGCGCGCGATCGGCGCAGGAGTCGCTGTTTTTCGGCCTGACCATCGAGATGGCGAAAGAGCTGGTCAGCAGCCTCACCACGCAGATCAATGACGCCGAAAAGAACGGCACTCAGCATTAACACCGCGATGTGACATCCGCTATTCCGCTGTCGGACCGGCAGGGGCATAAACCTGTATGGCCCCTGCGATCAGGCGGAAATGGGCGGGCGTCTGTCCGATAATCTCGCCGTCTGCATTGATGTAATGGGGACGACGCGTTTCGATGGTGAGCGCCGTCGTGCTGAAGGTGCGCACGTTGCGCCAGCGACCCTGCGTACCCCGTCGCAGAAAGGGCAGCAGCGCAATCAGCTGCCAGCTGTGCCGGACCTCCAGGCTGTAAACGTCCAGCAGCCCGTCGTCGGGTGCGGCGCGCGCTTCGACCGTCATCCCTCCGCCATAAAAACGGCCGTTGCCCACGGAAACCTGAACGGTCCGGATGGGCATGCGCTGCTCCTCATGGATCAGGGTGGCGCTGAACGGACGGCTCTGACGCAGCAGCCGCAACGCCGCCAGAGCATAACCGCCGACTCCCCAGCGTTTTTTCGATTCTGCGGTGAGATTGCGCGCCAGCTCGGCGGAAAAGCCGATGCTGGAGACGTTGAGGAACAGATGCTGATTCACCTCTCCCAGATCGACTGCGCGCAGCTGCCCGTCAGTGATAATCTGCACCGCCTGCTCCAGCGTGGCGGGGATGCCGAGCGTCCGGGCAAAGTCGTTGGCGGTGCCCAGCGGCAGGATCCCCAGCGGCAGGCCGGTCTGCATCACGCCCGGCGCGGCGGCGTTAAGCGTGCCGTCGCCCCCGCCAACGATCACCGCATCAATGCGAGGGGCATAAGCCGCGATGAGTTCGCGGTAGCTGCGGCTCTCCTCCTCAGCCGGTTGCAGCAGGGTGATACCCGCCTGAGTCAGCAGCGTCCTGGCCCGGCTGGCCGCCGCGCGCCCTTTACGCGAGCGCGGATTGATCAGCAGCAGGGCGGTTTTCAGAGGGTGAGACATATTTTTCCGTCATCCTGATGTCAAAATGGCTGGCACGAGGCGGAAAGTACAGCATCGGTATGCGCGGTGAACAACCCTGCTTGCGCTACTTTACGTAACCACCGGCGTGCCATAAATGGCGATAAAAATCGTCTACACTACCAGGGTCGGTTCCATATCGAGGAGTGACAATGACAGAAGATGAATTCAGAAAACGATTAGCCGGAGAGGGGTTTGACGAGCCACTGCTGGTGGAACGTGCGCCCGCCACCGAGCTCGACAATCATGTCCATCCCTTCGAAGCCCTGGCCCTGATCCTCAGTGGTGATATCACCATCAGTACAGAACAGGGCGAGACCACTTACCATCCGGGAGAGACGTTTCACCTGCAGCCGAATGAGCTGCATCGTGAGGCGTTCGGGCCGCAGGGCGTCCGCTACCTGGCGGGCCGGAAATATGAGTGACGGGCGGGCAGTATGACGGTTTCTGACGATCTCTTTGCCCGCCTGGCGCGCTCGCCATTCCGCCAGCGCTTTCGACTGGGGCGCGCGGAGTATGATTATGCGCTGAGCAAAGGCGAGCCGGTGTTGCGTGAGCATGCCGCAGAGTTTGTTGCACAGCGGCTGGCGCCCGCCCGGCCTGCGCGTGATGGCAAACAGACGCCGATGCGCGGTCATCCGGTGTTTATCGCCCAGCACGCCACCGCGACCTGCTGTCGCGGCTGTCTGAGCAAATGGCACAATATTGCTCAGCAGCAGCCCCTGAGCGCAGAGCAGCAGGCCTATGTGGTGTCAGTGCTGTTGCAGTGGATCAGCGATCAGATGCAGCGTCCCGCACCGCCCGCGCGGGTGGACAGAAAGACGACGAAGCCGGATGACGATCCGCAGCTCGCGCTCTGGTAGCGGACGATCAGGCTGCCCCGGAGGGAATTTTCTGGTGAAAACTGGCCCTTTTTCATTCCTGGTTTATTCTTAAATCTTTCCTGGAATCGCTATGCCAGGATTAAAACCTACACGGCAACAATGAATACAGAGGGAATTATGAAGAAATCAATTATTGCACTGTCTGCTATTTTGCTGGCCTCGCCGGTATTTGCTGCTACCACTACCGATAACACCGTTGCGGAAGCGCACAAAGGCGCGGATACCGCTAAAGAAAAACTGCATCATGCGCAGAATCAGGGCGAAGAGCTGAAGCTGAAATCTGAGCACGCGGCGGAAGGCAAGAGCCACACCACCGGCAGCAAAATCAGCGAAGGCACCCAGAAGGGCTGGCATAAAACGAAAGAAGGTGCCGAGAAAGGCTGGGATAAAACCAAGCAGGGCGCTGAAGATCTGAAAAACAAAGCGACCAACTGATTCGCTACCATTTCAGATAAAAAAGAACCCACCGAAAGGTGGGTTTTTTTATGGCTGCAATGCCAGGGCAGATTGCTTTGATATTGAGCCTGCCCCGGGAGCAGGGGCAGATCGGAAAGTCGCTTATGCCATCCATGGCCGCTCGGCCCGCACCGTCCCTGGCGCGGGACGCTTTCCTCTTCTGACCCTGTTCCCGACGCGTTGCGCGTTTTCATTGCTGCCTGATTAACCGGGTCTTAAATTTTGTAGCCTCTGAAAACCCACCGAAAGGTGGGTTTTTTCATTTCCAGAGAAAATCAGGCTTTGCTGGCGGCGGCTTTTTCTTTCTCTGCCGCCGCTAAGGCTGAGACTTTCATCTCCGCGTCAGCCGCTGCTTCGGACGCAACGGCGGCGGCTTCTGCCGCGGCCTCGGCGGCGGTCTCAGACTGTTTCTTGCCCTCTTCGATCACCTCTTCGTCGATGACTTCGATGTTCTCGCGATTATCGCGACCGGAGAGCAGGTTCCAGCAGGCGATGAACAGCGCCGCAATCACCGGACCGATAACAAAACCGTTGATGCCATAAATCTCCATCCCGCCCAGCGTGGCGATCAGGATCAGGTAGTCAGGCATTTTGGTGTCTTTACCGACCAGCAGCGGACGCAGGATGTTATCCACCAGCCCCACAATCACCACGAAGAAACCGACCAGGAAGAGGCCTTTCCACACGGCACCGGTGGCGAAGAAGAAGACCGCTGCAGGCACCCAGATAATGGCGGAGCCGACGGCCGGGATCAGGGAGAGGAACGCCATCAGCGCCCCCCACAGCAGGCTGCCGTCAATGCCGGTGAACCAGAAGGCCAGCCCGCCGAGAATACCCTGCACGATGCCGACCACAACCGTGCCTTTGACCGTCGCACGCGCCACCGCGGCAAACTTCACCAGCAGGTGATGCTTGACGTAGGTCGAAAGCGGCAGCGCTTCCAGGATCAGATGCACCAGATAGGAGCCATCTTTCAGCAGGAAGAACAGCAGATAGAGCATCACGCCAAAACCGACGGTAAAGCTGAAGGTACCCCTGCCGATGATGAATGCGCTGCCTGCCAGGTACTGGCCGCCCTTGAGGGCAAACGAGGAGAGCTTCTGCTGAATCTCTCCGGCGGTATCGAGATTATTTTCAGCCAGATAGTGTTTTGCCCAGCGCGGCAGATGCTGCAGCAGATCGGCGAAAACCGCCGGGAACTGTGCCGAGTTGGTCTGCAGCTTGTGATAGACCGCATTGGTTTCGACCACCAGCGATGAGGCGATAATGGCCAGCGGCGTAAACACAATCAGACAGATGCAGAGCAGGGTGAGCAGTGCGGCCAGGCCATTGCGTTCCCCCAGCCGGCCCCGCAGATAACTTTTCAGCGGATGGAAAATGACCGCCAGAATTGCCGCCCATAAAATCGGCGAGAAATAGGGCGAAAGCACCTCAAAAAAGGCGAACGTGGCGATCGCCAGAATCAAAATGAAAAATCCGATGTTCAATCCTTTAAAACGCATGGAAAAACCTCATCTGGAACATACTCTGATAAACCCGAAGCACGAATTTTCCGTGTCTGGCTTCGCTTGCACTGACCGCTCATCACTGAATATCGATCAGGCTTTACTCTTTAAACGCTGCCGGTGGCAGCTTCATGCAGGCTAACGCGTTGAAATTCAGGGCAGAAGCGGGGAACGGCGGATGTGCGTTCACGGCGTCGCGCCCGGACAGTCACGCACGGCAACTGACCATCACGCGCGGGATCCTACCTTAGCGTAGCGGTTTCAACCATTATTGGTAGGTCAGTCACTCATGATCGCGGCGGAATCTGCCGATAACCCGGTTAATGAGGTGAACATCGGGCGATGAAAAATGCATAACAGGATAATTCTGGCGGCGCTGCTGGCGCTGTCGCTGACAGGCTGTGCCACCAAGCACTATCCGCAGGCAACGGCGGTGACGCCGGAAGAGACGGCGATGCTCAGTTGTGGCGCGCTGGATCAGGAGCTGGTGAAAGCGCACGGCGTACAGAGCGATATTGAGCAGACCGGTCGGTTTGACGCCCTGACCGTGCTGGGCTTCGTCGGCGATTTTGGCCTGGGCAATGGCATTGCGAAATACAATGCCAGCCAGAAGGTGGCGCGGCGCGTCAGCCAGTTGCAGTCGCTGAAAGCCGCGAAGTGCAGCCAGCCTCTTGCGTAGCTGGCTGCGTCGGGTCAGCCGCGTGTCCGCTCGCTGACATGCTGCAGCCGGACATTTTCGGCGGCGCGTTTACCGGCGAGGAAAGCGTGGTCGGAATTGTAATATTCCCACTCACTGTAGCGGCCTGACAGATGAATATCCTGCGTCAGCAGCCACTGCCTTATCAGCGCCACGTTCGCACTGCGCGCATGGTCATAGATGACGTAGGCGTAGGGCATATCGACCTCTGAGGCGCAGAGCAGCGGATCGCTCTCGCTGATCATCCCGACCCGGATGCAATCCTGACGGCAGCGTTCAATCAGCGCATCGCCCGCCAGCGGCAGCGGATGGGCGGCGTTGTAGGTGATTTCACAGGTTAAGCCGAACCCGCCGGGGGGATTGCAGTGCGGGCTGGCATTGCCCTGCACAAAGATGCGGTGAAACAGCGTGTCGCCCGGATAGTAAATCCAGTGTTTTTCGGTCAGGTCAGCCCGGCCGATGCCCAGGTTCACGCAGCGCACCGAGACAAACTGCAGCTGCTGTGCCGCCCGCTGTACATTCTCCGGCGCCTCATCGCCCATCAGTTTAATCAGTTCCGGCAGCGGCATGGTGCTGATCAACTGCTCATAGCGGTAGTGGCGTCCATCCGCCAGCAGGGCGACATGCGCCTGCGGATAAATCCGGCTCAGGGTGGCATCCGTTTCCAGTTTGCACTTCAGGTGCGGCAGAAAGCCGGACATCAGCGCCTGGAAGCCACCGCGCAGCGGATAGCCGAAGCGGGCGTTAGGCCCCACCGGTTTTGCCAGCGGCTGCAGTGCGCCATCGATAATCTGCGCCAGGTCGGGCAGCGGCACGCGTCCGCCCAGCCACGAGGTCTCCATCTCAGTCAGCGGCACTTTCCACAGTTTCTGGTTATAAGGCAGGGCAAAGTGGCGTGCGATCCCTTTCCCCCAGGTGCGCAGGATAAAGTGCTGAAAATCCTCTTCGCCTTCCACTTCACCGGCCAGGCTGCCCTCATCCGCTATCGCGCCATCGGCACAGCAGTCCCGTCGCGCCCGCGCCCGATCCAGCGGCACCGCGGGCGCGGCCGTTTCGCCATAGCGCGCCTCGATTGCGCCCAGCACGCACTCTTTTACGACCTCAACCGGCAGACCGTGCAGCGCCGACTGGAAGGGATAGCGGGTATAGATGCCGTCGTTCCAGACCCAGGCCTCACGCGCCTGCCAGTGCAGATTGTCGCCGAGCAGCATCTCGTAGAGCTGCAGGACATAGGGGTCCTGCGAAAACATAATGTGACCGGCATAGTCGAAGGTAAAACCCCGATCGTCGATGGAGCGGCACCAGCCGCCCGGCGTGGCATTTTTCTCCAGCAGCACCGCGCCTTCACCATAGTGATAACCGGCGCTCAGTCCGGTTGGCCCGGCACCGACAATCAGGCAGGGCACCGCTTCGCTCTCCAGCATCGCCGGGGTTAACGGCGTCACGTTCGCCTGGGCACTGGCTGGCGTGACCGGCTCACCGGCAGGC
The DNA here is from genome assembly GCF_008631515.1 of Pantoea sp. M_10. NCBI lineage: Bacteria > Pseudomonadati > Pseudomonadota > Gammaproteobacteria > Enterobacterales > Erwiniaceae > Pantoea > Pantoea sp. M_10. The sequence goes on along the minus strand of NZ_VWUL01000001.1, from coordinate 1,183,861 downwards.
TGCGGATGTGTCAGAGCCTGCTGGATCAGGGCCTGTATCTGTTCTGCCGTGCGATCCCAGGAGGTCGCGTCCACTCTTACCTGCATGCGGCCCGCCAGCGTCAGTCGCTCAGTCGCACTGAGGGTCATCGCCTCTTCACAGGCGGCAATAAAGGCGGCAGGGGTCTCTGCCACCGCCACTTCTTCAGCGTAATGTCGCGCCACGTCCACGATGGCGGTACTGACAATCGGCAGCTGTGCCGCCATATACTCCAGCACTTTGGTGGGCGAGATGAAACGCGTCGAGGCGTTAATGGCAAAAGGCATCAGGCAGACATCCCAGCCCGCCAGGAACTGCGGCAGCGCCTGGTAGGGCTGCTGGCCGAGCCAGTGAATATTGTCGCGCTGCGGCAGGCTGGCGGGATCGATTTTCACCACCGGCCCGACCATGATGATCTGCCACTCCGGATGGCTGTCCGCCAGCGCGGCAATCAGCGGCAGATCGATACGCTCATCCAGTACGCCGTAATAGCCAAGCCGCTTTGCCGGGATCGTATCCTGAAGCGGATGATGGTTACTGCGATCGCGCGCCTGCTCAAAGTGGACGGCATCCACGCTGCTGGGGAAGCAGTAAACCTGATGATGTTTATCGCGCTTTGCTTCATAGAGGCTGGAGCCGCCGGTGAACACCAGATCGGCGCGGGTCATCAGCGCCGATTCGCGCTGTTGCAGCTGGCGCGGGGCATTATGGAAGGCGGAGAGCTCATCCATGCAGTCGTAGATCACCAGCCGGGGTTTGAAGGGGGTGAGCAGCGGCAGAGCCATGGGGGTATAGAACCAGATCAGCGGCTCCTCATCCTCCTCCAGCAGGGGGGCGAGCAGCAGCAGCAGGGGGGCAATCTGGCTGTCGTGAAAACCGGGCGCGTCGTGGTGGGTATGCGGCTGGATCACGGTGATATTTGCTGCAGGCGAACTCTGATGCAGGCCTGGTGGTCCCGCCTGCCAGACCGGCTCCTCGACGAACAGCACGCGATAGTGCTGTGCCAGACGGGTCAGAAGCTGCTGCGGGCGCTGGAAAACAAAGCCCCAGCGTAAATGACTGAAAACGATAAGAGCGGGTTTGTTCATGACAGACTCCTGACAGAGGGATGAGGAAGGGACGATGTGCTGCAAAAAGCGTTGCGCCTGGCGCAGGGCGTCGGCATAAGGCTGCTGTAACTGGCGGGCGTAAGGATCGGGCCCTGACAGGTCCAAATCCCATAACCCGCTGCGGGTCCAGAAGGTGGTCTCCTCCCAGAGGGGACGATCGAGAATCGGATAGAGGCAGATGCCGAGCATCTCAACGCCCGCCAGCTGCGCCTGCGCCACCTGGGCGGCGATCTCGCCGATCCAGGCTCCGCGTCCGCTGCCGACATGGCTGGTTTCTGCCAGCAGCAGCGGCCGCTGATAACGCTGCCAGACCTGCTGCAGCATCTGATGCAGCGGCAGGCGGCGGCTGTCGCCCAGATGCCACCAGAGTCGCTGGTTCGAACCCTGCTCCCACTGGTTGTCGTGGTAATAGTTGACGCCCACCAGATCGAGATAGCGGGGCGCGCCGCCCAGCTCCGGATGACGTCTGCCGCTCAGCATGTCCCACGCCTGGTACTGGGTGTCACACAGGGCGCGTGCCAGCCCGTCGCTGTCGGGATCGGCGGGATCGGGCACGATATGGATCAGCGGATCGCAGTGCAACAGGCGGGCGCGCGGATCCGCCTGCCAGATCGCATCACAGGCCGCCAGCGTAGCCCGCACCAGCTGACGCTTGGCGGCATCAGCCCGATCGGGTTCAGGGATCGCCTCACAGGGGAAGACCCCGACGGAGATGCCCCAGCTGAGGAAAGAGATCTCATTCATCGGTGAATAGACCGGCGCAGACGAATACCAGGGGGCGAGAAAGCGGGCCAGGGCGCCGCAGAAGGCGGCAAACCGGCTGACAAAGTCATCACTGAACAGCGTGACGTCAGCGGGCCAGCCGTAGTGACAGAGTGTCCAGCTGAGCTGAATACCCTGCTCACGTGCGGCCACCATCCGCGCTGCAACGGTCGAGAAGTCATAGCGTCCATCGCGTTCACACAGCCGCCAGCCCACGCTTTCGCGCACCGTGCGAAGGGAAAAGGGGGCCAGGGCGGCATAATCCGCCGCTGCACGGCTCTGATGCTGATTCAGATCGTTCATCGACAGCGAAAGACCGGCAGGATTGATATGATCGGCCCCTTCGTAACCCGCCTGCCAGAAACTGGAAAAAGGCGTCATGGCATCTCCCGAAAAAAAGCAACACGCTTCCCGCTGACGCGCCGTCGTGAAACGGGTCAGGGCGTTATGGGTATGCAAAGCAGACTGGCCGGTCGGGCCACTCTCAACGAACGGGCGATCCCTGCCATAAGCCACAGACGCTGAATGGCAGGCATCAGCACCTGTTGCAAAATGGACGAGTGAGATAGCTGGTTTCACAGACAGCGCTATCGGCAGGAAAAAGAGTGGCTTCTCTGAATGTTAAGTGATGAGGTGGAAGCCTTACTGGAAAGTATAGGCTGGGTAATGTTCTTGGCAAATTATTGAAGTAAAAAGAGAAAACGCAGCGGCAAAAAGCAGCCAGACAGAAACAGGAAATTTTTGCTTCCGTTTCAGTCGCCAGCAAAATAAGCGCAGCGTGAGGCGAGGCTATCCCTTTTTCAGCTTTGTTAACCTTTTCCGCAGCCTGCAGAACGGTCAGACTCGCCCGCTTCAGGCTTACAGCTTCGCTTGCCTTTTGGCGAACAGGCGACAAGCTTGACGTATCGCTGGCCTGGATCGGCGGGCCAATCAATCGGCGGCGGCGAAGAGACGCCCCCTTTAAAACAGGATGTTTAGCAGACTATGTTCTCATTCGACTGGCACCGTTTTTTGCTCAACGATCAGCCCGCCACCTTTTTGTTTGAGGTGGTGGCGCGTGTCCTGATCGCTTATCTGGTGGTATTTACCTTTCTCAAAGTCTCCGGGCGGCGCGGCGTGCGTCAGCTGTCTCTGTTTGAACTGGTGGTGATCCTGACGCTGGGTTCCGCCTCGGGTGACGTGACGTTTTATGATGATGTGCCGGTGCTGCCGGTCATTATGGTGTTTGTGGTTCTGCTGTCGCTCTACCGTCTGACCACCTGGCTGACGGCGCTCAGTCCGCGCTTTTCACGGCTGATTCAGGGGGATGTGATTACCCTGATTAAAGACGGGCTGTATGTGCTGGAAAGTCTGGATCGGCTGAATATTTCCGAAGATGAGTTCTATATGGAGTTGCGGCAGAGCGGCGTGGAACATCTGGGGCAGATCCGCCTGGCGCTGGTGGAGGTCGATGGCCAGCTCAGCCTCTATTTCTATGACGACGATGCGATGCGCGCCGGGTTAAGCGTGCTGCCTCCCGCGCACCGGCAGGATTACAGCACGGTCCCGACGAGCGGGCTTTATGCCTGCACCCATTGCGGCCAGACCCGGACCATTGAGGCAGAGCAGCAGGCGGTCTGTCCGCGCTGCCAGCGCCAGCGCTGGTCTGTGGCGCTGACCGTGCGCCGGTTGCACTGATGGCCCGCGTCAGCTCAGCTTTCAGCCTTCCCATCGCCCGGTTTAACGTCGGCGAAGCAGGCACTGAGCGGTCGCTTTTGCTGACCCTCGGCCGTGAAATTTTCCGCACTCAGCCACGAACTCAGGGCACACTGAACGGCCGGCCATTCACGATCGATAATCGACAGCCAGTCGGTATCGCGGTTGCGCTGTTTACGTGTCATGACCTGGCGAAAGCGGCCCTCAAAGCGGAACCCGAGTCGTTCTGCTGCCCGCCGTGACGCGACGTTAGTTGAATCACAGCGCCATGCTACCCGACGATAGCCGAGTGAAAAAGCCTGCTGCAGCAGCAGAAAAATCGCTTCGCTGCCGATAACAGTGCGCTGCATCAGCGGCGACCATGTCACGTGACCAATTTCAATGGTGCCATGTTCCTGCTCAATGCTGGCGAAGCAGACGACACCATAAGGCTGCTGCTCCTGCGTACAGACTGAAAAGGGTATCAGCGCCGCATCCGCTACTTTATCCGCAATCCAGCGCTGCATCTGTGATAGTGACGTGGGCCGTTCTGCACTCAGCCATGTCCAGTCGCGATCATCCTTTGCCTGCATGAATGCGTGAAACAGCGGTTCCGCATGATCGAGACTCAGCGGCAGAAGCAGGCAATGCTGACCCGACAGTGGTGCGCGGGGCGGTCTGGCAACCGGCTGCCACTCGGGCAGAGCCTCGCCGACCGGCTGATTAAACTGATTGATGTTCAATAGCATCCTCCTGAAGGAAAACGGACGGTATACGAGGGGGAAGATCCGCCGTTCTGACGGGTTAGCCTGAACCGTAGCTAAACGCGTTGCAGCTTGTTCCCGGTTGCCACATAACTTTGCCTGTTACTGACAGAAAATGAAAACGCTTCGGGCAGCATAGCGTCACCGTTATCAAAGAGGTGTGCGTATGAAAGTGAGGCTGGCCAGTGGGTTACTTTTTTTACTATTATCGTTTGGCGCGTTTTCACAACAGGTGATCAGCGAAAGTCATCCCCATTCACGCAGCGCGCGACTGCTGGAACAAGGGAGCCAGGTGGATACGGCAGATAGTCCGGATGAACATCTGCTGGAGGGACGGGAGGGGCGGAGCACTCTGCAACGCAGGCCGTTTTAAGATAACGCCCCGGCAGAGCACGCTGCCGGGGCACCAGAGAGCCGAATCTGAACGCGTCAGACCCGCAGGTTACAGGGTGGCCTGCGTGGGTGACAGGCCAGGCACCAGAATCACCTTGCGGCACTCCTCTTCCCGTTTGTTGAAAATATCGTAGCCGCGGGCCGCATCCTCCAGCGGCAGATGATGGGTCACAATCTCTTCCGGTGTCAGGTGGCCCTGTTCAATCAGCTTAAGCAGGTCAGGCAGATAGGCGTGAACGTGGGTCTGCCCCATCTTAAAGGTCAGCCCTTTGTCGAAGGCGTCACCAAACAGGAAGCCGTGAATAAAACCGGCATAAACGCCCGGCACGCTGACGATACCGCCACGCCGCACCGCCGCAATACACTGGCGCAACGCTTTACCGCTGCTGCCCTCCAGTTTGAGGTTGCTGAGTACGGTTTCCGTCAGGCTGCCTTTCGCCTCAAAGCCCACGGCGTCAATCACCGCATCCACCCCGCGATTGCCGGCGCTCTGTTCGATGATCCAGCCTGCCGGGTCATCAATTTCATCGAAGTTAATCGGGATAACGCCATAGCGTTCACGGGCAAAGTTTAAGCGGTAGCTGTTGTGGTCGATCATGTAGATCTGTTCGGCCCCCTGCTGACGCGCGCAGGCGGCGCTGAGCAGCCCCACCGGCCCGGCACCGAAAATAGCCAGGCTGGAACCGGGTCTGACCTCGGCATTTTTCACCGCCTGCCAGGCGGTTGGCAGGATATCGGAGAGGAACAGCACTTTCTCATCCGACAGCACCGGCGGCACTTTAAACGGGCCGGTGTTGGCTTTAGGCACCCGGACATACTCAGCCTGTCCGCCGGGCACACCACCGTAAAGTTTGCTGAAGCCAAACAGCGCGGCCGGCGGAGTAATATTTTTGCGGTTCAGGATGGCACCCCGGCCGCTGTTGGTGTTCTCACAGGCGGCATACTGATTAAGCAGGCAGAAAAAGCAGTCGCCACAGGCGATAACGAACGGGATGACCACCCGATCGCCTTTGGCGACGGCCGTGACCGCACTGCCTGTCTCAACCACTTCGCCCATAAACTCATGGCCAAAGATATCACCGTGGCCGGTGCCGGGAATTTTGCCGCGATAGAGGTGGAGGTCTGAACCACAAATGGCCGTGGCGGTCACACGCAGAATGATGTCATCTGCGGCCTCCAGGCCGGGATCGGGGACGTTATCCACGCTGACTTTATGCGGGCCGTGGTAGGTTAATGCTTTCATCTGTTCATCTCCTGCTGATAAGGGGAGGACGGTCAGACCGTGAGCCTTGACCACTCGCGGGGAAGTGTTGCGATATCTGAGCCTCAGCCTGCGTGAAGTGTAGTCACCCTCAGAAGAGTAAGCAGAGCGGTGCAGGAGAAAGCCCCGTCTCAGCCGTGCTGGCAGGGAGGGGGTGTCCGGGTGGCAGCAACCGTGACGAGGGGCGCATCGGGCTGCCACCGTATCAGATCGGCAAAGGCGCGACGATAGGCCGTGTCGATTTGCGCCGGCACCTGTTCAATGTAGCGGAAGGCGTGTTCCCGCGTTTCACCGCTCAGCTGCTGCAGATAGTGCCGCGCCTGACCCAGCGTCGGTATCTGGCCTTCGACACCGGCCATGCGGGCGGGCAAATCAGTCCAGATGAGACCTTCAATCCCTCTGGCCTGCGCCCACGCCGCCAGCGGGCCTGTGGCGTTATCTGTCACCGTGATCATCCCGACGCCATCAACGCGGTTGTCCGGAATGGCCTCACGAAGCCGCAGCGCCTGGCAGGCCCGCTCCAGTGAAGCGGTATTCAGCCAGGCCCAGCACACCGGCACCGGACTGGCATTCAGGCAGATCGCTGTGGAGAGCTCACCGCCATCACTGATGCGCACAAATTCCACCGGTACGGCGGGACCATCATGATGCCACTCACTGGCGACCGGCAGCGCGCCGGTTTTCCAGATTAACGATCCCCAGCCCAGACAGGCAATTTTCATTCTCTTCTCCCGTATTTGCGTCGCCACCTTCGCGACCCGTCAGAGTTAAAGCGTAGCCCGTTGTGCTTAACCGTTACAGCGATCACCTTTTTTAGTGCGGTAAAGCGGCCTTAAAGATGGCATGATCTGCCCCGCAGTCACTCTGCACAACCTGACGGTTATTTCAGCAATCTGTGCGCGTTTATCGGTGCGGCTTGAACTTTTATCGTCAGGTAGTGTAAAAAGTGGCGCACGCAAACGATTACCTGTGCATGTGCGTTGGCAGCATCACGCGCGCAGGTTCCGCTGCGACCGGGCCGGAAAGCAGGGGACGACACCTCTTTCAGCGGTCCAGGGTACTGGCGCTTTTAACACGGAATATCTGATGAAAACCACGCAAACTGGCACGCTGGGCGCGCTTGAAAGTGACGTCGATACGGGATGGCGTAAAACCGACACCATGTGGATGCTGGGTTTATACGGCACTGCGATTGGTGCGGGTGTCCTGTTCCTGCCGATTAATGCGGGCGTCGGCGGCCTCATCCCGCTAATCATTATGGCGATACTGGCGTTTCCGCTGACCTTTTATGCGCACCGCGCGCTGACCCGCTTTGTCCTCTCCGGCAAAAACCCGGCCGGTGATATCACCGAGGTTGTTGAGGAGCATTTCGGCGTCGGGGCGGGCAAGCTGATTACGCTGCTCTATTTCTTCGCCATCTACCCGATTCTGCTGATGTACAGCGTTGCGATTACCAATACGGTCGAGAGTCTGATGGTGAATCAGCTGGGGTTGGTGCCACCGCCGCGCGCGCTGCTGTCGCTGCTGCTGATTGTCGGGCTGATGACCATTGTGCGCTTTGGCGAGAAGATGATTGTCAAAGCGATGAGCGTGCTGGTCTACCCCTTTGTCGCGGTGCTGATGCTGATGGCCTGCTATCTGATCCCACACTGGCACGGCGCGGCGCTCTCCACGCTGACCGTTCAGCCTGCAGGCAGCAGCCTGTGGATGACGCTGTGGCTGGCGATCCCGGTGATGGTCTTCTCCTTTAACCACTCTCCCATTATCTCCTCCTTTGCGCTGGCGAAGCGCGAAGAGTATGGCGACGCCGCTGAGAAAAAGTGCTCGCGCATTCTGGCCTGCTCACACCTGATGATGGTGGTGACAGTGATGTTCTTTGTCTTCAGCTGCGTGCTGAGCCTGTCGCCTGAGGATCTGCATGCGGCCAAGGCGCAGAACATCACGATTCTTTCCTATCTGGCGAACCACTTTCAGGTGCCGATGATTGCCTGGCTGGGCCCGCTGATCGCGGTGGTGGCGATCACCAAATCGTTCCTGGGTCACTACCTTGGCGCGCGCGAAGGGTTCAACGGCATGGTCAATAAAGCGCTGCGCAGTCGCGGTAAAGCGATCGCGCCGGCCAGACTGAATCGCCTGACGTCACTCTTTATGCTGCTGACGACCTGGCTGGTGGCAACGCTGGACCCGAATATTCTCGGCATGATTGAGACGCTGGGCGGGCCGGTCATTGCCATGATCCTGTTCCTGATGCCGATGTATGCCATTCAGAAAGTCCCGGCAATGCGTCAGTACAGCGGAAAAATCAGCAACCTGTTTGTGGTGCTGATCGGAGTGATTGCCATCTCCGCTATTTTCTATTCGCTGGTGAAGTAATCCTGCCCACGGCAGGCGCCTCCTCCGGGAGGCACCTGCCGTTCCCCCTGTCATACACGCCTCCCGCGCTTCCGAATCCGGTTCATCCCCTGTCTCCTGCCCGACTGAAGTATCTGGTTAGCAATGGTTACAGTTGTTACAGAGTGACATGGTAGAGTTAACGCGAATAATTATTATTCCTTTAAAGGACAGGATGAACATGAAGATCGGGATGGCTGCTGCCACCACACTTTTGCTGTCGACCGCCTGCGCGGCCACCACTTATCCGGTCACCGTGACCGATATGGATGGACAGAAAATTACGCTGCAGAAAGAGCCTCAGCATGTGATTCTGCAGGATGGCCGCGACGTCATGACGCTGGCACTGCTGGATCGACAGAATCCGTTTCAGCGGGTCGTGGCCTGGAACAATCTGCCGAAAAAGCAGGACACCCAGACCTGGGATCTGCTGAAGCAGCGCTGGCCTCAGGCGACCTCAATTGTGGATATGGGCTTTAACGATCAGGGCCAGGTCAACCTGGAGAGCGTGCTGGCGAAGCAGCCCGATCTGATGATTGCGCAGCTGCGCGCCAAACCTGCGCTGACACAATCAGGCGTGCTGGCCACCCTGAAAAATCTGCACATCCCGGTACTGTTCCTCGATGATGAGCTGCATCCGAAAGAGAACACCCTGAAGAGCGTGAGCGTGCTCGGCACGGTGCTGAACCGTGAAGCTGAAGCAAAAGACTACGCCGATTTTTATCAGCAGCGCTGGCAGGCGCTTCAGGAGAAGATCGCCCGGGTTTCGCACAAGCCGACGGTTTTTGTCGAGCCGATTGCCGGTAACAGCGACAACTGCTGCTTTACCCACGGACACAACGGCTGGGGCGCGCTGGTGGAGGCGGTCGGCGGCAAAAATATTGGCTCTGCACTGCTGCCCGGCAGTTCCGGCTTTGTTTCGCTGGAGAAGATCATCGCCATGAAGCCGGATGTCTACATCATGACCGGCTCAAAGCGGCCGAACAGCAATGTGCTGCCGTTTGGTTATGGCGCGAATCAGGCCGAGGTGACCGCGACCTTTAAGCGCTTACTGAGCCGCACGGGGCTGGCACAGATCGCCCCGGTCAGAGAGCAGCGCGTCTATGGCGTTTACCATCACTTCTATAACCATCCCTACAACATTATCGGGATGGAGATTCTGGCGAAAGATCTCTATCCGCAACAGTTTCGTGACCTCGACCCCACGGCGGATTACCACCACATCGTGACGCACTTTACAGGATTACCTGACGCGCCCGTGATCCTCAGTACGCCATAACCGGCCCCTGTCAGGGTGCGGTTTCGTACCCTGACACACGTTTTCGCTGGCAGCTGCGATCGGCGTTTTGTCTGATGCGCCGATCAGCCAGCGGGCAGGGCGCTCTCCAGTGTTAAGAAAGTGATAATTACGCGTAATGGTCTGTAAATTGGCGGTTTTTAAGAATTATACAGATGTTGCCATACAGGATTATTGCCATGATGCCGATCAACGGTGCCTGACAGCCGTTATTTTCGGAGGCAGTACCATGAAAAAAACAACATTAACGCTTATCGCTTCACTTTTGACATGCAGCACGCTCTTTTCTCAGACCACGCTGGCAGACGATCGCGGCGATTCGCACCGCCCGCCGGTGCCGCATCAGAATGATGGCCCTGGCCCGGATGTGTGGGGGCCCGGCCCGCATCCGGATCGTGACCGCGACGACCGCCATCGTCATGAAGAGCGGGAACGCCATGAGATTGAACATGCGCGTCATGATGACGAGCGCTTCCGTCACGACAGAGGGCGATATGAGCCGCGCGACGCATTCGCCTGGCAGGGACATGAGTTTCGCCGTGGCCATGCGATCCCGCGAGCCTATTGTGACGACCGTTACCGTGTTGACGACTGGGATGCGCGCGGACTGCCTGAACCTCCGCAGGGGGAGCACTGGGCAGACATCAACGGCAACTATGTGCTGATTGCGGCGGCAACCGGCATTATCACCTCATTGCTGCTGAACAACGCACTGAATTGATCCCACGGGATGGCGGCGGCCATCCCGCTTTCTTTCCGTTTTGCGCCGCCAGCGTCTATCCTGAGACTCCACACTGACATTCTCCCTGTGTAAGGAGTCATGATGACGACGGTTAAGATGGTTGCGGTTGATATGGATGGCACTTTTCTGGACGACAATAAGCAGTACAATCGATCCCGGTTTCTCGCCTGCTACCAGCAACTCACCGCCCGCGACATCAAATTTGTCGTGGCCAGCGGTAATCAGTACTACCAGCTCAAATCCTTTTTTCCGGAGGTCGCCAGCAATATCGCCTTTGTGGCGGAAAACGGCGCATGGATTATCGACCGTGATGAGGAGCTGTTCTGCGGCGCCTTTGACCGCCGCGATGTCGAAGCGGTCATCAACACCCTGCAAAACGGCAACTATCCCGGCCTGCGTTATCTGCTGTGTGGACGCGAAAGTGCGTACTACTTTGACGGCATGGAAGAGAGCTGGCTGAAAAAGATGCGTCACTACTGTCATCGCCTGAAGCCGATTCAGCATCTGGATGAGGTGCAGCATGATCGGTTGTTCAAGTTCGCACTGAATCTCTCTGACGACGCTATCGAGCCGCTGATGGCGGATATCGAGCGGCTGCATCATGGTCGTGTGGCCGCAACCTCAAGCGGACACGGCTCCGTTGACCTGATTGTGCCGGGCAATCATAAAGCGCATGGCCTGGATCTGCTCGCCACGCGCTGGGGCATCACACACGACCAGGTGCTGGCGTTTGGTGATGGCGGCAACGATCTGGAGATGCTTAAGCAGTCTGGTTTCAGTTTTGCCATGGCCAACGCGCCACAGCGGGTGAAGCAGGCAGCACGCTATGCTGCTCCTGCTAATAACGAAGAGGGCGTGCTGCAGGTGATTGAGCAGATGCTGGCCGGTGAGGGGCCATTCGCAAATCTGCCCGCGTAACGGGCAGACGCGGTTTTCGGAAGGGCAAGGGCGGGTCATCTGGCCCGCCTCTCTTCACGCCGTGATGCGCCAGGCCTGGGCGATCATCGTCTCCATCTGTTCGCGGCTGTAATTCACCAGCGAATTTTTGCTGTTGGCGCGCGCCAGTATCCACTTCACCTCTTCGCCCGTCAGCGTGGGTCCCCCCTGCCAGAACGGCAGAATCGCCTGCTGCTGCAGCCACGTTTTGAGGAACTGCGCGGGTGAGTCGGTAGCTTCACTGAAAAGCTGCCCATGTAATGCTGACATCAGTGTCTGCTGCCGCGGATGATCGCTGTCGGCCAGCAGCTCCAGGAAGGGGAACAACAGCCGCCCGCACACTTCGCCGTGGTGAAACGGTTTTATCGCGCCCAGTTCGCCTGCAATACCGTGGATGACCCCCAGACCGGCGCTGCTCAGCGCAACTCCTCCCAGCCACGATGCCATCATCATCGACTCTCTTGCCGCATCGCCCGCACTCTCTTCACTGTTCAGCGCCGGCCAGGCCTGGATAAACTGACGCAGGCCGGTCACGGCCAGCTGTTGAGTGAAAAGATTACCTTTCGCGGAGAGGTAGGCTTCAAACAGGTGGGTAAAGGCATCGATCCCGCAGGTCGCCAGCACGTGGTCAGGTGCCCCCTTCAGCAGATCGGGATCGAGAATAGCCACTTCCGGGACAAAAACCGGGTGGCGCAGTGAGGCTTTGATCTGAATATCACGCTGGTCGGTCACCACCGCATTCTGCGTCACTTCACTGCCGGTCCCGGCCGTCGTCGGAATGGCAATCAGCGGTAAGGTGACTGGCTGAACCGCGCTGTCGCCCACCTTTTCCAGATAGCGGGCCGTCGGCAATGGATGTTGCATCATCGCGCTGAACGCTTTAGCCGCATCCAGCACGCTGCCCCCGCCGATGGCCACCACCCGATCCACATGACCCCGCCAGCGTGCCACCCAGCCATCAATCTCAGCAGGAGAGGCTTCATGGCTGACAATTTCATAGCCGATAATCTGCGCGTTCAGGTCAGCTTTAATCCGCTCATACGCCGCACCCTGCAGAAAGGATTGCCCGCAAAACAGCAGGGTAGGCTGTGACCGGGCGGCCAGCAGCGGCACCAGTTTATCGAGGCTGCCGCGGCCAAAGAGGGTTCGTTGATTACTGTACAGCTCACTCAGGTTCACACTCACCAGCGCATCCTTTTTACATTTCACTAAAATCTGAGTGTAACGAAAAGCGCGCCGCCGGCACTGGCAAACTTTCTGATAACGTCCCGGTAAAAAGTTGATCATCTTCGCAAAACAGAAATTCACCCCGGCGGGGTGGTGCTTTACTGCGGATGTTACCCTTAACATGTTATCGGTAACAGCGTTTGTCCGGATGTATAAAATTCTTACAGGCGCACTGTTTTGCAGCCCTCAGGGGACCATGATAACAACCGACACTGGATTCCATTCAGTGCGCAAGGTGGAGAAAACCTATGCCATTACTCTATGTGGCGATCGGCGTCGCGTTACTGCTGCTGCTGATGATTCGCTTTAAGCTTAATGGATTTATCGCGCTGATCCTGGTGGCGCTGGCTGTCGGCGTGATGCAGGGCATGCCGGTCAATAAAGTGATTACGTCTATTAAAGCGGGTGTCGGCGGCACGCTCGGCAGCCTGGCGCTGATCATGGGCTTTGGTGCCATGCTGGGTAAGCTGCTGGCCGACTGCGGCGGTGCGCAGCGTATCGCGACCACGCTGATCGAAAAATTTGGCACAAAGCACATTCAGTGGGCGCTGGTGCTGACCGGTTTTATCGTCGGATTTGCACTGTTCTATGAAGTTGGCTTTGTGCTGATGCTGCCGCTGGTGTTCAGCGTGGCGGCGTCGGCGCGCGTGCCGCTGCTCTATGTCGGCGTGCCGATGGCGGCTGCACTGTCCGTTACGCATGGCTTTCTGCCACCGCATCCCGGCCCGACCGCCATCGCCACGCTGTTCAATGCTGACATGGGCAAAACGCTGCTGTTCGGCACCCTGCTGGGTATTCCTACGGTGATTCTGGCGGGTCCGGTTTATGCCCGCTTCCTGAAGGGCATCGACAAACCGATTCCGCAGGGACTCTATAACCCGAAAACGTTCACCGAAGCAGAAATGCCCAGCTTTGGGGTCAGCGTCTGGACGGCCCTGGTGCCGGTGGTGCTGATGGCCCTGCGTGCGGTGGCAGAGATGCTGTTGCCAAAAGGGCATGTGCTGCTGCCGTATGCTGAGTTCTTTGGCGACCCGGTCATGGCCACCCTGATTGCCGTACTGATTGCCATCTTCACGTTTGGCCTCAACCGCGGTCGCTCAATGGAACAGGTGATGGATACCCTGACCGACTCGATCAAAATCATCGCTATGATGTTGCTGATCATCGGTGGCGGCGGGGCCTTTAAGCAGGTACTGGTCGACAGCGGCGTGGATAAATATATCGCCAGCATGATGCACTCGACTCAGCTGTCACCCATCTTTATGGCCTGGTCTATTGCGGCGGTGCTGCGTATCGCGCTGGGTTCGGCAACGGTGGCGGCGATTACCGCAGGTGGCATTGTGGCCCCGCTGATTGTCACCAGTGGTGCCAGCCCGGAACTGATGGTGATCGCCGTAGGGTCCGGCAGCGTCATCTTCTCTCACGTTAACGACCCTGGCTTCTGGCTGTTCAAGGAGTATTTCAACCTGACGATAGGAGAGACCATTCGCTCCTGGTCGGCGCTGGAAACCATTATCTCCGTGTGCGGCCTGGTGGGCTGTCTGCTGCTCTCCTGGGTAATCTGATCCCCTGCCGCTGGCACCGCCTGCCAGCGGCCCTCTGCTGGCTCTCTGAAGAGGATGGTGCTCATAAAGAGGGCCGCGCTATGCGGCCCATGGGTGATAACAGTTAACGCTGCCCGCTTAATGAGGCGCTTCAAAACCGGCTTTCACCATCTGTTCCCGAAGCGCACGCGCAATTTCGCGGTTGCCGCCAGTGACGGGATAGATGACATTATTCACCACATCATCAAGGTAGTGCTCTTCAAACTCCTGCATCGTGAGCTGAGTGCCGCCCTCATCGTTGATGGCGAAAGAACCTTTGATGTGGTTACCGCTGTTTTTAGCCTTAAGGCTGTAGCGGCCCATACTGGTATTAATCGTGCTCATACGATCTCCTCACAACTCATGTCAATCTCCTCACTATTGAGATTGAGATCTGCCTTGCCGCCTGAATTTTAGCCAGGAGTCGTCTGTAAAACGAAGAAAGAGGGCGGGTAAAAGACGGGGTTGCGATCGCACTCTCAGAATGCAAATAAAAGCAAATGTTGATGAACCTGTAACCGGTTAACGACTTAGTGAAGCGGCAGAGCCTGGTTTTCTGACTATACTGCTTACAGGAAACCTGTTTAACCAGCGAGGGAAAAGGAAATGAAAATTATTCTGTGGATTATCGCGATCATTTTTATCGTGGGCTTACTGACCCTGACAGGGGTGTTCAAACTGATTTTCTGATTTCTGTTAAAGATTCTGCGACAGCGGGCACCTAATCAGGTGCCCGAAACGTTTTCTGGCTGGCCAACAGACACTGTGTAATCGGGTCCATTGGCGTATTCGGCAGTAGATCCCGCGAGCCCAGCTGTTTTCGACAGCATGCGCAACAGGCACCATGAAAGGTGCGCTGGCCCTCTTTGTAATCAGCAAAAACGAACCGGGCGCTTCCACACTGACTACAGCGTATTTTCATCACCATCCTGCGTATGACCTCCTTTGGACTGACACTGTGCTGATCGCGTTCCCTGACCGGTTAAGCAGACTTAATCTATTGCTATGCAATATTATTCCGGACTGCGATGAGAAAAGTAGTGTCTTATGAGCATGAATGTTTGCTGCCAAATGCGAATCCGGTCTGTAAAAACCACTTCATTGATCATGATCAAGGATTGTCATCTATTGGCTAAAACGCCCGCAGATGGCCTGTCCTGGCGCGGATAAACGGCACGGCAGGCTCAATTTTGTCGGAAAGAAAGGCGAACTGGCGGTGAACTAATCGCAAATTTTTTGCAATAAGTGATTTTTTATCCTGCTATGGCTTTCAGCCGCCTGAAAATTGCACCAGCGTCAGACGCCTGGCTGACCCGGCAGAGAAAAAAAAGACGTTTTTACGCGCCATTTCGTCAGAGAGAACAGGAACGGGTCTCAATAAGATTTTTCTTTTTCAGCCAGAGCGCCTGTTAAGTTGAAATTCAAAAAAGGCACGATTTTCCAGCGTGTTAGCACGGAGAAGAGGAAAGGCGTTCGCTAGCTGCTGAAACCGATTTCGCAAGTCGGAAAGCAGGAAAGTGTGATGGATGCACAGAAAGTCGATATTTATCACTTTTTCATCAAATCGTGCTGGACAAATCCCTCCGCAATTGCTGTACTAGATGCCGACACAGTTTAGTGTCCATTTTTCATGTAAAGGTAATATAGATGTCTAAGATCAAAGGTAACGTTAAGTGGTTTAATGAATCTAAAGGATTCGGTTTCATTACTCCTGAAGATGGCAGCAAAGATGTATTCGTACACTTCTCTGCAATCCAGAGCAACGGCTTCAAAACTCTGGCTGAAGGTCAGCGCGTTGAGTTTGAAATCACCGACGGTGCTAAAGGCCCATCTGCTGCTAACGTTATCAGCCTGTAAGTTAACAGTCAGAATTCTAAAAACCCGCCTGATGGCGGGTTTTTTTATGCCTGTCATCTGCGCGTCATCTTCTCCTGTCTATCCTGCGCTGCTGGCTCGTCTGCCGCACAAACTGCGCGACGCTTCACAATAAATCCTCGTAACATATTTATAACAAGCTGAAGTGCCGCTTTTTTGCGGGCAACGCGTTATAACAGAGTGACAGATCCCGGTGGGTGAGGAGGCAGGATGAATATACGGCAGGCAGAGTTAAAAGACAGTTTTGCGCTGAGTGCGTTGCTCAGCGAATTAGGCTACGGCGGCACAGAAGGTTTTATTGAGCAGCGCCTGGCGCAGTTATGCAGCGATCCCAGAGAAGCACTCTTAGTGGCGGAACAGGATAACCAGGTGCTGGGGTTCCTTTCCCTCCATTTCATTCCACAGCTGGCGCTGGCCGGTGACTTTGCCCGCATCAGCTACTTCTGCATTGCCGAAGGCGAGCGCAGCAAAGGGATGGGGCAGCAGCTGCTTCAGCATGCTGAGGCGCTGGCGGCGCGTCGTGGCTGCGATCGCATGGAGGTGCATTGCCACCAGTCGCGCCTGAAAGCGAATCTCTTCTACGGCCGTGAAGGCTTTGCCGAATCACCCCGTTATCATATTAAATCCCTGGCGAGTTAATTTTCAGCCGGCGGGTGAGCCTCCCGCAGGAGACCGGCCGGTGGTCAGTGCTTTCTGCTCTCTCCGTGGCAGACAGGCAGCAGAAACGGTTGCCCTGCGCACGTCCTTCAGGCGCCCGCCTGAGCTGACAGGCTCTCTCCGGCAGACTTTTCCGGTGTGTTCAGGTTACGATGCTCCCTCAGCCCGACCGCAGAGCAGAGTGCCGCGGCGTTGATCAATGAGGGCAGTGAACAGGGGCAGCCTGAGCGAATCCCTCTGACAGGGTCGCCGGAAGGCTGTTGATGACGACAGCAGGAGAAGAACAATGATGAGAGTGGCTCTGGGGCAGTTTGCCGTCGGTCGTGAATGGCAGGAAAACGCCGCTGTCTGTCTGGATCTGATGCAGCGGGCGGCGGAAGGTGGAGCCGATCTGCTGGTCCTGCCGGAAGGCGTGCTGGCGCGGGATATTACCGATCCCGAAATCGTGCTGAAAGCGGCGCAGCCGCTGGATGGCCCTTTCCTGAGCCAGCTGCTGGCAGCCAGCAAAGAGCGTGCCCTGACGACGATCCTCTGTCTGCATGTTCCCGACGGCGCGCAGAAAGCGCTTAACGTGCTGGTTGCCTTCCGACAGGGTGAGATCATCGCCGTCTATGAAAAACTGCATCTCTATGATGCTTTCACGATGCAGGAGTCGCAGCGGGTCAATCCCGGCCAGGTCATTCCTCCGCTGATTGAGGTGGCCGGTATGAAGGTGGGCTTAATGACCTGCTATGACGTGCGGTTTCCGGAGATGGCACGGCGGCTGGCGCTGGACGGTGCCGACGTCCTGGTGCTGCCTGCCGCCTGGGTGAAAGGCCCGCTGAAAGAGATGCACTGGGAACTGCTGACCCGCGCCCGTGCGCTGGAGAATACCTGCTATATGGTGGCGGCGGGCGAATGTGGTCCGCGCAATATCGGCAACAGTCTGGTGGTGGACCCGATGGGGGTCGCAGTAGCAAACGCGGCGGAAGCACCCGCACTGCTGTTTGCCGACCTCGATCCCGAACGTCTTGCCTATGCCCGTCAGGTGCTGCCGGTGCTGGAGAACCGGCGTTTTGCCCGGCCTGAACTCGACGGAGAGTGAAACAAACAGAGCCTGAGCCGGATACGCTGACGGCAGGGGTGTCAGATCTTACTCTGTTACAGATTCTGCTTGTGGTGACAGGCAATCTGCGCGTAAATAACAGTCACCGTTATTCGATAAAGTTGAAAGGTTAAATATGGAAGGTATCAGTATTGCCAAGCTGCTGATTATCGGTGCGCTTATCGTACTGCTTTTTGGTACCAACAAGTTGCGCTCGCTGGGTGGCGATCTGGGCTCCGCAATCAAGGGCTTCAAGAAAGCCATGAAAGATGAAGATACCAGTGCAACCCGAAATACGGCTGAAGACGTGCCTGCAGAACGCGTCGTTCATAAAGATTAATCGGTTATTTGCAGCAAATAACTGTTACTTTTTATTTCAGGCACACATAAAAAAACCAGACTGTCAGCAGTCTGGTTTTTTGTTTTTACGCAGCAGCAAAGCGGGAATTACTTCACTTCCATCCCTTTCGCCTGCATATCGGCATGATAGGAAGAGCGGACAAACGGACCACATGCCGCATGCGTGAAGCCCATCGCCATCGCTTCTTCTTTCATCTCATCAAATTCGGCCGGGCTGACGTAACGCTGAACCGGCAGATGGTGACGGCTCGGCTGCAGATACTGACCCAGCGTCAGCATGGTGACGCCATGGCGACGCAGATCGCGCATCACTTCAATGATTTCGGCATTCGTTTCGCCCAGACCCACCATCAGACCTGATTTGGTCGGGACATCCGGGTGCGCTTCTTTGAAACGCTCCAGCAGCTTCAGCGACCACTCGTAGTTAGCGCCTGGACGAACCTGACGATAGACGCGCGGTACGTTTTCAAGGTTGTGGTTGAACACATCCGGTGGCGTCGCGGTGAGGATCTCCAGCGCGCGATCCATACGGCCGCGGAAGTCCGGCACCAGCGTCTCAATTTTGATCGTCGGATTTTTTTCGCGAATCGCGCTGATGCAGTCGGCAAAATGCTGAGCGCCACCGTCACGCAAATCGTCACGGTCAACCGAGGTGATCACGACGTAACGCAGTCCCATGTCGGCGATGGTCTGCGCCAGCTTCGCGGGCTCACCGGCATCAGGCGCGTTAGGACGCCCATGGGCCACATCGCAGAACGGACAGCGGCGGGTACAGATTGCGCCCAGGATCATAAAGGTGGCGGTGCCATGGTTAAAGCATTCGGCGAGGTTAGGGCAGGAGGCCTCTTCACAGACCGAGTGCAGGCCGTTTTTACGCATCGCCGCTTTGATGCCCTGAATACGACTGGAGTCAGCTGGCAGCTTGATTTTCATCCATTCCGGCTTACGCAACATCTCCTGCCGTTCAACAGCCACGGTTTTCACCGGGATCAGCGCCATTTTGTCTGCGTCACGATATTTGACGCCGCGTTCCATCTGAATTGGTTTACTCATAAATCAGCAGGTTCCGGTCGGATTGCGATTTGAAAGCGTTCCCATTCAAACCGGGAAGGATGCTTTCAACTTTATTTGAAAAAAGTGCAAAAATTATATCATCTCAGCGCCCGGGAAGCAGCCACCGTCAGCGCGGAAAAGTTACATATTTGTAAATTCGCATTCAGCGCTAAGGCTGAACCGGCAGATCATCCGTGGTCCACTCAACATGGTCGTAACCTGCCAGCCGCGCAAACGCGCTGACCAGCGGTGAACGAACCTGTTCTGTCGTAACGCCCGGCCGGAAATGACTTAACTGAGTCATGCTCATGCCGGCGTAGCCGCAGGGGTTAATCCGCAGAAAGGGGGAGAGATCCATCGCCACATTCAGCGCCAGACCATGAAACGAGCAGCCTTTGCGGATGCGTAATCCCAGTGAGCAGATCTTTTCATCACCCACGTAGACGCCAGGGGCATCGGCACGCGCGCGGGCGCTGACGCCAGATTCCGCCAGGGTGGCAATCACCGTCTCTTCCAGAATCGTAACCAGCTGGCGGACGCCAAGCTTACGGCGTTTGACATCGATCAGGACATACATCACCTGCTGTCCCGGACCGTGATAGGTCACCTGGCCACCGCGGTCGCTCTGCACCACCGGAATCTCTCCCGGCATCAGCAGATGTTCCGCTTTTCCTGCCTGGCCCTGGGTAAAGACCGGCGGATGTTCGACCAGCCAGATTTCGTCGCGACTCTGTTCATCGCGCTGGTCGGTATAGTGGTGCATGGCATCGGAGACAGATTGCCAGTCGCGCAGACCGGACTGACGGACGAGAAGGGTTTCAACTGACAAAACGAGAATCCGCTAAAGAAGAATCGCTGGATAATGTCGGCAAACCGTCAGGCACAGGCGCCTTGCCGACCCGTAAATTACAGCACCATCCGCACAATTTCGATCTTGCCCAGCTCTTCGTACAGGCGCTCGACCTGTTCGATGTGGGTCGCGTTGATGGTGATGTTAACCGAGTGATAGTTGCCTTTGCTGCTCGGCTTAACTTCAGGACTGTAGTCGCCGGGCGCATGACGTTGCACCACTTCAACCACTTGATCAACCAGCTCCGGTTGCGCCAGACCCATTACTTTGTAGGTAAACGGGGTAGGAAATTCGAGCAGCTCATTCAGTTTGGTTTTCATATTAACTCCGGTGCATAAAAAACAGGCTCCCGCCTGAGCGGGAGCATCATAATATCGTGTAATGGGGGCGGAAGGGTGAATTTTCAATCACCCGTCACGCTTAACCGAACCAGTGATGGAACATCAGCTTGATGTAATCAACGATACGGCCAAAGAAACCGCCTTCGGAAATTTCATTCAGTACCACCAGCGGACGCTGTTCGATGGTTTTGCCATCCAGCTGGAAGTTGATGCTGCCGACGACCTGGTTTTTCTTCAGCGGGGCATGCAGTTCTGTGTTGTTCAGCACATAGCTGGCCTTCAGATCTTTCATACGGCCACGTGGAATGGTCAGGTAGGCATCTTTTTCCACACCCAGCTGCACGCGGTCATTATCGCCGAACCAGACCGGCTCAGAGGCGAACTCTTTACCTGCTTTCAGCGGCGCGACGGTTTCAAAGAAACGGAAGCCCCAGGTCAGCAGTTTCTTGCTCTCCGTTTCACGGCCTTTAAAGGTGTGCCCGCCCATGACGGCAGAAATCAGGCGCATCTGGCCTTCTGTCGCTGATGCCACCAGGTTGAAACCTGCCGAGTTGGTGTGACCGGTTTTGATCCCATCCACATTCAGGTTGGTATCCCACAGCAGACCGTTACGGTTCATCTGACGGATATTGTTGAAGGTGAACTCTTTCTCTTTATAGATGGCGTACTCTTCCGGCACATCGCGGATCAGCGCCTGACCGATCAGCGCCATGTCGCGCGCGGAGCTGTACTGACCTTCAGCGTCCAGACCATGCACCGTGCCGAAGTGGGTATTCTGAAGGCCAAGCGCTTTGACGTAGTTGTTCATCAGATTAACGAACGCGTCCTGGCTGCCGGCAACATAGTCAGCCATTGCTACACAGGCGTCGTTACCGGACTGCAGCACAATCCCACGGGTCAGCTGAGAAACCGGTACGCGGTCGCCTGGCTTCAGGAACATCAGCGAGGAGCCTTTAAACACCGGGTTACCGGTGGCCCAGGCATCCTGACCGATGGTGACCATATCGTCCTGATGAATTTTACCGGCTTTCACGGCCTGACCGATGACGTAGCTGGTCATCATCTTGGTCAGACTGGCAGGATCGCGGCGTGCATCGGCATTTTTCTCCGCCAGCACTTTGCCCGAGTTGTAGTCGATAAGGACATACGCTTCGGCATCAATGTCCGGTACGCCCGGAATCATGGTCTTGAGATTGACGTCATCAGCGATGGCAGCATGGCTGAGGGAGAAAGCGATCAGTGATCCCACTGTCAGGCGTTTCAGCAAACGAGAGGATTTCAGCGTGTTCATGTGTAGGACTACAACATCCGTGAGTTTGAGGTTTAAAAAAGTCACTTATCATACCCAATGCCAGGGGCGCTGGCATGGGGTGAAATGATTGGGTTGTTAGCAGACGTAACGTGCAGCGGTCTGACAAACGGATCAGCGACGCGTATTAGTAATAAATGAAGCGGTCTGGCCTTCACTGCTCAGGCGCTGTTGCAGCGCGGCGGCTTCGGCGCGGGTAGCGTACCCGCCAAGCTGCACGCGATAAACATTGTTGCCTGCGTCTTCAACTTTCCCGGGCACACCATAACGCTGGCTCAGGCTTTTCATCATCTGCTGTGCACGCGCCGGATCGTTCAGCGCGCCGACCTGCACGACATAGCCCGCTGCGGTTCCCCGGCTGGCCGCAGGCGCGGCGCTGGCGGCGGCGGGAGCAGCAACCGCTGCCGGTGCGGCAACGGCGGCAGCGGGCGGTTCACTGCCTTCCAGCACCCCGCTCGCTAAAGGCTGGGGTGCGCCAAGAAAGCCGCTGCTCTGCACCGGTGCACCCATGCTGTCACTGCTCTGCAGCGTGCTGTTACTGATGGCGTCGACATTCTGCGCAGGCGGCTGAGCAGCCGCTGCGCTGCCGCCATTCATGACTGCGCCACCACTCAGGTCCGGACGGGCGGGCAGGGCGTAACTCTGTTTCGCCACGACGGTGCCGATGGTGCCAGGGCCGGAGAGTGAGCCGTCAGGCGCGACCTTGATAAAGTCGACCCGCACCCGCGAATTGTTTGAGATATTCAGGCGGTCACCGGCGGCGCGGGAGAGATCGATAATACGACCCGGCGTATAAGGACCGCGATCGTTCACACGCACCACAATCTGACGACCGTTGGCGATATTGGTGACGCGCACATAGCTCGGCAGCGGCAGGGTAGGGTGGGCCGCTGTCAGCGCATCGGGATCGTAGGTTTCGCCGATGGCGGTGCGGTTGCCCTGCGCTTCTTCACCGTACCAGGTGGCCAGACCGACTTCACTGAAGTTGGAGGGATCTTTAACGATGCGATAATTTTTGCCGTTGACGCTGTAATCCTGGCTGGTGCCCGGATTAACCGGCTCATAACGTGGCTCAACGCCC
Organism: Pantoea sp. M_10; assembly: GCF_008631515.1. Classification (NCBI taxonomy): domain Bacteria; kingdom Pseudomonadati; phylum Pseudomonadota; class Gammaproteobacteria; order Enterobacterales; family Erwiniaceae; genus Pantoea; species Pantoea sp. M_10. The sequence goes on along the minus strand of NZ_VWUL01000001.1, from coordinate 1,161,094 downwards.
GGAATCTCTACCACCGGTCCATTGTATGCCGGTTGCGGCGGCGCCGTATTTTGGGGTTCCGGCGTGGTACAGGCCGCCAGAACCAGTGATGCCAGTGCAACGCCAAGCCATTCCTTACGCATCTGCAGCCTCTTAGACACTTTTAGATAACATTTTTCGGTGAGTGTGGATCGACATCACGATGCCAAATCCCGCCATAAGCACGATTAGCGCGGAGCCGCCATAACTGACCAGCGGCAGCGGTACGCCAACCACCGGTAAGATACCACTAACCATGCCAATGTTAACGAAAACATAAACGAATAAAATCAGCATTAAACCGCCCGCCATGACCCGGCCGAAGGTGGTCTGCGCCCGCGCGGCCACCACCAGTCCGCGCATGATCAGCAGCAGATAAAGGGTCAGCAGCAGCAGCACGCCCACCAGGCCTAACTCTTCGGCCAGAACCGCAAAGATAAAGTCGGTGTGACGTTCCGGCAAAAACTCCAGCTGAGACTGGGTGCCCTGCAGCCAGCCTTTGCCGCGCAGTCCCCCCGAGCCAATGGCAATTTTCGACTGAATGATGTGATAGCCGGCACCCAGCGGATCCGTTTCCGGGTCGAGCAGCATCATAACGCGATCGCGCTGATAGTCGTGCATCAGGAAAAACCACAGGATCGGGATAAAGGCGGCCACCAGCAGCACCGCCACGCCAATCAGTTTCCAGCTCATCCCTGACAGGAACAGCACAAACAAACCCGAGGCGGCAATCAGGATGGAGGTACCGAGGTCGGGCTGCGCGGCCACCAGCAGGGTAGGCACGAAGATCAGCACCAGCGCAATACCGGTATTTTTCAGCGTCGGCGGGCAGACGTCACGGTTAATAAAGCGTGCGACCATCAGCGGCACCGCGATCTTGGCAATCTCCGAGGGCTGAAAACGGACAAAGCCGAGATCGAGCCAGCGCTGTGCGCCTTTACTGATCTGACCGAAGGCATCTACCGCCACCAGCAGGATCACGCAGACAATATAGAGATAAGGTGCCCAGCCTTCATAGACACGCGGTGGCACCTGCGCCAGCACAATCATGATCACCAGGCCCATCGCGATCTGACCCAGTTTACGCTCCATCATGCCCGGGTCCTGACCACTGGCACTCCAGATCACCACGGCGCTGTAGGTCAGCAGGCCGAGGATGATCAGCATAAACAGCGGATCGATGTGGATGCGCATCCAGATTGATCGTTTCTGCGGACTATCTTGCATCGACATGTTTATTCACCTTCATAACCGGGCGGCACCGGGGCGGCGTCCGGCAGGACTGTATTGTTATCACCTAACATGATGTGATCCAGAATCTGGCGCATGACGGTGCCGACAGCCGGACCGGCGCCACCGTTTTCCAGAATAATGGTCACGGCAACCCGAGGTTTGTCATAGGGAGCAAACGCGGTCATTAACTTATGGTCGCGTAATCGTTCAGCAATTCTGTGAGCGTTATAGGTTTCATTTTCTTTCAGGCCAAAGACCTGTGCCGTACCGGACTTGGCGGCGATTTTGTAGGGCGCATCCGCAAAGCTCTTGTGCGCGGTGCCGTTAGGGCGGTTTGCCACACCATACATGCCATCTTTGGCGATTTCCCAGTAGCCGGAATGGATATCGCCAATCGGCGCGGCAGGCGGCTGGCGATAGGGCACCAGCGTCCGGCCTTCACGGGTAGCGCGCAGGATATGCGGCACACGAATGATGCCATCGTTAATCAGAATCATCATCGCTTTGTTCATCTGCAGCGGCGTGGCCGTCCAGTAGCCCTGGCCGATGCCCACCGGAATGGTGTCACCCTGATACCACGGCTTTTTGAAGCGTCTCATCTTCCAGTCTCGGGTCGGCATATTGCCGGCGCTCTCCTGCGGCAGGTCGATGCCGGTCCGGCTGCCGTAGCCAAACTTGTTCATCCACTCAGAGAGGCGATCGATGCCCATGTCATAGGCGACCTGATAGAAGAAGGTATCGGCAGACTCTTCCAGCGCTTTGGTGACGTTGAGACGACCATGGCCCCATTTCTTCCAGTCGCGGAAACGCTTTTCGGAACCGGGAAGCTGCCACCAGCCAGGATCGAAAACACTGGTGTTGCGGTTAATCACCCCGGCACTCATGGCGGAGACGGCGACATAGGGTTTGACCGTTGAGGCGGGAGGGTAGGCAGCCTGAATCGCGCGGTTATAGAGCGGGCGGTTTTCATCTTCCAGCAGGCCGCGGTAATCCTTGCTGGAAATCCCGTCGACAAATAAGTTGGCGTCGTAGCTGGGGGTGGAAACCATGGCGAGGATTTCGCCGGTGCGCGGATCGCTGACGACCACCGCTGCACGACTGCCCGCCAGCAGGGTTTCAATATATTGCTGCAGCTTGAGATCGATCGTCAGATAGATATCACGGCCCGCCTGAGGTGACTCCTCATGCAGCTGGCGAATGACCCGACCACGGTTGTTGACCTCAACCTCCTCAAAGCCGGTTTTGCCGTGCAGGAGATCTTCATAATAGGCTTCGATGCCCAGCTTGCCGATATCGTGGGTCGCGGCGTAATTTGGCCAGATCCCCTCTTTATCAAGGCGGGCCACATCACGATCGTTGATTTTGGAGACGTAGCCGACCACATGCGTCAGCGTGGAACCGTATGGGTAGTAGCGGCGCTGATAGCCTTTCACTTCCACGCCGGGGAAGCGGTACTGATTGACCGCAAAGCGGGCGACCTGCACCTCATTCAGCGCGGTTTTCACCGGAATGGAGGTAAAACGACGTGAGCGTTTACGCTCTTTCTGGAAGTTTTCCAGATCTTCATCCGTCAGCTCCAGGATCGGGCGCAGATTTTCCAGCGTCTGTTGCAGGTTATCGACTTTTTCCGGCACCAGTTCAGCCTGATAGATGGTGCGGTTCAGCGCCAGCGGCGTGCCGGTACGATCGTAGATAATGCCGCGGCTGGGCGCGACAGGCACCAGTTTTATGCGGTTCTGGTTGGAGCGGGTACTGTAATCATCAAAGCGAAGGATCTGCAGATGGTAAAGGTTCACCACCAGGATTGAAGAGAGCAGCAAAATACCGACGAAGGCGAAAAACGCCCGACGGACAAAGAGTTTCTGTTCGGCGCTGTAATCGCGAAAGGCGTTGCTTTGTAATTTCATCCGCTACTTGTCATGTCTGCTGTGGGCTGATCGGTCATTCACGATGATAAGGATGATTTGCCGTGATACTCCAGGCTCGATACAGACTTTCCGCAACCAGCACGCGCACCAGCGGATGGGGCAGCGTCAATGCTGACAGGGACCAGCTCTGCTCTGCCGCCGCTTTGCAGGCGGGGGCCAGGCCTTCAGGCCCGCCAATCAGCAGGCTGACATCGCGGCCGTCCAGCTTCCAGCGTTCAAGCTGCTGCGCCAGCTGCGGGGTTTCCCACGGATGACCGGGAATATCCAGCGTGACGATGCGATTTCCTTTGCCGACCGCCGCTAACATCGCTTCGCCCTCTTTTTCAAGAATGCGTTTGATATCAGCATTTTTGCCGCGTTTCCCCGCGGTGACTTCGGTCAGCTCAAGTGGCATATCTTTCGGGAAGCGGCGCAGATACTCCATGAAACCGGTCTGCACCCAGTCGGGCATTTTCGTGCCGACGGCAACAAGTTGCAGTTTCACCGATTAGCCCCAGAGTTTTTCCAGCTCATACAGCTGGCGACTCTCTTCCTGCATCACGTGCACGATGACATCACCGAGATCAACCACGATCCAGTCCGCCGCGCTTTTACCTTCAATGCCTAAAGGCATCAGGCCAGCTAAACGGGACTCCTGCTCAACGTGCTCTGCGATCGAGGTCACATGACGCGTAGAGGTGCCGGTGCAGATGATCATGAAATCGGTGATGCTGGATTTGCCCTGAACGTCGATGGTCACGATGTCCTGACCTTTGAGATCATCAATCTTATCAATAACGAACTCTTGGAGTGCTTTACCTTGCAAAAGGTTCCCCTCTGAATCTGATGGTATCGGGCCGGCTGCGAGCCCGGAAAGTGCAGCCAGAAAATTAAGCGGCGCAGTATAGCATGCCCGGATCAGTCGCGATATAAGCCTTCGCGGTCGATATAGTCGATCACCGCCGGGGGCAACAGGTCGTCGCAGGGCTGGTTCTGATGGCGGCGGCGGCGGATTTCGGTTGCCGAAATGTTATACAGCGGCGTGTCTGCCAGCCAGATATGGCCCGCAGGCTGCTGATGCAGCTGCCGGATATCGCCGGCGAGGTGTTCATTGAGCCACTGCTGCATCTCCGGCGCCTCAAAGCGCGTGGCGTAGCCCGGCCGCTGGCACACCAGCAGATGGCAGAGTGACAGCAGATCCTCCCAGCGATGCCAGCTGGCTAAGCTCAGTAAGGAGTCCTGACCAATGATAAATCCCAGCGGCTGGGCGGCACCGCGTTCGGCGCGCCAGGCCTCCAGGGTCGTCACGGTCCAGGAGGGCGTATCGCGCGCCAGCTCACGGGTATCAATATCAAACAGCGGCAAACCGGCGATAGCACAGCGCAGCATGTCGACCCGCTGGGCCGCACTGGCTTCCGGCTGCGGACGATGGGGAGGGACATTATTGGGCAGCAGCGTCACGCGCTGCAGACCGGTCTGCTGCGCCAGCGCTTCGACCGGGCGCAGATGGCCGAAATGAATCGGATCGAACGTGCCGCCAAACAGCGCCTGTAACTCAGACATGCGCAAAACTCGTCGGAAAAGCCCGGCTGCTGAGCAGCAGCGTCAGGGTCTGCAACTGAGGCCACACCGGCTGTCCATAATCCTGCTTCAGCGTCACCTCAATCTGACTCAGCAGATGGATCGCGCGTTGCAGACGGGCAGCGTCGAGTCGCTGCAGCGCTTCGGTGAACAGCGCGCGGCGATTCTGCCAGATCCGCTGCTGATCCATCAGCGTGCGCAACGGCTGTTGTGCCTGATGACGTTGCAGATGCAGCAGCGTCAGCATATCGCGCTGCAGCGTACGCAGCAGAATCACCACCTCGCTCTCCTCTTTCTCCAGCTGATGGAGGATATGCAGGGCGCGGCGGCTTTTGCCTGCCAGTAACGCATCCACCCAGTGGAAAGGGGTGAAGTGCGCTGCATCGCTGACCGCCTCTTCCACCCGCGGCAGCGTCAGTTTGCCGTCAGGCCACTGCAGTGAGAGCCGCTCCAGCGCCTGAGCAAGCGCCAGCAGATTGCCTTCGTAGCAGTAACAGAGCAGCTGCACGGCGGCGTCATCCACCGAAAGCTTCAGCGCTCTGGCCCGATTCACCACCCAGCGGGGCAGTTGCGCCTGCTCTGGCGTCTGGCAGGGCACCATGACCGCAGAGGCGGACAGCGCTTTAAACCAGGCGCTGTTTTCCTGCGCGCGGGTCAGCTTTGCCATCCGGCAGACCATCAGAATATCGGCGTGCAGCAGCTGTGACAGCTTAACCAGCTGCTCGGCCATTGCGGCGTTAGGGCCATTGTCGGGGAATTGCAGCGTGAGGGTCTGACGCTGGGCAAACAGACTCAGTGACTGGCAGCTGACGAACAGGCTTTCCCAGTCGGTCTGCGCATCCAGCGTAAAACTGAAATGTTCCTGGAATCCCTGCGCGGTTGCGGCGGCGCGAATGGCGTCGGCACTCTCCTGCAACAGCAGCGGTTCGTTTCCGGTTAATAAATAACAGGCGCGCAGCCCCTCACGAAGCTGCGCGCTGAGTTGCTCAGGATAAATCCTGATCATTGCAGACTGGTGGCAGAGGAAGTGGGCGCTTCCTTTGAAACCTGGCCCGGCACCGGAATCACGGACGCCGGTAAGGTCTCTTTGTTGTTGATCTGTGCGGCATGCACGGTCAGCAGCTTACGTATCAGCTGTTCGGCCGCACGCTGACGCATCTCCTGTGTAATCAGATCCTGCTCGGCATCTTTTGCCAGCGCCGCGTTCGGGTTATCGAAGAATGAACGATAGACCGTGGTGCTGATTGGGTAGATGCCTTTGCCCGGCAACAGGACCTGCGCCGTTAGCGTCATGACCAGCTGATACTCAGCAGAGGTGCCGCTGATAAAGACCGAGGCGGTGTTACGTCCCGACACCTCAGGACCCAGACGCAGCGTCGGAATATCGGTGCGGTTCTGTTTAGTGTCTTCAACAATAGTGACATCGTTGATACGCAGCTGCTGACGCACAGTACGCGCAAGGGGTCCATAAGGATCGCCGGTTGAAACAATCAGGGTTTTCAGTTCGCTGGGCACCTGTGTGGTGCCACGCGGATGAAAACCACAGCCAGCGGTGATGACCACCGCCAGCATGACAAACAGCCTGATAATCGGATGTCGCACAGTTCCTCCTGAACTTAACCTACGACCAGGTTAAGCAGTTTGCCCGGTACATAAATGACTTTACGGATAGTCACACCGTCCAGGTATTTCGCCACCAGATGCTCCTGGGCAGCGCGTGCCTGAACCTGTTCCTGTGTTGCATCGGCGGCGACGGTGATCTTGCCACGCACTTTGCCGTTGACCTGCACCACAACCAGCAGTGAATCTTCAACCATAGCTGCTTCATCCGCAACCGGCCAGGTCGCTTCATCAATGGAGCCTTCGCCACCCAGCGTCTGCCACAGAACGTAGCTGGCGTGCGGGGTAAACGGATAGAGCAGACGAACGACCGCCAGCAGCGCTTCCTGCATCAGGGCGCGATCCTGCTCGCTTTCCTGCGGCGCGCGGGCCAGTTTATTCATCAGCTCCATAATCGCCGCGATAGCGGTGTTGAAGGTCTGACGGCGGCCAATATCATCGGCTACTTTGGCGATGGTTTTGTGCAGGTCGCGACGCAGCGATTTCTGCTCATCGTTCAGGCTCTCCACGTCCAGTGCCACGGTCGCACCCAGCTGGGTGTGCTCGTAGACCAGTTTCCAGACACGCTTCAGGAAGCGGTTTGCGCCTTCAACGCCAGACTCCTGCCACTCCAGCGTCATATCCGCCGGTGAGGCAAACATCATAAACAGACGCACGGTATCCGCGCCGTAACGCTCAACCATCAGCTGTGGGTCGATGCCGTTGTTTTTCGACTTCGACATTTTGCTCATGCCCGCGTAGATCACCTCGCGACCCTGCTTATCCACGGCCTTCACGATGCGGCCTTTCTCGTCACGCTCAACCTCAACGTCAACCGGTGAAACCCAGTTGCGTTCGCCGTTGTCGCCGAGGTAGTAGAAGGCATCAGCCAGCACCATACCCTGGCACAGCAGGCGTTTGGCCGGCTCGCTGGAGTTCACCAGGCCCGCATCACGCAGCAGCTTGTGGAAGAAGCGGAAATACATCAGGTGCATGATGGCGTGCTCGATACCGCCGACATACTGATCGACCGGCAGCCAGTAGTTCGCTGCAGCCGGGTCCAGCATACCCTCTTTGTAGTCGGCACAGGTGTAACGTGCGTAGTACCAGGAGGACTCCATGAAGGTGTCAAAGGTATCGGTTTCGCGCAGCGCAGGCTGGCCGTTTACCGTGGTTTTTGCCCACTCCGGATCCGCTTTGATCGGGCTGGTAATGCCATCCATCACCACATCTTCCGGCAGGATCACCGGCAGCTGATCTTCTGGTGCAGGCATTACGGTGCCATCTTCCAGCGTGACCATCGGGATAGGCGCACCCCAGTAGCGCTGACGGGAAACGCCCCAGTCGCGCAGACGGTAGTTCACTTTACGCACGCCCACGCCTTTGGCCGCCAGGGTATCTGCGATGGCGTTAAAACCGGCCGCATGATCCAGACTGTTAAATTCGCCAGAGTTGAACAGGGCGCCTTTGTCGGTCATCGCCGCCGCGCTGACGTCAGGAATGCTGCCATCCAGGTTAAGGACAACCGGCTTAATGGGCAGGTCATATTTAGTGGCAAACTCCCAGTCGCGCTGGTCGTGCGCCGGAACCGCCATCACGGCACCCGTGCCATATTCCATCAGAACGAAGTTAGCGACCCAGACAGGCAGGTGTTCGCCGGTCAGCGGGTGGACAACCGAGAGGCCGGTCGCCATGCCTTTCTTCTCCATGGTCGCCATATCGGCTTCAGCCACTTTGGTGTTGCGGCATTCAGCGATAAAGTCGGCCAGCGCCGGATTGTTCACCGACGCCTGGGTCGCCAGCGGATGGCCTGCAGCCACGGCCACATAGGTGGCGCCGATAAAGGTATCCGGGCGGGTGGTGTAGACAGTGACTTTCTCTTCGCTGTCAGCCACGTCGAAGGTGATTTCAACGCCTTCTGAGCGACCAATCCAGTTACGCTGCATGGTTTTGACCTGCTCAGGCCACTCGTCCAGCGTATCCAGGTCGTTCAGCAGCTCTTCCGCATAATCGGTGATTTTAATGAACCACTGCGGGATCTCTTTGCGCTCAACTCTGGTGTCACAGCGCCAGCAGCAGCCGTCGATCACCTGCTCGTTAGCCAGTACGGTCTGATCGTTCGGGCACCAGTTCACCGCCGAGGTTTTTTTGTAGACCAGGCCTTTTTCATACAGTTTGGTGAAGAACCACTGTTCCCAGCGGTAGTACTCAGGCTGGCAGGTCGCCAGTTCACGGCTCCAGTCATAGCCAAAGCCCAGCAGTTTAAGCTGGTTCTTCATGTAGGCGATGTTGTCGTAGGTCCACGGGGCCGGCGCGGTGTTGTTCTTCACCGCCGCGCCTTCTGCAGGCAGGCCGAAAGCATCCCAGCCAATCGGCTGGAGTACGTTTTTGCCGAGCATACGCTGATAACGCGCGATTACGTCGCCGATGGTGTAGTTACGAACGTGGCCCATGTGCAGGCGCCCAGAAGGATAGGGCAACATTGAAAGGCAGTAATATTTCTCTTTACCTTCCTGCTCAGTCACTTTAAACGTTTCGTTTTCATCCCAGTGTTGCTGCACACGGGATTCAATCTCTTCCGGGCGGTATTGCTCTTGCATGGCTGCCTGTGGTCCTTTGTGAATAACATTTTTCTGGCTTTAAGATCCGCATAGCATACCCATAAGGCCGCATATCAACAACACTTCCCACTTTTGCTGGCGCGATTTCTGCCGAAAGCGTCAGAACCTTCACCCTTTTGTAATTCCCTGTACAGACGACACGGCAAAAGCAACATTGCGACTAAACTTAATTCAGCGAGAGTCTGCATAAAAGGAGAACAAAATGAATAAAGTGGCTCAGGAATATCGCGAGTCGTTAGCCGTACTGACCGACCGTCTGCGTCAGGGCGATCGTAACCCGGATGCGCTGATTGACGGACGGCGAAGCCAGCTGCTGGCGCGCAACGATATGACGGAAGAGGAGATTGATCAGGTACTGCGCGCGGTCCGACGCGATCTGGAAGAGTTTGCGCGCAGCTATAGCGACGTCGAAGAACCGGTCGCGGACTCGCTCTTTATGCGCATTATCCGTGAGAGCGTCTGGAAAGAGCTGGCAGATATTACCGATAAGAGTCAGCTGGAGTGGCGCGAGGTCTTCCAGGATCTGCATCATCATGGGGTCTATCAGAGCGGGGAAGTGGTGGGGCTGGGGAATCTGGTGTGTGAAAAGTGCCAGTTTACCCGGGCAATCTACACGCCTGAAACGCTGTCACGTTGTCCGGAGTGCGGCCACGATCAGTTTCAGCGTCAGCCTTTTGAACCCTGATAGCGTCATCGCATGCGTGAGGCGGGCCACCGGTGGTGACCCGCATAATGGCCGGGGTTAGTGCAGGATTTTGGCGAGGAAATCTTTGGCGCGGTCAGACTGCGGATTATTAAAGAAGTCATCTTTATTGGTGTCTTCGATAATTTTCCCTTCATCCATAAAGATGACGCGATTGGCTACCTTGCGGGCAAAGCCCATCTCATGGGTTACCACCATCATTGTCATCCCCTCCTGGGCCAGTTCGACCATGACATCCAGCACCTCATTGATCATTTCCGGGTCCAGTGCGGAGGTCGGCTCATCAAACAGCATCGCGATGGGGTCCATGCAGAGTGCCCGCGCAATCGCCACGCGCTGCTGCTGGCCCCCGGAAAGCTGACCGGGAAACTTCTCAGCATGCGCGGCCAGACCCACTCGCTTCAGCAGTTTTAGCCCCTTCTCCCGCGCGGCCGCTTTGTCGCGCTTCAGCACTTTCACCTGCGCCAGCACCAGATTGTTGATAATGCTCAGGTGAGGGAAGAGTTCGAAGTGCTGAAACACCATGCCAACCTGACTGCGAAGCTGCGCCAGGTTGGTTTTTTTGTTGTTCACCTCGGTGCCATTCACCGCAATCACACCCTGCTGGATCGGCTCAAGTCCGTTAACCGTTTTGATCAGCGTCGATTTACCGGAGCCGGACGGCCCGCACACCACCACCACTTCACCGGTTTTGACCTCGGTTGAGCAGTCGGTCAGCACCTGAAAGTGACCATACCACTTAGAAACATTTTTCAGGCTAATCATTTAAACCGTCCTTTTTCTTTTCAGATAGCTGACCAACAGCGATGCACTCAGGCTGATCACGAAGTAGACCAGACCGGCAAACAGAACCATCTCCACCTGGGTCCCGTCGCGCTCACCAATGGTGGACGCGGTGCGGAAGAAGTCCGCCAGGCTTAAGACATAGACCAGTGAGGTATCCTGGAACAGCACGATACCCTGGGTCAGTAACAGCGGAACCATGGCGCGAAACGCCTGCGGCAGGATGATCAGTCTCATCGACTGCCACGGCGTCATGCCGAGCGCCAGCGCGGCGTTACCCTGGCCGCGTGAGATACTGATGATGCCGGCGCGAATAATTTCAGAGTAGTAAGCCGCTTCAAACAGCGAGAAAGCGACCATGGCTGAAATCAGCCGGATATCGGTTTTGGGCGACAGGCCCAGCACCTGCTGCAGAAAACTCGGCACCACCAGATAGAACCAGAGCAGCACCATCACCAGCGGCACGGAGCGGAACAGGTTGACATAAATTTTGGCGAACCAGCTGATCGGCTTAAAGCTCGACAGACGCATTACCGCCAGCAGCGTGCCCCACAGAATCCCGAAGACCACGGCGGTCAGGGTGATTTTAAACGTAATCACCAGGCCATTGAGCAGATAGGGCAGGCTGGGAGCAATGGAACTCCAGTCAAACTCGTACATTACTTGCCTCCCGCCTTGCCTGGCAGCCGGACCTTGCGCTCGACCAGACTCATCAACAACATAATCACCAGGTTAATCGCGACGTAGGCGAGCGTAATGGCGGTAAAGGACTCATAGGCGTGGGCCGAATAGTCGAGCAGTTTGCCCGCCTGTGCGGCCATATCGACCAGACCAATGGTGGAGGCGATAGCTGAGTTCTTAACCAGGTTCAGCATTTCCGACGTCATCGGCGGGACAATCACGCGATACGCATTCGGCAGGAGCACATAGCGGTAGGTCTGCGGCAGGGTTAATCCCATCGCCAGACCTGCATTCTTCTGCCCGGTCGGCAGTGACTGAATGGCAGCACGGACCTGCTCGCATACGCGGGCCGCGGTAAAGAGGCCAAGACAGATCATGGAGGAGAGGAAAAACTGAATGTTGGGATCCAGCTCCGACTTAAACCACATGCCGAGCTTCTCGCCCACCAGTTCAGGCGCGACCAGATACCAGAAGAAGAACTGGACGATCAGCGGGATGTTACGAAACAGTTCGACATAGCAGGTGCCAATGGTGGCCAGCAGGCGGTTAGGCACGGTGCGCAGAATGCCGAAAAATGAACCCACGAAGAAGGCAATAATCCAGGCGCAGCAGGAGACAGCAATCGTCACCTGAAAACCGGACCACAGCCAGCCAAGGTAGGTCGTGTTACCGAACGGGGCCTGTTCGAGAAAGATGCCCCAGTTCCAATCGATACCCATAACGAGCTCCGGAAAAAAAGGGTAGCGAAGCTACCCTGAAGATTGATGAACGGCGTTTTATCTTCTGACGCAGGGGAACGACCCGTGTCAGTCTGTCTGTCCATGCCGCGGTTTCAGCAATCGAGAGGGCAGCCGGGCCGCCCTTGTTATACCCGCCGTCTTTCAGGCTGCAATGTTGCTGGCTGCGTTGATTCACGCGAATCACTTACCTGCGTAAGCGCATCGGGATTCACTCTCTGGCCGCCGTAATGCAACCTGAAATCCATTGGGTATTTTGTTGTTAATTCAGTGCTTTATCGTTCGGCGTCTTGAACAGTGCTTTCATGTCTTCAGACAGTTCAAAGTTCATGTTCAGGTTCTTAGGCGGAATCGGCTGTTTAAACCAGGTGTCGAACCATTTTTCAGCCTGACCGGAGGTCTGGGCTTTAGCGATGGTTTCATCCACCAGGGCTTTGAACTGTGGATCATCTTTACGCAGCATGCAGCCATAGGCCTCTTTGGACTGCGGCGTGCCTAAGATTTCCCAGTTGTCCGGTTTTTTCGCTTTTGCGCGTTCGCCAGCCAGCAGCGCGTCATCCATCATAAAGGCCACGGCACGACCGGTTTCCAGGGTGCGGAAAGAGTCGCCGTGATCTTTTGCGCTGATGATGCGCATATCCATTTTCTGCTCGTCATTGAGTTTATGCAGCAGCACTTCAGAGGTGGTGCCGGAGGTCACAACGACGGTTTTGCCTTTCAGGTCAGCGAAATCTTTGATTGGGCCACCTTTCTTCACCAGCAGACGGGTGCCGATGACAAAAATGGTGTCAGAGAAGGCTGCCTGTTTCTGGCGCTCAAGGTTATTGGTGGTCGAGCCACACTCATAATCGTAGGTGCCGTTCTGCAACAGCGGAATACGGTTCTGAGAGGTGATAGGGATCATCTTGACCTGCAGATCCGGCTTGTTCAGTTTTGCTTTGATGGCGTCCACGATGGCGTTGGAATAGGCCTGTGAATAGCCTACCACTTTTTGCTGGTTGTCATAATAAGAAAAGGGAACTGATGATTCGCGATGCCCGACCACAATAACGCCATTGTCATTGATCTTTTTCAGGGTGCCGCTGAGATCTTCCGCCTGGGCCGCTCCCGCCGCTGCGCTGATCAGCAGAAGAGATAATGCCACTTTGCGTAGTTGCATGTTCCAACTCCTTCGTATGAAAAAGGCACAGGCTATAACCTGCGCTGATTATGATGTTGTGTCTGTTTTTTGCTGCGTCCGGGCTCTTTCTGCGCTGAAAACGGGCGCAGAAGAGTCACTAACATAGCGGATTGTTAACGCAATGAAACAAAAAAGTTTCTGTTTTGCGAGGTGATACGCACCAAAAGAAGGCAAATATCCCGCGCTGCGCGGTAACGGTGCAGCGGTGCGGATGGTTTTGGTGCAACCGGCTCGCTGTCAGCGCCTGCAATCAGCCTGTTTGTGAAAAACACTGAAATATTTAGCAATCATCGTGCCAGAAAGCGGTTCAGAGCGAGAAAGGCAGCAGAGTATGCGGTCAGGAGAGTGAGTTATATCGGGGAGAAAGAAATAAAAAACGAAGCCTCAGAAGGCTGACACACCCGAAGCCGGAGGAATCTGGCAGTAAAGCGTCAGATGAAAGCGCAGGGAACAGGGGCTGAAGCGGAAAGCGACCCGCGCCATGGACGACGCGGGTCGGGGGTGTCAGAGAGGGCGGTTTTTGCCTGACCGTGTTTCCTGCGCTGGCTGGATCTCACCGCTGGCCTTGCGGCATCCAGGCTGTTATCGACGGCGACGCAGCAGGGCAATTACCGCAGCCAGCAGCGTCAGAGACCACACCGGCCAGACGCCCGCTTTCGCGTAGGGCGTTTCCCCCTGGGTCGGGGTAACTTTGCTGGTCAGGACATCGCGGGTGAACTGCGGCAGAATGGACGTCACATCGCCTTTCGCATCCACCACGGCCGTGACGCCATTGTTAGTGCTGCGTAACAGCGGACGACCCAGTTCCAGCGCCCGCATCCGCGCCATCTGGAAATGCTGCCATGGGCCGATCGAGTGACCAAACCAGGCATCATTAGAAACGGTCAGCAGGAAGTTCGTATCAGGATGGAAGTTGGCCCGCACCTGTTCACCCAGCACGATCTCATAACAGATCGCCGTGGTAAGGTGATATCCCGCCACGCTGAGCTGCGGCTGGAGATAGTTGCCCCGGCTGAACGCGGACATCGGTAAATCAAAGAACGGAGCCAGCGGACGCAGCAGATCGGCCAGCGGCACAAATTCACCAAACGGCACCAGATGATTTTTCTGGTAGCGGTTGCCACTGAAGTAGTTGTACGGCGCTTTGCCGCCCAGCACGATGACCGTGTTGTAGTCGTGATAGCGGTTCTGCTCCAGCCGGGAGTCAACAATGCCGGTGACCAGCGAACTGCCGCGCTGACGCAGCTCATCATCCAGCGAACGCAGGAAGGGCTGCTGGTTGCTTTCCAGATCGGTTATCGCTGACTCCGGCCAGATAATGATCGGCGCTTTGCCCATCAGCGGCTGACTGAGGCCGGTGTAAATGCGCAGCGTGTTAAGCAGCTGCTGCGGGTCCCACTTCATGGATTGCGGAATGTTGCCCTGAACCAGCGCCACCTCGACGGTGCGTTCGGGCATCGGCTCAACCCACTGGAGGTAGCGCAACGGCCACGGCAGCGCCAGCAGCAGCAGCGCGGCGATCAGACTTCTGACATTGCGCTGCTGCAGGGCATAAGCCAGCAGCCCGGCGATAACCATCAGCAGGAAGGTCAGGGTTTCAACGCCCGCCAGCGGTGCCAGACCCTTCAGCGGTCCGTCGATCTGGCTGTAACCAAACTGCAGCCACGGAAAGCCGGTCAGCACCCAGCCGCGCAGGAACTCGGTGATCTGCCACAGCGCCGGGGCGGCCAGCGCCAGTCGCCACAGCGAAGTGCGAGGCCACAGGCGGTTCAGCACACCGGCAAACAGGGCCGGATAGAGCGCCAGATAGGCGGCGAGCAGCACCACAATAAACACGTTCACCGGGCCGGGCATACCGCCAAAGGTGGCGATGCTGACGTAAACCCAGTTGACGCCGCTGCCAAACAGGCCCAGCCCCCAGACAAAGCCGATGGCGCTGGCCTGCGGAGTGGAACGGTTAAGGGTCAGCAGCTGTAAACCGCACAGTGACAGCAGTGCGGCGGGCCAGAAATCGTAGGGGGAGAAGGCGAGGGTGCCAGACGCACCCGTTATTAAAGCCAGCAGCAGGCGAACCCGCTGACGCGGGTAAAGTGAGGCGAAAGCCATAGACTTATTCGTCTTCCAGTTGAGGTTGTGGTGCGTTTTCCGGAATAGTCACATGAACCTGGATGATGCGTCGGCTGTCCGCCATCGCCACCTTGAACTGGTAACCTTCAATCTCGATGCTTTCACCACGTGCAGGCAGATGGCCGAAGCCCTGCATCACCAGGCCCCCGATGGTGTCGACTTCATCATCACTGAACTGCGTGCCAAACACCTCATTGAAATCTTCAATGGCGGTCAGCGCGCGCACCGTGAAGGTGTGGCGGTTGAGCTGACGGATATCACGATCTTCTTCGTCGTCATACTCATCTTCAATCTCACCGACGATCAGTTCCAGGATATCTTCAATGGTCACCAGGCCGGAGACGCCGCCAAACTCATCAATCACGATCGCCATGTGGTAACGCTGGGAGCGAAACTCTTTCAGCATCCGATCCACACGCTTACTTTCCGGCACCACCACCGCAGGACGCAGCACTTTTTCAATGCTGAAAGGTTCGGATTCGCTGCTCATAAACGGCAGTAAATCTTTCGCCATCAGGATACCTTCCACATGATCTTTATCTTCGCTGATCACCGGGAAGCGGGAGTGCGCGGAGTCGATGATGACATCCAGACACTCTTCAAGGCTCTGATTCCGTTTCAGGGTGATCATCTGCGAGCGCGGGATCATGATGTCACGCACGCGCTGCTCCGCAATATCCAGAACCCCTTCGAGCATGTCGCGGGTGTCCTGGTCAATCAGCTCTTTGTTGTTCGAGTCGCGGATCAGCTCCAGTAGCTCATCACGGTTTTTGGGTTCGCCGTGAAAAAGCTGGTTGATTAACAGGGAGAAAAATCCCTTTTTACTACTGGGTGCATCGCTGTTTTGAGAATGGTCGTCGCTCATGGCGGTTTTTAAAGATCTCTCTGGTGAGGAATGGGGGCTGTCAGCCACATGCACTGACAGCCGGATAGCCTGAATGCGGGACTCAGGCGTCTTCTTTCTCCGAAATGTACGGATCAGGATACCCAAGAGCAAGCATTATCTCGGTCTCCAGCCCTTCCATTTCATCGGCTTCATCGTCATCAATATGGTCATATCCCAGCAGATGCAGCGTGCCGTGCACGACCATGTGGGCCCAGTGCGCCTCCACGCTTTTACCCTGTTCAGCCGCTTCCTGCTCAACCACCTGACGGCAGATAATGAGATCGCCCAGCAGCGGCAGCTCAATACCCGGTGGGGCTTCAAACGGGAAGGAGAGCACGTTAGTCGGCTTGTCTTTACCGCGATAGGTCAGATTAAGCTCATGACTTTCGGCTTCATCAACCAGACGGACGGTGACTTCGCTGTCGGGCTGAAAAGGGGCAACCGCCGCCGAGAGCCAGCGATGAAACTGGCTTTCATCCGGCAACCCTGCGCTGTTTTCACAGGCGACCTGCAGGTCGAGAATCACTTCGCTCATTTGCTCTCCTGGGTTGCGCTCTGCGCCGCCAGTGCTTCACGTTTGCGCTCTTCAGCCTGCTGGTCACGCCGGGTCTGATCGGCCGCTTCCCAGGCTTCATAGGCGGTGACAATGCGGGCCACGACAGGATGGCGAACCACATCCTCGCTGTGGAAGAAGTTGAAGCTAATCTCCTCCACATCAGAGAGCACCTCAATGGCGTGACGCAGGCCGGACTTAACGTGGCGCGGCAGGTCAATCTGGGTCACGTCACCAGTAATGACCGCTTTGGAGTTGAAGCCGATACGCGTCAGGAACATTTTCATCTGTTCGATGGTGGTGTTCTGGCTCTCATCAAGAATGATAAACGCATCGTTCAGGGTACGACCACGCATGTAGGCCAGCGGGGCCACTTCAATGACGTTGCGCTCCATCAGCTTTTCAACCCGCTCGAAACCGAGCATTTCAAACAGCGCATCGTAGAGCGGACGCAGATAGGGGTCGACTTTCTGGCTCAGATCGCCGGGCAGGAAGCCCAGTTTTTCACCCGCTTCTACCGCCGGACGGGTCAGCATGATGCGACGGATCTCCTGACGCTCCAGCGCGTCCACCGCGGCGGCCACGGCCAGATAGGTTTTACCGGTACCGGCCGGGCCGATACCAAAGGTGATATCGTGGTCGAGGACATTTGCGATGTACTGCGCCTGGTTCGGCGTACGCGGTTTGATAACGCCACGTTTGGTCTTGATGTTGACCGCTTTACCGTACTCCGGCACGCTGTCCGCGGTTTGCTCCAGCACCCGGCTCTCTTTGATGGCGAGATGAATCTGGTCCGGCTCGATATCCGGAATGTCGCCGCGCACGGGCGCCGTATCCACATAGAGCGTTTTCAGGATATCGGCGGCGGCATTGACGCACAGAGGGCGTCCAACCAGCTTAAAGACGTTGTCGCGACGATTGATCTCAATACCCAGTCGGCGCTCAAGCTGTTTCACATTGTCATCGAACGGCCCGCACAGGCTCATCAGACGACGGTTATCAGCCGGTTCAAGGGCGATTTCACGAGTTTCGATATTCAAACGAATCCTTTGGGTCACTCAGGGCCAGTTATGGGGTGTGTCTGACGCACCGTTGAGCTTAACCGGATGCACCATAACGAAATTATTTATGCCGTAACGCCTGGGCGCAAGCTTAAGGAGAGATATTTGGGCAACAGCTTCAGAAAGCAAGTGTCGCAATGTGAAACGGGCGGCAGCGCGAAGCGCGCTGCCGCACAATAAAGCCGGTATCACGGCTGGAAGATACCCACGCCGATGTCATTCTCTTTGCGGGTGCGGGCAATCACAGACGCCGGGCTCTGTGCCATGCGCAGGCCCATCTCATCTTCGGTGCGCACCAGCCTGCCGCGCAGGGAGTTGGTGTAGACATCGACAATTTCAACATCCACAAACCGGCCGATCATCTCAGGTGAGCCTTCAAAGTTGACCACGCGGTTATTTTCGGTGCGGCCAGAGACTTCCATGACGTTCTTGCGGGAGATGCCTTCAACCAGAATACGCTGCACGGTGCCCAGCATGCGGCGACTGATCGCCTGCGCCTGCTGGTTGATGCGATCCTGCAGGATCCACAGACGCTGCTTCTTCTCCTCCTCGCTGACATCATCCGGCAGGTCAGCGGCGGGTGTGCCGGGACGGGCTGAGTAGACAAAGCTGAAGCTGACATCGAAATTCACGTCGGCGATGAGCTTCATGGTCTGCTCGAAATCCTGCTGGGTTTCACCCGGGAAACCGATGATGAAGTCAGAGCTGATCTCAATATCGGGACGAGCCGCGCGCAGCTTGCGGATAATCGCTTTATATTCCAGTGCCGTGTGAGCGCGTTTCATCAGCGTGAGAATGCGGTCTGCGCCGCTCTGCACCGGCAGATGGAGGAAGCTCACCAGCTCCGGCGTATCACGGTAGACATCGATGATGTCATCCGTGAACTCAATCGGGTGGCTGGTGGTGAAGCGGATGCGGTCAATACCGTCGATGGCGGCGACCAGGCGCAGCAGCTCAGCGAAGGTACAGGTGTCGCCATCAAAGGAAGCACCGCGCCAGGCGTTGACGTTCTGACCCAGCAGGTTCACTTCGCGCACGCCCTGCGCCGCCAGCTGAGCAATCTCCAGCAGAATGTCGTCACACGGACGGCTCACTTCCTCACCACGGGTGTAAGGCACCACGCAGAACGTACAATATTTGTTGCAGCCTTCCATGATGGAGACAAAGGCTGTCGGACCTTCTGCGCGGGGTTCCGGCAGGCGGTCAAACTTTTCGATTTCCGGGAAGCTGATGTCTACCACCGGGCTTTTACTGCCGCGCACGGTGTTGATCATCTCCGGCAGGCGGTGCAGGGTCTGCGGGCCAAATACGATGTCCACGCAGGGCGCTCGCTGACGAATATGATCTCCTTCCTGTGACGCCACACAGCCGCCCACGCCAATGATCACATCCGGGTTACGCTCTTTCAGCTTTCTCCAGCGCCCCAGCTGGTGGAAAACCTTCTCCTGCGCTTTTTCGCGGATAGAGCAGGTGTTAAGCAGCAGAACATCCGCTTCTTCAGCGACCTCGGTCAGCGTATAGCCGTGCGTACTGTTCAGCAGATCAGACATCTTCGATGAATCATACTCATTCATCTGACATCCCCAGGTTTTGATATGCAGTTTTTTTGTCATCGCGCTAGCCATTGATTCAGTGCAGTGAAGTGCGGGGCGCGTATTGTAATGCTTTGATGCGGTTGTGACCAGCCTGCGGGCTTTTCTGTCAGCTATCCGGTTTTCCGGTACACTTTGCTGTATTCAGACCCGTGTTGCGCAGGCGGACGGCAATAAGAGAAGGATAGAAGCAATGCAGGATAATCAGTTTGATGTGGTGATTGTCGGGGGAGGCATGGTGGGTGCTGCGCTGGCCTGTGGACTGACGCAGCAGCGTTTCCGCGTGGCGGTCATTGAACGCGCCGAGCCCGCCCCCTTTGATGCCGACAGCGATCCCGATCTGCGCATTTCAGCGATCGGTTCCTCCTCGGTGGCGTTACTGAAGCAGCTTAGCGTCTGGCCGCGGGTGGAAGCGATGCGAAGCGCCCCTTATCGCAGGCTGGAAACCTGGGAGTGGCAGACGGCGCAGGTGAGTTTCGATGCCGCCTCGCTGGGATTGCCGGAGCTGGGCTTCATGGTCGAGAACAGCGTTCTTCAGCGCGCGTTGTGGGAAGAGATGCAGTCGCGGGATGTGACCTGCTACTGCCCGGCCACGCTGGAAAATCTGCAGCCGGAAAACGGCGGCTGGCGCGTCGACCTGAGCGATGGCGTGACGCTGCATACCCGGCTGGTAATCGGCGCCGATGGGGCCAATTCGCAGGTGCGGCAGATGGCCGGCATCGGGATTCATGGCTGGAGCTATGCGCAGTCCTGTTTACTGATCAGCGTGACCTGTGAACATCCGGCAGGCGATGCCACCTGGCAGCACTTCACTCCTCAGGGGCCACGCGCCTTTTTGCCGCTGTATGACAACCGGGCCTCGCTGGTCTGGTATGACGCACCGGCAAGAGTCCGTCAGCTTCAGGCGATGCCGATGGCCCAGCTGGAAAAAGAGATTGCCAGTCACTTCCCGGCGCGGCTGGGACGTTTTAAAGCCCACGCGGCGGGCAGTTTCCCGCTGGTGCGCCGTCACGCTTCGCAGTATGTGCTGCCGGGGCTGGCGCTGGTTGGCGATGCGGCGCACACCATCAATCCGCTGGCCGGGCAGGGCGTCAATCTGGGCTATCGCGATATTGATGCGTTGATTGATGTGCTGGTCAGCGCGCGCGATGCGGCGGAAGAGTGGGCCTCTGAGCGGGTGCTGCAGCGTTATCACCGCAAGCGCCGCCGCGACAACATGCTGATGCAGGGGGGGATGGATCTCTTCTACTTCGCCTTCAGCAATCAGCTGGCTCCGCTGCGGTTTGCACGAAATCTCGGCCTGATCGCCGCCGAACATTCCGGGGTACTGAAGCGGCAGGTGCTGCGCTACGCGCTGGGATTGTAACAGACAGGCGGTCTGGCTCGCCGCAGGGTGGGTCAGCCGTCAGAAAGGCAGACGACAAAAACAACAAAGCCCGCAAAAGCGGGCCTGTTGTGCAATTTGGCTGGGGTGCAGGGATTCGAACCCCGGAATGCTGGTATCAGAAACCAGTGCCTTACCGCTTGGCGACACCCCAATAATGGTGTTTTTCAAATTGTCTTTGTATGGCTGGGGTGCAGGGATTCGAACCCCGGAATGCTGGTATCAGAAACCAGTGCCTTACCGCTTGGCGACACCCCAATTATATGGTGGCTACGACGGGAATCGAACCTGTGACCCCAGCATTATGAGTGCTGTGCTCTAACCAGCTGAGCTACGTAGCCAAATTGTACTGCATTTTAATGATGGCTGGGATACCTGGATTCGAACCAGGGAATGCCGGTATCAAAAACCGGTGCCTTACCGCTTGGCGATATCCCATTCGTCCGTTCTCAGCATCGAGAATCATCAAAATTGGCTGGGATACCTGGATTCGAACCAGGGAATGCCGGTATCAAAAACCGGTGCCTTACCGCTTGGCGATATCCCATCCACGCTGCCGAATAATGAAATGGTGCGGGAGGCGAGACTTGAACTCGCACACCTTGCGGCGCCAGAACCTAAATCTGGTGCGTCTACCAATTTCGCCACTCCCGCAAAAAAAGATGGTGGCTACGACGGGAATCGAACCTGTGACCCCAGCATTATGAGTGCTGTGCTCTAACCAGCTGAGCTACGTAGCCATCTTTTTTTCGCGTTACCTTCATCGGCGTTGCGGGGCGCATTATGCGGAGTTGACCTGACAGCGTCAACAATTTTTTTACCGATTTTTGCCTGGTTATGGCTGTTTGCGTGGCTTATAACCAGCATGGCGGTTTATTCGGCAATTTTTCAGTGAATACAACGCTAATCGTCAAAAAAATGGGCCGCAGCGGGCCCATTCTGACCGTGCTCAATCGGCTTATTGATAGGCTGACTGATGCACACCAACGGCACGACCTGATGGATCGTTCATGTTTTTAAACGCCTCGTCCCACTCGATCGCTTTGGCTGACGAACAGGCTACTGATGGACCGCCTGGCACACACTCCGCGGCGCTGGCCAGCGGGAACAGCTCTTCAAAGATCTCACGGTAGAGATAGGCTTCCTTCGACCCCGGCGTGTTGTGCGGGAAGCGGAAGTGAGCGGTTGCCAGCTGCTGGTCGCTGATTTGCTTCGCAGCCACCTCTTTCAGCGAGTCAATCCAGCTGTAACCGACGCCATCTGAGAACTGCTCTTTCTGACGCCACGCCACGCTTTCCGGCAGGTAGGAGGAGAAACATTCACGCAGAATGTGCTTCTCCATTTTGCCGTTGCTGCCACACATTTTATCTTCCGGGTTGATACGCATCGCCACATCCAGGAATTTTTTATCCAGGAACGGCACGCGGGCCTCAACGCCCCAGGCGGACATCGCTTTGTTGGCGCGGGCACAGTCGAACATATGCAGCGCCTGCAGTTTACGCACGTTTTCTTCGTGGAACTCTTTAGCGTTGGGGGCTTTATGGAAGTAAAGGTAGCCGCCGAACACTTCATCTGCGCCTTCGCCTGACAGCACCATCTTGATGCCCATTGCCTTGATTTTACGCGACATTAAATACATCGGCGTGGAGGCACGGATGGTGGTGACGTCATAGGTTTCAATGTGATAAATCACATCGCGAATCGCATCCAGACCTTCCTGCACGGTGAAATGAATCTCATGGTGCACGGTGCCCAGATGTTCCGCCACGGCTTTCGCCGCTTTCAGATCGGGTGAGCCTTCCAGCCCGACAGCAAAGGAGTGAAGCTGTGGCCACCACGCATCACTTTTATCCTGGTCTTCAACACGCTTTGCCGCAAAACGTTTGGTCACGGCGGAAATGATGGAGGAGTCCAGACCGCCCGACAGCAGCACACCATAAGGCACATCTGACATCAGGTGACTTTTCACAGACTCTTCCAGTGCATGCTTCAGGCCGGCCGCATCGGTGGTGTTGTGCTCAACGTTTTTATATTCCATCCAGTCACGCTGCCAGTAACGACGGATTTCGCCATCGGTGCTGGAGAGGTAGCTTCCCGGCGGAAACTCTTTAATCGAACGGCAAACCGGCACCAGCGCTTTCATTTCTGACGCGACATAGAGGTTGCCATGCTCATCGTTACCCATATAGAGCGGGATAATCCCGATATGGTCACGGCCAATCAGATACGTGTTTTTGACGCTGTCGTAGAGGATAAAGGCGAACATGCCTTCCAGGTCATCAAGGAAGTCGGCCCCTTTCTCCTGATAGAGCGCCAGAATCACTTCACAGTCAGAACCGGTCTGAAACGCATAGCGATCGCTGAGTTCCGCGCGCAGCGCCTGATGGTTATAAATTTCGCCGTTGACTGCCAGGACATGGGTGTGGTCGGCGTTGTACAGCGGCTGTGCGCCGTTGTTAACGTCAACAATTGAGAGACGTTCATGCGCCAGGATGGCATGGTCATCAGCGTAGACGCCTGACCAGTCCGGGCCGCGATGACGCATTAAGCGTGAACATTCCAGCGCCTTTTTGCGCAGCTCAACAGGATCGCTTTTCAGATCCAGCACACCAAAAATTGA
This sequence comes from Pantoea sp. M_10, assembly GCF_008631515.1. NCBI lineage: Bacteria > Pseudomonadati > Pseudomonadota > Gammaproteobacteria > Enterobacterales > Erwiniaceae > Pantoea > Pantoea sp. M_10. Next base: position 1,137,828 of record NZ_VWUL01000001.1, on the reverse strand, counting down.
ACACATAACTGACTCCTGAGCTCACCTTACGGCGATGTTATCTTTTAGGTTTGTCCGGCAGCCTGACGCTGCGTGATAGATAAGAAAATGCGCTATTTGATGCCGTCAATGCAAGAGGAATCGTGATTTACTGATAAAAATATTGATCACATGACGATAAAATTGAATAAACGATAATTTAAGAGCTTATTTGTTGTTGGATCCGCAATGAAATGCATATTTTGAGCAAAAATCAGGCGGCAAACAGGGGGTAAAAGCGGAGAAAAGGGGGAGACGCATCACAATTCAGCCCGATGCGTCATAAGCAAACTGAATCAGAACAGGTCAATATCGGCAACAGAGGGATAGATCCAGTCCGGGCGGAAGGGCATCGCGTCGATATCGCTCAGGGTGGAGACGCCAGAGAGCACCAGCACCGTCTCCAGACCCGCCTGGAAACCGGCCAGAATATCGGTGCGCAGGTTATCGCCGACGATGACCGTCTCTTCGGAGTGAGCCTGCATTTTGTTCAGCGCGGCACGCATGATGTAAGGGCTTGGTTTGCCCACAACAAAGGGGCTGCGGCCGGATATCTTCTCAATCCCCGCACAGAGTGCGCCACAGGCGGGAATAAACCCACGCGCATGGGTGTCGGGATTGGTGGCAATAAAGCGAGCGCCGTTGGCAACAAAGAAAGCCGCTTTATGCATCATGTCCCAGTTAAAGGAGCGTGTCTCTCCGACAATCACAAAGTCGGGATTCACATCGGTAATGGTAAAGCCCGCTTTGTAGAGTTCATGAATCAGCGCCCCCTCACCAATCACATACGCCTTTTTGCCCTCCTGACGGCGCAGGAAGTCCGCGGTGGCCATTGCCGAGGTGTAGAAGACGGAATCGGGCACCTCAACGCCTGCTGAGGCAAAACGGTTAGCCAGATCCTGCTCAGTCTGCGAAGGGTAGTTGGTCAGCACCACCAGCGGCATCTCTTTGGCCAGAATGCGCTGCAGAAATTCCTGTGCGCCGGGAACGGCCGTGTTGTCGTGCATCAGCACGCCATCGATATCACAAATTACGCTTTTTATGGTCATAGTCAGATCCGGTGTGGCCCGCCACAGCAGCGGGTGAGCTTAATCTTCCAGAAGGTGTTGCAGCAGAATGCCGTTAAGCATGGCACGTTTAGCCAGCGCAAAGGCACCAATCGCAGAACGATGATCCAGTGTCGAACGAACAACCGGCAGATGCTTACGGAAGGCCTCTAACGCCTGGGTATTAATGCAGCCCTCAATCGCGGGCAGCAGCACTTTTTCTGCTTCGGTAATCTCTCCCGCCAGCACCACTTTTTGTGGATTAAACAGGTTGATGGCGATGGCAATCGCCTTGCCGAGATAGCGCCCCACGTGCTCGATCACTTCACAGGCCAGGGCATCACCCTGATTCGCCGCTTTACAGATGTGGGGCATCTGGCACGCCTCCAGCGTCAGCACACTGGGGTAGCCCTGATTCAGCAGGTGACGCACACGGTTTTCAATGGCGCCATTGGCAGCAATGGTTTCCAGGCAGCCAAAGTTACCGCAGTGGCAGCGTTCGCCTAACGGATCGACCTGAATGTGGCCGATCTCGCCGACGTTACCGTTACTGCCGAGAAAAATATGGCCGTTGGCGATAATGCCGGCACCGGTCCCCCGGTGTAACCGCACCAGAATTGAGTCAGCACAGTCGCGGCTTGCACCGAAGTAGTGCTCGGCCAGCGCCAGACTGCGGATATCGTGACCGACAAAACTGGTGACGTTAAAGCGTTTCTTCAGGCTGGCGACCAGCGGCCAGTGGCTGACAGCGATGTGCGGCATATAGCGAATCACGCCGTTAATCGGGTCGACCAGGCCGGGCAGAATCACGGAAATAGCGATCAGCTCGCGGATTTTACGCTGGTGCTGCTCGATGAAGCCGCTGATGGCATTAAACAGCGCATGCTCCAGCGTCTCCTGGGTGCGTTCCGGCAGCGCATAATCCTCCTGCGCCAGCGATTTGCCGCTGAGGTCAAACAGCGTAAGGGTGGCATCGTGACGGCCGAGTCGGACGCCGATGGTCTGGAAGTGGCGGGTTTCAGTGATAATCGAGATAGCGCGGCGACCACCGGTAGACGCCTGCTGGTCTACCTCTTTGATCAGGCCGCGCTCAATCAACTGGCGGGTAATTTTCGTGACGCTGGCGGGGGCGAGCTGGCTGAGTTCGGCAATCTGAATGCGCGATATCGGCCCCTGTTGATCAATCAGCCGGTAAACCGCTGCGCTATTAAGTTGCTTAACAAGATCGACATTTCCTATTTGTGACTGGCCGCCAGTGGTCATTCAGTGCTTACTCGCTCAGGACGTCGTCTCCGTTGACAAACGTCTTAATGATTTTAAAGTCGCGCGTAAACACAGTCAGGTTCGCGATTTTTCCTGCTTCGATCGAGCCTAACTGTTTTTCCACGCCCATCGCCCGTGCCGGGTAGAGTGATGCCATGCGCAATGCTTCGTCCAGTGCGATACCCACATGCTTGACGCTGTTCTGTACCGCTTCAATCATCGTCAGGGCTGAACCACTGAGTGTGCCGTTTTCGTCAACACAGAGCCCGTCACGATAATAGATTGTTTTGCCAGCAAAAATAAACTCACTGATTGCCGCGCCCGCCGGTGCGGTGGCATCCGTTACCAGCACCAGCTTGTCGCCTTTTATGCGTTTAGCATTGCGCACGTTAGCGTAATGTACATGTAAACCATCCGCAATAATGCCGCAGTATACATCAGGCGAATCAAACAGCGCACCGATAAGCCCCGGTTCACGACCGGCAAAGGCGGGCATCGCGTTGTAGAGGTGTGTCGCAAAACTCACACCAGCAGAGAAGCCCGCTTTCGCCTCTTCATACGTTGCACTGGAGTGACCGGCAGACACAATGATCCCGGCGTCAGTCAGCTGCCGAATCACCTCGCGACCGGCATTCTCCGGCGCCAGCGTCACTTTGGTGATGACATCGGCGTTGTCACACAGATACTGCACCATCGCCGCATCCGGCAGGCGAATCAGCGCCGGATCGTGGGTGCCTTTCTTCGCCTTGCTGAGCCACGGGCCTTCCAGATGCAGACCCAGCGCCTGATGCTGATGCTTCTGCAGATAGGCGCGCATGGTTTCGATGGCCCGCTTCATCAGGGCATCGCTGCTGGTGATCAGCGTCGGTAAAAAGCTGGTGCAGCCCGATTTCTCATTGGCGCGCTGCATGATCTCCAGCGTTTCAACGCTGAGCGCATCAATGTCGTCATTAAACTGCACGCCACCACAGCCGTTAAGCTGGAGATCGATAAAGCCTGGCGCAATGATGGCACCCGCCACATCCCGCAATTCAACATCCGCCGCAACCGCTTCACGCGGGCAGACGTGCGCAATCTGCGTCCCGTCAACCACGACCGCGTAGTTATCCAGAATCTCATGACCGCTGTAGATGCGACCGTTGACTAATGCGTACATCTCTCTTCTCCCGTCCTGGCCTGCTGTCACGCAGCGTAACAGCAGGGCATGACAATGTTCTGTTACACGCCTTTCATATTTTCCGCTTCCATTTCGCGGAAATATTTCACGGTTTTCACTTTCAGTTCCATGGTGGCCGGCTCATCACACACCACCACCGATTTTGCGTGCAGCTGCAGGCAGCTGATGGTCCACATATGGTTGACGTTGCCTTCAACCGCCGCCTGCAGGGCCTGCGCTTTAACATGGCCGGTAACCAGAATCATCACTTCCTCTGCATCCAGCAGCGTGCCGACGCCGACCGTCAGCGCGTATTTAGGCACCTGGTCAACGTCGCCGTTGAAGAAGCGAGAGTTCGCCACGCGGGTATCATGGGTCAGGGTTTTAATGCGGGTTCGCGAAGCCAGCGACGAAGCCGGTTCGTTAAAGGCGATATGGCCGTCGTTACCGACACCCCCCATAAACAGGTGAATTTTACCCAGCGCGCGAATTTTCTCTTCGTACTGACGACATTCTGCGTCAATATCGGGTGCATTACCATTCAGCAGGTTGATATTTTCCGGTTGAATATCAACGTGATCGAAGAAATTACGATACATGAAGCTGTGATAGCTCTCCGGATGCTCTTTTGGCAGGCCCACATATTCATCCATATTGAACGTCACAACATGCTTAAAACTGACCTGGCCCGCTTTGTGCATATCAATCAGGTGTTTGTATGCCTCCAGTGGCGTGCCGCCGGTAGGCAGACCCAGGACGAAAGGTTTTTCCGCCGTCGGGTTAAACGCGTTGATGCGGTTAACGATATGTCGGGCGGCCCATTTGCCGACCTGGGTTGGCGTCGCTAAAGGAATCAGTCTCATGTTTCACCTCATTTGAAATGGAAAGGGGATCGCTGAACCGTTGCGTAAATCATCAGCCTGAACAGATTTTCTATTCTCGCCACGGCCGGAGCGCAATTCAATATTTCGGATCATAAAATAAGTTTGCATTCATAGCCAGATGTTGCAGTGTGACCCGATGTTTTTTAGTGATAAAAGTCACATATGTCGGGGTTTTAATTTGCGAGGCGAATTAATTTGTCATTACACTTCGCTGCGTGACATGCAGTGTATTCACAATCTTTGCAGCTGACATAACAACATTAAGCGGCGCAAAGCGACAAGTCAGGCTCATAGGGGGAAGGTCCATGTTAAGTTATTTACAGAAGGTAGGGCGGGCACTGATGGTGCCGGTTGCCACCCTGCCAGCGGCAGCGATACTTATGGGGGTAGGGTACTGGATTGATCCGGACAGCTGGGGGGCAGGTAATGCGCTGGCAGCCTTATTGATCAAGTCTGGTGCCGCTATCATCGAAAATATGTCCGTGCTGTTTGCGATCGGTGTCGCTTACGGCATGTCGAAAGATAAAGATGGTGCGGCGGCCCTGACCGGCTTTGTCGGTTTCCTGGTGGTCACCACGCTCTGCTCACCAGCGGCGGTGGCGATGATTCAGAAAATGCCGGTTGAGCAGGTGCCTGCTGCCTTTGGCAAAATTAATAATCAGTTTGTCGGTATTCTGGTCGGGATTCTCTCGGCAGAAGTCTATAACCGCTTCAGCCACGTCGAACTGCCTAAGGCGCTCTCTTTCTTCAGCGGACGCCGGCTGGTGCCGATTCTTGTTTCGTTCCTGATGATCTTCGTCGCCTTTATCCTGATGTATATCTGGCCGGTTATCTTCAATGGTCTGGTAGGCTTTGGCGAGCATATCCAGAAGCTTGGCTCGGTCGGGGCCGGTATTTACGCCTTCTTTAACCGTCTGCTGATTCCGGTCGGTCTGCATCACGCGCTGAACTCCGTGTTCTGGTTCGATGTGGCCGGGATTAATGACATTCCTAAATTCCTCGGCGGTGCGCAGTCACTGGCGGATGGGTCGGCCACCGTGGGCATCACTGGTCGCTATCAGGCGGGCTTCTTCCCGATCATGATGTTTGGTCTGCCAGGCGCTGCGCTGGCTATCTATCACTGCGCGCGTCCTGAAAATCGCGTCAAAGTGGGCAGTATCATGCTGGCCGCTGCGTTTGCCGCCTTCTTTACCGGTATCACCGAACCGCTGGAGTTCTCCTTCATGTTCGTGGCACCGGTGCTCTATCTGATCCACGCCGTACTGACCGGTATTTCTGTCTTCATCGCCGCCAGCATGCACTGGATCGCCGGATTTGGTTTCAGCGCCGGGCTGGTGGATATGGTGCTGTCGACCCGTAACCCGCTGGCGACCCACTGGTACATGCTGATCCCGCAGGGGCTGGTGTTCTTTGCTATCTATTACGTGGTCTTCCGCTTCACCATCAAAAAATTCAATCTGATGACCCCCGGCCGCGAGCTGGCGGTGGCCGGTGATGAAAGCGATGGTTATGACGTCAACGTGGACAACAGCGATAACGGCGAAAGCGCCACGGAATCCCTGGCACGTCGCTACATCGGTGCGGTCGGTGGCTCCGCTAACCTGACCAGCATTGACGCCTGCATCACCCGTCTGCGTCTGAACGTGAATGATTCCGCTCAGGTTAACGAGAGCGTGGCGAAGCGTCTGGGCGCGTCCGGCGTTATCCGTCTGAATAAACAGAGCGTGCAGATCATTGTCGGCACCCAGGCCGAAGGCATCGCCTCCGCCATGAAAAAAGTGCTGGCCAAAGGCCCGGTCGCGGCAGCTGCATCCGGCACAACGCCAGCGGCAGAGCCGGAGGTTAAACCGCAGGCCGTGCTGAACAGCGAGAAGCGCGTTATTGCGACGCTGCTGGCACCGGTAACGGGAGAGGTCGTGGCACTGGATGCGGTTCCGGATGAAGCCTTTGCCAGCAAAGCGGTAGGCGACGGGCTGGCCATCAAACCCAGCGACAAATGGGTTGTGGCACCGATTGCCGGTACGCTGGTGAAAATCTTCAATACCAATCATGCGTTCTGTCTGGAAACCGACAACGGTGTCGAGATCGTGGTTCACATGGGACTCGATACCGTCGCGCTGGACGGAAAAGGCTTTACCCGGCTGGCGGAAGAGGGAGCCAGCGTGGTAGCCGGTCAGCCGGTGCTGGAGATGGATCTTGAATTCCTGAACGCAAATGCCCGCTCGATGGTGAGTCCGGTGGTGGTCAGCAATAGCGAAGATTTCGCGGGTCTGACACTCCTGGCCCACGGTCCGGTCGTCGCAGGTGAAACCCCGCTGTATGAAGTGAAAGGCTAATCCCCGCAACAGAACCCCACAGGCAGGAAGCGATTCCTGCCTTTTTTGTTTTAAAGGCTTAACAAACGGTTGTTTCCCTCAGACGCTTTGTGGATCATACTCCGTTACTTCGTGGTACAAATCACCCGTTATTCGTATTGAGGATTTTTGAGATGAGTGAGGCTGAAGCCCGCCCAACTAACTTTATTCGTCAGATCATTGACGAAGATTTGGCGAGCGGTAAGCACAGCAGCGTGCATACCCGTTTTCCGCCGGAGCCCAATGGCTATCTGCACATTGGTCATGCGAAATCGATCTGTCTGAATTTTGGCATCGCCCAGGATTATCAGGGGCAATGCAACCTGCGTTTCGATGATACCAATCCGGTTAAAGAGGATATGGAATTCGTTGAATCCATCAAGCGTGACGTCCAGTGGCTGGGTTTTGAGTGGAGCGGTGAAGTCTGCTACTCATCAGACTATTTCGATCAGCTCTACAACTATGCCGTTGAGCTGATTACCAAAGGGCTGGCTTACGTTGATGAGCTGAGCCCGGATCAGATTCGCGAATATCGTGGCACCCTGAAAGAGCCGGGCAAAAACAGCCCGTATCGCGATCGCAGCGTGGAAGAGAACCTGGCGCTATTTGAAAAAATGCGAAACGGGGGTTTTGCGGAAGGCACGGCCTGTCTGCGCGCCAAAATCGATATGGCTTCGAACTTCATCGTTATGCGCGATCCGGTGCTTTACCGCATCAAGTTTGCGGAACATCACCAGACCGGCAACAAGTGGTGCATCTACCCGATGTATGACTTTACCCACTGCATTTCCGATGCGCTGGAAGGCATTACACACTCGCTCTGTACGCTGGAGTTCCAGGACAACCGCCGTCTTTATGACTGGGTGCTGGACAACATCACGATTCCGGTTCATCCGCGCCAGTATGAGTTCTCGCGCCTGAATCTGGAGTATGCGGTGATGTCAAAACGCAAACTCACTCAGCTGGTGACCGAGAAGCACGTAGAAGGGTGGGACGATCCACGGATGCTGACCGTTTCAGGTCTGCGCCGTCGTGGTTACACCGCGGCTTCTATCCGTGAGTTCTGCCGTCGTATTGGCGTGACCAAGCAGGATAACATCGTCGAGATGGCGTCACTGGAATCCTGCATCCGTGATGATCTGAACGAAAATGCGCCACGCGCAATGGCAGTACTCGATCCCCTGAAAGTGGTGATCGAAAACCTGCCCGCCGGTCACAACGAGGTCATCACCATGCCTAACCATCCGGGTAAACCGGAAATGGGTACGCGTGAAGTGCCGTTCAGCCGGGAGATCTGGATTGACCGTGCAGATTTCCGCGAAGAGGCGAACAAACAATATAAACGTCTGGTTCTGGGCAAAGAAGTCCGTCTGCGCAATGCCTATGTGATCCGTGCAGAGCGGGTAGCCAAAGATGAAGCGGGCAACATTACCTGCATCTACTGCACCAGCGATGTGGATACCCTGAGCAAAGATCCGGCCGATGGCCGCAAGGTGAAGGGGGTGATTCACTGGGTGTCTGCGGATCATGCGCAGCCTGCCGAGTTCCGCCTCTATGACCGACTGTTCAGCGTGCCGAATCCGGCGGCGGCTGAAGATTTCCTGGCGGTGATCAACCCTGATTCACTGAGCATCAAAAATGGCTTTGTCGAACCGAGCCTGCGCGATGTGGAAGCGGCCACCCCGTTCCAGTTTGAGCGTGAGGGCTATTTCTGCGCCGACAGCGTTTACTCTAAACCGACGCAGCTGGTGTTTAACCGCACCGTGGGGCTTCGCGATACCTGGGCTAAAACGGGCGAATAATCGTTTAGGGCTGACCTCATAAAATGACAAAAGGGCGATTAATCGCCCTTTTTTATTGCCCCTGTATTGAGAATTGCCGACGTTTATTCTGGCTTAACGCAAATCCTGCTCAGACTGCCTTGTGAGAGAAATCTGAGTTTAAAAAAATTAATCAATTTCAGGATGTGAATTGTCCGCTTTCAGGTAGGCTATGCGCTCTAAGAGGTAGCAAAGCGGGTTATATAAGGAAAAAAAATGCCAGTCCTCGCTCAGGAAGCCAAACACAGTGTCGTCGTTTTACATCAGCTCATTGAACGTATTTTTAATCAGCCTGCCGGATCGGATGACAGCTTTGAGCTGATGATGTCCTTTTTCCATCCTGACTTCCGCATGGTGACGCCAAAAGGCAAAGAGTACGATCTTAATGCGGTCGAAGAGCTGTTCCGACAGCTGCAGGGGCAGCGGGAAGGGATGCGAATTGCGACCTGTGAGCACGTCATACTCTCTCATCACGAAAATGAGATCACCGTGCAGTATCGTGAGATGCAGATGCTGAATGGCAATAACCAGAGCCGTATTTCGCTGGCGATTCTGGATTGCAGCAGCTCGAATCCACGCTGGCGTTATCTGCAGGAGACGCTGGTGGCCTGAGGGTTCAGCAGAGCACAGACGAAAAAAAACCGGTCACGTAACCGGTTTTTTTATTTCCGCCCGCCAGATTACTGGTCGTGCAGGGTCTCATCTTCACGGCAGTCGCCCAGCGTACAGTGTCCGTACAGATAGAGGCTGTGGTTGGTCAGCTTGATGCCGTGGCGGGTCGCGATTTCACGCTGACGCGTTTCGATGGATTCATCGCTGAACTCAATAACCTTGCCACAGTCCAGGCAGATCAGGTGATCGTGGTGATGCTGCTGCGTCAGTTCGAAAACGGATTTGCCGCCTTCAAAGTTGTGACGGGTCACAATACCGGCGTCGTCGAACTGGTTCAGCACGCGGTAAACGGTGGCCAGGCCAATCTCTTCGCCGATGTCGATCAGGCGTTTATACAAATCTTCCGCGCTGACGTGATGGCACTCAGGTTCCTGAAGCACTTCCAGAATTTTCAGTCTGGGCAGTGTCACTTTCAGGCCAGCCTTCTTTAATGCGGTGTTGTTGTCAGTCATGCGGATTTTGTCCTGTTACTAATATTCACTTTTGTGGCTTGTCGCCTTGAATGTCGATCTGTGCTCATTCGCATTTGCGTCTCATTATAGAGCTCAGGGGATGAAATGAAAACCTGAGGGCCGTGAATCATCATGGGCGATGGGGGAAGCTTCACCGGGCCGGGGAGGATTCTGGCAGAGGTCTTTCAGCACATCACTGCGTCATACCGCCTGAGCTAATACGCGGAAGATCGATGCGGGTATTCTACAGATTAAACGAAGAAAGTTAAAAAAATGTGGCTATTATTTCTATAGGAAATTCCATTGCCTCAATGTGAGCTGGCGCTCACATTGAGGCGGGGCGCATCAGGCTTCGATGATCTCTTTCAGCTGCAGTTCATCAAAAATCTGCTTAACCCACTGATCGACGCGCTGGCTGGTCAGCTCAGGCTGACGATCTTCGTCAATGGCCAGGCCCAGGAAGTGCGTCTCATCAGCCAGACCTTTTGAGGCTTCAAAATGGTAGCCTTCTGTTGGCCAGTGACCCACGATAACGGCGCCGTGCGGCTCGATAATGTCGCGGATTGTGCCCATCGCATCACAGAAATATTCAGCGTAATCTTCCTGGTCGCCACAGCCAAACAGGGCAACCAGCTTGCCGTTGAAATCGATCTCTTCCAGCGTCGGGAAGAAGTCATCCCAGTCGCACTGCGCTTCACCGTAGTACCAGGTCGGGATGCCCAGCAGCAGGATATCAAACGCTTCCAGGTCTTCTTTTGTACTTTTCGCGATGTCATGCACTTCTGCAACATCTTTACCCAGCTGTTTCTGGATCATTTTTGCAATGTTTTCGGTGTTGCCGGTATCGCTGCCAAAGAAGATGCCTACGAGTGCCATGAGTAAAATAACCTCTTAAATCCTGATAATGAGATGTGTGCCGCAGCACATTTCTGCGAATAATAGCAGACGAGACAAACCCGCGGAACGGTTAAAGCCTCGACATTTGCTCCTGCGTGCGATTTGCCCGCATCAATCCAGTTTGAGCTGCGCCAGCAGCATCTGTTCAATCAGTTCGCTGCGGCTGAGATTACGCTGCGCGGCCAGCGAATTGAGTGCATCGACGGCCTCGCTGTTCATTTTCAGTTCGACACGACGCAGTCCGCGCCCTTTGTCACGTTTCAGTTGATTGCGCTTATTGATGCGCAGCTGTTCATCACGCGAAAGCGGACTGGTTTTGGGGCGACCCGGGCGGCGCTCATCAGCAAACAGATCGAGCGTCGTGCGGTCAGTGTGTTCTTTTGCCATGGCTTAGTAAAACTGAATGGGTGCGGGCGCCAGACGCTCACCGCGCAGATTATAAATTATTGGCCGTTACCGCAGAAAAATCGACCTGCGGCAAAATTTTAGCGCGCCATCATACTGCACGCTTACTCCGGACGCCAATCCTAAACCTTTACTGCCATCTATTTGCTTTTAAAGCGCAAAAAAGCGCCGCACACTGCGCAAAACGGCATCGGGCTTCTCAGCATGGACCCAGTGGCCCGCACCGCCGATCACGTGGGCCTGCGCCGCCGGGAACTGCTGAAGTAACGCATCGCGATAGCGGTTATCCAGGTAACTGGAGTCACCGCCGCGGATAAAGAGAGCCGGATGAGGCCAGGCGGGAACAGGCTGCCAGCCAGAAAGGGTAGGGTAGTTATCCCACAGCACCGGCACGTTAAAGCGCCATTGCCCGTCATGAAATGACTTCAGCAGGAACTGAATGACCCCTTCTTCTTCAATCACCGGCCGCATAATGCGGGCCGCCTCGCTGCGCAGCGTCACACCTGCCTCTGAGACGGCGCGAATACCGGCAAAGATCAGGTCGTGACGCCGGGTCTGATAATCGACCGGCGCGATATCGATCATCACCAGCCGCTCAATGCGATCCGGCACCAGCGCGCTCATGGTCATGGCGATTTTACCGCCCATCGAATGACCGATGACCGCGACGCGATCGATGCCGTGCGCATCCAGCGTATCGACCATATCCTGCGCCATTACAGCGTAGTTCATCTCCTCCGATCGCGGCGAGAGTCCATGGTTACGGACATCCACCTGCAGCAGTGGCCCGGCATCTTTCAGGCCACGGGCCAGTACGCCGAGGTTGTCCAGACTGCCAAACAGACCGTGAATAAGCAGGATGGGCAGAGAATCAGCAGGGGATTGTTCAGTTTGCAGACGGGCGTTCAAAATCATAGCAAAGTTCTTAAGTTTGAGACCTGAGCTTAGGTTATCATGGTTTCACCTTTTCAGGCGCGCCGGTTCCGGCGGCATTAGGACATATTCTGACTTTTGCCCGTAAACCGTTTGATTGCTAACAACCCGCCTGAATTTAACTTTATAATCCTCATGTTAGAACCCGCACATCCGTTGAATTGTCTGACTATACTCAGGGCTTTTCAGGAAAGAGGTGGTTCTGTCATGAGAAAGAACCGTACGGAATAAGATGAAAACGATCGAAGTTGACGAAGAGCTCTACCGTTATATTGCCAGCCACACGCAGCACATTGGTGAAAGCGCATCTGACATTCTGCGTCGTATGCTGAAGTTTACGGCCGGTCAGACGGCACCCGCTTCGCCGGCTCAGCCTGCCTCAAAAGATGCAGCGAAAGAGGCGCCGTCTGCGCCTGTGGGTTCGCGCCCGCAGGATCGTGTGCGCGCGATGCGTGAGCTGCTGCTCTCCGATGAATATGCGGAGCAGAAGCGGGCGGTCAATCGCTTTATGCTCGTTTTGTCAACGCTCTATCGTCTTGATACCGCAGCCTTTGCTGAGGCCACTGCATCGCTGCAGGGCCGCACCCGCGTCTACTTTGCAGGTGATGAGCATACGCTGTTGCAGAATGGCACCCATACTAAGCCGAAGCATGTGCCCGGCACGCCGTACTGGGTTATCACCAACACCAATACCGGCCGTAAATGCAGCATGATCGAACACATCATGCTGTCGATGCAGTTCCCTGCGGAACTCACCGAAAAAGTTTGCGGCACCATCTAAAACTTAAGCGTCAGGGAGCAGCGCCGATGGCCAATCACCCACGTGCCGGGCAACCCGCCCAGCAGAGCGATTTGATTAACGTTGCACAATTAACGTCACAATATTATGTCCTGCAGCCCGATGTGGCGAATCCGGAACATGCGGTGAAATTTGGCACCTCTGGCCATCGCGGCAGTGCAGGGCGTCAAAGCTTCAACGAGATGCACATTCTGGCGATTGCACAGGCGATTGCTGAAGAGCGTAAAAAGAACGGCATCACCGGGCCTTGCTACGTCGGCAAAGATACGCACGCGCTCTCTGAGCCGGCAATCCTGTCGGTGCTGGAAGTGCTGGCAGCGAATGGCGTTGACGTGATTGTGCAGCAGGACAATGGCTATACGCCGACCCCTGCCATCTCAAATGCGATCCTTGAGCACAACAAATCGGGTGGCCCGCTGGCTGACGGCATCGTGATTACGCCGTCCCATAACCCACCGGAAGATGGCGGCATCAAGTACAACCCACCGAATGGCGGACCAGCTGATACCAACGTCACCAAAGTGGTGGAAGATCGCGCTAATCAGCTGATCAAAGATGGCCTGAAAGAGGTTAAGCGTCTGCCACTGGAGCAGGCACTGGCCAGCGGTCATGTGGTCGAGAAAGATTTGATTCAGCCTTACGTTGAAGGCCTGGCCGAAATTATCGATTTCCCGGCTATCCAGAAAGCGGGCCTGAAGCTGGGCGTTGATCCGCTTGGTGGTTCAGGTATCGCCTACTGGCAGCGCATTGCGGAACACTACAAGCTGGATCTGACGCTGGTCAATGACGCGGTCGATCAGACTTTCCGCTTTATGCATCTGGATAAAGATGGCGTGGTGCGCATGGACTGCTCGTCTGAAAGCGCCATGGCAGGCCTGCTGGCTTACCGCGACAAGTTTGATCTGGCATTCGGTAACGATCCTGATTATGACCGTCACGGCATTGTGACCCCGGCGGGTCTGATGAATCCAAACCACTATCTGGCTGTGGCGATTAACTACCTGTTCCAGCATCGTCCGCAGTGGGGCCAGGACGTTGCCGTCGGCAAAACGCTGGTTTCCAGCGCCATGATTGACCGTGTGGTTAATGACATTGGTCGCAAGCTGGTGGAAGTGCCGGTCGGCTTCAAGTGGTTTGTTGATGGTCTTTATGACGGCAGCTTCGGCTTCGGTGGCGAAGAGAGCGCGGGTGCCTCATTCCTGCGTTTCGATGGTACGCCGTGGTCAACGGACAAAGATGGCATCATCATGTGTCTGCTGGCGGCTGAGATTACTGCCGTGACCGGTAAAAACCCTCAGCAGCATTACGATGAGCTGGCTGCACGCTTTGGTGCGCCGAGCTACAACCGTCTGCAGGCATCAGCGACTTCCGCGCAGAAAGCGGCGCTGTCGAAGCTCTCACCTGAGATGGTCAGCGCGGATACGCTGGCAGGTGACCCGATCACCGCTCGCCTGACGGCAGCACCGGGCAATGGCGCATCCATTGGCGGTCTGAAAGTGATGACGGAGAATGGCTGGTTTGCGGCCCGTCCGTCAGGCACTGAAGACGCCTACAAGATTTACTGTGAAAGCTTCCTGGGCGCAGAACACCGCGCGCAGATCGAGAAAGAAGCAGTAGAGATTGTCAGCGAAGTGCTGAAAAACGCCTGATCCGTCGGGCAATGAAAAGGCACCGCGGGCGCCTCAGACTGCTCCCTTACTCGCATCAGGGCATATCCTGCCGCAACGGATTAACCTGATGCGCAGGGGACAGGGTCAGAAGAGGAAAGCGTCCCGCGCCAGGGAAGGCGCGGGCCGAGCAGTCAGGGATGACGGTTTTGCGTCTTTCCGATCTGACCCTGTTCCCTGAGCAGGCTCCGTCTTACAGCGATAGCTACCCGATTCTGTCAGTATCAGAAGGCGCCTCTGGCGCCTTTTTTCATGGCATAAAACGGTAGCCGATGCCAGTTTCTGTCAGCAGATGCGCAGGCTGTGTCGGATTGGCCTCCAGCTTCTGACGCAGATGTCCCATATAGATACGCAGATAGTGGCTATGCTCCACCGCATTCGGTCCCCAGACCTGGCTCAGCAGTTGCCGCTGTGTCAGCACCTTCCCGGCATTGTTCAGCAGAATACTCAGCAGGCGAAATTCAATAGGAGTGAGGTGAACCTCACTGTCGCCGCGCTGCACCCGTCGTGCGGCAAAATCGACACTGACATCGGCAAAATGAACCCGGGCATCGGGCTGCTGACTGCTATGACGGCGCAGCGCAACCCGCACGCGCGCCATCAGTTCGCCGATGCCAAAGGGTTTGGTCAGATAGTCATCCGCACCGGCATCCAGTGCCGCGATCTTATCCTGCTCATCACTGCGCGCGGATAACACAATCACTGGCATGGCGCTCCACTGGCGCAGATCGCGGATAAAATCGGTGCCATCCCCATCCGGCAGGCCCAGATCCAGGATAACCAGATCGGGTTTACGGGTCGCTGCCTCAATCAGTCCGCGCTGCAGCGTATCTGCATCAAAAACTTTAAGGGCTTCACTCTCCAGTGCGAGCCGGACAAAGCGACGGATCTCTTTTTCATCTTCAACGATCAAAACCGTGGTCACGCAATACCTGCCTTAACGGGGTGCCGAAGCGCTACTTTATCAATTTTTCTGGCTGCCGTCCGGCGGCTTCATCGGTCGGCCACTTTCAACTCTTCAATAACCTTGCGATAACCTTTGTGTAACTTAATTACAGGCTGATTCTTAAACAGCAAAAATAGCGGTAATTAAGTGGTCAGACGAGTAGTAAAATTACACAATCTGGCGTAAAGTCAGACACAGATCACATTCGCACCGTTTCGCTCGCCGGGAGGAAAAACCATGTATCAGGCTTATCCACGCTACAGAATTATTGCACGCCGCACGCTGGTGGTTCTTCTCGGCGTTATGGCGCTTCCTGTCATGCTTTTTCGCCAGGATCGCGCCCGTTTCTACAGCTATCTGCACCGCATCTGGTGTAAAACCAGCGCCAAACCGGTCTGGCTGGCGCAGTCAGAAGCGGCAGGCGGCGTCTTCTGGTAAAGCCTCCTGTCAGCAAGCAGGCCCGGTCAGCAGACCGGGCTTTTTTTTACTTTTTTTCTACAATAATGAGAGCAACCTGTTGCTTTAACGCTGTCTTCCTGACCATTTTAAGCTACACTTAAACCTCTACAAGATTTCAGAGGTTGTACAAGTATGAGCAATAAAATCCCCGTTGGAATCAGTGCATGCCTGCTCGGCGATAGCGTCAGGTTTGATGGTGGCCATAAGCGTCTTACTTTTGCGACCCAGGATCTTACGCCCTTTGTCCGTTTTGAGCCGATCTGTCCTGAAATGGCAATCGGTTTGCCTACACCGCGTCCGGCATTACGGCTGGTGAAGCAGGGCGATGATGATGACTTGCACCTCTGCTTCAGCAAAGATGGCGGGGAAGAAGTCACCCACCAGATGCGTGACTGGTCAGCAGAGCGGGTAAAATCGCTGCATCATCTTTCGGGCTACATCCTGTGCGCCAAATCCCCCAGCTGTGGCATGGAGCGTGTACGGGTCTATGAACCTGACACCAACAACAACCGCAAAGTTGGCACCGGCATCTTCGCTGAATTTCTGCAGCGCGAAATGCCCTGGCTGCCGCTGGAAGAAGATGGTCGCCTGCACGATCCGGCGCTGCGTGAAAACTTCATCGGCCGCATCTGTGCGCTGCATGAGTTTAATCAGATGTGGCAACAGGGACTGACCCGCCACGGGCTGATCGCCTTCCACAGCCGCTACAAGCTGATGATGCTGGCGCACTCGCAGGAGAAATATCGCGAGCTGGGACCTTTTGTCGCTTCCATGAGTCAGTGGGATTCGCTGGACGCCTTTGCGTTTGAATACCGCAACCGCATGATGGCGCTGATGTCTCGTCCCGCGTCACGCCGCAATCACACCAATGTCCTGATGCACGTGCAGGGCTATTTCCGCCGTCAGCTCAGCTCGCCACAGCGTCAGGAGCTGGCCACGCTGATCGATCGCTATCGCCAGGGGACGCAGCCGCTGCTGGTGCCGATCACCATCCTCAAGCACTACATGGCGGAGTTCCCGCATCCGTGGCTGGCTCAGCAACGTTATTTTGACCCCTATCCCGAAGCCTTGTGCTTACGCTACGGACAGTAATTCAGGAGGCGTATGACCACCCATCTGGTCTGGCTGCGTAACGACTTACGCATCAACGATAATCTGGCGCTGCACGCCGCCTGTCGCGACAGCAAGGCGAACGTCATTGCGCTCTTCCTGGCGACGCCGGAACAGTGGCAACAGCATGAGATGTCACCTAAACAGGCTGCTTTTATCCACGCCAGCCTGCTGGAAGTGCAGGATGCGCTGGCAGAGCGGGGCATCAGACTGCACTACCAGGCGTGTAACACCTTCAGCGACAGCATTGATGCTCTGGCAGCGTTTTGTGAAAAGCAGAAGGTCGACCAGCTTTTCTATAACTATCAGTATGAGGTCAATGAGCGTCAGCGTGATGCAGAAGCTGAAAAGCGTCTCGACAAGGCGGGGGTTATCTGTCAGGGATTTGATGACAGTCTGCTGCTGGCACCCGGTAGCGTACAGAGCGGCGACCGCTCCATGTATAAGGTGTTCACGCCCTTCAGCAAAGCCTTTGTCCGACGTCTCCAGCAGGGATTGCCGGAGTGCGTCCCTGCGCCAAAAGCGCGTGAAGGCGCACCGCTGAAGACCCAGGCGATTCCTGCATTTGACTACCCCAAAGGCGAGTTTGACCATGATCTTTTTCCGCCAGGCGAAACTGCGGCGCTGAAGCGTCTGCGCCACTTCGCTAAACAGCCGGTGCTGGACTATCCCGACAAACGCGATCTGCCCGCGCTGGATGCGACCAGCCGTCTGTCGGTTTATCTGGCAACAGGCGTTCTGTCACCCCGCCAGTGTCTGCATCGTGTCCTGCATGAACATCCCGATGCGCTGGACAACAGCCGCGCATTTACCTGGCTGAATGAGCTCATCTGGCGCGAATTTTACCGGCATCTGCTGGTCGCCTATCCGTCTCTGTGCCGCCATAAGCCCTTTGTTGACTGGACGCACCGGGTGGAATGGCAGCGCAATGAGGCCCATTTCGACGCCTGGAAAGCGGGGAAAACGGGCTTTCCGATCGTTGACGCTGCGATGCGGCAGATGAAGGAGATGGGCTGGATGCATAACCGGTTACGCATGATCACCGCCAGCTTTCTGGTGAAAGATCTGCTGATCGACTGGCGCGAAGGGGAGCGCTATTTTATGCAGCAGTTGATTGATGGCGATCTGGCGGCGAACAATGGCGGCTGGCAGTGGGCCGCGTCAACCGGGACGGACGCCGCACCCTATTTCCGCATCTTTAACCCGACGACCCAGGGCGAGCGCTTCGATCCGCAGGGCGATTTTATCCGCCACTATCTGCCGGAACTGGCCGATGTCCCCGACAGCGATATTCACCAGCCGCACCGCTGGGCGGAGAAGCATCATAAGAAACTCGATTATCCGGCACCAATCGTGGATCATAAGGCCGCACGTAAAAAGACATTAGACGCCTTTGAGCGCGCCAAAAGCGCCGCCTGAGGCCTCGCAGGAGCCTGAATGAATCATTACGAACTGGAGGCGCTGATTAATCAGCATCTCAACAGCCACACCTTCAGCGATTATGCCCCCAACGGTTTACAGGTTGAGGGACGCAGTGAGGTTAAGCGGGTTATCACCGGTGTCACTGCCTGTCAGGCATTGCTGGATGAGGCGGTCGCCCGCGAGGCGGATGCGATAATCGTCCATCACGGTTATTTCTGGAAAAGCGAACCGGCCGCGATTAAAGGGATGAAGCGCCGCCGTCTGCGGACCCTGCTGGCGAATGATATCAATCTCTACGGCTGGCACCTGCCGCTTGATGCGCACCCGGAACTGGGCAACAACGCGCAGCTGGCAAAACTGCTGGATATTGAAATCCGGGGCGAAGTGATGCCGCTCGTTTTCCATGGGGAACTGGCAGAGCCGCTCTCCGGCGAACAGCTGGCCAGCCGAATTGGGGAGCGGCTGGGACGTCAGCCGCTGCATTGCGGTGACAACGCGCCGGCCCTGATTCGCCGCATTGCCTGGTGCAGCGGAGGCGGGCAGGGCTTTATCGACCAGGCTGCGGCCGCAGGCGTCGATGCTTACCTTACCGGTGAAGTTTCTGAACAGACCATCCACAGTGCGCGTGAGCAGGGGCTGCACTTCTTTGCCGCAGGGCACCATGCTACCGAGCGGGGCGGCGCAAAAGCGCTGGGCGAGTGGCTGGCGCAGCACCACAATCTGGACGTAACCTTCATCGATATTCCTAACCCTGCCTGATGCCCTTCCCGGTCCTGCGCACCTGCGCAGGGCCTTATTTCCTGACGCTATTCCTGCTGCTGCACGCCTGCGCAGGCCCTTATTCTTCGATGAGAACCCACGCTGCTGCGCGCCTGCAGCGGAGCTTATTGATTGACATCTTCCTGTCACTTTCGCATAACTGTTTGCTTTATGTAGATAAGGCACTGGCCGAACCGCTGCTTTTGGCGGCACGGTCAGGCGCGATCTCAACTGAGCGGGAGGTAGCGGTTGCAACGAGCACGGTGTTATTTATCAGGGGAACGCGCTGTCGTGCTGGAGCTGGAACCGCCGGTTTCACTGGAGAGCCAGCAACGCATCTGGGGACTCAATCAGCGGCTGCGCGATCATGAGAGCGTGCAGGAAGTGATCCCCGGCATGAACAACATCACCCTGATCCTGCGCGATCCCCAGCAGAATGCGCTGGATGCGATAGAGCGTCTTCAGCGCTGGTGGGAGGAGAGTGAGGCGGAATTTCCCGCGTCGCGGGAGGTGTCGATCCCGGTGATCTATGGCGGCTCCACTGGCCCCGATCTGACCGTAGTGGCGGAATATGCCGGACTGACGCCCCGTCAGGTGGTTGAGCTGCACAGCAGCAGCGAATATGTGGTGTTTTTTATCGGCTTCCAGCCCGGCTTCCCCTATCTCGGCGGACTCGATTCCCGTCTGCACACGCCTCGCCGTGCTGAACCCAGAGTCGCGGTGCCCGCCGGATCGGTCGGCATCGGTGGCAGCCAGACCGGCATCTATCCGCTGGCCTCGCCCGGTGGCTGGCAGCTGATCGGACATACCTCCACCGCGCTGTTCGATCCGCGCCAGCAACCGCCTGTGTTGCTGCGTCCCGGCGACCGCGTGCGCTTTGTGCCGCAACAGGAGGGCGTATGTTAAACATTCTGCGAGCCGGACTGGCCACCACCATTCAGGATGCCGGTCGCGCTGGCTGGCGGCAGTATGGCATCAGCCCCGGCGGCGTGCTCGACTATCCTGCTATGTTTACCGCCAACGTGCTGGTGGGCAATGCGCCCCACAGCGCGGTGCTGGAGATCGTGCTGGGCCAGTTTAAAGCGGAGTTTACCCGCAATGGCTGGTTTGCGCTGACGGGGGCGGGCTGTCAGGCGGAGCTGGATGGTCAGCCGGTCTGGACAGGCTGGCGCACCGCAGTAAAAAAAGGGCAGGTGCTCTCGCTGGCAATGCCGAAGCGCGGCATGCGCAGCTATCTGGCGGTGCAGGGCGGTTTTGATCTGGCGGAGATGCTCGGCTCGCTCAGCACCGATCTCAAAGCGGGTTTTGGCGGCTTCAAAGGGCGAATCTTGCAGGATGGCGATCGCCTGCCGCTGGGCAAACCGACCCGGACGTTCGACCGCAAAGCCGGGGTGCGGCAACTGCTGTGGGGCAACCGGATTCGTGCGCTGCCCGGCCCGGAGTACCATGAATTCAGCCGCGACGCGCAGCAGGCATTCTGGCGCACCGCCTGGAAACTCAGCCCGCAAAGTAACCGGATGGGCTACCGGCTGGAGGGGCGGCAACTCAGTCGTGAAAATCCGCGTGAACTGCTGTCACACGGCGTCATGCCTGGCGTGATTCAGGTGCCACCCAGCGGACAGCCCATCGTGCTGATGGCGGATGCCCAGACCACCGGTGGCTATCCACGCATCGCCTCGGTTATCGAAGCCGATCTCTATCACCTGGCGCAAATCCGTCTGGGTGAACCTGTTCACTTTATTCACTGCACCCTGCCGGAGGCGATGCTGGCGCGCCAGCATCAGCAACGCGCACTGGATCAGATGATGTGGGGGCTTAATGAAGATTGATTTAAATGCCGATCTCGGCGAGGGCTGCGCCAGCGATGAGGCACTGCTGCAACTGGTCAGTTCAGCCAACATCGCCTGTGGCTTTCATGCGGGTGACGCGCAGACCATGCTGCAGTCGGTGCGCTGGGCGCAGGCATCGGGCGTGGCCATCGGCGCGCATCCCTCGTTTCCCGACCGGGAAAACTTTGGCCGCCGCGCCATGCAGCTGCCGCCGGAGACGCTTTACGCCCAGATGATCTACCAGATTGGCGCGCTGAAAAGCCTGGCGGAAAGTGAAGGGGCGCGGCTGGTCCACGTCAAACCGCACGGCATGCTCTACAACCAGGCTGCAGCCGATCCGGTGCTGGCTGACACCATCGCCCGCGCCATCAGGGCGGTTGACAGCCAGCTGATCGTGACAGGGCTGGCTGGCAGCGAATCGATCCGCGCCGCGGCGCACTACGGCTTACGCACCCGGGAAGAGGTTTTTGCTGACCGGGGTTACCTGAGCAGCGGGGCACTGGTACCGCGCAGCGAACCGGGCGCACTGATTGAGGATGAACAGCAGGCCATTGATCAGACGCTGACGATGGTCCGGCAGGGCAAAGTCAGAAGTATCTGTGGTGAATGGGTCGCGGTGAATGCGCAGACCGTCTGCTTACATGGCGACGGCGCACACGCGCTGCAGTTTGCCCGGCGGTTGCGTGATGCCTTCGCCGCTCAGCAGATTGCGGTTACCAGCGCCTGAATAACATTTAGCCCGGCTTATGCCGGGTTTTTAAACTCTGAGGGAAAACCATGGAAAGTGCAGTCAATCTCTGGCCGTTACTGGGCATTGCCGCCATCGTTATCGGCTTCGTGTTACGTTTCAACCCGGTGCTGGTCGTGATCGTCGCCGGATTCGTCACCGGTCTGGCGGCGATGATGCCGCTGGCGGACATTCTGGAAAAGCTCGGCGCGGGTTTTCTGAACACCCGTAACCTGCCGCTGATTCTGCTGCTGCCGCTGGCGGTCATTGGCCTGCTGGAGCGTCACGGGCTGAAGGAGCGGGCACAGGCGTGGATCGCACAGATAAAAACGGCCACCGCCGGACGTCTGCTGATCGTCTATCTGTTTGTCCGTGAAATCACCGCCGCGCTGGGATTAACCAGCCTGGGGGGCCATCCGCAGATGGTACGTCCGTTGCTGGCCCCGATGGCAGAGGGGGCAACGGAAAACCGCTATGGTGAGATCACACCTGAACTGCGCTACCGGCTGCGCGCCATGTCTGCGGCCACCGATAATGTCGGCCTTTTCTTTGGTGAGGATATCTTCGTGGCATTTGGCGCGATTATCTTTATGCATAACTTTATGCAGGAGTCAGCCGGGATCCAGACCGAACCACTGCACATTGCGTTATGGGGCATTCCGACCGCGCTTGCCGCCTTTCTGATCCACTCGGCGCGTCTGATGCGTCTGGATCGTCAGCTGGCGCGGGAACTGCAGCAGCTGAACCACCAGGCGCTGAAAGCCCGGGGAGGTGAATAATGTTCCAGCAACAATATCTGATGTGGCTGGCGGGCATTATCCTGCTGGTGGTCGCGATCCTCTCCTGGCGCGACAGCGCAAATCCGCGCCGTTTTACCACCGGACTCTTCTGGGCGTTGTATGGCCTGGTATTTCTGGTGGGGGACTGGACGACGCAGATGATGAGCAGCCTGATGGGCTCGGATGCCGCGGGCACCCGAATGCTGCACATCACCATCGGTGTCATTGTGGTCGTGATGGCGTTGATCGCCGGTTTCGGGGGTGTCCGGCTGGGTCGTTATCATCAGCGCAGTGATGAAGAGAAGCAGGCCAGCGCAGGGCGTCTGGGCAATAAACTGTTTCTGCCCGCGCTGGCGATCCCGGTCGTGACCGTGATCGGTGTGCTGGCGTTTAACCATATTCCCGGTCTGCAGGATGCGGTTTTCGGACCCGGCAACCACGCCACGCTGGTGACGCTCTTCTCCATGATGGTGGGCTGTCTGATCGGCTGGCTGGTGGCGTTAAAACTGACTCATGAAAAACCGGTGCAGTCGATGCAGGAGACCCGCCGTCTGCTGGATTCGGTTGGCTGGGCCTTTATTCTGCCGCAAATTCTCGCCACCCTGGGACTGCTCTTTACCAGCGCGGGCGTGGGCGGTGCGATTTCGCATCTGACTGAGACCTGGCTGGCGGTAGATAACCGCTTTGTCGCAGTCACCGTTTATGCCGTCGGAATGGCGCTGTTGACCATGATCATGGGTAACGCTTTTGCCGCGTTTCCGATTATTACCGCAGGCGTCGGCATCCCGATCTTAGTGCTGCAGCACGGCGGTAATCCGGCGGTTATGGCCGCGATTGGCATGTTCTCCGGCTACTGCGGCACCCTGATGACGCCGATGGCGGCGAACTTTAATATCGTCCCGGCCGCGCTGCTGGAACTGCCGGACCGTAACGCGGTGATCAGGGCTCAGATTCCAACCGGTGTGCTACTGTTAATTGTTAACATTTTCCTGCTCTATTTCCTGATGTTTCTGTGAGGCCGCATGAAAACTGTTCTGATGACCGCCTTTGAACCCTTTGGCGGTGAAACGATTAACCCGTCATGGGAAGCGGTCCGCGCACTGGAGGGCAAACAGATCGGTGACGCCACCATCGTTATCCGCCAGTTACCTGTCGTCTTCCGCGATGTGCTGACGGTGCTCTATCAGGCACTGGATGAGGTTAAACCGGATCTCATTCTGTCCGTGGGGCAGGCGGGGGGCCGCAGCGATATCAGCGTTGAACGTATCGGCATTAATGTGGATGACGCCCGTATCCCGGACAACGCCGGTCATCAGCCGGTGGATGAGCCCGTGGTCGCGGGCGGCCCGGCAGCCTATTTTTCCCGTTTGCCGATCAAAGCGATCGTTGCGGCCGTGCGCGAAGCGGGCATTCCCGCGTCGGTTTCACAAACCGCCGGCACCTTTACCTGCAACCGGGTGATGTATGGCCTGCTGCACTGGCTGGCGCAGCAGGAGCGCCCGGCGCGGGGTGGTTTTATCCATATCCCTTATCTGCCCGAGCAGGCGGCGCAGCATCCCGGTGTGCCGAGCATGGCGGTCGCAACGATTATCAGGGCGCTGGAAATTGCAGTGCAGGTGACGCTGGAAACCGGCGACGACATAAAACAGGTGGGCGGAGCCACCCATTAAGAGGATGAAGGATGCCTGAAGGACCGGAAATCCGCCGTGTGGCGGATAAACTTGAAGTCGCGATTGTGGGGCAGCCGCTGACAGAGGCGTGGTTTGCATTTCCTCAGCTGAAAACCTACGAACCGGCCCTGATTGGCGAGCAGGTGCAGGCGATTGAGACGCGCGGAAAGGCGTTGTTGACGCACTTCAGCAATGGCCTGACGCTCTACAGCCACAACCAGCTCTACGGCGTCTGGCGCATCGTCAAACCCGACACCGAACTTAACACCACACGTCAGCTGCGGGTGCGGCTGGCGACGGCGGGCAAAGCGATTCTGCTCTACAGCGCCTCCGACATTGAACTGCTCAACGCGGATACGCTGGCGGCCCACCCGTTCCTGAATCGTATCGGGCCGGATGTGCTGAGTAGCGGTGTGACGGTGGATGAGGTCAGGGAACGGTTACTCTCACCCCGTTTCCGGCGACGCCAGTTCAGCGGGTTGCTGCTGGATCAGGCGTTTCTGGCCGGGCTGGGCAACTACCTGCGCGCTGAAATCCTCTGGCTGGCACAGCTGCTGCCTCACCATAAGGCTCAGGAGCTGAGCGACGATCAGCTGACTGCTTTCAGCGAAGCACTGCTGTCAGTACCGCGTCACGCCTACCGGATGCGCGGAACCATGAAGAAATATCATGAGGAAGCGGCCTTTCAGTTTGAGGTGTTTCACCGGCAGGGCAAGACGTGCCGGCGCTGTGGCACAACCATTGAGAAGGGCACGCTTTCATCGCGGCCTTTTTACTGGTGTCCGGGCTGTCAGAGGTAGAGAGAGGATTAAGTGAAAAGCGGGCGAGGGCAGAAACAGGCTGCTATAAGACCGAGCCTGCTCAGGAAACACGGTCAGATCGGAAAGACGCAAAAGCCGTCATCCCTGACATGCTCGGCCCGCGCCATCCCTGGCGCGGGACGCTTTCCTCTTCTGACCGTGTTACCTGCGCATTGAACTTATTCGTGGCGGCCAGACTCACCTCTATGCAGGCTTCTCAACTGGCCGGGGCGGGGATCGCTCCCCGCCATCACGAACTTACTTCTCCAGCTTAGAGCTGAATTCACGCTCAGTGTAACCGGTGTAGAGCTGACGCGGACGGGCAATCTTCATGCCTTCGTCGTGCATCTCTTTCCAGTGTGCAATCCAGCCAACGGTACGGGCCATCGCGAAGATCACCGTAAACATGGAGGAAGGAATCCCCATCGCTTTCAGAATAATACCGGAGTAGAAGTCGACGTTGGGATAGAGCTTACGCTCGATGAAGTACGGGTCGTTCAGCGCGATGTGCTCCAGCTCCATCGCCACTTCCAGCAGGTCATCTTTCATACCCAGCTCATTCAGGACTTCATGGCAGGTATCACGCATCACGGTCGCGCGTGGATCGTAGTTTTTGTAAACGCGATGACCAAAGCCCATCAAGCGGAAGGAGTCATTCTTATCCTTGGCACGTTTAACGAACTCAGGAATGTGCTCAACGCTGCTGATCTCTTCCAGCATACGCAGTGTCGCTTCGTTTGCACCGCCGTGCGCCGGTCCCCACAGGGAGGCGATCCCGGCGGCGATACAGGCAAACGGGTTCGCACCACTTGAACCGGCGGTACGTACTGTTGAGGTAGAGGCGTTCTGCTCATGGTCAGCATGCAGAATCAGAATACGGTCCATGGCGCGTTCCAGCACCGGATTAACTTTGTACTCTTCGCATGGCGTAGCGAACATCATGTGCAGGAAGTTACCGGCATAGGAGAGGTCGTTGCGCGGATAAACAAATGGCTGGCCGATGGAATATTTGTAACACATCGCTGCCATGGTCGGCATTTTGGAGAGCAGACGGAATGCCGCGATTTCGCGGTGGCGCTCGATGTTTACATCCAGCGAATCGTGGTAAAACGCCGCCAGTGCGCCGGTCACACCGCACATCACCGCCATCGGATGCGAGTCACGACGGAAGCCGTGGAACAGACGGGTAATCTGCTCATGAATCATCGTATGACGGGTAACGGTGGTGCGGAACTCATCAAACTGCTTCTGATCCGGCGCTTCGCCATTCAGCAGGATGTAGCACACTTCCAGATAGTTAGAGTGGGTCGCCAGCTCAGAAATAGGGAAACCACGGTGCAGCAGGATACCTTCGTCACCATCAATGAAGGTGATTTGCGATTCGCAGGACGCTGTAGAAGTGAAACCGGGATCAAAGGTGAACAGGCCACTTGCACCCAGAGAGCGGACATCAACCACATCCTGGCCCAGCGAGCCTTTCAGCACGTCCAGTTCAATAGATGTTCCATCTTGCAGGGTTAGCGTTACTTTTTTATCTGTCATTTTCGTCTCCATAGCGCCTTATGTAGGTAAGGATCTTTAGACACCTGAAACGCGTTCATGTTGCGGTTGGCAAAACAACACAGTATCACTCTGCGGCGATCAGGCCGGTGCAGGGTACAGAGTGAGCGGCGCGTTCCCAGCGGGAACCTGTGAGCCATGGACATGCTGCATATCGCGGTTGTTAAAGATCCGGTCAGGACATAACTTCTTGGTAACCAATAACCTGATGCTTTTTAATGCTCATTATCGCAATGTTACATAACTTGCGCTTAGGGGAAAGTGTATCCCCATAACTTTTGTGCATCATAGGAATTTACAGGCTTAGTTTGTAACTGAATTGTTGAACTATTGTCAAATCAGATAATTAAAATTGTATCAATTGTGAAAATCGTGAGTATGATCACTGTTCTACCTAAAATATACCAAAGAGTTTGTAGGGGAATTGTAATCAGAATGTGATCCTCCTATACTCCAGGCAGGTCTCCGGAACACCCTGACACCAGGAGCCACCCAGCGTTTACTACCGCGTCAATTAACACTGGATGTTGCTTGTTTGGTGACGGTTAAAGTCTGCCACGCGTTGTGATTAGACTCCGCCTCAGGTCCGGAGGAAGCAAAATAAAAAAGAGCTGTGTGGGCAAAACCGTGAAAAAACAAAGACCTGTCAACTTGGATCTCTCGACGATCCGGTTTCCCGTTACTGCAATATCATCCATTCTTCACCGCGTCTCCGGCGTAATCACCCTGGTTGCCATTGGCATCCTGCTGTGGCTACTCGGTCTCTCTCTCTCCTCTCCTGATGGTTTCCAGCACGCTGCGTCCATTATGGATGGCTTCTTCGCGAAGTTCATCATGTGGGGCATCTTAACGGCGCTGGCCTATCACGCGGTGAGCGGGATTCGTCATATGTTGATGGATTTTGGTTATCTGGCTGAAACGCTGCAGGTCGGTAAGCGCTCAGCACATATAACTTTTGTGATCACTGTCGTGCTGGCAATTCTGGCGGGAGTCCTCGTATGGTAAGCAATGCATCCGCATTGGGTCGCAACGGCATTCAGGACTGGCTGCTGCTGCGCGCAACTGCAATTCTCATTACGCTCTACATCGTCTACATCCTCGGTTTCGTGGTGATGACAGACACGCTGACGTATGACCTGTGGCGTGGCTTCTTCGCCTCCGCCTTCACCAAAGTGTTCACGCTGCTGACGCTCTTCTCCATTCTGATCCACGGCTGGATCGGGATGTGGCAGGTGTTAACAGACTACGTTAAATCGCTGCCAACTCGTTTGTTGCTGCAGTTTGTGATTGTCGTGGCGCTGTTGTGGTATGCGATTTATGGCTTTGTTGTGGTGTGGGGTGTGTAAATGAGTTTGCCAATCAGAGAATTTGATGCCGTGGTGATCGGCGCAGGTGGCGCAGGAATGCGCGCCGCACTGCAAATCTCCCAGGGCGGCCAGAGCTGTGCCCTGTTATCCAAAGTTTTCCCGACCCGTTCCCACACGGTGTCTGCGCAGGGCGGTATCACCGTTGCGCTGGGTAATACCCACGAAGATAACTGGGAATGGCATATGTACGACACCGTCAAAGGTTCCGACTATATCGGTGACCAGGACGCGATTGAATATATGTGCAAAACCGGCCCGGAAGCGATTCTGGAGCTGGAGCATATGGGCCTGCCATTCTCCCGTCTGGAAGATGGCCGCGTTTATCAGCGTCCGTTTGGTGGTCAGTCGAAAAACTTCGGCGGCGAGCAGGCGGCACGCACGGCGGCGGCCGCTGACCGTACCGGTCACGCCCTGCTGCATACGCTCTATCAGCAGAACCTGAAAAACAAAACCACCATCTTTTCGGAGTGGTACGCGCTGGATCTGGTGAAAAACGCCGATGGCGCGGTAGTGGGTTGTACCGCTATCTGCATCGAAACCGGCGAAACCGTCTACTTCAAAGCGAAGGCGACCATTCTGGCGACGGGCGGTGCAGGCCGTATCTACCAGTCCACCACCAACGCCCACATCAACACCGGTGACGGTGTCGGTATGGCGCTGCGCGCAGGCGTGCCGGTGCAGGATATGGAGATGTGGCAGTTCCACCCAACCGGCATCGCGGGTGCAGGTGTGCTGGTTACGGAAGGCTGCCGTGGTGAAGGTGGCTACCTGCTGAACAAACATGGCGAACGCTTCATGGAGCGTTATGCGCCAAACGCCAAAGACCTGGCGGGCCGCGACGTGGTTGCGCGCTCGATGATGATTGAAATCCGTGAAGGTCGCGGCTGTGACGGTCCGTGGGGCCCGCACATCAAACTGAAACTCGATCATCTGGGTAAAGAGGTGCTGGAATCGCGTCTGCCGGGTATCCTGGAGCTGTCGCGCACCTTTGCTCACGCCGATCCGATCAAAGAGCCTATCCCGGTTATCCCGACCTGCCACTACATGATGGGCGGCATTCCGACCAAAGTAACCGGTCAGGCGCTGCGCGTGAACGAGCAGGGCGAAGATGTGGTGATTCCTGGCCTGTTCGCCGTCGGCGAAATCGCCTGTGTTTCGGTGCACGGAGCCAACCGTCTGGGTGGAAACTCCCTGCTGGACCTGGTGGTCTTTGGCCGCGCGGCGGGTCTGCATCTGCTGGAGAGCATCCAGGAGCAGGGCGACCTGCGTGATGCGACCGAAGATGAAATCGCCGTGGCGATGGAGCGTTTCAACCGCTGGGAAAACAACACCACCGGTGAAGACCCGGTTGAGATTCGCAAAGCGCTGCAACGCTGCATGCAGAACAACTTCTCGGTCTTCCGTGAAGGTGATGCGATGGCGCAGGGTCTGGAAGAGCTGAAAGAGATTCGCCAGCGCCTGAAGTCAGCGCGTCTGGATGACCGCTCACCCGATTTCAACACCCAGCGTATTGAGTGCCTGGAGCTGGATAACCTGATGGAGACGGCCTTTGCCACGGCGGTCGCGGCTAACTACCGCACCGAGAGCCGCGGTGCGCACAGTCGCTTCGACTTCCCGGATCGTGATGATGAAAACTGGCTGTGCCACAGTCTTTATGTCCCGGAAACCGAAAGCATGACGCGCCGTGAGGTGAACATGCAGCCGAAACTGCGCGCGGCCTTCCCGCCGAAAGTGCGCACCTACTAATTCCGGAGACGACGATGAGACTCGAGTTTTCAATTTATCGCTACAATCCAGACGTCGACGACAAACCGCGTATGCAGGATTACACGCTGGAATCGGAAGATGGTCGTGACATGATGCTGCTGGATGCGCTGATCCGCCTGAAAGAGAAAGATCCGACCCTGGCCTTCCGTCGCTCCTGCCGTGAAGGTGTCTGCGGCTCTGACGGCCTCAACATGAACGGTAAAAACGGTCTGGCCTGTATCACGCCGGTATCGGCACTGGGCAACGGAAAACAGAAAATTGTTATCCGTCCGCTGCCGGGCTTACCGGTCGTGCGTGACCTGGTAGTAGACATGAGCCAGTTTTATGCACAATATGAGAAAATTAAGCCTTTCCTGTTGAATAATGGGGAAAATCCGCCAGCACGTGAACATCTGCAGTCACCGGATGAGCGTGAACATCTGGATGGCCTGTACGAATGTATTCTCTGTGCCTGCTGCTCAACCTCCTGCCCGTCATTCTGGTGGAATCCGGAGAAGTTCATTGGTCCAGCCGGTCTGCTGGCCGCATACCGCTTCCTGATTGACAGCCGCGACACCGAAACCGAGTCGCGCCTCGACAATCTGAATGATGCTTTCAGCGTATTCCGCTGTCACAGCATTATGAACTGTGTGAGCGTATGCCCGAAAGGGCTGAACCCGACGCGCGCCATCGGCCATATCAAGTCGATGCTGCTGCAGCGCGGTGCATGATGTGTACTTGCCGGGAACCTCAGGTTCCCGGTGTTTTACGGAAGCCTCTGTAAGCGCGGTGATGACCACGTTTACAAAGGTTCCCTTACGGGCCACGCGCGCTGCGCAGAGTGCTCGTATCGCTGAACTCACTACGGCAAACCGCGAAAGCGGCAACAAATGAAACCTCAAAAAAGCATAGCAATGCTTAAGGGATCACAATGCAGAACAGCGCGATGAAACCCTGGCTGGACTCTTCCTGGCTGGCCGGCGCGAATCAGTCTTACATAGAGCAGCTCTATGAGGATTTCCTGACCGATCCTGACTCTGTCGATGCAGTGTGGCGCTCGATGTTCCAGCAGTTACCGGGCACCGGAATGAAACCTGAGCAGTTTCACTCCACCACACGTGAGTACTTCCGTCGCCTGGCGAAAGACGCATCTCGTTACACCTCATCTCTCTCCGATCCGGAAACCAACTCCAAGCAAGTGAAAGTGTTGCAGCTGATTAACGCGTTCCGTTTTCGCGGTCATCAGCACGCCAACCTCGATCCGCTTGGCCTGTGGAAACAGGACCGGGTGGCCGATCTTGATCCCGCTTTTCACGATCTGACCGAGGCCGATTTTCAGGAAAGCTTTAACGTCGGCTCTTTTGCCATCGGCAAAGAGACCATGAAGCTGGC
Source organism: Pantoea sp. M_10 (assembly GCF_008631515.1). NCBI lineage: Bacteria > Pseudomonadati > Pseudomonadota > Gammaproteobacteria > Enterobacterales > Erwiniaceae > Pantoea > Pantoea sp. M_10. Next base: position 1,106,896 of record NZ_VWUL01000001.1, on the reverse strand, counting down.
CGATCTCTTCGACGCGCTGACCCAGACTTACTGCGGCTCGATTGGTGCGGAATATATGCACATCAACAACACCGATGAGAAACGCTGGATCCAGCAGCGTCTTGAGTCCGTGGCGGGCCGTGCAGCCTTCAGCAGCGAAGAGAAAAAAGGTTTCCTGAAAGAGCTGACCGCCGCAGAAGGGCTGGAGAAATATCTGGGAGCGAAATTCCCGGGTGCGAAACGCTTCTCGCTGGAAGGTGGCGACGCGCTGATTCCGATGCTGCGCGAAATGATCCGTCATGCCGGTAAGAGCGGAACCCGTGAAGTGGTGCTGGGTATGGCGCACCGCGGCCGTCTCAACGTGCTGATCAACGTGCTGGGTAAAAAGCCGCAGGATCTGTTCGACGAGTTCGCCGGTAAGCACAAAGAGCATCTGGGCACCGGTGACGTGAAGTACCACATGGGCTTCTCCTCTGACGTGGAAACGGAAGGCGGCCTGGTGCATCTGGCGCTGGCGTTTAACCCGTCGCATCTGGAGATCGTCAGCCCGGTGGTGATGGGCTCGGTTCGTGCCCGTCTCGATCGCCTTGATGAGCCAGCCAGCAATAAAGTCTTACCGATCACCATTCACGGTGATGCGGCCGTCATTGGTCAGGGCGTGGTTCAGGAAACCCTGAATATGTCTCAGGCGCGCGGTTATGAAGTGGGTGGCACGGTTCGCATCGTGATCAACAACCAGGTGGGCTTTACCACCTCTAACCCGAAAGATGCGCGCTCTACGCCATACTGCACCGACATCGGCAAAATGGTGCTGGCGCCGATCTTCCACGTCAACGCTGATGACCCGGAAGCGGTAGCCTTTGTTACCCGTCTGGCACTCGATTACCGCAACACCTTTAAGCGTGATGTGTTTATCGACCTGGTCTGCTATCGCCGTCATGGTCACAACGAGGCGGATGAGCCAAGCGCGACCCAGCCGCTGATGTACCAGAAAATCAAAAAACACCCGACGCCACGCAAAATCTACGCCGACCGTCTGGAAGGTGAAGCCGTTGCCACGCAGGAAGATGCGACCGAGATGGTCAATCTTTACCGTGACGCGCTGGATGCGGGCGAGTGTGTGGTGCCGGAATGGCGTCCGATGAGTCTGCACTCCTTTACCTGGTCACCTTACCTGAACCATGAGTGGGATGAGCCTTATCCGGCGCAGGTTGAGCTGAAACGACTGAAGGAGCTGGCGCTGCGTATCAGCCAGGTGCCTGAAGAGGTGGAAGTTCAGTCGCGTGTCGCCAAGATCTACAACGACCGTCGCCTGATGGCCGAAGGTGAAAAAGCCTTCGACTGGGGCGGGGCAGAGAACCTGGCCTACGCCACACTGGTCGATGAAGGCATTCCGGTGCGCCTCTCGGGCGAAGATACCGGTCGCGGCACCTTCTTTCACCGTCACGCTGTCATTCATAACCAGGCGAACGGCTCCACCTACACCCCGCTGCACCATGTGCACAGTGGTCAGGGCCAGTTTAAAGTCTGGGACTCCGTGCTGTCCGAAGAGGCGGTGCTGGCCTTTGAATATGGCTACGCGACGGCTGAACCGCGCATCCTGACTATCTGGGAAGCGCAGTTTGGTGACTTCGCCAACGGCGCACAGGTGGTTATCGATCAGTTCATCAGCTCCGGTGAGCAGAAATGGGGCCGCATGTGTGGTCTGGTGATGCTGCTGCCGCACGGCTATGAAGGTCAGGGGCCGGAGCACTCCTCTGCGCGTCTGGAGCGTTATCTGCAACTCTGCGCTGAGCAGAACATGCAGGTCTGCGTGCCTTCAACCCCGGCGCAGGTTTACCACATGCTGCGTCGTCAGGCGCTACGCGGTATGCGTCGTCCGCTGATTGTGATGTCACCGAAATCACTGCTGCGTCATCCGCTGGCGATCTCAACGCTGGATGAACTGGCAAACGGCAGTTTCCAGCCGGCGATCGGTGAAATTGACGATCTCGATCCGCAGGGCGTGAAACGCGTCGTGCTCTGTTCCGGTAAAGTCTATTACGACCTGCTGGAGCAGCGTCGTAAAAACGAGCAGACCGATGTGGCCATCGTGCGCATCGAGCAGCTCTATCCTTTCCCGCATCAGGCGGTACAGGAAGCATTAAAAGCGTATTCTCACGTGCAGGATTTTGTCTGGTGTCAGGAAGAGCCGCTGAATCAGGGCGCCTGGTATTGCAGCCAGCATCACTTCCGTGAAGTTGTGCCGTTTGGCGCGACCTTACGTTATGCAGGCCGCCCGGCATCCGCCTCACCGGCCGTGGGTTACATGTCCGTACACCAACAACAGCAGCAAGACCTGGTTAATGACGCGCTGAACGTTAATTAATTAAAAGGAAAGATAATGAGTAGCGTAGATATTCTCGTTCCCGACCTGCCTGAATCGGTTGCCGATGCCTCAGTGGCAACCTGGCACAAAAAACCAGGCGATGCCGTCACTCGCGATGAAGTGCTGGTTGAAATCGAAACCGACAAAGTGGTGCTGGAAGTGCCTGCGGCGGCTGACGGTATCCTGGAAGCCGTGCTGGAAGAAGAGGGCGCCACCGTCACTTCACGCCAGATCCTGGGCCGCCTGAAAGAGGGCAACAGCGCCGGTAAAGAGACCAGCGCGAAGTCTGAAAGCAAAGAGTCGACTCCGGCTCAGCGTCAGACCGCGTCGCTGGAAGAAGAGAGCAACGATGCGCTCAGCCCGGCTATCCGCCGTCTGATTGCTGAGCACAACCTGGATGCCTCGCAGATCAAAGGCAGCGGTGTGGGCGGACGTCTGACCCGTGAAGATGTTGAAAAACATCTTGCCAGCAAGCCGCAGGATACCAAAGCTGCCGCACCGGCCGCTGAAGCCGCTGCCGCGCCGCAGCCGATCGCAAATCGCAGCGAAAAACGCGTGCCGATGACCCGTCTGCGTAAGCGTGTTGCTGAGCGTCTGCTGGAAGCGAAAAACAGCACCGCGATGCTGACCACCTTCAACGAAATCAACATGAAGCCCATCATGGATCTGCGCAAGCAGTATGGTGAGGCTTTTGAGAAGCGTCACGGTGTGCGTCTGGGCTTCATGTCCTTCTACCTGAAAGCGGTCGTTGAAGCGCTGAAACGCTATCCGGAAGTGAACGCCTCTATCGATGGCGAAGATGTGGTTTACCACAACTACTTCGACGTCAGCATTGCGGTCTCCACGCCGCGCGGTCTGGTGACGCCAGTGCTGCGTGACGTCGATGCGCTGAGCATGGCGGACATCGAGAAGAAAATTAAAGAGCTGGCCGTGAAAGGCCGTGACGGTAAGCTGACGGTTGAGGATCTGACCGGCGGTAACTTTACCATCACCAACGGCGGCGTCTTTGGTTCACTCATGTCTACACCGATCATCAACCCACCGCAGAGCGCCATTCTGGGCATGCACGCTATCAAAGATCGCCCGATGGCGGTCAATGGTCAGGTTGTGGTGCTGCCAATGATGTATCTGGCGCTCTCCTACGACCACCGCCTGATCGATGGCCGTGAATCTGTGGGTTATCTGGTTGCAGTGAAAGAGATGCTGGAAGATCCAGCACGTCTGCTGCTGGATGTCTGATTTTCACCGGGCGCACCTTCGCGTGCGCCCAACCTCATTACTCTTTTCAGACCTGAATGGATAGAACATCATGAACTTACACGAATACCAGGCGAAACAGCTGTTTGCACGGTATGGCATGCCGGCACCAACGGGTTACGCCTGTACTACACCACGTGAAGCGGAAGAAGCAGCCTCTAAAATTGGCGCAGGCCCGTGGGTAGTTAAATGTCAGGTTCATGCCGGTGGCCGCGGTAAAGCGGGCGGTGTGAAAGTGGTTAACAGCAAAGAAGATATCCGTGCTTTTGCTGAAAACTGGCTGGGCAAACGCCTGGTGACCTATCAGACAGATGCGAACGGCCAGCCGGTTAACCAGATTCTGGTTGAAGCCGCGACCGACATCGACCAGGAACTCTACCTGGGCGCGGTGGTGGATCGTGCTACCCGTCGTGTGATTTTCATGGCCTCAACCGAAGGCGGCGTGGAAATCGAAAAAGTAGCGGAAGAGACTCCGCATCTGATCCACAAAATGGCGCTGGATCCGCTGACCGGTCCGCAGCCATACCAGGGCCGCGAGCTGGCATTCAAACTCGGCCTGACCGGTAAGCTGGTCGGCCAGTTCACCAAGATCTTTATGGGTCTGGCGACACTGTTCCTGGAGCGCGATCTGGCGATGGTTGAGATCAACCCGCTGGTGATCACCAAGCAGGGCGACCTGATCTGCCTGGATGGCAAACTGGGTGCCGATGGCAATGCCCTGTTCCGCCAGCCAGAGCTGCGCGAAATGCGCGATCCAAGCCAGGAAGATCCCCGTGAAGCGCACGCGACACAGTGGGAACTGAACTATGTTGCGCTGGAAGGCAACATCGGCTGTATGGTTAACGGCGCAGGTCTGGCGATGGGCACCATGGACATCGTTAAGCACCACGGCGGCCAGCCAGCAAACTTCCTTGATGTCGGCGGCGGCGCAACCAAAGAGCGCGTAACCGAAGCCTTCAAAATCATCCTCTCTGACGATGCGGTGAAAGCCGTCTTCGTTAACATCTTCGGCGGTATCGTACGCTGTGACCTGATTGCCGACGGCATCATCGGCGCAGTCGCTGAAGTGGGTGTGAACGTGCCAGTGGTGGTACGTCTAGAAGGTAACAACGCCGAGCTGGGCGCCCAGAAACTGGCGGACAGCGGTCTGAACATCATTGCAGCAACCAGCCTGACAGACGCCGCACAGCGTGTTGTTGCTGCCGCGGAGGGTAAATAATGTCCATTCTGATCGACAAAAACACCAAAGTCATTTGCCAGGGTTTCACCGGTGGCCAGGGGACTTTCCATTCTGAACAGGCGCTGGCCTACGGTACCCAACTGGTTGGCGGCGTCACGCCAGGCAAAGGCGGCACGACTCACCTCGGCCTGCCGGTGTTCAATACCGTGCGTGAAGCGGTAGAAGCGACCGGCGCAACGGCAACCGTGATCTACGTTCCGGCACCGTTCTGCAAAGATGGCATCCTTGAAGCGATTGAAGCGGGCATCAAACTGATCATCACCATCACCGAAGGTATCCCGACGCTGGATATGCTGACCGTGAAGGTGAAGCTGGATGAAGCGGGCGTGCGGATGATCGGTCCAAACTGCCCGGGTGTCATCACCCCAGGCGAATGCAAAATCGGCATCATGCCGGGCCACATTCACCAGCCGGGCCGCGTGGGTATCGTCTCACGTTCCGGTACGCTGACCTATGAAGCGGTTAAGCAGACCACCGATATCGGTTACGGCCAGTCGACCTGTGTGGGTATCGGCGGCGACCCGATCCCGGGATCTAACTTCATCGACATCCTGAAACTGTTCCAGGATGACCCGCAGACGGAAGCGATCGTGATGATCGGCGAGATCGGCGGCAGCGCAGAAGAAGAAGCGGCAGCCTTCATCAAAGAGCACGTGACCAAGCCTGTCGTGGGTTACATCGCGGGTGTGACGGCGCCTAAAGGCAAACGCATGGGCCATGCGGGCGCCATCATTGCCGGTGGTAAAGGCACCGCTGATGAGAAGTTTGCGGCGCTGGAAGCGGCAGGCGTGAAGACCGTTCGCAGTCTGGCGGACATCGGTGACGCCGTGAAAGCAGTATTACCGGCTAAATAAGCCAGCGTCATCTGAGACTCAGCCACCTTCGGGTGGCTTTTTTTTTGCGATTAACCCGGGGGAGAGGGCCGTCAGCGGAAAGGGAAAGAGGCTGCATGATAATGGCATCCGGGCGCCTGCCAGGTTAATAAATAATGGCAAACGTGATCTATTTTCTCACTCCTGATTTAAGTAATGACATCTTATTAACAAGAATCCTACCTGACCATATCTGGAAACTTATTGCGTTATTCCAGATCAATTAATCGCGATTTATATCCAACTATTTCTCTGGCAAAGCGCAACGCTAAGGGCGTAAATTGCGCTGCATCAATCCAGCCTTTTACACACATTTTCAAACGTCTGCTCAACCCGGGATGACACCCGCTTTTCTCCTGTTAAAGCACGCGTTAATGAAAGCGCGGATTGACAATTCAGAGCTGCTGCATGCGTGACTGACCTGTCCCGGCAGCTTACAGGCCGGGTCTGCGGGTAATAAAAAAACTGGAATCAATAAACAGTCGTTCCTGACCCCGATTACGTTCGCGATTCGCGCGCGTAATCGAGAGAAAGCGAGGAGCAAGGAGTCCTTATGTTAGATATCGTCGAGCTGTCGCGATTACAGTTTGCCTTAACGGCGATGTACCATTTTCTGTTCGTCCCTTTAACGCTGGGTATGGCGTTTCTGCTGGCGATTATGGAAACGGTCTATGTGCTGAGCGGCAAACAGATTTATAAAGATATGACGAAGTTCTGGGGCAAGTTATTTGGTATTAACTTTGCGCTGGGTGTGGCCACCGGACTGACGATGGAATTTCAGTTCGGCACTAACTGGTCCTATTACTCTCACTACGTCGGCGATATCTTCGGTGCGCCGCTCGCCATTGAAGGTCTGATGGCGTTCTTCCTGGAATCGACCTTTGTCGGCCTGTTCTTCTTTGGCTGGGATCGGCTGGGTAAAGTGCAGCACATGGCGGTCACCTGGCTGGTGGCGCTGGGATCGAACATGTCGGCGCTCTGGATTCTGGTCGCCAACGGCTGGATGCAGAACCCGATCGCCTCTGAATTCAACTTCGAAACCATGCGTATGGAGATGGTCAGCTTCTCGCAGCTGGTGCTGAATCCGGTCGCGCAGGTCAAATTCGTGCACACCGTGGCGGCGGGTTATACCACCGGTGCGATGTTTATTCTCGGCATCAGCGCGTGGTACATGCTGAAAGGGCGTGATCTCGCCTTTGCAAAACGCTCGTTCGCCATTGCCGCCAGCTTTGGTATGGCGGCGGTGCTGTCAGTGATCCTGCTGGGCGATGAGTCCGGCTATGAAATGGGTGACGTGCAGAAAACCAAACTCGCCGCGATTGAAGCCGAGTGGGAGACCCAGCCGGCACCGGCTTCATTTACGCTGTTTGGTCTGCCGGATCAGGCGACTCAGGAGAACCGCTATGCGATTCAGATCCCCTGGCTGCTGGGCCTGATCGCCACCCGATCCACCGATACGCCCGTCACCGGCCTGAAAGATCTGATGGCACAGCATGAGGTGCGCATCCGCAACGGCATGAAGGCCTACACCCTGCTGAATGAGCTGCGCAGCGGCAGCCAGGATCCGGCAGTACGTGACGCCTTTAACAGTCACAAACAGGATCTCGGCTACGGTCTGCTGCTGAAACGCTATACCGACAACGTGGCGGATGCGACGGACGCGCAGATCAGGCAGGCGACGCAGGATTCTATCCCGCGTGTGGCACCACTTTACTTCGCGTTTCGCATCATGGTGCTCTGCGGCGTGCTGCTGCTGGCCATCATCACGCTTTCCTTCTGGAGCGTGATACGCAATCGCATCGGTAAGAACCGCGGGTTGCTGAAAGCGGCACTGCTGGGGATTCCGCTGCCGTGGATTGCGGTGGAATCAGGCTGGTTTGTCGCGGAGTATGGCCGTCAGCCCTGGGCCATCGGTGAAATTCTGCCGACGGCGGTGGCTAACTCCTCCCTGACCACAGGCGATCTGCTGTTCTCAATGATTCTGATCTGTGGCCTCTATACCCTGTTCCTGGTGGCTGAAATGTACCTGATGTTCAAATTCGCCCGCCTCGGGCCGAGCAGTCTGAAAACCGGGCGTTATCACCACGAGCAGATCACGGCAACCCCTCAGCCGGTACAGGGATAAGGAGAGCGACCATGTTTGATTACGAAGTTCTGCGCTTTGTCTGGTGGCTGTTGATTGGCGTGCTGCTGATCGGCTTTGCCGTCGCCGATGGTTTCGATATGGGCGTCGGTATGCTGACACGCATTCTGGGACGCTCCGATACCGAACGCCGCATCATGATTAACACCATCGCCCCGCACTGGGACGGCAACCAGGTCTGGCTGATCACCGCCGGCGGGGCGCTGTTTGCCGCCTGGCCGATGGTCTACGCAGCCGCCTTTTCGGGCTTCTATGTGGCGATGATCCTCGTGCTTGCGTCGCTCTTCTTCCGTCCGGTCGGTTTCGACTACCGCTCAAAGATTGAAGACAACCGCTGGCGCGGTGCCTGGGACTGGGGCATTTTCATTGGCAGTTTTGTCCCGCCGCTGGTGATTGGCGTGGCGTTTGGCAACCTGTTACAGGGCGTGCCGTTCCATGCTGACGAGTATCTGCGTCTGTTCTACACCGGTAACTTCTTCCAGCTGCTGAATCCATTTGGTCTGCTGGCGGGTGTGGTCAGTGTGGCGATGATTCTGGCGCAGGGTGCGACCTATCTGCAGATGCGCACCACCGGTGAACTGCATCTGCGTTCACGCACCGCCGCACAGCTTGCCGCGCTGGTGATGATGGTCTGCTTCATCCTGGCAGGTGTCTGGGTGAAATTTGGTATTGATGGCTATGTGGTGACCAGCCCTCTGGATCACTTTGCTGCCTCCAACCCGCTGGGTAAAACCGTGGTGCGCGAAGCGGGAGCCTGGATGGTGAATTTCCAGCAGCATCCTGTGCTGTGGCTGTTCCCGCTGCTGGGTGTGCTTCTGCCGCTGCTGACCATCTTCTGCTCACGGGTGGAGAAGGGGGCCTGGGCGTTCCTGTTCTCCTCGCTGACGCTGGCCTGCGTCATCATGACGGCGGGTATTGCGATGTTCCCGTTCATCATGCCGTCCAGCACCGTGCCGGGCACCAGCCTGACGATGTGGGACGCCACGTCCAGCCTGCTGACGTTGCAAACCATGACCATTGCCGCCGTTATCTTTGTGCCGATCATTCTCGCCTACACCACCTGGTGCTACTGGAAGATGTTTGGTCGTATCACCAAAGAGCATATTGAAAGCAACAGTCACTCACTCTACTGATTAAGGAGATGTCGCATGTGGTATTTTGCCTGGATTCTCGGCACTCTGCTGGCCTGTGCCTTTGGTATCATCACCGCGCTGGCGATTGAGCACATTGAAGCGCAGGATGAGTCTCACTGATGCGAACGCTGATTCGGATGCTGTATGATCTGATGGATAAGGGCCCGTTACGGGCCCTCTCTCTGCTGCTGGCACTGCTGACGGCGGGCGGGGTGATGTGGGATCCTGCACGCTTTGCTAATCAGGCAGGGGAATTACCTGCGCTGCAGGCGCTGGTGCTGATCTGGTCGGTCTGCTGCGGGGTGATCCACGGCGTGGGTTTCCGGCCACGAAAAACCCGATGGCAGGCGCTGTTTACGCCGTTACCCGCCATACTGGTGTTAATGATTGCCCTTTACCGTTTTTACGTTTAGCCCCCGCCTTACCGGCGCTGTCAGTGAATATTTGTCAGCGTATGGTCAATAAATCTCCCTGAAATCGTTCCGTTTGTTACGGAGCGATAATTATTTTCGCCTGGCTCTGGCGACCCATTCCCAACCCCAATTCTCTTGCGTATAGTAGCATCGTTTAAAACGAGGCCGGGATGTAGAGTGAGTACAACGCTGTTTCGCTGGCCGGTTCGGGTCTACTACGAAGACACTGATGCCGGTGGTGTGGTTTATCACGCCAGCTATATCGCTTTTTATGAACGAGCACGTACCGAGATGTTGCGACAGCACCATTTCAATCAGCAGACGCTGTTAGAGCAGCAGGTCGCTTTTGTGGTACGGCGTATGACAGTGGACTACCTGTCGGCGGCGCGTCTTGATGACCTTCTGGAGATCCAGAGTGAAGTGACATCAATGACACGGGCCACGATGACGTTCACGCAGCGTATCGTGAATACTGAAGGCAAAGTGCTCAATGAGGCAGAAGTCCTGATTGCCTGCATTAACCCACATCTGATGAAGCCGATTGCGCTTCCCAAGTCTATTGTCGCGGAGTTCAAGCAGTGACTGACATGAACATTCTTGATTTGTTCCTGAAGGCGAGCCTTCTGGTCAAACTTATCATGTTGATTTTGATCGGCTTTTCTATTGCCTCCTGGGCCATCATTATTCAGCGCACACGTATTCTGAATGCGGCCGGAAGAGAAGCGGAGGCGTTTGAAGACAAGTTCTGGTCGGGTATCGAACTTTCGCGTCTCTATCAGGAGAGTCAGGAGCGTCGGGACGAACTGGCCGGTTCTGAGCAGATTTTCTACGCCGGCTTTAAAGAGTTTGCCCGTCTGCATCGCGCCAATAATCATGCGCCGGAAGCGGTCATCGATGGCGCCAGCCGTGCGATGCGCATCTCGCTGAACCGCGAGCTGGAAACGCTGGAAAACCACATTCCTTTCCTCGGCACCGTCGGTTCCATCAGCCCCTACATCGGGCTGTTCGGCACCGTCTGGGGGATCATGCACGCCTTTATCGCGCTGGGCGCGGTGAAGCAGGCGACGCTGCAGATGGTGGCGCCAGGTATTGCTGAAGCACTGATTGCGACCGCGATCGGTCTGTTTGCCGCGATTCCGGCGGTGATGGCGTACAACCGCCTGAACCAGCGCGTCAACAAACTGGAGCAGGGCTACGACAACTTTATGGAAGAGTTCACGGCCATCCTGCATCGCCAGGCTTTCTCCAGCGATAACGCTAAGTAAACAGAGGTTAATGATGGCCAGAGTACGTGGTCGCAAACACCGCGACCTGAAGTCGGAAATCAACATCGTTCCGCTGCTGGACGTCCTGCTGGTGCTGTTGCTGATCTTCATGGCAACCGCACCCATTATTACCCAGAGCGTGGAAGTGGATCTGCCGGATGCGACCGACTCTAAAACCGTTTCCAGCGACGACAATCCGCCGGTGATTGTTGAGGTGGCGGGCGTGGGTCAGTACAGCCTGGTGGTGGATCACGATCGCATGGATCAGCTTCCGCCCGAGCAGGTAATCAGCGAAGCGCAGCGTCGACTGGAAGCGAATCCTAAGACGGTCTTTTTGATCGGGGGCGCGAAAGAGGTGCCTTACGATGAAATTATTAAAGCGCTCAACCTGCTGCACCAGGCGGGTGTTAAATCTGTCGGTTTGATGACGCAGCCGATTTAAAATCGAACCGTTTTTTGGGAACCGAGTGTGTCGAAGGCAACCGAGCAAAACGAGAAGTTAAAGCGCGCGATAATCATTTCGGTGATTCTGCATATCGTGCTGATCGCGCTGCTGGTATGGAGCTCGTTTAATGAGCATGTTGACCCCAGCAGTGCGGGTGGCGGCGGCAGTGATATCGATGCGGTGATGGTCGATCCCGGCGCCGTCGTCAGCCAGTATAACCGTCAGCAGAACCAGCAGAGCGACAGCCAGCGTGCTGAGCAGCAGCGTAAAAAGCAGGCGCAGCAGCAGGCTGAAGAGCTGCAGGAGAAGCAGGCCGCCGAACAGCAGCGTCTGAAAGCGCTGGAAAAAGAGCGCTTAGCTGCGCAGGAAGCGGCAAAAGAAGAGGCTAAACAGCAGGCTGAGCAGCAGAAAGCGGCCGAACAGGCCGCTAAACAGGCGGCTGAGCAGCAGAAAACCGCTGAAGCGGCAGCCGCAAAAGCGAAGGCTGAAGCTAAAGCGCAGGCGGATGCCCAGGCGAAAGCCGCGGCTGAGCAGGCGAAACAGGCTGCTGCCGAAGCAAAGAAGCAGGCTGATCAGCAGGCGAAAGCCGCTGCTGCTGCTGCTGCAAAAGAGAAAGCCGTCGCCGAAGCGAAGGCAAAGTCTGACGCGGAGGCCAAAGCGGCAGCGGAAGCTAAAGTGAAAGCGGCCGCCGAGGCCAAAGCGAAAGCGGCTGAAGAGGCGAAAGAGAAAGCCGCAGAAGCCAAAGAAAAAGCCGCAGAGGCAGCGAAAGAGAAAGCGGCGGAAGCCGCAAAAGCCAAAGCGGAAGCCGCGAAAGAGGCGGCTAAAGAAGCGGCGAAAGAGAAAGCGGAAGCCGCGGCCAAAGCGAAAGCCGATGCGGCAGCGAAAGCCAAAGCGGACGCGGCTGCCAAAGCGAAAGCCGATGCCGACGCGAAAGCGAAAGCCGCCGCCGATGCGGCCAACGACAGCGATGTCGACGATCTGCTGGGTGGACTGGCTTCCGGTAAAAATGCACCGAAAAGCGGGGCCGCTGGCGGCGGCGCAGCAGGGCAGGGAAACCAGAAGAAAGCGGGTGCGTCAGGCGCGGAAATCAACTCCTACATGGGGCAGGTGGTCAGTGCGATTCAAAGCCGCTTCTATGATGCCGATCTGTATCGCGGAAAAACCTGTGATTTGCGGATTAAACTTGCGCCGGATGGCCTGTTGATTGATGTTAAGTCAGAAGGTGGGGACCCCGCGCTCTGTCAGGCCGCGATTACCGCCGCCCGACAGGCACGTATTCCGAAGCCGCCTTCCCAGGCGGTCTACGAAGTGTTTAAGAACGCCCCTATGCGTTTTAAACCGCAATAATGCAGTAACGGGCGGCAAGTTGATCTATGTTTAGCTTGCCGTACTTAAGTTCTACTCGTGGTTTCCAGGAACAGTGCCAATTATCGTGGACTGAGGTTCAGATAAGGGAGATAAAATGAAGCAAGCTCTTCGCGTTACGTTAGGCTTTTTTATCCTGCTGTGGGCAGCCATGCTGCATGCAGAAGTTCGAATTGAGATTACCCAGGGCGTCAACACCGCACGCCCGATTGGCGTTGTGCCATTTAAATGGACGGGTGCAGGTGCCGCGCCGGAAGATATCGGCGGCATCGTGGCCGCTGACCTGCGCAACAGCGGCAAATTTAATCCGCTGGATCGCTCACGTCTGCCTCAGCAGCCTGGCAGCGCACAGGAAGTTCAGCCTGCTGCCTGGAGCGCCCTGGGCATCGACGCGGTTGTGGTCGGTCAGGTCGCCGCTAACCCGGATGGCAGCTATCAGGTTTCTTACCAGCTGGTCGATACCGGTGGTGCACCGGGAACCGTGCTGGCGCAGAACACCTATAAAGTCACCAAACAGTGGCTGCGTTATGCCGGTCACACCGCCAGTGATGAAACCTTCGAGAAGCTGACCGGCATCAAGGGCGCTTTCCGTACCCGTATCGCCTATGTCGTGCAGACCAACGGCGGCCAGTTCCCGTATGAGCTGCGCGTAGCGGATTACGATGGTTACAACCAGTTTGTGGTTCATCGTTCACCACAGCCTCTGATGTCGCCAGCCTGGTCTCCGGATGGCAGCAAAGTGGCTTACGTGACCTTTGAAAGCGGCAAGTCTGCACTGGTGGTTCAGACGCTGTCGAACGGGGCTATCCGTCAGGTCGCCTCGTACCCGCGCCACAACGGTGCCCCGGCGTTCTCACCGGATGGCTCTAAGCTGGCTTTCGCGCTCTCTAAAACCGGCAGCCTGAACCTCTATGTGATGGATCTGGCTTCAGGTCAGACGCGTCAGGTCACCGATGGCCGTTATAACAGTACAGAACCAACCTGGTTCCCGGACAGCCAGACGCTGGCTTATACCTCGGATCAGGCGGGTGCACCTCAGATTTATAAAGTAGGCATTAATGGCGGCGCGCCACAACGTATTACCTGGGAAGGCGGTCAGAACCAGGATGCGGATGTCGCAACCGATGGCAAATCCATGGTGATGATCAGCACCAGCGGTGGATCACAGCACGTCGCCAAACAGGATCTGGAAACGGGAGCCGTTCAAACGTTAACGGACACGTTCCTGGATGAAACGCCGAGCCTGGCACCAAACGGCACAATGGTAATCTATAGCTCTACTCAGGGGATGGGTTCCGTGCTGCAGTTGGTTTCAACCGACGGCCGTTTCAAAGCGCGTCTTCCGGCAACCGATGGACAGGTCAAATTTCCTGCCTGGTCGCCGTATCTGTAATGTCTGATCGATCAGACATCGCAAACAATAAACAATAATGGGATTTTTGAAATGCAACTGAACAAAATGCTGAAGGGTTTGATGCTGGCTCTGCCGGTTCTGGCAGTAGCGGCTTGTAGCTCACACAAAAACAACAACAATGACCAGACTGGCATGGGCGCTGATGGCGCTTACGGTGCAAACTCTGGCATGAACGGCAACGGCGGCAACATGTCTTCTGACGAGCAGGCGCGTCTGCAGATGCAGCAGCTGCAGCAGAACAACATCGTGTACTTCGGTCTGGACAAGTATGACGTTCAGTCTGATTACGCACAGATGCTGGATCAGCACGCTTCCTTCCTGCGCAGCAACCCATCCTACAAAGTGACCATCGAAGGTCACGCGGATGAGCGCGGTACGCCGGAATACAACATCGCCCTGGGCGAACGTCGTGCTAACGCAGTTAAAATGTACCTGCAGGGCAAAGGCGTGTCAGCTGATCAGATGTCTATCGTTTCTTACGGTAAAGAGAAGCCAGCCGTTCTGGGTCATGACGAAGCAGCGTATGCTAAAAACCGTCGTGCCGTACTGGTCTACTAAGAGAATCACATGGTTAGTAACTTCAGACGTCATCTGTTGAGTCTGTCGTTACTGATTGGCGTAGCGGCCCCCTGGGCCGCTAATGCCCAAGCGTCAATCAGTAGCGTTGGCTCCGGCTCGGTCGAAGACCGTGTCACCACTCTCGAACGAATCTCTAATGCCCAGGCGCAGCTGATGCAGCAATTGCAGCAGCAGATGAGCGACAATCAGCGTGATATCGACGCGCTGCGTGGGCAAATCCAGCAAAATACGTATCAGTTGAATCAGGTGGTTGAGCGCCAGAAGCAGCTCTACCAGCAGATCGACAGCCTGAGCAGCGCCAGCAGCAGCGGCGGCCAGCAGGCGGCGGGCGGCGATGCCGCAGCCGATACCGGTGCAGCAGCCAGCACAGGCGCAGCGGCATCAACGGAGAGCGCACCTGCGCAGACCGGTGACGCCAACAGCGATTACAATGCGGCTGTGGCGCTGATTCTGGAAAAGAAACAGTATGATCAGGCGATCAGTGCGCTTCAGGCGTGGGTAAAGCGTTACCCCGATTCGACCTATCAGCCCAACGCCAATTACTGGCTGGGGCAGCTGAACTACAACAAAGGCAAAAAGGACGACGCGGCTTATTATTACGCCACGGTGGTGAAAAACTATCCGAAGTCGCCGAAAGCCGCAGAGGCGTTGCTGAAGGTGGGTGTGATCATGCAGGAGAAGAAAGACACGGCGAAAGCCAAAGCGGTCTTCCAGCAGGTGATCAAACTTTATCCAGATAGCGAATCTGCAAAACAGGCGCAAAAACGTCTGTCAGGTCTGTAATCGGTACGGTTCAGGCCAGATATCGTGTGATTTCTGGTCTTGCCGTATGAAAGGTAAGCAACTGAAGCATTTAGCAGAAATAAGAGTTGCGCTACCCCGCTAAATCAGTAATATATGCCGCCGTTGCCGGGACACAATGCAAAGTGTCTGGCAAGCCTGAAGATGGGTCGTTAGCTCAGTTGGTAGAGCAGTTGACTTTTAATCAATTGGTCGCAGGTTCGAATCCTGCACGACCCACCATCTTCTCTCAGTCGCGCATCAGTGCGACGCGCGAAGAAGAGTTCAGGATTGCTTCACAACCTAAGATGGGTCGTTAGCTCAGTTGGTAGAGCAGTTGACTTTTAATCAATTGGTCGCAGGTTCGAATCCTGCACGACCCACCATCTTACTTCAGCCGCCTGGCGTGCTGAACGGTTGTAAGCCCCCAGCGGGTCGTTAGCTCAGTTGGTAGAGCAGTTGACTTTTAATCAATTGGTCGCAGGTTCGAATCCTGCACGACCCACCAATTAAGAAAGAAGCGCCCTCAGGGCGCTTTTTTCGTTTCCAGGGCATGGACTTTACGGCGCGGGACGCTTTCCTTCTCTGACCGCGCTACTGGCGCGGGCTGCTTCTGCATGATGAGGAGAGCAGGCCTGTATCCACCGTTACGCCTTTTTCTTCGCTTTCGCCACTGCCAGGCTCTCCCAGATATGCATCACCGCATAGCTGCGCCAGGGACGCCAGGATTGCGAGCGTGCCTCTGCTTCCCTGGATGACATGCCGCCCAGGTTATTCCGGATGGCTATATCTTCTTTGGGAAAGGCATCCGGCCAGCGCAGGGCACGCATCGCGATGTAGTGGGCGGTCCAGGGACCGATGCCAGGCAGGCTGATCAGCTTTTTGATCACCTCGTCAGGCGGCTGAGCGGCACTGAGGCGCAGATCCCCGCTGGCGCAGGCTTCAGCGAAAGCGATGATGGCGCGTGAGCGCGCGGCGCTGACAATACCCATCGGCGCAACCTCGTCGACCGTCAGGCCAGCGATACGTGCCGGCGGCGCAGCGTAGCGGGTCAGGTCGGCAAACGGCGTTTCACAGGGCTCGCCAAAGGCGGCGGCAAAGCGGCTGCTGACGGTGGTGGCGGCTTTGACCGTCACCTGCTGACCGATGATCGCGCGCACGCCCAGCTCGAAGGCGTCAAAGGCACCCGGAACACGCAGGCCCGGGTGGGCGATCAGGCTGGGCGCCAGCAGCGGATCCTGTGACAGACAGGCGGCGATTCGCTGCGGCTGAGCATCAAGATCGAACAGGTCACGCAGGCGGCGCAGCAGCAGAGGCAGAACCGGCGTCAGCGAGGTGGAGAGCGTCACCTGCAGCGCATTCTTCTGCGGCAGATGCGCGACACTGACCCAGCCCCGATAGCGGCCCATCGCCACCGTGCGTCGCCAGGTGCCATCCTCCACCGCTTCGACCTCTTTCATCAGGTGAGTCTGTAAAAACAAGAGCATGGCTGCCCAGTCGTAGGGCGGGCGATAGGCGAGCCGCAGCGTCACGCGGTCACCGGGCTGCGTGCGCCCGTCACCCGCCTCGTTCCGGCGCAGGGCGCCTGGCGTCATGCGATAGCGCGCCTGAAACACATCATTAAAGCGGCGCAGGCTGCCAAAACCGCTGGCGTAGGCGATCTCCGTAATCGGCAGTTGCGTCTCCGTCAGCAGCTGCTTTGCCAGCAGCATCCGTCGCGTCTGCCTCAGCTCAAGCGGTGAGACCCCCAGCTCCTGCTGCACGATACGCCGCAGCTGACGCAGGCTTAAACCGAACTCAGTGGCTATCGCCTCCAGCCCTTCGCGCTCCTCCAGCATTCCCTCTTCGATGCGCTGAATCAGCCGTTCCGCCACGCGGTGCGGCTGATCCACCGGCGCATTGCCCGGCGCCAGTTCAGGCCGGCAGCGCAGGCAGGGACGAAAGCGCGCTTTTTCGGCGGCTTCGGCGCTGCTGAAAAAGAGGCAGTTCTTCTGCATCGGCGCTTTGACCGGGCAGATCGGACGACAATAGATACCGGTTGAGGTCACCCCAACAAAAAATACGCCGTCAAAACGGGTATCACGGGAGGTCAGCGCCTGATAGGCAATGTCGGGATTAAGCATGGTATTTCTCCGGTAAATATGCGGAGCCTACACCGGTGATTCCCGGCAGACTGGCTGTTTTCGGACAACACATCAGTTTATCGCCATGACCGAAAACAGCCAGTCAGGCTGAGGAAAAGTGCGATAATGCGTGTCGAAACCGTGACGGGAGAATCACCATGTATTACTTCAAATTGACTGTTACCCCGGTGGGCGAACTGAAACTGGTGGCCAGCGAGCGCGGCCTGGCGGGTATTTTGTGGGAGAACGACGATCCTCATCGCACCCGTTTTTTACCGCAGACGCGTGATGACGACCATCCCATTCTGGTCGAAACGGCACGTCAGCTCGGCGAGTACTTTGCCGGTGCGCGACGCGGCTTTGAACTGCCGCTCGATTTTGCCGGCACTGACTTTCAGAAAAAAGTCTGGCAGGCACTGGTGGCGATCCCGTTTGGTGAAACGCGCAGCTACAGCCAGATTGCCCGCGAGATCGGGCACCCGCTGGCGGTGCGTGCGGTCGGCGCGGCCAACGGTCGTAATCCGCTTTCGATTGTCGCGCCGTGTCACCGGGTGATAGGGGCCAACGGCAAGCTGACCGGGTTTGCCGGCGGGCTGACGGTTAAAGCGTTTCTGCTGGCGCTGGAAACATCACAACCCCTGCCGCAGCCGGGCGAACAAGGCGCACAGGGTCGGGCTGGCGGTGCGGTCATGCAGGCCGATTAAAAAATCACACGACACAGTCGGGCTTTTCCGCTATCGTGTTTAGCATATAAAACACGACGGCGGATTCAACGCCATATTTCGCCTCTTCTGGCGATTTTCGTTAATTAGATAAAACGAGAGCTGTGTCATGAGTGTGATGTTCGATCCTGAAAGCACCGTTTACCCCTTTCCCCCCAAGCCCGCCCGCCTGAGTGACGACGAGAAGGCGTTTTATCGTGAGAAAATCAAAACCCTGCTGAAGGCGCGAAATGCCGTGATGGTCGCGCACTACTACACCGACCCGGAAATTCAGGCGCTGGCCGAAGAGACCGGCGGCTGTATCTCCGACTCGCTGGAGATGGCCCGTTTCGGCAGCAACCATCCGGCGACCACGCTGCTGGTGGCGGGTGTGCGCTTTATGGGGGAGACCGCCAAAATCCTCAGCCCTGAGAAAACCGTCCTGATGCCGACACTGCAGGCGGAGTGCTCGCTGGATCTGGGCTGTCCGATTGAAGAGTTCAACGCCTTCTGCGACGCCCATCCCGATCGCACCGTGGTGGTCTACGCCAACACCTCGGCGGCGGTAAAAGCGCGCGCTGACTGGGTTGTCACCTCCAGCATTGCGGTTGAGCTGATTGAGCACCTCGACAGCCTGGGCGAGAAAATTATCTGGGCACCGGATCGCCACCTCGGTCGCTACGTCACCCAGAAATCGGGCGCCGATGTGCTGTGCTGGCAGGGTGCCTGCATTGTCCATGATGAGTTCAAGACTCAGGCGCTGCAGCGCATGAAAGCGCTCTATCCCGACGCGGCGGTGCTGGTTCATCCCGAGTCGCCGCAGGCGATTGTGGATCTGGCCGACGCGGTGGGTTCGACCAGCCAGCTGATTCAGGCCGCCAAATCCCTGCCGCATCCGCAGATGATTGTGGCGACCGATCGCGGCATCTTCTACAAAATGCAGCAGGCGGTGCCGGATAAAGAGCTGCTGGAAGCGCCGACAGCCGGGGAGGGCGCAACCTGCCGCAGCTGCGCGCACTGTCCGTGGATGGCGATGAACGGTCTCAAAGCTATCGCAGACGCGCTGGAGACGGGCGGCGCGGAACATGAGATTCAGGTGGACGAGACGCTGCGAGAGGCGGCGTTACTGCCCCTGAATCGCATGCTATCCTTTGCAGCGGAACTTAAACTCAACGTGAAGGGAAACGCCTAGCCGTTTTCCTGACAGGTGCTCTGCATGGACTTTTTCAGCACGCATAATATTCTGGTTCACATTCCTCTGGGTGCAGGCGGCTACGATCTCTCATGGATTGAGGCTATCGGCACCCTGGCGGGCTTACTCTGTATCTGGTTTGCCAGCCTGGAAAAAATCATCAACTACCCCTTTGGCCTGATTAACGTCACGCTGTTTGCGGTGATCTTCTTTCAGATTCAGCTCTACGCCAGTCTGTTACTGCAGCTCTTCTTTTTTGCCGCCAATATTTACGGCTGGTACGCCTGGAGCCGGCAGACCAGCGATCATCAGGCGGCGCTGAAGATTCGCTGGCTGCCGCTGCCGAAAGCGATCGCCTGGGCGGTGAGCTGCGTCGTCGCGATTGCGCTGATGACGCTCTACATTGACCCGGTGTTTGCCATGCTGACCCGCGCGGCGGTGACGCTGATGAACGCGATTGGCCTGTCAGTGGCGATGCCGGCATTGCAGCCGGATGCCTTCCCGTTCTG
Organism: Pantoea sp. M_10; assembly: GCF_008631515.1. Lineage (NCBI taxonomy): Bacteria > Pseudomonadati > Pseudomonadota > Gammaproteobacteria > Enterobacterales > Erwiniaceae > Pantoea > Pantoea sp. M_10. The sequence continues at coordinate 1,087,118 of NZ_VWUL01000001.1, read as the reverse complement.
GGACGCCTGCATGATGGTGCTGTCGATTGCGGCGATGATCCTGATGACGCGCAAGTATGTTGAGAACTGGCTGCTGTGGGTGATCATTAACGTCATCAGCGTGATGATTTTTGCCCGTCAGGGGGTTTATGCGATGTCGCTGGAGTATGTGATTCTGACGCTGATTGCGCTCAATGGCTCGCGCATGTGGATCCGCAGTGCCCGGGAGCAGGGGTCACGGGCACTGTCGGCGCAGCAGACAGGCCAGTAAGGGGCGGTCACAGGGCGCGGTAACCGGGTTACCGCGCCCTGTCGTTTAGTGAGCGTGCTCGTCGCCTCTGGCGTGAGTATGGTCGTGGGAATGGGAATGGCTGTGACCGTGGCCGGCCTCAGCCGCGCCGCTGAAGCTCAGCTCACACTCAGCACCGGCACAGGGCTGATACTCCATCTGCACGGTCGCATGGTCAATCTGATAGTGCTGACGCAGATAGTCATGAATGCGGTGCAGCAGCGCATCGTGGTCATAGGGCGGGATCACCTGCACATGCAGCGTCAGCAGCGGCTTTTCACCCACCTGCCACAGATGTACATGGTGAACATTGCGCACTTCAGCGATGTTCAGGGTGAGGTCCCGCATCAGCCGGTTCACATCCAGGGAGTGGGGTGCCCCTTCAAGTAACTCCTGCAGGCTCTCACGCAGCAGCGCCCAGGCACTGCGCAGCACCAGCAGTGACACCAGCAGCGACAGAATCGGATCGATTGGCGTCCAGCCGGTCAGCATAATGATTGCTGCTGCCACAATCGCCCCCACCGAACCGAGCAGGTCACCCATGACGTGCAGTGCCGCTGCCCGCACGTTGAGGTTCTTCTCTTCGCTGCCGTGGTGCAGAAGCCAGAATGAGAGCAGGTTGGCCAGCAGGCCGCCAATCGCGATGCCCAGCATCAGGCCGCCGGTCACCGGCTGCGGATCGCTGAAGCGACGCACTGCCTCCCAGACGATAAGCGCGGTAATACCCAGCAGGGCGATGGCATTGACAAAGGCCGCTACGGTGGTCAGGCGCAGCAGGCCAAAGGTATGACGCGCATTGGGTTTACGGCGCGAGAAGTGGACCGCCAGCAGCGCCATCAGCAGGGCGGCGGCATCGGTGAGCATATGTCCGGCATCTGCCAGCAGCGCCAGTGAACCTGAAAGCCAGCCGCCAATCACCTCGGCAACCATGAAGAGGACGGTCACGCCAAAGGCGGCCGCCAGACGCGTGCGATTACTATCCTGCCCGCTATGAGTGTGGGTATGTGCCATAAGATTCCAGTTTTTTCAGTAACCTGTTTGCTAATAATATCAGTAATTGCCACGTCTCAGACGTGTCCTGATGCTGTTTTGCCTGCTCTGCGAGTTGCTGACTCAGCTGTGCACCCTGCTCCAGCCCCACCAGCAACCAGCTGCCTTTCATCCGGTGTGCCGCGTCGGCAAACTGGTTCCAGTCCGCGCGTGCGCGCGCCTCACGCATCACGGCCAGATCCTGGGTCACCGTGCTGTGCAGCGTCTGACTCAGCCGGCTGAGAAATTTTTCATTCTGCTGTGCCAGCTGCCACAGGTTCTCATCCAGCGGTGCCAGCGGGTCGGGCTGCCACTCCGCCAGCAGTGCGCGGAGATCGGCCAGCTGCACCGGTTTAATCAGAACCCGCTCCTGCGCCTCAGCCGGTCGTGACAGCAGCTGGGCGTCTGCGGAGCAGAGCACCCGCATCGCCTGCCGTCCCCGCTGCCGGTCACGGCGTCGCAGCAGTCGCAGCAGCAGCGTGCCGTCAGGACGCGGCATCATCTGGTCGATAAACAGCAGGTCAAAAGGCTGCTGCGCATCGGCCTTGAGCAGCGCACGTCCCTCTTCGAAGATGTCGGCCTGAATGGCAAAGCGCGCCAGCTGCTGCTGCATCACCAGCAGATTGGCGGGATGGTCATCGACAATCGCCACCCGCAGATGGGGAAAGCCGGGCAGGCCAGACTCATCGGTGCTGCTGACCGGCTCCGCGATCTGCAGAGGCAGGGTCACCGTTACCTGCGTTCCCTGGCCGGGCTGCGAGGTGAGCCGGATATCGCCCCCCATCCGCAGCACCATCTCGCGGCAGATAAACAGGCCCAGACCGCTGCCCTGTACCGACACGGTTTTGCCCGACGGCGCCTGATACCAGGGATCAAACAACTTCGGCTGCTCCTCAGGCGGAATACCGCTGCCGCTGTCAGTGACCGTCAGCACCAGCTGCTGCTCTGCCGCCAGGGTGAGGCGGATGGTGCCGTGACGGGTAAATTTCAGCGCATTGGTCATCAGGTTATTGACCACCTGCTGCAGGCGATCGGCATCGATCATCACCGTGTCAGGCAGCGGCGTCTGTGCCGCGACGATCAGACGCGGGCCGTCCGTCCGCATTAACGGATGATAAAAATGCTGCTGCTGTTCGAGCCACTGCGCCAGCGCCAGCGGGCGGGGCGCCAGGGTAAAACTGTTGCTCTCGATACGTGCGTGATCCTGCAGGTCATTCAGCAGGGTCAGCAGGGAGTGTGCGCTGCTGTGCAGCAGGGTCAGGTTCTGGCTGTTGTGCTGCTGCTTCTCCAGCTCCAGCAGGCCGAGGATCGCCTGCATTGGCGTACGCAGCTCATGGCTGACGGTAGCCAGAAACTGGCTCTTCAGGGCGTTGGCCCGCTCCGCCTGTTCGCGCTGCTGACGCTCGCGGCGCTGCTGCCAGTAACGGCGCGCCAGCAGCAGAAGCAGCAGTACAATGGCGGCCCCGGCTACCGCCAGCACCATCATCGGCAGCGTTCGCATCACCATCACGCTGCCGGGCTGCGGCGGTGTTGACCAGCTGTCGCGCATTTTGCCCTGAGTATCCGCCGGGATCTGCTGCAGCGCCCGATCCAGCAGGCTGCGCAGCAGGGGCTGATCGGGCGCGACACCCAGCGCGATCGGCCAGGCGATGTCGCTGGCGGCAAAGGCGAGGTGGATACGCGCGTCATCACGGCTGGCGATGCGCCAGCGGGCGGAGAGCACATTATCGACCAGCGCATCAATCTGCCCCTTTGCCAGCGCATCATAGAGGCTGTTGCGGTCGGCAAATGGCACCGGATGCAGATCCTCCGGCAGCAGGCGCAACGCCAGGTCATCCTGCAATACGCCGATCCGCCTGCCGCGCAGATCCTGCCAGTGCGACAGCGGGGCAGAGTGAATGCTGTAGATCCCCCACAGCGCCCGCCACACCGGCAGTGAGGTGCTCTGCATCGCATCGGCATTAAGAGGCTGCATCAGTTGCAGCATCGCCTGCTGCTGCTGAATCAGCGCACTGGCCTGATGGGGATTGCTGACCCACACGGGTTCAAACTGCAGGCCCGTGCTCTGGGCGACCGCTTTCAGTAAATCCACGCCATAGCCTCTGGCGGTGCCGCTGGCGTCGCGATAGCTCCAGGGATAGTTGTCGGGCTCGGCGGTGTAGGTAATGCGAGGGTGGTCGGCAATCCACGCGCGTTCAGCGGGGCTGAGCATCAGGGTCTGCGTATCCTGATAGCGCGGCAGCGTGCTGCTCCAGCGCGCCTGCAGGCTGTTCATCAGTTCCGCTGGTAACTGACGCAGGCTCTGATTTATCCACTCAATCAGCGCGGGATCGCGGGAGAGCGCACGCAGGTTAAGCTGTCCCGCCTCAATATGTGAGGCGATCTGATAAATCTGCCCCTGCTGCAGCTGACTCAGCAGAAAACCGGCGCTGGTCTCGTCCGCCACCACATAGTCGTTCTGCTGATTGAGCAGGGTATAGAGCGCCTGCAGATCGCTGCTGTAGCGTCGCCAGTGGTGACGGGCCGCCAGGGCGGGTGGCAGCTGCGCCAGGGTGCTGTCGCTGATCGCAAGCTGCGCATTCTGGCTGTTGAACATCACGGCACGCTGGTTCTGCTGATTGCGATAGACCCGCAGCGGACTGCTGAACCAGCTTTCACTGCTCAGCGTGCCCTGAGGCAGCGGGGTGTTCCACATGCCCAGCGCAAAATCGATCTCTCCGCGGTTCAGGGCCTGCATCAGTTGCGGCGCGTCGCTGTAGAGGCGCAGGGTAAACTGCGCCCCGGTCAGCTGTCGCAGCGCAGCAAGATAGTCGGCATTGATGCCATACAGATCGTTGCCGATCCGCATCGTCCAGGGCGCGTGGTTCTCTTCCAGCAGTCCGACGCGCAGGCTCTTTCCCTGCATGGTTTCAGCATGCGTGACCGGCAGCATCATCGGCAGATTCAGGCTGCTGACCGGGCGCACCTCAGCCAGCGCGCTGCTGCACAGCCACAGCAGAATCAGCAGCGCATATCTCACTGCTGCGCCTTCCAGAGGTCAGCCAGTTCAACCACAGAGCGGGCACCGGTTTTTTCCAGAATGTTCTTTTTATGGGTGCTGACCGTTTTGTTGCTGATGTGCAGCTGGGCGGCGATCTGCAGGTTAGAGAGGCCGCTGGCGAGCAGCGCCAGAATCTGACGCTCTTTGTGCGTCAGCGGCAGCTCAGGCTCCTCTTCGGTTTCCGGAAACGCGGTCTGTCCGCCGAGCACGGCCAGAATGGCGCTGAGCAGCTGCGTCATGCGCTGGCTTTTCACCACATAACCGGACGCCCCTAATGCCTGAGCGCGCCGGATATAGTGACGGGTCTGCTGGGCCGAATAGATCAGCACCGGACAGTCGGGACGATGGATTTTCAGGCGGCGCAGGATCTCCAGCCCGTCGCTCTCCGGCAGCCCGATATCAAGCACGATAATGTCCAGCGGCTGCTGAAGAAAAGGACGGGCGGCGTGTTCACTGCTGGCAGAGAGGAGCTGAACCGGAATGGGCGACTGGCTGAGCGCGGCTTCAAGTGCCACTTCGACCAGCGGATGATCGTCAATCAAGAGCAAAACGGCCATGAACGGTTTCCCTGTAAATTTCACAGGATGAGCATAGCGGAAGAGTGGGGCAGAGGGGAGAAAAACCCGGAGAACGGATGCTCTCCGGGTCAGACAGAATTACTGGGTCGTGCCGTCGGTTTTAGTATTAACGTCACCGCCGCCCACTTTCGTTTCAACTTTTTTGTTGATGTTCGGACATTTGCCATCTTTACACTGGCTGTTCTGGTCAATTTCGTTAGCAGACATATTTCCGCTGCTGGTGGTGCTGCCAGAAGTGGCCGGATTAGTATTGGTGCCGGTGTTATTAATTTTGCTGTTATCGACATTATTCGGTGGCAGGTTCTCTTTTGCGCCGGGTGCGACCGCACCTGCACTGGCTGCCTGGTTAGCTGTGCCGTTGTTGCTGCCTTCCGCCAGCGCCGCGCCACTGCCTAATGTCATTGCTGCTGTCAAAAAGAGTAAGGCAAACTTTTTCATCATTATACTCCCATTAATAAATGAAGACGTTTTAAGCCCAGAGGTGAAATTGGGGATAAAAAAGTCCCGGACGAAATAAAATTCGCCAGTTGGCTTAAACAGGGTGATTTAATCATGTAAGCGGGACGTTCCTCAGTGCTTACCATTAAAAAGTCTAGTCGCTAACCTGATTAATGCAAATATGACCCGCACATTTAACCCGCAGCGGGAATTTACACCCCTGGCGCTTCGGGCTACATTGGGCAGGTTGTGTCCGGCGGGCGCCGGGCCAGAAATAATATGGAATCAGTATGAATTACCAGAACGATGACTTACGCATCAAAGAGATTAAAGAGCTGTTACCCCCGGTTGCGCTGCTCGAAAAATTCCCGGCGACCGATCGTGCTGCACAGACCGTTTCCCAGGCGCGTCAGGCGATTCATCAGATCCTGCAGGGCAAAGACGACCGCCTGCTGGTGGTGATTGGTCCCTGCTCAATCCACGATCCTGAGGCCGCCAAAGAGTATGCCGGCCGTCTGCTGGCGCTGCGGGATGAGCTGAAAGGCGAACTGGAAGTGGTCATGCGGGTCTATTTTGAAAAGCCGCGCACTACCGTGGGCTGGAAAGGGCTGATCAACGACCCCTACATGGATAACAGCTTCCAGCTCAATGATGGTCTGCGTCTGGCGCGTAAACTGCTGCTGGAGATCAATGACAGCGGTTTACCGGCGGCGGGCGAGTTTCTGGATATGATCACCCCGCAGTATGTGGCGGATTTGATGAGCTGGGGCGCGATTGGCGCACGCACCACCGAATCCCAGGTGCACCGTGAGCTGGCCTCCGGTCTCTCCTGTCCGGTCGGTTTCAAAAACGGCACCGATGGCACCATCAAGGTGGCCATCGATGCCATCAACGCTGCCGGTTCGCCGCACTGCTTCCTGTCAGTGACCAAATATGGCCACTCCGCGATTGTCGAAACCAGCGGCAATGGCGACTGTCACATTATTCTGCGCGGCGGCAAAGAGCCGAACTACAGTGCGAAGCATGTGGCTGAGGTCAAAGAGGGTCTGGCAAAAGCGGGTCTGCCACAGCAGGTTATGATCGATTTCAGCCATGCCAACAGCAGCAAGCAGTTCGAGCGTCAGATGGTCGTGGCGGACGATGTCGCGCAGCAGATCATCAACGGTGAACAGGCGATTGTCGGCGTGATGATCGAGAGTCATCTGGTAGAGGGCAATCAGAGCCTGGAGAGCGGTGAGCCGCTGGTCTATGGCAAGAGTGTCACTGATGCCTGCATCGGCTGGGATGATACCGACAAGGTGCTCCGTCAGCTGGCGGCAGCGGTTAAACAGCGCCGCGGTTGAGTGCTGGCGATCTGGCGTGACAACTGGCCGGATCTGTCTGAATGCGCAGTGGAGAGTGGCCATGTTCCCTGCAGATTGGGCTGATTTATTGCTGCCATACTCAGACGGCTTTGACGATGTGATTCGTCCGGGACGAACGGACATTCAGGCTTTTACTCTGACAGTTAAAGATGACACACAGCATTGCCGGACGCAGCCCAATAAAAAAGGCCAGACTTCTGTCTGGCCTTTTTGCCTCTCAGCGAAAAATTACTTCGCTTTACCCTGATTCGCAACGGCTGCGGCTTTCGCGGCAATCTCGTCCTGGTCACCCAGGTAGTAGCGTTTCAGCGGTTTGAAGTTTTCATCGAACTCATACACCAGCGGCACGCCGGTTGGGATGTTCAGTTCGAGGATCTCATCTTCGCTCAGGTTATCCAGATATTTAACCAGTGCGCGCAGTGAGTTGCCGTGTGCGGCAATGATCACTTTCTCACCGCTTTTGATGCGCGGCAGAATGGTGTCGTTCCAGTAAGGGATCACGCGGTCGATGGTCAGAGCCAGGCTTTCAGTGGTTGGCAGCTGCTCCGGGGTCAGTTTCGCGTAACGGGGGTCATGGCCAGGGAAGCGCTCATCAGCACGATCCAGCTCAGGTGGGGTAACGGCAAAGCCGCGACGCCACTGCTTAACCTGCTCATCGCCATATTTGGCCGCAGTTTCCGCTTTATCCAGGCCCTGCAGCGCACCGTAGTGACGCTCGTTCAGACGCCAGGTTTTCTCGACCGGCAGCCAGGCCTGATCCAGCTCATCCAGCACATTCCACAGCGTGTGAATCGCGCGCTTCAGTACAGAGGTGTAAGCGAAATCGAAAACAAAGCCCTCTTTTTTCAGCAGCTGACCCGCTGATTTGGCTTCGCCACGACCTTTCTCAGAAAGGTCAACATCATACCAACCGGTAAAGCGGTTTTCGTTGTTCCACTGGCTTTCGCCGTGTCGCACCAGAACCAGCTTAGTTACAGCCATAGCTTAACTCCTTAATACTGTGATGTTTCTGTGAGATTGGAAACCTGCTGCTGCCCGCCTGACACGCGAGCGGATTGCGCCATACCATAGCGGAAAAGCGGGCAGCGCGTAAGCCTGTGTGTGACGCACTGCGCGTTTTTCAGCCAGAAGATCAGCGTGGCGTGAAGCGATAGCGCGTCACCGATTCCCAGCGATCTCCCGGTTGCAGCCAGCAATCGGGCTGAGGCCACTCAGCATGATTGGGCGAATCCGGTAAAAATTCACTCTCCAGCGCAATGCCCTGAAATGCAGTATAGCTCTCCTGCTCGCGGGCACGGGTCCCGGCCAGATAGTTGGCAGAGTAGAACTGCAGGGCCGGAGCGGAGGTGGTGACGCTGAGCTGCAGTCTGCCATCTTCTGACCAGAGTTCTGCGGCAGGCTGGCTGTCGTCGCCTGCGCTGTTGAGCAGAAACGCGTGGTCATACCCCTTCACCGCCCGCTGGTCGTCCTCTGTCAGGAAATCCTGCGCGACCGTTTTCGCCTGCCGGAAATCAAAGCTGGTGCCGGCCACGGCTTTCAGCGGCGCATTGGGAATCCCTTCGCTGTCGACCGGCAGATAGTGATCTGCGTGCAGTTGTAAGCGATGCTGGCGGGCGTCGCCATGATGCGCATCAAGGTTAAAGTAAGCGTGGTTAGTCAGGTTGACCGGACAGGGCTGGTCGCAGCGTGCTTCATAGCGGATGCTCAGGCAGTTCTGATCGTCCAGATGATAGTGCAGGTCGGCAATCAGGTTACCGGGATAGCCCTGATCGCCATCCGGCGAATCCAGGCGGTAGTGCACGTCGCTGTCTGACTGGCTGACAATCTGCCAGCGACGTTTATCAAACCCTTCCGGACCGCCATGCAGCTGATGCGCGCCCTGGTTCGGCACCAGTTGACGGTTGAGTGTGGTCAGTTTTGCACCGGCGATGCGGTTAGCGTAACGGCCCACCGTGGCACCGAGATAAGCATCCTGGTGCAGATAGTCAGAGGGGGTGGCGCAGCCAAGCAGCGCTTCACGCACCGTGCCATCCTGCATCGGCACGCGGGCGGAGAGCCAGGTTGCGCCCCAGTCCATAAAGGTCGCCAGCATGCCGTTGGCATTGCGCAGCACCGTGATGCGCCACGGCTGACCGTCGGGCGCGTGAGAGTTGACGTCATTCAGCATTGACCGGCTCCTTCAGAGGCTTTGCAGACGTAGAAGGTCTCTTTGATGCCGGTCTGCGCTTCATACTGCTCCGCAACGGCGGCTTTCACCTGATCCACCCGATCCAGCGGCATCAGCGCAACGATACAGCCGCCGAAGCCGCCGCCGGTCATGCGAACACCCCCGTGCTCACCGATTTGCGCTTTTACGATCTCCACCAGCGTGTCGATCGGCGGCACGGTGATCTCAAAATCGTCACGCATGGAGGCGTGCGACTCGGCCATCAGCTGACCCATACGGGAGAGGTCGCCCCGGCTCAGCGCATCGGCGGCTTCGAGCGTGCGGGCATTCTCGGTCAGAACGTGACGCACCCGCTTAGCCACCTGCGGGTCCAGCTTCGCCTCTGCCGCTTCAAACTCCGCCAGCTCAACATCACGCAGCGCTTTTTTGTTGAAGAAGCGCGCGCCCGCTTCACACTGCTCGCGACGGGTATTGTATTCGCTGCCGACCAGGGTGCGGCGGAAGTTGGAGTTGATGATCACCACGGCGATATCTGCCGGCATCGACACCGGACGGGTGCCCAGCGTGCGGCAGTCGAGCAGCATGGCGTGATCTTTCTGGCCCAGCGCGGAGATCAGCTGGTCCATGATGCCGCAGTTGCAGCCAACGAACTGGTTTTCTGCTTCCTGACCGTTAACCGCAATCGCCGCGCCATCCAGCGGCAGGTTATAGAGCTGCTGCACCACGGTGCCGACCGCCACTTCCAGCGAGGCAGAGGAGCTGAGACCCGCGCCCTGCGGAACGTTGCCGCTGATCACCATGTCGATGCCACCGAAATCGGCATGACGCCGTTGCAGATGTTTCACTACGCCGCGCACATAGTTCGCCCACATCGGCTCCTGCACGCTGACGATCTCTTCATCGAGCGAAAAGGTGTCCTGGGCATTCTCATAATCCGCCGCGACCACACGAATCTGGCGATCGTCACGACGGGCGCAGGCGATCACCGTCTGGTAGTCAATGGCGCAGGGCAGCACAAAGCCGTCGTTATAATCGGTGTGCTCACCAATCAGGTTGACGCGACCCGGTGCCTGAATGGTATGGGTGGCGGCGTAACCGAAGGTATCTGAGAAAAGCTGCTGCGTGATGGTTTTTAAGCTCATTGTTGTGCCTCACGGAAGTGAACGTCGCTGACAGAACGCAGACGTTCCGCCGCCTGTTCCGCCGTTAAATCGCGTTGGGTTTCGGCCAGCATTTCATAGCCGACCATAAATTTGCGTACCGTTGCTGAACGCAGCAGCGGCGGATAGAAGTGGGCATGCAGCTGCCAGTGGTCGTTGGCTTCGCCGTTAAACGGTGCGCCATGCCAGCCCATAGAGTAGGGGAAGGAGCACTGGAACAGGTTGTCGTAGCGGCTGGTCAGCTGTTTCAGCGCCAGCGCCAGATCGGTGCGCTGTGCTGCACTGAGATCGGTCAGACGTCTGACGTGCGCCTTCGGCAGCAGCAGGGTTTCAAACGGCCAGGCGGCCCACCAGGGCACCACGGCCAGCCAGTGTTCGGTTTCCACGACGGTGCGGCTGCCATCCTGCTGTTCACGTGCCAGGTAATCGACCAGCATCGGTGAACCCTTTGTCGCGAAGTAGTCGCGCTGGTGGTCATCTTCACGCTGCGCTTCATTCGGCAGGAAGCTGTTGGCCCAGACCTGACCATGCGGATGCGGGTTGGAGCAGCCCATCGCCGCGCCCTTGTTCTCAAACACCTGCACCCAGGGATAGTGCTGACCCAGCTCAGCGGTCTGCTCCTGCCAGGTGCGCACCACCTCTTCCAGCGCGCTCAGCGACATCTCCGGCAGGGTTTTGCTGTGATCGGGCGAAAAGCAGATAACCCGGCTGGTGCCGCGTGCGCTCTCACAGCGCATCAGCAGATCGTCACTCTCAGGCGCGTCGGGGGTGTCGGTCATCAGCGCGGCAAAGTCATTGGTAAAGACGTAAGTGCCGGTATAGTCCGGGTTTTTGTCGCCGGTGATGCGGGTGTTTCCGGCACAGAGGAAGCAGTCCGGATCATGGGACGGCAGCGTGTTAACCGCCGGGGTCTCCTGCGCGCCCTGCCACGGCCGTTTGGCCCGATGAGGAGAGACTAAAATCCATTGATCAATCAGTGGATTGTAACGGCGATGCGGATGATCGACCGGGTTGAATTTGTCCATGTGAGGTCCTGGTAAGCGTCAAAAGCCAAAGAGGCATCGGTAAAAATTAGCACATCAGCGCGCCCGAAAGCGTGATCAAGTCTGGATAAATGGTATCGTTTACACAAGCTGAAAATTCTTATTTGGTGGCATTGCGTGCGGTGCAGGAGGGTGAAAGGTGAGAAGGAATGGTAACGCTTACACAGTAGGGCTGTAAAACGCCGCTGTCGCGGCGTCAGGGCTGAGGAGAGAACGTTAGCGCAGCGTCTCCTGCTGATAGCGGTAGCCATCGTCCTGAGGAACAAAACTCAGGCGATGCGTGATGCAGGCCGGCGCATCTTCGGCGTGATGCGAAACAAACAGCAGCTGGGTACGTCCTTCGCCAATCAGGACATCGACAAAGCGCCGCACCAGCTGACGGTTAATCGGATCGAGTCCCTGCAGAGGCTCATCCAGAATCAGCAGCGTCGGGTGTTTAACCAGTGCGCGTGCGATCAGCACCAGCCGCTGCTGTCCCCACGACAGGGAGTGGAAGGGGGCATCAGCCAGACGGTTGTCCATGCCGAGCAGAGCCAGCCACTGCTGGGCCAGCGCTTTCTGCCGGTCAGACGCCGCCTGATAGAGACCAATAGAGTCGAAGAAACCCGACAGGATCACCGTGCGCACATTGGTGCTGACGCGATAATCCAGGTGCAGGCTGCTGCTGACATAGCCGATATGCTGCCGGATGTCCCAGAGGGTTTCACCACTGCCACGGCGACGGCCAAACAGGGTCAGGTCATTGCTGTAGCCCTGAGGATGATCGCCGGTCACCATACTGAGCAGGGTCGATTTACCGGCACCGTTCGGGCCGGTGATCTGCCAGTGTTCGCCTGGGTTGACCTGCCAGTTCAGCCCGCTGATGATGGGCCGATCGTGGTAAGAGACGGTGCCGTTGCGCAGGATGACGCGCGGCGCATCATCGGCCAGGGCGGGCAGGGCATCCGGCACATCCGCCTCCGGCAGCGCCATACCCAGCAGCTGTTCGCTGTGCGCCAGCTGCGCCACCAGCGCTTCCGTCAGAATCGTCTGGCGCGCGCCGCTGTGGGTCAGGTTACACTCCGCCAGCACGCCTACCTGCCCGATAAAATCGGGAATATCATCAAAGCGATTGAGCACCAGCACCAGGGTGAAGTCGGGCTGCTGCAGGCTGCGCAGGGTGTCGGTCAGGCTGGCGCGCGACGCCACATCCAGCCCGTCAAACGGCTCATCCAGAATCAGCAGGTCAGGCTGGCTCATCAGCGCCTGGCAGAGCAGCGTCTTGCGGGTTTCACCGGTAGAAAGATATTTAAAGCGACGTGAGAGTAGGGATTCAATGCCAAACTGGCGGGCAAGCTGTTCGCACCGTCCGGGGTGCTGCCCCTCCATCTGGATGACATCGGCCACCGTGAGCCCGGTATCCTCTTCGCCTTCGCTGAGCATATCGGTGTTGTTGCGTTCCCACTCCTGTGCCACCAGAGACTGCAACTGCTCCAGCGACAGCCTGACCGGTCGTCTGAACGTGCTGCTGACCGAACCGGAGAGCGGCGGCAGCTCCCCGGAGAGCGCGCGCGCCAGAGAGGATTTGCCGCTGCCGTTGGCGCCGACAAACGCCCAGCTCTCGCCGCGTTGCAGTTCCACCTGATTCAGGCGCAGTAACCGGGTATCGCTAAGACGAAACGTGCCTTGCGAAATATGCAATGAAGCCATAATCTGTTCCGTTTTTTGCATCGTGTTACTGCGTTGTAACCTCTGCCGGTAGTGATGTCAAATTCCCCGCTACAGCAGGGTGGCGACGATGGCGTTCTCCGCATTAAAGCTGGCGGTCACTGCGTCGCCCGGCTGCAGCTTCAGCTGCTGCAGCCGCTCGCGGGTCAGAGTGGCGCACAGGGTTTCGCCGCTGGCGATCTGCAGCAGAACTTCACTTTTCCCGTCGCCCGGCTCAATGGCGCTGACGGTGGCCGCCAGCTGGTTGTCATCCCCGGTGGCATCCCGGCTGATATGAATCCAGGGGGCTTTGATCAGCACCAGCACCTCTTTACCCGCCGCCAGCTGAAGACGGTCGGCGCTGCGCTGCGTCAGCGCCACGTTAAGCTGCGTGACTCCATCGGCCAGCTGAATCAGCAGATGCTGCACCACCTGCTGCGCGTCATTGCTCATCACGGTGCCAAACAGCTGGTTTCGGGCGCTGGTCTGCAGGGAGAAGCGGGCGATCGCCGCCAGCATGCTGTCGAGTGGCAGGGCATCCTGCTGCAGGGCATCAAAGGCCTTCTGCTGGATCTGCTCCATCAGCTGAAACAGCTGGATCAGGCGTTCACCGTAGCGGGTCAGCGTCGCGCCGCCGCCGCCTTTGCCACCGGTGGCCCGCGCCACCAGCGTCTCATCCGCCAGCTGGTTCATCTCGTTAATCGCATCCCAGGCGCTTTTATAACTGATGCCCGCCAGTTTTGCCCCCTGACTGATTGAGCCGGTTTCCCGGACCCGTTTCAGCAGCTCGATACGACGGGGATCGGCAAACAGTTTCTGTTGTAAACGGATGTGAAGGGACAGTTCGGCTTCCATGACAGCTCCGGCAAAGGGTTAACGCGTGTGGAGGCCGATGATAGCGGCGTTTCGTGACCAAAGTAAAAGCACGAAAAGGGCTGCGCAAAATTTTCCTGACCCGTTACAATCACTTTTTTATTCTCAGAGTGAGACTCCCGATGCTGGAATTACTGAAAAGCCTCGCCGTAGCCGTCCTGATGGTGCCTGTGGTGATGGCGCTGATGCTGGGTATCATTTATGGCCTGGGTGAAGTGTTTAACGTCATCTCAAAATTTGGTCATCGCGAAAAATCCTCCGCCCGTTCGCACAACTGATTTCTGTCCCGCCCGCCTCTCTGCGCGGGCGCGGTCATTTTTATCCCGCCCCCCTTCATCCTTCTCTCTCTGCTGCCGATAATTTATCGGGATGCCGTGATAATGCGTTATATTATCCGCTACACAACGAATAGCCGGAGAAGATCATGTCACACCATTACACTCGCTGGGGCGTCGCGGCGCTGGTCACTTTTTCACTGGCCGGTCAGGCGGTTGCCGCCGATAATATTACCGTGTTTGCGGCGGCCTCACTGACCAATGCCCTGCAGGATATTGCCAGCCGTTATCAGCAGGAGAAGGGCGTGAACGTCGTCGCTTCGTTTGCCTCCTCTTCCACGCTGGCGCGCCAGATTGAACAGGGGGCCCCTGCCGATCTCTTTATCTCTGCCGACCAGCAGTGGATGGACGATGCGGTCGCTAAAAACAGCATGATGAAGAGCAGCCGTTATACGCTGCTGGGCAACGATCTGGTGTTAATCGCCCCGCGCAGCGACGCGGCAAAAGCGGTTACGCTGGACAAGCAGACGGACTGGAAAAGCCTGCTGCACGGTGAACGTCTGGCGGTCGGCGACCCGGATCATGTGCCGGCGGGACTCTACGCCAAAGAGGCGCTGCAGAACCTGGGAGCCTGGCCGCAGGTCGCGCCGGTATTAGCCCCGGCTAACAACGTGCGGGCGGCGCTGGCGCTGGTCGAGCGCAACGAAACGCCCTATGGCATAGTGTATGGCTCCGACGCCGTGGCCAGCGAAAAAGTGCAGGTCGTGGGGCATTTCCCGGCCAGCAGCCACAAACCGGTGGAATATCCCATGGCGATCGTTAACGATCACAACCGCGCCGCTGTTAAGGCGTTTTATGACTACCTGAAAGGGCCGGAAGCGGCGGCTATCTTCAGACACTACGGATTCACACCGACGAAATGATACTCAGCGATCCCGAATGGCAGGCGGTACTGCTCAGCCTCAAAGTCTCTGGCATTGCCGTGCTCGGCAGCCTGCCGTTTGGCATCCTGATGGCCTGGATTCAGGTGCGCTGCCGTTTTCCCGGCAAAGCGCTGCTCGACAGCCTGATCCATCTGCCGCTGGTGCTGCCGCCGTTGGTGGTGGGGTATCTGCTGCTGATTACCCTGGGCCGGCGCGGCATCATCGGTGAAAAGCTCTATGAGTGGTTCGGTTTCAGCTTCGCCTTCAGCTGGCGGGGGGCCGCACTGGCCTCCGCGGTGATCGCTTTTCCGCTGATGGTGCGCGCCATCCGGCTGGCGCTGGAGGCGGTCGACAGCCGGCTGGAGCAGGCGGCGCGCACCCTGGGGGCCGGACGCTGGCGGGTTTTCTTCACCATCACGCTGCCGCTGACCCTGCCAGGCGTGATCGTCGGGACGGTGCTTGCCTTTGCCCGCTCGCTGGGTGAGTTTGGCGCGACCATCACCTTTGTCTCCAATATACCGGGCGAGACCCGCACCCTGCCGCTGGCGATGTTTACCCTGATCGAGACGCCGGGTGCAGAAGGGGCGGCGGCGCGCCTCTGCGTGATCGCCATTGTACTGGCGCTGGCGTCGCTGCTGGCGTCGGAATGGCTGGCCCGTGCCGGTCGTAAGCGGATGGGAAGCTGATGCTGTCACTCAATTTTATGCAGCAGCAGGGCGATCATCACTTAGAGGTCGACCTGCAGATCCCGGCCAGCGGGATCACGGCCATCTTCGGCGTCTCCGGGGCCGGTAAAACCTCGCTGATCAACGCGATCAGCGGCCTGACTCAGCCCCAGCGAGGACGGATAGCGCTGAATGACCGGCTGCTGTTCGATGCGGATCAGGGGATATCGCTGCCGCCGGAAAAGCGGCGTATCGGCTATGTCTTTCAGGATGCCCGGCTCTTTCCCCACTACCGGGTGCGCGGCAACCTGCAATATGGCATGGCGCCCGCGATGAAAGCGCAGTTCGACACCCTGGTGTCACTGCTGGGGCTGGAGGCGCTGCTGCCACGCTTTCCGCTGTCGCTGTCGGGCGGCGAGAAGCAGCGGGTCGCCATTGGCCGTGCGCTGCTGACCGCACCGGATATGCTGCTGCTGGATGAGCCGCTGGCGTCACTGGATCTGCCGCGCAAACGCGAACTGATGCCTTATCTGCAAAAGCTGGCGAAGCAGGTCGATATTCCGATGCTCTACGTTTCGCACAGCCTGGAGGAGATCCTGCAGCTGGCCGATAACGTGCTGGTGCTGGATGCGGGGCGGGTTAAAGCCTTTGGACCGCTGGAGCGGGTCTGGAGCAGCAGCGCGATGCGTCCCTGGCTGCCGATGAGTGAACTGACCAGCGTGCTGCGGGTGCAGGTGCTGGAGCAGCATCCCGACTACCCGATGACCGCGCTGTCGCTGGGCGATCAGCATATCTGGGTCAGCCGGGTGAATCAGCCGGTGAAGACCCCGCTGCGCATTCGCATCGCCTCGGCCGACGTTTCGCTGGCGCTGCAGCCACCCCAGCACAGCTCCATCCGCAACATTCTGCCCGCGCAGGTGGTGGAGCTGGTGGAGGTCGGCGACCAGGTTGAGGTGAAGCTGCGCATCGGCATCAGCGAACTCTGGGCCCGCATCACGCCGTGGGCGCGGGATGAGCTGGGCATCCGGCCCGATCAATGGCTCTATGCCCAGATTAAAAGCGTCTCGGTGACGCCCTGATTACAACACGTACTGATGGAGGGTATCGGCAATGGCGGTTTCAAGGTTGGTGCCGATCACCTTCTTCGCCCGTGCTTTAATCGCCTCGTCGGCGTTGCCCATCGCCACCCCCAGTCCGGCCGTTTCCAGCATGCTGAGATCGTTGTAGTTGTCACCGAAGGCGATCACATCCGACATGCTCAGGCCCTGTGATTCAACCCACTGCGCCAGTCGTTTGCCTTTGCTGTTGCCGCCGCGGGCGATATCCACCTGATCGTGCCACGACCATTCGCAGGCCAGCCCCAGCTCCGTTTCCACCTGGCTGGCGAACTGCTGCAGTTCCGGAATGTGGGTATGCGACAGCGCAAACTTCCAGATCGAACCGGCGTCGCGCGCCGCCTGAGCGAGGTCAGGCACCTGACGAAACAGCGGGCGCTGGTGGGCAGGGAGTGATTCGGCCCACTTCAGGGTGCGCGTCACGTGTCCGGTTGCGGTCTGATAGAGCATCGCATCATCCACATAGAGCAGGCCGTGAATCCGCTGCGCGTTCAGCCGGTCGATCACCTCAAGGGCGAGTTGCGGATCGAGCGGGTCGGACGCCAGCACCTTTTTCGCCTGGTAATCGTACAGATAGGTGCCATTACAGCAGATCGCAGGTGTCTCCAGCTGTAACGCCTGATAAAAAGGATGGATGGCGCAGTGATGGCGTCCGGTCACGATAACGACGTGAATACCCGCCTGGCGTGCCTGGTTCAGCGCCTCGATGGACTGGGGCAGAATCGTTTTGGCGGGGGTCAGCAGTGTGCCGTCGAGGTCGAGGGCAATTACACGGTAGCTCATTAATCCTTCCATTCATCCGGGTTTGCGAGGGCTAAAGTCTACACCTGACCGCGGCCCGGAGACAAAAAACAGGGCACAAATGATTCCAGCGTCCGGCAATAAAACGCGCTACAGTGATTGACAGTTCATGATCAGGCAGCAAAAAAGGAGAATGCATGAAACAAGTTGTCTACACCGCCAGTCCCGAGAGCCAGCAGATCCACGTCTGGCAGATGAATGATGAGGGTGGGCTGACGTTGCTTCAGGTGACCGATGTCGCCGGCCAGGTTCAGCCGATGGTGGTGAGTCCGAAGCGCGATTTTCTCTATGTCGGCGTTCGTCCCAATTTTCGCGTGCTGGCATTCCGTATTGCCGCAGACGGCACGCTGACGGAAGCGGGCCAGGCGCCGCTGCCCGGCAGTCCGACCCACATCTCCACCGATCATCAGGGGAAATTCCTCTTCTGTGGCTCCTACAACGATGCCTGCGTCAGCGTCAGCCCGATTGGTGAGGATGGGATTCCGCAGGCGCCGCTGCAGGTGATTAACGGACTGGAGGGCTGTCACTCCGCCAACATCGACAATGACAATAAGACGCTCTACGTGCCGGCCCTGAAGCAGGATCGCATCTGTCTGTTTGCGCTGGGCGCAGACGGTCAGCTGACGCCGCGTGAGCAGGCGCAGGTGACGACGGTCGAGGGTGCCGGTCCGCGTCACATGCAGTTCCATCCGGGCGGGCAGTACGCCTACTGCGTGAACGAACTCGACAGCACGGTTGAGGTCTGGGCGTTAAATCAGGGCGGGGGAGAAGCCGAGAGCGTGCAGACGCTGGACATGATGCCGCCGGACTTCAGCGGCACGCGCTGGGCAGCCGATATTCACCTGACGCCGGATGGTCGTTTCCTCTATGCCTGCGATCGCACCAGCAGCACGCTGGCGATCTTCAGCGTCAGCGAACTGGGTGATGAGCTGACGCTGGAAGGGTTCCAGCCGACCGAAACGCAGCCGCGCGGCTTTAATATTGACCACAGCGGACGCTATCTGGTGGCGGCGGGGCAGAAGTCGCATCACATTGAAGTCTATGCCATTAATGAACCGAAAGGGCTGTTACAGCCGCTGGGGCGTTATGCCGTGGGCCAGGGTCCGATGTGGGTCGTGATCCATCCGCTGCAGGCGTAACCTATCCTGAAAACGCCTCTCCTGAGCAGGAGAGGCATTCAGAGGGCTGAATAATGCAAATCCGGGTGCCTCTGACCGCGATGAATCCGCTCAGCATGCAGGGGACACGGTCAGAAGAGGAAAGCGTCCCCTGTTACTGATAGTTCGCGGTCAGCGAGGCGCTCGCCAGAGCGTGGAAATGCACATTAAAGCCGACCATCGCGCCACTGGCGCCTTCATCCACTTCAATCGTCTCCACATCCAGCGCATGCACGGTGAAAATGTAGCGATGGGTTTCGCCCTGCGGCGGTGCTGCGCCACCGTAACCCGCCTGACCGAAATCGGTTCGGGTCTGCACGGCGCCTGCAGGCAGCTCCGCTTTACCGGAACCGGCACCCTGTGGCAGGGAGGTGGTGCTGGCCGGGATATTCGCCACGACCCAGTGCCACCAGCCGGACCCGGTCGGGGCATCCGGATCGTAGCAGGTCACCACAAAACTTTTGGTGCCCGCCGGTGCCGCTTCCCAGGCCAGATGCGGAGAGATATTCTCGCCGTGATAACCCATGCCGTTGAAAACATGCTTCTCAGGCATCTTCTCGCCGTCATTAAAATCCTGACTAAAAACGCGCATCACATCTCCTTAACTGTCGATGAATAGCCTTTCATCATAACCAAAAGCGCAGCCAGTGCCAGCGGTCAGCCTGCTCAGGAGACAAAATGGTGCGGATGATCCAGCGCGCCGGCAATCGCAGCGGTCAGCCGGCTTAACGCCGGTGGCGTGATGATGTAGGGCGGCATCAGGTAGATTAAGCGGCCAAACGGGCGGATCCAGACCCCCTGTTCCACAAAGAACTGCTGCAGCGCCGCCATGTTGACCGCCTGATGCGTTTCCACCACGCCAATCGCGCCCAGCACACGCACGTCGGCCACCTGCGGCGAGTGGCGCAGCGGCAGCAGTTCAGCCCGCAGCTGCCGTTCGATGTTTGCCACCTGGCATTGCCACTCTCCTTCCGCCAGCATCTTCAGGCTCTCCGACGCGACCGCGCAGGCCAGCGGATTGCCCATGAAGGTCGGGCCATGCATGAAACAGCCTGCCGCACTGCGGCTGATGGTGTCCGCCACCTCGCGGGTGGTCAGGGTGGCCGCCAGGGTCATCATGCCGCCGGTGAGCGCCTTGCCGACGCAGAGAATATCCGGGGTGATGCCCGCGTGCTCGCAGGCAAAGAGCTTGCCGGTGCGGCCGAATCCGGTGGCGATCTCATCGGCAATCAGCAGCACACCGTAGTGGTCGCACGCCTCCCGCACCTGCTGCAGGTAGCGCGGATGATAAAAACGCATGCCGCCAGCACCCTGCACAATCGGCTCCAGAATCACCGCCGCCAGCTGCTGATGGTGTGTCTCAATCAGCCGGGCAAAATCCTCAAAGTCCTGGCTCTGCCACGCATCGTCAAAGCCGCAGGCCGGTGCCGCTGCAAAGCGATGTTCCGGCAGATAGCCGCGCCACAGGCTGTGCATGGAGTTCTCAGGATCGCACACCGACATCGCCGCAAAGGTATCGCCGTGATAGCCGCGCTTCAGCGTCAGGAAGGTCTGGCGCGTCTCACCGCGGCCCAGCCAGTATTGCAGCGCCATCTTCATCGACACTTCCACCGCCACTGAACCGGAGTCCGCCAGGAAGACGCACTCCAGCGCCTCAGGCGTCATCGCCACCAGCTGGCGGCAGAGCGCCACTGCTGCCGGGTGGGTGATGCCACCAAACATGACGTGGGACATCTGTGCAACCTGCTCGGTCAGCGCCTGGTTCAGGCGCGGATGGTTGTAGCCGTGGATCGCGGCCCACCAGGAGGACATGCCATCCACCAGCTCACGGCCATCGGCAAGTTGCAGCGTAACCCCGCGGGCGGCCACCACGGGGTAGCAGGGCAGGGGATCCTGCATGGAGGTGTAGGGGTGCCAGATATGCTGGCGGTCAAAACGGGCATCTTCAGAGGTGAACGCGGTGAGGGTCATCGGAGTTGTAAACCAAAATAAAAAAATATAGTTTACAAGTATACCCCTGCTTTCTGTCGGGATGACACCCTTTTTGGAGTAAGTAATGGCTCAACGCTGGACAATTGCACAGGCGCAAGCGCTGTTTGATGAACCCTTTCTTGAACTGATGTTTAAAGCGCAGCAGGTGCACCGTCAGCACTTCGACCCGCGTCAGGTGCAGGTCAGTACCCTGCTGTCGATCAAAACCGGTGCCTGCCCGGAGGATTGTAAATATTGCCCGCAGAGTGCGCGCTACAAGACCGGCCTGGAGTCGGAACGCCTGATGGAAGTGGAAGAGGTGCTGACCTCCGCCCGTCAGGCCAAAGCCGCGGGCTCGACCCGCTTCTGCATGGGGGCCGCGTGGAAAAATCCGCACGAGCGCGATATGCCCTATCTGGAAAAGATGGTTGAAGGCGTCAAGGCGATGGGAATGGAAACCTGCATGACGCTGGGCACCCTCAGCGAGCAGCAGGCGCAGCGACTGGCGGGCGCGGGACTCGATTTCTACAACCACAACCTCGACACCTCGCCGGAGTTTTACGGCTCCATCATCACCACCCGCAGTTATCAGGAGCGCCTGGATACGCTGGGCAAAGTGCGCGACGCCGGGATCAAAGTCTGTTCAGGCGGGATCGTCGGCCTCGGGGAAACCGTGAACGATCGCGCCGGTCTGCTGGTGCAGTTAGCCAATCTGCCGACGCCACCCGAGAGCGTGCCGATCAACATGCTGGTGAAGGTGAAAGGCACACCGCTGGCAGATAACGACGATGTGGAACCGTTCGATTTTATCCGCACCATCGCGGTGGCGCGCATCATGATGCCGACCTCCCATGTGCGTCTCTCAGCAGGCCGGGAGCAGATGAACGAACAGACCCAGGCGATGTGCTTTATGGCCGGGGCGAACTCCATTTTCTACGGCTGCAAACTGCTGACCACGCCCAATCCGGAAGAGGATACCGACCGGGTGCTGTTCCGCAAACTGGGGCTGAACCCGGAGCATACGCACACGCAGCACGGCGATCAGCAGCAGGAAGAGCATCTCAGCGAGCAGCTGTTCCATGCGGACACGGAACAGTTCTACAACGCGGCGCTGTAATGAGCTGGCAGCAACGATTCCGGCAGGCGCTGGATCAGCGTCGTACGGCCGACGGCTGGCGGCAGCGACGGATTGTCGACGAACAGACGACCCGCACGCTGCACTGCGGCGGTCGCTGCTATCACCACTTCTCCAGCAATGATTATCTCGGCCTGACCCGCCATCCGGCGGTAATCACGGCCTGGCAGCAGGGGGCGGCGCTGACCGGCGCGGGCGCGGGGGCCTCAGGGCACGTGACCGGCTATCACCGGCAGCATGCCGATCTGGAGGCGCAGCTGGCCGACTGGCTCGGCTATGACCGTGCGCTGCTCTTCATCTCCGGTTTCGCAGCCAACCAGGCGGTGATCCATCTGCTGGGGGAGAAAAACGATCGCATCCTGGCTGATAAACTCAGCCACGCCTCTCTGCTCGACGCGGCCAGCCACAGCCCGGCGCAGCTGCGCCGGTTCAGTCACAACGCGCCGGAGAGTCTGGCGGCGCGGCTCGCCTCACCCTGTGAGGGGGAGACGCTGGTGGTGACCGAGGGGATTTTCAGCATGGATGGCGACAGCGCGCCGCTGGCCGCACTGGCGCAGCAGACGCGTCAGGCCGGAGGCTGGCTGCTGGTGGATGATGCGCACGGTATTGGCGTGGTGGGTGAGCAGGGACGCGGCAGCTGCTGGCAGCAGGGCGTCCGGCCGGAACTGCAGGTGATCACCTTCGGCAAAGCCTTTGGTGTCAGCGGCGCGGCCCTGCTGTGCGATGCCGACACCGCCGACTACTTTCTGCAGTTCAGCCGTCATCTGATCTACTCCACCGCCATGCCCGCGGCCCAGGCTTTTGCGCTGCAGGCGGCGCTGCATGAAGTTCAGCAGGGCGAGGCGCTGCGCCAGCGCCTGCAGCAGAATATCCGCCATTTCCGGCGCGGCGCGGCGTCGCTGCCGTGGCAGCTGATGGATTCAGAGAGTGCGATTCAGCCCCTGCTGGTGGGTGAAAACAGCGAGGCAGTGGCGCTCTCTGCGCGGCTGGCTGAGGCGGGCTGCTGGGTGAGCGCTATCCGGCCGCCTACCGTGCCACCCGGTACCGCCCGGCTGCGCATCACCCTGACGGCGGCACATCGCCCTGAGGATATCGATCGGCTACTGGAGGCACTGCATGACGCTGCAGGTTGACAAACAGGCGGTCGCTCGCGCTTTTGGCCGGGCGGCGAGCCACTACGATGCGCATGCCGCCCTGCAGCGTCTGAGCGGCGATGCCCTGCTGGCACAAGCCCCGGTCGACAGTGGTCTGCACCTGCTGGATGCCGGTTGTGGCACCGGCTGGTACAGCCGGCTCTGGCGCGCGCGCGGCAAACAGGTTACGGCGCTGGATCTCTCCCCGCAGATGCTGCAACAGGCACGCCGCAACGACGCGGCGCAGCACTATCTGGCGGGGGACATTGATGCGCTGCCGCTGGCGGACAACAGCTTTGACCTGGTCTGGAGCAACCTGGCGGTGCAGTGGAGTGATGATCTGCCGCAGGCGCTGGCCCAGTTCCGGCGGGTGCTGCGGCCCGGCGGCACGCTGCTCTTTTCCACCCTGGGGGATGATTCGCTGCAGGAGGTGCATGAAGCCTGGTCACATCTGGACGCACTGCCGCATGCCAATCGCTTTCTCAGCGAGGCGCAGATTGCCGCCGCCTGCCATGCCTGGCCGCTGCGCTGCACCTCGGAGCGGGTGACGATCCATTTTCCCGATGCGCTCAGCGCCATGCGCTCACTGAAGGGCATTGGCGCGACCCATCTGCATCAGGGGCGTGACGGCCAGGTGTTAACCCGGCAACGCCTCAGCCGGTTAGAGGCGCACTGGCCGCGCGACCGGCACGGCTACCGCCTGAGTTATCATTTAATTTATGGAGTAAGTGCATCATGAAACGCCTGTTTATCACCGGCACCGACACCGAAGTCGGCAAAACGGTCGCCAGCGGCGCGCTGTTGCAGGCCGCCGCCGCCGCAGGCTTCCGCTGTGCGGGCTATAAGCCGGTGGCGTCGGGCTGTGAGATGACGCCGGAGGGCATCCGCAACAGCGATGCGCTGGCCCTGCAGCGTTACAGCAGCGTCGCGTTAACGTACCAGCAGGTCAATCCGCTGGCCTTTATGGAACCGACATCGCCGCACATCGTCAGCGCGGAAGAGGGCAGGCCGATTACCCATCTGGCGCTGTCGGCCGGTCTGGCGGCACTGGAGCCGCTGGCGGACTGGATTCTGGTCGAGGGGGCCGGGGGCTGGTACACCCCGCTGTCGGAGACGCACACCTATGCGGACTGGGTAGTCAGCGAACAGCTGCCGGTGATTCTGGTGGTGGGGATTAAGCTGGGCTGCATCAACCATGCGCTGCTCACCGCAGAGGCGGTACGGGCGCGCGGGCTGCCCCTGGCAGGCTGGATCGCGAATACCATCGAGCCACCGGGCAAACGCTATCAGCACTATCTCGCCAGCCTGAAACAGCGCCTGCCTGCCCCCTGTCTGGGCACGATCCCCTATCTCACGGATGAGGCGCAGCAGGCTGCCTGTGGACACTACCTGACGCTGCCTGAATAAGCGGACCCGGCCCGGCAGTCACTGCGGCCAGCGGCGGCTCTGCCCGCCGCAACCGGTTTTGCCTCAGGCCACCGTCAGCCATTTATCGACGGTGTAGTCGTCAAGCTGCGCCATGCTGCCGTGCGCCACATTGCGACCGCGGTGCAGCAGCAGAAAGTAGTCTGCCACGCGGCGGATTAGCGACAGGCGCTGCTCCAGCAGGAGAATGGTCAGCCCGTAGTCGAGGTTAAGCCGCCGGATCAGATTGCCCATCTCCTCCTCCAGCCACGGCGACATGCCATCGGTGGGTTCATCGAGAATCAGCAGTTTAGGTTGCAGCACCAGCGCACGCGCCAGGGCCAGCTGTTGCTGCTGATCGACAGGCAGATCGCCGCTGCGCTGCTGGCGCAGCGAATAGAGTGCCGGAAAGAGATCGAACACCATTTCAGGAATGGCGCGATGGCGATCGTGCTGACTGGCACCCGCCAGCAGGGCGATCAGCAGGTTATCTTCCACGCTCATCTGGGTAAAAATATGGCGGCCCTGCGGCACGTAGCCGATCCCCATCTGTGCCCGCTGTTCAGCCGGTTGCAGCAGCAGATCTTCCGGCGGGGAGCCATCTTCCTTCCAGGAGATAGAGCCGCTGTTGATAGGCAGTCTGCCCATGATGCAGTTCACCAGCGTGGTTTTGCCCATGCCAGGCCGGCCCAGAACGCCGGTGCAGGTGCCAGGCGCCAGATCGAGGTCCACATCCCAGAGAATGTGGTTCTGACCGTAAAATTGATTCACCGAACGTAAACTCAGCATCTGACACTCTCCTTCCCGATCATTAGCCTGAATGCTTCCGCTCTCTGTCGTCTGGCAAACAAGTCATCAGCAGCGGCCCTGTCGCCGTTGCAGCTCAGTGCGCCTGGTGCGCGTTGGTGCCAGAGAGTCCTGCAATTCCCAGGCCAGATCTTAAAACGGCCCTGTTTTCTGCTGCTGTGCCTGCTTTCGGGGAAGGAAAGGTGAGAAAAACTTATCAATTCCCCACGGTCATTACGCACCTGCACTTTTGCAGTGCCTGGCGGCGCTGTTCCTGGTGCAGGCGTGCTCTGAGAAGGCAACGAATCTGATTAAGAATTCTAGTCGGCGCCCGGAAATTTGCCTGGCCAGCGGGGGGAAGGATTAAAAATGCAGACTATTCCGCCAGCCGCGGGCGCGAAATTTAACGGAAAAAAAATTATTTTCGCGGTGTCAGAAGGGCAGGGAAAAACTATACACAGCTGATGGCGGCGGGGCTGCCATCACTTATCCACTATTCCTGTGGATAACCTTGTGCATTAGGTAATGAAAACCAGTTGGAAGCGAGGAAATACGGGGCCTGGTAACATAATGACGAGATTCTGGCCTCATAAGCTAAAGCCAGTAAAATCAGTATTTTATTAAAAAACAAGCCTGCGATTTCTCTGTCATGTAACCAGACTGTAATTTTGTGACGCTCTATTGACAAATGTTAAATCCGATCTCTGCCTGGGGATAACCTTGCGCAACACGCTTCGCCTGGATTTTCATCGCGCGCCAGAGAGGGGAGCGGAACCGCAACGGGGTTAACATTGCACCATTACTGTTTTTATATCCAGTATTATTTTCTGGCAAAATCACCATAGCCGAGTAAAATAAGTGCCTGCCCGCCGACTTCTCCAGCAGGAAATGCATTCATGAGCAAAGCCTTTAAATTAAACTCTGCCTTTAAACCTTCAGGCGATCAGCCTGAGGCGATCCGTCGCCTGGAAGAGGGACTGGAGGATGGACTGGCCCATCAGACCTTATTAGGGGTAACCGGCTCCGGTAAAACCTTTACCGTCGCCAACGTGATTGCCGACCTCAATCGTCCGACCATGGTGCTGGCGCCCAATAAGACGCTGGCCGCCCAGCTTTATGGCGAAATGAAAGAGTTTTTCCCGGATAACGCCGTGGAGTTCTTCGTCTCTTACTACGACTACTATCAGCCTGAAGCCTATGTGCCCAGCTCCGACACCTTTATCGAAAAAGATGCCTCGGTGAATGAGCACATCGAACAGATGCGTCTGTCGGCCACCAAGGCGCTGCTGGAGCGGCGGGATGTGATCGTGGTGGCGTCCGTCTCCGCGATCTACGGTCTGGGCGACCCCGATCTCTATCTGAAAATGATGCTGCACCTGACCCGCGGCATGATCATCGATCAGCGCAGTATTCTGCGTCGTCTCTCAGAGTTGCAATACACCCGAAACGACCAGGCGTTCCAGCGCGGGACCTTCCGGGTGCGCGGCGAGGTGATCGATATCTTCCCGGCGGAGTCGGATGACATTGCGCTGCGCGTAGAGCTGTTTGACGAAGAGGTTGAGCGGCTGTCGCTGTTCGACCCGCTGACCGGCCAGATCGAGTCGGTGGTGCCGCGCTTCACCATCTACCCTAAAACCCACTACGTCACGCCGCGCGAGCGCATCCTGCAGGCGATGGAAGAGATTAAAGTGGAGCTGGCGGATCGCCGACGGGTGCTGCTGGAGAACAACAAACTGCTGGAAGAGCAGCGTATCACCCAGCGTACCCAGTTTGATCTGGAGATGATGAGCGAGCTGGGCTACTGCTCCGGCATCGAAAACTACTCGCGCTATCTCTCTGCACGCGGGCCGGGCGAAGCGCCGCCGACGCTGTTTGACTATCTGCCTGCCGATGGCCTGCTGGTGGTGGATGAGTCCCACGTCACCATTCCGCAGATTGGCGGCATGTACAAAGGCGACCGGGCGCGTAAAGAGACGCTGGTGGAGTATGGCTTCCGTCTGCCGTCGGCGCTGGATAACCGTCCGATGAAGTTTGAAGAGTTTGAGGCGCTGGCGCCCCAGACCATCTACGTGTCGGCGACGCCGGGTAAATATGAGCTGGAAAAATCGGGCAATGAAGTGGTCGATCAGGTGGTGCGTCCGACCGGTCTGCTCGATCCGATCATCGAAGTGCGTCCGGTCGGCACCCAGGTTGACGATCTGCTGTCGGAGATCCGTCAGCGCGTGGCGGCCAATGAACGTATCCTGGTGACGGTGCTGACCAAACGCATGGCGGAAGATCTCACCGAATACCTGACAGAGCATGGCGAGAAGGTGCGCTATCTGCACTCCGATATCGATACGGTGGAACGCATGGAGATCATCCGCGACCTGCGTCTGGGTGAGTTTGATGTGCTGGTGGGCATCAACTTACTGCGTGAGGGGCTGGATATGCCGGAAGTGTCGCTAGTCGCGATCCTGGATGCGGATAAAGAGGGCTTCCTGCGTTCAGAACGTTCCCTGATCCAGACCATTGGTCGTGCGGCACGAAACGTCAACGGTAAGGCGATTCTCTACGGCGATAAAATCACGCCGTCGATGGCGCGCGCCATTGAAGAAACCGAACGCCGCCGTGAGAAACAGCAGCTGCACAATGAAAAGAATGGCATCGTGCCGCAGGGCCTCAACAAGAAAATCACCGATATTCTGGAACTCGGCAACAACGTGGTGAAAACCCGTGGCAAAGCCAGACCGGCCCGCCCGGGCGAAGCGCAGGCTCAGGCCGATTTGCTGACCTTAACGCCTCAGGCGCTGCAGAAGAAAATCCACGAGCTGGAGGGACAGATGCAGCAGCATGCGCAGAACCTGGAGTTCGAGCAGGCGGCGAATGTGCGCGACCAGCTGCATGAGCTGCGTACGCTGTTTATTGCGGCCTCATAGCGCCGTTAAAACCCTGAATGGCGTGTTCCAGCGCCACCCTGAGCAGCTGGCGGTCGTGACGATATTTAATGTCGGCGGCCTCCAGCGGTTCACGGACGATCAGCCGATCGTCAATCCCCCGGGTATCGACCGCCGGGCTGACCACCACCGCATCAATCACCCGCTTGCCGATGTAACGCTCCATCATTGCCAGTTTGTCAGCCACCGACAGGCTGGCGGCGGCGGGGCTGAGCTCGCGGCCCAGATTGCCGATAAAGACCATGGTGGCGGGCGTGCGCCGCAGCGCCTGCGCCATCTCATCCATCAGCAGGATCGGCATCAGGCTGGTGTAAAAGCTGCCCGGCCCGATCAGGATCAGATCCGCCTCACCAATCGCCTGCAGCGCTTCCCGCGTAGGCTGGACATTGGGATGCAGCATCAGCTCCTGCGGCGGCTGCTTCATCTCGTCAATCGCCGTTTCGCCGTAAACCATGTTGCCTTCCGCATCCATCGCCACCAGATCCACCGGCTGCTCCGACATCGGGATTAAAAAGGCATCCACCTTCAGCAGGTTGCGGATGATGTTGATCGCCTCCAGCGGGCGCACGCTGAGATGATCCAGCGCGCGCAGCATCAGGTTACCCAGGTTGTGCCCGGCCAGTTCGCCATTACCGGCGAAACGATACTCAAACATCGCAGAGGCGACGCTGGGTTCGGTAATCAGCTGGTTCAGGCAGTTGCGCATATCCCCCCAGGCGATCCCGCCTTCGGAACGGCGGATACGGCCGGTTGAACCGCCGTTGTCGGTGGTGGTGACAATGCCGGTGAGACGCGAGCCCAGCGGGGAAAGGGCAGACATCACGCGGCCCAGACCGTGTCCGCCGCCCAGTGCCACAACGCGATCAAGATCGGCCAGTGTGCGATTCATACTTCTCCTTACTTTCCTTTCGCGTGGCGAGGCTCTAAACGCTAAGCCCGCGCGGATGACTTACGTCAAAATCAGGCGGGCATTTTAACGTATCCTGTCGCGAAAATGCGGTGAAAATTCGATATGTATAAGAATATATAGCGAAAACAGCGAATGGAAGAGTGGCGTGAATCACGCTACCATCATGTTTACCGCGCTGATCAACGGGTCAGCGTACACTCAAGCCTGAATGCCTAAGTCTGCGGATAGGGGGTTCAGGCCGTAGCCATCGAGCTGCCAGGGTGCAGGAAGAAATGACTGCATCTCCCAATCTGGAAAGGTGTTCTGGTGTCACAATTTACTGATGCATACGCGCGTAAGTTCTATTACCTGCGCCTGTCGGTCACGGATGTCTGCAATTTCCGCTGTACCTACTGTCTCCCGGACGGCTACAAGCCGCAGGGAATTCGTAACAAAAGCTTTCTCTCTCTGGATGAAATCCGCCGTGTCACGCGGGCCTTTGCGGCAGCCGGCACAGAAAAAGTGCGGCTGACCGGGGGTGAGCCGTCGCTGCGCCGTGATTTCACCGACATCATCGCCGCGGTGCGTGAAAACGCCGCCATTCGTCAGATCGCGGTGACCACTAACGGCTACCGGCTGGCGCGTGACGTGAAGCAGTGGCGCGAGGCAGGCTTAACCGCGCTGAACGTCAGCGTGGACAGTCTGGATGCCCGCCAGTTTCACGCTATTACCGGTCAGGATAAATTTCATCAGGTGATGAGCGGCATCGATGCCGCCTTTGACGCCGGTTTTCGCCAGGTCAAAGTCAACAGCGTGCTGATGCGCGATCTTAACAGCCGCAATCTCGCCACCTTCCTGGACTGGATCCGCACCCGTCCGATTCAGCTGCGCTTTATCGAACTGATGGAAACCGGTGACGGCGGTTCGCTGTTCCGCGATCAGCACGTTTCCGGTGCGGTGATCCGCGACCAGCTGATCGCTCAGGGCTGGCAGCGTCGCGAAAGCGAACGCAGTGACGGCCCGGCGCAGGTTTTTTACCATCCCGATTATGTCGGCGAGATCGGCCTGATTATGCCCTACGCCAAAGATTTCTGTGCCAGCTGCAACCGTCTGCGCGTCTCCGCGCAGGGCAATCTGCACCTCTGTCTGTTTGGCGACGGCGGCATTCCGCTGCGCGATCTGCTGGCGTCGGACGACCAGCAGGCTGAACTGCAGGCGCGCATTGCCAGCAGCCTGGGGCAGAAGAAGCAGACCCATTTTCTCCATCAGGGCAACACGGGCATTACACAGAATCTCTCTTACATTGGCGGCTAATTTCAGGAGGCAGTATGGGTAAACCAGCCAGCGAATTTCAGGCGGTGCAGATTGCGGTGATGACGGTCTCCGATCGTCGCGATGCCAGCAATGACACCTCCGGTGACTACCTGCGCAGCGCGGCGGCGGAAGCGGGCCACAGCGTGGTCGATCACGCTATCGTGCCGGAGAATCTCTATCGCATTCGTGCCACCGTGTCGCGCTGGATCGCCAGTGACGATGTGCAGGTGGTGATCGTGAACGGCGGCACCGGGTTTAACCTGAAGAACAGCACGCCGGAAGCGCTGCTGCCGCTGTTTGACCGCGAGATTGAGGGATTTGGCGAACTGTTCCGGATGATCTCCTACGAGGAGATTGGCGGTTCGACCCTGCAGTCACGCGCCATTGCCGGTCTGGCGAATCAGACGCTGATTCTGGCCGTGCCGGGTTCGACCAGCGCCTGCCGTACCGCCTGGGAGCGCATTATTGCCGACCAGCTTGATGCGCGCACTGCGCCCTGTAATTTTGTCTCACATCTGAAGAAACAATAAGCATGTCTCAACTTACACACATTAACGCCGCGGGCGAAGCGCACATGGTGGATGTCTCCGCCAAGGCTGAAACCGTGCGCGAAGCGCGGGCAGAAGTGCTGGTGCTGATGCAGCCGGAAACGCTGCAGATGATTATTGAGGGCAGCCACCATAAAGGGGATGTCTTTGCTACCGCCCGCATCGCCGGTATCCAGGCGGCGAAACGCACCTGGGAGCTGATTCCGCTCTGCCATCCGCTGATGCTGAGCAAAGTGGAAGTGAACCTCGAAGCAGAACCGGCACACAGCCGGGTCCGCATTACCTCGCTCTGCCGCCTGAGTGGCAAAACCGGCGTGGAGATGGAGGCGCTGACCGCGGCTTCGGTGGCCGCGCTGACTATCTACGACATGTGCAAAGCGGTGCAGAAAGATATCGTCATCGATCAGCTGCGTTTAATCAGCAAGAGCGGTGGCAAAAGCGGCGATTTTCAGGCGGTGGCCCATGATTAAGGTGCTGTTTTTTGCCCAGGTGCGCGAGCTGACCGGCACGCCCGCACTGGAGGTCAGCGCGGACTATCCGGACGTGGCGGCACTGCGCGCATCCCTGGCTGCACGGGACGACCGCTGGGCGCTGGCGCTGGCGTCGGGTAAGCTGCTGGCGGCGGTCAATCAGACGCTGGTGCCGATGACGCATCCCCTGCGCGCCGGGGATGAAGTGGCCTTTTTCCCGCCCGTAACCGGAGGCTGAGATGGATACGCAGATTCGCGTCGGCCCCGCGCCGTTTGACATGGCGGAAGCGTATCGCTGGCTGGCCGCCTGTGATGAAGATGGCGCGGTTGTGACCTTTACCGGTAAAGTCCGCAACCACAATCTGGGGAGTGATGTGGCGGCGCTGACGCTGGAGCACTATCCCGGTATGACCGAGAAAGCACTGCAGGAGATCGTGGCGGCGGCACGTGAACGCTGGCCGCTGCAGCGCGTCACGGTGATCCATCGCGTCGGCGAGCTGTTTCCCGGCGATGAAATCGTGCTGGTCGGCGTGACCAGCGCCCATCGCGGCAGCGCCTTTTCCGCCGCCGAATTCATCATGGATTACCTGAAAACGCGCGCGCCCTTCTGGAAACGCGAAGCGACAGAGCAGGGTGACCGCTGGGTGGATGCCCGCGACAGCGATCACCAGGCCGCTCAGCGCTGGGAGTAGCGCGGAACTACGGCTGCTTCAGCTGCTCCGCCGGGCCAAAGCGGGTCTGGCCGTGACTGTGCTCACCGCCGCCCGTCGTCCGCTTCAGCTGGATCACCTGGCCCTGCTGCCACGCGTTCGCACCCGCTGCTGCCGGGTGCGCCACGATATCGGCGCGCCGGGCGCGAACCGCTTTGCTGTCGACGTCGAAGCGGCGGTCGCGGTCGGCCAGCAGCCGGGAATCCATCTGACCATCCGCCGTAAAGCCCATCATCAGTGCCGGAATGCCGAGCGGCAGCGTTTTATCGCGGTCGGTATGCCAGGTGTGCCAGGTTTTCCCGTAGGTATTCACGATGCGTTTCATCAGGGCGTGATCGGCGCTGGCGGGTAAGCCCGGCGCAATCAGCGTGCCCGACTTCACCTCATACTGGTGGCTGTGCCATAGCTTCTTCTCCTCCGGGGGCAGGGTGTTGAACAGCCGTTCGCTGATGATGTACTCCACCCCCATCAGCCGCGCGTCGCGGGTATTGCCGTCATAGATCACCGCCTGCATCACATCCTCGTTCAGCACGGTGACGTAGTGGTGTGCCTCCATCTGACCGTTCTGGTCACCATTGTAAAAATGGAAGCCATCCAGATAGGTGTTGATCGCCTCAATCGGCGGTCGTGACTGCATCACACTGGCGCCGGTCTCCAGCAGCTTCAGCGAGGAGGAGGTGGGCGCGCCCGGTGACTGCACCTGAGCAGGCGTATTATTGGCGCCGCAGCCGGTTAATAACAGGCTGAACGCCGCAACAGGCCAGAGTTTAAACATCGTAAGTTCCTTTAACGTTAAAAAAGGTAACCTTAGTTCAGTTCCCGCCTGCCTGTGAAACGCTGGCGATGATAGAGTAGGGTTTTGGTTCATTCTGAGGACAGGCATGTCATCCACCCCGATTCTGCAACGTCTGACACTGGTCGCCGCGCTGGTGCTGGCGGGCTGTAGCAGCAAGAAAACCCCCGAGGCGCCGGTCCGGCAGCCTGAGGATGTGAAAGCACAAATTCAGCGGCTGCTGCCGTCGCATGTCAGCAACAAAGCGGCATGGAGCGACGATATCTACACCTCTTTCCGCACCCAGCAGATCGATCCCAGCGCCAGCAACCTTTGCGCGGTGATCGCCGTGGCGGATCAGGAGAGCAACTTCAGCGCCGAGGCGGCCGTGCCCGGCCTGCCTAAAATCGCCTGGGGTGAGATCAATCGCCGGGCGGCCAAAGTCCACGTGCCGGCTTTTCTGGTGCGCACGGCGCTGCTGATTAAATCCCCGACCGGCGAAAGTTACGCGGCGCGGCTCGACAAAGTGCGCAGTGAAAAAGAGCTGAGCGCCATCTTTGATGACCTGATCGACATGGTGCCGATGGGCCAGACGCTGTTTGGCAATCTCAATCCGATCCACACGGGCGGGCCGATGCAGGTCAGCATTGCCTTTGCCGAGGCGCATGCCAAAGGCTACCCGTGGCCGGTTGATGGCACGATCCGGCGTGAAGTCTTTACCCGTCACGGCGGGATCTACTTCGGCACCATGCACCTGCTCGGCTACCCGGCTGACTACAGCCAGCCGCTCTACCGCTTCGCGGACTTCAATGCGGGCTGGTACGCCAGTCGCAACGCGGCATTCCAGGCGGCGGTGGCGAAGGCGACCGGGATGAAGCTGGCGCTGGATGGCGATCTGATCCTCTATGGCTCAGACGCGGCGGGCGGCACCGAACTGGCGGTGCGCACCCTGTCGAAGCAGATCGACATGAGCAACAGCGCCATCCGGCGCGATCTGGAGAAAGGGGAGAAAGCGTCGTTCAGCGACAGCGAACTCTGGAAGCAGGTCTTTACCCTGGCGGATAAAATGGCGGGCCGTAAGCTGCCGCGTGAAATACTGCCGGGCATTAAGCTGGAGAGCCCGAAAATTACCCGCAATCTCACGACGGCGTGGTTTGCGCAGCGCGTCGACAGCCGTTATCAGCAGTGCCTGTCGCGGCGTTAAACGGCATGTTGTGGCGCAGTTGAGCTGAGCTGTGCCACACTTAAATCTGACAGGGCTCCCTGTGGAGCGTCTTACTACTCATCCCTTTATCAAGAGGTGCATCATGGATCGATATCCACGACATGATTCTATCGTTCAACCCGCCTCGCGCGGGCTTCAGGCTTACATGGCCCAGGTGTATGGCTGGATGACCTGTGGTCTGCTGCTGACGGCGTTTGTCTCCTGGTTCGCTGCACGTACGCCTGCGGTCATGGAGCTGGTCTTCGCCAACCGGATCACCTTCTTCGGGCTGATTATCGCGCAGCTGGCGCTGGTGTTCTTCCTGTCAGGCATGGTGCATCGCCTGAGCGGGGCGGTGGCGACCGGGCTGTTTATGCTCTATTCGGCGCTGACCGGCGTCACGATGGCCAGCATCTTCCTGGTTTACACCTACTCCTCCATCGCCAGTACCTTCTTTGTCGCCGCCGGGATGTTTGGCGCGATGAGCTTCTACGGCTACACCACCAAACGCGATCTGAGCCGGTTTGGCAGCCTGCTGTTTATGGCGCTGATCGGCATCCTGCTGGCGTCGCTGGTGAACTTCTGGCTGAAGAGCCCGGCGCTGATGTGGGCGATTACCTACATCGGAGTGGTGGTGTTTGTCGGCCTGACCGCCTATGACACCCAGAAGCTGAAAAATATCGGTGAGCAGATTGATGCGCGCGACACGGAAAACCTGCGTCGCTACTCAATCATGGGGGCGTTAACGCTCTATCTGGACTTCATCAACCTCTTCCTGATGCTGCTGCGGATTATGGGCAACCGTCGCTGAGTCAGGCTACCCGTTTCGCGGCCAGCGCCGTGCTGAACGGCTGAGATGTAAAGGGGGAGGCGCACCAGTTGCGCCTCCCCCGTTTTATGATGACTTCTGAAGCTTCTGCTCGTTCTTCTGGCGCAGATGCTTCGCCCGGCTCTCCAGAACCAGATAGAGCACCAGCGCCAGCAGCAGCGGCAGGATGAAATAGAGGACGCGATAGGCGAGCAGCGCCGCGATAATGGTGCCATGCGACGCGTGCTGACCGCTGAGCAGTGCCAGGAAGACCGCCTCCAGCACGCCAATCCCCGCCGGAATATGAATGATCACCCCGGCAATACTGCTGATCAGCAGCACGCCCAGCACCATCGGATAGCCGACATCGCGTCCCAGCAGCAGCCAGATAATCGCCCCCATCACCATCCAGTTAGCGCAGGAGACGCCAAACTGCAGCAGCGCCATACGCAGCGAGGGGAGCTGCAGCGTCTGCCCTTTGACCGTCCAGCGCCGCTGTTTCGAGAAGGCACAGGCCCAGAGGTAGATCGCCACCAGCACCAGCAGCACCACACCGATCAGCCGCAGGGTAGTCTCACCGATAAACCAGCCGCTGGGGATGGAGACCATGCCCGCACTGAACACCACGCCAGCCAGCAGAATGTAGCCCAGCCAGTTGGTGGCGATGCTCAGGGAGAAGATGCGGGTGATGGTGGCGCTGTCGAGTCCCAGGCGGGAGTAGAGCCGGTAGCGCATTGCCACACCGCCGACCCAGGTGCTCAGCGTCAGGTTAAAGGCGTAACAGATAAATGACACCAGCATCACCTGCCGCTTCGCCAGCTTATGCCCGCAGTAGGCGCGCCCGATAAGGTCATAGCAGCCGTAGACCAGGTAACTCAGCACCACCAGTCCGGCGGCGGTCAGAACCACAAAGCGGTTATAGTTAACGATGACGTCATAAACATCTTCCCAGTTCACTTTGCGGGCATAAACCACCAGCAGCACCACCACCGCGATAAAGAACAGCACGGTGAGGATCTTTTTTGCCAGTTGCCAGCGTGGATGTTTTTTTGCCATCAGGATTTTGCTCCCTGGTTGTCGGCTTCTACGCGATCCTGTGTCTCCATCTCGGGCTGCACCGGGGCAGCCACCTGGGCCAGCCGCGGTGTGTGCGCCGGTAACCAGCCCGCAATAGCCGGGAAATGGCGCAGGAAGTGGAAGACCACCACGCTTTTGCTGAGCTGCCACCAGTTGCGTGGGGGCAGACGATCCTCCTGCACCCGCTGACAATCATTTGCCAGCAGCGCTTCAAGGTTGTCACGCAGCGTCTGGTTAAACGGCCGGTCGTGAATGATCAGGTTGGCTTCCAGGTTGAGTGACAGGCTGAGCGGGTCGAGATTGCTGGAGCCGACGGTGGCCCACTGATCGTCCTTCACCGCGATCTTACCGTGCAGCGGACGACGGATATATTCATAGACTTCAACCCCGCCATCGACCAGATAGTTGTAGAGCAACTCCGCGCCTACTTTCACAATTGGCATATCCGGCTCGCCCTGCACAATCAGCCGCACCCTGACGCCGCGCTGCGCCGCGTTGCGCATCTCACGCAACAGTCGGTAGCCGGGAAAGAAGTAGGCGTTAGCGATAATCACATCCCGCTTCGCCTCGCGCAGCATCTCAAGGTAGTGCATTTCGATGTCGTCGCGATGTTCGTCATTGTCGCGATAGACATAGAGCACCTGGGCATCGCCGGGTCTGGCATTGACCGCCGGACGGTGAGACCGCGACCCCCACCAGCGGCGGGTAGGCTGTTCACTGCCAATCGCCTGCTGCAGATAGCGGGCGATGTCGCCCACCACCGGCCCTTTGACCTGCACCGCATAATCCTGCTTGGCCTCGGGGCCGTAGTCGGTGTTGTGCTCGGCAGAGAAGTTGATGCCGCCCACAAAGGCCACCACGTCATCCACCACCACGGTTTTGCGGTGCAGGCGGCGGAACACGTTAGTACGCATGCCCATCACCAGCGGGCGCGGATCGTAGTAGATGAAGCGCACGCCCGCGCTGGTCAGGCTGTTCACAAAGTTGTCGGAGAGTTCGGCGGAGCCGTAGCCATCGACCATGATTTCAACCCGCACCCCGCGCTGGGCCGCCGCCAGCAGTTCGCGATGCAGGGCATTGCCGACCTCATCCTCAAACAGAATAAAGGTTTCAATCAGCACCGTGCGCTCGGCCCGCTGTATCGCACCAAAGACGCGCGGGAAAAACGCCTCACCATTTTCCAGCAACAGCAGCCGGTTGCCTTCCTGCCAGCTGAAATTCATAGGTGAATCTCCACGGCCAGCGGCGCATGGTCGGAGAGATGGGACCACGGCTTACGCGGCAGCGCCCACGGATGAGTGACGGTGGCATTGCGCACATAGATGCGGTCGAGCCGCAGAATCGGGAAGCGCGCCGGGAAGGTGCGCGCCGGGCGTCCGGTTTTCATGCTGAATACCTCTTTCAGGCCTGCGCCCTGTTTTAAGATCGCGTTAGCGCGTCGTTGCCAGTCGTTAAAATCACCCGCCACCACAACCGGCGCGTCGGGCGGCAGCGAGGTGACCATTTCACATATCATCTTCATCTGCGCGCGGCGGTGCGAGGCCTTCAGGCCAAGGTGCACGCAGATAACGTGCAGCGTGCCATGCGGCTCGGGCAGGGCGATCTGACAGTGCAGCATGCCGCGATTTTCACTGCCCGCCACCGAGATATCCCGGTTCTCATACTCTGCAATCGGAAAGCGCGACAGCACGGCATTGCCGTGATGTCCTTCCGGGTAGACCGCATTGCGCCCGTAGGCGAAATCGTTCCACATGGTGTCGGCCAGAAACTCATAGTGTGGCGCCTCCGGCCACGCGTCATGGTTAAGCGGATGGATGGCATGCGTGCCCATCACCTCCTGCAGAAGGACCACATCCGCCGACGTTGCGCGAACGGCTTCGCGTAATTCCGGCAGGATGAAGCGGCGATTAAACGGGGCAAAACCCTTGTGTGTATTGATCGTCAGGACTTTTATTGAAAATCCTTGCGTGTTTTGTGGCATACTCGCGACGCACTCCTTTTCATCATCACCAGAATCAAAGTGTAGTCTTTGTCACAAATGGGTGGTGAGAGAGGGCGATAATTAAGGCGTTATCCGAAAATTGTTTTACATTGAGGAAACCGTTTCCGGCTTGTGCCGGTAGCACTTGGGCGACCTGTTGGGTCTGCCAGGAGAACTGAATGAAATGGTCTAATCGTATTCAAATCATCACGGGTCAGACGTACATGCATATCGCTATGCATCTGCTGGTGATCGCTGCGCTGATCTGGGGCTGGAAGCACAAGGCCCTGGTCGATGTCTGCAGCACGCTGGTGGCCGTCTACGCACTGGTTTTTGTTGCCATGCTGGCAACACAGCGCATCGCCCGTTTACGGACCCTTGGCGATTATCTTGAAGAAGCGACCACCACTTACTACTTTGGCGCTGCCATGATGACACTGTTCCTGGTGTCGCGGATCTACCACAACAACCTGCTGCTGGCGTGCCTCGGCGTGGTGATGTTGCTGGGTCCGGCGCTGGTGTCGCTGCTGGCGAAAGAACCGCCACGGCGCATCGAAAAAAAACGTAGCTAAGTTGAAGGCCACCGAAAGGTGGCCTTCCTGTTTATGGGGCAGGGAAGATGTGTGTGTAAATGTGAGCTATCTCGCACACTTGCTCTAAAGCTGCTACACTCGCCCGCTTACGCATCGTAGTTTGTGCCCTTTTCACGCGTCAGCCCCAGCTGCCGTCACTATCCCTCTGAAAACTACACCGTGAATCACGGACAGAGCGGACCGGAGTAAATCACGTAATGTCTTTTGACTCTCTCGGCCTGAGTGCCGATATTTTGCGCGCGGTCGCCGAACAAGGCTACAGCGAACCCACACCTATCCAGCGCCAGGCGATTCCTGTGGTGCTGGCAGGCCGCGATCTGCTGGCGAGTGCCCAGACCGGCACCGGCAAGACGGCCGGCTTTACCTTACCTTTGCTTGAAAAACTCTCTGCGACCACCACGCCGGTGCGCGGCCGTCGCCCGGTGCGCGCCCTGATCCTGACCCCGACCCGTGAACTCGCGGCGCAGGTCGGCGAAAACGTCAGTGACTACAGCAAATATCTCCCGCTGCGGTCGATGGTGGTGTTTGGTGGCGTCAGCATCAATCCGCAGATGGTTAAACTGCGTGGCGGCGTCGACGTGCTGGTGGCGACACCGGGTCGTCTGCTGGATCTGGCGCATCAGAATGCGGTTGACCTCTCTAAGGTCGAAATTCTGGTGCTGGATGAAGCGGACCGTATGCTCGATATGGGCTTTATCCACGACATCCGTCGCGTGCTGGCGCGCCTGCCAACTAAGCGTCAGAACCTGCTCTTCTCGGCCACCTTCTCTGATGAGATTAAAGGCCTGGCTGAAAAACTGCTGACCAACCCGGAAATGGTGGAAGTGGCGCGCCGCAACACCGCCTCTGAACAGGTTGCTCAGCAGGTGCATTTCGTGGATAAGAAGCGCAAGCGGGAACTGCTGTCGCAGCTGATTGGCGAAGGGAACTGGCAGCAGGTGCTGGTCTTTACCCGAACCAAGCATGGCGCTAACCACCTTGCCGAGCAGCTTGGCAAAGATGGCATCACTGCCGCCGCGATCCACGGCAACAAGAGCCAGGGTGCCCGTACCCGTGCGCTGGCTGACTTTAAATCCGGCGGGATCCGCGTGCTGGTGGCGACCGATATCGCGGCGCGTGGCCTGGATATCGAAGAGCTGCCACACGTGGTCAACTATGAGCTGCCCAACGTCGCCGAAGATTATGTGCACCGTATTGGCCGTACCGGCCGTGCGGCGGCCACCGGTGCGGCCCTGTCACTGGTCTGCGTCGATGAGCATAAACTGCTGCGTGATATCGAACGCCTGCTGAAGCGTGAAATCCCGCGCCTGGCGATTCCGGGTTATGAACCCGATCCGAGCATCAAAGCAGAGCCTATCATCAACGGTCGCCAGCAGCAGTCGCGTGGCGGTGCAGGCGGCGGGCGCGGTCGTGGTCAGGGCGGACAGGGTGCAGGTGCACCACGTTCATCCGGCGACAAGCGTTCTCAGCCTCGTCGTCAGGGACAGCCTGCGCCTCAGGGCGACAAGCCCGCTTCCCGTCCGCGTCGTCCGGCACCGAAGCGCACCGGGAACGTCTGAGTATGAGGGTTTTACTGGCGCCGATGGAGGGCGTGCTTGATTCGCTGGTGCGCCAGCTGTTATCGGAAGTGAACGACTACGATCTCTGCATCACCGAGTTTTTGCGCGTGGTCGATCAGCTGCTGCCGGTAAAATCCTTTTATCGTCTCTGCCCCGAGCTGCATAACAACAGCCGCACGCCTTCCGGCACGCGGGTGCGGATGCAGCTGCTGGGGCAGCATCCCGAATGGTTAGCCGAGAACGCCGCCCGTGCGGTGGCGCTGGGCTCCTGGGGGGTGGATCTCAACTGCGGTTGTCCCTCTAAGCTGGTCAACGGCAGCGGAGGCGGAGCGACCCTACTTAAAGATCCCGATCTGATCTATCGCGGCGCGAAAGCGATGCGTGAAGCGGTGCCTGCTGACTTACCGGTCACGGTGAAAGTGCGGCTCGGCTGGGATTCCAGCGCCCGCAGTCTGGAGATCGCCGATGCTGTACAGCAGGCGGGAGCCAGTGAGCTGGTGGTGCATGGACGAACCAAGGAAGAGGGCTATCGTGCCGAGGCGATCAACTGGCAGGCGATTGGCGAGATTCGTCAGCGGCTGCGCATTCCGGTGATTGCCAACGGTGAAATCTGGGACTGGCAGAGCGCGCAGAACTGTATGGCGGTCACCGGCTGCGATGCGGTAATGATTGGCCGCGGTGCGCTGAACATCCCTAACCTGAGCCGGGTGGTCAAATACAACGAGCCGCCAATGGCCTGGCCTGAGGTGGTGCGCCTGTTGCAGAAATATAGCCGGCTGGAAAAGCAGGGCGACACCGGACTCTATCACGTCGCGCGCATCAAACAGTGGCTTGGCTATCTGCGCAAAGCGTATGCAGAAGCGGATGGCCTGTTCAGCGAAATCCGGGCGTTAAAATCGTCGGGCGACATTGCACAGGCGATCGATCGTCACGCGACGGTTCATGGTTTGTGATAAAAAATCAGGCGACCCCTTAGCGGCCTGACGGTATAGTGAGCCAAATTTCCTTCACCGCAACTCTGCTATGTCTGACACCGCCGTGTTGAGCAACAGCCAGCTCAACAAACGTATCCTTTCCGTTATCGTTTTCACCTTCTTCTGCTATCTCTCTGTCGGCTTGCCGCTGGCTGTGCTGCCTGGCTTTGTCAAAAATCACCTCGGCTTCAGCTCATTTATCGCCGGGCTGATTATCAGTATTCAGTATTTCGCGACGCTGCTTAGCCGTCCTCAGTCGGGCCGTCTGGCCGACCGGCTTGGACCTAAACGCGTGGTGATG
This sequence comes from Pantoea sp. M_10, assembly GCF_008631515.1. Lineage (NCBI taxonomy): Bacteria > Pseudomonadati > Pseudomonadota > Gammaproteobacteria > Enterobacterales > Erwiniaceae > Pantoea > Pantoea sp. M_10. Next base: position 1,045,971 of record NZ_VWUL01000001.1, on the reverse strand, counting down.
CTGGGGCTGCTCTGCTGCGGCATGAGCGGGGTGCTGACCATCGTCGCCGCCCTGCTGAGCAGCTGGCCATGGCTGAGCCTGACGCTGCTGGCTGTCGGACGGCTGTTTCTTGGGGTGGGCGAAAGCTTCAGCAGCACCGGCTCCACCCTGTGGGGCATGAACATCGTCGGGCCGCTGCAGACCGCCCGCGTGATCTCCTGGAACGGCGTCGCCACCTATCTGGCGATGGCGGTGGGCGCACCGCTGGGCGTGATGCTCAACGGGCAGTTCGGCATGAGCGGCTTTGCTGGCCTGATTGCGGTGATGGGGATAGCAGGCTATCTGATGGCGAGCCGCAAACCCGCCGTCACCGTCAGCCTGGGCGAGCGCATTCCGTTTCATCGCGTCTTTTCCCGCGTCTGGCTCTACGGTCTGGCGCTGGGCTTCGGCACTATCGGCTTTGGCGTGATTGCCACCTTCATTACCCTCTACTTTGCCAGCCGCAATTGGCAGGGCGCGGCCTATGCGCTGACGCTGTTCAGCCTGGGTTTTGTGCTGGTGCGTCTCGGCTTCGGGCGCTTTATCACCCGCTTTGGCGGACTGCGCGTCTCGCTGTTCTCCTTTCTGCTGGAGTGTGTGGGACTGCTGCTGATCTGGCAGGCGGACAGCGCGTGGCTGGTGGGGGCGGGCGCGTTTCTGACCGGCAGCGGTTTTTCGCTGGTCTTTCCGGCCCTGGGGGTGGAAGCCGTTAAGCGGGTTGAGCGTCAGGATCAGGGATCGGCGCTCGGCACCTACTCCGCCTTTCTCGATCTGGGGCTGGGCTTAACCGGCCCGGTGGCGGGACTCTTTATCGGACACTGGGGCATGCAGTCGGTCTACCTCGCGGCGGCGATCATGGTCCTGGGTGCGCTGCTGATTACCCTGCGGCTCTGCGCTCAGCAGCGGCTCACCAGCGGGTGAGCCGCCGGGTCATCAGAAACGGGTAAACAGCCAGTAGAGCAGGGCGGAGAGCAGAACGGAGACCGGCAGGGTTAAGACCCAGGCGACCGCCAGGTTGCGCAGCGTGGCAAGCTGGAGGCCGGAGCGATTGGCCGCCATGGTGCCCGCCACGCCCGAGGAGAGCACATGGGTGGTGGAAACCGGCAAACCGAAACCGTCCGCCGCGCCAATGGTCGCCATCGCCACCAGCTCGGCACTGGCGCCCTGCGCATAGCTGAGATGGGTTTTGCCGATGCGTTCTCCCACCGTGACCACAATCCGCCGCCAGCCCACCATCGTGCCAAGCCCCAGCGCAATCGCCACCACCACTTTTACCCACATCGGAATAAAGCGGGTGGCGCTGTCGAGTTCGCTTTTCACGGCTTTCAGATTGCGTTCCGTCTCCTGCGGCAGCGTGACCTTTGCGGTCTGCAGATGCTTGATCGACTCTGATGCCAGATACATCTGGTTGCGGGTGTTGGTCACCGCCTGGGCGGGGATGTTATCCATCGAGCCATAGCGGCGAATCTCATCACCCACTTCATTGAGCGTCATCGCCAGCGCCGGTAATACCTCGCTGTTCATCCGGTTGCTGCCGACAAAACCGGTCAGCACGTCGCGGGCCGCCGGAGGGTGTGCCGCCGCCGGTTGCAGCTGGCGCAGCTGATGCGCGGTGACTTCGGTCAGCGCCGCCACGCGCGGGATCTGGTCGGCGGGCAGCGATCGGTTCAGGGCGTAGGCGATCGGCATGGTGCCGACCAGGATCAGCATAATCAGCCCCATCCCTTTCTGCCCGTCGTTAGAGCCGTGTGCAAAAGAGACGCCGGTACAGGTCAGGATCAGCAGGCCGCGGATCCAGACCGGCGGCGGCTGATCGCTCTGTGGCGCACGGTAAAGCTGGTGATTGCGGATAAAGCGTTTCATGACCCACAGCAGCAGCCCGGCACAGACGAAACCCACCACCGGCGAGAGCAGCAGCGCATAGCACACCTTCAGCGCCTGATCCCAGTCCACGCCGCTCAGCCCGTTGCGCCCGTGCAGCATCGCGTTGGCGACGCCAACGCCGATGATGGAGCCAATCAGGGTATGGGAGGAGGAGGAGGGCAGGCCAAAATACCAGGTGCCGAGATTCCAGATAATGGCGGAAAAGAGCAGTGCATAGACCATCGCGAAGCCGTTGCCGCTGCTGGCCTGCAGGATCAGCTCCACCGGCAGCAGCGAGATAATGCCAAACGCTACCACCCCGCTGGAGAGCAGCACGCCCATAAAATTACAGAAACCGGACCAGACCACGGCGGCGCCGGGCGTCAGCGAATGGGTATAGATCACCGTGGCGACCGCGTTGGCGGTGTCGTGAAAGCCATTGACGAACTCAAAGCCGAGCGCAATCAGCAGCGCCAGGCCCAGCAGAAAGAAGGGCAGGAGGCTGGTGACCGGCATGTTGGTCTCTTCAACGTCACTGACCAGATTGAGGCCGGCGAACGCGAGACCCGCGACCAGCAGAATAAAAAACAGCGGTTTACTGAAGCGACTGCCTTTGCCGTTGAAATCAGGCCGGCCCCGGACGGATGAGGGGAGACTGTTTTCGCTCATGGTGTACCTCGTGTGGCGGATAGCGGATGCTGATTTGCACCGGGTTATCGCTGTGTGATACGCGCTTTCTATGACAGAAAAATGATGGGCAGGCAGGAAATTTAGCCGGAGAGGGCGGTATAGCGCGGGCAATAAAAAAGCCAGCGACAGGCGCTGGCTTCTGAGAACAGGCGGTCCGTTACGAATTATTATTCGTGGCGGCAGCCGGAGCGGCCGGGGTCACCGGGGCCGCTTCTGTTGCGGGCTGCTGAGGCTGCGCGGCATCACTGCTGGCACCCTGAGGCGTCACCGGAGTCATTGGCTGCTCCTGAGGGGCGGCCTGTGAGTTTTCCGGCACCTGAACAGGTGCAGTCTGAACGTTGTTCTCCACACCGTTCACTTTTACCGGCATACCGGTACGGCCCTGAATCGCGGCGTTAACCTGATCCTGATTGATGCTGCCATCAGCCAGCACTTTGGTCACGGCCTGAGTCAGCGTGATCGGCACCAGCTCACGGGAGTTGAACTGCTCTTCGGTGGTCGACAGCGGGTTATGCACTTCAAGGTAACGTGAACCGTCTGGCTCAACCGAGGCTTTCACCGGCTGGTCAACGAACTGAACGCGGGTGCCGACCGGCACATTCTGATAGAGCCACTTGATGTCATCCGCACGCAGACGCACACAGCCGTGGCTCACGCGCAGGCCGATACCGAAGTTGGCGTTGGTGCCGTGAATCGCATAGAGACGACCGATGTAGAGCGCATAGAGGCCCATCGGGTTGTCCGGGCCAGCCGGGAAGACGGCAGGCAGCGTTTCACCGCGAGCGGCGTAGTCGGCGTGCATCCCTTTGGTTGGCGTCCAGGTCGGGCCATCTTTTTTGCGTTCAACTGCCGTGGTCCAGTTGATCGGGGTATCTTTACCCAGCTCACCGATACCAATCGGCAGGACAACCACGGTTTTGCTGCCTTTCGGATAGTAGTAAAGACGCATCTCGGCGCTGTTGATCACAATGCCTTCGCGCGGGGCGTCAGGCAGGATCAGCTGCTGTGGGATAATCATTTTGCTGCCCGCTTTCGGCAGATAAACGTCAACGCCCGGATTGGCTTCCAGCATGTTGCTGAGGCCCATCTGATACTGCGCCGCAAAAGCTTCCAGCGGCAATTTGCTGTCTTCAGGAACGGTAATTTCAATATTTTCCCCGATCAGACGGCTGTTAGCCGGCGGTAACGGGTAAACCACAGCAAAGGCTGACTGGCTGAACGCCGCCAGAGCCAGTGCGATTGAAGCGAAAGCGCGAATCATTTTCATATTTTACAAGTCTTTATCGCCCTGTTTCAGGCTGGTCAAAGTATCGAATTCATGCCGGCCAGTGTGACCTGCTGCGCATTATATGTTCATTGATCTGATGTTGTGAATCAGGATTTTAACCTGACAGTAATACTTTACCTAAAACCGTGCAGAGATGAGCGCCTTTCGGGAAAAGAGGGCGCTGAAAACCGCGATGACTAAGGCTGCCACTGGGTCTGTTCGCCGCTGAGTTTCCGGTTCAGGAAAAAGGCGGCGCTGATTAACGCCAGGTGCGTCAGCGCCTGCGGCGTATTGCCCAGCGCATGGCCGTGGCTGTCAAACTCCTCGGCGTAAAGGCCCAGCGGATTGGCGTAGCTCAGCAGCTTCTCAAACTCAAAATGCGCCTCCTGTATCCGGCCTGCGCGCGCCAGGCACTCTACATACCAGAAAGAACAGGCACCGAAAGAGCCTTCTCCTCCCTGCAGGCCATCGGCCGGGGTTTCATGAATATTGTAACGCCGCACCATGCCATCGCTGACCAGGTCCTTTTTGATCGCGTCCAGCGTAGAGAGCCAGTCCGGGTCAGTGGCACCGACAAAGCGCACCAGTGGCATCAGCAGCATGGAGGCGTCGAGATAGTCGCCGTGGCGCGTGGAGGTGAAGTGCCCGCGCTCCTCGTTCCAGAAATTGGCCCAGATATCTTCGCGGATCTTACGCCGCACCTCATCCCAGCGCTGATAGGGCATCGGCAGCGAACGCTTCATGCCCAGACGCAGCGCGCGGTCCATCGCCACCCAGCACATCAGACGGGAATGCAGAAAATGTTCCGGTTCACCACGCATCTCCCAGATCCCGGCATCGGGCTGATCCCAGTTCTCGCTCAGCCAGTCGATCATCTTCACTACGTGCTCCCAGCCGCGCTGAGAGATCGCCTCGCCATATTTATTGGCCAGATAGATCGCATCCATCAGCTCGCCATAGATGTCGAGCTGGGTCTGCTGCCAGGCATCGTTGCCGATGCGCACCGGCCGGGAATCGCCGTAGCCGGAGAGGTTGAGCAGCTCCATCTCATGCAGTTCGGTGCCGCTGTCCAGCCGGTACATCACCTGCAGGCGCATCTCATCGTGATGGCTGTTCTCGACGCAGCGGCCCACCCACTCCGTAAAGTGTTTGGCTTCATCGGTATAGCCCAGCCGCATCAGGGCATACATGCTGAATGAGGCGTCGCGGATCCAGGAGGCGCGGTAGTCCCAGTTTCGTTCACCGCCCAGCTCTTCAGGGAGGCCAAAGGTTGCCGCCGCCGCAATGGAGCCATACTGATGGGAGGTGAGCAGCTTCAGCACCAGCGCGGAGCGCTGCACCATTTCACGCCAGCGTCCCTGATAGGTGCTCTTTGCGCTCCAGCGGCGCCAGTAGTTGAGGGTATCTTCAAAGCAGTGTTCGGTCGCCAGCGCTTCGATATGCGCATCGTCGACGCTGCCAAATTCAAACTGCGCATGTTCACCCGGCTGCAGGGTAAAGACGGCGGTCGCGCTCTCATCCTCCAGCGTCATGACGACGCTGGCGGCGAGGCGCAGCGAGGGCTGACCTTCGGCATGAAAATCGATACAGCCGTGATGGGCCTCCGCGCGCGTCTGCGCCCGGGCGTAGTCGTGGCGTGGTGAACAGCGCAGGGTAAAGGTCGCGCAGCCGCGTACCATTTTGACCCGCCGGATCAGGCGCGGCAGCTTCTCCCTGTCATCGCAAATCGGCATATAGTCGGTAATTTCTGCGACCCCCTGCTCATCCAGCCAGCGGGTCTGCAGAATATTGGTGTCGGGCAGGTAGAGCTGCTGACGGCGCGCATCGGGCCAGTCCGGCGAGAGGGAGAAGAGGCCGGCATCGTCGCTGTCGAGCAGGGCAGAGAAGACCGACGGGCTGTCGAGTTCAGGCCAGCAGAGATAATCAATCGTCCCGTCATTCGCCACCAGTGCACAGGTGCGGAGATCGCCAATGACGCCATGCTCTTCAATCTTACGTTTTACCTTACTCATGCTCATCTCCCTGTCAGTGTGCTGTTAACTATAGCTGAGCATGCCGATGCGGCTTCGTTTGGAGAGCTGTCAGCGGTTATTGATCGGCCCGACGGTTATGCCAGCGCCGGATCACCCAGCGCAGGACAAAGGCGAACACCACCGCACCCACCAGCCAGAGCAGATGTTTCAGATGCTGATCGAGTTTATGCAGCCACGGCGCGATAATGCCGCCCGCAAAATAGCCCAGCGTGACAAAGATCAGCGCCCAGATGGCCGCACCAATGATATTGAGGATAAAAAATTTCATCGGATTGAGGCGGCTGGCCCCGATGATGATGGGACCAATCAGGCGAAAGCCATACATAAAGCGCACGCCGATCACAAACAGGCTGGGACGGCGTTTGATCAGGCGGTTCGCCTTCACCACCTTATCCTGATGCTTTTTAAAGCGGCGCAGGATGCGCGTCCCCCAGCGGCGGCCAACCCAGTAGAGCAGCTGGTCGCCGATGATCCCGCCGCCCATCGCAGCCAGCACCACGCCCGCATAGTGCAGCAGTCCTTCATGGGCAGCCACGCCACCCAGTAAGGTAAATGTCTCCCCCTCGGCAATACAGCCAATCAACAGTGCCAGATAACCGTACTGCGTAATTAATGCGTTGATATCCAGATGCAAAGTGACACTCCCTGTTCGGTGGCTGTTTCTTCAAGTCTATACGCGAATTGGCTTCGCTTCCGCCCGGGCCGCGCGGGTGCGTTTATTTCTGCTGTTTTTTTGTCCGGCCGCCACGAAAGTTTTGCTGCCGTTTATACTTGAGAAGACGCTGCCCCCAAAGACGCATGCTCATCGGGCGGCCCACTGCATCAGAGGAGTGACTGTATGAACCATGTCTGGGGACTTCTGGCGCATCCGAATCAGGAAATGCGTGATATTAAGCAAGAGAATGAGAGTGTATCGCACCACTATACCCACCATGTTCTGCTGATGGCGGCGATCCCGGTGATCTGCGCCTTCATCGGGACCACTCAGCTGGGGTGGAACCTGGGCGAGGGGCGATATGTGCAACTTAATCTGGCGACCGGGCTTGGGCTCGGCATCCTGTTCTATCTGATTATTCTCGGTGGCGTCGCGGTGATGGGGCGGGTGATCCACTGGATGGCACGTGATTATCCGCAGCGGCCCGGCGTGCAGCGCTGTACCGTCTTTGCGGGTTATGTGGCGACACCGCTGTTTCTCAGCGGGCTGGTAGCGCTCTATCCGCTGGTCTGGCTCTGCGTGCTGGCGGGTGCGCTGGCGCTGCTCTACACCGGCTACCTGCTCTATATCGGCATTCCGCTGTTTCTGAACATCGACCGTGAAGAGAGCCTGCGCTTCTCCGGTTCCACCCTGGCGATCGGCGTGCTGGTGTTTGAAGTGTTACTGGCCCTGACCGTGGTGCTGTGGGGATATGGTCCCCGCCTGTTCTAGACAACCGCTGCCGCCGGCCTGGCGGCAGTTTTCTTTTTACGCCCGGATACACTCTCCCCAGGAAATTTCTTAACCTTCCGCGTATGATGCTGCTGCCAGCCCGCGCGCCGACGTGACTGAGGCGGGCGGCCTGTGTCTCTCTGGCACAGTACATAACACCAACCGGGTTTTTCTACGATGTCTGCAAAAATTCGTTCCAGCCTGCTTTCGCTGGCACTGCTCGTTTCCGGGCAGATTGTTTCACTTCCGGCTCAGGCGACCACCTCCCTGTCGCAGCTTACGCCTATTGCTCAGCCGCAGATTGCCTCTGGCAGTGCGATGATTGTCGACCTCACCAATAATAAAGTGCTCTTCTCCAGTCACCCGGATCGGGTCAGGCCGATTGCCTCTATCACCAAGCTGATGACGGCGATGGTGGTTCTGGATGCGCACCTGCCGATGAACGAGATGTTAACCGTCGATATCAGCCAGACGCCGGAAATGCGTGGCGTCTTCTCACGCGTGAAGCTCAACAGCCAGATCAGCCGCCGCAACATGCTGCTGCTGGCGCTGATGTCCTCGGAGAACCGCGCCGCCGCCAGCCTGGCTCATGCCTATCCGGGCGGATACAACGCCTTTATCCGGGCGATGAACGCCAAAGCGCGGTCGCTGGGCATGAAACAGACCCGCTACGTGGAGCCGACCGGCCTGTCGACGCAAAACGTCTCCAGCGCCCAGGATCTGGTCAAATTACTTAAGGCGACGCGCGAATATCCGCTGCTCGGCGCCCTCAGCACCACCAAAGAAGAGACGGCCGTGTTTGCTCATCCGAGCTATGCGCTGCCGTTCCGCAACACCAACCATCTGGTCTACAAAAATGACTGGCATATCCAGCTGACCAAGACCGGGTACACCGACGAGGCGGGGCACTGCCTGGTGATGCGCACCATGATCAACAATCGTCCGGTGGCGCTGGTGGTGCTGGATGCCTTCGGCAAATATACCCATTTCGCGGATGCCAACCGTCTGCGCAGCTGGATCGAGACCGGCAAAGCCGCGCCGGTGCCTGCGGCTGCGCTGGCGTACAAAAAGCAGAAGTCGGGCCAGGTCGCCAGCAACGGGGACAGCAGTGCCGGCGTGGAGTAAAGAGAGCAAAGAACGTCTGCTATGTTACCCGGCGCTGTCTGCTGTCTGAGCAGGCGCGCCGGGCGAGCCGGGCAGCGGCGTAACGCGCGCAGTCTGCCCGGAATTAGCCCGAAAAATACCCGTTATTCCTATATTGCCATCCCTTGCAAAGTCCTACACTACGCGCGACTGGCGAGGGACGATCGCCTGATATAAGCTGCCGGAATTTTACTCATATGTTTATAAGATCCTTTTTTGCATGGTTAATGCTGACGCTGGTGGCGTTTGCCCCGGCGGTGACGCAGGCGGCGGATGATATCACCGCGGCGGCACAGGAACAGGAACAGGATGCCCAGCCGAAGCTGAATGCTTCGGTTGAACTGCCGAAAATGCAGAAGATCCTCGATAAGATTAAGAGCCAAGTGTCAGGCGACGCGGGCGAAAACAAACTGAATCAGCTGAATGAGATGGCGCTGGAGCTTTCCGGCAATGCCGACACGCTGGGTCAGGCGCTGATCCCCGATCGCCAGCAGCTGGAAGCGCAGTTGCAGGTGCTGGGTCCGGCCCCCAAAGCTGACAGCGGGGTAAAAGAGACGCCGGAGGTGACGCGCAAGCGAAACGCGCTGGAGAGTCAGAAAAGCAAACTCGACGACCAGATCAAGCAGGCAGAGGGCATTAAAAATGGTGCCTTAACGCTGTCGTCGCAGATTGTTAACCTGCGCCGTGACCAGCTGAAAAGTCAGCTGGCGCTCAACTCCGGTACCATTCTCGGTGCACGTTTCTGGTCTCCCCTGACCAACAGTCAGGATCTGGACGGTGAGAAGATCGGCGAGTTTCTGCAGGAGCTGCAGGACACCGCGGCGCTCTCCTGGGAGCCAGGCTGGCGCATAGGCAGTACGCTCTGGCTGCTGGCGGCGCTGCTGGTGATGACGGTGGGTCGTCGCTACAGCGAGGAGTTCCTCGCCTGGGTCAGCATTCATAAAATGCCGGAAGGCAAACTGCGCCGCAGCTTCCTGGCGGCCGCGATAGCCCTGACCACGCTGGTGGCGGTGGTGCTCACCTTTAACTTTATCGCTCTGGCGTTTACCCGCCGCGATGAGGTCTCGGAAAATGTGCAGGACTTTGTCGATCGGCTGGTTCAGCTTAGCGTCTTTTGTGGCCTGATCGCCGGACTGGGGCGTGCGTTTCTCTCTACGCGGCGGCCGAGCTGGCGTTTGCCCACCATCTCCAATGAAGTGGCGCTGGCGCTCAAACCGTTCCCGCCCATTACCGCGGTGCTGGTGTTTATCTTCCAGACGGTGGAGGCCTTTAACTACAGCGTCGGCACCAGTCTGAATACCACCATTTTTGCCAACGGCCTGACGGCGCTGCTGATAGGCAGCACCGCGCTGGCCATCAGCATGCGAACCAACCGCGTTCGTCGTCGCATGACGCTGGCAGGCACGCCGCCGGAAGCCCGCTCTACGCTGGTCGGGCTGATCCAGCTGGGGCTGACTCTGACCGCGCTCGCGATCCTGATCTCGCTGCTGGTCGGTTATGTCACGCTGGCGCGATTCCTGAGTTATGAGGTGATCTGGTGTGGCCTGCTGTTTGGCTCCTTCTACTTCCTGAGCCATCTGCTCAACGATGGCTGTGAGAGTCTCTTTTCGACCAGCAATGCAACCGGCCGCCGCATTCAGAGTTCGCTCAACATCAATGAGCGTCATCTGCAGCAAACCGCCACGCTGCTGACGGCGATTGGTAAGACCATCCTGGTGCTGTTTGTGGCGCTGGCGCTGGTCAACGGGACGTTTGCCTCCTCAACGCCGATTGAGCTGCTGCAGAAGGTGATTGAGTTCTGGGGCGGGAAAGGGCTGGAGTCCCTGAATATCGTTCCGGCACACATGGTTAATGCGCTGATCTGCCTGATTGTCGGCATCTATGTGCTGCGCTCGGTGCGCCGCTGGCTCGACACCGACTTCCTGCCAAAAACCACCATGGACGTGGGGATGCGGGTGTCGCTGGTGACGCTGTTCAGCAACATCGGTTACGTGCTGATCATCCTGCTGACCCTGTCGATCATGGGGCTGCAGTGGAACAAGCTGGCCTGGATCGTCAGTGCGCTGTCGGTCGGTATCGGTTTCGGCCTGCAGGAGATCGTGAAAAACTTTATTTCGGGCCTGATTCTGCTAACCGAGCGGCCGGTGAAGGTGGGCGATCTGGTGACCATCAGCGGCATCGAAGGGGATATCCGCCGGATTAACGTGCGTGCCACCGAGATCCAGCTGGGTGACAAATCCACGGTCATCGTGCCGAACTCGCAGTTTATCTCGCAGAACGTGCGCAACGCCACGATGGGCAATGCGCAGGGTGTGGTGACGATTACGCTGACCTTCCCGCTCAACATCGATCCGGTGAAAGTGCGCGATATTCTGCTCGATGTTTACAACGAAAACGAACGCATTCTGGAGACCCCAGAGCCATCTGTTTCGTTTAAAGATCTGACCCAGCAGGGCATTGTGCTGAGCGTGACCGGTAACGTGGCCGGACAGCGCCAGATTTCCGGCGCCAAAAGCGATCTGCTGTTCGATATTCTGACGCGCCTGCGTAAAGAGGGCATCCTGCTTTCCACACCGCAGACCATGATTATCGAACGCCGTCAGCAGCCGGATGCGGAACCCGAAGAGAAGCTGGTTTAAGGCAAAAGGGCCGGGTTTTACCGGCCCAGATCGTCGTTCCGCGAGCGCAGCGAGGCGAGGAGGCGATCCTCTGCTCTGTCCGGGCGATTGTGCGCGAACGGCTGCCAGTATTCACGGACGACGGGAACCTGCACCGATTCGCCTGCGCCAAGGCCGGTGAACTTCTCTGTCGGCTCCAGCCGGGTTAAACCGCCGACAAGGTGGGTCATTCTGAACTGGTCATGATCGACCCGCAGCCTCTGGTGGACGTTGCTCAGGTAGAGGGCCCAGTGCCTGTCCGTCAGGGCCGGGCCGTTGTTAGTCAGGGTTAGGGTGGCGCGATTGCAGGCGGCGAAGTCGCCACCCACTGCGGCACAGTCGGTGCCATGAAGGGCAGCCTGATTATCGTTGACCTGACAGGTGAGCCTGAAGTGACGGATTGGATTCACTTCCCGCTGAACTGAGGCGCTGCCGTAAGCTGAGGCTGTAAGGCTCAGCAGCGTGAGCGCCATAAGGTATCGCTTTAACATCATGATTCACCCCTGCTGAAACGGATAGTGCGCTACCCGTGAGGGTTAGCGCTGCCTGAATAAGGCATTCTCTCTTTTTCTGTTATTTTTCAACGGCACTCTATTTTTCGGCTGGCGGATGATCAATTGGCAGGGCAATCTTTTGTGAGATATTACGCAGAACAGAATCGCTTTATAAATAATCAGGGAGAATATCAGAAAGGAGGTTAACTGTTTTTAATGCGGATGTTATCTGAATAGCCTTAATCAGCCCGCCGGCTCTGGTGAGCAGGCGGGCCGGTTAGCCGATTACGGCTGCTTTACTGCCCAGCCTTTTTGCTTGCTGGTTTTGCCGATGCCGGGATTAAAGCTGTTGGTGGGATCGAGCTGGCGATAGAAGGCCGCCAGCTGCGGTTTCGCCTGATAGAGATGGCCCACATTGTGCTCGGCGGGGTATTCCGCGCCGCGCGCCTGCAGAATCTCCAGCATCTGCGCTTTCAGGGCGTGCACGTCGACACCTTTTCTGACGATATAATCCTGATGGAAGACGTGACAGAAGAAGTGACCATAGTAGAGGCGATGGCTCAGCGAAGCGCGGATCGCTTCAGGCAGCGTTTCAAACCAGTCAGCATCGTTGCGACGCAGGGCGATATCCAGCGCCAGGATATCCTCGACCTCGTCAGCGTGCACCGCATGATAGCGCACGGCCGCCCCTGCAGCCGCGAACCGATGCAGAAAAGCGTGCGCCCCCTCTTTGCCTTCGCACTCAAAGAATTCGCCTCCGCCTTCACGGAAGTAGTCGCGCAGGTAGTTACGCGCTTCCGCAACGCCTTCACCAGACATCTTCAGCATCAGATGATGTTCATATCTGTCGCGATACTGCTTCATGCGTTTGGGCAGATGCGCCGGGAACAGCCGGCTCAGGCGCTGCATCAGGCGGTCGGTGAAGTGCGGTTTAACGAAGGCGAGTTTGTTCAGCCAGGCATCGACCCGCCCCTTCAGCGTGAAGAACAGCGGCATTTTGTCGGTGCCCAGCCTGTCGATCATCAGGAAGGTATCTTTGCCGTAGACCTCCGCAATGTCATAGATGTCGCGGTGCATATATTCGCCCGCCACCGGCAGATGGGTGAAGTGCGCCAGGATATGACGGCGGATATCGTTGAGGACGCCAGGCTCGTTGGTGCCGATATAGAACACCTGCTGCTGAGGTTCACTGGCAAAGGTGTCCAGCCGCACGGCAAACACCGCCAGCTTGCCGGCACAGCCCGAGGCTTCGAACAGACGGCGCGCATCGGCGTTATAGCGGGCGGGCGTATCGGCATTCACGTCACGCACCCGGTCAGCATATTCGTGGTCAGAGGCGTGGCGGCCATCGTGCTGCACATCACCAGGTTGCCAGCGATCGTCATCCAGCCGGCCCAGAATCTCTTCCGGCGTGCTGCCTAACTCAATGCCCAGATGGTTCACCAGCCGCAGTTTGCCCTCCGCATCGATTCGGGCGAACAGGGCCATTTCACTGTAAGCCGGACCGCGTTTGATCAGCGATCCGCCGGAGTTATTGCAGATGCCGCCCAGGACCGACGCGCCGATGCAGGAGGAGCCGATCACCGAGTGCGGTTCGCGTCCCAGTGGCTTTAGCGCTTTTTCCAGCTGATAGAGGGTGCTGCCGGGGAAAGCCAGCACCTGCTGGCCGTTGTCGATCAGCTGCAGCTTATCCAGCCGCAGGGTGCTGACAATCACCAGCGGGCGGTCGTAGTCATCTCCATGCGGCGTCGAACCTTCAGTCAGGCCGGTATTTGCCGCCTGCATCAGAATGATAACATCTGCCCTGACCAGCGTTTGCAGAACCCGCCAGAGCTCCAGCAGCGTTCCGGGAAACGCCACGGCCAGCGCATCCCCTTCGCCGGAGCGAAAGCCTTTGCGATAGCGGGCGGTCTGTTCAGGTTCAGTCAGCAGATGAGAGGGGCCGACGAGGCGGCGCAGGTCAGAAAGCAGGGCAGAGGTTGGTATCATGAGCAATTCCCTTGTCTTATCAGTGCGCCTTAACTGTAGCACGTCCGCTCATCTCCTCGCAGTGTGACAGCGGCAGGCTACCTGCTATTCTCATCTTGTGGCACACTGCCGCCTGTTAATACGATATTGCGCAGTTACTTAAGAGAACCCAACCTGATGAAATGGATTTACTCTGTTAGTCTCGCTGTTTCCCTCGCGATGCAACCGGCACTGGCTGAGACCGTGCCAGGTCACCACCCGATGACCGAACAGGCGCGGGATGCCTTCGTTAACCAGCTGCTGAAAAAAATGACGCTGGACGAAAAGATCGGTCAGCTGCGTTTAATCAGCGTCGGACCGGATAATCCCAAAGAAGCGATTCGCGACATGATTCAGAAGAGTCAGGTTGGTGCGATCTTTAACACGGTGACCCGCCCGGATATCCGCGCCATGCAGGATCAGGCGATGCAGCTCAGCCGGCTGAAGATCCCGCTCTTTTTCGCCTTCGACGTCATCCACGGCCAGCGCACCATTTTTCCTATTCCCCTGGCGCTGGCGTCGAGCTGGGATCTGGATGCGGTGAAAGAGGTCGGGCGCGTGTCCGCCTATGAGGCAGCCGACGATGGCCTGAATATGACCTGGGCACCGATGGTGGATGTCACCCGTGAACCGCGCTGGGGGCGTGGCTCGGAAGGGTTTGGTGAAGATACTTATCTCACCAGCGAGATGGGCCGCAGCATGGTGCAGGCGATGCAGGGTAAAAGCGCCGCCGATCGCTACAGCGTGATGACCAGCGTTAAGCACTTCGCGCTCTATGGCGCGGTCGAAGGCGGCCGGGATTACAACACGGTGGATATGAGTCCGCAGCGCATGTTCCAGGACTATCTGCCGCCTTATAAAGCCTCTCTGGATGCGGGCAGCGGCGGCGTCATGGTGGCACTGAACTCCATTAATGGCGTACCGGCGACGGCGGACAGCTGGCTGCTGAAGGATCTGCTGCGCGGTCAGTGGAAATTCAAAGGCATTACCATCAGCGACCACGGCGCCATTAAAGAGCTGATTAAGCATGGCGTCGCCAGCGATCCGCAGGACGCGGTGCGCATCGCCCTGAAGTCGGGCGTCGACATGAGCATGAGCGACGAGTATTACAGCAAATATCTGCCGGATCTGGTGAAGCGCGGCGAAGTCAGTATGGCCGAAATTGATGATGCGGCGCGTCATGTGCTTAACGTTAAATATGATATGGGGCTGTTCAACGATCCCTACAGCCATTTAGGGCCGAAAGAGAGCGACCCGCAGGACACCAACGCGGAGAGCCGTCTGCATCGTGCCGAAGCGCGCGACGTAGCGCGCAAGAGTATCGTGCTGCTGAAGAACCGGCTGGAAACGCTGCCACTGAAGAAATCGGGCACCATTGCGCTGATCGGGCCGCTGGCCGACAGCCAGCGCGACATTATGGGCAGCTGGTCCGCGGCCGGCGTGGCGAAACAATCCGTCTCGCTGCTGCAGGGGATGCGCAACGCCACCGAAGGCAAAGCGACGCTGCTCTATGAGAAGGGCGCCAACGTTTCCGATAATAAGGGCATTCAGGACTTCCTGAACCTCTATGAACCGGCGGTTTCCATCGACACGCGTTCACCGCAGCAGATGATCGACGACGCGGTCGCCAAAGCGAAGCAGGCGGATGTCATCGTTGCCGCCGTAGGCGAAGCGCAGGGTATGGCCCACGAAGCCTCCAGCCGCAGCGACCTTGTGATCCCGCCGAGCCAGCAGAAGCTGTTAGCCGCGCTGAAAGCCACCGGCAAACCGCTGGTGATTGTGCTGATGAACGGACGCGCACTGTCGGTAGTGAATGAAGATCGTATGGCCGATGCGATGCTGGAGACCTGGTTCAGCGGGACGGAAGGCGGTAACGCCATCGCCGATGTCCTGTTTGGCGACTATAACCCGTCGGGCAAGCTGCCGGTCTCCTTCCCGCGTTCCGTGGGGCAGATTCCGATCTACTACAACCATCTGCCCACCGGCCGGCCTTACAACTTTGCTAAGCCGAACAAATATACGTCGCACTACTATGATGCGGTTAACGGCCCGCTCTATCCGTTTGGTTACGGCCTGAGCTACACCCGCTTTACCGTGTCTCCGGTGAAAATGTCGTCGCCGATCATGCCGCGTAACGGCAGCATCGAAGCCAGCGTGACGGTGACCAACAGCGGTCAGCGCGACGGTGCGACGGTGGTGCAGATGTATCTCAACGATCCGGTCGCCTCCATCAGCCGTCCGGTGCAGGAGCTGCGTGGTTTCAAACGCATCATGCTGAAAGCGGGCGAGTCTCAGACCGTGACCTTTAAGATCGACGTCGATGCGCTGAAGTTCTGGAACCAGCAGATGAAGCATGTTGCGGAGCCCGGCAAGTTCAACGTGATGATTGGACTCGATTCCGTTCGTACTCAGGATGCGCAATTCAACTATCTGTAACCGCCCGCCTTTCTCCTGAGAAAGGGGGTGCGGCGCGTCGTTAGCGTCCTGCTACGGCGCGCCGCGTCATTTCACTATCAGAGCCACCATGATAAATCTGCGAGACCGTATTCAGCAGCAGGTCTTTCGCCTTAACGGCCTGTCGATGAATGAGTTTGACCTCTCCCAGCCGCCTGGCGATCCCGGCTTGTTTGGCCCGGACAGCGTGATCTGGCGCGTCCATGGCGACTTTACCTCCATGATGTGCGGCGGGATCAGCGCGCTGCTATTGCAGATGCTGCATCCGGCGGCGCTGGCGGGCGTCTGGGATCACTCCAATTTCCGCGAAGATATGATGGGCAGGCTGCGGCGTACCAGTCAGTTCATCGCCGTGACCACCTACGGTAATCACCAGGATGCGCAGACGCTGATCGACCGGGTGAAACGCATTCACCTTAAAGTCAGCGGCGTCGACAGCGAAGGCAAACCCTATGCCGCCAGCGATCCGCATCTGCTGACCTGGGTACATGTGGCAGAGACCAGCCGTTTCCTGGCGGCCCATCTGCGCTACAAAAATCCTCACCTCACGCGTGCCGAACAGGATCGGTACTATCAGGAAGCGGCGCTCATTGCTGAGTCGCTGGGCGCGGAGCGGGTGCCGAAAAGCGTCGTGGATGTGGCGGATTATCTGCAGCAGATGCGTCCGGAATTACGCTTTGATGCGCGCACCGCTGAAGTGACGCGTCTGCTGATGAATGCGCCAGCCCCGAGCTGGCAGGCGAAACCGGTAATGAAAGTGATGCTGATGTCGGGGTTCGGGCTGATGCCGGCATGGGCGCAGGCGATGTCCGGCCGTGAGACAGGGCGCTTTCAGCAGGCGATGATTGATCGGAAGATTAATGCGATTGCGGTCGGGTTGCGCTGGTCGATTCAGAGAGGAGCCTGGTATCGGGCGATGGTGAGGATGGGGAGGGAGGTGGGGTAAGAGGTTCACCAGAAAAAGCGGGTTATTGCCGTTTATAATAAGATCATCTAACCGTAGTCGTTAATAAAAGGTTTTAAGTAAAGGCTTTCGTTCAGACAGTCAATTAAATGGCGCTAGCCACCTCAGACTGATAGGGAAGATAGTAATGTCCGTTTGTGCCAACAGAGCAAGTTGCCGCATGAGAAGCAAACACGTATATAATTGCGTTAGAATGACTGCACGTTTTAAAGATGAAAGGTAGTGCACAATGATAGTTAGTGAATCAGAGCTGTTGAAGTCGGGCTTTACTGATGCTGATTTGAAAAAAATCAAAAATAATCTTGAAAGCTACGGTGGTACGCTGGATGAGGCTGTAGTGGATTTAAAAAACAGATTCAGAATGCTATTGTGGACTGTTTCCGCCTGCACGCTCGTATTTATATTTCTTCTCAGTTTCTCAACTAAGCCATACATCTTAGGCGGTGGCCTGTCACTGCTTATCGGGATAGTCTTAGTGACGTTTATTCAACCGCCAGTCCTGGCCTGGAAGTCATGGCGCTACTGGCGGTTGAAAAAGGCTTAGCGTCATTGGTTACTTACGCTGAGTAAATCGAATGTCACCTTAGCTGTTACACCCCAGCCGATTATTTTCATGGTCAGCTTTGGGCGACTTATGGTGTCAATTTCACGAGTGTAATCACGGGCCATCCATCTGTATAGTCGCCATGCACTTTAGGCTCGATTTGAATGCAATATGATTACAGCAACCTGAGCAGTTCTGATTAATGCAGGGAAGCGATGACGACATATAGGTATACTAACTATGCGCTTTATTTTACCTGTTTTTATTTTTGTTTTTTGTGTCATCGCCATATCAAAAGCTATTGCTCTCATCGTGCCTGTAGAGTTCTTTTATGCCATTGCAGATATTTTTCATATCAATGGCGATGAGGCAATCCCCGACTTTGTACTCACAGCTAATATCGTTGTTTCTGTCCTGATGTCTGTTGCGCTTTTGTGGATGCTGAAACGTATTTTCAGAAAGCATTGAGCAGGGTTGTACACGTACCTGCACGCGTTTTCATTGTGCTGATTCTATCACCCGACAGAATGTGGTTTAGTAAACAGCAGAAGCTCCCGCTCTGTTTTCCCCGTTTTATCCTCAATAAAGGAGTCAGAATAATGGAACATAACTACACATCGCGCATCTTCTGGACCGGCAATCTGGGAACGGGGACGTCGGGTTATAAAGCGTATGCAAGGACGTGGGATATCGCCATCAGCGGGAAAGAGGTCATCCATTGCTCCAATGATCCCCTGCTGGGTGGCGACGCCAGTAAAATGAATCCTGAAGACCTCCTGATATCCTCTCTTTCGGCATGCCATATGCTCTGGTATCTGCATCTGGCTTCCGATGCCGGGATTACGGTTCTCGGCTATGAAGATTCTCCCTTAGCGACAGGTGAAATATCAAAAGGCGGGGCGGGGCGCTTTATTTCGGCGGTGCTGAGACCGACGATCACGGTAGCTGAGGAGACAAATCTTGATGCAGCCACGGCTATTCACCATGAGATCCATAAAGTCTGTTTTATCGCCAGATCGGTGAATTTTCCTGTCTCCTGTGAACCAGAATTTATCATCCGTCAGGCGTAGAACACGCATCTGTGCCTGTTCTGAAACGTCGCGGTTTTTACTGATTTCACACCGCGACTTTTCTTCATCGCTCTCTTTCTCGTCTCCCGAAACGGGGCGTCCCTGAACCGCATCCTCTCTCCCGTTCCCGGTCATCAATGCACCGCCGCTGAGCAACAGCTGGCTCTGAAGCGCGGCGTGTCCTTAAAGTAAAATATTTGTGATTAACATCGTATTTACATTAAGCGCCTCCTTTTTTTGCTGGCTGAACTTTATCCACTGAGCCTATAGTGGATTTATTCAGTAAAACTGAGTTTTATCAGATAAAACAATGCGTTCGGGTCTGTTCACCTGCCCGCCACGCGAAAAATGTCGGGATCTGATTTTAATCAGAAGGTTAAGAGGACGTTATGGAGATTGTTAATGCACCGCATCTGCCCGTTCGGGAAGCGTGGCTCGCGCGTCATCATGAAGAGGCGCTGATGCCCGGACTTCCGGTCGTGGATGCGCATCATCATTTGTGGGATCGCCAGTCAGGCCGCTATCTGGCACCGGAGCTCAGCCAGGATATCGAACAGTCCGGACACCGGATTCTCTCGACGGTGTATGTTCAGTGCCGCTCCATGCTGCGCCGTCACGGGCCTGAAGCGTTCAGACCCGTCGGAGAGATCGAGTTTGCAGGCGGTTGTGCCGCGATGTTTGAAAGCGGTCACTATGGCGAAACCGCAGGTTGTGAAGCCATCGTTGGGGGGGCCAGCCTGCTGGCTGGGGATGACCTGCTGCCCGTGGTGGAACTCATGCTGGCGCGATCGGGAGGACGACTGCGCGGGATGCGGAATCCGCTGGCCTGGCATCCTGATCCCCGCGTCAGCTCCAGTCCCGTCACGCCGCCCGCCGGTCTGGCGGCCAGTGACGCATTCCGGCGCGGGGCAGCCTGCCTTGCCCGCAACGGACTTTCGCTGGATGTCTGGGTTTATCACACTCAGCTCGATGAAATTGCCGGACTGGCCCGCGCGCAGCCCGATCTGCTGGTGATTGTGGATCACTGCGGCGGACCGATTGGAACGGGGCCTTATGCCGGTAAACAGGATGCCGTTTTTCAGGCGTGGAAAAAGGGGATTATCGCCCTGGCGGCGCTGCCCAACGTGCGCATCAAAATCAGCGGTTTTGGCATGACGGTCATGGGCTATCCCTTTGCACAACACGACACACCACCTGACTCCCTGACGCTCTCCCGGGCCTGGCAACCGCTGTTTGAAACGCTGGTTGAGGCATTTGGCGTGCAGCGCTGCATGTTTGCCAGCAACTTCCCGGTCGACAAAGGCATGTTCAGTTACGGTGTGTTCTGGAATGCCTGCAAAAGGCTGGCGGAGCAGGCTTCTGCGGCCGAACAGGCGCATCTCTTCTGGCGCACCGCGGCATCAACCTATCGCTTATCCTCCCTGGAGAATATGGATGAATATGAAATCAAAAGTGCATGAGGCGCATCCTCTCGATGCGTACGCCTCCGGTTCAGTGCTCTCCTATTCATCGGCTGAAAAAAGGACCCTGGCGCTGGGCGGGTTAGGCTGGACATTTGAAAGCTACGACTCTTTTTTGCTCTCTCTGCTCTTACCCGTGCTGGGCGTGGTATTTGGCCTCGGCAAAACGGAACTTGGCGTGTTTATCAGCGCCACGGCTGGCGGGCAGATTATTGGCGGCATCCTGTTCGGGCTGGTGGCCGATAAAATCGGACGCGTAAGAACGGCCCTGATCTGCATCGCCATCTATTCGCTTTTTTCCGGTCTGCTGGCGTTTTCCCACAATCAGCAGATCTTTACCTTGCTGCGATTCTGCGGTGCGCTCGGTATGGGCGGGATGTGGACATCAGGCGCGGCGCTCATCGCTGAAACCTGGCGTCCGGAGCGCCGTGCGCGCGGCGGCGCACTGATGCAGATGGGGCTACCGGTGGGCGCAATCCTGGCGATTGGCCTGACGGCACTGGTCACGGCAATGACCGGTGGGCTGGAACACGGGGGATGGCGCTACCTGTTCATGATTGGCGCCTTACCGGTTTTTATCATGATGGTGATTGCGTACATTACGCCCGAATCGCCGGTATGGCTGGCGCGCCAGCAGGAACGCGCACAGCGGCAGACTAAAAAGGCCAGCGCCGGCAAAACGAACATCAAAGGGTTGCTGCTGGCGTTTACCTTTATCTTCTTCATTCAGTATCTGTTCTGGGGGGTCTTCACCTGGACGCCTACTTACCTTCGTGAAGTGAAGCACCTCGATTTTCTTCACAGCCTGAAGTTTGTGCTGGCCCTGCAGACCGGTGCGATTGCTGGCTTCCTGGTGTTCTCACTCATGGCCGATAAATGGGGACGCCGGCCGATGTTTCTGCTCTATCTCCTGATCGGTGCGGTCGCGGTCGGATTATATCTGGTGACGACGCAGCCGCTGATTCTCATGGTGGCCATCTTTATGGCCGGTTTCGGGGTTAACGGTATTTTCGCCGGTTCCGGCCCCTTCCTGGCCGAGATTATTGGCGACACCCAGTCACGCGGCTTTCTGATGGGCCTGGCTTACAACGGGGGGCGTCTGGGCGGCTTTATTGCGCCGCTGCTCATCGGCTATGTGGCCAGCATTGGCGGCTTCACCGCCGGGCTGGCCACTACCGTGCTGGCCTTCGTCGCCGCGATGATTGTGGTCTGGATGGCACCAGAAACAAAAGGCGTTAAGCTGAAGTAAATCAACGGGCAGAGTCGTTCCGGAAGCGACCTTTGACGGGGAGAACAGATGTTCAGCATTTCAGAAGTCGATAAAGGGGATAGCGACCTGGTGCGCCTGGTCGGCGAACTCGATGCTTTTCAGCGCGAACTCTATCCGGCAGAAAGCAATCACTGTCTGGATCTCTCAACCGTCGGTGATGAGCAGCTGAAGTGCATTATCGTGCGTGATGAGCAGGGCTTGCCGGCAGGGTGTGGGGCCTTACTCTTTCAGGAGGCGGGCTTTGCGGAGATCAAGCGGGTTTATATCCGGCCGGCATACCGGGGCAGGAAGCTCGGCGAGCAGATCATCGCCGCCATCGAGACGATAGCTTCAGAAAACCGTTTACGCGAACTGCGGCTTGAAACCGGGATTCATCAGCAACCGGCTATCGCACTCTATCGCCGATGCGGGTACGCACTATGTGAGGCGTTCCCGCCCTATATGCCCGACCCGTTAAGTCTGTTTATGCGCAAACGACTTTTATAAGGCCATCTCGCCACTCAAGCGCGCTGGCTTACGCTAACGCCCTGGCAGGCTCTGATGCTGCTGATGCTGCTGCTCAGACCCGATCGCCGGAGAGGATGTCGCTTAGCAAATCATGGGGAAAAATGGTGTCGGCGGTGTCTCTGAGCTCTTCTGCTGTCCACCAGTGGTAATGCTGTATGACGCGCTTTTCATGTTGACTCCACCCTGAACAATCAATCTCTGTCTCTTCCGCACGAATGAGAAAGAAGCGCTCTTCAGCGAGCACGGTCTCTCCATCGGGCAGCGTCATCGGAAATGTCCGGGACGCGACAGCCGCGCCTGCTGAGTAGCGAATCAGCCCGGTTTCTTCCGGCAACTCCCGTAGCGCGGCCTGCTCAAAGGTTTCCTGCGATTCAAGCCCACCGCCAGGTGTCGCCCAGTATGATCGGCCACTTAACGCATCATCGTGATGAGAAAAATAAAACAGCAGAACATGCTTTTCCGGTGACAAAACAATCAGGCGGGATGAGGGACGACGACGCATAAGACCTCCTTGCTGAAAACGCGGTAAACGAACTTTTCCTGCTATCTGAACATAAATGAGCGTCTTAATCGCCCGACAATGGCAGGATTATTTATCCCGGGTGTAAATAGTGATCGCAGGCCACTTTGAGACTATTACCCTTGTCTCCGCGTGCAGCAGTCACGATCCTGCTCTATTCTCGGGGAAAATGGATTCCTCCAGGCTTTGTCGAGGCACTATGACGTACAAATCCCTGATTGCTGAAGTCCACAATCAGCAGCGCACCCTCACCGCTATTGTCGAACAGGATGCGCGCACCGCCTATTTTTACATCTGGCCCACCGACCTGTTCCGCAGTCAGTATGCGGTGCGCGGCTGCTGGCTGCGAAACCTGCTGCCCGCACCGGCGCAGGAAGATCGCGAGGCGATGGAGCAGGGCATTGCGCCGCTGCTCAGCGCCGAGTATTGCCGTAACCTGGAAGCGGAGCCTGCACTGAATCCCGCCGGGCTGCAGGTTCTCTGGGAGCCGAGCGATGATGGCGCGGCGCTCTGGTATTACGGTCAGCTGCTGGCGGTGATCCCCGGCTGGAGTCTTTACCAAGATAAGCAGGTCAGCTTCTCTGCGGGCTGCATCAAAAAGAACCGACTGACGGCCCCGCTGGGTTCGGCCTCGACCAATGACTACTATGCCCGTGCAGAGCAGCAGCGTCAGTTCTGGCGCGAATGGCACGATGGCAGCGAGTGGGACAAGGTTCAGCAGGATCTTATGGCCTGCTATCAGAGCCGCTTTGGTGAGTCGGTGAAATATTACGCGATCGATCAGGGGAGCTGGCCGCCGATGGCGATCTCCCAGCACTGGCATCAGGGCGTCTGGTACTTCCTGACGATTGGCATGAGCATCCGGCCGATGCCGCAGGTCGACTACCTGTTTGATGAGCTGGCACCGCAGTATCGCCGTATTGAGCTGGGGATGGCGGTGGATGGCGAGGTCATGACCGAAGGCAATGCGGTGCAGATGGCGAGTGCTCTGGCGGAGTTTGTGCATCTGCCGTGGGCGCGCCTCACCTGGCTGGGGGAGGGGCATACGCTGGCATCGGAAGTCGCGCCGGTCGGCTTTGAGAGCTTCCTGCTGGCAAATGAGCTGGCCAGCGAACCGGCACAGTTTAAACTGCCTAAGCGCGATGGCGATCGTCCCACATTGCTCTGGACCACGCCGATCACCGAAGCGGAGCGGCAGTTCGCCCAGGCGGATGAGCATGGCGGTCAGAAGTTACGGGAATTGTTAACCGCTGGCGGCAGTAACCACATCTTCCGTCCGCGTCAGGAGGTTGTCGATTCAGAAGGCTAGGGCAGGAAAAACAGGCCTCTCCGCCCCTTCCCCGGCTCGCGCCGGGGATGTGATAATCCCGCAATGAAATTAAATTTTCACAAAAATTAAACATTTATTAATTCTGTGATCCCGCTCATCTCAAGTTCTCCGTAAGCGAGCCGTTAACCCGGATCAGGCAATCGCGCCATACCAGGTTCAGGGGAACAAAGATGTTTAAAACAACACAATCCCGCTTTACCGCAACAATGATCGCGTTCTTTGTTGCGCTTTTACTCGTTACAGTTTGGGTCATCAATCAGTTTGTCGCACCGCAGCTGGTCGACAGCGAAAGCCGTCTGGTGCGTTATCAGGTCGATTCACTGGCCTCCGGTATCGTCGAGCAGATGAACCGCGTTCAGGCTCAGCAGCGTGCGATTACCGAAGCGGCCTCCGTCATGGACAGCGCCACCATCGACACCCTGTTACCGATGCTGGTTAACCAGTATCAGGACAGTAATGTCTTCGGCGGCGGTATCTGGCCGTTGCCAAATCGTCGCGATCCCGCCAAAGAGAAAAACAGCAGCTTCTTTGCCCGCAATGCCAGCAACGAACTGCAGGTCAATACCTACTGGAACTCCGATGCCGCCGACAAATACTGGGAGCAACCCTGGTACAAGGATGGCCTGGCCGCCCCGAAAGGGCAGTGCGCCTGGGCAAAAGCCTATCAGGATGCCGCCAGCCCACAGCCACGAACTAACTGTGCCATGGCGATCTACCGCAACGGAACCGTCTGGGGCGTGGCAACCATCGACGTGACGCTGGGATTCTTTAACCAGCTGGCGAAGCAGATGGGCGAAACCATTCAGGGCAACGTGCTGATCGTCGAAGCGGATGGCAAAGTTGTCGGTAACGGTGCGCTGGTGAATGCCGCGCCGAAGCTGGAGAACCTGGCCGATGTGCAGACGCCGATGGCAGCGCCCCTGAAAGCGCTGCTGAGCGGGGCGGGCACCCAGCCACTGGAAACCACCTATGACAGCAGCGAAGGCGAGCAGACGCTGTTTCTGCAGGCCATTCCCGGCAGCCCATGGTTTCTTGCCAGCAGCCTGCCGACCAGCCTGCTGAAAGCGCAGTCGCACAACATGCTGACGCGTCTGGGCCTGGTGCAGATTCCGCTGGCGGTGATCCTGCTGCTGGTGTCGCTGGGCTTTGTCCGCGCCATGATGAAGCGTCTCAGCGTGCTGAACAGCAACATCGAAGCGCTGTCGACCGGCGGCGCGGACCTGACCCAGCGTCTGCCCGCCAGCAACAGCCCGGAGTTCAATGCCGTTGCGCAGAGCTTTAACCAGTTCATCAGCTATCTGCAGGGGTTAATCCAGCAGGTGGGCGACAGCGCGCTGGCGATCACCGCCGCGTCGCGCGAGATCGCCAGCGGCAACGCCAATCTCTCTTCGCGCACTGAAGATCAGGCCAGCTCGATTGTGGAAACGGCGGCGTCGATGGAGCAACTGACCGGCACCGTGCGTCAGAACGCCGATAACGCCACTCACGCCAACCAGCTGGCAGGCGATGCCTCGCAGGTTGCCGCACGCGGTTCAGAAGTGGTGCGTCAGGTCGTCACCACCATGGGCGAGATCCACCATTCGTCACGTAAAGTGGTCGACATCATCAGCGTGATCGACAGCATCGCGTTCCAGACCAATATCCTGGCGCTGAACGCCGCCGTCGAGGCAGCCCGTGCCGGTGAGCAGGGGCGCGGTTTTGCGGTGGTGGCGTCAGAAGTGCGTAACCTGGCGCAGCGCTCAGCCAATTCGGCGCGTGAGATTAAAAAGTTAATTGAAGAGTCCGTGGCGAACATTGATACCGGCAGCGCGCTGGTGGAGCAGGCGGGTCAGACGATGGATGAGCTGATGCAGGGCGTCAGCAGCGTAACGACGCTGATGAGCGAGATCATGTCAGCCAGCCGCGAACAGAGCATGGGGATCGAGCAGGTTAACGTGGCGATTACGCAGCTGGATGGCACCACCCAGCAGAACGCCGTGCTGGTCGAGCAGGTTTCCGCTGCGGCTCAGGCGATGGAGGCGCAGAGTACCCAGCTTGAGCAGGTGGTGCAGAGCTTCCGGCTGTAATTCTTCCTCAGGCCAGCGTTGCTGGCCTGATTTTCGTCTGGCGTCATCCGCTTACCTCTGCCCGATAAGGGTAAAAATTCCTTTCTGTTACGCCCAAACCCCGAATCTTGTGCCAGAATAGTTGAGAATAATCTCAAGGAAACGCCATGTCTGCTATTGAAGTTATCCTCGTTGACCACCTCGATCGTCCCACCGGCAAAATGGAAAAGCTGGAAGTGCATGAAAAAGGACTACTGCACCGCGCGGTGACGGTCTACGTCTTCAATTCCCGGCAGGAGCTGTTACTGCAGCGGCGCGCCAGCGATAAATATCACTGTGGTGGCTTGTGGAGTAATACCTGCTGCGGGCATCCGTATCCTCATGAATCGACCCGTGACGCCGCTGAACGCCGCCTGCGCGAAGAGATGGGCATGGTGGTGACGCTGACGCCGGTGTTTGAGCTGAGCTACAACCTGAAGCTGAGTAATGGCCTGACCGAGCATGAATATGGTCACGTCTTTTTTGCCGTCTGCGACAGCCTGCCGCAGCTCAATCCGCAGGAAGCGGACGCCTTCGATTATCGCCCGATGGCGTTGATTGAAGAGCAGATGCAGCAGCAGCCAGAGCAGTTCACGCCGTGGTTTTTGCATACCTTCCCGCGTATCCCGGACTATCTGGAGCAGTTTCCTTTCCCGGCCGTTACGGCATAAAAAAACCGCACTGAGGTGCGGTTTTCCTGCGCTCTGTCCACGCCCTCAGCGCGGATTATCGCGGCAGCTCAAAATCCTCTGCATCCACATCATAGCCCGATGGTTCCCAGCGGATGGCCAGCAGGGCCAGCAGTCCGGCCAGCGGGGCCAGGAAGATCACCCAGAACACGCCGGTGCCGAGCGCCGCAACCAGCACCGGGAACAGAAACAGTGAAACGGTCGAACTGCCGCGCATCAGCGTCTGATTGAAGCCGACGCCCACACCCCGCAGCGACGTGGGGTAGCTCAGTGACGCAAAGGTCATGGTGTGCGAGCCGGGCCCGAATCCCTGGCCAAACAGGAACAGCGCCAGCATCCCGATCGCGACAGCCGCTTCCTGCCCCCCTTCCGGGCGACCAATCAGCGCCAGCCCGAGCAGCGCCACACACTGACAACTGTAACCCGCCACCGACATCTTCCAGGCACCCAGACGCGGCACCAGACGCACCGCCAGCAGCCCGCCCACAAAGGCGAACAGCAGATTCAGCGCCAGCGACACCAGAATCGTGGTCAGCATCGACTGGGCAAAAAAGCTGGTGATGATCACCGGCAGGCCAAACGCGACGGCGTTATAAGCAAAGGATGAGGCGATAGAGGTAATGGTCGCCAGCAGCGTGCGGCGGCGATAGACGCCCTGCAGCAGCGCACCATAGTTGCGCCAGCTCGCCCTGCGCACCGGTGTAACCGGCGTCAGCGCGGCATCGGGTGCCACCTGCGCGTTGATATTCCATGCGCTGCGTAAGATCGCCGCCGCCCCTTTCAGGTCGCCCTGATTGGCCGCCCAGACCGGCGACTCACTCATGTAACGACTGCGGATAGCGATAATGACTATCGCCGGCACGGCTCCAAACCCCAGGATCAGCCGCCACAGCCAGTCGGTATGGCTCTCCGGCAATACCGCATAGAGCAGCAGCACCAGCAGATAGGAGATACTGATCGCCGCGTACCAGGTCGGGCACCACATCGCCACGCTGGCGGCTTTATTCCCCTTACCGCGCAGCTTCGAAAACTCCGCCAGGAAGGCCATCGCCACCGGCAGATCGATGCCGACACCCAGGCCCATCACAAAGCGCGCTGCCCCCAGCACATACTCATTGGGAGCAAAAGCACAGGCGATAGCCGCGACGACGAAAAAGAACATATCGGCCATAAAGACCCGATAGCGGCCAATCTTATCGGTGAGGTAGCCGCCGAGCAGCGCACCCACGATCGCCCCGAAGGTAATCGCGGAGGCGATCATGCCGGTGCCGGTCGGCGTAAGATGAAATTCGCGCGTCACATCTTTGATGCCAAAAGCCAGCGCACCCAGATCGTAGGCGTCAAGAAACACGCCACCCAGCGCAATCGCCACCACGATGCGGGCATTATTGCGGGCGCTGTCGCCACTATTCACTAAACGGGAGACGTCAGCGGCGCTGCGAATCCATTGCGTTTCCCCGGCGGGCGAACGCCCGGCAGTCGCCACATGGGCAGAAGAAGTCAGGTCGGACATGATGTTGTGCGTCTTTTATTATAAAAACAGATTTTCGAGAATAGCCGTTTAGACGCCCAGACGTAAATTCATTTGAGTTATATAAAATTATTTTATAATCTCAAATCGTTATCAGATTGCGAGAAAGTCAGCGGCATCACCGCCGCGCCAGGCTACGCTTTTAAGGCAGAGAATTTACCGCTTCGCGCCCTGCCAGCATCGACTCAGAAAGCAGGAGAGCAGTCTGATCGCTCAGGCGCACCATTGACGCCTCGCGAAAACATCACGCTATAACAACACGCGATAATGCGATAAGGAAAAGGTCATGGTCAGAATTCGGGGTTGGATCGGCGTCAGCGCCTTACTGCTCAGCATCGGGGTAGCACAGGCAGCCGATCCGGTGCGGGTCGGCTCAAAAATTGATACGGAAGGCTCGCTGCTGGGAAATGTGATTCTTCAGGTGCTGGAAAAGCATGGCGTGAAAACCGTGAATAAAATCCAGCTCGGCACCACTCAGGTGGTGCGTGGCGCGATCACGGCGGGCGAACTGGATATCTATCCGGAATACACCGGCAACGGCGCGTTTTTCTTTAACGATGAAAAAGACAGCGCCTGGAAGAATGCCGCCCAGGGCTATGAAAAAGTGAAAAAGCTCGATGCGGAGAAAAACCATCTGGTCTGGCTGACACCGGCACCGGCTAACAACACCTGGACCATCGCTGTGCGAAAAGATCTGGCCGAAAAGAATCAGCTTACCTCTCTGGCCGACCTCAGCGCCTGGCTGAAAAAAGGCGGGACCTTCAAGCTGGCGGCGTCGGCAGAGTTTATTGAACGCAGCGACGCCTTGCCCGCCTTTGAAAAAGCCTACGGATTTAACCTCACGCAGGATCAGCTGCTGTCGCTGGCTGGCGGCGATACCGCGGTGACCATCAGCGCGGCGGCACAGCAGACTTCCGGGGTGAACGCGGCGATGGCGTATGGCACCGACGGGCCGGTGGCGGCGCTGGGTCTGCAGACGCTCAGCGATCCGAAAGGCGTTCAGCCGATTTACGCCCCGACACCGGTGATCCGCGAATCGGTTCTGAAAGCGTACCCACAGATTGCGGAATGGCTGAAGCCGGTATTCAGCGCGCTGGACGAGAAGACGCTGCAACAGCTCAACGCGAAAATCGCCGTGGACGGTCAGGATGCCAGCAGCGTCGCGACCGAATGGCTGCAGCAGAAGAAGTTGCTGTAACCGATGGTGTTATCGCGGGAAGCGATACGTCGCCCGCTGCAGCAGCCGGTGGCCCTGCTGCTGCTGACGCTGCTGAGCCTGGCGCTGGCGGCGCTGCCGTTTCTTAACTTCGCCCCGAACCGGCTGGTGGCCGGGGAACCGCTGATGGGATCGCAGATCAGCCGGTTCGGGCTGCTGCTTGTGCCGCTGCTGACGCTCTGGCTGCTGTTATGGCGGCCGCCAACGCGGGTAAACCTGGCGCTGGCGCTGCTGGCCGCGCAGCTGATGCTGGCCGCGATCCTCTGGCTCAGTGGTCATCAGGCCACGCTGCTCAGCCAGCAGGGCAGTCGTCTGGCACGCACCAGCTTTGCCAGCGGCCTGTGGTGCAGCGGCGCGCTGCTCCTGCTGCTGATCACCGATCGGGTGCGGCAGATCACCCGTCACCGGCTGGCTCAGCTGCTGCTCAATCTGCAGGTCTGGCTGCTGCCTCTGCTGCTGCTCTTCAGCGGTCAGCTCAGCGACCTCTCCCTGCTGAAAGAGTATGCCAACCGCCATGCGGTGTTTGATGCCGCACTGGGACGCCATCTTACGCTGCTGGCCGGCAC
The DNA here is from genome assembly GCF_008631515.1 of Pantoea sp. M_10. Taxonomy (NCBI): domain Bacteria; kingdom Pseudomonadati; phylum Pseudomonadota; class Gammaproteobacteria; order Enterobacterales; family Erwiniaceae; genus Pantoea; species Pantoea sp. M_10. The sequence continues at coordinate 1,016,168 of NZ_VWUL01000001.1, read as the reverse complement.
GGTGCTGCCGGCGTTACTGATAGCGCTGCCGCTGGGGGTCCTGCTGTTCCGGCGGCCAGGCTGGCAGAGCGGCGTCTTTGGCGTGCTGAATGTGATCCAGACGGTGCCGTCGGTGGCGCTGTTTGGCCTGCTGATTGCGCCACTGGCCGGACTGGCAAATCACTTTCCGTGGCTCGGGGCCTGGGGCATCAGCGGCATCGGCATGGCCCCGGCGCTGATCGCCCTGGTGCTCTACGCCCTGCTACCGCTGGTACGCAGCGTGGTGGTGGGGCTGCAGCAGGTGCCACACGAGGTGCGCGAAAGCGCGCGCGGCACGGGGATGAGCGGCTGGCAGCAGTTTGTCGCGGTCGATGTGCCGCTGGCGCTGCCGGTCTGGCTGGCGGGTCTGCGGGTAGTGGTGGTACAGACGCTGGGTATGGCGGTGGTCGCCGCGCTGATTGGGGCAGGCGGCTTTGGTGCGATTATTTTTCAGGGCCTGTTAAGCAGCGCGCTCGATCTGGTGCTGCTGGGGGTGATCCCGGTGATCGCGCTGGCGGTGGCGATCGATGCGCTGTTCCGCCTGCTGATCTCACTGCTGGAGAGAAAAGATGATTGAGTTCAGGGGCGTTTCCCGCGCCTTTAACGGCAAAACGGCGGTAAAAGATCTGTCGTTACAGGTGGCGGAAGGGGAGTTCTGCGTGCTGCTCGGCACCTCCGGCTCCGGTAAATCAACCACCCTTAAGATGATCAACCGGCTGGTGGAGTTTGACAGCGGTGACATCCGCTTTGCCGGTGAGTCAATTCGCCAGCTGAATGCCCGCACGCTGCGGCGCCGCATGGGCTATGCCATCCAGTCGATCGGGCTGTTTCCGCACTGGACGGTGCAGAAGAATATCGCCACGGTGCCCGAACTGCTGGGCTGGCCCCGCGCGCAGATCAACGAACGCATCACGGCGCTGCTGGCGCTGCTGAATCTGGACGCACAGCTGCTGAAGCGCTATCCGCATCAGCTCTCCGGCGGGCAGCAGCAGCGGGTCGGCGTGGCGCGAGCGCTGGCCGCCGATCCGGAGGTGCTGCTGATGGATGAGCCGTTCGGGGCGCTCGATCCGGTAACGCGGGGCGCGCTGCAGCAGGAGATGCTGCGTATCCACCGGCTGTCGGGGCGTACCATCGTGCTGGTGACCCATGATATCGACGAGGCGCTGACCCTGGCGGACCGCATTGTACTGATGGATAACGGCGGGATTGTTCAGCAGGGCAGGCCGGTGGAGCTGCTGACCCGGCCAGAAAATGATTTTGTCCGCGACTTCTTTGGTCGCACGGAAATGGGGGTAAGACTGCTGTCGCTGGAGCACGCCGGAGATGCCGTCCGGCGCGGCGAGTGGCTGACGGGCGAACCCATCGCCGCGACGCTGACGCTGCGTGACGCCCTGTCGCAGTTTATCACCCGGCGCACCGATAAACTGCCGGTGGTCGACGATCAGCAGCAGCCGCTGGGCGTGCTGCACTTTAGCGATCTGCTGCAACTGCGCGAGGGATTAGCATGCGCTGGCTGAAAGATCCGCTGCTGTGGCTGGTGCTGCTCTACGGCGCGCTGCTGGCCCTGATGCCCTACAGCGGGCCGCTGTTTCACACATGGTTTCCCGACCTGGCGCGGCCACTTTATCAGCAGGAGAGCTTCTGGCAGCTGACGCTGGCGCATCTGCTGCTGGTGATCACGGCCAGCCTGCTGGCGATCGTTCTGGGCATCGGCAGCGGTGTGCTGGTCACGCGGCGCGCCGGTCGCGCCTTCCGGCCGCTGATGGAGACGATCGTGGCGGCGGGGCAGACGATTCCGCCGGTGGCCGTGCTGGCGATTGCCGTGCCGGTGATGGGCTTTGGGACCTGGCCCGCCGTCGTTGCGCTGCTGCTCTATGGGTTACTGCCGATTTTACAGGGCACGCTGGCCGGACTCGACAGCGTGCCCGCCAGCAGCCGGGAGATCGCCACCGGGCTGGGTATGAGCTCCTGGCAGCGGCTGTGGCAGATCGAGCTGGCGCTGGCTGCGCCGGTGATCATCGCCGGAATACGCACCTCGGTGATCATTAATATCGGCACCGCCGCCATCGCCTCGACGGTCGGGGCGAAAAGTCTGGGGTCACCGGTGATTATCGGCTTAAGCGGTTTTAATACGGCGTATGTGATTCAGGGGGCGTTGCTGGTGGCGCTGCTGGCTATCGTCAGCGACCGCCTGTTTGAGCGCCTGCAACGCTGGCTTAGCGTGAGTGAACGATGAGAGAGTATCCGACCAGCATCAGTCCGCTGGTGCCGCCGACGGCCATGATAAAAAAGAGCGTGGCGAAAAAGGCTTTTTTGCAGTTCATGGAGAAAACCTGAGCGTGTTAACAGTGAGGCGGGGATAATAGCGCGCGCGAGGCAGCAGGCAAAGCGCCCGGCGTGCGTTTTTTGTTATCAGGCGGGTTCGTGCAACCGCACGGAATAGCCCTGTTCCTGCCAGTGTGACAGCTGTTCCTGCTGGCGACGGGTCAGTTTTTTACCGGTAAAGACAAACATGTTCATGCCGGGAAAGAGTTCAGGACGCGGCACGTCCAGCGGTTCGGCCAGTACATCAATCCGCCAGCCGTGCTGCGACAGACGCCAGCCCTCCAGCCAGATGCGGGTGCGATCCTCGATACCCCAGCCGATGATCAGCGCATCCTTGCCCGATTTTTTGCGGCTGCCCGTCAGGCAGAACGCGACATAGTCGATCAGCAGACCATCCAGCAGGCTGCACATCGTGCGGGCGGTGTTCTGGTCCAGACTCAGCTTCTGGCGCACCGGCATAAAAACGTGGTCGATCAGCGCATCAATCGGATGCTCGCGGCCAATCGCGGCAATTTTGTTACGAAGTTTTGCGGGTCTGACATGGCGCAGAACGCTGATCAGCTCATCCTGCAGGGTTGTCCAGCCATCATGGGCATCCACGTCGCCCCCTTCCAGCAGTGCCTTGACTTTACCGACCGGCACGCCGCTTTCAATCCAGCGCATGATCTCTTCGATGCGCTGTACATCTTCTTCATCAAACTGACGATGCCCGCCTTCGGTGCGCTGTGGCTTCAGCAAGCCATAACGACGCTGCCAGGCGCGCAGGGTGACTGGGTTTATGCCACAGCGCTCGGCGACGTCACCGATACTGTATAAGGTCATAAATGCCTCTTTCGATTGGTCTGAGTGCGATTACCATAACGAAGCCAGTTAAGTTGTACAATACATTTCGCAATGTACAACTTGACTGATACGCCTGTTTCCAGCTATATCTCATTTAAGAGAATAATTCCCTTATATGAGAAAATACCATGCCGGAGCTGAATACGGAGCAACGACTGGCGGTAAGGCTGGCAGAATTACGCTTGCAACGCGGCTGGTCACTGGATGAACTTTCTGTCGCCACCGGCATCAGTCGCGCGTCATTATCGCGCATTGAGCGAAGCGAGACCAGCCCTACTGCCGCATTGCTTAACCGGCTGTGTGCCGCCTACGGATTAACCATGTCTCGCCTGCTGAGTGAGGTTGAGGAGTCGTCGAGTCTGCTGGTGCCTTATGATCAGCAACCGGTCTGGCATGACTCGTCCAGCGGTTTTATCCGCCGCAATGTTTCACCGCCCGCACTTCATTTTAGATGCGAACTGGTAGAGGGCAAATTACGGCCTGGTGCACGCATTGAATATGATGCGCCACCCATCCAGGGACTGGAGCAACATATCCTGCTTCAGGCAGGCGGCCTGACCGTATCGGTGGCCGAACAGCAGTGGACGCTAAAGCCCGGTGACTGTTTACGTTTTCACCTCACCGGAAAATCGGCTTTCGAGGCGCATCTGACCGAAGGCGCACACTATCTGCTGGCGGTGGCAAAACCATGATCGATTATCAGAGGCTTTCACCTGAACAGGCACAACAGGAGATCGATGGGCTGAGGGCAGTGCTTCAGGCCTGCGTGGCTGATGGCGCCAGTGTCGGATTCGTGGATGCCGCCGATGTGGCGGTGATGACGCGCTTCTGGCAGCAGCGGGTAGCCAGTCTGACCAGCGGGGAGAGCGAACTGCTGGTGGCGCGTCAGCACAACCGGATTGTGGCGACGGTGATCCTCAGTCGCAGCGCGATGCCGAACGGCCGCCATCGGGCCGACGTCAGCAAGCTGCTGGTGCATCCGCAGGCGCGGCGTCAGGGGATTGCCCGCGAATTGATGCAGCGCGCTGAGCAACTGGCCCGCGGGCAGGGCAAAACGCTGCTGGTGCTGGATACCCGCAGCGGTGACGTTGCCAGCGATCTCTATCGTTCGCTGGGCTGGCAGGTGGCAGGGTCGATCCCCTTTTATGCCGAGTCGACGGCGGGCGTGCTGGATGCCACTACCTATATGTATAAGGTGCTGGCGTAGCCTGCTTCCGCGCCGGACGACCCGGCGCTGAACGCCTCCACGCTATCCGCTGAAATTTCCGACGGCGCACGAAAAATTCAGCACGAAAGCTGACGCCGCCGGGATACTGTGTAAAAATACAGGCCATTTTTTCGGTGTGGTAACGCAACTCATGGCCCTGACAGCCGCAGTAAAAAGCCAGATAGCGCAGTGGTATAAAGCGCTTTCGCAGCAGGTGCCTGATTTCATTCCGCGTGCGCCGCAGCGTCAGATGATCGCCGAAGTGGCAAAATGTCTGGCTGGTGACGATGCGCGCCACCTGGCGGTGGAAGCGCCGACCGGCGTGGGTAAAACGCTCTCCTATCTTATTCCCGGCATCGCGGCCAGCCGCGCCCAGGAAAAACGGCTGGTGATCAGCACCGCCAACGTGGCGCTGCAGGATCAGATCTTCACCAAAGATCTGCCGCTGCTCAAAAAAATCATTCCCGATCTGACTTTTACTGCCGCCTTTGGACGCAGACGCTATGTCTGTCCGCGCAATCTGGCCGCGCTGGCAGCCGATGACGATCAGCAGGGCGATCTGCTGCTCTATCTGGACGACGACGCCGTCAGCAGCACCAAAGAGGAGCAGACGCAGTGTGGCCGCCTGCAGAAGTCGCTGGATCGCTATCAGTGGGATGGCCTGCGCGATCACAGCGAGGAGAACGTCAGCGACAGCCTGTGGCAGCGGCTCTCCACCGACAAGGCGAGCTGCCTGGGCGCGCACTGCCGCTGGTATCGTGAATGCCCCTTTTTTGTCGCGCGCCGTGAGATTGAGCAGGTGGATGTGGTGGTGGCGAACCATGCGCTGGTGATGGCCGCGATGGAGAATGAGTCGGTACTCCCGCCCGCTAAAAACCTGATGCTGGTGCTGGATGAGGGGCATCATCTGCCGGAAGTGGCCCGCGATGCGCTGGAGATGAGCGCCGACATCACGCCGGGCTGGAGCAGCCTGCAGCTCGATCTCTTTATCCGGCTGGTCGACGGCATCATGACCCAGATGCGGCCGAAATCGCCGCCGCCGCTGGCAAACCCGGAAAGGCTGAAAGCGCACTGCGATGAGCTGCGCGAACTGCTTACGGTGACCGCCCAGGCGCTGAATCCGCTGCTGCCGCCCCATAACCAGCCGGGCGAATATCGCTTTGTGCTGGGGGCGCTGCCGCAGGAGTTACTCGACCTCTGCGCCCGGCTGTTTAAACTCAGTGACGCGTTGCGCGGGCTGAGTGAAGGCCTGATCAATGCGCTGAGCGAGCAGACGGGCAAGGTCGACGTCGTGCGGCTGCACCGTAATCTGCTGCAGCTCAATCGCCAGTTTGGCTGGTTCGAATCGATCAGCAAACTGTGGCGGCTGGCGGCAATGGAGAAAGCCTCCGGCGCGCCGGTTTCAAAATGGATTACCCGCGAGCTGCGCGAAGGGCAGGCGCACCTGCTGTTTCACTGCGCCGGTATCCGCGTCAGCGATCAGCTGGAGAAGATGCTGTGGCGCAAAATCCCGCATGTGGTGGTCACCTCCGCCACGCTGCGTTCGCTCAACAGCTTCAACCGCCTGCAGGAGATGTCGGGACTGAGCGAAAAAGCGGGCGATCGCTTTGTGGCGCTCGACTCCCCGTTCAACCACGTCGGGCAGGGCAAGCTGGTCATCCCGCAGATGCGCTATGAACCCCTGATGTCGCATGAGGCGGAGCATATCGCCGAGATGGCCGGATTCTTCCGCCAGCAGATGAAAGAGAAAAAGCACAAAGGGGTGCTGGTGCTGTTTGCCAGCAACCGGGCGATGCAGCAGTTTGTCACCTCGCTGCCCGATCTGCGGCTGTCGATGCTGGTACAGGGCGATCAGCCGCGCAGCCGCCTGGTCGATCTGCACCGGCAGCGGGTTGCTAAAGGCGAAACCAGTATTCTGATTGGCCTGCAATCCTTCGCTGAAGGCTTGGATCTGAAAGGCGATCTGCTGAGTCAGGTGCATATTCACAAAATCGCTTTTCCCCCGGTAGACAGTCCGGTAATTTTGACCGAAGGCGAGTGGCTGAAAAGCCTGAAGCGCTATCCGTTTGAGGTGCAGAGTCTGCCCAGCGCCTCATTTACCCTGATTCAGCAGGTCGGACGCCTGATTCGCAGCCACCAATGCTATGGCGAAATCGTAATCTATGACCGCCGGCTGCTGAGCAAAGCTTACGGCAGCCGGCTGCTGGCGGCGCTGCCCGTCTTCCCGATTGAGCAGCCGGAAGCGCCCGAGCCGGAAGCGATACCGGCCGCCGTGGTGCCCAAAACCAGCGTGCGAAAACGACGTCCCACGCGGCGCTGAGCCGCGCACTTAACCGGAAGCGAGTGATGGAACTGAATAAAATTATTAAAGAGATTGGTCGCGGTAAAAATCATGCCCGCGATATCGATTTTGAGAGTGCCGTGGCGCTCTACAGCGCGATGCTGGCGGGCGAGGTGCCCGATCTGGAACTGGGCGGTATCCTGATTGCGCTGCGCATCAAAGGCGAAGGCGAAGCGGAGATGCGCGGCTTTTATCAGGCGATGCAGGCGCAGATGATGCAGCTGCGTGCGCCGGAAAACCGGCCCATGCCGATCGTCATCCCCAGCTACAACGGTGCCCGTCGTCAGGGCAACCTGACGCCTCTGCTGGCGCTGCTGCTGGTAAAATTCGGCTTTCCGGTGCTGGTGCATGGTGTCAGCGACGACGCGACGCGCATTACCAGCGAGGCGGTGTTTGCGGCGCTCGGCATCGCACCGGTCACCACGGCAGAGGCGGCGCAGGCCAGACTGGATCAGGGCGAGCTGGCTTTTATCACCATCGATCACCTCTGCCCGCCGATGGCGAAGCAGCTGTCTCTGCGCTGGCGAATGGGCGTGCGTAACAGTGCGCACACGCTGGCAAAACTGGCGACCCCGTTTGCGGAGCGGGCGGCGCTGCGTCTGTCGAGCGTCTCGCATCCGGAGTATGTGCCGCGTGTGGCGAAATTCTTCAGCGACATCGATGCGCCAGCCCTGTTGCTTAATGGCACCGAAGGGGAAGTGTATGCGAATCCGCAGCGCTGCCCGGCGATCAGCATGATTCAGGGCGCGGGAGCCGAAACCGAAGTCTGGGTGGAGCGTCAGCCAGAAGTGGCCGTAGAGCTGCCGGCAGATAAAACGGCAGAGGTGACGGCGCGCTGGATTGAGGAGGTGCTGAATCAGCAGCGCCCGCTGCCCGCATCGCTGCGGCTGCAGATCGCCTGCTGCCTGCGCGCCAGCGGTCAGTGCGATTCACTGGCGGCGGCGGAGGAGCAGATCCGCGCCGCCGGTTACTGACTCAGGATTGCGGCAGGGCCTGTTCCACCAGATCCTGCCAGAAACGGATGCCAATCGGCAGCAGCGCGTCGTTGAAATCATAGCGGGCGTTGTGCAGCGGCGCAGAGGGGGTTTCTCCATCTGCGCCCAGCCAGAAGTAAGCGCCAGGGCAGGCTTCCAGCATGCAGGCAAAATCTTCCGACGCCATCGACGGATTCACCTGCCAGTGAACCTGTCCGGCACCCAGCGTCGCCAGCGCCACCTTGCGCACCTGCTCAGCGGGCAGCGCATGGTTAGCGGTCACCGGATAGCCCGGCAACCAGTGCACTTCACCGCTGACGCCAAACGGACGCGGCAGAGTCGCCACAAACTCATCAATCAGTCCGCGCACCTTATCGCGCACGCTGGTCTGCAGACAGCGCACCGTGCCGCGCAGCACAATCTGCTCGGGGATAACGTTAATCGCCTCGCCACCGTGGATCTGGGTCACGCTCACCACCGCCGAGGCGAGCGGTGACAGGCGACGCGACGGGATCGTCTGCAGCGCCAGAATCAGCTCGGCGGCGACCACCATCGGATCGGCTCCGCTTTCCGGCATCGCCGCGTGGCAGCTTTTGCCGTGCAGGGTGATCTCAAACGAGTCCAGCGACGCCATCATGGCACCGGGATTCACCGCCAGTGACCCCAGCGGCAGCCCCGGCCAGTTATGCATCGCGTAGATGGCATCCATCGGGAAGCGCTGGAACAGTCCCTCTTCCACCATTCTCCGTGCGCCACCGAGGTTCTCCTCGGCAGGCTGAAAGATGAAATGCACGGTGCCGCTGAACTGGCGCGTCGCGGCCAGCTGGCGGGCAGCGGCCAGCAGCGTGGCACTGTGACCATCGTGGCCGCAGGCGTGCATCACGCCCGGTGTGGCAGAGCGCCACGCCGCTTCCCCTTTCTCCGTGATCGGCAGCGCATCCATGTCCGCCCGCAGGCCAATGACCGGGCCAGGACCATTCTCCAGCGTGCCGATGACCCCGGTGCCCGCCAGGCCACGAAACACCTGCAATCCCGCCCGGGCTAACTCCTCCGCGATAAACTGGCTGGTTTGCTGTTCCTGGTAACCTAATTCGGGGTGGCGATGAAACTCACGGCGCCAGCGCAGGGCATCTTCAAGCAGGGCAGGGGAAAGGGTCATGCAGAGTCGCGCTCCATACAGAATGAGAAGATTTCACTTTAGAGGTCGTCTGGCGCGGCGTCTATCGCCGTCAGGCTTAAATCGGGCTATAGGCTAAATCAAAATGGAATAAGTAATAAGGAAGTGATGCCAGCGGCCTGCTACCGGGTGCAAAGCGTAAGGTTGAAAGCCGGGGCAGGCTGCGGCCTGCCCCGGTCAGGGTGTTACTTCTGCATGGGCAGGTTCAGGTCGTGCTCTGCGGCGCACTGCTGCGCCAGCTCATACCCGGCGTCGGCATGACGCATCACCCCGGTCGCCGGATCGTTCCATAACACCCGACCCAGACGCGCATCCGCCTCTTTGCTGCCGTCACAGACAATCACCACACCCGAGTGCTGAGAGAAGCCCATACCCACGCCGCCGCCATGATGCAGGCTGACCCAGGTCGCGCCGCCTGCGGTGTTCAGCAGCGCGTTCAGCAGCGGCCAGTCAGAGACCGCATCAGAGCCATCTTTCATCGCCTCGGTTTCGCGGTTCGGTGAGGCGACCGAACCACAGTCGAGATGGTCGCGGCCAATCACCACCGGCGCTTTCAGCTCGCCGTTGCGCACCATTTCGTTGAATGCCAGACCGGCCAGATGCCGTTCACCCAGCCCCAGCCAGCAGATTCGGGCAGGCAGTCCCTGGAAGGCGATGCGCTCCTGCGCCATATCGAGCCAGCGATGCAGCGTTTTGTGATGCGGGAACAGCTCTTTGAGTCGGGCGTCGGTCTTATAGATATCTTCCGGGTCGCCTGACAGCGCCACCCAGCGGAAGGGGCCTTTGCCTTCACAGAACAGCGGACGGATATAGGCGGGCACAAAGCCGGGGAAATCGAAGGCGTTGCTGACACCCTCATCCAGCGCCACCTGGCGGATATTGTTGCCGTAATCCACGGTCGGAATGCCCATATGACAGAAGTCGAGCATCGCCTGGACGTGGACCGCCATCGAGGCGCGCGCCGCTTTCTCTACCGCTTTCGGCTGGGAAACACGCTCCTGCTCCCAGCGCGCCAGATCCCAGCCAATCGGCAGATAGCCATTGATCGGGTCGTGCGCCGAGGTCTGATCGGTCACGATATCCGGCTTCGGCCCGCCCGCCCTGGCGCGTTTTACCAGCTCCGGCAGAATCTCAGCGGCATTGCCCAGCAGACCGACAGAAATCGCTTTTTTCGCGGCGGTGGCGTCGCTGATCAACGCCAGCGCCTCATCCAGCGTGGTGGCTTTGTAGTCGACGTAGCGGGTGCGCAGACGGAAATCGATGCGCGACTCCTGGCACTCAATCGCCAGCACACAGGCGCCAGCCAGCACCCCGGCCAGCGGCTGCGCGCCGCCCATGCCGCCCAGTCCGGCGGTGAGGATCCAGCGTCCGCTCAGGTCGTTGTTGTAGTGCTGACGTCCCGCCTCGACAAAGGTTTCGTAGGTGCCCTGCACGATGCCCTGCGCACCGATATAGATCCAGGAGCCTGCCGTCATCTGGCCGTACATCATCAGGCCCGCTTTATCCAGCTCATGGAAGTGATCCCAGTTTGCCCAGTGCGGCACCAGGTTGGAGTTCGCCAGCAGCACGCGCGGCGCGTCGGCGTGGGTGCGGAAGACACCGACCGGCTTGCCGCTCTGGATCAGCAGGGTCTCGTCCGGCTGCAGAAGCTGCAGGGAACGCAGGATCTGCTCGAAGCATTCCCAGTTGCGTGCCGCCTTTCCGATGCCGCCGTAAACCACCAGATCTTCCGGCCGCTCGGCCACATCGGGGTCGAGGTTGTTCTGAATCATGCGGTAAGCCGCTTCAATCAGCCAGTTAGCGCAGTGCAGCGTAGTGCCGTGTGGCGCACGAATCTCACGTGCCACAGCCTGAGAAAGAGTTTCGCTCATTACAGATTCCTTAATTCAAGAAGTGGAGCGCATGCTCGGCAGCAGCGCGGTCAATGCCTGAGGCCAGTCAGCGCGACTTGCCCACTGACGCATGGCGTCGATATCGGGTGCCAGCAGGCGATCTTCCTCCAGGAAGGCCACCTGCTGACGGATCTCATCTAACGCCTGCTCAATCAGCGCAGAACTTTTCAGCGGCCGGTTAAACTCAATACCCTGCGCGGCAGCCATCGCCTCGATGCCCACCACGGCGGCGCTGTTAAAGCACATGCTGCCGAGACGACGCGCAGCGTAGGTCGCCATGGAGACGTGATCTTCCTGGTTTGCAGAGGTGGGGAGGCTGTCGACGCTGCCCGGATGGGCCAGCGACTTATTCTCAGAGGCCAGCGCCGCGGCGGTGACCTGGGCGATCATAAAGCCGGAGTTCACGCCGCCGTCACGCACCAGGAAGGGCGGCAGACCGGATAAGCCGCTGTCCAGCAGCAGCGCCAGCCGCCGTTCAGAGATGGCGCCCACTTCGGCAATCGCCAGCGCCAGGATGTCAGCGGCAAAGGCCACCGGCTCGGCATGGAAGTTGCCGCCGGAGATCACCTCACCGCTGTCGCTGAACACCAGCGGATTATCCGAGGCGGCGTTCGCTTCGATTTCCAGAATCCGCGCCGCGTGGCGGATATTGTCCAGGCAGGCACCCATCACCTGCGGCACGCAGCGGATGGAGTAGGGGTCCTGCACGCGGCCACAGTGGGTGTGGGACTGCAGGATTTCACTCCCTTCGATCAGGCTGCTGACGGCGGCCGCGACCGCAATCTGGCCCTGCTGGCCCCGCGCCTGATGAATACGGGCGTCGAACGGTTTCAGGGAGCCTTTAATCGCCTCCAGCGACAGCGCACCGGCCATCAGCCCGGCGGCAAACAGATTCTCCCCTTCAAACAGGCCGCGCAGCGCCAGCGCGGTCGAAACCTGGGTGCCATTGAGCAGCGCCAGCCCCTCTTTCGGCCCGAGCACAAAGGGCGACAGGCCCACGCTTGCCAGTCCCTCTGTTGCCGGGATCAGCGCGCCATTGACCCGCACCTGGCCTTCGCCCAGCAGCATCAGAGACATGTGCGCCAGCGGCGCGAGATCGCCAGAGGCCCCGACCGATCCTTTTTCCGGAATGCAGGGCATGACACCGGCATTAAACAGCGCCAGCAGCGCCTCCACCAGTTCGATCCGCACGCCGGAGTGGCCGCGGGCCAGGCTGACGATTTTGGTGGCGACCACCAGACGGGTGACATTGTCGGGCAGCAGATCCCCCAGCCCGACGCTGTGAGACAGCACCAGATTGCGTTGCAGATCGGCCAGACGGCTGGCCGGAATCTGCGTCTGCGCCAGCTTGCCAAAGCCGGTGTTAATGCCATACACCACGTTGCCGGAGGCGACGATCGCCTCCACGGTCTGCTGCGCCGTTGCAATCGCCTGACGCGCGCTGTCATCGAGGCTCAGCGTCACGTGACCCTGATAGATGGCGCGTAAGGTGGCGAGGTCTACCTCGCCTGGCACCAGGCGCAAAGCCTGAGACGAACCTGACATAGTCTACTCCTGTCTATACAAGTTTGCTGGCACGGCTGAGCGGTTTTTCCTGCCCTGAACCAGCGGGATAAATCGAGTGAAACATAAGTGTCTATTCTTGTCTATACAAGTAGCAAGGGGCGTGCCAGGCCGATCACAAAAATGGAATGCCTGCCTGCTGCGGGTGGGTGAGGAAACGAAGGCGGAGGCTGCACCATCAGGAGGCGGGCGCTGCACCAGCGGGGCACAGCGCGCCGGACTGGATGTATATACATTCACGCGGTGAGACAGTAAACTGAAGGCACTATCAGGAAAAGGAACAGCAAATGGTCGAGCATACGGCACTGGCACAACTGGCGGCGGCGATGAGCGATGAGCCCGCCCCGATTTATCAGCGGGTGAAGCAGGCGATCATCAGCCAGATCCGCGAAGGAATGTGGAAAGCGAATCAGCGTGTGCCGTCAGAAAGTGAACTGGTTAATGAGCTGGGCGTCAGCCGCATGACCATCAACCGGGCGCTACGTGAACTGACCAGCGAAGGCTTTCTGGTCCGGATGCAGGGCGTCGGCACCTTCGTGGCCGAGATGAAAGGCTACACCGCCATGCTGGAGGTGCATAACATCGCCGATGAGATCGCCCAGCGCGGTCATCAGCACAGCTGTAAAATTCTCGCTATCGGCCAGAACAAAGCCGATCCTGAACAGGCGGCGGTGCTGGGACTGACCACCGGGCAGACGCTCTATCATTCGCTGATTGTGCACTACGAAAACGATCTGCCGGTACAGCTGGAGGACAGGCTGGTCAATCCGCTGGTCGCCCCCGATTATCTGGCGCAGGATTATCAGCAGATGACCCCGTATACCTATCTGATGCGGGTCGCGCCGCTGACGGCGGGCGAGCACATTGTCGAGGCGGTGCTGCCCGATGTGCGTCAGCGCAAACATCTGTCGCTGGATGAGCACGAACCCTGCCTGCTGATCCGCCGTCAGACCTGGAGCGACAACAAAATCGTGACCTACGCGCGGCTGCTCTATCCCGGCTCACGTTACAAACTGCTGGGCCGCTTCAGGGGACACGGCTAAGCCGGGTAAACAGCAGCCGGGCGTCCCGGCTGTCGGGCGTGAAACTGCACGCCTCATCGACCCACCATGCGCCCTGTCGGGCGGTCAGCTGTTTCCCGTCGTCGCTCCGCCACGCGCCTGCCAGCACCCAGGCAACCCCGTGCAGGCTGCTGACGGGGGCGGTAACCACCTCAACCGTGGCCTGCCACTGCTCCCGCCGCGTCATAATGTTAAAGTCTTCACTGATGCTGCCCTGCAACTGCGCGGTGAGGGCCAGTTCGCCGGCAAATGACCAGGGCTGCTGCGGCATTAACCGATGCGCTGTGCCCGGCGCGGTAAGCAGGACCGGGTCGCCCTGCAGCAGGGTGATGATCCGATCGATGCCCGGAAAGGCTGAGAAGGGGCCATCCTGCGCCAGGGTGGCAATGCTGGCGCGCCAGCCAAAGGATTCCGCACCGGGCGGAAAGCTGACAATTTCGCGGGTTTCGCCTCCGCCATTACGCCAGCGGCTGACCGCCAGGTCAGCGTAAGAGAAGCGGGCGATCATTGCAGTGCCGCCATGGCCTGACGGAAGCGTCTGGCACACGCCGCCTGATGGGGATGCTCGCCATCGACGATCACCGCCTTACCCGCCACGTAGACGTCCCGAATCTGATCGCGCTGACCGGCAAACAGCCAGCGGTTCAGCAGCGCCTGAGATTCCACGCTGCCGAGCCACGCCTCATCGCGCAGCACCAGCCAGTCGGCGCGCTGCCCCACCGCCAGCGTTCCCTGCTGAATGCCGCACGCCTGTGCACCGCCTGCCGCCGCCTGTTGCCACAGCAGATCGCCGACCGACGGCTGGCCGGGCAGGGTAATGCGGTTGCGGCGCTGATCGCGCAGTCGCTGCGCATACTCCAGCCAGCGCAGCTCTTCCTGGGCGCTGAGCGAGACATGGCTGTCGGAGCCGATGCCCCAGCGTCCCCCCTGCGCGATATACTCCACCGCCGGAAAAATGCCGTCACCGAGATTCGCTTCGGTGGTGGGGCAGAGACCGGCAACCGCACCGCTGCGGGCAAGGCGCGTCAGCTCGCTCTCATCCAGATGAGTGGCGTGGATCAGGCACCAGCGTGCATCCACGGCAAAACGGTTCAGCAGCCAGCTTACCGGGCGTTCGCCGCTCCACGCCAGCGAGTCATTCACCTCTTTCTGCTGCTCCGCCACATGGATATGCACCGGCAGCGTCGGATCGCTCTCCGCCAGCACCGTCTCCATCTGACTTTCACTGACGGCCCGCAGCGAATGAAAACAGAGGCCGCGGTTCAGCAGGGGCCGCTGCCACTGCCACGCATCCAGTCGCGCCTGCTGTTGCAGATAACGATCGGTCTGCTGAATAAAGCGTTTCTGCCCGGCAGCCGGAGGCTGGCTGCCAAAGCCGCTGTAGCTGTAGAGCACCGGCAGCAGCGTCTGGCCGATACCGGCCAGTTCGGCGGCGTCGATCAGCTGCTGCAGCATGGCGTCATCTGCATAGGGCGCGCCGCTGGGATCGTGATGCAGATAGTGAAACTCCGCGACCTGGGTGTAACCCCCTTTCAGCATCTCAATGTAGAGCAGGGCGGCGATGTCGCCCGCCTGCTGCGGCGTCAGGCGCTGCACCATGCGGTACATCCGGTCACGCCACGTCCAGAAACTGTCCTGCGGATCGCCCGCCACTTCCGCCAGACCGGCCATGGCGCGCTGAAAGGCGTGCGAGTGCAGATTAGCGATCGCCGGGATCACCTCGCCGTTGAGCAGCACCGCCTGATCGGCGTGGCTCTCCGGGGTAAGAGCGTCGATAAAACCGGCCTGATTGACCGTGATACGTACCTGCTGCTGCCAGCCCTCCGCCAGCAGTGCGCGCGGGGCAAAAAAAGTCGCCATGGTTGATCCTCGTCGGATGTAGTTGTATATACATATACATACTTTAAGACACAGTGTAAACGGTGGAGGCACGAGGCAGCGATGGCGGAAGAGATGCAGGTAGAGACGGTCTGGACCGGGGCGGATCTGGTCACCATGCGGGACGGAAAGTACCACCTGATACCTGAGGGGGCGATGGCGGTGCGGGCGGGTAAGCTGGTGTGGGTCGGCCCGGCGGCTGAGATGCCCGCCTTCGTCGCCGCGCGGCATCATCATCTGCCGGGCGGTATCGTGACGCCGGGACTGGTGGACTGCCATACCCATCTGGTGTTTGGCGGTGACCGCAGTCAGGAATTTGAACAGCGCCTGAATGGCGTCAGCTATGCCGACATTGCCGCACAGGGCGGCGGCATCCTCTCGACGGTACGGGCGACCCGCGCCGCCACGGAGGAGGCGCTGGTGGCGTCGGCGCGCTGGCGGCTCGACCGCCTGCTGGCAGAGGGGGTCACCACGGTGGAGATCAAGTCCGGCTACGGGCTGGATGAGGAGAGCGAACTGCGGATGCTGCGGGCGATTCGCCAGCTGGGGCAGAGCGTGGCCGCCGATATCCGTGCCACCTGCCTGGCCGCCCACGCCTTTCCGCCGGAGTTTAAGCATGACCCGGAGGGCTGGGTCGACATCATCTGCGAACGGCTGCTGCCGCAGGTGCAGGCGCTGGGACTGGCGGATGCGGTAGACGCCTTCTGTGAACATCTCGCCTTTTCACCGCAGCAGGTCGCGCGGGTGTTTGATCGGGCGGTGGCGCTGGGTCTGCCGGTGAAGCTGCACGCGGAGCAGCTTTCGGCGCAGGGGGGAGCGGCCCTGGCGGCCCGTTACGGTGCACTTTCTGCCGACCACCTTGAATACGCCACCGAGGAGGATGCGAAAGCGATGGCGGCACACGGCACCGTGGCGGTGCTGCTGCCGGGCGCTTTCTATCTGCTGCGGGAAACCCGGCGTCCCCCGGTGGATCTCTTCCGGCAGCACGGGGTGCCGATGGCGCTGGCCAGCGATGCCAATCCCGGCACCTCACCGGCGCTGTCGCTGCGTCTGATGCTCAACATGGGCTGCACCCTGTTCGGCATGACCCCGGAAGAGGCGCTGGCGGGCGTGACCCTGTGGGGCGCAAAAGCGCTGGGGCTGGCGGACAGCCACGGCTCGCTGGAGGCGGGAAAAGTGGCGAACTTCGTTCACTGGCCGCTGGCCCGTCCGGCGGAACTGGTTTACTGGCTGGGCGGTGAGCTGCCCTGTACCGTTATCTATCGTGGAGAACCCCAATGAATCCCTTCATATTTACCCGGGGCAGCCTGCCGCTGCTGGTCAGTATTCCCCATGCCGGCACCGAACTGACGCCCGAGGTGGACGCCGGACTGAGCGACGCCGCGCGCGGATTACCGGACACCGACTGGCACATCCCGCTGCTCTATGATTTCGTGCGCGACCTCGGAGCCAGTGTGTTAATCGGGCGTTACTCGCGGTTCGTGGTCGATCTGAATCGTCCGCCCGATAATCAGCCACTCTACACCACCGCCACCACCGGTCTGTTCCCGGAAACCCTGTTCGACGGCACCCCGACTTTCCTGCCAGGCAAAACGCCCGATGCGGCTCAGCGTCAGGGCTACATCGACCAGATCTGGCAGCCTTACCACCAGCAGATCCAGCAGGAGCTGGCGCGGCTTAAAGCAGAGCACGGCTATGCACTGCTGTTTGATGCACACTCCATCGCCAGTGAAATCCCCCGCCTGTTTGAAGGCCGCCTGCCCGATATCAACCTTGGCACCAATGACGGTGCCAGCTGCAGCCCGGCGATGAGCGCGGCGCTGGAGGCAGTCTGCGCCGCGCAGCACGACTACAGCTGGGTGATTAACGGACGTTTTAAAGGCGGTTACATTACCCGCGCCTATGGTCAGCCGCAGCAGCAGACTCAGGCCGTCCAGCTGGAGCTGGCGCAGCTTAACTACATGGATGAAACCCCGCCTTACGCCTGGCAGCAGGCGCGCGCCGCGCAGTTGCAAAAAACGCTGAAAGCACTGATCCACGCCATGCTGGCGGAGGGCAAGCCCCGATAATCCCACCACGGCGATGCGCCACCCCGGTGCATCGTCGCGCTGAACCGGTGCAGTCGGGTGCAGGCCGCCTGACTGCACGGCGCTCCCCGCCGCCTTTTCCCTTTTTGCAGAGCTGGCATAACCTTTGCTTGGTTGTATGTACAAGTACAGCAGCGCATCTATCACATCATAAATTCTGTCTGGCTCACAAAACAGTAAAGCCGGGAATGAACTGCGCCGCGTTAGCTTGTATATACATGACATATCATCCTGTGAAATTTATGTTAAATCTCGTCAGGGCGATCACCAGGCCGCTACTTTCAGGAGAACCGTATGACGCACCCACTGACTCTTCGTCGTTTATGTCTCACGACCCTGGTTTCCTCTCTGCTGCTCTGTGGCGTCAGCGCCCAGGCGAAAGAGTGGAAGTCGATCACCATTGCCACCGAAGGCAGTTATGAACCCTGGAACCTGACGCTGCCAGGCGGCAAGCTCGGCGGCTTTGAACCGGAACTGATGGCGAATCTCTGCCAGCGTATGGCGATTCAGTGCAGGCTGGTGGTGCAGAACTGGGATGGCATGATCGCCGGGCTTAATGCCGGAAAATATGACGTGATCATGGATGCGATTGTGATTACCCCGGAACGAAAGAAAGTGGTCAGCTTCACCCTGCCTTACGCCTCGACGCCTGCCACCTTCATCACCCTGAAAGGGAGCCTGCTGCCCGCTGACAGCCAGATTATCAAGCTGACGGATGACGCAAAAAGCGTGGAGCCGGCCATTGCAGGTCTGAAAGCGGCGCTGAAGGGTAAAACGATCGGTATCGCCTCCGGCACGGTTTACACCCCCTTTATCGACAAATATTTCAAAGGGGTGGCGGATGTCCGTGAATACACCAGCTCGGCCGACGCCATCCTCGACCTGCAGGCGGGGCGGATTGATGCGGTGTTTGACGACGTGACCTTCGCGCAGTCGATGCTGGCGCGGCCCGAAAACCGCAATCTCAGCTTCAGCGGCCCGCAGCTGGGCGGCCCGATCTGGGGTGAGGGAGAGGCGCTGGGCGTGCGCATGGCGGATAACGATCTGAAAGCCCGGCTGGATGAGGCGATCAAAGCCGCACTGGCCGATGGCACAGTGAAAAAGCTGAGCGAGAAGTGGTTCAAAACGGATGTCACACCCTGAGTGAGGTAACTGATGATAAGCCTGCTGAGTTTTGGCCCGGACGGCTGGGGACGGCTGATTCTGAGTGCCGCGCTGACCACGCTGCTGCTGTCGTTTGCCGCGCTGGTGGTGGGGGCGGTGGTCGGATCGGGCGTTGCCGCCGCGAAGTTATCTCCCCACCGGCCGGTTCGCTGGCTGGGGGAAGGATACTCGGTGATCTTTCGCGGCATTCCTGAGCTGCTGGTGATCTACCTGTTCTACTTCGGGGGATCGGGGCTGATCACGCAGATCGGTCAGCTGTTTGGTGCCGACGGATTTATCGAAGCGCCGCCATTTCTGATCGGGGCGCTGGCCATCGGGCTTATCTCCGGCTCTTATCAGGCGGAAGTCTATCGCGCCGCACGGCTGGCGCTGGCAAAAGGGGAGATCGAAGCGGCGGTCGCGATTGGCATGCCCCGCTGGCGCATCCGGCAACGCATCCTGCTGCCGCAGGTGGCGCGCTATGCGCTGCCGGGTTTATCAAACGTCTGGCAGATGAGCCTTAAAGATTCGGCGCTGGTGTCGGTCACCGGCATCGTCGAGCTGATGCGGGCGAGCCAGATTGCCGCCGGTTCGACCCGTGACTATTTCGCCTTTTATCTGGTGGGCGGAGGCTGCTATCTGCTGCTGACGCTGCTGTCCAACCGTGCCTTCCTGCGCGCTGAATCCCGTCTGGGGCGCGCCTGGCAAAGCCGCACCGCTGCACAGCACTAGGGGGATTGATGATCGATTTTGTGTTTCTCACAGACACCTTCCTGAAACTCAGCGCCGCGCTGCCGGTGACGCTCGGTCTGTTTATCAGCGCCTTTCTGTGTGGTGGCGTGCTGGCGACAGGGATTCTGGCGCTGCGCATGAGCCGCTGGCGGCTGCTCAGCGGCTTTGCCCGCGGCTACATTCTGGTGTTTCGCGGTTCGCCGCTGATGATCCAGCTGTTCCTGATCTACTACGGTCTGGGGCAGTTTGGCGTGATCCGCCACAGCCTCCTCTGGCCATTTCTGCGTGAGCCGTTCACCTGTGCGGTGCTCGCGCTCTCGCTCTGCACCGCCGCCTACACCGCAGAGATCCTGCGCGGGGCGCTGCTGGCGGTGCCGCCAGGGCAGGTTGAGGCGGGGCTGGCGTGTGGGATGTCACGCGGGCTGCTGCTGCGGCGCATTATCGCGCCGGTCATGCTGCGTTACGCGCTGCCTGCCTACTCTACCGAAGCGATTCTGCTGGTGAAATCGACCGCGCTCGCCAGTCTGGTGACGGTGTGGGATGTCACCGGGGTGGCGCAGCAGATCATCCAGCGCACCTACCGCACCATGGAGGTCTTTCTCTGTGCGGCGGCGATCTACCTGATCCTTAATTTCATCATTGTGCAACTCTATGCCCTGCTGGAGCGGCGTCTGACGCCGGTGCACAAACCGGAAAAAAAGCCGTTACCGTCCGCTAAGCCGATCCCCGGAGGAGAGTAATATGTCTGATTTGTCACCCGTCACGCTGTCGGCCAGCGATATCCACAAATCTTTTGGTGCCATGGAGGTGCTGAAGGGCATCTCACTGCAGGCGCACAAAGGCGATGTCATCTCGATTCTCGGAGCCAGCGGCTCGGGCAAAAGTACGCTGCTGCGCTGCATTAATCTGCTGGAGACGCCCGATTCGGGCGTGGTCAGCGTCGGTGGTGAGACCATTGAGATGAAGCGCCATGCCCGCGGGCATCAGCTGGCCGCTAATCCGCGTCAGATTGAACGGCTGCGTTCCCGGCTTGGCATGGTGTTCCAGAGTTTTAACCTCTGGTCGCATCTGACGGTGCTGCAGAATGTGATTGAAGGGCCGCACTATGTACTGAAGCGCGACAAAAAAGCCTGCATCGCCCAGGCGGAACAGCTGCTGGACCGGGTCGGCTTACTCAACCGCAAAGATTTCTATCCCGCTCAGCTTTCCGGCGGTCAGCAGCAGCGCGTGGCGATTGCCCGCGCGCTGGCGATGGACCCGGAGGTGATGCTGTTTGACGAGCCGACCTCGGCACTCGACCCCGAACTGGTCGGTGAGGTGCTGAAGGTGATGCGCAGCCTGGCGGAGGAGGGGCGCACCATGCTGGTGGTGACGCATGAGATGGGCTTTGCCCGCCACGTCTCTAACCGGGTGGTGTTTATGCATCAGGGCACGATTGATTGTCAGGGCACGCCGGAAGCGATGTTTGGCGACGGCGGCTCGGCGCGCTTCAGGCAGTTCATCTCCCGTCATCATCAGGTGGAGCCGGTGTTATGAGCAGCACGCTGAATCCTCCCCAGGTGTGGGGCGATGCCCCGCTGACCTGGCCGTCGCTGGTGCAGGTCGCCCGGCACGATGCCCCTCTGACCCTCAGCGACAGCGCCTGGCAGCGGATTGCGCAGAGCCGCGAGATCGTCGGCACCATCGTGGCGACGGGTCAGATCGCTTATGGCATCAATACCGGGCTGGGTGCGCTGTGCAACATCACCCTCTCTGAGGATGAACTGAGCCAGCTGTCGCGCAATACCCTGCTGAGCCACGCCTGTGGTGTCGGCCCGAAACTGGCCAGAGCCGAGGTGCGCGCCATCCTGTGTGCCGCGATCGCCAACTACAGCCACGGTAAATCAGGCGTCTCGGTGGCGCTGGTGCAGCAGCTGCTGGCGCTGCTCAACCGGGGAATTACCCCGCAGGTGCCGTCACAGGGGTCGGTCGGTTATCTGACCCACATGGCGCATATCGGGCTGACGCTGATCGGCATCGGTGAGGTGGAGTGGCAGGGCAGCGTCGTCCCGGCAGAGCAGGCGCTGGCGGAGGCAGGGCTGACGCCCTACCGGCCTGGCGCGAAAGAGGGGCTGAGCCTGGTAAACGGCACGCCGTGCATGACCGGCTTAGCCTGCCTGGCACTGGATGATGCGGCGCGTCTGCTGGACTGGGCGGATGTCACGGGCGCGATGAGCTTTGAAGCGCTGCGTGGCCAGCTGGTGGCGTTTGATCCTGAGGTGCTGGCGCTGAAAGCCAGTCCGGGGATTCAGCGCAGCGGCGAACGTCTGCGCCAGTTGTTAAGTGACAGCCCGCTGCTGAAAGCGAGCGTCGGTATCCGGACACAGGATGCGCTGAGCCTGCGCTCGATGCCGCAGGTTCACGGTGCCTGCCGCGATCAGTTTACCCATGCGGTCCGTCAGGTGGAGACCGAACTCAACGCCTCTACCGACAATCCGCTGATTCTGGGCACCCCCGACGCCTGGCGCGTCGTGTCGCAGTCAAACCCGCACGGCGAGTCGGTGGCGATGGCCTGCGACCTGCTGGCGATTGCGCTGGCCGAGCTGGGCAGCATCGCGGAGCGACGGCTTGATCGGCTGGTGAATCCGCTGGTCAGCGGTCTGCCGCCGTTTCTGGTGGCCGAGCCGGGCGTCAACTCCGGCATGATGATTGCGCAATATGTGGCGGCGTCGCTCTGCGCGGAGAACCGCCAGCTCGCTCAGCCGGCGGTGCTCGACAACTTTGTCACGTCGGGATTACAGGAGGATCATCTGAGCCTCGGCACCGGTGCGGCACTGAAGCTGCTGAAGCTGGTCAGCAATGTCGGGCACATCCTCGCGATTGAGTATCTGCTGGCGGCGCAGGCGCTGGAGTTTCACGGTGAATCCCAGCTGGCCGCAGGAACGCGGCGTGCCTGGCAGCAGTTACGGCAGGTGGTGGCGTGCTGGCAGCAGGATCGCTGGCTGGCGCCTGATATCGCCCGCGCGGCAGAACAGATCAGAGCGCACCGGTGCGATGCGCTTGAGGGATAGGCGGGTTACGACCGGCGGGCGTCCGGACGGACCAGGTCGAAGCGCTGGGCTTCACTGATGCCGTAATAGGCACTGGGTCCCCCGGCGCGCAGAATCGGCTCCGCTTTGGCCGTCTGATAAATGCCCTCTTCCAGCAGCGTTTCACTGATGTGGATCGCCACCGCTTCGCCCATGACCAGCCAGCTGTCGAGCGGGTTGCCATCGGCATCCTGCAGCTGTATCAGCTGTGTTAAGCGACACTCAAAGTTGACCGGGCTCTCTGCCACCAGACTGGCGCTGACCTGGGAACCAGCCTGCGGCGTTAAACCGGCGAAGGTGAACTCATCCTGATCGGCAGGCAGCGACGCTGAGCTTTCATTCATCGCTTCCGCCAGCGGGCGGGTCGCCAGGTTCCAGACAAACTCTCTGGTCTCAGCAATATTGCGGACGCTGTCTTTCCAGCCGCTGCTGGCAAAACCGATAATCGGCGGATGATAGCTGAAGCAGTTAAAGAAGCTGTAGGGTGCCAGATTGCGCTGGCCGCTGGCGCTGACTGAGCTAATCCAGCCGATCGGGCGCGGGCCGATAATGGCATTCAGCGGATCGTGCGGCAGACCGTGACCGGCACGGGGTTGATAAGAATAGCGTTTCTGGCTCATAACCTCTCCAACGGGGAATAATGATTAATCTTAGCGCGACAGCATGGCCTGTCGAATCGGAAAGCGGTAAGCGGATGGTGCGGGTTTATTTTCACTCGCCTACAGCGTATTGTACGCGCGCCTGAATAACTGAGAGAACGTATGAAAAAGTCAGCCAGCACCTCGCCTTTCCACGCCCGCAATCGCCATCAGGGCGAGTACGATTTTGCCGCGTTAACCGCCGCGCATCCGCCGCTGGCGGCCAAAGTCCGGCCCAACGGGTATGGTGTGCAGTCGGTGGATTTTGCGGACCCCGAGGCGGTGATGCTGCTGAATCAGGCGCTGATCAAACTGTTTTATGATATCGACTGGCAGCTGGCCCCCGGCTCACTCTGTCCGCCGGTGCCGGGACGAGCCGACTATCTGCACTACCTTGCGGATTTGCTGGCGCTGGATAACAACGGCGTAATCCCCGCAGCGGATGTCCTGGATGTGGGCTGCGGCGCAAACTGCATCTATCCCCTGATTGGCGCTGCGGAATATGGCTGGCGCTTTACCGGCACTGAAATCAACGAGGTTGCACTCAAAGCGGCCAACCGCATCCTGGCCGCGAATCCGCGCCTGACGCGCCAGATCCGTCTGCGTCGCCAGAAAAACAGCGACGCGGTGCTGGCGGGCGTGATCAGCAAAAACGAATTTTTCAGTGCTGTCATGTGTAACCCGCCTTTCCACGCATCGGCGGAGGAGGCCGCGGCGGGGTCGCAACGCAAATCACGCAATCTCGGACTCGACAAAGCGGCGCCGCTCAACTTTGGCGGTCAGCATAATGAGCTGTGGTATCCCGGCGGTGAAAAAGCCTTTATCGGCAGGATGATCGCCGAGAGCGTGGCCTTTGGTCGTCAGATCGGCTGGTTTACCTCACTGGTATCGCGCAAAGAGAATCTGCCCGCGCTGGAAAAACAGCTGCAGGCGCTCGACGTGGCTGAAGTGCGGGTGGTCAATATGGCGCAGGGTCAGAAGCAGAGCCGCTTCCTGGCGTGGAGTTTTATGCCTGCTGCCCAGCGCAGCAAGCTGCTGAGTCGCCTGGGAAGGTAAGGTGTTTCAGGGCTGCTAATCAGGGTGAATCTCACCGCAATAAATCAGCTTAACGCGCCGGGAACACCGGCAGAGGAGGAAAGCGTCCCGCGCCAGGGAAGGCGCGGGCCGAGCGTGTCATGGATGACGGCTTTTGCGTCTTTCCGATCTGACGGTGTTCCCGGTGCAGGCTCGGTATTACTGCGGCGCGGGGCAAATTGAGTCATGAAACAAAACGGGCCGCTAAGCGGCCCGTTTTTATCAGGAGACGTGCTGCAGAAATTCGCGCAGACGCTCACTCGGGGGATTGCTGATCAGGCTGTCGGGATCGCCATCTTCCGCAATCCGGCCTTTGTCGATAAAGATCAGACGCGAGGCCACCTTCTGAGCGAAGCCGACTTCGTGGGTCACAATCACCATCGTCATGCCTTCTTCCGCCAGGTCCTGCATCACCTTCAGCACTTCGTGACGCAGCTCCGGGTCAAGCGCGGAGGTCGGCTCATCAAACAGCATCATCTTCGGCTTCACCGCCAGCGCACGGGCAATCGCGACACGCTGCTGCTGACCGCCGGAAAGCTCAGACGGGAAGTGATGCGCACGCTCGGCGAGGCCCACTTTGCCCAGCAGCTCGCGCGCCAGCTGGCGTGCCGACTCTTTGCTGGCACCGCGCACCCGGATCGGACCGAACGCCACGTTGTCCAGCGCGCTCATCTGCGGGAACAGATGAAACTGCTGAAACACCATGCCCGCTTCCTGACGAATCAGGCGGTCATCGACTTTCGGATCGTTGACGCGCAGACCATCCACAATCAGCTCGCCGCTGGTGATCTCTTCCAGCTTGTTAATGCAGCGCAGCAGGGTTGATTTACCGGAACCGGAAGGACCGATAATGACCACCACTTCGCCCTGGTTAATTTTCAGGTCAATGTTGTGCAGCACCTGGGTCTGACCAAAATGCTTGGAGACATCTTTAAATTCAATCACAGGATTTTCACCCTTTTCTCAATTCGGCGCAGCACAAAGCTCAGCACCAGCGTAATCACCAGATAGATGATCGCGACGGCGCTCCAGATTTCCAGAGCGCGGAAGTTACCGGCAATAATCTCCTGACCCTGACGCGTCAGTTCAGCCACACCGATAACAATAAACAGCGACGTATCTTTAATGCTGACAATCCACTGGTTACCCAGCGGCGGCAGCATACGGCGCAGCGCCAGCGGCATAATCACGTAGCGCAGCGTTTCACGGCCCGACAGTCCCAGCGCCAGACCCGCTTCGCGGAAGCCTTTGTTGATAGACAGCACGGCACCACGGGTGATCTCGGCAATGTAAGCGCCGGAGTTAATCATGATGGTTACGACCGCCGCACTGAAGGGATCGATTCGCAGGTCGGGAAACGCCATTGGCAGGGCAAAGTAGATAAACATCACCTGCACCACGATAGGCGTGCCGCGGATGATTTCGATAAACACCAGCGCGATGTTATTGGTGATCCAGCCGCCGTAAGCACGGGCAAAACCGGCCACCAGACCGATAAGCAGACCGCCACACAGGCCGATGATTGAGATAATTAAGGTCAGTTTAGCGCCTTCGAGCAGCGCTGGCATGGCGGGCCAGATGACGCTCCAGTCAAACTCCATGGTGTCACTCCAGATATGTTGCGATGGAAAAAAGCAGGGAAAAGTTTCCCTGCTCAAATTAATTCACGGACAAATTATTATTTTGGTTCAGTGCCGAACCATTTTTTATAAAGCTGATTGTAGGTGCCGTTCTCTTTCAGGGTTTTCAGCGCGCCGTTGACTTTCTCGCGTAAATCGTCACTGCCTTTCGGGAAGGCAATACCATACTGCTGCGCTTCGATTGAATCGCCCACCGCTTTAAAGCGGCCTTTACCGGCGGTGTGAATGAAGTAAAGGATGTTTGGCGTGTCATGCAGCACGGCGTCAGCACGGTTGGTGCCCAGCTCCATGTAGGCGCTGTCGATGTTCGGGAACTGACGCAGATCTTTCGATTTGATGTTGGCTTTCGCATACTCTACAGAGCCGGTGCCGCTTTTGACGGCGACCACTTTGCCATTCAGATCGCTGATGCCTTTGATATTGTTTTCATTGTTACGCACCATCACCTGCAGACCGCTTTTGTAGTAGCCGTCAGAAAACTCGATCGCCTTTTTACGTTCTTCAGTAATGGTGATACCCGCCAGTGCCAGATCGACATTACGTGTCTGCAGGGCAGGGATGATGCCGCTGAAATCCATTGGCTTCAGGGTGTAATCGAGCTTCAGTTCTTTGGCAATCGCATCCCACAGATCCACATCAAAGCCGACATATTTGTCACCCTGTTTGAATTCAAACGGAACAAAGGCGGTATCGGTCGCGACGACCAGCTTCTTTTCTGCTGCGGTGGAGGAGAGGGAGAAGGCCAGCGCCAGCGCGGCCACAGAAACTTTTAACAGTGACTTCATCATTTTTTCCTTTTTACACTCAGGCGGCAGGACCTGCGTTTTCGGCTTGTCATATGAAAAAATTATGCCAACTTTGCAAGATACGCGAAATCAGTGAGTTAAATATCACAGCTGAAGCGATTTTGCAGGTTATTCTGCATTTGCACCGTTTTGGTGCTCTATTGTGGTGCAGGTGGCGATTTTGGTGCAAGCGGTAGTGTGCCTCAGTTGTTGAAGCTTTGAAGCGAAGAAGAGAAGAACTGTTAACAGGGTCATAAAACGGGGTTATACAGACGTAAAAAAGGCGGGTTTCCCCGCCTGATTGACTGCACAGTCACTGCATTAAGTCTTATTCAATGTTGGCTTCGATGAACCACAGGAACTTGTCCAGGTCGCGAGAGGCCGCAGTGAAGATGTCAGCAGTATCTTCATCTTTCACTTCGGTAATCGCTTTACGGGTATCGTTAGCAACGATGGCGTAACGATCGGCCAGTGCCTTCAGATGGTCCTGCACGCTATGGATGTTCAGCGGATAGCTTTTCAGCGGGGTTTTGTCGTTCACGACCTGTGCGGTGCCCAGTGCCACACCGCCCAGCTGCACAACACGTTCAGCAATCGTATCCTGATGATCGGTAATCGCGGTGCGGAAACCATCCAGCATCTCATGTACACCGATAAAGTTAGCACCGCGCATGTTCCAGTGCGCCTGCTTAGTGATCAATGACAGGTCAATAAACTCGACGACCAGACGATTCAGCACCTCGATGGTGGCTTTCTTTTCGTCTTCGGCCACGTCATTGCGGGTGTAAATCAGATCAGAAGATTTAGTTTTAACCAATTTAGCGGTACTCATCGTTTCAGTCCTCTCTTTGATGGTTGTCCTAATCAAGTACCGGATAAGTATAGCAGCGCTTTTTAACTTTGCAGAAACGACTTTATCAATGGATGAAATAGTGTCTCTCTTTGTCTGGTGCCGCGCGGGGTCAGGAAGGTTACTACTATGTTAAAATATAAAATAAGAAAAATTTTATTATGAATCAGTAAGTTAAATTATTTTGTAAATAACAGGTAAGTGACTGTTTCAAAATAGAAAGTGCAGAGGAATGAATCGGTTAAGAATAATTCTCATGTTGAGCATGATTGTTATTTAGCCCGCCATAGCAGCGGGCAGGCCGCGCTTATTTCTGA
This sequence comes from Pantoea sp. M_10, assembly GCF_008631515.1. Lineage (NCBI taxonomy): Bacteria > Pseudomonadati > Pseudomonadota > Gammaproteobacteria > Enterobacterales > Erwiniaceae > Pantoea > Pantoea sp. M_10. The sequence continues at coordinate 988,555 of NZ_VWUL01000001.1, read as the reverse complement.
GTGTCGCCGGATAATTCCACGTTGTTCAGCTGGCTCTTTTTCGGCCGCATCGTCAGCGTCGATCCTGCCGACGCGATGATGATAGCCAGCAGCGCCAGCCACTGGAGTGCACTCAGTGTTTCCCCCAGAAAGAGCATCCCTGAAAAGGCAGCCATCGCCGGCTCGAGACTCATCAGCGTGCCGAAGATGCGCGCCGGTAAGCGGGTCAGTGCGACCATCTCCAGCGAGTAGGGGATGGCGCTGGAGAGCAGGGCGACCAGCAGCGCGATGGGCATGACCGCCCAGTTCCAGATGCCACTCTCGGCAAAGGTCAGTCCCAGTGGCACAAAAATAACCGAGGCGATCAGCGAACCGATTGCCACGGTAGCAGGGCCATGCTCCGCGCCTGCCCGTTGTCCGGCCAGGATATAGATCGCCCAGCAGGCTCCGGCAGCGACAGCCAGCGCGGCCCCCACGGGGTCAATGGCGGTCATACCTGTGCCAAACGGCAGCAGGAACCACAGGCCAATCACGGCCAGCACCACCCAGACAAAATCGAGCGGCCGGCGCGAACCAAACAGCGCCAGCGCCAGCGGGCCGGTGAACTCCAGACCCACCGCCACACCCAGCGGCACCGTCCGGATAGCCAGATAGAACGTGAAATTCATTGTGCCCAGCGCCAGGCCATACATCAGAAGGGGAAGACGCTGCTCGCGGCTGAAGCGTAAACGCCACGGTTTGAAAATTATGCAGAGAATCAGTGTGCCAAATCCCAGGCGCAGGGCGGTGATCCCGGTCGCCCCAACGGCAGGAAACAGTGACTTCGCCAGGGATGCACCGCCCTGAAGCGACAGCATCGCAATCAGCAGTACGGCGACCGGCAATAAAATCGGGGTAAGGTTTTTAGCAGCGGGAGAGGCAGACATCCTGTTCACTTTTCCTGGTCATCAACAAAATCAGTCGACCAGTGTAAAGGAAAGAGCGGCTAAAAAATCACGAATTTGCGTTTTAAATGCGAACGGGTTGCGCAGTTTTTGCCCGAATTCAGTGCCATTTTGGTAAAGAAATGTCAGGATTTTTTAGGATTTAACTTAAAGAGGGGATTCAGCACAAAATGATTGTTGCAGCAAGATGACGGATTTTATAAGAAAAATGAATGACATAGGATGTCGCATTAACGTCCTGTTACACCAAACTTTCTGTTAGACAACAAAATCCGGGCAGAGTTTCTCGCTATTTTTTGTTATATTTTCAGCGTTGTCAGGAGAGAAGTATTTTCACATTTGAGGTGGTTATGAAAAAAATTGCATGTCTTTCAGCATTAGCCTGTGTACTGGCAGTATCTGCAGGTTCAGCAATGGCACAGAGCACCGTAACTGGTGGTTACGCGCAGAGCGACTATCAGGGCGTGGCTAACAAAGCTAACGGCTTCAACCTGAAATACCGCTATGAAGACGGTTCTAACCCACTGGGTTGGATCGGTTCATTCACCTACACCGAAAAAGACCGCACTGAAGCTGGCGTTTACAACAAAGGCCAGTACTACGGTGTGACCGGTGGTCCTGCTTACCGTCTGAACGACTGGGCGAGCATCTACGGTGTTGTAGGTATCGGCTACGGTAAATTCCAGCAGAACGATACTTCTTCACGCGCTAAAACTGATTCAAGCGACGTAGGTTTCTCTTACGGTGCTGGTCTGCAGTTTAACCCAATTCAGGACGTCGCGCTGGACGTTGGCTACGAGCAGAGCCGCATCCGCAATGTGGACGTGGGTACCTGGATCGCTGGCGTAGGTTACAGCTTCTAAGTTTAGCTTAGCTGACCCGCCAAAAAACGGCCCCTCATGGGGCCGTTTTTTATTGTGCCGATGTTCTCCCTGCCATGCAGGCTCCCGCCTTTCTCTTCCCCAGCTGACAATCTCTGTGCCCTCATAGCCGGCAGCGTGATGCCCGCTGAGCGCGCGAAGTGTCAGGCGAAATAAGAGAAAAGAAAATAAGCAGAAGGGGAGAGCGCCTCCCGGGCTGAGAGGCGCTGAAAAGGGGTCAGCCGCGCCAGATAAGCTTCTGACAGCGACGATCGGCAGGTTTGTGGCCCAGCAGTTTCTCAATCAACATCAGACGCAGCGTGAAGGGGGAACGCGTCAGCAGGCACAGCCAGGATTTCATCTCCGTGGTTGTTCTCTTCTCAGCCTGGAAGCATTTGCTGCAATCTAAGCAACATTTCAGGGTGCTCATAGAATCACCTCCCAATCATTGTCGACGCGGTCGTCAGCAGCCTGGGGTGAGATACGCCATCACCGGATCCACCCAGGATCGCAAAGGATCCTCTGTGTGCTGCTTACATTATCAACAAATATAGCACTGGCTATATCCTTTAGCCAAGGCTAACGAGGAAAAATTTGAGCTTCTTTGCGGCTGGTTTACAATAAGCGCAGCTAAATCCGTACAGCAGTGCCCGTACGGGAAATAATAATGAGGAAGCTGAATGAGTCGTCGTGCTAAAAGCGTGGTTTCTGCGCCAAAAGGACCACTGAAAGATATTGAAGAGCATGTCGAAGGTTTTCGGCAGGTGCGTGAAGCGCATCGTCGGGAGTTAATTGATGACTACGTTGAGCTAATCTCTGATTTAATTGGTGAATTTGGCGAAGCACGTCAGGTCGATATGGCAGCCCGCCTGGGTGTGTCACAACCGACCGTGGCAAAAATGCTGAAACGACTGGGCAGTGCCGGACTGGTCGAGCAGGTCCCTTATCGCGGGGTCTTTCTGACCAGCGAAGGGGAGAAGCTGGCCGAAGAGAGTCGTGCCCGTCATCATATTGTTGAAAGTTTTCTGCTGGCGTTGGGCATCAGTCCTGAAACTGCCCGACGTGATTCAGAAGGGATTGAGCATCACGTCAGTGATGAAACTCTGGCTGTGTTTAAGAAGTTCTCCGAAACCCGTTAACGCTAAGGCGTACCCTCATCATGCCTCAACTGCTTCGATCTTTTTTGCACGACTCTATTTTGCATTTATTAATCGTGTTGGGTGTGGTTCTGGCTTTTCTGGCGGATTTCCGCTGGGGCGATCTGCCAGGTGCCGTAGACTGGCACACCATCATCACGCTGACCGGTTTGCTGATCCTGACCAAAGGGCTGGAAACCAGCGGCTATTTTGATGTGCTGGGGGGACGGCTGATTGCGCGTTTCCGGCATGAACGTGCGCTGGCGCTGTTTATGGTGCTGGCCGCTGCGCTGCTCTCGACCTTTTTGACCAATGATGTGGCGCTGTTTATTCTGGTGCCGCTGACCCTGACGCTGCGCAAATTCTCTCATCTGCCCATCTCGCGGCTAATCATCTTTGAAGCGCTGGCGGTGAATGCCGGTTCGCTGCTGACGCCGGTCGGCAACCCGCAGAATATTCTGTTATGGAGTCACGGCAAGCTCAGTGTTGTCGCGTTTATTGTGCAGATGCTGCCGCTGGCGGCATGGCTGCTGCTGAGCCTGATGGTCCTGACCTGGTTCAGCTTTCCAAAGCGGTCGATTGATAAGCATGACAATCCTGAACAGCCTGAGTGGCAGAAACCGCTGTTTATTGTCAGCGTGGTGCTCTACCTGCTGTTTATCGCCGGCCTGGAGCTGGAAATCACCGGCTGGGTGCTGTTGCTGATTCTCGCCACTTTCCTGGTCATGGCGCGCCCGGTGCTGCTGCGCATTGACTGGAGCCTGCTGGCGGTGTTTATCGCCATGTTCATTGATGTCTTCCTGCTGACCCGTCTGCCGGTGATGCAGGCGCACTTTGATGCGGTTTCCCACTTCGGTCATGGACAGCTCTATCTGCTGGCTATCGGGCTGTCACAGGTCATCAGTAATGTGCCGGCAACGATTCTGCTGCTGCAAAAGGTACCACCCACGGATGTGCTCGCCTGGGCGGTGAACATCGGTGGATTCGGCCTGCTACCGGGTTCCCTGGCCAACCTGATTGCGCTGCGTATGGCAAAAGATCGGGCCGTCTGGTGGCGTTTCCACCTGTTTTCACTCCCTCTGCTCGCCTGGTCGATGGCCAGCGGCTGGCTGCTGCTGCGGCTGCTCAATTAGTCCCACCCCGCCTGCCACCCTCATCAGGTGGCAGGACGTGCGCCATTTCTCAAGTTTCGTAAAGTTGCGCTGGATTTTGTCAGGTTCCGATATAAGGTTAACTAGACCTTTATGCCCGGAATCAGGGCCTTAGCCAGTGATGGGAACTATGAGCGAGAACAACCAACACGATCAACACCAGCAGGATGCCGATAACGCGACGGATAAAAACCGTCAGTCAGATGAAAACAAGGACAACGACCAGCAGCCAGAACGCAAACGCCCCGGTAAAAAGCCGCTGATTATTCTGGCGGTCGTGGTAGTGATCATGCTGATCGTTGGATTCTGGTTCTGGTTTACGACCCGCAATATTGAAACCACCGACGACGCCTTTACCGAAGGCGATGCGGTGACCATTGCGCCGAAAGCGTCCGGTTATGTGGTGAAGCTGCTGGTAAACGATAACCAGCGGGTGAAGAAGGGCGATCTGCTGGTGGAAATCGACCCCAGCGACAACCGTGCCCAGCGTGAACAGGCGCAGGCGCAGCTCGGCTTAGCTGTCGCGCAGCTTCATCAGGCGCAGGCGCAGCTGGCCCTGTCCCGGGTTCAGTATCCGGCTCAGCGCGATCAGGCGCTGGCGGACCAGGCGAAAGCGGAAGCCAACCTGCTGAACGCCCAGGCCGATTATCGTCGCCAGCGCGGCGTCGATCCGCGTGCCACCAGTCAGCGCAATATCGACAGCGCCTCGGCGCAGTTACGCTCGGCGCAGGCGCAGTTACAGAGCGCTAAAGCGCAGGTTGAAGTCGCGTCACAGGTTGCCCTGCAGATTCGTCAGCAGGAAACCAATGTTGAAGCGCGTCAGCAGCAGGTTGAGCAGGCAAAAGCGCAGCTCAGCACGGCTGACCTTAACCTCTCCTATACCCAGGTTCGTGCGCCCTATGATGGCTTCATCACCAAGCGCAATGTTCAGCTGGGTACTCTGGTGCAGGCTGGTTCTTCGCTGTTCTCGCTGGTCTCACCGGACATCTGGATCACCGCCAACTTTAAAGAGTCTCAGCTTGAGCGCATGAATCCGGGCGATAAAGTTGAAATCAGCGTCGATGCCTGGCCGGATATGAAGCTGGAAGGGCATGTCGACAGCATTCAGATGGGCTCCGGTTCACGCTTTTCGACCTTCCCGTCAGAAAACGCCACCGGCAACTACGTGAAAATCGTGCAGCGCGTGCCGGTTAAAATCGTGATTGATAAAGGGCTCGATCCCAACCATCCATTGCCACTGGGTCTCTCTGTTGAACCCAAGGTGACGGTGGAATGAGTACGGCGCAGAGCTGGAAACCTGCCAGCAATCCGTGGTTAGTGGCGATCACGGTGACGCTGGCGGTGTTTATGGAGATCCTCGACACCACCATCGTCAACGTGGCGCTGCCGCATATCGCCGGTTCGCTCTCCTCCAGTTACGATGAGTCAACCTGGGTGCTGACCTCCTATCTGGTGGCGAACGGCATCGTGCTGCCTATCTCTGCATTCTTCAGCCGACTGTTTGGCCGTAAACAGTTTTTCCTGATCTGCATCGTGATGTTTACCATCTGTTCGTTCCTGTGCGGTATTGCCACCGAACTGTGGCAGATCATTCTGTTCCGCGTCCTGCAGGGCTTTTTCGGCGGCGGCTTACAGCCGGTTCAGCAGTCTGTGCTGCTCGACTACTTTAAAGCGGAAGATCGCGGCAAAGCCTTTGGTCTCTCCTCTATCGCCATCATCGTTGCGCCGGTGATTGGCCCGACGCTGGGCGGCTGGATTACGGATAACTACAGCTGGCGCTGGGTGTTCTTTATCAACATCCCGGTTGGGGTGCTGACCGTGCTGGCAATCTATCAGCTGCTGGAAGATCCACCGTGGGAGCGCAAATGGGCCAAAGGCAAACTTAAGATCGATTACATCGGTATCAGCCTGATTACCCTGGGGCTGGGTTGCCTGCAGGTGATGCTGGATCGCGGGGAAGATGAGGACTGGTTCGCCTCTCACTTTATCGTGCTGTTCGCCATTCTGGCGCTGGTCGGCATCGTCGGGGCCGTTTACTGGCTGATGTATGCCCGTAAACCGGTGGTCGATATCCTGGTGATGAAGGATCGCAACTTCTGGGTAGCGGGTTTGCTGATGGCGGGTATGGCGATGATCCTCTATGGCAGCTCTGTCGTGCTGCCTCAGCTGGCGCAGCAGGACCTGGGTTACACCGCCACCTGGTCAGGTCTGGTGCTGTCGCCCGGTGCGGTGCTGATCGTGCTGACGATCCCGCTGGTGCTGAAGCTGATGCCGATTGTTCAGACGCGTTACATCATCGCCTTTGGCTTCAGCTGTCTGGCGGTAGCGTTTTTCTACTCCGCCACCCTGGCACCGAATGTCGATTTTACCACGCTGGTGATGATGCGCAGCGCGCAGTCGATCGGGCTGGGCTTCCTGTTTGTTCCGCTGACCACCATCGCGTTTGTCACCATTCCGCAGCGACTTAATGCGGACGCCTCGGCGCTGTTTACCATGTTCCGCAACGTGGCCGGATCGATCGGGATTTCACTCTCGACCGCGGCCATTACCGAGCGCGAGCAGGTTCGCTCGGCGCACATGGTGCACAACATGACGCCGCTGAACGAGCAATTCAACATCACGCTGCAGCACTGGGCGCAGGCGATACGCGACTTTACTTCGGCGGTTGGCGATCCCGTTACGCTGGCAACCGGTCAGCTTTATCAGGAGATGATCGCGCAGGCGCGCATTCTCGCTTATATCGATGTCTTCTCAGGCCTGAGTATTGTCGCCCTGATTTTGATTCCATTTTGCTGGCTGCTGTCGCCGATTAAGAGCGAAGGCAGTGCAGGAGCACACTAACATGAAGGTTTTTTACTCTCATCGCCTGAAACCCGTGAGTTTACTGCTGGCTCTCGCCCTGGCGGGTTGCGCCGTCGGGCCTGACTATCAGGCGCCGAAACCGGCCGTGCCGGGCAGTTTTAACGCCATGGCGTCGCAGGAGGCGTCCGTACCCCAAACCGCCGCGATTAATTCCCGCTGGTGGCGAAGCTTTAACGATCCGCAGCTCGACAGCCTGATTGAGCGGGCAATAGCGGGCAACCTGAGCCTGCAGCAGACGGTACTGCGTATTGCCGGGGCACGCGAACAGCTGACACAGGCCCAGGGTAGCCTGTTACCCAGCCTGAGCGGTTCGGCCAAAGTGACGCGTCAGCAGCTCGGTCTGGAAGGCTTGCTGAAGGCGAATGGGGCCACCGATCAGCTCGACAGTAACGTGGCCAGTCAGCTCAACGGCCTGACCCAGCCGGTCAATCTCTACCAGGGCAGCTTCGATGCGAGCTGGGAGCTGGATCTGTGGGGCAAAGTGCGCCGTCAGGTTGAGGCCGCCACTGCCCAGCAGCAGGCGGCGATTGAGCAGCGCAATGATGCGCTGGTCTCACTGGAAGCGGAAGTGGCGCGCGCCTGGCTGCAGCTGCGCGGCGCGCAGAGCACCATCCAGACGCTGGAGCAGCAGATCAGCGTGGCGCAGCAGACGACCGAGCTGACGCAGAGCCAGCAGCGTAATGGTCTGGCGCCGCTGACCGACGTGGAGAATGCCCGGGCCCAGCTGAGCACGCTGCAGGCGCAACTGCCGCAGTATCAGTCGCAGGCGCGGCAGGCGATGAACGGCCTGGCGGTGCTGCTCGGCAAGACGCCAGGCGCGCTGGATGCGGAACTCAGTACGCCGAAACCGTTGCCGCCGCTGCCTCAGTTTGTGCAGGTGGGTATCCCTTCAACGCTGGCGCGCCGTCGTCCTGATATTCGTCAGGCTGAAGCGACACTGCATGCGCAGACCGCGGAAATTGGCGTCTCTGTCGCGCAGCTTTTCCCGAGCCTGTCGCTGACCGGCCAGCTGGGCGTGCGTAACACGGACGTCAGCTACCTGGATAACTGGAGCAGCCATTTCTACAGCTTTGGCCCCTCTTTATCGATTCCGATTTTCCAGGGCGGACAGCTGGTGTCGAGCGTGAAGCTGGCGCGGGCACAGCAGGCGAGTGCCGCACTGGATTATCGCCAGACGGTGCTGACGGCGCTGCAGGATGTGGAGAATGCGCTGGTCAGCTATCGCGCCGATCAGCAGCGCGTCACCGCGCTGGATGAGACAACCGGTGCTCTTCAGCGTGCCTTTGATCTCGCCAGCGACAGCTACCGTCAGGGGCTCTCCACCTTCCTGGAGGTGCTGGATGCACAGCGCCAGCTTGCGCAGGCACAGGAGCAGGCAACCCAGGCACGGATGCAGAGCGCACTCGATCTGGTGGCGCTCTATAAAGCACTGGGCGGCGGCTGGGAAACATATCAGACTGTTGAGATGCCGCACTACTCCGTCTTCGGTCCGGCCACCCAGGCCAATTAGTTCTCAGGCGGTCGCGGCGCTGCTGCCGTGACCGCCTGCTTATCCCTCTCCACTGCGCGGTCAGCCCGCCATCTTCCGTTTACCGATAATCTAACTCATTGAATCAGCGGCAATCGTTGCCGGAATTCGTCAGGATAAAATGGCCGAAAATAAAACAGGCCTGACAGCAGGGCTATTATCTGCGCAGCGGTCAGGGCGTTATTATTTATGTGGCTGGCATCAGTTCAATTTAAGATTTTGAGCTGCATCACCTTTCTGCGTTTATTTCAGGATGCTTTTTTAATGCCATTCAGAACGCGCATGACTATTCGCCAGCGTCTGCAGAACGCGACCGCTGTTGTTCAACGCTCTTCTCTGCGAATAATCTGACGCTGCTGAAAAACGCAGCGGTAAAACATGCCGGGAACGTCTCGACTGTCATAATAAAATCGAATAGGGCGATAATTCTTTAACGTTATTGCCCGATGAGAAGGGCAATTTTTAATCATGAACTGTAAACTATTGTGACAGAGGTAGCCTTTCCGGCTTTTTTTTATCGCCAGAGCATGGGCGATAAACCGGAAATAGCGGACCTGAGCCTGCACGCTTTCGCAGATGCGATTATGCCTCTGCAGGCGGTATCGTCCGGCTGAAATCGTTTTCAATACAGGGACACAGGCCCGGTTTGTTGTTAATTCATCGTTAATAAACCTCAGGCGGGTCCGATTTTAAAAGCCATATTTCGGCATAATTAATACTTAAGAATTATCTGGGGCGTAAAAATAATTTATTTTTTTATTTGAATTAGGTAATCTTGCCGCTACAGTTTTATTAACCCCCCTTAATCAAGGACATTGTGATGAGTGACGCATTTAAGGTACTGAACAATATTCGCACATTACGTGCCCAGGCTCGTGAACTGCCACTGACCGATCTTGAAGAGATCCTGGAAAAATTAACTGTTGTTGTGACTGAGCGCCGCGAAGAAGCTGAAGCAGAAGAGACGCAGAATCGCGAAAAAGAAGAAAAGCTCTCTAAATATCGCGAAATGCTGCTGGCTGACGGCATCGATCCTAATGAATTATTAGGTGCCCTGGAAAGCGGAAAAAAACGCACCAAGCGTGCGCCGCGTCCGGCTAAATATACTTACACCGATGAAAACGGTGAGCAGAAATCCTGGACTGGCCAGGGCCGTACCCCGGCAGCGATTAAAAAAGCGCTGGATTCCGGTAAAAGCCTGGACAGCTTCCTGATCGATTGATCGACACAATCCTTGTAAGTGGGAGCCGGGGGCCATGATGGCCTGCCGGCTTTTTTATTTCTGTCGGGATATCAATCACCCGGCCGGCAATCCATCCCTGACGCTGGCGTGCGCTGCGTCACATCTGGCATAATAGCCGCCGTTTTTTCATCCACTCTCTTCACAAAGGTCAATGCCGTGTTAGTTAGCAGCAATATCACCATGCAGTTTGGCAGCAAGCCACTGTTCGAGAATATCTCCGTTAAATTTGGCGGCGGTAATCGTTACGGTTTAATCGGTGCGAACGGCAGCGGAAAATCCACCTTCATGAAGATTTTGGGTGGCGATCTGGTGCCTTCAGCCGGCAATGTCTCTTACGATCCCAACGAGCGTATCGGTAAGCTGCGTCAGGATCAGTTCGCCTTTGAACAATTCAGCGTGCTGGACACCGTGATCATGGGTCACCATGAATTATGGGAAGTTAAGCAGGAGCGCGACCGTATTTATTCTTTGCCAGAAATGAGCGAAGAAGAGGGGTATAAGGTCGGTGACCTTGAGGCACTTTACGGTGAGATGGATGGCTATAGCGCCGAATCCCGTGCCGGTGAGTTATTACTCGGTGTCGGTATTCCGGTTGAACAGCATTATGGCCCGATGAGCGAAATTGCGCCGGGCTTTAAATTGCGCGTGCTGCTGGCGCAGGCGCTGTTTTCCAATCCCGATATTCTGTTACTCGATGAACCGACCAACAACCTGGACATCGATACCATTCGCTGGCTGGAGCAGGTGCTGAATGAACGTGACAGCACCATGATTATCATTTCGCATGACCGTCACTTCCTTAATATGGTCTGCACGCACATGGCGGATTTGGATTATGGCGAGCTGCGAGTCTATTCCGGTAATTATGACGAATATATGACCGCCGCAACCCAGGCGCGTGAACGTCTGTTATCTGACAACGCCAAGAAAAAAGCGCAGATTGCTGACCTGCAGTCGTTCGTCAGCCGTTTCAGCGCCAACGCCTCTAAATCGCGTCAGGCGACATCGCGCGCAAAACAGATGGATAAAATTAAACTGGAAGAAGTCAAAGCGTCCAGTCGTCAGAACCCGTTTATCCGTTTTGAGCAGGATAAGAAACTGTTCCGAAATGCCCTGGAAGTGGAAGGATTAACCAAAGGGTTTGATAACGGTCCGCTGTTTAAGAATTTAAATCTGCTGATGGAAGTGGGCGAAAAGCTGGCGATCATCGGCGCCAACGGTATTGGTAAATCGACGCTGCTGAAGACGCTGGTAGGGCAACTTGAGCCCGATAATGGCAGCGTTAAATGGTCAGAGAATGCGCGCATTGGTTATTACGCGCAGGATCACGCCGAAGATTTTGCTAATGATCTGACCGTATTTGACTGGATGAGTCAGTGGAAACAGCCCGGTGATGATGAGCAGACGATTCGCGGTATTCTGGGTCGCCTGCTGTTTTCACAGGATGATATTAAGAAACCGGCGAAGGTGCTTTCCGGTGGTGAGAAAGGGCGCATGCTGTTCGGCAAGCTGATGATGCAGAAACCGAACATCCTGATTATGGATGAGCCGACTAACCACCTGGATATGGAGTCGATTGAGTCGCTCAATATGGCGCTGGAGATGTATGAAGGCACACTGGTGTTTGTGTCGCACGACCGTGAATTTGTCAGCTCTCTGGCAACCCGCGTGATTGAGCTGAAAGCAGACAAGGTGGTGGACTTCACCGGCAACTATGAAGATTACCTGCGCAGTCAGGGAATCGTCTGATAAAAGGGGGTGGCGCAGGCCACCCCCTTTTTTTGGCCCGGAATGGCCGCGACGTAATCACTCTGAGGCTGAAGCCAGCTTCAGGGAGCCTATGCTCCATCGCCACACACTTCACAGTGCGCATCCTGCGCCACTTTCATGCTGCGGAATTCTGCACTCATGGCATCGTACATTAGCAACCGGCTGGTGGCCGGCGTGCCAAAGGCTGTCAGGACCTTAATCGCTTCCATCGCCTGCATTGCGCCAATCACCCCCACCAGCGGGGCCATGACGCCTGCTTCGACACAACTCAGGGTCTGTTCACCAAACAGGCGGCTGATACAGCGATAGCAGGGCGTGCCGGGCTGCCAGTTGAATACGCTGATCTGGCCCTCCATGCGAATTGCCGCCCCGGAGACCAGCGGGACGCCCTGCTGGCGACAGAGCCGGTTGAGCTGCTCCCGCACCGCAACATTGTCGGTGCAGTCCAGTACCACCTGCTGGCGGGCTATCAGCGCCAGCAGCGCCGTATCATCCAGCTGGCCGTTGACCGGATGCAGCTGACAGTGAGGATTGATGACCGCCAGGCTTTGTGCCGCCGATTCGACTTTGGCACAGCCAATATCGGCGTCATGATGCAGTATCTGCCGTTGCAGGTTAGAGTGCGACACCGTGTCGAAGTCCAGCAGCGTCAGGCTGCCGATCCCGGCTGACGCCAGCCAGGGCGCGGCGGCACAGCCAAGTCCGCCCAGCCCGACGATCAGCGCATGACTGGCTTTAAGTCGCTCCTGACCGTCAAAATCGAAACCGCGCAGGACGATCTGCCGGTTGTAGCGCAGCATCTCCTCATCGCTTAATTCAGGCAGCATTTACGCCTCCAGCAGGGCGTTGAAGGGTTCCACCTCAACCCATTCGCCGGGCTCCACATTGCCGCGCTCCCGCTCCAGCACAATGAAGCAGTTTGCCTGCGCAAAAGAGCTGAAGACGTGGGAACCCTGCATGCCGGTGGTCTGCACCTCCAGCTCACCCTGCGCGTTCTGGCGCAGGATGCCACGCTGGAAGTCGAGCCGGCCCGGTGATTTTTTGAGCGCAGAGGCGCAGCGCACTTTCTGACGCGGCGGCAGAGCCGATTTCTGCAGGCCGGTAAGTTTCGCCAGCAGTGGCTGAACCAGCTGATAAAAGGTGACAGCCGCCGAGACCGGATTACCCGGTAAACCGCAGAACCAGCTGTGGCTGAGGCGGCCAAAAGCAAAGGGTTTGCCGGGTTTGATCGCCAGCTTCCAGAAGCTGATCGCCCCCAGCTCTTCCAGCATCGTTTTGGTAAAGTCCGCTTCCCCGACTGAGACACCGCCAGTGCTGATCACCACATCTGCCTGCCGATCCGCCTCTGCGAAAGCCGCCCGCAGGGCCGCCGGATCGTCTTTGATAATCCCCAGGTCGATGACGTCGCAGCCGAGCTTATTCAGCATCAGCGACACGGCGAAACGGTTAGTATCGTAAATTGCGCCTTCGGTCAGCGGTTCCCCCACCGGCTGCAGTTCATCACCGGTGGAGAAGATCGCCACCCGCACTTTTCGCACTACGCTGACCTGCGCAATCCCCAGCGAAGCCAGCAGCGGCAGTTCCGCCGCGCCCAGCCGCGTGCCCGCTTCCAGCACGACATGACCGGGCTGAATATCGTCGCCGGTCAGGCGGATATTCTGGCCGGGACGCACCGGTGCGGTGATCACAACGGCCCCCTCCCGCGTTTCCGTCTGCTCCTGCATCACCACCGCGTCGCAGCCTGCGGGAACCGGCGCACCGGTCATGATGCGGATCACGCTGCCCTGCGGCCACTCACCACTGAAGGGTGCGCCAGCGAAGGCTTTACCGGCCACCGGCAGCGGCTCACCGCGGCTGATATCTGCCAGCCTGACGGCGTAACCATCCATCGCGGAGTTATCAAAGGGCGGTACGGCGATAGGGGAGGTCACCGCTTTTGCCGTGATGCGGCCTGCCGCCGCGGCCAGTGACACGTTCTCAGCGTCGGCGATGGGCGTCAGCTGCGCGAGCATTTTTTGTTGCGCCTCCTCAAGGGAGATCAAACCTGCAGTAAAACTTTCCATAAGGGTCCAGCCTGGTGAATTCAGATGCTGCCTATTATGGTGGCAATTGGCCGCTGAGTCACATCGGTGTCACCCCGGGCTTGCCCGCGATAAGGGTCAAAATGATATAGGGTGGTAAGAAAAGGTTATAACCACAGGAACAGTTTCCGCTTTACAACCCTTAGCAGGCTTTCTATAGTCAAAAATCATCAAAAATGGATGAAAACCATTTTAAATCAGTGTTTTTCATGCGGATGCAACAGGGCAGAGCGTTATGGTTAAAGCAGTGATTGCCATTCACGGCGGCGCGGGTGCCATTACGCGCTCAGCGATGAGCGCTGAAAAAGAACAGGCATATCGTCAGGCGCTGCACGAAATTGTTACTCAGGGCCAGCAGATCCTGGCGCAGGGTGGCAGCGCACTGGATGCGGTAACGGAGGCGGTGCGGCTGCTTGAAGAGTGTCCGCTGTTTAATGCCGGTAAGGGCGCGGTATTTACCCATCAGGGCACGCATGAACTCGATGCCTGCATCATGGATGGGCGCACGCTGGAGGCGGGCGCCGTCGCCGGCGTGACGCGGGTGCGCAACCCGGTTCTGGCGGCGCGTGCCGTGCTGGAAAAAAGCGAGCATGTGCTGTTCATCGGTGAGGGGGCTGAACAGTTCGCGGTGGCGAACGGGCTGGCGCCGGTGAGCCCCGACTACTTCTCGACGCCGGAACGGTGGGAACAGTTGCAGCGCGCGCTGAATAGCGATTTGGCGGTGCTGGACCATGATGGCGCGGCTCACCACGACGACCCGCTCGACCCTGACCGCAAGTTTGGCACGGTGGGCGCGGTGGCGCTGGACCTGGAGGGCAATCTGGCCGCGGCGACCTCAACGGGCGGCATGACCAATAAACAGGCCGGACGGGTAGGCGACTCGCCGCTGCCGGGTGCGGGCTGCTATGCCAGCAACGACAGCGTGGCGGTCTCCTGTACCGGCACCGGTGAGGTCTTTATGCGTACGCTGGCCGCTTATGACGTGGCAGCACAGATGCGCTATGCCGGTCGTACGCTGCAGCAGGCCAGCGTCAATGTCATTCATGACAGCGTGCTGGAGCTGGGCGGCAGCGGCGGCCTGATTGCTGTCGATCGTGCGGGTAATGTGGCCCTGCCGTTTAACAGCGAGGGAATGTACCGCGGCGTCGCCCGGGTGGGCGAGCCAGCGGAAGTCGCTATCTACCGCGAAAGTTAAGGAGCAGAGATGAGCGACAGGCAAACGCATCCGACCCTGGCCCCTGAGCAGGTGCTGGCGGTGCGCGATCTCAGCGTAGAATTTCAGCATGAGGCGACCCTGACCCGCGCGGTGCGCCATTTGTCACTCGATCTGTTTCGCGGCGAGACGCTGGCGCTGGTGGGCGAGTCAGGTTCAGGCAAATCGGTCACGTCTCTGGCGCTGATGCGGCTCATTGAGCAGGCGGGAGGCCAGGTCAGTGGCGAAGCGCTGCTGCGCCGTCGCAATGGGGAGGTGCTGGATCTGATGCGTGCCTCAAAGCAGCAGATGCGCCGGGTGCGCGGCGCCGATATGGCGATGATCTTTCAGGAGCCGATGACCTCGCTGAATCCCGTCTTCTCCGTCGGCGAGCAGATCGCCGAATCGATTCGTCTGCATCAGGGACAGAGTCATGCCGCCGCGCTGGCGGAAGCGCGCCGGATGCTGGACCTGGTGCGGATCCCTGATGCGCAAAATGTCCTCTCCCGGTTTCCACATCAGCTGTCAGGCGGGATGCGCCAGCGGGTGATGATTGCAATGGCCCTCTGCTGCAAACCCGCCCTGCTGATTGCCGATGAGCCAACCACGGCGCTCGATGTGACGATTCAGGCGCAGATTCTGCAGCTTATCCGCGTGCTGCAGAAAGAGATGCAGATGGGGGTGATTTTTATCACTCACGATATGGGCGTGGTGGCTGAAATGGCTGACCGGGTTCAGGTGATGTACCGCGGCGAGGTGGTGGAAAAAGCCCCGGTCGACCGGCTGTTCAGCGCACCGGAACAGCCCTACACCCAGGCGCTGCTGGCCGCCGTGCCAAAGCTCGGCGCCATGCAGGGCCAGCCGTTGCCCGCGAAATTTCCCCTGCTGCACAGCGACGCGGCCGACGACGTGCCGCAGGATACGGTACGCCGTCTGCAGCCCCCGATTTTACAGGTGCGCGATCTGGTGACCCGCTTCGATATTCGCGGCGGGCTGCTGAATCGGGTTAAAAGCCGGGTTCACGCCGTCGAAAAAGTCAGTTTCGACCTCTATGCCGGTGAGACACTGGCGCTGGTGGGCGAATCAGGCTGCGGTAAATCCACCACCGGACGCTCGCTGCTCAGGCTGGTGGCGAGTCAGGGCGGCACGCTGACCTTCGACGGACAGCGGATAGATACGCTTTCCGGTGCCGCGCTGGCCCATCTGCGACGCGACATTCAGTTTATTTTTCAGGACCCTTATGCCTCACTCGATCCGCGCCTGACGGTAGGTTTTTCAATCATGGAGCCGCTGCTGGTACATAAGGTGATGCCGCGACGCGAGGCGGAGCAGCGCGTCGCCTGGCTGCTGGATAAAGTGGGCCTGCTGCCGGAGCATGCTCAGCGCTATCCGCATGAATTTTCCGGCGGACAGCGTCAGCGAATCTGCATCGCCCGTGCGCTGGCGCTGAACCCTAAAGTGGTGATCGCCGACGAGTCAGTCTCTGCGCTGGATGTGTCAGTTCAGGCGCAGATTATCAATCTGATGCTCGACCTGCAGCGCGAGTTTGGCATCGCCTTTCTCTTTATTTCTCACGATATGGCGGTGGTCGAGCGGATCAGCCACCGCGTGGCGGTGATGTATCTCGGTCAGATTGTCGAGATAGGGCCGCGTCAGGCGGTCTTTGAGCAGCCGCAGCATCCCTATACCCGCAAACTTATGGCGGCGGTGCCGGTAGCCGATCCGGCTCACCGCCGTCGTGAACGAGCCTTACTGGTCGATGAGATCCCCAGCCCGATCCATGCCTTAGGGGATGAGCCTGAAGTGGCGCCGCTGATGGAGGTGGCTCCGGGCCATTTCGTCGCGCGCCACGTTATCAGTGCGACCTGAACAGTGACGATGTCGCCCCGGCGACCAACCCGACAGGGATTACAGGAGAACAAGATGCAGATGACGATGCGTAAAGGGTTACTGGCGGCTGGCGTGTTAAGCAGCGCAATGGCACTGCCCGCCTGGGCAGCACAGGATGCGGTGATTGCCGTCGCGTCCAATTTCACGACGCTCGACCCCTATGATGCCAACGACACGCTGTCGCAGGCGGTCGCCAAATCTTTCTATCAGGGCCTGTTCGGCTTTGATAAAGCGATGAAGCTGACCAACGTGCTGGCGGAAAGCTATCAGGCCAGCCCGGACGGACTGACCTACACCATTAAGCTGCGTTCCGGCATCAAATTCCAGGACGGCACGGACTTCAATGCCGAAGCCGTGAAGGTCAACCTCGATCGCGCCAGCAATCCCGATAATCACCTCAAGCGCTACAACCTGTTTAAACATATCGCCAGCACCGAAGTGGTGGATCCGACCACGGTTAAAGTGACGCTGAAGGAGCCGTTCTCCGCCTTTATCAACATCCTGGCGCACCCGGCGGCGGCGATGATTTCGCCCACTGCGCTGAAAAAATATGGCAAAGAGATCGGTTTCCATCCGGTCGGGACCGGTCCGTTTCTGTTTGAAACCTGGAATCAGACTGACTTTGTGAAGGTGAAGAAGTGGGATGGCTACTGGAAGCCGGGCTATCCGAAGCTGGACAGCATCACCTGGCGTCCGGTAGTGGATAACAACACCCGTGCGGCGATGCTGCAGACCGGAGAGGCGAACTTCGCTTTCCCGGTGCCTTATGAGCAGGCGAAGCGGCTGGAGCAGAACAGCAAGCTGGATGTGGTGACCACGCCATCCATCATGCAGCGCTACATCAGCCTCAACGTAACTCAGAAGCCGTTCGATAACCCGAAAGTGCGCGAGGCGCTGGAATACGCCATCAACCGTCAGGCGCTGGCGAAAGTGGCGTTCTCCGGATATGCGACGCCAGCGACCGGCGTTGTGCCGCCCTCCATCGACTTTGCGCAGAGCTATCCGGCGATAAGCTACGACCCGGCTAAAGCCAGAGCGCTGCTGAAAGAGGCGGGCTATCCGAACGGTTTTGAGACCACGCTCTGGTCGTCGCACAACCACAGTACTGCGCAGAAGGTGCTGCAGTTCACCCAGCAGCAGCTGGCACAGGTGGGCGTGAAGGTTAAGGTCACGGCGATGGATGCCGGTCAGCGTGCGGCGGAAGTGGAGGGCAAAGGGCAGAAAGAGAGCGGCGTGCGGATGTTCTATACCGGCTGGTCCGCCTCAACCGGCGAAGCAGACTGGGCGCTGACGCCGCTGTTCGCCACTGCAGCCTGGCCACCGGCCATCTTCAACACCGCGTTTTACAGCAATCCAAAGGTCGATAAAGATCTGACCGATGCGCTGAAAACCACCGACCGTACTGAGAAAGCGCGCCTCTACAAAGATGCGCAGGATACCATCTGGCAGGATCACCCGTGGATCCCGCTGGTGGTTGAGCAGCTGGTCTCTGCTAACAGCAAAAACCTCAGCGGTTTTTATGTGATGCCCGATACCTCATTCAATTTTGATGAGGCGACTCTGAAGTAACGGAGCCGGCCAGCCCGCGGGCTGGCCGCAGCTGCAGGATGTTGCATGTTTAACTATTTCATTAAACGACTTTTCGGGCTGATCCCGACGCTGCTGATTGTGGCGGTGCTGGTGTTCCTGTTTGTGCACCTGCTGCCGGGCGATCCCGCACGCCTGATCGCCGGGCCGGAAGCGGATGCCTCCGTGGTGGCGCTGGTGCGCCAGGAGCTGGGGCTGGATCTGCCGCTGCCGCAGCAGTTCTGGCACTTTTTACTGAATGCGCTGCAGGGCGATTTTGGCCAGTCGATGGTGTCGAAACGGCCGGTCGCTGAAGAGATCGCCACGCGTTTTATGCCGACCCTCTGGCTGACGCTGGTCAGTATGGTCTGGGCGGTGATTTTTGGCATGGCGATTGGCCTTGTCTCTGCCGTCTGGCGCAACCGCTGGCCCGATCGGCTGGGGATGACGCTGGCGGTGTCGGGCATTTCGTTCCCCGCCTTTGCACTCGGCATGCTGCTGATGCAGGTCTTCTCGGTTGAGCTGGGATGGCTGCCGACGGTAGGTGCAGAGAGCTGGAAACACTACATCCTGCCTTCGATCACCTTAGGTGCCGCGGTCGCGGCGGTGATGGCCCGTTTTACCCGCGCCTCCTTTGTCGAGGTCATGCAGGAAGACTACATGCGGACGGCACGGGCCAAAGGGGTACGTGAGTCGCTGGTGGTGGTCAAACATGGCCTGCGCAATGCCATGATCCCGGTCGTGACCATGATGGGCCTGCAGTTCGGTTTTCTGCTGGGTGGCTCGATTGTGGTTGAAGTGGTTTTCAACTGGCCTGGCCTGGGACGTCTGCTGGTCGATTCTGTGACGATGCGCGACTACCCGGTGATTCAGGCAGAGGTCCTGCTGTTTTCACTGGAGTTTATTCTGATCAATCTGTTTACCGACATGCTCTATGCGGTCATCAATCCCGCTATTCGCTTTAAGGAGTCGCGATGAAAAACTGGCGACGCGAAGCGGCACTGAAAAGCATGCCGCTGCTCGCGGAGAATCGGGTGCGGACGCCGTGGCGTGAGTTCTGGCGGCGTTTCAGACGGCAGCCGGTGGCGCTGCTGGCGGGCCTGTTTGTGCTGATGCTGATCGTACTGGCATTTATCGCACCGTGGGTTGCGCCGTTCGATGCGGAGAACTATTTCGATTATGACCGGCTCAATGAGGGGCCGTCACTGATGCACCTGTTTGGTGTGGACTCGCTGGGGCGCGATATCTTCAGCCGGGTGCTGGTCGGCACGCGTATTTCCCTGATTGCGGGCTTCTTCTCTGTGTTGATCGGCGCGCTGATTGGCACCCTCTCTGGCCTGCTGGCGGGATATTATGAAGGGTGGTGGGACCGCATCATCATGCGCATCTGTGATGTGCTGTTTGCCTTTCCCGGCATTCTGCTGGCGATAGCGGTCGTCGCCATTATGGGCAGCGGCATGAGCAATGTGATTGTGGCGGTAGCCATCTTCAGCATCCCGGCTTTTGCCCGCCTGGTGCGCGGCAATACGCTGGTACTTAAGCATCAGACCTTTATTGAGTCAGCGCGCAGCATCGGCGCCTCTGACTGGACCATTCTGATGCGACATATCCTGCCGGGGACGGTCTCACCGATTGTGGTCTATTTCACCATGCGCGTCGGCACCTCCATCATCACCGCTGCAAGTCTCTCCTTTCTGGGTTTAGGGGCACAACCGCCCACGCCGGAGTGGGGCGCCATGCTGAACGAGGCGCGCGCCGACATGGTTATCGCGCCGCACGTGGCGATTTTCCCCAGTCTGGCGATCTTCTTCACTGTTCTGGCATTTAATTTACTCGGAGACGGGCTGCGCGACGCACTTGATCCTAAACTAAAGACATGAAACCTTTCGATTATGATCAGGACTTCAGCACTATCGACTTCCGTAAGCACCCTGAGCGATATCAGGTCGGCCGCGGGGAGCAGGGTGTGCTGATGGTCGAGCCTTATAAGAGCGAAATTCTGCCTCACTGGCGATTTCGCACCGTTCCCATTGCTGAAGAGTCGGCAGAAAAGATCATGGCGCTGTTTGAAGATTACCGGCGTCAGGATGACTTTGTCGGCATGGATATGGCGCGCAAGTTTATCCAGATGGGCTATACCCGTGCCCGCCGCTACAGCAATCACAAGGGCGGACGAAAATATGACGCTGAAGGCAAGGAGCTGCCGCGTGGCGTCAATGAAGAAAAAGCCGCGGCGGCGGCCATTTTCAAAGCTTACTGGGACCGTCTCCGGGCCGATGAGGACTATCTGCAACGGAAAAAGGCGCATCAGCAACTTTATGGCTAACCGCTGAACCAGCATGACCGTTTTTCTGCCCGGCGCGTCTACAGCGCCGGGGAGGCGAAATTTATTTCACGCCGCAGTGCCTCCGCTTTCCGCGCTATTTCATCTTTCCTGCTTTTTCCCGTCAAAACCCTACTGGCTGATTGCACCCGGCGCATGACGCTCACGGCTCAGCAATCCGCCGGATGCGATGCGTCCGCTGAACGTGAATGACTGAAAACGATTTCAGCCTGGCGCACGACGTAAAGTAGTGAAAAAACGCGTAAAAGCCTGTTCGCTTTGCAGACCCGCATCAGGCTCAGAGAAAAACGGGCGCGTCGTGGTAACTCACCGTGCTATAAAAAGAAATCGCCACCTGGACCGCTGTCTGGCGGATAAGCGAAGCGCTGTCCGTAACCACGGCTGAACAGTGAATGAAAAACGCGGGTTGATATTCACTTGTTTTCATTAATAATAAACCCGCTAACCCCACTGAGGGGGCTATGCCCCTCAGGTAATGAAATGGATAATGTGAGAGCTAAATAATGAAAGAGATCATCAAAGGATTTCTGAATTTCCAGCAGAATGTGTTTCCTGAAAGGAAGGATCTTTTCAAAAGCCTGGCGTCAAATCAAAATCCGAAAGCCCTGTTCATCTCCTGTTCAGACAGCCGTCTGGTGCCTGAGCTGGTGACGCAGCAGGAGCCAGGAGAGCTGTTCGTTATCCGCAACGCGGGCAACATCGTTCCCTCATTTGGCCCGGAGCCTGGTGGTGTCTCCGCGACTATCGAATATGCCGTGGTCGCGCTGGGCGTCTCCGACATCATCATCTGCGGTCACTCCAACTGTGGTGCCATGAACGCCATTGCTTCCTGCGCCTGCATGGACACCATGCCCGCAGTAGAGCACTGGCTGCGCTATGCCGATGCGGCAAAAGCGGTGGTCGAGCAGCGTGAGTATGACTCACCGGAGAAGAAGCTGAATGAGATGGTCAAAGAGAACGTGATCGCGCAGCTGAATAACATGAAAACCCACCCTTCGGTTTCCGTCGCGCTGCGTAACGGCAAACTGCGTCTGCATGGCTGGGTTTACGATATCGAAAGCGGCACCATTATGGCGCTGACCCAGGGTGGCAAGCAGTTCATCACCCTGTCTGAGAATCCCGACACCTGCTTCGAGTAATGCCTCTCACCCGCTGCGTCCTGCGGCGGGTTTTCCTGTTTAATCTTTTGTAAATCCTCAGGTTCATTGCGCGCGGGCTGACTACGCTTAAGGCACGCTATCCCATGAGGAGAACTCTATGTCCCGTTTTTCAACCGTTCTGCTGCTGACCGGTTCGCTGCTCTCAGTCCCGCCGCTGTTTGCCGCTGACCTGCAGGTTGAGGTGTTACAGGATAAGTTACAACATCCATGGTCGGTTGCCTTTCTGCCCGACAACAAAACGCTGCTGATAACCGAACGGAGCGGGCAGCTGCGCAGCTGGAACCCAGAGAGCGGTCTGTCGCAGCCAATTCAGGGCGTGCCAGAGGTCTGGGCACAGCGGCAGAGCGGCCTGCTGGATGTGGTGCTGGCTCCCGACTTCGCCAGCAGCCGTCGTGTCTGGCTCAGTTACACCGAGGCTGACAGCAAGGGCAAAGCGGGGGCGGTGGTAGGTGTCGGGACACTGAGCAGGGATAATCGCCAGCTCAGCAATTTCCGCGAGGTGATCCGGCAGACGCCGATGCTCTCCAGCGGCAACAATATCGGCACCCGGCTGGCGTTTGATACTCAGGGCTATCTCTGGATTGCCTTCGGCGATAATTTTGTCAGCAGCGCCGCGCAGGACCTCGATAAACTGCAGGGCAAACTGCTGCGGCTGAATGCCGACGGCAGCGTGCCGGATGATAACCCGTTTGTGAAACAGCCCGGCGCGCGGCCGGAGATCTGGGCGCTTGGCCTGCGTAATCCGCAGGGGCTGGCGCTGAATCCCTGGACCGGCATGATATGGGAAAATGAGCATGGCCCACGCGGCGGCGATGAAGTGAATATCATGAGCCGTGGAAAAAACTACGGCTGGCCGCTGGCGACCTACGGCATTGACTACAGCGGCGATAAAGTGCCGGAGTCAAAGGGTACCCATGTTGCAGGCACCGAGCAGCCGATCTGGCACTGGAAAGTCTCTCCGGCCATCAGTGGCATGGCGTTTTACAACAGCGCCCGTTTTCCGCAGTGGAAGAATTCGCTGTTTATCGGCGCGCTGAAAGAGAAGAACCTGATTCGGCTGAGTGTGAACGGTGAAAAAGTGGTGGAAGAGCAGCGTCTGCTGGGCGACCAGAATGCGCGGATTCGCGATGTGCGGCAGGGACCGGATGGCTGGCTCTATGTGCTGACTGATGAGGCCAACGGCAAACTGCTGAAAGTGGGATTAGCGCAGGACGCTGGCGCGTCCCGCGGCTGATTCAGCGTGCCCAGTGATAAACCTGCCATCCCCGGCTGACCGCTTCCTGATGCAGTCTTTCGTCCGGGTTGATGACATGGGCGTGATCGGCCTGCTCCAGCAGGGGCAGGTCATTCATCGAATCGCTGTAGGCCCAGGTGCGGTCAAACGTCTCCTCCGCCTGCAGCGCTTTCCAGTCACCCAGCCGGGTCACTTTGCCCTCTTTATAGGTCATGGTGCCGTAGGTATTGCCGCTGTAACGCTGGTCCACGATTTCAACGCCAATCGCCAGCGCACCGCAGGCCCCCAGTTGCTGAGCAATCGGCACCACCAGATGCTCACCGCTGGCAGAGATAATCATGACGCGGTCGCCGCGCGCCCGGTGCCACTCGATGCGTTCCCGCGCTGCGGGAAAAACGCGGGGCATGATGTCGCGATGAATAAAGCGGCGCACCCAGCCTTCCACCGTGAGGGTAGCCATACCCGACAGCGGTGAGAGGGTTTTATTCATATACTCTTCAATTGAGAGCGTGCCGGCATAATACTGGGCCATCAGTGCCTGTTCCTGAACGATCAGTTCGCTGGGGGCGAACCCCTGTGATACCAGCCAGCGCAGCCACAGGCTGGTGCTGTCTTCACAAATAAGTGTTTCATCCAGATCAAAAAGGGCTAAGTCCATGGTCGGTCTCCTCGGCTGACTGGCTTTCAGGTTAGCGGATAATTGTGACCGACTTAACTCTTCTGCGAAAAATCGGAATTTCACGCAGTTTTATGAATGACAGAAGCGAGGCGAGCGGGCACGCGCGCGGCCGTTGTGCCAGGGTAAATCGACTAAACTCTAAAAAACTTTACGATTCGGCGGTTTTTTTCGCTGCCGTCAACGGTTAGCGTTTGAGTGAGAATTTTCTGCCCCTGGAATTTCGCGTTAACAAGGACAATCCGGCCACGCCCATGACAAACACTCGCTTCCCATCACGCCTGCGGCTTCTCGCTGCTACCTCATTACTGATTATCGCCCCGATCAGCGCCTATGCTGAACAGGCTCCCGCCGCGCCAGGCATTGACGCAAAAGCGTGGATCCTGATGGATTACGCCAGCGGTAAAGTCTTAACTGAATCCAGCGCCGATCAGCGTCTCGATCCCGCCAGTCTGACCAAAATGATGACCAGCTACGTGGTGGGTCAGGCGATTAAAGCGGGCAAAATTAAACCGGATGATATGGTTACCGTAGGACAGGATGCCTGGGCGACCGGCAATCCTAAGCTGCGCGGTTCATCCCTGATGTTTCTCAAGCCGGGTGACCGCATCCCGGTACATGAGCTGAATAAAGGCATCGTGATCCAGTCCGGCAACGATGCCTGTATTGCGCTGGCGGATTACGTGGCGGGCAGTCAGGATTCGTTTATCGGCCTGATGAATAACTACGTGAAGGCGCTGGGCCTGCAGAACACCCACTTTATGACGGTTCACGGCCTGGATGCAGAAGGGCAGTACAGTACCGCACGGGATATGGCCCTGATTGCGCAGGCGCTGATCCGTGATGTCCCCGATGAGTATGCGCTGAACAAAGAGAAAGAGTTCACCTTCAATAATATCCGCCAGATCAACCGTAACCGTCTGTTGTGGAGCACCAATCTCAAGGTCGATGGCGTTAAAACCGGCCACACCTCCGGGGCGGGCAACAATCTGGTTGCCTCTGCGACCGAAGGTGACATGCGCCTGATCTCCGTGGTGCTGGGCACCACCAGCGATGCGATCCGCTTCCGCGAAAGTGAAAAGCTGCTGACGTGGGGCTTCCGCTTCTTTGAAACGGTAACACCCATTAAAGCCGATGCACCTTTTGCTCAGCAGCGGGTCTGGTTCGGCGATCGCAGCCAGGTCAATCTTGGCGTCGCAAAAGATGCGGCGCTGACCATCCCTAAAGGGCAGATGAAGAACCTGAAGGCGAGTTTTAAACTGACCACACCTCAGCTGGAAGCACCGCTGAAGAAGAATCAGGTGGTGGGCACGATCGATTTTCAGCTGGACGGCAAAACCATTGAACAGCGCCCGCTGGTGGTGATGCAGGATGTGCAGGAAGGCGGATTCTTCAGCCGGATGATTGACTTCGTGATGATGAAATTTAACGGCTGGTTTGGGAAATGGTTTTCATAAGTTATCCGGGACACTGACGCGTCCCTGAAGCGGTTAATGCATCCAGACCAGGGGATAACCGCTACGCATCAACGTAAGGCGCAGGGAACAGGGTCAGATCGGAAAGACGCAAAACCGTCATCCCTGACTGCTCGGCCCGCGCCTTCCCTGGCGCGGGACGCTTTCCTCTTCTGACCCTGTTCCCTGAGCAGGCTCGATCATGCCGCGAGCATCGCAGACCTGCACGGTAATTATCAGGAGGCTGTCGCCTCTTTTTTCAATCCTGCGTCCAGCCTTTGCGAATCGGCACCGCAAACAGCGCCCGATAGAGGGGATGGATAACAGCCAGCATCCGCTCGCCATAGAACTGCCATGCCAGATGCGAAGCCAGACAGCTCAGCAGCCCGACAAGGAATCCACCCAGCATATCCAGCGGCCAGTGAACGCCAAGATAGACCCGTGACCAGGCGATAGCGCAACCCACACCCATCAGAACCACCCCCGACCAGAGGCGATGCCAGAAAATAAAGGCCAGGGCAAAAGTGAAAATCGTGGTGCCGTGATCGCTGGGGTAGGAGTCATCCGCCGCATGATGCAGGAACTGATAACCGAAACCAATGGCGAACGGACGCGGATGGGGCAGCAGCTGGCCCACACACCAGGAGATCGTCAGCGCATAGATCAGCGCCATGCCGGTTTTCAGCACCAGTGCCCGCTGCGAAGAGAGCTGATCGCGTGGCCCCCACAGCCACATCACCACGATGAGCAGCGGCACGATGGCAATCAGATCTTTGGCAATAAAGGTCGCCAGTTGCAGTAACCAGGCAGGTGACGCTGGTGTGGCATTAATGGCAGTAAACAGTGAGTGGTTCAGTTCTTCCATTCCGGGATAGATTCCTCAGCAGACAGCCCGGCTAACAGTGGCTGACGCTACCCGGTCAGCCTTCTGATAACAGCGGCAATAAAAACAGTCAGCACCAGCGCGCTCGCCCAGTTAATCAGCACAAAAAGCTAATTTCACAGCACTCTATCCTGCTGATTGCGATGCGTTTCGTCCATCATCGCGCTCTTAATCTGTTACTGAGTTGTGCAACGGTTTAAGTTCGGCAGGGGATTGGCGGGAGTCAGACGCGGCAGCGCGGCGCGTAAGAAAAAAAGGGCATAAAAAAACCCGCCAGGAAAAAGACCAGCGGGCTCCACAATCTGGGGATTTCAAAGAAAAGCAGTGGCACTTATTAGGACTGCCCGCTGACAAAAAAGTTCTGGACGTAGCCAAAAAATTTTTATAGGGGCAATATCGGCCAGACAATTACAATCAGCGTCCCCGCCAGCGTCAGTAACACGTTGGCGATGGCATAGGTCCCGGCATAGCCCAGCGCCGGGATATTACTGCGAGCCGTATCGCTGATAATCTCCATAGCAGGAGCACAGGTGCGTGCGCCCATGATGGCACCAAACAGCAGGGCGCGGTTCATCCGCAGCACATAGGCACCAAACAGAAAGCAGATGATGACCGGAAGCAGGCTGACCAGCAGGCCGCACAGCAGCATCAGCGCACCATCGCTGCTCAGGCTGTGATTAATGCCGCTGCCGGCACTCAACCCCACTCCCGCCATAAACACCATCAGACCGAACTCTTTCACCATTGTCAGCGCGCCCTGCGGAATATAGCCAAAGGTCGGGTGGTTGGCGCGCAGGAATCCCAGCATGATCCCGGCGAACAGCAGGCCGGCGGCGTTACCGATACCGAAACTGAAATTGCTGAACTGGAAGGTAATCAGACCAATCATCAGCCCCACGATAAAGAAGGCACAGAACGCCAGCAGATCGGTCATCTGACTGTGAATGGCGATAAAGCCAATGCGGTCCGCGACGCTTTTCACCCGGCGTGCCTCGCCGCTGACCTGCAGCACATCGCCTTTGTTCAGCATAATGCTGTCGTCGATCGGCATCTCAATCTGGCTGCGGATGACCCGGTTCAGGAAGCAGCCGTGATCGGTCAGGTTGAGCTTACTGAGGCGTTTGTTCACCGCGTTGTGGTTTTTCACCACGATCTCTTCGGTGACAATACGCATATCCAGCAGGTCGCGGTCAAACACCTCTTTGCCGTTACGGAAGCTGGGATCGAGCCGGGCATGCGCGTCGGGGTAGCCGACCAGCGAGATATCATCACCCAGTTGTAACACCGCATCGCCATCGGGACTGGCGAGAATACCGTTGCGGCGGATGCGCTCGATGTAGCAGCCGGTCTGACGATAGATGCCGAGCTCACGCAGATTTTTGCCGCCGCTCCACGCCACCAGCTCCGGGCCAACGCGATAGGCGCGGATTACCGGCAGGAAAACTTTGCGCTGACTGTCTGCATCCAGACCGCGCTCGCGGGCGATCTGCTGGGCGCAGGTAGGCAGATCCTGATGTTGCAGGCGGGGCAGGTAACGGGCACCAAAAATCAGGCTGACCAGGCCAATCAGATAGGTT
This sequence comes from Pantoea sp. M_10, assembly GCF_008631515.1. NCBI lineage: Bacteria > Pseudomonadati > Pseudomonadota > Gammaproteobacteria > Enterobacterales > Erwiniaceae > Pantoea > Pantoea sp. M_10. The sequence continues at coordinate 961,025 of NZ_VWUL01000001.1, read as the reverse complement.
ACGGCATAGCCCAGGCTCAGCTGATCCTGCATGAGTCCAAGCTGTTTAGGATCGCTGATGCTTTGCCGCAGCGTATCGCCTGCGCCCACCAGCACCGGCGTTGAGGTCATGGAACCGGCCAGCATCCCGGCGGTGAGGCCAATATCCCAGCCGAAGAGCTTGCCGAGTCCCAGTGCCAGCAGCAGCGCGCTGACCACCATGACGATGGCGAGCATGAAATAGTTTTTGCCGTCGCGAAAGAAAATAGAGAAGAAGTTAGGGCCGGCTTCGACGCCGACACAAAAAATAAACAGCATAAAGCCCAGGCTTAATGCATCGGTATTGATGGTGAAATGCTGCTGCCCTAATAAGAGCGAAACCACTAATACGCCAATCGAATTTCCCAGCTGAACTGAGCCAAGACGCAACTTACCCAGACAGAGGCCGAGCGCTAAAACGACAAATAATAACAAAATGTCATTTCCGCTTAACAATCCTGCGACGTTAATATTCACTGTTTAACTTCTTGTTTACTTGTAACCTGTTGAAGAGTGGCCTGTTTTTCGCTATCTTGAGCAGGCCGTTGAGGTGCTGTTGTATCAGTACTGCAAATGCAACCTTTTCCGCGGCGCTATTCTAATCACAAATATCTTCTACAGCCATTGGCTGTTTTCATTCGTTGTCACAACGAACTGTTTCTTTTTATTTCCATCTGAACGCAGCAGGGTTATCAGCAGGTTATTGTCGGGATTACTTTTAATCAGTGGGGTGGTATGCCGCAGCGCTCTTATCTCTGGACGACCCGCCTGTGCGGCGTGGTGTTGTACAGTCTGGTGTTTGTTTTTACCTGTCACGCCTGGCAGGTGGGACCCGGCCCGCTTCGCGGTCAGCCCGAATTACTGCTCTTTATGCTTCCCGGCATTCTGATGGCGCTGCTGCAGGTGGAGAGCCCGTTGAAAAGCACGCTGCTGATGGGGCTGTGGGGGACGTTACTGGCCGCGCTGCTGCTGAACAGCAGCCTCTTTATCCACGGCAACGGATTTTTTGTGCTCGCCTGGAGCCTCAGTGCGCTGTTCTGGGCAGGCTGCGGCGCCTTGCTGGTGCGGCTGATGCAGATCGTGATGGCGTCACTCAACTAAGCTCAGCCGTGCTGCTGGCATTCGAAAATAAAAAGGCGAGACATTAGTGTCTCGCCTTTTTTATCGAGGCTTTCCGCCTTATGCGGCAAATCCCAGATTCTCTTTGGTCCAGGCCGCAAACTCGGTGTAACCACCGATATGTTTTTCATCCACAAAGATCTGCGGCACGGTAGAAACCGGTTTGCCCGCACTCGCTTCCAGATCGGCTTTAGTGATGCCTTCCGCCTGAATATCGACATACTGATAGCTAAAATCATCCCGCTCGGCAGTCAGCTTATCAGCCAGTTCATGAGCGCGAACACAGTAGGGACAGCCTGGACGACCAAAAATAACAGCAATCATAGAAAACTCCTTGCAGCGACTGTTGTGTGATGTACGTCACACAACTAAACAGAGAATGGCAACCATGATGCCCGCTCATATCGCTTAAAGAAAGCAGGATTTGCCTGTTAGTCTGATGCCCGCACGCTATGTTAAGCGTCAGGAAGCGTCTGAAACAGAGGCTTTTTTGCCGGTGCGGCGGCCACAGCCCGCGCAAATTTTGGGTTGTTGACCATAATTGACCCTCAGTAGCCCGTGAAGGCAGGAGAGTGTGATGCAGAGTGTAGCCAGATTACCGCGGTTTGTGGTGGTGATGGAGGCGGCTGGCGGCCTGTTAATTCTGGGGGCGCTGCTGCTGATAAACCACTGGCTGCCTGTGCCAGGTCTGGCTGAGCCAAAAACGCTGGCCACGCTGCTGTTTATCGCCGGGGTCGTGCTGATGCTGCCCGCCGCCTGGCTGTTGATGTGGCGCACCGCAAAAGCGATAGCCCCACAGCTGTTTAACCAAACCGATAAAAGAAAATAATGTTGCTGGAGACTTTATGACACCGACCATTGATTTACTGTGCAGCCACCGTTCAATCCGCGCCTTTACCGACCAGCCGGTCAGTGAAGCGCAGCGCGAAGCGATTATTACTGCGGCGCAATCGGCGTCCACATCCAGTTTTCTGCAATGCTCCTCCATTGTCCGCATCACCGACAAAGCGCTGCGCGACAAGCTGGTCACGCTGACGGGCGGACAAACCTGGGTCGGAGAGGCTGCCGAATTCTGGGTCTTCTGCGCTGACTTCAATCGTCATCTGCAGATTTGCCCGGATGCCCAGCTGGGTCGTGCCGAGCAGCTGCTGCTGGGCTGCGTCGACACCGCGCTGATGGCGCAGAATGCAATGGTGGCCGCAGAGTCGCTGGAGCTGGGCGGCGTCTTTATCGGCGGGATCCGTAACAACATCGCCGAGGTGACCGAACTGCTGGGCCTGCCGAAATTTGTGCTGCCGCTCTTTGGTTTCTGCCTGGGTCATCCGGAGTCAAAACCGGACGTGAAACCGCGCATGCCACACGCCATGCTGGTGCATGAAAACCGCTATCAGCCACTGGATAAAAACGTGCTGGCCGAATACGATAGCCGCACTGAACTCTATTATCAGCAGCGAGACAGCAACCAGCGTAGCGAAACCTGGAGTGAGCTGATTCAGCGTCTGATCATCAAAGAGACACGCCCGTTTATGCTGGATTATCTGCATCAGCAGGGCTGGGCAACACGCTAAGCCAGGAGCGGAGAGCAGAGATGAAAATCGCCATTTTGTCCCGTGATGCCACGCTTTACTCCAGTCGCCGGCTGCAGGATGAAGCGGTAGCTCGCGGTCATGAGGTGCAAATCATCGATCCGCTCTCCTGCTATATGAACATCAATCCGGCCTCTCCGGCGGTTCACTATTGCGGTGAACCGCTGGGCCATTTTGATGCGGTGATCCCGCGCATCGGCAACGCCATCACCTTTTACGGAACGGCGGTGCTGCGACAGTTTGAGATGTGCGGCAGTTACACGCTGAATGCCTCCGCCGCGATTACCCGCACCCGCGACAAATTACGCTCGCTGCAGCTGCTGGCGCAGGAGGGCATCGACATGCCGGTTACCGGCTTTGCCTCCTCACCCGATGACACCGACGATCTGATCGCCATGGTGGGCGGCGCGCCGCTGGTGGTGAAGCTGGTGGAGGGCACGCAGGGTATCGGCGTGGTGCTGGCGGAAACGCGGCAGGCGGCAGAAAGCGTTATCGATGCCTTTCGCGGCCTCAATGCCCATATCCTGGTGCAGGAGTTTATCAAAGAGGCCCGGGGGCGCGATGTGCGCTGTCTGGTCATCGGTAATCAGGTGGTGGCGGCGATTGAGCGGGTGGCGAAAGAGGGCGATTTTCGCTCCAATCTGCATCGCGGCGGCAAAGCCTGTCCGGTGGAGATTACTCCTCAGGAGCGGGAAATTGCGGTGAAAGCCGCCGCTACGCTTGGGCTGGAGGTTGCGGGTGTCGATATTCTGCGCGCGCATCGCGGTCCGCTGGTGATGGAGGTTAACGCTTCCCCCGGTCTGGAAGGCATTGAAACCTGCAGTGAACTGAACCTCGCCGCGCTGATGATCGCGCGGATTGAACAGCAAACCATCCCCGGGCTCCGTCCTAAAACCGCAGGCTGAAACGCGCTTTTCAGCAGTTTTCGTGGCATCGTCGCCCGTTTTTCCGTAAGCTAAGTCGCCTGTTTATCACCCCACTGGGATTTTACGATGGATTCTCTTGTCGTTCCGGATATCGACCTGTTGCGTCGCTGGCTGGATCAGCAAAATATCACCTGGTTCGAATGCGATGCCTGTCAGGCACTTCATCTGCCGCACATGCAAAACTTTGATGGGGTGTTTGACGCCAAAATCGATCTGGTCGACAACGTCATCCTGTTCTCGGCGCTGGCGGAAGTAAAGCCCACGGCGCTGATTCCGCTGGTCGGCGATCTGTCGCAGATCAACGCCAGTTCGCTGACGGTAAAAGCGTTTATCGACATTCAGGATGACAATCTGCCGAAGCTGATTGTCTGCCAGTCAATGACGACCACCGCCGGATTAACCTTTGGTCAGTTCTCGCACTTTATGAAACAGAGCGAAGAGCAGATCTCGATGGTGATCCTGGAAGCCTTTGCCAACAATCTGCTGATTGTCGGCGAGGAAGAAGAGCACGTTGCGGTCTCCAGCGTGCATTCGGTGCTGCACTAGCCCGACCCCTCCAGACTAAGCCGTCCCTGAGACGGCTTTTTTATACCCGCCGCCTGCCGCCACCTTTTTTTATTCTGCATTTTGCCCTTTAATGCCAGATATCTGTCGTCGTTTATGCCATCAAAGCCGAACCTCATAGCTCAAACATGCATAAAATATCGGTTTCAGGCGTTTTTTACGCTGGGGTCTGGTGCAGCATGAGCAGGGGGGCTATGCTTGCGGGGCTGTAACAGGCGCGTAACTGCGCTTCAGATATAGGATTTTGCTATTAAACTCCCGCTGAATAATGATTCATTGTGTCACTGACGTCCTGTACAGAACGCAATGCAGGGATCTCAGGTTTGCAGCGTTGTAATGACCCGCTCAGGAGGATGGAAAACATGTTCAACTCACGTCAGAAATGGCTGTCAGCTGTGGTAGCGGCTTCGCTGATGGTCGCGTCGGCCAGCAGCATGGCGGAAGATAAAACGCTGCACGTCTACAACTGGTCCGATTATATTTCGCCAGATACCGTGCCGAACTTTGAAAAGCAGTCCGGCATCAAGGTTGTCTACGATGTCTTTGACTCCAACGAAGTGCTGGAAGGCAAACTGATGGCGGGCAGTACCGGCTACGATGTCGTGGTGCCATCCTCCAGCTTCCTGGCGCGTCAGCTTCAGTCCGGGGTCTTCCAGCCGCTGGATAAGAGCAAACTGCCGAACTACAAAAACCTCGATCCGGCGCTGATGGAAAAAGTGGCGCAGCACGATCCGGGTAACAAATATGCGATTCCTTACCTGTGGGGCACCACCGGCATCGGCTATAACGTCGACAAGGTGAAGGCCGCGCTGGGAACCGATGCGCCGCTCAACAGCTGGGACCTGGTGATGAAGCCGGAAAACCTTGAGAAGCTGAAAAGCTGTGGTGTCTCATTCCTGGATGCACCGGAAGAGATTTTCGCTACCGTGCTGAACTATCTGGGCAAGGATCCTAACTCTTCGGATGCCAAAGACTATTCCGGTGCGGCGACAGACCTGCTGCTGAAGCTGCGTCCGAATATCCGCTATTTCCACTCGTCTCAGTACATCAACGATCTGGCCAACGGCAATATTTGTGTGGCGATCGGCTGGTCAGGTGACATCCTGCAGGCGAAAAACCGTGCGGATGCGGCGAAAAATGGTGTGCACCTGGGCTACAGCGTGCCGAAAGAGGGGGCGCTGGCCTTCTTCGACATGATGGCGATTCCGAAAGATGCGAAAAACATCGACGGCGCCTATGCCTGGCTGAACTACATCATGGATCCGAAAGTGATCGCTGATGTCTCCAATAAAATGAACTATGCCAACGGCAACAAAGCGTCACTGCCGCTGATCAATGCCGACATCCGTAACAACCCGGGTATCTTCCCGACGCCGGAAGCGATGTCGAAATTGTTTGTGCTGAAAGTCCAGGATCCGAAACTGGATCGTGTGCGTACGCGTGCATGGACTAAAGTAAAAAGTGGTAAGTAGTTCGTCCCGAACGGATTGACCTGTCACGTAACAGCAACAGAGGCGCAGTGTCGGCCTCTGTTGTGCCATTTTAGCGGCGGATTTTGCCGCGATGTTCCGCCTGGCTCCGGAGAGAGATAGTAGTGAACGATGCCATTCCCCGTCCTCAAAACAAAACCGCAAAGGCGTTAACGCCGCTGCTGGAGATTCGCAATCTGACCAAATCCTTTGACGGCCAGCACGCCGTGGATGATGTCAGTCTGACCATTTACAAAGGTGAAATTTTCGCGCTGCTGGGCGCGTCAGGCTGCGGCAAATCAACGCTGCTGCGGATGCTGGCCGGATTTGAGCCACCGACCAGCGGCCAGATTGTGCTGGATGGTCAGGATCTGTCGCACGTGGCCCCCTATCAGCGCCCGATCAATATGATGTTCCAGTCCTATGCGCTGTTCCCGCACATGACGGTGGAGCAGAACATCGCCTTTGGCCTGAAGCAGGATCGCCTGCCGAAAGGGGAGATCGCCAGCCGGGTCGCCGAGATGCTGTCGCTGGTGCACATGCAGGAGTTTGCCAGACGCAAACCGCACCAGCTCTCCGGCGGGCAGCGTCAGCGTGTTGCGCTGGCACGCAGCCTGGCGAAGCGGCCTAAACTGCTGCTGCTGGATGAGCCGATGGGCGCGCTGGATAAGAAGCTGCGCGACAGGATGCAGCTGGAGGTGGTCGATATTCTGGAGCGGGTTGGTGCGACCTGCGTGATGGTGACGCACGACCAGGAAGAGGCGATGACCATGGCCGGCCGTATCGCGATCATGAATCGCGGCAAGTTCGTACAGATCGGTGAGCCGGAAGAGATCTATGAGCATCCAACCAGCCGCTACAGCGCCGAGTTTATCGGTTCAGTTAACGTCTTCGAAGGTTTGCTGCGTGAACGTCAGGCGGACGGCCTGGTGATCGACAGCCCCGGCCTGATGCATCCGTTAAAAGTCGACTCCGATGTCTCGGTGGTGGATAACGTCCCGGTTCATGTCGCGCTGCGTCCGGAAAAAGTGATGCTGTGCGATGAGGTGCCTGCCGATGGCTGCAACTTTGCGGTGGGTGAGGTGGTTCACATCGCCTATCTTGGCGACCTCTCTATCTTCCACGTCCGTCTGCATAGCGGACAGATGATCAGTGCACAGTTGCAGAACGCGCATCGCTACCGCAAAGGGCTGCCCACCTGGGGTGACGAAGTCCGCCTCTGCTGGGAAAGCGACAGCTGCGTGGTGTTGACGGTTTAAGGAGCGGCTATGAGCCAGATTTTCCAACGCGCCAAAGCGCCCGCCCGGCTGGTCGGCACGCCGCTGCAACGCTGGGCCACCCGGGTCAAAATGCAGCATGGCCGCAAGCTGGTCATTGCGCTGCCTTACCTGTGGCTGGTGCTGCTGTTTCTGCTGCCCTTTCTGACGGTGCTGAAGATCAGCTTCGCGGACATCGCGCGGGCGATCCCCCCTTACACCGAGCTGGTGAGCTGGGCGGACGATCAGTTCAGCATTGTACTCAACTTTGGCAACTACCTGACGCTGACCGACGACCCGCTCTACATCGACGCCTATCTGCAGTCCCTGAAGGTAGCGGCGATTTCGACAGTCATCTGTCTGCTGATTGGTTATCCGCTCGCCTGGGCTGTTGCACACAGCAAGCCGTCGATGCGCACGATTCTGCTGTTGCTGGTGATCCTGCCGTCGTGGACCTCCTTTCTGGTGCGCGTTTACGCCTGGATGGGGCTGCTGAACAATAACGGGATTCTCAACCGCTTTCTGATGTGGCTCGGCGTGATCGATCATCCGCTGGTGATCCTCTATACCAACACCGCCGTCTATATCGGTATCGTCTACTGCTATCTGCCGTTTATGGTGCTGCCGATCTACACCGCGCTGACCCGTATCGACTACTCGCTGGTGGAAGCGTCACTGGACCTGGGGGCGCGTCCGCTCAAAACCTTTTTCAGCGTCATCGTGCCGCTGACTAAAGGCGGCATTATCGCCGGATCGATGCTGGTCTTTATCCCGGCGGTCGGGGAGTATGTGATTCCTGAACTGCTGGGCGGGCCGGACAGCATCATGATTGGCCGTATTCTGTGGCAGGAGTTCTTCAATAACCGTGACTGGCCGGTGGCCTCTGCGCTGGCGGTGATTATCCTGCTGATCCTGATTCTGCCAATCATCTGGTTCCATAAGCATCAAAACCGTGAAATGGGAGAGAAGGCATGAATAATCTGCCCACCATTCGCTCATCCTGGCGAACCGGTATTCTGGTCTGCTGTTTCCTGTTCCTCTATGCGCCGATGCTGCTGCTGGTGGTTTACTCCTTTAACAGCTCACCGCTGGTGACGGTGTGGGAGAATTTCTCTTTCCACTGGTACAGGGTGCTCTTCCAGGACAGCGCGATGATTGATGCGGTGCTGCTGAGTCTGAGCATTGCCGGGCTTTCCGCCACCATGGCTGTGGTGCTGGGCACGCTGGCGGCGGTCATCATCGTGCGCTTCGGGCGGTTCCGCGGGCATAACGGGTTTGCCTTTATGCTCACCGCGCCGCTGGTAATGCCCGACGTGATCACCGGACTGTCGCTACTGCTGCTGTTTGTGGCGATGGGCAACGCCTTTGGCTGGCCCAGCGAACGCGGCATGCTCACCATCTGGCTGGCACACGTGACCTTCTGTACTGCCTATGTGGCGGTGGTGATCAACTCGCGTCTGCGTGAACTGGACCGCTCGATTGAAGAGGCGGCGATGGACTTAGGTGCCACGCCGCTGAAGGTCTTCTTCGTGATTACCGTGCCGATGATTGCGCCGGCTATCGTGACCGGCTGGCTGCTGGCATTTACCCTGTCACTCGACGATCTGGTGATCGCCAGCTTTGTCACCGGGCCCGGTGCCACCACGCTGCCCATGGCGATCTTTGCCACCGTGCGGCGCGGCGTGAATCCGGAAATCAACGCGCTGGCGTCGCTGATTCTGTTTGTGGTCGGTTTAGTGGGTTTTATCGCCTGGCGGGTAATGGCGAACGAAGAAAAACAGCGTTTAAGCGATATTCAGAAAGCTAAACGTGGCTGAAATCGTTAACCTTTGCCACTATATGAACGGGCCGGTTTAACCGGCCCGTTTTTCGATCGGGTGGAGCCACGGACTATGTCAGAAATCTTTAAAAGCAGTGCCACGCTTTCGGATGCGCCGGTGCCGGTCAGTGTGGCGGGCATTGCCATCATTGCCACCCGCTGCCTGAGCGTCCTGATGCTGGCCAATGAGCTGGGCTACAGCGAAATCGCCAACTTTGTTCACCGCAGCGCCCAGTCCTGGGACTCTACGCTTATCTTTATCGCCAGCCAGCTGATCTTCCTGTTTGAGCTGCGCTGCGCCTTTACCCTGATGCGCGGCAGTAATGCCGGACGCTGGGGCTATGTGGCGACCCAGGTGCTCGTGCTGGGATACATGCTGGTGGCCTCGCTGGGCTGGATCTACCCTGAAATTTTCAGTATCGACGGCGACAACAACGTCCAGATTATTCACCACACCCTGACGCAGAAAATCCCCGATCTGCTGGTGCTGATGCTGCTGTTTCTGCCTGCCAGCAGCCGCGCTTTTTTCAGAAAGCGGTGATACAATCGCGCTCCGCCCGACCCGATCGTTAAGGCTTTACCATGCACTGCGCGCTTTATGACGCCAACCGTTGCCGCTCCTGTCAGTGGCTCGACAAACCCTATTCCACTCAGCTCAGCGACAAACAGTCACTGCTGGAACAGCTGCTGGCTGAACAGCCGGTCGCGGCCTGGTTGCCGCCGGTGGTATCACCGCAGCAGGCGTTCCGTAATAAAGCGAAAATGGTCGTCAGCGGCAGCGTTGAGCGTCCGGTGCTGGGCCTGTTGTCCCGGGAGGGGGAGGCGGTCGATCTGTGTGCGTGCCCGCTCTATCCGGACAGTTTTCAGCCCGTCTTTGCCGCACTGAAACCTTTTATCGCGCGTGCCGGGCTGACGCCCTATAACGTGGCGCGCAAGCGTGGAGAACTGAAGTTTCTGCTGATTACCGAAAGTCAGCAGGGCGGTATGATGCTGCGCTTTGTCCTGCGATCGACGGCGAAGCTGGAACAGCTGCGCGCGGCGTTGCCGTGGCTGCAACAGCAGCTGCCACAGTTGACGGTCATCTCTGCCAACATTCAGCCGGTACATATGGCGATTCTGGAGGGCGATGAGGAGATAGCGCTGACGCCGGATCAGTCGCTGGCGGAGAACTTCAATGGCGTGCCGCTCTGGATCCGTCCGCAGAGTTTCTTTCAGACCAACCCGCAGGTTGCCAGCACGCTTTATGCCACTGCCCGCGACTGGGTCCGCGCACTGCCGGTCAACAGCATGTGGGATCTCTTCTGTGGCGTGGGCGGTTTCGGTCTGCACTGTGCGACACCGGCGATGCAGCTGACCGGGATTGAGATCAGCGCCGAGGCGATTGCCTGCGCTCAGCGCTCCGCCGCGATGCTGGGGCTGGAGAAGGTGCAGTTTGCGGCGCTGGATTCGACGGCGTTTGCCACCGGGCGGGACGCGGTGCCGCAGCTGGTGCTGGTCAATCCGCCCCGTCGCGGGATTGGCAAGGCGCTGTGTGACTATCTGAGCCAGATGGCACCCGATTATCTGCTCTACTCAAGCTGTAATCCGCAGACCATGGCGCAGGATATCGCCCGACTGAGCGCGTATGAGATCACGAAGGTGCAGCTCTTCGATATGTTTCCTCATACCGCCCATTTTGAGGTGCTGACGCTGTTAACCCGCCGCCAGCAGCCGTAGATCGCGCAGGCGGGCGCTGCGATCGGGGGGCTTACTCCGGGAACCACTTCTGATTGAGCTGCTGCCAGCTGCCGTTAGCTTTCAGCGCGGCGATCGCCTGGTTAAACTCATCGCGCAGCGCCGTATTGCCCTTACGCACGGCAATTCCAAGGCCGGTGCCAAAGTAGTCCGTGTCGGTCACATGCTCACCGACCGTAGCCAGCTCCGGATTGCTCTTCAGCCACTGATTCACCACCGCGCTGTCGCCAAATACCCCATCCAGCCGGCCACTCTTCATGTCGAGAATCGCATTCTGGTAGCTGTCATAGGCCACCACTTTCACTTCCGGATGTTTTTCCTGCAGGTACTTCTGGTGCGTGGTGCCGTTTTCCACGCCGATGCGCTTGCCTTTCAGGTCGCTGAAGTGACTGAACTGGCCTTTACGGGCGATCACGATCGCTGAGTTCGCATAGTAAGGCTGGGTAAAATCGACCTGTTTGCTGCGCTCTGCGGTGATATCCATGCCGGAGATGACCGCGTCATAGCGGCGGAACTTCAGGGAAGGGATCAGGCTGTCGAAGGCGTTATTGGTAAACGTACACTCCGCTTTCATCTGCTGACAGAGCGCTTTAGCCAGATCGATATCAAAACCCACCAGGTTATTTTCCCCGTCGAGAGATTCAAACGGCGGATAGGTGGCGGAAGCGGCGAAGCGAATTTTTTCCGCTGCCTGAGCGGTGATCGCCAGTGACGCCAGCGCCGCGGCAATAATCCATTTTTTCATTGTAAAAATCCTGTGTTGTGGTCAGCCAGAGAAGGCGATACCCTGCCACAGATTGAATGATTATGCAATTATTGTGATTTTCCAGGCGGGAAGGGCGAGCGAGCTCGCCCGGGGATCAGCTGCGTCTTTCAAAGGCCAGCGCACGCCTTTCGATCAGTCGCATCATCAGCGTCAGCAGACCATTCACGCAGAGATAAATCAGGCCGGCTGCGGCATAGACGGTGACGTCATAGGTCCGGCCATAGAGCAGCTGACCGTGGCCCATCACTTCCATCAGGGTGATGGTGTAGGCCAGTGAGCTGCCCTTGAAGACCAGCACCACCTCATTGGAGTAGGAGGAGAGGGCGCGTTTAAATGCATAAGACAGAAGAATACGCAGGGTATCTTTTCGGCGCATGCCGAGCGCCGCACACGACTGCCACTGCCCGGCAGGGATCGCTCGCACGGCACCGTAGAAGAGCTGGGTGGTATAGGCTGCGCTGTTCAGCGACAGGGCCAGCATCGCGCAGAGCCAGGGTTGTGAGAGTAAATGCCACAGCCAGGGGATCTGCTGAAGCGAGGGAAACTGTCCCGGCCCGTAGTAGATCAGGAAGATCTGCACCAGCAGCGGGGTGCCGGTAAACAGCGTAATAAATCCTTTTACCAGCGGCGAAAACAGCGGGGTTTTCAGTGACAGCACCACGGTGAAGAGCAGCGCAAGCAGCAGGGCCAGGATCAGCGAGGCCGCGGTGAGCGTCAGACTGGTGTGCAGCCCTTTCAGAAGTTCAGGCAGGTAAGCCAGCATTAGCTGTTCCCCCGTTCAAAGCGGGTAGTGCGCAGTTCAATGCGGCGCAGTACCGCCTGGCTGAACAGCGTAATCACTAAATAGATTGCCGCCGCCACAAGGAACCAGGTAAAGGGCTCCTGGGTGCGGGTAGCGATACTTTTGGTCTGCAGCATCAGATCGTTAACGCTGATCAGCGAAACCAGGGCGGTATCTTTCAGCAGAACCAGCCACTGATTGCCCAGACCGGGCAGGGCGTGACGCCACATCTGCGGCATAATCAGCCGCAAAAAAATGGCCGATTTTTTCATGCCCAGCGCCTGGCCCGACTCCCACTGGCCGACCGGAACCGCTTTCAGCGCGCCGCGCAGCGTTTGTGAGGCGTAGGCGGCATAGAGCATCGCCAGCGCAATCACGCCACACAGGAACGGACTGACATCGAAGTTCTCAATCTGCATCTGCACCGGCAGCTGAAACAGGCCGAAGTTAAGCGTGAAGCCGTCGGACAGGGTCAGGAGCAGCTGAGAGGCACCGAAATAGATAAACAGCACCACCAGAATTTCCGGCAGGCCGCGAATCAGGGTCACCAGGCCGGTGCCGATCCACGCCAGCGGTCTGAGGCGCAGTGACTCCCAGCCAGCAAACAGCATCGCCAGCACGAGGCCAGCGATGAGAGCACAAACGGCAAGGCCGACGGTCATACCGGCGGCGCTTGCAAGGGTCATCATTTCATTCATCAGAGATTACTGCTGGAACCATTTGCTGTAGATGGTTTTGTACGTCCCGTCAGCTTTGATCTTATCCAGTGCGCCGTTGAATTTGCTCTGCAGCTCGGTGTTACCGGTGCGCACCGCGATGCCCAGGCCGGTACCAAAGTAGGCTTTGTCCGTTACTTTGTCACCGACAGCTGCCAGCGCAGGGTTCTGCTTCAGCCATTCGTTGACCACGGCGGTATCACCGAACACGGCATCAATACGGCCATTTTTCAGATCCAGAACGGCATTCTGATAGCTGTCGTAAGGCACAGTGGTAATTTCGCTGTGTTTTTCCGTCAGGTACTTCTGATGGGTGGTGCCGTTCTGAACGCCTACGCGCTTGCCTTTCAGCGCCTCAACGCTAGCCACTTTGCCTTTCTGGGCCACAAACAGCGCTGAGTTGTCATAGTAAGGCTTGGTGAACAGGACCTGCTTTTCACGCTCCGGAGTAATATCCATGCCGGCCATCACCGCATCAAAGCGGCGGAACTTCAGGCTTGGGATCAGGCTGTCGAACGCCTGATTGGTAAAGGTGCAGGTTGCGTCGATCTCTTTACAGAGCGCATTGGCCAGATCGACATCAAAGCCCTGAATCTTATTGTCCGCATCCACAAACTCAAACGGAGGATAGGAGGCTTCGGTAGCAAAACGAATCGTCTGCGCCGCCGTAGCGGTCAGGCTAAAACCAGCGAGCAGTGCAGCAAGTACCATTTTTTTCATTTTTAGCATCCTGACTTAGTGCGAAAGATAGTGAGCAAACGCCTCGGTTTGCGGCTGTGTAAAGCGGCTGGCATCGCCCTGTTCCACAATATGACCGTTCTCCATGTAAACCACGCGGCTGGCGGTTTTACGTGCCACTTCCACTTCATGGGTCACGATCACCTGGGTGATACGGGTCTGCGCCAGTTCGCGAATAATTGAGACAATCTGTGCGGTAATTTCGGGATCCAGCGCGGCGGTTGGCTCATCAAACAGCAGTACCTGCGGCTCCATCATCAGCGCACGGGCAATCGCCACGCGCTGCTGCTGACCTCCTGAGAGGTGGAGCGGAAAGCGGTCGCTGTAAGGGGTCAGACGCAGCCGGTCAAGCAGCCGGTCGGCGCGGGCGCGGGCATCGCTCTTGCTGAGCCCCAGCACCCGGCAGGGCGCTTCCATCAGATTCTGCAGCACGGTGAGATGCGGCCAGAGATTATATTGCTGAAAGACCATACCCACGTTCTGACGCAGCTCCCGAATCGCGGCATCGGAAGGCTTCTGACTGAAGTCGAACTGATTACCGGCAATCTGCAACTGACCTGAACGCGGCTGCTCCAGCAGGTTGAGGACCCGCAGCAGGGAACTCTTGCCCGCGCCGCTGGGGCCCAGCAGCACCAGGGTCTCGCCCTGAGGGCACTCAAGGTTGATGTCGAACAGCGCCTGATGAGCACCGTAGAAGCAGTTTATTGCGTTTAGTTGAATACTCATGCGCCAGATTTGAATAGCTATTAGTGCCGCGGATTTTAACGTCACCAGAATAGTTATGCAATTCAGGCGGGTTAAAATTTGTAAAACAGGGGGTAAACAGCAAAAGCTTAGCAGAAAATCATGCCCTGTCCGGGGGCTGACGGGGGGGCTGGCCAGGATGCAGAGATAAAAAAAGCGCGGCAGTGAGGCTGGCCGCGTTTCTTATGACTGTCTGATCTATTTTCGCGTTTTTTCCAGCATCTGGCTCAGGCTGCCACCGTCGGCATGCGCAGGATTCCCCATGTAGCGCACGTCATCCACCACCCAGCAGCTGCCCTGATGGATCATCAGCACTTCATCCTGCCACTGACGGTTGTCACGGCTCAGGTCAACCCGCAACGGAATGTTGCGCGCATCGCGGTTCGGAATCGTTGAGGCATCGGCCACGCTGGCGGCTGTCGGACCCTGCGAGAGGCTGGAGAAGATATCGCCATTGCGCCACTGCGCACCGGCGTTGCTGCCGCTGGCCGCCTGTAACGCACGATAAAGCGCGTCACTCAGGTAGGGACGGTATTTCGCCAGCGTGTTGCTGTCGGGCAGTCCCGGCACCGGCTGTTCGATCCGCAGGTCATAAAACTGCTGAGCGACCTGGTCAGGACCGCCCTCAATGCAGGGCGCGGTTCGCGGCCCATTATCCTTAATCACGGGCTCCACGGTGGTACAGGCGCTGAGCAACAGGGCTGCCGGGATCATCAGCGCAAACGCATTGTTTCTCATCTCGATTTCCTTATGGTTCTCTGGCAAGGTGCCTTTTTTAGCATAGAGTATAGCCATGCTTTTTAGTCGATAGAGCCTTAGTCCGGTTTTCAACAAGGAGAATGCGATGAAATTTTCAACCACCCCAACCCTGGAAGGTCACAGCATCAGCGACTATTGCGGCGTAGTCACCGGTGAAGCGATTCTGGGTGCCAACATCTTCCGTGATTTTTTTGCCGGGATCCGCGACGTGGTCGGTGGCCGTTCCGGTGCTTATGAGAAAGAGCTGCGCAAAGCGCGCGAGATCGCTTTTGACGAGCTGGAAGCGCAGGCGAAAGCGCTGGGCGCCAACG
Organism: Pantoea sp. M_10; assembly: GCF_008631515.1. NCBI lineage: Bacteria > Pseudomonadati > Pseudomonadota > Gammaproteobacteria > Enterobacterales > Erwiniaceae > Pantoea > Pantoea sp. M_10. The sequence continues at coordinate 945,720 of NZ_VWUL01000001.1, read as the reverse complement.
CCGTGGTCGGCATCGACATTGATTACGAAACGGTGGGCAAAGAGAGCAGCATGCTGATGGTCAGCGTCACCGGCACGGCGGTGATCCTGCGTTGAGACGCCTGCTGTTGCTGCTGACGGCGCTGCTGCTGGCCGGCTGCCAGACCGGCATAGAATCCCGCGACGGCTACTGGGCCGACCTGCGGGATCCGGCACAGGGTGCGCGCCCACGGGTGAAGGTGATCGTGATCCACTACACGGCCGAAGATTTTTCGTCGTCGCTGGCAACGCTGACGGATCGGGAGGTCAGCGCGCACTATCTGATCCCCCGTCAGCCGCCACAGCGCGCCGGGAAAGGGATTATCTGGCAGCTGGTGCCGGAGCAGCAGCTGGCCTGGCACGCCGGGCCCAGCTTCTGGCGCGGGGCCACCCGTATCAATGACACCTCGATTGGTATTGAACTGGTGAACCGGGGCTATCGTCGCACGCCGACCGGTCTCGAATGGCAGCCCTTTACGGTTGCACAGATGACGGCGCTGGAGGCGCTGCTGCGGGATATTGCCCGGCGTTACGCGATCCCACCGGAAAATATCGTTGGCCACAGTGATATCGCGCCGCAGCGCAAGCAGGATCCGGGGCCGTGCTTTCCCTGGCAACAGCTGGCGCAGCGCGGACTCGGTGCCTGGCCGGATAGCCGTCGGGTGCAGTTCTGGCTGGCTGGCAAGGCGCCGCATGCGGCGGTGCCCGCAGAGCAGATTCTGACCCTGTTAAGCCGCTACGGCTATCCGGTGAGTGACGGGATGAGCGCGCGTGAGCAGCAGAAGGTGATTGCCGCCTTCCAGATGCATTTCCGGCCCGCGGATTATCGAGGGCTGCCCGATGCTGAGACGGCTGCGATAGCCGCCGCGCTTCTGGAACGCTATGGCGCGGCGCCGTAGCCGTTACTGCTGCAGAAACGCCTTCCAGTGTGCGACCACCTGTTCCAGCGCGGCACGATCCGTATCCAGATGGGTGACCAGACGGGTGCGGGTGCCCGCGCTGATTAATACCCCACGCGCTTTCATCCACTCGCCCAGGGGCCTGACCTGCGCCTCCGGCACGGCAACAAACAGCATGTTCGTCTGCTGCTCAATGACGTTGACACCCAGCTCATGCAACTGCTCACCCAGCCAGGCCGCATTGTCATGATCCTCCTGCAGCCGCGCCACGTTGTGTTCTAACGCGTAAAGGCCAGCTGCCGCCAGAATGCCCGCCTGACGCATGCCGCCGCCGGTCATTTTCCGCCAGCGACGTGCGCGCTCAATCAGCGCCGTGTCGCCGCACAGCAGGGAACCCACCGGTGTCCCCAGACCTTTTGAGAGACAGATAGTGAGACTGTCGCAGTAGCGGGCAATCGCCGCCAGCGTGGTCTGCTGCGCCACCACCGCATTAAAGATCCGTGCGCCATCAATGTGCAGCGCCAGCTGATATGCGCGGGTAAAAGTCCAGGCCTGTTCCAGATAAGCCAGCGGCAGCACTTTACCGTGATGGGTGTTCTCCAGACTCAGCAGTCGGGTGCGGGCAAAGTGAATATCATCCGGCTTGATAGCGGCCGCCACCACGTCGAGCGGCAGAGTACCGTCCTCGCTGGCCAGCACCGGCTGGGGCTGAATACTGCCCAGCACCGCCGCGCCACCCGCCTCATATTTGTAGTTGTGCGCCTGCTGACCCACGATATATTCATCGCCACGTTCACAGTGGCTCAGCAGCGCCACCAGGTTTGCCTGGGTACCGGTCGGAAAAAAGAGCGCGGCGGCTTTGCCGCTGAGTCGTGCCGCCTCCGCCTCCAGCGCATTCACGGTCGGATCGTCACGGTAGACATCATCACCGGTTTCGGCAGACATCATCGCGTTCAGCATGGCGGCGCTGGGCCGGGTCACGGTATCACTGCGTAAATCGATCACCTTATGCTCCTGAACGTAGCGGAAGACAAAAAAAGGCGGGCATCGCGCCCGCCTGGATGGAACCCCTGTTTTACCGCAGCCAGTTGGTTTTCGCCAGTTCTACCACTTCATCCCCGCGACCGTTCATAATGGCGCGCAGCATGTAGAGGCTGAAGCCTTTGGCCTGCTCCAGTTTGATCTGCGGCGGCATCGCCAGCTCCTCTTTGGCGGTGATGACATCGACCAGCACCGGCCCGTCATGAGCAAATGCCTGCTCCAGCGCGCCGTTGAGTTCTGACGCTTTCTCCACCCGGATCCCTTTGATGCCGCAGGCCTGAGCGATGGCAGCAAAGTCGGGATTGTCCAGTTCGGTGCCGTCGGTCAGGTAGCCGCCCGCTTTCATCTCCATCGCCACAAAGCCCAGCACGCTGTTGTTGAAAATCACCAGTTTCACCGGCATTTTCAGCTGCGCCAGCGAGATAAAATCGCCCATCAGCATGCTGAATCCGCCGTCACCACACAGCGCCACCACCTGACGATTCCGATCGATGGACTGCGCGCCCAGCGCCTGCGGCATGGCGTTTGCCATCGAGCCGTGGTTAAACGACCCCAGCAGGCGACGTCTGCCGTTCATCTTCAGGTAGCGCGCCGCCCAGACGGTAGGCGTGCCGACGTCACAGGTGAAAATCGCATCCTCGCTGGCGTAGTGGCTGATCTGCTGCGCCAGATATTGCGGATGGATAGGCTGTTTGTCATTGGGCTGTGCCAGCTCATCCAGACTTTTCCTCGCCTCACGATAGTGCTTAACGGCGCTGTCGAGATGGGTACGATCGTTTTTGTGCGTCAGCTGCGGCAGCAGCGCCTGCAGGGTGGTTTTCACGTCACCGACATAGGCCTCATCAACGTGACAATGCGATCCCAGGCTGCCGGGATTGATGTCGATCTGGATGATGCGCGCCTTTTCCGGATAGAAAGCGCGATAGGGGAACTGGGTACCCAGCAGCACCAGCGTCCCGGCGTTCATCATGGCGTGGAAACCCGATGAGAAGCCAATCAGGCCGGTCATCCCGACATCATAAGGGTTATCATATTCCAGGTGTTCTTTGCCGCGCAGCGCATGCACGATAGGGGCTTTCAGCGCTTCGGCCAGCGCGACCACTTCCTGATGTGCCCCGGCGCAGCCACTGCCGCACAGCAGCGTAATGTCGCTGGCGTCGTTCAGCGTACGGGCCAGCTGAGCCAGTTCGGCAGGCTGCGGCAGAACCTGCGGCAGCTGCGGTGGATACCACTCGGTGCGGGCGCTCTCCGGCGCGGGCTGCAACGCAATATCACCGGGTAAGACCACCACCGAAACCCCCCGGTTCAGGATCGCTTTACGCATCGCGATGCCCAGCACCTGCGGTAACTGCTCCGGATTGGAGACCAGCTCGCAGTAGTGACTGCATTCGCGGAACAGCTCCTGCGGATGGGTTTCCTGAAAATAGCCGCTGCCGATTTCGCTGGAGGGGATGTGCGCGGCAATCGCCAGCACCGGTACGCGGTTGCGGTGGCAATCGAACAGACCGTTGATGAGGTGTAAATTGCCTGGCCCGCAGGAGCCGGCGCAGACCGCCAGTTCGCCGCTGATGTGCGCTTCTGCGCCCGCCGCAAACGCTGCCACCTCTTCATGGCGCGTCGGCATCCATTCAATGGTGCCCATGCGATTAAGGCTGTCACTCAGGCCGTTCAGGGAGTCCCCGGTGACGCCCCAGATGCGTTTTACGCCCGCGCTTTCCAGCGTTTTGGCGACCAGCGCCGCCACGGTTTGTTTCATGCTCTTCTCCTTTGTCGGCTCGCCCTGATGTATGACGTGACCAGAACTGAAAAAAGAAGCGTAGACGACACGGCAGAAAAGCAGGCGTGAAAAAATGCGCTGGCAGAGCCGGGGGCCGTGCAGAGGACGGGCCACTTTTCGCTTCTGACCCTGTTCCCTGCGCGTTGCGCTTATTTATCGCGGCCAGATGAATGGTGATCTGCGCATCTTAGACAGGGTTCAGGCAGAGAAAAGGGCGATCAGAATCGGGGCCAGCAGGCTCATCACAAAGCCGTGCACGATGGCCGCCGGGACAATCTCATTGCCGCCCGCCCGCTGCAGCACCGGCAGGGTAAAGTCCATCGAGGTGGCGCCGCACAGGCCCAGTGCGCTCGAGCGATGGCGGCCAATCAGCGCCGGGATCAGCATGATCGCCACCAGTTCACGCACCAGGTCGTTGAAGAAGGCGGCACTGCCGATGACCGGGCCAAAGGCTTCGGTCATCAGGATCCCGGAGAGGGAGTACCAGCCAAAGCCGCTGGCCAACGCCAGACCGGTTTTCAGCGGCATGCCAAGCAGCAGCGCGGCGATCACGCCGCCAGCCAGCGCGCTGACCAGCACCACGCTGGCGACCAGCAGGCCGCGACGGTTCAGGATAATCTGGCGCAGCGTCATCCCACTGCCGCGCAGCTGAATACCGACCAGGAACAGCAGAAAGATCAGGGCATATTCGCTGGCCGTCGAGGCGTGGTGCAGCAGCGGCCACTGCGTCAGGCCGAGCAGAAAACCGATCACCACCACGCCGCAGAGTTTCAGCGATTCCAGCGCCATATGCAGCCGTGACGGCAGCTTCTCCTGGCGATGCGCATGCTGCCAGGGGGCATATTTTTCCAGCCCGCGCAGTGCCAGCAGGTTACAGATCAGGATGCAGAATGCGGCCACCAGCGCAGTGTGAAACACCGCCAGCAGGTTGCTGCTGAGGTTGTCGAGAAAGGCCAGGCTGATGCCCATAAAAAACAGAATGACGTAAACCATCCAGCCCAAAAGCTGGTTGACCCGGCGCAGGGTCGCGGTCTGTCGGAAGGGTAACAGCCAGCCCGCCACCAGCGGCAGCAGAATAATCAGAAGTCCGGAGTACATAACAGCAGGTTCCATCCCTGGGAAAAGAGGCGACAAGCTAACGAAAAAGGGTGACAGAGTAAACCCCGAAAACGCGGCTTGACCGGCTGGCTTACGGCAACCATGCTTCTTATAAACTGAGGATGGACGCCTGTGATTCTGGAACATATCGATATTCGGGGTTTCCGCGGCATCAATAAGCTTTCACTGCCTTTGACCCGGACCAACCTGTTGATTGGTGAGAACGCCTGGGGCAAATCCAGCCTGCTGGATGCCCTGAGCCTGTTGCTGTCGCCGCATCAACCGGCGCACGTTTTTACGCCCGCCGATTTTCACTTTACCCCGGGCGAGGCGGACGATCCGATGCGCCGTCTGTCGGTTCTGTTTCACTTTCGCGACGATGAGCGCGACGCCGATGAGCTGTTCGCTCCCTTCTGGCAGCGTGACGCTCAGGGACAACGCAGACTCTTTTACCGCGTCAGCGCCATCTGGCGGGATAGCGGTATTGAAACCCAGCGCCGTTTTACAGACGCTGACGGTCAGCTGTTGCCGGAGCCGGGCTGTGCCGGGGCCATCGATCGGTTGCTGAAACGTCATCCGGTTCTGCGACTGCGCGATGCGCGTTTCAGCAAGCGCACCCGGGGGAGTGCGCCGCTGGATTCTGCGCATACCCCGTTGCTGGCGGGGATGGAGTCGCTGGCGCGCGATCTGGCGCGCCATCCACAGCAGCTCAGCGATGAGGCGCTGCGGCAGGGACTAAAGACCATGCAGCAGCTGATGCAGCACTACTTTCAGGTGCAGACGCCGGAAACCGGTCAGGCGGCGCGGCCGCGGGATGGGCAGACGCGCGACGGCGGGCAGGGCTGGCGGGCGCTGGATCACCTCAACCAGCTGATTGCCGGAACGGACTCCCGCAGCCGCCAGCTGATCCTGCTGCAGATCTTTACCCTGCTGATCGCGGCGCGGGGCGATCTGCCTCTTGCCGCCGATGCCCGGCCGCTGCTGCTGATTGAAGACCCGGAAACCCGGCTGCACCCGATTATGCTCTCGGTAGCGTGGAACCTGCTGAGGCTGCTGCCGCTGCAGAAAATTGCCACCACCAATTCCGCTGAACTGCTGTCGCAGGTGCCGGTGGAAAATGTCTGCCGTCTGGTGCGTGAATCGTCGCGCGTGGCGGCCTGGCGCATCGGTCCGGAAGGACTGAGTGCCGAAGAGAGTCGGCGTATCGGCTTTCATATCCGTGTCAACCGTCCTGCGGCGCTGTTCGCCCGCTGCTGGCTGCTGGTGGAGGGGGAGACCGAAGTCTGGATCATGAATGAGCTGGCGCAGCAGTGTGGCTACAACTTTGCGGCTGAAGGGATCAAAGTGATTGAGTTTGCGCAGTCCGGCCTCAAGCCCCTGCTGAAGTTTGCCCGGCGTATGGGCATCGCCTGGCATGTGCTGACCGATGGCGATCAGGCGGGGCATAAGTATGCCGCTACGGCGCGCAGTCAGCTGCAGCCGGGTGACGCGGAGCCGCGTTTTCTGACGCAGCTACCGGCGCTGGATATGGAAAATTTTCTTTATCAGCACGGCTTCCAGGAGGTTTATCATCAGATGGCGCACCTGCCGTTAAACGTTCCGATGAGTTCCAGGCGTATTATTACCAAAGCGATTCACCGCAGTTCCAAACCTGAGCTGGCGATTGCGGTAGCCTCATCGGCGGCAGAGCGCGGGCCAGAGGCGATTCCGCCACTGATGCGGCAGATGTTTGCCCGGGTTATCCGGCTGGCACAGGGGCAGGCAGACTGAATGCCCCTGGAAATGAAAATGCCAGCGGCACGGGCTGGCATTTGGGTCCACCGTTCATAAGGGGAGAAGTGTCAGGCCACAACCTGCACCTCAACGGGGACGATAAGGCTGGCGTGATTGCCTTTCGGACCTTCATGAACATCGAACTGAACCTGCTGGCCTGCCTTTAGCGTTCGGTAGCCCTCCATCTGAATGGTGGAGTAGTGCGCAAAAATATCGTCGCCGCCTCCGATCGGACAGATAAAGCCAAAGCCTTTGGAATTATTGAACCATTTAACGGTGCCCGTCTCCATGCTTTTACTTCCCTCGCAAGACATTTTATAAGTAGGTGAGGTCTCAGACGCTGTGAGTCAGAGTTGATTAAAACTCAATCAGCCTGTGCAGGTAGAATGTAGAGAAAGCGCCGCTGGCGTCAAGCAAACCACCGGGCCAGGTGGGGAAAAAATCATCAAAATTTGAGGCAGTTAACGCTATTGCGAATTTTGTGATGCAGGTCGCGCGAGGAAATTTCTGAATAAATTTTCAGCAGCGGCCAGCGGCTTGACAGACATGTTAAACTCTCAGGATGTAGCGACGTAAAAGCTCAAAGCGAAATCTCAACGGAACACTATGGCAAACACAAACGACTGGCTTAATTTTGAACATCTGGCCGAAGACAAAGTACGCGAAGGGTTAAAGCCGCCTTCAATGTATAAAGTCATTCTGAATAATGACGATTATACACCTATGGAATTTGTTATTGACGTTGTACAAAAGTTCTTTTCTTATGATGTTGAACGTGCAACGCAGCTGATGTTGAAAGTTCACTATCACGGCAAGGCGATCTGTGGTGTATTTACTGCAGAAGTCGCCGAGACAAAAGCGGCCCAGGTGAACAACTATGCGCGGGAAAATCATCATCCGTTGCTGTGTACGCTGGAAAAAGCCTGAACACGTCTCCATATAGGAAACTGGTAAGGGCGATAATTGGGGGAGGTGCCTAATGCTCAATCAAGAACTGGAACTCAGTTTAAATATGGCTTTCGCCAGAGCGCGTGAGCACCGTCATGAATTTATGACCGTCGAGCATCTGTTACTGGCATTGCTCAGTAACCCGTCGGCCAGAGAGGCACTGGAAGCCTGTACGGTGGACCTTGTGGCTCTAAGGCAGGAACTCGAAGCCTTCATCGAACAAACCACGCCGGTGCTGCCCGCCAGCGAAGAGGAGCGTGATACCCAACCGACGCTCAGCTTCCAGCGCGTTTTGCAGCGTGCGGTTTTCCATGTCCAGTCATCCGGTCGCAGCGAAGTCTCCGGCGCGAATGTGCTGGTCGCCATTTTCAGCGAGCAGGAGTCGCAAGCGGCCTATCTGTTACGCAAACATGAAGTCAGCCGCCTTGATGTGGTGAATTTCATCTCTCACGGTACGCGCAAAGATGAGCCGGGCCAGGCGCCAGGCGCAGAAAATCCGGTTAACGAAGAGCAAGCAGGCGGGGAGGAGCGTATGGAAAACTTCACCACCAATCTTAATCAGCTTGCTCGCGTCGGTGGGATTGATCCACTGATTGGTCGCGATAAAGAGCTGGAACGTACCATTCAGGTGCTGTGCCGTCGCCGTAAAAATAACCCACTGCTGGTGGGGGAATCCGGTGTCGGTAAAACCGCCATTGCAGAAGGTCTCGCCTGGCGCATCGAGCAGGGCGACGTGCCGGAAGTGATGAAAGAGTGCACCATCTACTCGCTGGATATTGGTTCGCTGTTAGCTGGCACCAAATACCGGGGTGACTTTGAAAAACGGTTCAAAGCGCTGCTGAAGCAGCTGGAGCAGGACGAACACAGCATTCTGTTTATCGATGAGATCCACACCATCATCGGTGCAGGGGCTGCGTCCGGTGGCCAGGTCGATGCGGCCAACCTGATCAAACCGCTGCTTTCCAGCGGCAAGATTCGGGTGATGGGTTCTACCACCTATCAGGAGTTCAGCAACATCTTCGAAAAGGATCGTGCGCTGGCGCGTCGTTTCCAGAAGATCGATATCACGGAGCCATCTGTTGATGAGACCGTGCAGATCCTGAATGGCCTGAAAACCAAGTATGAAGCGCATCACGATGTGCGTTATACCGCGAAAGCGGTGCGCGCTGCCGTGGAGCTGGCGGTGAAATATATCAACGACCGTCATCTGCCTGACAAGGCGATTGATGTCATCGATGAAGCGGGTGCGCGTGCGCGTCTGATGCCTGCCAGTAAGCGCAAGAAAACTATTAATGTCTCCGACATTGAAACCGTGGTTGCGCGTATTGCCCGTATTCCGGAGCAAAGCGTCTCTGCAACTGACCGCGATACGCTGAAAAATCTGGGCGACCGTCTCAAAATGCTGGTCTTTGGTCAGGACAACGCCATTGAGGCGCTGACTGAAGCGATCAAAATGAGCCGCGCAGGTCTGGGTCAGGATCGCAAGCCAGTAGGTTCCTTCCTGTTTGCCGGACCAACCGGTGTCGGTAAGACAGAAGTGACCGTGCAGCTGGCGAAAGCTCTGGGTATTGAGCTGCTGCGCTTTGATATGTCTGAGTACATGGAGCGTCACACCGTCAGTCGTCTGATTGGTGCGCCTCCGGGTTACGTCGGCTTTGATCAGGGTGGCCTGCTGACGGATGCCGTTATCAAGCATCCTCATGCGGTGGTGCTGCTGGATGAGATTGAGAAAGCGCACCCGGATGTGTTCAACCTGCTGCTGCAGGTGATGGACAACGGTATGCTGACCGATAACAACGGACGCAAAGCGGACTTCCGCAACGTGGTGCTGGTCATGACGACTAACGCCGGTGTGCGTGAGACGGAACGTAAGTCGATTGGCCTGATTCATCAGGACAACAGCACCGACGCAATGGAAGAGATCAAAAAGATCTTTACGCCAGAGTTCCGCAACCGTCTCGACAACATCATCTGGTTCAGTCACCTGTCACCAGAAGTGATCCACCAAGTGGTCGACAAGTTTATTGTCGAGTTGCAGGCGCAGCTGGATGCGAAAGGCGTGTCGCTGGAAGTCAGTGATGAAGCCCGCGACTGGCTGGCGGAGAAGGGTTACGACAAGGCGATGGGCGCGCGTCCGATGGCGCGTACCGTGCAGGACAGCCTGAAAAAACCATTAGCCAATGAGCTGCTGTTTGGTTCGCTGGTGGAGGGTGGCTCGGTATCCGTGGCGCTGGATCGTGAGAAAGGTGAACTGACCTATCACTTCCTGAGTGCGGAAAAACGGAAAACTGAAGGCACGGTGCATTAATCGCCTGCTGCAGATGTGAAAAAGGCCGGATAATTATCCGGCCTTTTTTTTTCGCTGCAACCTGAAGGGCGGCGAAATTAATGTCTGTTAGCGACTACGGAAGACAATGCGGCCTTTGCTCAGGTCGTACGGGGTCAGCTCAACGGTCACTTTGTCGCCCGTCAGGATGCGGATGTAGTTTTTGCGCATTTTACCGGAGATATGAGCAGTAACCACGTGTCCGTTCTCAAGTTCTACGCGGAACATGGTGTTAGGTAACGTATCCAGTACGGTACCTTGCATTTCAATATTGTCTTCTTTGGCCATCGAATCCTCTGGGTGTACTACCTTTCAGTTGAACCGGCAAGATAATGCCCAATTCAACGATTTATGTAAAGAACCGTCGGCGATTTTGCCAACGCTTTGCCGGGGGTGCTCGTCAGTGGCGGGCATCCGGTAAAATTAGGGTGTTTATGTGGCGTCTGCGGGGGATTAGCGGGCTAAGAATCTGTATCAACCGGTTACACGCGCACGATTGAAAACAGTTCCGAGAGTGCGTTGAGATTCCCAGCCTGGCAATTCCGGCTCGTTATTGCGAAGCGCGGACGACATACCAAACCCGACTATTATACCACTTAACCGTCTTTATGTGTGCAAAACATCTCGGCGTGACTAAAAAAGGGTCTGAGTCTGCCAGCAGCCTTCGCTGACTGGCTGGCTGGCAAAGTTCTGAACATAGTGCAGATAGTCACTGCGGGGGATCTCCTGCGCGCCCAGCGAGGCGGTGTGCGGGTTAAGCACCTGGCAATCGACCAGACGCCCCTGATGGCGGATGAAATGCTGGCAAAAGACTAACAGCGCGGTTTTGGAGGCATTCTGCTGGCGGCTGAACATCGACTCGCCGCAGAAAATCTGCCCCATCGCCAGCCCATACATGCCCCCCACCAGCTGCTGCGCGTCCCACACCTCAATGGAGTGGGCGTGGCCCAGCTCATAGAGTCGCAGCCAGGCGCGCTTCATTTCAAACGTGATCCAGGTGCCTTCTTCGCGTCCGCTGGCGCAGCCCTCGATCACCTCGGCAAACGCCTCATTCATCGTGACGCGATAGGGCGACTGGTTATGGAAACGCTTCATGCTGCGGCTGAGATGAAACTGCTCGGGCAGAAGAACCGCGCGGGGATCGGGTGACCACCACAGGATAGGATCGCCGGACGAAAACCACGGAAAGATGCCGCGCTGATACGCATTCAGTAACCGGGCAGGGGAGAGGTCCCCCCCCATGGCCAGCAGGCCATTCGGCTCACGCAGTGCCATTTCAGGAGGCGGAAATTGCAGAGATTCCCGTGACAGTTGTATCAGTCTCATCGCGATAGGTTACTCATCAGCATTTCGCTAAGACTATAGCGCAATCCGTTGCCGGAAACGCCAGTAGCGACCCGCTTTTGAGATTAATTCGCAATGGCTGCCCTGTTCGACAATCGTCCCGTTGTCCATCACACAGATACGATCCATCTTTTCCAGACCGCTCAGGCGATGGGTAATCATAATGACGGTTTTTCCGGCGGTCAGCTGCTGCAGCAGGGCGAGAATATGCTGTTCAGTGGTGGCATCCAGCCCTTCGGTGGGTTCATCCAGCAGCCAGAGATCGCCGTCGTGCAGTAATGCGCGCGCCAGCGCCAGCCGACGCAGTTCACCACCGGAAAGCGGCCGGCCGCCTTCGCCCATCCAGGCATTTAAGCCTTCCTGATTCTCCAGCAGGCGCTGCAGGCCAACCTGGTTCAGTACGTGATTCAGTTGCTCATCACTGGCGCCGGGAGAGGCCAGCAGTAAGTTATCGCGCAGGCTCTGACTGAAAAGATGCACCCGCTGAGTAACCACACTGATGCGCTGGCGCAGTGCAGATTCTGACCAGGCGGCGATCGGCAGATCGTTCAGGCGGATATCACCCTGCTGGCTGTTCCAGCCGCGGGTCAGCAGCGCCAGCAGGGTGGATTTTCCGCAGCCGGTGGGCCCGAGCAGCGCAATGTGTTCGCCCGCATCCACCTTAAGCGTAAATTGATCAAGCACCCGGTCTGGCCGATCGGGATAGCTGAAGTCGAGCCGATCGATATCGACCGTCAGGCTGCCGGGCCGGGCAGCGGAATGGGCCGGAAAGGTGATGGCAGGTGACTGATCGATAATGTCACTGACCCGCTGAGCCGCGGTGGTCACCTGCGACATCGGCAGAAAGGCGCCCGCGACCGGAGCCAGCGCCTCAAAGGCTGCCAGCGCGCAAAACACGACCAGCGCAATCAGCGAGCCGGGGAGTTGCTGCTGACTGACTGTCGCAGCCCCAAGCCAGAGCAGAAGTGTCACCGTCAGGCCGCTAATCAGCAGCAGCAGGCTCTGCGCCAGGGCCTGCAGACGCTGCTGCTGGCTTTGCGACTGCTGCCACTGCTGTTCATCCTCATCCAGTCGCTGACGCCACGCCGGCGACGCACCGTATAACGTCAGTTCTGCCTGCGCCGTCAGCCACTGCATCAGCTGTAAGCGCCAGCGGGCGCGGCCACGCGCAATGGCGACGCCCGCGGGCCGGCCCAGGCGATAAAAGAGCGCGGGCATCACGATCAGGGTGACCAGCATGATGCCGCCCAGCGTCAGGGCCAGCCCGATGTCGATGAAACTCATGCCCGTAGTGACCACCACGATGACCACCAGGGCACCGGTCAGCGGCGAAATGACGCGCAGATAGAGATGATCCAGCGTGTCCACATCGGCCACAAAGCGGTTGAGCAGATCCGCCTGCCGGAACCGCAACAGCTGCCCGGGCGAAAGCGCCATCAGACGGCTGAAGGTGTGGAGACGCAGATGCTGAAGCACCCGGAAAGTCGCATCGTGACTCACCAGGCGTTCCGCATAGCGCGCCACCGTACGAATAATGGCGGCGCCCCGCACACCGGCCGCAGGCAGCATATAGTTAAAGCTGTAGAGGCCGGCCACGCCTGCGACGGATGAGGCGGCCAGAAACCAGCCAGACAGGGTCAGCAGGCTGATACTCGCCAGCAGGGTCGCAATCGCCAGCACGATGCCCAGCGCGAGGCGAAAAGGGTGGCGCAGCCAGAGACGAAGAAAGGGGCGCAGGGCGGACATCAGCGGATCTCCTGTTGACGATGTTGCAGCATTTCACGAAAAGCACCGGGCTGCTGCGACAGCGCCTGCCACTCTCCCTGCTGCACCAGCTTACCCGCCTCCATAACCCAGAGGGTCTGCCAGCGGCTCAGCGTATCAATCTGATGGGTAATCATCAGCGTGGTCTGTCGGGAGGCCGCCTGATTCAGCGCCGCCATTACATGTCGTTCGCTGAGTGCGTCCAGGCTGGCAGCGGGTTCATCAAGCAGTAAAAAATGCGACCTTTTGTAGAGCGCGCGCGCGACGGCGACCCGTTGCGCCTGACCCATAGAGAGCAGCTGACCCCCCTCGCCGGGGCGGGTCCCGATGCCGTCGGGCAGACGCGGCAGGAACTCATTAATTCCGCACGCCTCCAGCAGCGCGGCAAATCGTTCCGCCTCCCAGGCTGCATTCATCACGATGTTGTCCCGGAGCGTGGCGGCCGGTAGCTGAGGGTTCTGTCCTACCCAGCTGAGCTGCTGATGCCAGTCCGCCCGCTGCAGATCGCGCAATTCAACCCCGTTAGCCCTGAGCGACCCCCTGTAAGGCAGGAAGCCGAGCAGGGCGTTCATCAGCGCCGTTTTGCCAGCCCCGCTCTGACCGACCAGCGCAATCTGCTCACCGGCGGCGATGGTAAACGTGAGCGGGCCACACAGGACCTGACCATCGGGGGCGCAGACTTCCAGCTGGTCGGCGGTCAGCGAGAGGGAGCGATCGGCCGTGAAGGGGCTCTGACCCTGCTGAGGTGTGGCGGCTGGCGTAGCCTGCATAAACGCGTCGAGTGCATCGGCAGCGCCTACCGCCTGAGCTTTCGCATGATAAAACGCGCCGAGATCGCGCAGTGGCTGAAAAAATTCTGGCGCCAGAATCAGTACCAGAAAACCGGCGAACAGCGTTACGCCGCGGCCATAGTCGCCAAAATGCAATTCGCCCAGGTAGGAGAAGCCAAAATAGACTGCCACGACGGCAATCGCCAGGGAGGCAAAAAATTCCAGTACGGCGGAGGAGAGAAAAGCGAGGCGCAGCACTTCCATGGTGCGCTGGCGAAAATCGGTGGTGGCGTCTGCCACCGCCTGCTGCTCTGCTGCACCCCGATAGAAGAGTCGCAGCGTCTCCCGGCCGCGCAGGCGATCCAGGAAGTTACCGCTCAGACGCGCCAGCACCAGGAAGTTCCGCCGGTTGGCTTCAGCGGCGCCCATCCCCACCAGCGCCATAAACAGTGGAATCAGAGGGGCGGTGGCAAACAGGATCAGACCCGCGGTCCAGTTGAGCGGAAAAATCGTCAGCAGAATGCAGCAGGGGATCAGCACTGCCAGCGTCATCTGCGGCAGATAGCGTGCATAGTACTCCTGCATCTCTTCAATCTGTTCCAGCAGCAGGGTCGCCCAGCTACCGGCCGGTTTACCCTGAATCCACGCCGGACCCAGCCCGGCGAGCCGGTCCAGCACCTGCTGGCGTAACGCCTGACGGATCGCCTGCCCGGCACGATAGCCGGTCCGTTCACGGGCATAATTTATCAGGGCGCGCAGCACAAAGCAGAGCAGCAACAGCAGCAGGCTGGCCGTCACGGTTTCACGTGGCTGTTGCCCGACGATCAGCGTCTGAAGCAGTGAGGCCAGTAAACCTGCCTGGGCAATAATCAGCAGGGCACTGACGGTGCCCAGCAGCGTATTCAGGCGCAACCAGCGACCGCCGAAATGACGCTGCTGACGAAGCCAGCGGGTGAGATGCTGCTGCCGCGATTTATCCATGCGAGACCATGCTAAATGTCGATGATGGGGAGGAGAGGGAAAGGCATTTCCCTCCTTTCTGGCGCCAGAATCTAGCATGAGGGCAATAAAAAAGGCGACTGAAAAACCGTCGCCTGGAACATTTGAGATCAGCGGGTTAACAACTTACTGATCGTTTTTAACTAATCCATCAAGAAAACGCTCAGCGTCTAACGCCGCCATACAACCGGTGCCCGCAGAGGTGATCGCCTGGCGGTATGTGTGGTCCATCACATCACCTGCCGCAAATACACCCGGGATGCTGGTCTGCGTCGCGTTTCCGTGCAGGCCGGACTGCACTTTAATGTAGCCATTTTCCAGCGCCAGCTGTCCATCGAAAATTGCGGTATTCGGGCTGTGGCCGATAGCGACAAACAGACCCGCCACATCCAGCGATTCGGTTTCCTCGTTCTGCGTCGAGCGCAGGGTCAGCCCGGTGACGCCCATCTGATCGCCGACCACCTCTTCCAGCGTGCGATGGGTGTGCAGCACGATATTCCCGTTGCGCACTTTCTCCATCAGACGATCAATCAGGATCTTCTCTGCACGGAAGCTGTCACGGCGATGGATCAGATGCACTTCAGACGCGATGTTCGCCAGGTAGAGTGCCTCTTCAACGGCCGTATTACCGCCGCCAATCACGGCAACTTTCTGGTTACGGTAGAAGAAACCGTCGCAGGTGGCGCAGGCAGAGACGCCTTTGCCTTTAAACGCCTCTTCGGAAGGCAGGCCCAGGTAGCGCGCTGACGCACCCGTCGCAATGATCAGGGCGTCAGCCGTGTATTCACCGCTGTCGCCGGTCAGACGGAACGGGCGGTTCTGCAGATCAACGGTGTGGATGTGATCGAAAATGATCTCAGTATTGAATTTTTCGGCATGCTCATGCATACGCTCCATCAGTGATGGACCTGTCAGATCGTGCGGGTCGCCCGGCCAGTTCTCCACTTCAGTGGTCGTGGTCAGCTGTCCGCCTTTTTCCAGACCGGTGATCAGCACCGGGTTCAGGTTGGCGCGTGCAGCATAAACCGCTGCGGTATAACCCGCTGGGCCGGAGCCCAGAATGAGTAGCTTACTGTGTTTGGCCGTACTCATGCGTTCCTCAGTTTCATTCGGCTGACATAGCCTGCGATTGTAGGGAATATCCGGCAGCAATGACAAGGTTTAGGCAATTTTGTTAACGATAGCTGCAAGTGGCGTAGACGATGAATGGCAATTTTGCCTCTGCAATGCGCCAAAAGGGGGCAAAACTCCGCTTAAGCGGTGCAATAGCTGAAAAAACCTCATTTAAAAACAGTAACCCAGCGGTCTGTCTGGCATCTTGTCCTGAATTTGGTGATTTTACTTTGACAATCGCCTGCGCTTTTGCGAAAACATTATCAGAAGCGGATAACATTTATCGGAACAAAACAGGTTTTCATCGCCTGTTTTGCACTTAACGCCGAATAAAAGCAGCCTGGTATGGATAATGACGCATGATGTGGACAGACAGCATGCGTCATATCGATAAGTCTCACCCACAGGCTCTGTTAGCTCACTTCAAAAATGCCCCGAACAATGAGCGTTTTCAGGGTGTGGCAGGTAAAGGGAAGGAATGAAGAGAGACAATAATAATGGTAGATAATAAGAAACGCCCCGGGAAAGATCTCGACAGAATTGACAGGAACATTCTGAACGAACTTCAGAAAGATGGTCGTATTTCAAACGTAGAGCTTTCCAAACGCGTAGGATTATCGCCTACGCCATGTCTTGAGCGCGTGCGCCGTCTCGAACGTCAGGGATTTATTCTTGGCTACACCGCACAGCTGAACCCGCACTATCTTGATGCTTCTCTGCTGGTATTCGTTGAGATTACTCTGAATCGTGGTGCGCCGGATGTGTTTGAGCAATTTAACGCCGCTGTGCAAAAACTTGAGGAAACTCAAGAGTGTCACCTCGTTTCCGGTGATTTCGACTACCTGCTGAAAACGCGCGTTCCTGACATGTCTGCCTACCGTAAGTTGCTGGGTGAGACCCTGTTGCGCCTGCCGGGCGTAAACGACACGCGAACCTATGTCGTCATGGAAGAGGTCAAACAGAGCAATCGCCTGGTGATCAAGACTCGCTGATGCGGGGCAGGTGCAAAACCTGAGATATTTCGGTACACTCCTGTGAATTCATACAGGATCAGCGTCGGGCTTGCCCGACGCTGTTGCTTCTTACTTTACAGGCACCTGGAGAGTCCTCTTGAGCCAGGAATATACAGAAGATAAAGACGTTACGTTACAGTCGCTGAGCAGTGGACGTCGTCTGCTGGAAGCGTTGCTCATTCTGGTGGCGCTGTTTGCCATCTACCTGATGGTTTCACTGGTCAGTTTTAACCCTTCCGACCCGAGCTGGTCGCAAACGGCCTGGCATGAACCTATCCACAATATCGGCGGCAGCGTCGGTGCCTGGCTGGCTGACACCTTACTTTTCATCTTTGGTGTAATGGCGTACGCCATTCCGCCGGTTATCCTGGGTCTGTGCTGGATTGCCTTCCGTCAGCGCGATAATCAGGACTATTTTGACTACTTTGCTGTCGGGCTGCGCCTGATTGGCGTTCTTGCGCTGGTGGTTACCACCTGTGGCATGGCGGCACTCAACGCAGATGATATCTGGTACTTTGCCTCAGGCGGGGTGATCGGCAGCCTGGTGAGTAATGCCATCGCTCCCTGGTTCAGTCCGGCTGGCGGCACGCTGATGCTGCTCTGCGTCTGGGCGGCAGGTATCACGCTGTACACTGGCTGGTCATGGCTCACTATCGCCGAGAGAATTGGTGGGGTCGTGATGGGCGTTCTGACCTTTGCCAGCAACCGCTCCCGTCACGATGAACCCTGGCAGGAAGAGGATGAACAGGATTCGCGTGAGTATGATGACGCGCCTGTGCTGCATACCGGCGATCAGGATGATGATGTGCTGCTGTCTGCCCCCCGCAAAGCCGCTGAACCCTCACCGTCTGAGCAGGATCCGTTGCTGGCTAAAGCCGCCGCAGCCACCAGCGCGGCCGTCGCCACTACCGCAGAAGCAGCCGATGTGCTGCTGACTCCGGCTGCGCCTGTTGCAGCGGCAACGCCAGGAACTGCTGCGTCCGCAGCGCCTGCAGCCGTACCGCCGTCAGCGGTGCATCCAGCAGCAGCAGAAAGCCTGTCGGCCTCGCAGCCAGCTGCGCCTGTGCAGCCGGCACCGGCTCAGAGCGCCCCTGCTTATGCGGCAGCGTCTGCGCCGACGGCAACGCAGAGTGCATCTGCGCCTGCTGCCGCACCTCCGCTTTATCACTTTGAAATGCCTGACGAGGCGCCAGCGGCTCCGGCGTTCAGTGCCTATGACGATGATGAGCCGAAAATGGGGAACTGGCGCGATACGCCGGTCAACCCTGTTGTGCCCGCCGCAACAACCGCGGTCACCGCCGCTGCCGCCGCCTCCCGAACCGCGACGCGCACGGCCCCGGTCTTTGACCTGGCACCTGAAACGAATCTGAATCCGCAGGTTAAGCAGGGTATTGGCCCGGCATTGCCGCGTCCTAATCCGGTAAAACTGCCTACCCGCCGTGAGCTGGCCTCGTATGGTATTAAGTTACCTTCGCAGCGTATGGCTGAAGAGAAAGCGAAAGCGGAAAACGCTGAGTCGACTGCGGCTGCATCCGATCTTCCGACTCAGGAGGCTGAAGAAGCGCAGCAGCAGGCTGAACTGCGCCAGGCCTTCCAGTCTGAACAGCAGCAGCGGTATGGCGCCGGCTGGCAGCAGGATGATGAGGAAGAACAGGAGGCGCAGCAGCAGGCCGCCCTGGCGCGGCAGTTCGCCGAACAGCAGCAGCAGCGCTATGAACCGCAAGAGCGAAAAGAACCGGTCTTTAATCTGGATACCGCGTCAGCCTTTGATTTTTCGCCAATGAAAGATCTGGTTGATGAAGGCCCGTCTGAACCGCTGTTCACCATTGCCGCTACGCCGGAACCGGAAGCGCCGGCGGTTTCACATGAACCCTGGCAGCAGGTGCGTGAGGTGTCAGAACCGCAGGCTCCGGCTCAGGTTCCGGCTCCCCCACGCTATGCGCCGGCAGAGCCCGCCTATGCTCCGTCAGCGGCAACGCCTGAGCAGGATTATGCTGCGCCTGCTTACAGCGCCCCGGCCGCGCCTCAGGCTCCGACCCACTCTGCATCAGCCTACGCTGCGCCCGCGGCTCCTGCTTATAATGCACCGGCTGCGGACAATGCTGCGCCCAGTTATGGTTCGCCAGCAGCACCGGTTCAGCCGGTTGAAGAAGCGAAGCCGTCACTGCATGACAGCCTGATCCACCCATTCCTGATGCGTCATGAGCAGCCGCTGGAGAAACCTTCCACACCGCTGCCTTCGCTGGATCTGCTGACCGCACCGCCGGAAGAGGAAGAGCCGGTTGATATGTTCTCGCTGGAGCAGACTGCCCGCCTGGTGGAGTCGCGTCTGGGTGACTATCGCGTTAAGGCGGAGGTGGTCGGCATTTCACCGGGGCCGGTCATCACCCGTTTCGAGCTTGACCTGGCGCCGGGTGTGAAAGCGGCACGTATCTCCAACCTGTCACGCGACCTGGCTCGCTCACTGTCTACAGTCGCGGTGCGTGTGGTGGAAGTCATCCCAGGCAAACCTTATGTTGGTCTGGAACTGCCTAACAAGCATCGTCAGACCGTCTATCTGCGTGAAGTACTCGATTGTCCTAAATTCCGTGACAATACCTCTCCGCTGGCTGTGGTGCTGGGTAAAGACATTGCCGGTCAGCCGGTCGTCGCCGATCTGGCGAAAATGCCTCACCTGCTGGTTGCCGGTACGACCGGTTCCGGTAAATCGGTGGGCGTAAACGCCATGATCATCAGCATGCTTTACAAGGCGACGCCGGAAGAAGTGCGCTTCATCATGATCGACCCGAAAATGCTCGAACTGTCGGTCTATGAAGGCATTCCGCACCTGCTGACGGAAGTGGTAACCGACATGAAGGATGCGGCGAATGCGCTGCGCTGGAGCGTGGGTGAGATGGAGCGTCGCTACAAGCTGATGTCGGCGCTGGGCGTGCGTAACCTGGCGGGCTACAACGAAAAAGTTGAGCAGGCGGAAGCGATGGGACGGCCGATTCCTGATCCGTTCTGGAAGCCGGGTGACAGCATGGATATGACGCCGCCGGTGCTGGAGAAACTGCCTTACATCGTGGTGATGGTCGATGAGTTTGCTGACCTGATCATGGCGGTCGGTAAAAAGGTTGAAGAGCTGATTGCGCGTCTGGCACAGAAAGCCCGTGCTGCCGGTATTCACCTGGTGCTTGCCACACAGCGTCCTTCTGTCGATGTTATTACCGGTCTGATTAAAGCGAACATCCCGACACGTATCGCCTTTACCGTTTCCAGCAAAATTGACTCGCGCACCATCCTCGATCAGGGTGGCGCAGAGTCGCTGCTGGGTATGGGTGACATGCTCTACATGCCGCCAAACTCCTCAATACCGATTCGTGTTCATGGCGCGTTTGTTCGCGACCAGGAAGTTCACGCGGTGGTTCAGGACTGGAAAGCGCGTGGCCGTCCGCAATATATCGAAAATATTACGGCGGGCGAAGAGAGCGAAAGTGCCGGTGGAATGGAAAGTGATGAAGAGCTGGATCCGCTGTTTGATCAGGCTGTCAGCTTTGTCATCGACAAACGCCGCGCGTCGATTTCAGGCGTGCAGCGTCAGTTCCGCATCGGCTATAACCGCGCGGCACGGATCATTGAACAGATGGAAGCGCAGGGTATCGTCTCTGCACCCGGACACAATGGCAACCGTGAAGTGCTGTCGCCACCGCCACACGATATGTAACGGTTAACAGGTTGTAACACGTCTTAATGAGCCAGTTCCGACTGGCTCATTGTTTTTATGCGGTTTATCCCCCATATCTGAATCAGCTTTCGGTTTTTTCCTCTATCCTGATGGCGGAACGGCGACCAGGCTTAAAGCAGTCATCGATGGGAACGTTTAAATAAGGAATTGAAGCAGATGAAATTACGCGTAATCGCTCTGGGCCTGTTGGCCACCTTTGCTTCAGCCAGCGTGCTGGCTGATGCGTCCAGTGATCTGCAACAGCGTTTGAATAAGGTCAGCAGCTTCCACGCCAGCTTCACACAAAAAGTCACGGACAGCAGTGGCGCCAGCGTGCAGGATGGTGAAGGCGAGCTGTGGGTCAAGCGTCCCAGCCTGTTTAACTGGCATATGACCGCCCCGGACGAAAGCATCATCATCTCTGACGGCAAATCGCTGTGGTTCTACAACCCGTTTGTTGAACAGGCGACGGTCAGCCTGCTGAAGAATGCGACGAGCAATACGCCGTTTATGCTGATTGCCCGCAACCAGTCCAACGACTGGAAGCAGTACAACATCAAACAGCAGGGCGACAATTTCGAACTGACGCCGAAAAGCAGTGACGGCAATCTGAAACAGTTTACGATTCAGGTAACGCCTGGCGGAACCATCAATCGCTTCAGCGCGGTGGAACAGGATGGGCAGCGCAGCGATTATCAGCTGAAAAGTCAGCAGAATGGTGCAATCAGCCCGGACAAATTCACGTTCACACCGCCAAAAGGCGTGACGGTGGACGACCAACGTCAGTGAGGTCACGGTGAGTAACCTGTCCCTGGATTTTTCCACCGAAAATTTCAAACCTCTGGCCGCGCGTATGCGGCCAGAAACGTTGAAACAGTACATTGGCCAGCAACATCTGCTGGGTGCCGGTAAACCGCTGCCGCGTGCTATTGAGGCAGGGCACCTGCACTCCATGATCCTCTGGGGCCCCCCCGGGACCGGCAAGACCACGCTGGCTGAAATCATTGCGCACTATGGCAATGCCGATGTGGAACGTATCTCAGCCGTGACCTCCGGGGTTAAAGAGATCCGGGAGGCCATTGAGCGCGCCAGGCAGAATAAGCAGGCCGGGCGGCGGACGATCCTGTTTGTGGACGAGGTGCACCGGTTCAACAAAAGCCAGCAGGATGCTTTTTTACCCCACATCGAGGATGGCACCATTACTTTTATTGGTGCCACCACAGAAAACCCCTCTTTTGAACTCAACTCGGCATTGCTGTCGCGCGCCCGTGTCTATCTGCTGAAATCCCTGACACTGGAAGATATCGAGCAGGTGCTGGATCAGGCGATGCAGGACAAAACGCGCGGCTACGGCGATACAGATATTGTCCTGCCGGACAACACGCGCAGAATGATCGCTGAGCTGGTGAATGGCGATGCGCGTCGGGCACTGAACACGCTGGAGATGATGGCCGATATGGCCGAAACCACCGCATCCGGCCAGCGGGAGCTCACGCCCCGGTTGCTTAATGAAGTGTCTGGCGAGCGTTCGGCGCGTTTCGACAACAAAGGTGACCGCTTTTACGATCTGATTTCGGCGCTGCACAAATCCGTGCGTGGCTCTGCGCCTGATGCGGCGCTCTACTGGTATGCACGTATTATCACCGCCGGGGGCGATCCGCTCTATGTGGCGCGCCGGTTACTGGCTATCGCCTCTGAGGATGTCGGCAATGCCGATCCGCGCGGGATGCAGGTCGCTATTGCCGCGTGGGACTGTTTCACACGCGTAGGCCCGGCAGAAGGGGAGCGCGCCATTGCGCAGGCGATTGTTTATCTGGCCTGCGCACCGAAGAGTAATGCCGTTTATACCGCCTTCAAGGCCGCCATGCGGGATGCCCGTGACCATCCGGATTTTGATGTGCCGGAACATCTGCGCAACGCGCCAACGAAGCTGATGAAAGAGATGGGGCTCGGCAAAGAGTATCGCTACGCCCACGATGAAACCAACGCCTATGCCGCAGGTGAAGTCTATTTCCCGCCGGAACTGGCTGACGCGCGCTATTACCGTCCAACCCAGCGCGGGCTTGAGGGCAAGATTGGCGAAAAGCTAAGCTGGCTGGCTGAACAGGATCAAAATAGCCCGACAAAACGCTACCGCTGAAACAGACGTTACGGTAATGTGGGCAATGTTTTCAACGCATTCCGCCGGAGTGCGTCCCTTCTTTTAACCAACTTTTTAAACACAGGATAAGCATGCTCGATCCCAATCTGCTGCGTAACGAGCCAGACGCAGTCGCAGAAAAACTGGCACGCCGGGGATATAAACTGGATGTGGAAACGCTGCGTTCGCTGGAAGAGCGTCGCAAGGTCCTGCAGGTAGAAACAGAGAATTTGCAGGCAGAGCGTAACTCCCGATCCAAATCCATCGGTCAGGCCAAAGTCCGTGGGGAAGATATCGAGCCGCTGCGTCAGGAAGTGAACGCGCTGGGCGAACGCCTGGATGCCGCAAAAACAGAACTGGATGAACTGCAGAATCAAATCCGTGACTTTGCGCTGGCACTGCCGAACATTCCGGCAGACGAAGTGCCGCTGGGTAAAGATGACAGCGAAAACCAGGAAGTCAGTCGCTGGGGAACCCCGCGTCAGTTTGATTTCCAGGTTAAAGATCACGTTGAGCTGGGTGAAGCAGCCAAAGGTCTGGATTTTGCGGCCGCCGTAAAACTGACCGGTTCGCGCTTTGTCGTGATGCAGGGACAGATTGCCCGGCTGCACCGTGCGCTGAGTCAGTTTATGATTGACCTACACACTGAGCAGCATGGCTACCTGGAAACCTATGTGCCTTATCTGGTTAACCACGAAACGCTTTACGGTACCGGACAGCTGCCGAAATTTGGCGAAGATCTGTTCCACACCCGCCCGCTGGAAGAGGAGTCAGACAGCAGCCACTATGCCTTGATTCCGACTGCAGAAGTGCCGTTGACTAACCTGGCGCGTGACGAAATTCTCGAAGAGGAGAGCCTGCCAGTCAAACTGACCGCGCATACGCCGTGCTTCCGTTCTGAAGCGGGTTCGTACGGCCGTGATACCCGCGGTCTGATCCGTATGCACCAGTTCGATAAAGTGGAAATGGTTCAGATTGTCAGCCCGGAGCACTCGATGGATGCGCTGGAAGAGCTGACAGGGCACGCCGAGAAAGTGTTGCAGTTGCTGAACCTGCCTTATCGTAAGGTTTTACTCTGCACCGGAGACATGGGCTTTGGATCGACCAAAACCTACGATCTTGAAGTATGGTTACCGGCTCAGAACACCTATCGTGAAATCTCCTCCTGTTCGAACATGGGCGATTTCCAGGCGCGTCGTATGCAGGCCCGTTGCCGCAATAAACAGGATAAGAAACCACGGCTGGTTCATACTCTGAACGGCTCTGGGCTGGCTGTAGGCCGTACCCTGGTTGCGGTGCTGGAAAACTATCAGCAGGAAGATGGCCGTATTATTGTGCCTGAGGTTTTACGCCCGTATATGAATGGCGCTGAGATCATTGGCTGAGTAAGCCTGACGGACTAAACCCGGCGCCAGCCGGGTTTTTTTATGCCCGCAGTTTTCAATACCCAGCCTGATTAGCGTCAAATGAATCACAAATAAACGTTATCGACAGCAGATGGGCCGTAATGCTTAAAAATCTGTATTTTCATAGAGATAGCATTTGATGTCCTGATGCCCTGTCGGATTGTAACCCACTGAAGATTAGTAAATTAAATTGTCGGACAGCAAAATGTGCTGCTGATAAATGGCCCCCATTGACTTTAAAAAAGCCAGTGGCAAACTGCGCGCAATTTCCCTTTATATGTTCTGGTTTCGATCCCCTATGTCAACCTGGTCACGCCCTGTGATTTTGCTGCTTTGCGGCCTGATGTTAATGACCGTAGCCATCGCCGTACTGAATACGCTGGTTCCACTGTGGCTGACCCATGACTTACTGACAACCTGGCAGGTGGGCATCGTAAGCTCCTCTTATTACACCGGTAATCTCGCAGGCACGCTGCTGGCTGGCTGGTTGATCAGACACTACGGGTTTAATCGCAGCTATTACCTGGCAACCGGACTCTTTGCTGTCGCCACGCTTTGCCTTGCGACTCTGGAAGGCTTCTGGGCATGGAGTTCGCTGCGCTTTATTGCGGGCGTGGGCTGTGCGCTGATGTGGGTGGTGGTTGAGAGTGCGCTACTCTGCAGCGGAACGGTGCGTAACCGCGGCCAGCTTCTGGCAGCCTATATGATCGTCTACTATCTGGGCACGGTGGCCGGTCAGTTGCTGGTCAGCAGACTCTCAACAGAGTTGCTGAGTGTGATCCCCTGGGTCACGTCGCTGGTGTTCTGCGCAGTACTGCCGCTGGTCTTCACCCGCGTCTCCGCCAGCGCAGACGCGGCGGAGCCCGTACCGGCCAGCATCTGGCCTATGCTTCGTCGCCGCAGCTCGCGCCTTGGCATCAATGGCTGCATTATCTCTGGTATCGTCTTAGGTTCACTTTACGGTCTGATGCCGCTTTACCTGTCGCATCAGGGAATGAGTGATGCTCACGTGGGCTACTGGATGGCGTTACTGGTCAGTGCCGGGATTGTGGGGCAGTGGCCCATCGGTCGTCTGGCTGACCGCTTTGGTCGCATGCTGGTGCTGCGGGTGCAGGTCTTTGTGGTTATCTTGGGGGCGATGGCGATGCTGGCCAATGCCGCAATGGCACCGTCGCTGTTTGTGCTCGGCCTCGCGGGCTTTACGCTCTATCCGGTGGCGATGTCCTGGGCCTGTGAGACGGTATCACACCATGAGCTGGTTGCCATGAATCAGGCGCTGCTACTGAGTTATACCGTCGGAAGTCTGGCGGGACCGGCGATGACCTCCGTTCTGATGCAGAATTACTCTGATCGCTCACTGTTTATCATGATTGCGACGGTGGCGCTGATCTATCTGGTAATGCTGCTGCGTAAAGCGAATCATCACGCTACGCCAGTGGCGCATGCCTGATCGCGGAATAACAAAAAGGGAGCCACTGGCTCCCTTTTCTGGCATTAAATGGTTTAGTACATGACTTCGTGTCCGTAGCTGGCAAGAATATTTTTTACCCGCTCCATTGTCTCTTTCTTCGGCGGCTTTACGCCATCCAGCTTGTACTCTTCCCCCATCGCAATCCATTTGTGCTTACCCAGTTCGTGGTAAGGCAGCAGTTCAATCTTCTCAACATTCTCCATGTCGCGAGTAAATTTACCCAGCCGGTGCGCAGTATCATCATCGTCGGAATAGCCTGGCACTACGACAAAACGAATCCAGGTGCGTTTGCCTTTTTTCTGCAGGTAGCGGGCAAAGTCCAGCGTGCGATGATTCGACACGCCCACCAGAATCTGGTGGATATCGTCATTCATCTGCTTGAGGTCGAGCATCACCAGATCGGTCACGTCGAGCAGTTCATCGATCACCGGATCATAACGGCGGACAAAACCGTTGGTGTCGAGACAGGTATGAATGCCTTCCGCCTTGCAGGCACGAAACCAGTCGCGCACAAACTCAGCCTGAAGAATGGCTTCGCCTCCGGATGCCGTGACGCCACCGCCAGAGGCGTTCATGAAATGGCGATAGGAGAGCACATCCGCCATCAGGGCCTCGACGCTGATCTCTTTGCCACCATGGGTATCCCAGGTATCTCGGTTGTGACAGTAAAGGCAGCGCATCAGGCAGCCCTGGAAGAAGGTAATGAAACGGATGCCGGGACCATCGACGGTGCCGCAGGATTCAAACGAGTGGATACGACCGTTAACTGACATTGCGATGTTTTCTCCAGTGAGTCTGCCGTAACAGACGGCGCAATCTCTGTTGCGCTCAGGGCAGGAAATCGATTCTGGTGGACACCTTCACAGAGACGACCACCAGAACAGACTTTTAAATAAAAGGCTCCGCGAGGAGCCTTTTTTAAACGGGTAGGGCGGTGATTACAGTGACTGAGTAAAGGTACGGGTAATCACATCCTGCTGTTGCTCTTTAGTCAGTGAGTTAAAGCGAACAGCATAACCGGAAACGCGGATGGTCAGCTGTGGATACTTCTCAGGATGCTCCATCGCGTCCAGCAGCATTTCACGGTTCATCACGTTGACGTTAAGATGCTGACCGCCTTCGATGCTGGCTTCATGATGGAAGTAACCATCCATCAGACCGGCAAGGTTGGTTTTCCGCACGTTATCATCTTTACCCAGCGCGTTCGGCACGATGGAGAAGGTGTACGAGATACCATCTTTCGCATAGGCAAACGGCAGTTTCGCAACGGAGGTTAGTGACGCTACCGCACCTTTCTGGTCGCGACCGTGCATCGGGTTAGCACCTGGTCCGAACGGTGCACCAGCGCGGCGTCCATCCGGGGTGTTACCGGTTTTCTTACCATATACCACGTTTGACGTAATGGTCAGGACAGACTGAGTCGGCACGGCATTGCGATAGGTAGTCAGCTTCTGGATTTTCTTCATAAAGCGTTCAACCAGATCGCAGGCCAGGTCATCAACCCGCGGATCGTTGTTACCGAACTGCGGATATTCACCTTCGATATCGAAGTCAATTGCCAGGCCGTCTTCATCACGGATAGGTTTCACTTTGGCATATTTAATCGCGGAAAGTGAATCCGCCGCTACAGAGAGTCCCGCAATACCGCACGCCATGGTGCGATAGACGTCCCGGTCGTGTAAGGCCATCAGTGCCGCTTCGTAGCTGTACTTATCATGCATGTAGTGAATGATGTTCAGCGAGGTCACATACTGTTTTGCCAGCCAGTCCATGAAGTGATCCATACGCTCCATGACGGTGTCGAAATTCAGCACGTCGTCGCTGATTTTGTCGCCTTTCGGGCCCACCTGCATTTTCAGTTTTTCATCAACACCGCCGTTGATTGCATAGAGCAGTGTTTTCGCCAGGTTGGCTCGCGCGCCAAAGAACTGCATTTGTTTGCCGACAATCATCGGGCTGACGCAGCAGGCAATGGCGTAGTCATCATTGTTGAAATCCGGACGCATCAGGTCATCGTTCTCATACTGCAGGGATGAGGTGTCGATAGAGACCTTAGCGGCAAATTTCTTAAAGTTAATTGGCAGTTTCTCTGACCACAGAATGGTCATGTTCGGCTCGGGTGACGGTCCCATGGTGTAGAGGGTGTTCAGGAAGCGGAACGTGCTTTTTGAGACCAGTGTACGGCCATCAACACCCATACCGGCCAGGGATTCAGTGGCCCAGATTGGGTCGCCTGAGAACAGCTCATCATATTCAGGTGTACGCAGGAAGCGGACCATGCGCAGTTTCATCACCAGATGGTCGATCAGCTCCTGGGCCTGTTCTTCTGTCAGCTTACCGGCTTTAAGGTCACGCTCAATGTAGACATCCAGGAAGGTGGATACGCGACCAAAGGACATCGCAGCACCATTCTGTGATTTCACGGCGGCCAGATAGCCGTAGTAGGTCCACTGTACCGCTTCGGCAGCATTGGTGGCCGGGCCGGAAATGTCGTGGCCATATTTTGCCGCCATCTCTTTGATCTGCGCCAGCGCACGGTGCTGATCGGAAATCTCTTCACGCAGACGAATCGTTGCTTCGAGATTTACGCCATTCTCCAGATCGTTCTGCAGTGAGGTGAACTGCGCGAATTTATCCGCCATCAGGAAATCGATGCCGTAGAGCGCGACACGACGGTAGTCACCGATGATACGTCCGCGACCATACGCGTCCGGCAGACCGGTCAGAATACCGGATTTACGGCAGCGCAGGATGTCTGGTGTATAGACGTCGAACACACCCTGGTTGTGGGTTTTACGGTATTCGGTAAAGATTTTTTTCAGTGAAGGATCAAGCTCACGGCCATAAACTTTGCATGAGCCTTCCACCATTTTGATGCCGCCGTAAGGAATAATGGCGCGCTTCAGAGGGGCTTCAGTCTGCAGACCTACGATTTTTTCCAGTGGCTTGATGATGTAGCCAGCGTCGTGTGAGGTGATGGTTGAAGCAAGATCGGTGTCAAAGTCGACAGGCGCGTGGGTGCGGTTCTCAATTTTGATCCCTTCCAGCACGCTTTCCCACAATTTGGTAGTGGCTTCAGTTGCACCCGCCAGGAATGACTCATCACCTTCATAAGGAGTGTAGTTCTTCTGAATGAAATCGCGCACGTTGACGCTATTCTGCCATTCGCCTTCAGCAAATCCTTCCCATGCTGTGGCCAGTTTTGCATTAAGTTCGGTCATACTATACCTGCCTTAGATGAAGAGACTGTTACGGTCAGGCACAGCGGATGGGCTGTGCCATCAAAAATACGTTTAGTGTACCGGGTCACCTTTACGGAGATAGATCACCCAATAAGTCAGACCCACCAGAACGCCGCCGCCAATAATGTTACCCAGAGTTACGGGGATCAGGTTGTCGAGAATAAAGTGAGTGACGGTCAGTGAGTGAAACTGTGCTGCTGTCGCCCCTGCCGCCTGCCAGAACTCAGGTGTCGCAAAGTCGCGGATAGTGATGGCATAGGGGATCAGAAACATGTTGGCGATACTGTGTTCGAAACCACTGGCTACAAACATCGAAACAGGCAGAATCATCACCACCAGTTTATCGGTCAGGCTACGGCCGGAATAACTCATCCAGACCGCGAGGCAGACCAGCAGATTAGCCAATGTGCCCAGGCAGACCGCTTCAATAAAGGTATGGTGCATTTTGTGATCGGCGGTCTGCAGCACATTTAATCCCCAGGCACCGTTAGCAACCATATGTTGTCCGGCAAACCACATCAGGGCGACAAAGAAGAGAGCACCGCCCAGGTTACCGACATAAACGTTGATCCAGTTACGGGCCAGCTGGCCCCAGCTGATACGTCCACTGGCTTTGGCCACAACGATGAGGACCGTCGATGTGAAGAGATCGGCACCACACACGACGACCAGCATCAGGCCGAGTGAGAAGCAGATACCCCCAATCAGTTTGGCTATGCCATAGGGCATTGTGCCGCTGCCGGTGGTGGCTGTGATATAAAAAACGAATGCGATTGAGATAAATACGCCAGCGGTTAACGCCAGAAAGAAAGTGGTAAAGGGGTGTTTGGTGGCTTTATAAATTCCGGCATCTTCAGCAACTTTTGCCATTGCGGCCGGAAGTAATAGATTAAAAGGGTTGTCAGTTTTCACACTAACTTACTCCAGAAGTTGTCTGAAAAAATAGTAACAAAGGAGTAGTAGCAAGTAATTGATGTGGATCATGTTTGCCGGAACGGTAACCGTTTTGTCACAGGAAAACTGAATTATTTTGTTGTAAGGTATTGAATTTATTTAATTAAATATTTTTTAAAATATGCAGGATTATTTTAATGTCAGGTCTGTGATTGCCTGCCCGGAATGGCATTTGTAATTGATTGGTCATCCGCATGTTAAACAAAACAATGGGATGTTGCGGGAAAGGGATTTAATGCAGCTAATGTTTCATGAAAAGAAAATAGCATGGCACCCGGTAAATGCAGTGCCATGCCGGATCGACTATCGACCCGCTGACGCGTCAGGAATTACGCGTTTTTCCAGTAGTGGCGTTTGGCCGTTTGCAGTTTTTCGTAAGCCGCAAGCAGAGACTGATGAGCCGGGAATGCCAGCAGCTCATCATCAACCGCCTGAAGTCCGTTAAACGGCTGTTCACCACTGATGGCGGCCGAGGCGGCTTCCACTGCGCTTTCACCATACATCCGCGTGAAGGCATGATGGTATTGCAGCGGGTCACGCTCATCTTCCATCGCTAATAGCAGCAGGGTCTGCAGGCAGCGGTAGTAATTTGCCCGCTCTGGCGTAAAGACAGAGCTGTTAAATTCCATTGTCCACTCCGTCCAGATCAGGGCCTGCTCCAGATCGCCACCTGCCAGAGCCAGCATCGCCTTTAATTCACCGATACGCAGCGTCGACCAGCCGTTATCTTTACCGGTGGCCAGACCCAGCAGCTCGCGGACGCGGGTAAAGTCATCGAAACCTTCGTCATCCAGTTGCCCGATTAAATCGAGATACTCTTCCGGATTCCAGTTGCTATCAGGCAGTGCCAGCAGGGTTTCACGTATGCCCGCTCCCATGCTGTTATTTGCCAGGAAGAGGTCTTCTGCCGGATAGATATCAGACATGCCAGGCACGATGATGCGACAGGCGTAGACACCCAGATGCTCATAGTCAGCGATATAGACTTCCTGATCTTCTGAAGCAAAGATCGCCATCAGTGTGGCAAACTCCTCTTCAGTACTGCCTGCGAAGGACCAGTCCACAAAGGGATAATCCGCCGTCTCTTTAAACAGATCCCAGGAGATCAGGCCGCTTGAATCAATGAAATGGGTTTCAAGGTTGGCGTGCTCGGCGACTTCTTCATCGTCGAACGTCGGTGGGGTAAACACATCCAGATCTTTCAGGCTCCGGCCCTGCAGCAGCTCGGTGACGGTACGCTCCAGCGCAACGCCAAAATCGGGATGCGCCCCAAAGGAGGCAAAACAGGTCCCGTTGGCCGGGTTAAACAGCACCACGCAGATCACCGGATATTTACCGCCAAGCGAGGCATCGTAGGCGAAAATCGGGAAACCTTCCGCTTCAAGACGGGCAATCGCTTCGATCACGTCAGGGTAGCGCTGCATCACCTCATCCGGGATCGCCGGCAGGCTGATAGCTTCAGCAATAATACGGTTTTTGATGTAGCGCTCAAACACCTCAGAGAGCCCCTGAACACGCGCTTCATTGGCCGTGTTACCCGCCGACATGCCGTTAGAGACATAGAGGTTACCAATGATATTCACCGGGATATAAACGGTTTGCTGGTCGGACTGGCGGGTAAACGGCAGGGCACAGATGCCCCGTTCAGCATTACCGGACTGCAGATCGATTAATCCGGACGCCGTCAGCGCCTGGTCTGGATCGTAAAAGGCGCGCAGACGCGGGTCCAGAATCCCCTCAGGTAAGGATTCATCCTCAGGGACAGCAAACCATTTTTCATTGGGATAGTGAACAAAATCGCCGTTCGCGATCTTTTTTCCAAGCCAGAAGTCAGCAAAGAAATAGTTCGTTGAGAGACGCTCAAAATATTCGCCCAGCGCGGAGGCCAGCGCCGCTTTTTTACTGGCGCCTTTGCCGTTGGTAAAACAGAGCGGGCAATCGCGGTCGCGAATATGCACAGACCAGACATGGGGAACAGGATTCAGCCAGGAAGCTTCTTCAATATTAAAGCCAAGATCCTGCAGCTTATTCTGGAAACGCGCAATGGAGTCTTCCAGTGCGGCATCTTTGCCCGGGATAAATGTTTGCGTCATAGTGCCGCTCTCTCAGTTGTCATAGGGTGCGTAAAGCGCGCCATGATACGGATTTTGCCTGAAGACCGCTATCAGGGCGGGATAAATTTACCGCCGTAGTTTTCCATTACTTCGCTTTACCGGCCAGACGCACTTTTATCGTGCTGAACGGCGCCTCACAAAATTTCGTGCAGGTTTGCATTGGTAACATAACATCCGGCGCGGCAGAGTCAGAAAATGTGACCGCCTCCTGATTTATGATTGCAGCTATCAGAATGCAGTGATAAAACCGGATGATTATTCATAACCGTTCGATATGACAGTGGTGAGGGGAAATGACGCAGGTTTATAATTTTAGCTCTGGCCCGGCGATGCTACCGGTAGAAGTGCTCCGTCGTGCAGAACAGGAACTGACGAACTGGCGCGGTCTGGGTACCTCTGTAATGGAGATCAGTCACCGCAGTAAAGAGTTTATTCAGGTGGCTGAGGAAGCCGAACAGGACTTCCGTGATCTGCTAAAAATCCCGGCCGGTTACAAAGTTTTATTCTGTCATGGGGGCGCACGTGCGCAGTTCGCTGCCGTGCCGGGCAATCTGCTGGGGTCAGCGACAACGGCCGACTATGTTGATGGCGGTTACTGGGCGCACAGTGCCATTAAAGAGGCGGAAAAGTATTGCTCCCCGCGCACGCTGGATGTCAAAACAACCCGTGACGGTAAACGTGCCATTCTGCCGATGCGCGAATGGGCCGTCAACGAAGCGTCCGCTTACCTGCACTACTGTCCGAATGAGACCATCGACGGCATCGCTATTGATGAACAGCCAGATTTTGGCAGCAAAACCGTTGTCGCTGACTTCTCCTCTACCATTCTTTCACGTCCGATTGATGTCAGCCGTTACGGTGTGATCTATGCCGGCGCGCAGAAGAATGTGGGCCCGGCTGGTTTGACGCTGGTCATCGTACGCGAAGATCTGCTGGGTCAGGCACACAGCTCTGTTCCCTCTATCCTCGATTACAAAGTTCTGGCCGATAACGATTCCATGTTTAACACGCCACCGACTTTTGCCTGGTACCTTTCGGGTCTGGTATTTAAATGGCTGAAAGAGAAAGGCGGTGTAGCTGAAATTGATCGCATCAATCAGGCAAAATCTGACCTGCTTTACGGTGTGATTGATGGCAGCGACTTCTATCGCAATGATGTGGCGACAGAAAACCGCTCGCGGATGAACATTCCTTTCCAGCTGGCCGATGCCTCACTGGATGCGCTGTTCCTGGAAGAGTCATTTAAGAATGGATTACATGCGCTTAAAGGACATCGTGTAGTAGGTGGTATGCGCGCCTCTATTTATAATGCGATGCCCCTGGAAGGTGTTAAGGCCCTGACCGACTTCATGGTCGATTTTGAACGCCGTCACGGCTAACCGATAAGATATCAGCGCTGATGCTGATGCCAGACCTCGTCCTGCGACGAGGTCTCTGTATTTTTTGAGGATTTCGTTTCACATGCAGGACTCCCTGACTCTCCAACCGATTGCGCGCGTCGACGGCACGGTAAATCTGCCTGGCTCCAAGAGCGTTTCCAATCGTGCACTGCTGCTGGCTGCACTGGCAAAAGGCACCACCCGACTCACCAATTTACTCGACAGCGATGATGTAAAGCACATGCTGAATGCGCTGACCGCACTGGGCGTCAGCTATACCCTTTCAGACGATCGCACCGTGTGTGAAGTGACGGGGAATGGCGGCCCGCTGCACGCCACACAACCACTGTCGCTGTTTCTGGGGAATGCCGGAACCGCAATGCGCCCGCTGGCAGCAGCACTTTGCCTGGGTCAGCACGATGTCGAACTGACCGGCGAACCACGCATGAAAGAGCGCCCAATCGGCCATCTGGTGGATGCGCTTCGTCAGGGTGGAGCGGCCATTGAGTATCTGGAAAGCGAACACTATCCGCCGCTGCGTTTACGCGGGGGGTTTACCGGCGGTGACGTCAGTGTTGATGGCAGCGTCTCCAGTCAGTTCCTGACGGCACTACTGATGACTGCGCCGCTGGCTCAGCAGGACACCTGCATCACCATTAAAGGCGATCTGGTATCGAAACCCTACATCGACATCACGCTCAATCTGATGCAGTGCTTTGGCGTCGACGTTGAAAATCAGAACTATCAACGCTTCCTGATAAAAGGTGCGCAGCAGTATCAGTCGCCAGGGGATTACCTGGTCGAAGGCGACGCCTCTTCCGCCTCCTATTTCCTGGCCGCCGCCGCGATTAAAGGTGGAACGGTTCGGGTCACCGGTATCGGACGTAAGAGTGTGCAGGGTGATATCCGTTTTGCTGACGTGCTGGAAAAGATGGGCGCGAGCATTGAGTGGGGCGATGACTATATTGCCTGCACCGCCGGAAAACTGCAGGCGATCGACATGGATATGAACCATATCCCGGACGCGGCGATGACCATTGCGACCACGGCACTGTTTGCAGAAGGGACAACGCAGTTACGTAATATTTATAACTGGCGGGTAAAAGAGACCGACCGGCTGAGCGCGATGGCCACTGAACTCCGTAAAGTGGGCGCAGAGGTCGAAGAGGGCCATGACTACATCCGCATCACGCCGCCAGCGACACTGATTCATGCGGATATTGGCACCTATAACGATCACCGTATGGCGATGTGTTTTTCTCTGGTGGCGCTCTCTGATACGCCGGTCACCATTCTTGATCCAGGCTGTACGGCAAAAACCTTCCCGGACTATTTTGTGCAGCTTGAGAAAATCAGCCAGCGCGCCTGACAGCCCTTCTCCGGTGCGTTCCCGCACCGGATTTTCCCTGATTTAATCTGGCTTTAATCGCCCGGATATCCTCTTATTTGACTAAATTTTCCCAGCCGCTCAGTGCGAAAGGGTAACCAAGCACGGCTATGCAGCGTATAATGCTAACCATAAAGGGTGGCCGACAGGCCATGAAGCACGCAGCAACAGGAGGGAATAATGACAGTAACTGCCCCGGTCATAACTATCGATGGGCCAAGTGGCGCGGGGAAAGGAACCCTGTGCAAAGCCATGGCAGAATCGCTGCAGTGGCATCTGCTGGACTCCGGTGCTATTTATCGCGTGCTGGCGTTAGCCGCATTGCATCATCAGGTGGATATCGATTCGGAAGAGGCGTTAGTGCCGATTGCTGCACACCTTGATGTGCGCTTTGTCTCTCAAAAGGGTGAAATGCAGGTCATACTGGAAGGGGAGGATGTCACCGGAGAGATCCGTACGCAGGAGGTGAGCAACACCGCTTCCCGTGTCGCTGCCTTTCCCCGGGTGCGCGAAGCACTATTGCGCCGCCAGCGTGGTTTCCGCGAGATGCCGGGTCTGATTGCGGATGGCCGGGACATGGGCACCGTGGTTTTTCCTGATGCGCCAGTGAAAATTTTCCTGGATGCCGGCCCGGAAGAGCGCGCCCGGCGCCGTATGCTACAGTTGCAGGAAAAGGGCTTTAATGTTAACTTTGACCGCCTTTTAGCCGAGATAAAAGAGCGCGACGACCGCGATCGTAACCGCGCAATTGCGCCTCTGGTCGCCGCTGGCGATGCACTGGTATTAGACTCGACTGAGATGTCTATCGACCAGGTCATTGAAAAAGCGCTACACTATGCCCGCGAAAAGCTGGGCATCCCGGCTAAACTGAATTAATAACCCTGTACCACGGATCCGGTGCAGGGCATGTGAAACAACCCCATCCGACATGAAGTCAGATGGACGTTAAATTGAAGAATCCTGAAGATTATCAATATGACTGAATCTTTTGCTCAACTATTTGAAGAATCCTTAAAAACAATCGAAACCCGCCCGGGTTCTATCGTTCGTGGCATCGTCGTTTCTATCGACAAAGATGTCGTTCTGGTTGATGCGGGTCTGAAATCTGAATCTGCAATCCCTGCAGAGCAGTTCAAGAACGCAGCCGGCGAACTGGAAATCCAGGTTGGCGACGAAGTTGATGTTGCTCTGGATGCAGTGGAAGACGGCTTCGGTGAAACCCTGCTGTCCCGTGAGAAAGCTAAGCGCCATGAAGCATGGATCACGCTGGAGAAAGCTTACGAAGACGCTGAAACTGTTACCGGTGTTATCAACGGCAAAGTTAAAGGCGGCTTCACAGTTGAGCTGAACGGTATTCGTGCGTTCCTGCCAGGTTCACTGGTTGATGTGCGTCCGGTGCGCGATACGCTGCACCTGGAAGGCAAAGAGCTTGAGTTCAAAGTAATCAAGCTGGATCAGAAACGCAACAACGTCGTGGTTTCACGTCGTGCCGTTATCGAATCTGAAAACAGCGCAGAGCGCGATCAGCTGCTGGAAAACCTGCAGGAAGGCATGGAAGTTAAAGGTATCGTTAAGAACCTCACTGACTACGGTGCATTCGTTGATCTGGGCGGCGTTGACGGCCTGCTGCACATCACTGATATGGCGTGGAAGCGCGTTAAGCATCCAAGCGAAATCGTTAACGTTGGCGACGAAATCACCGTTAAGGTGCTGAAGTTCGACCGCGAGCGTACCCGTGTTTCTCTGGGTCTGAAGCAGCTGGGCGAAGATCCATGGGTTGCTATCGCGAAACGCTATCCGGAAGGCACCCGCCTGACCGGTCGTGTGACCAACCTGACTGACTACGGCTGCTTCGTGGAAATCGAAGAAGGCGTTGAAGGTCTGGTACACGTTTCTGAAATGGACTGGACCAACAAAAACATCCATCCGTCTAAAGTTGTTAACGTAGGCGATGTGGTTGAAGTTATGGTTCTGGACATCGACGAAGAGCGTCGTCGTATCTCCCTGGGTCTGAAGCAGTGTAAATCTAACCCATGGCAGCTGTTCGCTGAGACGCACAACAAAGGCGATCGTGTTGAAGGTAAAATCAAGTCAATCACTGACTTCGGTATCTTCATCGGCCTGGACGGCGGCATCGACGGTCTGGTTCACCTGTCTGACATCTCCTGGAACGCGACTGGCGAAGAAGCCGTTCGTGAGTACAAAAAAGGCGACGAAATCGCTGCCGTTGTACTGCAGGTTGATGCAGAGCGCGAGCGTATCTCTCTGGGCGTTAAACAGCTGGCAGAAGATCCGTTCAACAACTACATCACTCTGAACAAGAAAGGTGCGATCGTCACCGGTAAAGTGACTGCAGTTGATGCTAAAGGTGCTACAGTTGAATTAGCAGACGGCGTTGAGGGTTACCTGCGCGCTTCTGAAGCTTCACTGGACCGCATTGAAGACGCCACTCTGGTTCTGAACGTTGGCGACGACGTTGAAGCTAAGTTCACCGGCGTTGATCGTAAAAACCGTGTCGTAAGCCTGTCTGTCCGTGCGAAAGACCAGGCTGATGAGAAAGAAGCTATCAACACTGTTAACACCAAACAGGAAGAAGGCAACTTCTCTAACGCGATGGCTGAAGCGTTCAAAGCGGCTAAAGGCGAGTAATCGACCTGAAGCACCGGGTGGGCAACCACCCGGTTTCGGTAAAAGCTGTCATACTTTCCCTAAGGGATAAACCGGAGGTTACATGACCAAGTCAGAACTGATTGAAAGACTGGCGGGACAGCATACTCATATACCGGCGAAAGTCGTTGAGGATGCAGTAAAAGAGATGCTCGAGCACATGGCCACGACGCTGGCACAGGGTGAGCGCATCGAAATCCGGGGATTCGGCAGCTTTTCTTTGCACTATCGCGCTCCGCGCACCGGGCGTAACCCGAAAACGGGTGACAAAGTGGATCTGGAAGGTAAATACGTTCCCCACTTTAAGCCAGGTAAAGAGCTGCGCGATCGCGCAAATATTTACGGCTAAGCCGATACCGAACCCGATAAACGACATCTCCGGATGTCGTTTTTTTTTGCCCGCTATCCTGTCTGCGATCGGCTATCCACGCTGTTCTCATCTGACGCTATCCATCGCAAGTTCTTTGCGAGCCCGCTCGGGCCAGCGCAATTATTCCCTGTTACTTTCTCCTGAGGGGTTCAGACTTACCGAACTGACCCGATGGATATGATTATGCTGACATGGACTGTTCTGGCGCGACTGACGATTGTGGCCACACTGCCGCTACTGCTGATGGCCCGGCTGCCTTCAGGCCAGATGATACTGATGTTCCTTCTTACCGGTCTGGTGCTGCTGCATTCTCCTTATCAGCCTGTTCGTCTGATCGGTATCACGCTGCTGCTTCTGAGCTGGGCGTGCTACGACGCCCGTCTGATGGTGCGGGACATTGAACATTTCTCTGCACGTACCAGGAGCTACACGATTCAGATCGCTGAACTGCGCCAGGCGCGCAGGCAAATCCAGGTTCGCCTGCTGGAAGAAGAGGGCAGAAGGATATTTCCGCCGCGCTTCGCCTGGATCTATTTCGATGCTGACTCAGCGCTCTACTGTCCCGGACAGCGCTGGACGATGCAACTGCGTCTGCGACCGGTCCATGCCCGTCTCAACGAAGGCGATTTTGATGCCCAGCGTTTCGCACTCGCTAACAATACGCCGCTACAGGGTCGGATCCTGAAGCAGGTCGCAATTGATGAGCGCTGTGACGCGCGCTGGCGGTTTATTCTGGGGCATCGGGAGAGCACCCGCGGCCTCGCTTCACGGGCGACGCTGGAAGCGCTGGCGTTTGGCGTTCGTGATGAGATGAGCCAGCAGACGCGTCAGCTTCTGCGTGAGACGGGCACTGCGCACCTGATGGCGATCTCCGGTATGCACATCGCCTTAGCGGCCAGCACCGGCTGGCTGATTGCGCGCGGCGTGCAGTTCTTTTTGCCAGCCCGCTATGTCGGCTATCTTTTTCCTCTCATCGTGAGCTGGCTGTTCGCCGCACTCTATACCTGGCTTTCAGGCGCGCAGCCGCCCGCAGAGCGTTCGTTGCTTGCCCTGACGCTATGGGGAATAACCCGGACTGCCGGTATTCAGCTGAACAGCTGGCAGGTCTGGACATTCTGTATTGCACTGCTGCTGGTGGCAGACCCCTTAACCGTACTTTCTGACAGCTTCTGGCTCTCGGTACTGGCTGTCGGCATGCTGCTGGTCTGGTATCACTGGTTTCCCTTGCCTGCCGCGCTTCGGCATCAACGACGCTGGCTGCCACTTCAGCTGCTGCATCTGCAGGCGGGCATGATGATTTTAATGGTACCGCTGCAGGTGGCGATTTTTAACGGCATCAGCCTGACGGCCCTGATGGCAAATTTCGTCGCGATTCCGGTTGTCTCATTCATTACCATGCCCCTGATGACGCTCGCCATGCTGTTGCCGGTCACACAGCTCTCCGGCTTCTTCTGGATCGCGGCCGATCTTTCCCTGCGAGCGCTGTTTTACTGCCTGAAGCAGCTGCCGTCGGGCTGGTATCCACTGAGTGGCACAACCTGGTTTACGGTCATGGTCTGGGGCGGCCTGATCCTCTGGCGCGCGCAGCTCTTTTTCGCTTTTCCTGTGAGCAGCAGCGCGATAGCCCTGGCGATGATACTCAGTCGCCAGCCCAACCAGGAACGGGGCTGGCGTATCGATATGCTGGATATCGGACACGGACTGAGCCTTGTGATCAGCCAGGGCGACGAGGCGGTGATCTATGACACAGGGCCACGCTGGCAGAACGACAATGCAGGCAGTCGGGTGATTATTCCGTGGCTGGAGCGCAGGCAGCTGCGCCTGAAGCAGGTGATCCTCAGCCATAAACATCTTGATCATACCGGCGGGCTGGATGCGATCAGAAAGCGCTGGCCCGCAGCGGAAATCAGAAGTGCGCTGGCGGACAGGACGCACTTACCCTGTGTACGTGGCACGCAGTGGCGCTGGCGACAGCTCACTTTTCGGGTCATCTGGCCGCTGACGGCCCCTTTACCCGGTGGAAATAACGACTCCTGCGTGATGATTGTTGATGATGGTCAGGTGCGGCTGATGTTAACCGGCGATATTGAAGCCAGGGCGGAGCGTCAGCTGGTGGCCCTGGAAAAGGAGGGATTGAAAGTCGATATCCTGCAGGTGCCGCACCACGGCAGTCGCACTTCGTCCACCTCACTGCTGCTGCGCAAAGCGGCAGGCCACACCGCCATCGCCTCTCTGGCGCGCTACAATGCATGGCGTATGCCTGCAAAACGGGTCGTGGAAGCTTATCACGCCGCCGGTTTTCACTGGCTGGATACCGGGCAGTCAGGGCAAATCAGCATCAGGATAGAGCAGGGCAGCGTGCAGGTTTTCAGCCTGCGGGATCAATTAATGCCCCGTTGGTATCATCAGTGGTTTGGCGTCAAACGTGATTCCAGGTAGAATGGCCGGCTATTTCCAACAGCGTGAATAAATAATGCATCAAGATAAAGATCTCTCTACGTGGCAGACGTTCCGCCGACTCTGGCCGATGATCGCGCCAAATAAAGCGGGATTAATTGTGGCCTCTGTCGCCCTGATTATTAATGCTGCGGGCGACGCCTTAATGCTCTCCCTGTTGAAACCGTTACTGGATGATGGTTTTGGTAAAGCCGACCGGTCAGTGATGCTGTGGATGCCGTTGGTGGTGATCGGCCTGATGCTGGTACGTGGCGTAACCAGCTATATCTCCAGCTACTGCATCTCCTGGGTCTCCGGCAATGTCGTGATGAATATTCGCCGTCGCCTGTTCAGCCATATGATGGGCATGCCGGTTTCATTTTTTGACCAGCAGTCGACCGGCACCCTGCTGTCGCGTATCACTTATGACTCTGAACAGGTCGCCTCATCCTCTTCCGGTGCGCTGGTCACCGTGGTGCGTGAAGGGGCATCGATTATTGGCCTGTTCATCATGATGTTCTACTACAGCTGGCAGCTGTCGTTAATCCTGATCGTGCTGGCACCTATCGTCTCCTTTGCCATCCGCACCGTTTCTAAGCGCTTCCGTTCAATCAGCAAAAGTATGCAGAACACCATGGGGCAGGTGACCACCAGCGCCGAGCAGATGCTGAAAGGACATAAAGAGGTACTGATTTTTGGCGGTCAGGAAATTGAGTCAGAGCGCTTTAACCGCGTCAGTAACCGTATGCGTCAGCAGGGAATGAAGCTGGTCTCAGCCTCCTCTATTTCCGATCCGGTGATTCAGCTGATCGCCTCTCTGGCCCTGGCTTTTGTTCTTTACGCCGCCAGTTTCCCGAGCGTCATGGATACCCTGACCGCTGGCACCATCACCGTGGTCTTCTCTTCGATGATTGCTCTGATGCGCCCGCTTAAGTCTCTGACCAACGTCAATGCCCAGTTCCAGCGCGGCATGGCAGCCTGTCAGACCCTGTTCTCCATTCTGGACAGTGAACAGGAAGTGGACAATGGCACCCGCGAAATTACCCGCGCCAAAGGCGATATTGAGTTCCGCGACGTGACCTTTACCTATCCGGGCCGTGAAGTCCCGGCACTGCGCAATATCAATCTGTCGCTGCCCGCCGGAAAAACGGTCGCGCTGGTGGGCCGTTCCGGTTCCGGTAAGTCCACGATGGCGAGCCTGCTGACCCGCTTTTATGACATCCAGCAGGGTGAAATTCTGCTGGACGGTTTTGACCTGCGTGAGTACACCCTGCGTTCGCTGCGTAATCAGGTGGCGCTGGTGTCGCAGAATGTGCATCTCTTCAACGACACGATTGCCAATAACATCGCCTATGCGCGCAGTGAGCAATACAGCCGTGAAGAGATCGAACGGGCAGCGACCATGGCGCACGCCATGGACTTTATCAATAAAATGGATAAAGGCCTGGATACGGTCATTGGTGAGAATGGCGTGCTGCTGTCTGGCGGCCAGCGTCAGCGTATTGCCATCGCCCGTGCCCTGCTGCGCGATTGTCCGATTCTGATCCTTGATGAAGCGACCTCAGCTCTGGATACCGAGTCCGAACGTGCGATTCAGTCAGCCCTGGATGAGTTGCAGAAGAACCGCACCTCGCTGGTGATTGCGCATCGACTCTCCACGATTGAGAAAGCGGATGAGATTGTGGTGATTGAAGATGGTCAGATCGTTGAACGTGGAACGCATCAGGTGCTGCTGGCTGAACGCGGTGCCTATGCCCAGCTGCACAAGATGCAATTCGGCCAATGATTGAACGTATCTGGAGTGGTCGCTCACCGCTGTGGCTTCTGCTCTGGCCATTGAGCCTGCTGTATGGGGCGATTACGGCTCTGATACGTTTCAGTTACCGCCGGGGCTGGCGAAAAAGCTGGCGTGCGCCCTTGCCGGTTGTGGTGGTGGGTAACTTAACCGCTGGCGGCAATGGAAAAACGCCGGTGGTGATCTGGCTGGTTGAGGCGCTGCAGCAGCGCGGGCTGCGTGTGGGGGTCGTCTCCAGGGGATATGGTGGCAAGGCGGATCACTATCCTCTGCGGGTGACCAACCAGACCGGCACCGATCAGGCCGGGGATGAACCGGTCCTGATTGCCCAGCGCACCGGGGCACCGGTCGCGGTCGCCCCCCGACGTCAACAGGCGATTGAGGCGTTACTGCAGCAGGGCCCGCTGGATGTCATTATCACGGATGATGGCCTGCAGCATTACGCTCTGCAGCGCGACCGGGAAATTGTGGTGGTGGATGGCCTGCGTCGCTTCGGTAATGGCTGGTGGTTGCCCGCCGGTCCGATGCGCGAACGAGCCAGTCGTCTGCAGCAGGTTGATGCGGTAATCATCAACGGCGGCGATGCACTGGCTGGCGAGATTGCCATGCATCTCCAGCCTGGCCTGGCCACTAATCTGCTGACCGGCAAAACCTGTCCGTTGCAGCAGCTGGATGCAGTGGTGGCGATGGCCGGTATTGGTCATCCGCCCCGCTTTTTCAACACCCTGAAGCAGCAGGGTATGACGCCGCTGGCAGAAGTCGCCTTTGCCGATCATCACGCCTACAGCGAAGATGAGCTGACCCGCTTACTGCAGCCGGGCCAGCAACTGCTGATGACCGAAAAAGATGCGGTGAAATGCCGCCCGTTTGCCCAGCCGTCGTGGTGGTATCTGCCGGTAGATGCCCGGTTATCCGGCCATGCCGTGACGCCCTTACTGGACGATATCGAACAGCTCTGCCGCCGCACGTCCTGACCCCCCAATGCGCATTCAGGTGAGGCCTGATAAGGAAAAGAATGAACACCACGCATTCACTTTCGTTACAGCAGGCCCGTCACCTTCATCTTGCCGCCCAGGGCCTGCTGCGCGCCCCCGCAAAGCGCGCGGTCTATCAGGATCTGATCGCGTGCATCTCCCGCATGTCGCTGCTGCAGATTGATACGATCCATGTGGTGGCCCGCAGTCCTTATCTGGTGCTTTTCAGCCGTCTTGGTGACTTTCCACAGCGCTGGCTGGAACAGGCGCTGGCTGAGGGTGAGCTGTTTGAATACTGGGCGCACGAAGCCTGCTTTATTCCCCGCGCCGATTACCGGCTTCTGCGTCATCGCATGCTGTCGCCGGAGCGGCTGGGCTGGAAATATAATGCGCAGTGGGTTGCTGAGCATCAGCAGGAGATAGCCGATCTTCTGCAGCAGATCAGGGAGAAGGGGCCGGTACGGGCCGCCGACTTCAGCCATGCTGATAACCCCAAATCGGGATGGTGGGCATGGAAACCGCACAAGCGCCATCTGGAAAATCTCTTCAGCGCCGGTGAACTGATGGTTACCGAACGGCGCAATTTTCAGCGTGTCTATGACCTGCGCAGCCGCGTGATGCCTGACTGGCAGGATGCCATCCATGGTATCAGCGAAGCGGAAGCCATCCACCAGATGTTGCTGAACAGTGCCCGCAGTCTGGGCCTCTTTCGCACTGCCTGGCTGGCCGACTACTACCGACTGAAACGGGCACCACTGAACGCGTTTATCGCTGAGGCGCAGGCAGCCGGAGAACTGGTGGCCGTCAACACGGAAGGGCTGGGGGCGATGTGGCTTCACCGGGACCTGCTGCCGTTACTGGAGACCCCGCTGCAGGCGACGCACAGCGCGCTGTTGTCGCCGTTTGATCCGGTGGTCTGGGATCGCAAACGTGCGCTGGAGCTGTTCAGCTTTGACTATCGTATCGAGTGCTATACCCCGGCGGAAAAGCGGAAATTTGGCTATTTTGTGCTGCCGATACTTCATCGCGGCCAGCTGAAAGGCCGGCTGGATGCCCGCATGCTGCGCAAGGCTAAACAGCTGGAAATTAAAAATATCTGGCTTGAAGATAAGACCCGTGTGACGGCACGCTTTGTCGTGGATATCCGGCGGGCGATCGAACGTTTCGCCGCATGGCAGGGTGCAGAGAGCGTCGTCATCCTCAACATGCCAGAGGCCCTTAGCGATTGCTGGCCTGCGCTGTGGACACTGGCATAATCTCTTTTGCGGCAGCTGCCGCAGAGAACGTTTTACCCCATCCCGCATGAAGCGGGCTATGGTATGCTTTACCCCTTAAGCATTTGCTCCCTGATGGAGGACATATGGATCATCGTTTACTCGAAATCGTTGCCTGCCCGGTCTGTAATGGCAAACTC
Source organism: Pantoea sp. M_10 (assembly GCF_008631515.1). Lineage (NCBI taxonomy): Bacteria > Pseudomonadati > Pseudomonadota > Gammaproteobacteria > Enterobacterales > Erwiniaceae > Pantoea > Pantoea sp. M_10. The sequence goes on along the minus strand of NZ_VWUL01000001.1, from coordinate 901,383 downwards.
TACTTTAACAATGCTCAGCAGGAGCTGATCTGCAAACCTGATGGCCTGGCCTTTCCGGTCAGAGAGGGGATTCCGGTACTGCTGGAAACAGAAGCCCGTACGCTCTCTGTTGAAGAGATTCATCCATGAGTTTCACCGCCATCATTCCTGCACGTTATGCGTCAACCCGCTTACCCGGCAAGCCGCTGCTCGATATTCATGGTAAACCGATGGTGGTGCATGTGATGGAGCGCGCCCGCGAGTCGGGTGCCAGCCGGGTCATTGTGGCCACCGATCATCCCGATGTGGCGCAGGCCGTGGAAGCGGCAGGCGGCGAAGTCTGCATGACGCGCGCCGATCACCAGTCCGGCACAGAGCGGCTGGCGGAAGTGATCGAAAAGTATCAGTTTGCCGATGATGAAATCATCGTCAACGTGCAGGGCGACGAACCGATGATTCCGGCAGAGATTGTGCGTCAGGTGGCGAATAATCTGGCAGGGTCGGCAGCGGGCATGGCGACGCTGGCCATACCCATCACGGATGCGGAGGAAGCGTTTAATCCCAATGCGGTGAAAGTAGTCATGGATGCGCAGGGTTACGCACTCTATTTTTCACGGGCGACTATCCCCTGGGATCGTGAACGCTATGCTGCGTCACGCGACCAGATTGGTGACACGCTGCTGCGCCACATTGGTATTTACGCCTATCGTGCCGGTTTTATCCGCCGCTATGTTGCCTGGGCACCTTGTCCGCTGGAGCAGATTGAGCTGCTCGAACAGCTGCGGGTGTTATGGTACGGCGAGAAAATTCATGTTGCTGTTGCGCAAACTATTCCCAGCGTGGGAGTAGACACGCCAGACGATCTGCAACGTGTCCGCGAGGCCATGCAGGCCTGATTATCGGGGAGCCTGTCTCCCCGTTTCCGCACAACCTTATTGATCCGCCACTAAACTTATCGCCAACACTTCCTTCAGGATATTGTGATACTCATCTGAGGAGGATGCCGCATGGAAGAGCTTAAATCGGAACTCACGCTGGCGCTGGGGGAAACGATCAGCCGCCTCGAAATCATCAGCGATCAGCCGCCCACCCGACTTTATGCGCTATACGATCGGGAAGGCCTCCCTATGCCGGTCGTGGCAAAATATTTTCGTCATCAGGGCCGGGCAGCGATAGAAGCGAAAAAGCTGACGTTGCTCGGTCAGGCCGGACGGATTGCGGTGCCAGCCGTGTATGGTCTGGTGATGAGCCAGCGTCCTCCGGTTCATGAAATGCTTCTGCTGGCGCGACTCAATGGCGTGACGGCGGAGGCCCCGGCGCGGGATGCTCAGCGCTGGCAGCAGTTTTGTGAGCAGGTAGTCGAGGGGCTGCTTGCCTGGCATCGGCTCGACAGCCATGGGCTGGTGGGTACGGTGGACAGCACTCAGCAGAATCGCTGGCCCGCCTGGTATGCTCAGCGGGTTGAGGTGCTGTGGGCGACGCTGAATTATCTGCGACCACCGGCTTTGACGCTCGAAGATCGCCAGATTCTGTTTCGCTGCCGGGCGCGACTGGCGCATCTGTTCCGCGGCTTTGACGATCCCTGCGTAATGGTGCATGGCAACGTCCGGCTGCAAAGCATGCTGAAAAACAGCCGCAGCGATCAGCTAATCGCGATGACCCAGCCCGGCCCGCTCCTCTGGGCACCGCGTGAGATTGACCTCATCCATCTGGATGACTCTCCTGCTGAAACCGCGCTGCTGCACAGCTATCTGCAGCGGGCACCGGTTTCAGAGGGCTTTGTCTGGCGTCGTTGGGTTTATCAGGTGTGGGACTGCGTCGACCAGCTGATCCAGACCGGCACCTTTAATCGTCCCCGTTTTGACCATGCCTGCGCGCAGCTACTTCCCTGGCTCGGCTGAGTCCGGTTTCTCGCCTTTCAGCCTCTGTAATAGTGCGCCAAGCGTTTCATACACCGCCCGTTCGCTGTGACTCAGCCAGATCGGGGAGGGTATCGCCCGCTCCCATCCATTCAGCGGTGAGGTAATTGCCAGCTGGTTGGCGGGTGCGGCAATCGGCTGCAATCCGACCGCGTGGAAAAAACGTATTGCCCGCGGCATATGATTCGCGGATGTGACCAGCAGGAATGGATGTTCACCCACCACGCCTTTCACCGCCTGCGCCTCATCCGCCGTATCGCGCGGCTGATCGAGAAGCTGAATATGTGCCGGGGGAACACCCAAACTTTCGGCTACCTGTGCCGCGACCCAGGCGCTGCTCTTCGGATTGGTACCGCCTGCGGCGCCGGTGAAAATCAGGGTCGATTGCGGATTGCGTTGCCACTGGCGCACTCCTTCTGCCACGCGCGGCAGGCTGTTGTTCAGCAGATTTGAGCTCGGCGCCCACGCCGGATTGAACGTGTAGCCTCCGCCCAGCACGACGATGTAATCCACCTCACGGCTGCCGTTCCAGGTCGGATAACGGCTATCCAGCGGCAACAGCAGGCGATCGGCCAGCGGTTGCAGACTCAGAAGCAGCAGTAACAGCCAGCTGACAGAGATCACGGTTTTACCGCTTTTCTGCCAGTCAGTCAGCCAAAGCAGTAAAATGCCCAATGCCATCAGCAAAAGCAGAAACGGCAGGGGTAAAAGCAGCCCGCCAGTCACTTTTTTCAGGGTAAATAACATCAAAAACGCGTCCTGTTGTCCGAAAATAGAGCACCCGGAAGGGAAGATGGGGATGAAAGGTTCATTCTTCTGGTGCCTGTGACAAAATAGCACAAGTCTTACCGCAGCATACCGGAGCGCATGCCATGCAGGATCGTAACTTTGACGATCTCGCGGATAAATTTTCGCAAAATATTTACGGCACCACCAAAGGACGGATACGCCAGGCCATTCTCCATGATGAGCTGGCGATGATCCTGCCAGGCCTGTCGCCACATCCGCTCTCCGTGCTGGATGCGGGTGGCGGAATCGGCCAGGTCTCCAGCGGTCTGGCGGCACAGGGCCATCAGGTGCTGCTGTGCGATCTCTCCGGTGAGATGCTGCGCCGGGCGGAAGAAAATGCCACGGCGCAGGGTGTGAGCCACAACATGCAATTCAGACAAATTAGCGCCCAGCAGGTGGGTGAACATTTGGATAAGCCGGTGGATCTGGTATTGTTCCACGCTGTGCTTGAGTGGGTCGCCGAACCGGAGGCGGTGCTGAAAGCGTTGTATGATGTGCTGCGTCCGGGTGGGGTCATGTCACTGATGTTTTACAATCTGCACGGCCTGACACTGCGCACCTTAACGCTGGGCAACTTTGGCTATCTGCGCACCAACCTGACCAAACGCAAAAAGCGCACGCTATCGCCTGACTATCCCCGCGATCCCGATCAGGTTTATCGCTGGCTGGAGGCCTGTGGCTTTGTGATTGAGCGGCGTGCCGGTATCCGGGTTTTCAGCGACTACATGAAACCGCCAAAGGGCGAGCCCAAAAGCGACGACGAAATTATTGAGATGGAGCGGCGTTACTGCCGTCAGGAACCCTTTTTAAGCTTAGGGCGTTACATCCACGTGACCGCGCGTAAACCCGGGCAGAAGGACGAATTATGAGTGAATTTTCCCAGACGGTACCTGAACTGGTATCCTGGGCGCGCCAAAATGACTTTTCCCTTGCGCTGCCAGTGGAACGGCTGGCCTTTTTGCTGGCTATCGCCACCCTCAACGGGGAGCGGATGGACGGCGAAATGAGCGAAGGCGATCTGATTGATGCTTTCCGTCACGTCAGTAAAGCGTTTGAACAAACCCATGAAACCGTGCTGGTTCGCGCCAATAACGCCATCAATGACATGGTGCGACAGCGCCTGCTCAACCGCTTTACCAGCGAACTCACCGAAGGCAACGCCATCTATCGCCTGACGCCGCTGGCGATCGGTATCACCGACTACTACATCCGTCAGCGGGAGTTTTCGACCCTGCGCCTGTCGATGCAGCTCTCCATTGTGGCCAGTGAGCTGAAGCGGGCCGCCGATGCCGCGCAGGAAAATGGCGATGAGTTTCACTGGCACCGTAATGTTTTCGCGCCGCTGAAATATTCGGTGGCAGAGATATTCGACAGCATCGATATGACCCAGCGTCTGATGGATGAGCAGCAGCAGGCGGTCAAAAACGATATCGCCGAGCTGCTGAACAAAGACTGGCGCGCGGCTATCTCCAGCTGCGAAATGCTGCTTTCAGAGACCTCGGGAACCCTGCGCGAACTGCAGGATACGCTCGAAGCTGCGGGTGACAAGCTGCAGGAAAACCTGTTACGCATTCAGGATGCCACGCTGAACAGCCCGGATCTCGGGTTTGTCGACAAGCTGGTGTTTGATCTGCAGAGCAAACTTGACCGAATCACCAACTGGGGCCAGCAGGCGATTGACCTCTGGATCGGCTACGACCGCCACGTCCATAAATTTATTCGTACTGCCATCGACATGGATAAAAACCGCGTCTTTGCGCAGCGTCTGCGGGTATCGGTTCAGAATTACTTCGACGCGCCGTGGGCGCTGACCTATGCCAACGCCGACCGTCTCTATGACATGCGCGATGAGGCCCTGACGCTGCGTAACGACGAAGTCATGGGCGAACTGCCGCCGGAGATGGAGTACGAAGAGATCAACGAAATCCGCGAACAGCTGGCAGCCATGATTGAAGAAGCGCTGCAGGTCTACAAGTTGCAACAAAAACCGCTCAACCTCGCGTCAGTAATGCGCGACTACCTGGCCCAGTATCCCCGCGCCCGTCATTTCGATCTGGCGCGCATTGTGGTGGACCAGGCGGTGCGTCTTGGCGTAGCGGAAGCCGATTTAGCCGGTTTGCCTGTGGAATGGCAAGCCATCAATGATTACGGAGCCAAGGTGCAGGCACATGTCATCGACAAATATTGAACAAGTGATGCCGGTTAAGCTGGCACAGGCACTGGCCAACCCGATTTTCCCTGCGCTGGACAGCCAGTTACGCGCGGGACGCCACATCGGTATTGAAGAGCTGGATAACCATGCTTTTCTGATGGACTACCAGTCGTTTCTCGAAGAGTTTTACAGCCGCTATCACGTGGAGTTAATCCGTGCGCCGGAAGGCTTCTTCTATCTGCGTCCGCGTTCAACCACGCTGATCCCGCGCTCGGTACTCTCTGAGCTGGATATGATGGTCGGGAAAATTCTCTGCTATCTCTATCTCAGCCCGGAACGGCTGGCCAATGAAGGGATTTTCACCCAGCAGGAGCTCTACGATGAACTGCTCTCGCTGGCGGACGAGAACCGGCTGCTGAAGCTGGTGAATCAGCGTTCAACCGGGTCGGATCTGGACCGCACCAAGCTGCAGGAGAAAGTGCGCGCCTCACTGAGCCGTCTGCGCCGTCTCGGCATGGTGTGGTTTTTCGGCAACGACAGCAGCAAATTCCGCATCACGGAATCGGTGTTCCGCTTTGGCGCTGACGTGCGCGGCGGGGATGATGCCCGTGAAGCGCAGCTTCGTCTGATTCGTGACGGGGAAGCGATGCTACTGGAAAACGCCACTGCACCGGTCGACACCGATGAAGGTGACGGGCAGGAGAGCGACGCGAGTGAGAACGCAGAGGAAGAACAGGCATGATTGAGCGCGGAAAGTTTCGTTCGCTTACGCTGATCAACTGGAACGGCTTTTTTGCCCGCACCTTTGATCTTGATGAATTAGTTACCACGCTGTCAGGCGGTAACGGGGCCGGTAAGTCCACCACGATGGCGGCTTTTGTCACCGCGCTGATCCCCGATCTGACACTGCTGCATTTCCGTAATACCACCGAAGCGGGTGCGACCTCCGGGTCGCGCGATAAAGGCCTGCACGGCAAACTGCGCGCCGGCGTCTGCTACTCCATGCTGGATGTGGTGAACTCACGCCACCAGCGTGTGGTGGTGGGTGTTCGCCTGCAGCAGGTCGCCGGCCGGGATAAAAAGGTGGATATCAAGCCGTTCAGCATCCACGGTCTGCCTGCCGACACCAACCCGACCGACATGCTGACTGAAGTGCTGAACAGCCGTCAGGCGCGCGTGTTGCCGCTGAATGAGGTGAAAGAGCGGGTTGAGGCGCAGGAAGGGGTACAGTTCCGCGCCTATAACTCGGTCACTGACTATCACGCCATGATGTTTGATCTGGGTGTGGTGCCGCGTCGTCTGCGCTCCGCCAGCGATCGCAGCAAGTTTTATCGCCTGATCGAAGCCTCGCTCTACGGCGGTATCTCCAGTGCGATTACCCGATCGCTGCGTGATTACCTGCTGCCTGAAAACAGCGGCGTGCGCAAAGCCTTCCAGGATATGGAAGCCGCACTGCGCGAGAACCGCATGACGCTGGAGGCAATCCGCGTAACTCAGTCCGATCGCGATCTGTTTAAACACCTGATCTCTGAGGCGACCAGTTACGTTTCGGCTGACTACATGCGCCATGCTAACGAGCGTCGGGTTCATCTCGACAGCGCGTTACAGCTGCGCAATGAACTGTTCAGCAGCCGCAAGCAACTCGCCACCGAGCAGTATCGTCATGTTGAAATGGCGCGCGAACTGGCTGAGCACAGCGGCGCCGAAAACGATCTCGAAGTCGATTATCAGTCCGCCAGCGATCACCTTAACCTTGTGCAGACGGCGATGCGTCAGCAGGAGAAGATTGAACGCTACGATGCCGATATCGAAGACCTGACGCTGCGGCTGGAAGAGCAGACCGAAGTGGTGGCCGAAGCGCGTGAGATTCAGGAAGAGAACGAAGCGCGGGCTGAAGCGGCTGAGCTGGAAGTGGATGAGCTGAAAAGTCAGCTGGCCGATTTCCAGCAGGCGCTCGACGTGCAGCAAACCCGCGCCATTCAGTATCAGCAGGCACTGCAGGCACTGGAGCGCGCCCGTACCCTTTGTCAGTTGCCCGACCTGAGCATCGACAATGCAGCCGAATGGCAGGAGAGCTTCCAGGCTAAAGAGGAGGAGGCGACAGAGCACCTGCTGCGTCTTGAGCAGAAGCTGAGCGTGGCGGAAGCGGCGCACAGTCAGTTTGAACAGGCGCTGGCGCTGGTGACCAGCATCGCCGGTGAGGTGAGTCGTCAGGATGCCTGGCAAACCGGCCGCGAACTGCTGCGGGATGCCAGCAATCAGCGCCATCACGCCGAACAGCTCTCCTCGCTGCGTCTGCGTCTCAATGAACTGGAACAGCGGCTGCGCGAGCAGCATGAGGCTGAGCGTCTGCTGGCCGAGTTCTGCAAGCGTCAGGGGCAGCACTACGACGCGGATGCGCTGGCTGGCCTGCAGCAGGAGCTGGAAGCGCAGATCGAACAGCTGAACAGCAGCGTGGCTGACGCGGGTGAGCAGCGCATGAAGATGCGCCAGGAGCTCGAACAGCTGCGTGAACGTATTACAGGCCTGACGGCGCGCGCGCCGCACTGGCTCGCCGCCCAGGAGATCCTGACGCAGCTCAGCGAACAGACCGGCCAGGCGCTGAACAGCAGCCAGGATGTCACCGAGTACATGCAGCAGTTGCTGGAACAGGAGCGTGAAACTACCGTCGAGCGCGACGAAGTGGCAGCACGTAAACGCGACATCGAGCAGCAGATTGAACGGCTCAGTCAGCCGGGCGGTGCTGAGGATGCGCGTCTGACCCAGCTGGCAGAACGTTTTGGCGGCGTGCTGCTGTCAGAGATTTACGATGATGTGACCCTGGACGATGCGCCGTACTTCTCGGCGCTCTATGGCCCGTCACGTCACGCGATCGTTGTACCTGATCTTTCACGGGTGCGCGAGTTGCTGGACGGACTGGAAGAGTGCCCGGAAGATCTCTATCTGATCGAGGGCGATCCGCAGTCATTCGACGACAGCGTCTTCAGTGTTGATGAGCTGCAGAATGCGGTCGTGGTAAAAGTGGCTGAGCGTCAGTGGCGCTACTCCCGCTTCCCGAAAATACCGCTGTTTGGCCGCGCGGCGCGTGAAAATCAGCTTGAGCTGCTGCATCTGGAGCGCGACAAGCTGGCGGAACGCTACGCGACCCTGTCGTTCGATGTGCAGAAAACGCAGCGTCTGCATCAGTCCTTCAGTCGCTTTATCGGCAGTCATCTGGCCGTCGCCTTTGATGCCGACCCGGAAGCGCAGATTCGTCAGCTGGGCGCGCGTCGCGGGGAGCTGGAGCGGGCACTCAATCAGCATGAAAGTAACAATCAGCAGCAGCGTCAGCAGTATGAGCTGGCGAAAGAGGGCGTATCGCAGTTAAACCGCCTGCTGCCGCGCGTTAATCTGCTGCTGGATGACACTCTGGCCGATCGCTGCGAAGAGATTCGTGAGCAGGTAGATGCCGCTCAGGATGCGGCGCGCTTCCTGCATCAGCATGGCGCTAAGCTGGCGAAACTGGAACCGATCATCGCGGTTCTGCAGAGCGACCCGGAACAGCACGAACAGCTGCAGGCGGACTATCAGCAGGCGCAGCAGCAGCAGCGCAACGCCCGTCAGCAGGCATTTGCCCTGACCGAGGTGGTGCAGCGTCGTGCTCACTTCAGTTATGACGATTCAGCCAGCATGCTCAGTGGCAACAATGACCTCAGCGACAAGCTGCGTCAGCGCCTGGAGCAGGCTGAAGGCGAGCGCAGTCGTTGCCGTGAACGTCTGCGTGAACATCAGGCACAGCTGACCCAATATGCTCAGCTGCTGGCCTCGCTGAAAAGCGCCTGGGATGCCAAGCGCGACATGCTGAAAGAGCTGCAGCAGGAGATGCAGACGATTGGCGTCCATGCGGACAGCAGCGCAGAAGCGCGGGCGCGGGCGCGTCGCGATGAGCTTTATACCGCACTGAGCCACAACCGCGCACGCCGGAATCAGCTGGAGAAACAGCTGACCTTCTGCGAAGCGGAGATGGATAATCTGCAGAAGCGACTGCGCCAGCTGGAACGCCAGTATCATCAGGTGCGTGAACAGGTGGTCAGCGCGAAAGCGGGCTGGTGCACGGTGCTGCGTCTGGTCAAAGAGAATGGCGTGGAGCGCCGTCTGCATCGTCGTGAACTCGCCTACATGAGTGGCGATGAACTGCGTTCGATGTCGGATAAGGCGCTGGGTGCGCTGCGTCTGGCGGTGGCGGACAATGAGCATCTGCGCGACGTGCTGCGGCTGTCGGAAGATCCGAAACGTCCGGAACGTAAAATTCAGTTCTTTATCGCCGTTTATCAGCATCTGCGTGAGCGTATTCGTCAGGACATTATCCGGACTGACGATCCGGTGGAAGCGATTGAGCAGATGGAGATTGAGCTGAATCGCCTGACGGAAGAGCTGACCGCGCGTGAGCAGATGCTGGCTATCAGTTCTCGCAGTGCGGCAAACATCATCCGTAAAACCATCCAGCGTGAACAGAACCGTATCCGTCAGCTGAATCAGGGCCTGCAGACCGTCAGCTTTGGTCAGGTGCGCAGCGTACGTCTCAACGTTAACGTTCGCGAAACCCATGCCATGCTGCTGGATACGCTGTCGGAAGAGCATGAACAGCATCAGGACCTCTTCAACAGTAACCGTCTGACCTTCTCAGAGGCGCTGGCGAAGCTCTATCAGCGTCTGAACCCGCATATCGATATGGGTCAGCGGACGCCGCAGACTATCGGTGAGGAGCTGCTGGACTACCGCAACTATCTGGAGATGGAGGTGGAAGTTAACCGCGGTTCGGATGGCTGGCTGCGTGCAGAAAGTGGCGCACTCTCAACCGGTGAAGCGATCGGCACCGGGATGTCGATTCTGGTGATGGTCGTGCAGAGCTGGGAAGAGGAGTCACGCCGTCTGCGTGGCAAGGATATCTCACCTTGCCGCCTGCTGTTCCTGGATGAAGCGGCCCGTCTGGATGCCCGCTCTATCGCCACGCTGTTTGAGCTGTGTGAACGTCTGGAGATGCAGCTGGTGATTGCTGCGCCGGAGAACATCAGCCCGGAGAAAGGCACGACTTACAAACTGATGCGTAAGGTGTTTAATAACACCGAGCACGTGCATGTCGTCGGCCTGCGTGGATTTGCGGCCGATCCGGTGCCCACTCGCGCCGGGAGCGGGGAGGCCGCTCTGCCCGATCTGACCACTGAAAAATCTCAGGCTGAGACGTAGTCAAAAACCGAACCATTGGTTAATCTGGAAACGGCATTTGTCGCATGAGGCAAATGCCGTTTTTGTTTGTATACTCAACATAATGAGTCACAGCCCGATCGCAGCGGATACAGGGAACGCTGCGCAGTTAAGAAGATAAGGGGGCAGGGATGTTGCTGGCAAAAAAGGTTAATCATCATCGTGTTATATCATTGTTAGCGCTGGCGCTAACGGTTGTTCCATTTACGCTACCACAGGCCGCTGTTATCGCCGCGATGCCCGGCACCGCGCACGCGTCAGTTTCGGTTTCCGACAGTCAGCAACGTATCCGCCAGGCGTTTTCCAGCGCCGATCAGCCATTTTATCTTGCGCCGCTGGCGACGCTGTATGCGTCCCGCCACATGCAGCCGCTCTGGCAGGATGAGCAGGCGGTTCAGAAGTTTCAGCAGCAGCTGGCTGAGGTGGCGCTCTCTGGCGTCCAGCCGCAGTTCACGCGCTGGGTTGACCGTCTGACTAACCCGGCTATCACCGGCTTTGCCCGTGACGTGACCCTCTCCGACGCCATGCTGGGCTACCTGCAGTTTGTCTCTAACGTGCCGACGCAGGGGGAAACCTGGCTCTACAGTAATGTTCCCTACAGGCTGACACAGCCGTCGGTGGCCGTGGTAAATCAGTGGCAGAATGCGGTCAATGCGGGCGCGAGCAGTACGTTTGTTGCTTCCCTGCAGCCGCAGCATCCTCAGTATCAGCCGATGCACGCTGCGCTGAAAGCGCTGCTCAGTGATAAACAGCCCTGGCCGCAGCTGAAGAACAGCGAAACGCTGCGTCCGGGGCAGGTCAGTGACGATGTCCCCGCACTGCGTGAAATTCTGCAGCGCAGCGGCATGCTGACCGCACAGAGCAACGCACCGGCTCCGGATGATGATGCCGTGCCGGTCGCTCCTTCACCGGTAACCCGCAGCGATCAGCCGGTGGCAGTGAGTCCTTCCGCTACGCCGGTCAACGATCTGCCTGCGCCATCGCCGCAGTCACCCGGCAACGTTCAGAGCCAGACGCTGGAAGGCAACACCGCCAATGTCTATGACGAGACGCTGGTGGCGGCGGTCAAACGTTTTCAGCAGTGGCAGGGACTGGATGGCGATGGCGCTATCGGTGCCAGAACGCGGCAGTGGCTGAACGTCTCACCCCAGATGCGCGCTTCGTTACTGGCGCTGAATATTCAGCGACTGCGCCTGCTGCCGGATGATATGCACAACGGCATTATGGTCAACATCGCCAACTACTCGCTGATCTATTACAACAACGGCAACAAGATCCTCTCTTCCCGGGTCATTGTCGGGCGTCCCGATCGTAAAACACCACTGATGCGCAGCGCGCTCAATAATGTGGTGCTCAATCCGCCGTGGAATGTGCCGACGACGCTGGTGCGCAAAGATATCATCCCTAAAGTGAAACAGGACCCCACCTATCTCTACAAGCACGGTTATACCCTGCTGTCGGGCTGGAGTGCTGATGCTGAAGTGATCGATCCCAGCATGATCGACTGGCGCATGGTTTCCGCTGCATCCTTCCCTTACCGGATGATTCAGGCTCCGGGTCAGACGAATGCGCTGGGCCGATACAAATTCAACATGCCTAGTTCGGATGCCATCTATCTGCATGACACGCCAAACCATAACCTATTTCAGCGTGATATTCGTGCACTCAGCTCAGGCTGCGTGCGTGTGAATAAGGCATCAGAACTGGCCGGGTTGTTACTGCAGGATGCAGGCTGGAACGACTCCCGTATTTCCAGCACCCTGAAAGAGGGGGATACCCGTTATGTGCCGATTCGCCATCGCATCCCGGTCAATCTCTATTACCTTACGGCCTGGGTTGCTGATGATGGCAAGCCGCAGTTCCGAACAGATATTTACAATTATGATGACACCGCCCGTTCGGGCAGTCAGGCACTGAGCCGGGCCAAACAGTTATTGCTCTAGTGATTGATTTTAAATCGTTAGCGGCGCACCTGGCACCGTAAGAAATATCCTCTGAGGGCGATTCCTTCGGGAATCGCCTCTCAAACACGCCCCAGATGGGTTGACGCTTACCTGAGAGAAAGTTATGGTTCGGCCTGTGCGCTTTTTGCACATTTCTATGGCTTCACTCTCAGGTAAACCGCTACATGTCTACTATTGATTCTTTTCGTCGCAACCTGCTGCTTTGCGGTAGTGCCGCCGCTGGACTGGCATTATTGCCCGCTTCTGCAAGGGCTTCGCTTTCAACATCTCGCCCGCGTGTATTGATGCTTAACAATCTTCACACCGGTGAAACCCTTAAAACTGAATTTTTTAATGGTAAGAGTTACGACAAGGATGAGTTGACACGATTAAATCACTTTTTCCGTGACTACCGCGCCAATAAAGTGAAAAGCATTGATCCGCACCTCTTCGATCAGATTTTCCGCCTGCAGGCACTGCTCGGTACGCGCAAACCTGTCCAGCTGGTCTCGGGCTACCGTTCACTGGCGACCAACAATATGTTACGTGAGAGCGGTCCGGGAGTCGCGAAGCATAGCTATCACACCAAAGGCCAGGCGATGGATTTCCATATTGAAGGGGTTTCATTAGCCAATGTACGTAAAGCGGCGTTATCTCTGCGTGCGGGTGGTGTAGGATATTATCCCCGCAGTAACTTTGTACATATTGATACCGGTCCGATCAGGCACTGGTAACGACACCGGCGACGCTGCGTGAGCCGGTCATGGAGCGTTATGAACTACCACATTATTCCTGTTACAGCCTTTGCCCAGAACTGTTCCGTTATCTGGTGCGACACCACCCGTGAAGCGGCTCTGGTCGATCCAGGCGGCGATGCCGATCTGATCAAACAAACGCTGGAACAGCTCAGACTCAGACCCGCTCAGATTCTGCTGACCCATGTGCATCTCGATCACGTCGGAGCCGCGGTCGAACTGGCGGCTTACTATCAGATCCCTATTGTCGGGCCACAAAAGCGGGATGCTTTCTGGCTGGAGGCGCTGCCCACGCAGAGCCGGATGTTCGGACTGGAAGAGTGCGCCCCTTTCACGCCGGATCGCTGGCTGGAGGAGGGGGAGAGTGTGCAGGTCGGGCTGACTACGCTGGAGGTCCTGCACTGCCCGGGCCATTCACCTGGTCATGTGGTTTTCTTTGACCGTCCCGGAAAGCTGCTGATTTCAGGTGATGTGATTTTTAATGGCGGCGTGGGACGAACAGACTTCCCGCAGGGCGATCATCAGCAGTTAATTAAGGCGATTCACACTAAATTACTGCCGCTAGGCGATGATGTGACTTTTCTGCCCGGTCACGGCCCGATCTCCACACTGGGACAGGAACGCATCAGCAATCCTTTCCTGCAGTAAATCAGACCTTTTGCTGCCATAAAAAATGGGCCCTCAGGCCCATTTTTGTTTATCGCCTGCCTCAGAGCACCGCGACAATCGCTTCGCACAGCGCCGACATGTTGTCCGGCGTCATGCCCGCCACATTCACGCGGCCAGAGTTAACGGCATACACAGCGAACTCTTCACGCAGGCGAATAACCTGCTCTTTGGTTAAGCCGCTGAATGAGAACATGCCGTTTTGCTTAATGATAAAGCTGAAGTCACGCTGCGCACCTTTCTCTGCCAGCGTGTTAACAAACAGCTGACGCATACGCTGAATGCGCTGACGCATGTCCGACAGCTCCTGCTCCCAGATGGTCCGCAGCGCGTCGTTACTCAGAATCGTCGCGACGACGGCCGCACCATGCGCCGGGGGATTGGAGTAGTTGGCACGAATGGTGTATTTCACCTGACTGAATGCGGTTTCTGCTACGCCGGCGTCGGCCGCTACCAGCGTGATGGCCCCCACGCGCTCATTGTAGAGACCAAAATTCTTCGAGTATGAGCTGGCGACGATCAGCTCCTGATGTGACGCGGCGAAAATACGCAGGCCTTCGGCATCTTCGTCCAGACCACGGGCAAAGCCCTGGTAAGCGAAGTCGAACAGCGGTAGCCAGCCATTTGCCTGTGAGATCTCTGCCAGCTTCTGCCACTGCTCCGCTGTCGGATCGATACCGGTCGGGTTATGGCAGCAGCCGTGGAAAAGCACCACATCGCCAGGCTGAACCTGACTCAGCGACGCCAGCATTCCCTCAAAATCAAGCGTATGGTTTGCTGCGTCATAATAGTGATATTCACACACCTCAAGACCGGCAGCATTGAACACATTTTTATGATTCGGCCAGCTGGGATTGCTGATCCAGACCCGTTTTACCGCCGTCTGCGTGGCCAGAAAATCTGCCGCAATGCGCAGCGCGCCTGTGCCACCTGGCGTCTGTGCCGTACGTGCACGGCGCGCGCTAATCAGTGGGCTGTCATTGCCGAACAGCAGGGCCTGCGTGCAGCGCGCGAAATCCGCCAGACCATCAATGCTGAGATAGTTTTTGGTGGTTTCGTTTTCCAGCAGATACTGCTCAGCCTTTTTAACACTGGTCAGCACCGGAGTCTTGCCGGTTTCGTCTTTATAGACGCCGATACCCAGATTGATTTTTTCAGGGCGGTCATCAGCACGAAACAGATCGGCGAGCCCGAGGATAGGATCGGCGGGTGCAGCAGAGATCGATTCAAACATGTGTCAGGTCCATTAGCGTGAACGTTTGCAAGAGGGCTCTCAGGTTAACGTCCGGCCAGGCAAATGCCAACCGTTTGCGAATCAAAATGCTCTATTTTGCGGTGCGGATTGCGCGACGGGGAGATAAAGACGTTAACGTGGGGCGGGAGGGAGTTAAGCAGCGCAGAGGTTGTAATTAACAGCCATAAAAAAACGGGGCCGTGGCCCCGTTTTTCAACATGTTGAAAGCAGGATTAGAACTGGTAAACCAGGCCTACACCCACCACGTCGTCTGTATTGATACCGAGTGGGTTGTTGTCATCCAGCTGGTTGATTTTGTAATCAACATAGGTAGACATGTTTTTGTTGAAGTAGTAAGTCGCGCCAACATCGATGTATTTAACCAGGTCAGCATCGCCCACGCCTTCGATGTCCTTGCCTTTAGACTGAACGTAGGCGAGGGATGGACGCAGACCGAAGTCGAACTGATACTGTGCTACCAGCTCAATGTTCTGAGCTTTATTTGCGAACGCTGTAAAGTCACCTGAGTTGATAGGTGTAGAGTTGCGGGTCTCACCATACATTGCAGCTAAGTAAACATTGTTAGCATCATATTTCAGAGCAGTTGCCCAGTTTTCAGCACGCTTACCTTCGCCAATACCAGTAGCTACGTTGGTATCAGTGTCAGTATTACGAACAGTGCCCGCTGCCTGTGCATTGGTACGGTCGCTGCTGCTATAAGCTGCTGCGAAGCCTACACCGATAGGTGAAACGTAGGTTGTTGACACACCATAGCCATCACCATTAGCACGACGAATGTCAGCACGATCATTTTTACCCTGATACTGAGCAGCAAAGTCCCAGCCATCTACCAGGCCAAAGAAGTTGGTATTGCGGTAGGTCAGCAGACCGGTGCTACGACCGTTCATGAAGTTATCTGAGTATCCGGAGTCGCCACCGAACTCTGGCAGCATATCGGTCCAGCCGATTGCATCGTAAACCACACCGTAGTTACGGCCGTAGTCGATTGAGCCCGCGTCACCGAATTTCAGACCGGCAAAGCCCAGACGGGTCTTGTTGCCGTCCTGTGCGTCTGAACCTTCAGAGTTGTTCGCCTGAATGTTGTATTCCCACTGGCCGTAACCGGTCAGCTGGTCATTAATCTGAGTTTCACCCTTAAAGCCAAAGCGAACATAAGAATTGTCGCCGTTGTTGCTATCGTCATCAGAGAAGTAATGCAGACCAACAGCTTTACCGTACAGGTCCAGTTTGTTGCCGTCTTTGTTATAGATTTCTGCAGCATTGGCTGCGCCGGCGGCTAACAGAGCAGGGATAACCACTGCCAGAATATTGCGCTTCATCATTATTCATTACCCTCATTGGAGTTATTTGTACACCTGCCACTGCCGTAAGGAAATCTTTACAGAACCCTCAACGAAGTTTGGTGTCTTCCTGTGTCTGCACGCATCTTTCCATCCCCCCCGCCGTAATTCTAGCGCGAAAATGCTACTAAACTCGTAATCTGGTTTCTAAAGGAAAATATGTATTACAAAGTGTAAAAAAGACGGAACTTTGTGAGAGAACTCAAAATTTACAAAAATAAAAAAAGGCCGGCAGTGCCGACCTCTTTATATATATGATTTTCTTATATTTAATGCCGAATGTCAGAAACTCGCATTACGTGGGGTGCGTGGGAAGGGGATAACGTCCCTGACATTTTGTACGCCGGTAACATAGGCGATTAAACGTTCAAAGCCCAGACCAAAGCCAGAATGCGGAACGGTGCCATAGCGACGCAGGTCACGATACCACCAGTAATCCTCTTTATTCAGCCCCATCTCTTCCAGACGCGCATCCAGCACATCCAGACGCTCTTCACGCTGTGAACCGCCGATGATCTCACCAATGCCCGGCGCCAGAACGTCCATCGCCGCCACGGTTTTGCCATCCTCGTTCAGGCGCATATAGAACGCCTTAATATCTTTCGGGTAGTTTTTCACAACCACTGGCGCTTTGAAGTGTTTCTCTGCCAGATAACGCTCGTGTTCAGAGGAAAGGTCGATACCCCAGGACACCGGATTCTCGAAGGTCTGACCGCAGTTCTTCAGGATCTCAATCGCATCGGTGTAGTCGACCTGAGCAAAATCGGTAGTGATGAAACGCTGCAGGCGTTCAACAGCCTCTTTATCGACACGCTCAGCAAAGAAGGCCATGTCGTCAGCGCGCTCTTCCAGCACCGCGTTAAACACATATTTCAGCATGGCTTCGGCCAGTGCTGCGGCATCATCCAGCGAAGCAAACGCAATTTCCGGCTCCAGCATCCAGAATTCCGCCAGGTGACGGCTGGTGTTAGAGTTTTCGGCGCGGAAGGTCGGACCAAAGGTGTAAATCTTCGACAGGGCGCTGGCATAGGTTTCACCGTTCAGCTGACCTGATACGGTCAGGAATGCCTCTTTGCCAAAGAAATCTTCAGCGAAATCGACTTTGCCCTGATCGTCACGCGGCAGGTTTTCCAGATCCAGCGTCGAAACGCGGAACATCTCGCCTGCGCCTTCGGTGTCTGACGCGGTGATCAGCGGGGTGGAGACCCAGAAATAGCCATTTTCATGGAAGAAACGGTGCAGCGCCTGCGCCAGAGTATGGCGGACGCGGGCAACCGCGCCAATCAGGTTGGTGCGCGGACGCAGGTGAGCCACTTCACGCAGATACTCAATGCTGTGGCGCTTAGCCGCCATCGGGTAGCTGTCCGGATCTTCCACCCAGCCCACCACTTCCAGATGGGTCGCCTGGATCTCAAACGCCTGGCCCTGACCCGGCGAAGCCACCACTTTACCGGTGACGATAACCGAACAGCCCGTGGTCAGACGCAGCACTTCATCCTGATAATTATTCAGAGAATTATTGACGACAGCCTGAACGGGATTAAAGCAGGAGCCGTCATACACGGCGATGAAGGAAAGACCGGCTTTGGAATCTCTTCGGGTACGCACCCAACCACGTACGGTGACTTCACTGTCAACCGCGACGCGACCGTGCAGTACGTCCGCTACAGGCACTACGCTCATAAATATCTCTCTATATAGAAGAAGTGAGTAAAAAAAGTTGCCCCATCCGGGGTTTTGCTATGTTACTTGCGAGTCTTCAGGAAACAAGCAAAATTCAGGCTGAAAACAGATTTATTACAGCAGAGGCGGGGCGTATTGACGCCCCGATAAGAGGGGATTTAACTCGCTTTTTTCACCAGCGGCAGGTCAAAGGCTTTACGCAGCGCTCTGACAAAGGCTTTGTCCTGACAAATCGTTTTACCCGGGCTGTCGGAGAGTTTTGCCACCGGTTTACCGTTGCACTGCACCAGTTTAATGACGATATTCAGTGGCGTGACGCCCGGAATATCGCAGGTCAGGCGGGTGCCGATACCGAAAACCACATTCGTTCGCTGACCAAAATGGCGGTAAAGCGCCAGCGCTTTATCGAGATTCAGATTGTCAGAAAAGACCAGATTTTTGCTTAAGGGATCGATACCCAGCTTCTGATAGTGGGCGAGTGCTTTCTCACCCCATTCAACCGGATCGCCGGAATCGTGGCGCAGACCCTGATAACGGCGGGCGAACACCGGGCCAAAGTCGCGCAGGAACGCATCCATGGCGATACAGTCGGTCAGCGCAATACCCAGCTGGTCGTCATACTCATCCAGCCACGCCTGCAGTGCTGCCCGCTGGCTGTTTGCCAGAACGGGACTGATCTGCTGGAACGCCTGAAACCACTCGTGCGCCTGGGTGCCCACTGGCGTGAGTGACAGGCGGCGCGCCAGGTCATAGTTACTGGTACCAATCAGCCAGGGGAAATCCTGTTTCAGCGTTGCGACAATCGACTGCTGCACATCCTGTGAATAGCGACGGCGGGTGCCGAAATCCATCAGGCGGAAGCGTGACATGTCGAGGTCGGCCACCTGCGCGTTAAAGTCGCTGAGCTTATGATGCAGGTGGTCAATCGCCTGCTGAGTGGTGACCTGCGGTGTGCGATGACGATGCACAATCTCGCTGATCAGCGCCAGCAGCGGCACCTCCCACAGTATTACTTCACGCCACGGCCCCTGAATACGGAGATCCAGCTTGCCGTGGTGATTGCGCACCTCAACCTGCTCCGGTTTGTAGCGGAACTGGCGAAGCCAGCTCAGGTAATCTTCGCGAAAGAAGGGAAGATGAGACAACCAGGTCGCTTCATCTTCAGTCAGCGCCAGATTTTGCATTGCGGTTATCGCGTCACGAATTTCGTCAGCGTAGAGACCCAGCAGTTCGTCGCCGCGGCAGCGAAACTCCGCCGTCACCGTTACGTCGTGGTAGCGGTGGAAAACGGCCTGCTGCATATGGAGCTTATAGGCGTCCGTATCCAGCAGCGAGGTCAGTATCGGGGAAGCATGTCCTGTCATGGCGCGTTTCAGCATCCTGTTCGGTGGCGCAGAGCCCGGTGTTGTACACAGTCATAAAGACGCAAAAGTATAATTCACTATCTGACGCCGATCACAGCATATTTCAGTCCGGCGGGTCGAGGCCAATCTGTGCCTTTGTTAACAAACTGTAGACATTTCACCCTTTAGCTGCATTGTGCGTGGCAAGCTTGTTGTAACAAGCTTAGACTTTGCCGGTAAACTTATAACAACGCGAGACGGAATATGACGCAACAGCCCCAAATCAAGTATCGCCACGATTACCGTGCGCCTGATTACACCATCACCGACATCGATTTAACCTTTGAACTGGATGCGTCGACCACCCGCGTAACGGCCATCAGCCAGGTCAAACGGCTGGGCGACAGCCAGGCTGAGCTGCGCCTGGACGGAGAGGCGTTAACGCTGATTGCGCTGGAAATCGACGGGCAGCCCTGGACGGCGTTCCGTGAAGAAGAGGGGGCGCTGGTCATCAGTCAACTGCCGGAAAGCTTCACCCTGAAAATCATCAACGATATTCATCCGGATCAGAACACCGCGCTGGAAGGACTGTACAAATCGGGTGAGGCGCTCTGCACGCAGTGCGAAGCTGAAGGCTTCCGTCATATTACCTGGTATCTCGATCGCCCGGATGTGCTGGCGCGTTTTACTACCACCATTTATGCCGATGGCAATCGCTATCCCTACCTGCTCTCCAACGGTAACCGGATCGACGGCGGCCAGGACGATCAGGGGCGCAACTGGGTGAAGTGGCAGGACCCGTTCCCGAAACCCTGCTATCTCTTTGCGCTGGTGGCGGGCGACTTCGACGTGCTGCGCGACAGCTTTACCACCCGCTCAGGCCGTGATGTGGCGCTGGAGATCTTCGTCGACCGCGGCAATCTCGACCGCGCTGACTGGGCGATGACCTCGCTGAAAAACAGCATGAAGTGGGATGAGGAGCGTTTCGGTCTGGAGTATGACCTCGACATCTTTATGATCGTGGCAGTGGACTTCTTTAATATGGGGGCGATGGAAAACAAAGGCCTCAACGTCTTTAACGCCAAATATGTGCTGGCCAAAGCTGAAACCGCGACCGACAAAGATTATCTTGGTATTGAAGCCGTAATCGGTCATGAATATTTCCATAACTGGACCGGTAACCGTGTGACCTGCCGCGACTGGTTCCAGCTCAGCCTGAAAGAGGGGCTGACGGTCTTCCGCGATCAGGAGTTCAGCTCCGATCTGGGCTCGCGCGCGGTGAACCGCATCGATAATGTGCGCATCGTTCGTGGTGCACAGTTCGCCGAAGATGCCAGCCCGATGGCGCACCCGATCCGCCCGGATCAGGTGATCGAAATGAACAACTTCTACACCCTGACCGTGTATGAAAAGGGATCGGAAGTGATCCGCATGATGCACACGCTGCTGGGTGAGGAGAATTTCCAGAAAGGCATGCAGCTCTATTTTGAGCGCCACGACGGCAGCGCGGCAACCTGTGATGATTTTGTTCAGGCGATGGAAGATGCTTCAAACGTCGACCTGTCGCAGTTCCGCCGCTGGTACAGCCAGTCGGGTACACCGGTCCTGACGGTCCGTGACGACTATAATCCGGAGCTGGAACAGTACACTCTGCATGTTACCCAGCACACGCCAGCCACCGCCGACCAGAAAGAGAAGCTGCCGCTACACATTCCGCTGGATATCGAACTCTATGATGGCGAAGGCAAGGTGATCCCGCTGCAGCATAATGGTCAGCCGGTGCATCATGTGCTGAATGTTACCGAGGAGTTCCAGACCTTTATTTTCGACAACGTCTACTTCCAGCCGGTGCCGTCGCTGCTGCGTGAATTCTCTGCGCCGGTGAAGCTCGACTATAAGTGGAGTGACGCGCAGCTTACCTTCCTGATGCGCCATGCCCGCAACGACTTTTCCCGCTGGGATGCGGCTCAGAGCCTGCTGGCTACCTATATCCGCCTCAATGTCGCCCGCTATCAGCAGGGTCAGCATCTGTCGCTGCCGCTTCACGTCGCCGACGCATTCCGCGCAGTGCTGCTTGATACCGACTGCGACCCGGCCCTGACCGCGCTGATCATGACGCTGCCGTCAGAAAATGAGATTGCCGAGCTGTTTGACGTTATCGATCCGCAGGCCATCTCACTGGTGCGGGATGCGCTGCAGCGTACGCTGGCGCGCGAACTGGCCGATGAATTCTTTGCGATTTACAACGCCAATCAGCAGCCCGAGTACCGGGTGGAGCATGAGGCGATTGGTCAGCGCAGCCTGAAAAATATCTGCCTGACCTATCTCGCCTTCAGCGATGCGCAGCTGGCGGACAAACTGGTGCAGGCGCAGTATCAGCAGGCGACCAACATGACTGATGCGCTGGCCGCTCTTTCTGCCGCTGTGGCGGCGCAGCTGCCGTGCCGCGATGCGCTGCTGGCGGCGTATGATGAGCGCTGGCATCAGGATGGTCTGGTCATGGACAAATGGTTTGTGCTGCAGGCGACCAGCCCGGCTGCCAACGTGATGCGCAACGTGCGTCAGCTTCTGACGCATCGCTCCTTCACGATGAGTAACCCGAACCGTGTTCGCTCGCTGGTGGGTGCCTTTGCCTCCGCGAACCCTGCTGCTTTCCATGCAAAAGATGGCAGCGGCTATAAGTTCCTGGTCGAGATGCTGACTGACCTCAACACCCGTAATCCGCAGGTGGCGGCACGGATGGTGGAGCCGCTGATTCGCCTGAAACGCTATGACGAAACGCGTCAGGAGATGATGCGCGAGGCGCTGGAAGAACTGCTGACGCTGGATAAACTCTCTGGCGATCTCTACGAGAAAATCACCCGGGCGCTGAACGCCTGATAATAAAAAGGCGGAGCGTCTGAGACGGCCTCCGCCTTTTTTTAGCGCTGCTGCGCCAGTCGCACCGGTGGAGTGCGTTCTGTGCGCTGCATCACCCGATCCAGCACCTCCGCTTCCAGCTCGGCAAGTCGTGCCGATCCCCGGCGTCGCGGCCTGGGCAAATCGACCTGAAGATCCAGCCCGATCTCTCCCTCCTCAATCAACAGCACCCGATCCGCCATCACAACCGCCTCACTGACATCGTGCGTGACCAGCAGCACGGTAAAGTGATGCTGCTGCCACAGCGACTCAATCAGTCCCTGCATTTCGATGCGGGTCAGGGCATCCAGCGCCCCCAGTGGCTCATCCAGCAGCAACAGACCGGGACGATGGATCAGCGCCCGGGCCAGCGCAACCCGCTGTTTCTGGCCTCCCGACAGCGCGGCAGGCCACTCATCAGCCCGATCGGCAAGTCCGACTGCCGCCAGGGCATCCCGCGCCGCGCTGCGCCATTCGCGTCCGCGCAGCCCCAGGCCGACGTTATCGATCACTTTTTTCCACGGCAGCAGTCGCGCATCCTGGAACATCAGACGGGTATCGTCGCGCGCCGACTGCAACGGTGCATTGCCCGCCAGCAGCTCACCGCTGGAGCAGTGCTCCAGCCCGGCCAGCAGGCGCAGCAGGGTACTTTTGCCACAGCCGCTGCGGCCCACGACCGCCACAAACTGACCGGAAGGGATATGCAGGTCAATTTTATTGAGAATGGTGCGGTTGCCATACTGTTTGCTGACGCCGTTGACGCCAACCGGGGTGCCGGTGTTGAGGCGTGCCGGTGAGAGAATCGGACTCATGCGTTCTCCTCCTTTAATTGATAAGCGGGATGCCAGCGCAGCCAGACACGCTCCAGCAGCAGCGCGGCGACATCCGCCAGCTTACCGAGCAGGGCGTAGAGAATGATGGCGACCACCACCACATCCGTCTGCAGAAATTCCCGCGCATTCATCGCCAGATAGCCGATGCCGGCGTTGGCGGAAATGGTCTCCGCGACGATCAGCGTCAGCCACATCAGGCCGAGGGCGAAACGCACGCCGACCATGATATTCGGCAGCGCGCCGGGCAGGATCACCTGGATAAACAGACTCCAGCCGGAGAGGCCGTAGCTGCGGGCCATCTCAATCAGCCCGCGGTCAATATTGCGGATGCCGTGATAGGTGTTGAGGTAGATAGGGAAGAGCGTGCCCAGCGCCACCAGGAAAATCTTGGCCGACTCATCAATACCGAACCAGAGGATCACCAGCGGGATCAGGGCCAGATGCGGCACGTTGCGCAGCATCTGAACCGAGGTATCGAGCAGACGCTCACCGGTTTTTGAGGTGCCGGTAATCAGTCCAAGTATCAGACCGATGGAGCCGCCGATAGCGAAACCGACCAGCGCCCGCCAGCTGCTGATCGCCAGGTGCTGCCACAGTTCGCCGCTAACCGTCAGCCGCCAGAAGGTGGTCACGATTTTCTCCGGCGCGGGCAGAATGCGGGTTGATAACCAGCCGGTTTGTGAGGCAATCTGCCACACCACGATCAGCAGGAGAGGCAGCAGCCACGGCACCAGCGTATCGGCAAGACGTTTTCGGGTTCTGGCCATTCTGCTCTCCTCAGCCCCGGGCGACTTTTTTCTCAGGGGTAAAATCGTTGGCTACCGCTTCACCGTGCGCCTGAACAACGCGAGGCTGAGGGACCAGCGGCACCTGCAGGTCGAGATGCGGGAACAGGAGTTCCCCGACGCGATAAGCCTCTTCCAGATGTGGGTAGCCTGACAGAATAAAGGTCTCGATACCCAGCGCTTCATACTCTTTGATCCGGGCGGCAACGGTCGGGCCATCACCCACCAGCGCGGTTCCGGCACCGCTGCGCACCAGACCGACACCTGCCCAGAGGTTCGGGCTGATTTCGAGCTTGTCGCGGCGACCCCCGTGGAGCGCGGCCATGCGACGCTGTCCGACAGAATCGGCGCGCTGGAATGCCGCCTGCGCTTTTGCGATGGTGGCGTCATCCACATTGGCAATCAGCCGGTCAGCCGCCTGCCAGGCCTCTTCATTAGTTTCTCGCACAATCACATGCAGACGAATACCAAACCGCACGGTCCGGCCCTGAGCGGCCGCTTTCGCGCGCACCTGCTCAATCTTCTCTTTGACCTGCGCAGGCGGCTCGCCCCAGGTGAGGTAGACATCAACCTGCTCCGCGGCCAGCTCCTGCGCCGGTTCTGAGGAGCCGCCAAACCAGAGCGGCGGACGAGGCTGCTGGACCGGTTTAAACATCAGCCGCGCCCCGCGAACGTGCACATGCCTGCCTTCATAGTCGACGGTTTCCCCCTCAAGGACCCGACGCCAGACGCGGGTAAACTCGGCGGACTCCGCGTAACGCTCGCGGTGATCGAGGAACACCCCGTCGCCCGCCAGCTCTTCCGGATCGCCGCCGGTCACCAGGTTGAACAGCGCCCGCCCGTTAGAGAGGCGATCCAGGGTGGCGGCCTGACGGGCGGCCTGCGTCGGTGAAATCACACCCGGCCGCAGCGCCACCAGAAACCGCAGACGCTGAGTGACCGGAATCAGCGAGGCGGCCACCAGCCAGGCATCTTCACAGGAGCGGCCGGTCGGGATAAGGACGCCGCCAAAGCCAAGACGGTCAGCGGCCTGCGCCACCTGCTGCAGATAGGCGTGATCAACCGGTCGCGCCCCTTCGGCCGTGCCAAGATAGTGTCCGTCGCCATGGGTTGGCAGGAACCAGAAAACAGATACGCTCATTGTTGCTCCTTATTGCGTGACGGTGTGGGGATGCCAGAGACGATCCTGAATCGTCACTTTGACTGGCAACAGATGATTGGCATAAAAGAGATCGGCGGTGCGCTGCTGCGCGGCGGCCGTTTCGGCACTGACCGGTGAAATGCGGGTCGGCGGCCGGTGATCCAGATAGCTGGCGATAACCGGTTCGGGCAGGCCCATCGCCTGAGCCAGCAGGGTGGTACTCTGCTGCCGCTGGCTGATGGTGAGCGCATCGGCCGCACTGAACGTGTCGAGCACCTGCTGAATAAAGGCGCCATGGGCTTCGGCATAGCTGCGGGTCGCTAAATAGAACGAGCCGGTCAGGTTGAGCGAGCTGCCATCGATCAGCAGGCGCGAGTTACCCTGCTGGAGCACGGAGGAGTAGTAGGGGTCCCAGATAGCCCAGGCATCAACGTTGCCCTGCTGGAAAGCGGCGCGGGCATCGGCGGGCGTCAGATAGACCGGCGTAATATCGTTAAAGGAGAGTCCCGCCTGCTGCAGCGCGCGCAGCAGCAGATTGTGCGAGCTGGAGCCTTTCTGGAAGGCGACTTTTTTCCCTTTCAGATCCGCCACCTGTTTCAGGGGGCTGTTTTTCGGCACCAGAATCACTTCTGATTTCGGTTTCGGCGGCTCAGAACCTACGTAGAGCAGATCAGCGCCCGCGGCCTGCGCAAACAGCGGCGGAAGGTCGCCGGTGCTGCCGAGATCGATGCTGTTCACATTCAGCGCTTCCAGCATCTGAGGGCCCGCCGGGAACTCGACCCACTTAATATGCGTATGGGGAAAACGCTTCTCCAGTAACTGATGCGACTTTGCCAGCACCATGCTGACTGAGCCTTTCTGATAACCGATACGAATTTCAGCCGGGTCGGATTCGGCGGCCTGAACCTGAAGGCCCGCCAGCAGAAGTCCCGCAACCAGCCACTTTCCTAATCTCTGCTTCATTGCTCTTTCCTTAAACCGCTTGCGCAACGGGGTGGTGGTGACGGGTCAGCGCCAGCCAGAAGGCGGAAACCGCTTCATCCAGACGCTCTGCCAGAGAGGCCTGCAATTCAGGCTGCCGGTCATAATGAACCACCTGATGATCCTCGGCATAAACGCCGTGCAGAATCTCCTGCGCCTTCAGGGCATTGAGAACCGGCTTCAGGGCGTAGTCGAGCGCCAGCATATGACCGGCACTGCCGCCGCTGGCCAGTGGCAGCACCACTTTATGTTCCAGCGCGCGTTCCGGCAGCAGGTCAAGCAGGGTCTTCAGCGCCCCCGAAAATGAGGCTTTATAGATCGGGGTCGCCACAATCAGCCCATCCGCTGAGGCCAGGTCCTCGCGTAATGCCAGCAGGGCAGGCGCATCAAAGCGCGCATTGATCAGATCGTCAGGCTGAAAGTTGTGAATATTCCAGGGAATGACTTCAACGCCACGCGCCTCCAGCTTGTGCTGACACAGCGTCAGCAGGGAAGTTGAGCGGGAGGGGAACCGTGGGCTGCCTGCCAGCGTAATAACTCGCATCATCACTCCTTATAACTAAAAGTTATTGATTATCAAATGTTGAGAACTTATGCCTTCATACTGTCAGAGCAGGGCAGTGGGCTTAAATGATTTATCCGGCAAAGTAAGCGTAAAAACTGCAAATAGAAGCGGCAGAAACCGGGGCGCATCCGGGGACATTCCGAATATTCTTAATTTCAGGGCAAACAGAGAAACGATTCATTAAGGAGGGTGATACAAGATTGCGAAAACAGGCGGAATGCCCGAAAAAAATCGCTCTCGTCTGATTGCCTGAACATTCTGATTGTGGCCAACAACTTCATTAAGCGCAGCGGCCGGGTCAGAAGCAGCACGGAAACTGACTGGTGGTGAGCTTCCTTCGTCTGTTATTAGGATTTATGCCATAAGGCAGAGTGTAATAAAAATGAAGCAATGGTGACGTTTTTCACGGATTCAGACGTTCGCTTACAGATTCCTGAATCTGGTTACGTCTGCTTTATCACCTATTTTTAAATCAATCCTCAACGGTTTTAACATTGCAGCAGGATATTGATGCACGTCTTTTAACAGTGATAGTCCTGTGAAACGTTAAGATATTTTTTACGACTGGTCTTTTTTTACGAAGCCGGTTTAAGATAATCGGGCTGAATCAAAGAAACAGAATATCAGCCTCTCACTCTTTTCATCGCTTCGCCTCTGGTCAGGACCTGCATCAGGCAGGTGAATCGTTTTGTTATTTTTAACAGCTGAGAATTACCTATGTCTGACATCCTGTTATCCGTAATTATTCCAACCTACAACGTTGAGAAATATATTGTCGAGTGCGTTGATTCCTTATTGCGCCAGGTTAAATCTCCCAATGAAATTCTCATTGTGAATGATGGCTCCACCGACGGAACGCTGGCCTTACTTGAACAGAATTATGCGCATCTTTCTCAGGTGAAAATAATTACTACGGAAAACGGCGGCGCCGGTCGTGCTCGCGATGTGGGCATTGAGCAGGCCAGAGGCCAGTTCCTCTTTTTCTGCGACCCGGATGATGTCGTGGTTGATGGGCTGGTGGCGGAACTTGCGACGGTCGCGGAACAGCACCCGGAAACCGACCTGTTCTGTTTCAACTCCTGCGTTTTTCGGGATGGGCAGATTGATGTCACCTCACCTAAAGTCAGACACGAAATTTTTGGCCAGCAGAAATCGCAGGAGGTCTTTTTGCATCTGCTGCGAAACGGCAGATATACCTCGGCGGCCTGGAGTTATATCGTCAGTAAGCGAATTGTCGAGCAGCATAAATTACGCTTTGTTGGACGCGTTCATGAAGATCACAACTTCACGCTCTCCGTGTTTGTAAAAAGTCAGCAGGCCTGGGTCAGCCGTCAGGTTTATTATAAACAGCGTATCCGTAATGGCTCGCTGACCAACAGTACCAAAAGTAATGAGTTTTTCTACCAGCGTTATAACGCTTTTATGCACGCCTACAGTACGTTAAACAGCTCGATCACGAAATCCGCCTGGCGCAGTTCGCTGGAGAAAGCCTATTTAGTTCATTCGTTTCGCCTGATGATCTACCTGTCACTCTATAATGGCACCCCCGTGCCGGAATATGTCCTGAATGCCATCCGCTTCCTGGGCCGTAATGTCAAAACAGAAAACGTCAAGGAGTGGCTACTGTTCAATCGCCCTGAACTCTTTATTGCGTTACAGCATTACAAAGTTAAAAAAGAGCTCAGTCGTGCCGCCTGATCCTGCAAAAGCAGCCGGATTCTGAAAAATTTGAAGCGATATTGTTTATGCCTTAGCGAAATGAGAAGGTGAGACATGCAATGTGTATAAGGTTGTTGCGTCATGGCAAAAGTACTCGATAAAAGTCTGATTATTAATATTTTTTCACTGCTGGCGTATCGCGGCGCGTCGTTTCTGTTTCCGCTGGCTACGCTGCCCTATCTGGCCCGTGTTCTGGGGGTAGAACAGATGGGTACGCTGGCGCTGGCGATCGCCTGCGTGCTCTATTGCAGCACCATCTCCGACTGGGGATTCAATGTCTTTACCACCAAAGATATTGCTCACCATCGTGACGACAAGGAGCGTGTCAGTCAGCTCTTCTGGTCCACCTTCAACGCCAAGCTGATGCTGCTGCTGCTGACCAGTGGCACGCTGCTCACCGCCACCTGGTTTAATCCCGCCTGGCACTCACTGTTCTTTATTGTGCTGGCGAACTGCACGACGCTGGTTGGCTCGCTGTTTTCCTTTGGCTGGCTCATGCAGGGCTTTGAGAAGCTGGGCAAAACCGCAGTTATTGCCACCTTCGGAAACTTCTGCGCCATTCCGCTGACCTTTTTGCTGGTGAAATCTCCGCAGGACACCTGGCTGGCTGCGCTGATCCCTGGCGTCGTCTCCATGATCAGTGCGGCGATAACGCTGAAGTTTGTGCTGGAGATGAAAGTCATTGGCCATTACCGCTTTGAACCGCGTGAAATTAAACAGCGCATCACCGACAGCATGGATGTCTTTATTGCCATTGCCGGGGCCAACCTGTTTAACAGCGTCAACGTGGTGATCCTGGCGACCTTTACCTCTACCTATATGGTGGGGATCTATAACGGTGCCGATCGCCTGCGTAAAGCGGCAAACTCCGTGCCGGAGCAGATCGGGAGCGCCTTCTTTCCGCGCGTCAGCCACCTGTTCGGCCGGGATAAACGCGCCGCGATTGCCGCAACACGCAAAAGTCTGCTGCTCTCATTCTCTCTGAGTCTGTCGATTGTCATCTTTACCTGGTTTTTTGCTGACCTTGTCGTCTCGATTTTACTGGGTAAAGACTTTATTCCGTCGGCGGATGTGCTGCGCGTCTTTGTACTCTGCTTCCTGTTTGGCAACATCGCCTATCCGGCCGGATTACAGATCCTGATCCCACACGGCCTGGCGCGCCAGCGTATGTGGGTCATGATGGCGGCGGGGGTGATTAACGTACCGCTCTGCTGTTTCCTGGCCTGGAAGTTTGGCGCAATCGGCGCGGCATGGTCGATGGTGGGCGCGGAAGCGTTTGTCTGTCTCGGCATTTTTGGCATCATGCATCGTCACGGTATCCTGCGGGAATATCTCTTTCCCTCTCAGGTGGAAAATCGCCCCGTAAACGATTCCGCTGCGTAAGATCAAAGCAAGGTGACTTAACTTCCCGCCTTTCCGCCCTTCGATTTACTTTTGCGCCAGAGCACTTTACCATTCTGGCGCACAATTTCCCGTGCACCGACTTTCACGATTGCTTCCGTCCTTCAGGAGAGTGCATGTTTTATCCTATCGTCCGACTGGCGCTGTTTAAACTCGACCCCGAACGCGCGCACGAACTCACCTTTCAGCAACTGCGCTTTATGAATGGCACCCCGCTGGAACGGTTTTATCGCCAGAATCTGCCGTCGCGTCCGGTCACCTGTATGGGACTGACCTTTAAAAATGCCCTTGGCCTGGCCGCGGGCCTGGATAAAAACGCGGAGTGCATTGACGCCTTTGCGGCGATGGGCTTCGGGTTTGTTGAAGTTGGCACCGTCACGCCGCGCGCTCAGGCAGGCAATGATAAGCCGCGCATGTTCCGACTGGTTGAAGCGGGCGGGATTATCAATCGCATGGGATTCAATAATCTGGGGGTCGATCACCTGGTCGAAAACGTGAAAAAAGCGCGTTTTAACGGCGTACTGGGGATTAATATCGGCAAAAATAAAGATACGCCGGTTGAGCAGGGAAAAGAGGATTACCTGATCTGCATGGAAAAGGTGTATGCCCACGCCGGTTATATCGCCATCAATATTTCCTCACCTAACACTCCCGGTCTGCGCTCACTGCAATATGGTGAGGCTCTGGATGATCTGCTTTCCGCCATTAAACAGAAACAAAAAGCGCTGGAACAGCGTCATCTCAAATATGTTCCGCTGGCCGTAAAAATTGCTCCGGACCTCTCTGAAGAGGAGTTAATTCAGGTAGCGGACAGTTTAGTACGTCACCAGATTGATGGCGTGATTGCGACGAATACCACGCTCGATCGCTCCCTGGTAACGGGTCTTAAGCATGCTGAGGAAGCCGGTGGCTTAAGCGGACGGCCTGTCCAGTCGCGCAGCACGGCGGTCATTCAGCGCCTCTCACAGGAACTGCAGGGACGCCTGCCGATTATCGGCGCAGGCGGCATTGATTCTCTGACCGCTGCGCGTGAAAAGATTGCGGCAGGGGCCACGCTGGTTCAGATCTATTCAGGCTTTATTTATCAGGGGCCAGGATTAATTAAAGATATCGTCACACATCTCTAAGACAATTCTCACAATGCTTCGCCGGGGGGTTTATTTATCCCCTCGGCTCGTTTATATTTTGTCCTGTTGCACGATTTTTCAGCTTTTCCTTATATTCTATTTTCGCTGAATTCTGCGTGACGTATGGCGCAGCGGTAAAAGACAGGGCAGACGATGAACATTAAACCCGACGATAACTGGCGTTGGTATTTTGACAACAGCCACGACCGAATGATGCTCGACCTGGCAGACGGTATGCTTTTTCGCTCCCGCTATTCCCGCAAAATGCTCACGCCCGATGCGTTCTCAGAGTCGGGTTTCTGTGTTGATGATGCCGCCCTCTATTACACCTTTGAAGAGACCTGCCGTCAGTGCAAACTCAGTGGCAGCCATCGCGCTGAACTGGTGCTGAATGCCCTGGTCGCCGCGCGCTTCCTGAAACCGCTGATGCCGAAAAGCTGGCACTTTACCGCGTATGCCCCGGCTATGCAGCCGCGGCCCGGTGAGATGGTGCAGGTTACGCTGGCAGAAGAGGGAACGCAGGCGCGTCTGCTGGTGGTTGAAAGCGGCAGTAACGCGGCGCTCTGCCTGCTGGCTCAGCCAGCACTGACGCTGGCCGGCAAAAATATGGTGCTCGGCGATGCCATCAAGGTGATGAACGACCGCCTGCAGCCCTGGTATGAGGATGTCGCGCCGCGCTATGCCCGCGCGGTCTGACTACTTCAGTTCGACATCGCCTGCCGGAATACAGCTGCAGCTCAGCAGCGTTCCGTCCTGACGCACGGCGCCTTTCTTCAGCGCTTTGACTTCGCCCGACACCAGATTCAGCTTACAGCTGCCGCACAGTCCCGCACGACAGGAGTAGGGGATACGAAATCCCTGCATCTCCAGCTGATCCAGTAACACCTGCTGATTATCCCCGCGGAAGGTCTGTCCCTGAAAGGTGATAGCCACGGCATCAGGGGTCTGCGGCTGCGGTTTCAGCGTCTCAATGACCTCTCCGGCACCGTAGAGGCGCGGAGCATGGCGCTTCAGGATCACCATTTCGTCACCGGCACGTACCACACCCTGATTACGGGCCACCAGATTCAGGCCAAAATCGATATCCCCGCTGCCATCCTGGGCGCTGCGGAACGTCTGCAGAGTGGCGAGCGGATGACCGGCAGGATGTTTGCGTCCGGTTTCGGGGCTGACCGTGGTCAGCACGCAGCGACTGCAGGGTTTCGGCACTTCAAAGATGACTTCACCTATCCGGATCTCCGCCCAGCTGTCTTCATCCCATGCAGCCGCACCGCTCACGACCAGATTGGAACGAAACTGTTCGGCACGTACGCTGGCCGGGCAGCGCTGTTGCAGGTCATGCAGCGAGGCGGTGTTCACCAGCAAAAACGGATAGCCATCGGCAAAACTCAGCGGGACATGGTCAAATGCTTTGACCCGGCGACGGGGTTCAGGTCCGACCCAGCGCAGCTGGACGTCACGGGGAAAGAACTGGCTCAGCCACTGATTAATGGCGGGCGGGGCGATGCGTGCGCCGAAGCGATTGCCCCAGACCTCGGTCGGGTGTTCCTGCTCCCCGAAATCGCTGAAGCGGATAAGCATGTGACTGCCGTCAGGCGCGTCCAGTAACAGCCCCTCAGGTAAAATAGCGGGTGTAAAGCGCACCATCTCCGGATGCTGCCGGGCGGTAATAAAGGTGCCGTCAGGTTCCGTCACCATAAACAGACGATCAAAAGCCAGCCCGCTGCCAGAAACCCGGGCGTGTGACAGTGCCAGCCCCCGCATCGACTTCACAGGATGAATAAATAAGCGGGAAAGCGTGATCATGGTGTTCTCCTTGAAACCCGACGCGCAAGACAAAAGAAGCTAACTTTATGACATAGGTCTGTGATTCGCTATAATGCGCGACAATTTTCTCAAGAGTTAAAAAGTGACGATATGAATTCTCTGTTTGCCAGCACGGCGCGTGGGCTCGAAGAGCTGTTAAAAAGTGAGCTGGACGCGCTGGGCGCGCAGGATTTGCAAGTGGTGCAGGGAGGCGTTCACTACGAAGCCGACGATCGCGTCATGTACCAAAGCCTGATGTGGAGCCGTTTAGCATCACGCATCCTGTTGCCGCTGGGAGAGTTTGGTGTCTATAGCGACCTCGATCTCTATCTGGGTGTGCAGGGCGTGGACTGGCCGTCCATGTTCGGCAGCGACAAAACCTTTGTCGTCCATTTCAGCGGCACCAATGACTCGATTCGCAACAGCCAGTTTGGTGCGCTGAAAGTCAAAGACGCCATTGTGGACAGCTTTACCCGTAAGAATCTGGAGCGTCCCAATGTCGATCGTGAGCAGGCGGATATCCGTATCAACGTCTGGCTGAATGACGATCGCGCCAGCATCGCGCTGGATCTGAGCGGCAGTTCATTGCATCAGCGTGGCTATCGCCAGCAGACCGGTCAGGCACCGTTAAAAGAGAATCTGGCGGCGGCGATTGTGCTGCGTTCTGGCTGGGAGCCATCCACCCCGCTGATCGATCCGATGTGCGGTTCAGGTACGCTGCTGATTGAAGCTGCGCTGATCGCCTGCGATCGTGCGCCTGGCCTGCTGCGCCGTCACTGGGGCTTTATGGCCTGGAGCCAGTTTAATGCTGCGCTGTGGCAGGACGTGAAAAACGAAGCGCATAATCGTGCCCGCACCGGCACGGAGAATACGCAGGCGCGCTTCTTTGGCTATGACACGAACGGCCGGGTGCTGGAGTGGGCGCAGGCGAATGCCCGCCGTGCGGGTGTGGAAGAGCTCTTTACCTTTGCACAGCAGGATCTGCTGAAACTGACCAATCCGGTGGATGCGGCGGTTCACGGCACGGTGCTGAGCAACCCCCCTTACGGTGAGCGCCTGGAGAGCGAACCGGCGCTGATCGCGCTGCACAGTCAGCTTGGACGCCTGATGAAACAGCATTTTGGCGGCTGGAAGCTTTCCCTGTTCAGCGCTTCACCTGAGCTGCTGAGCTGCCTGCAGCTGCGCGCCGACCGTCAGTTTAAAGCCAAAAACGGCCCGCTGGATTGCGTGCAGAAAAACTATCAGCTCGCGGTGAACAGCAGCGAAAGCGCCGGACAGATTGCGGAAGATTACGCAAACCGTCTGCGTAAAAACGTGAAGAAGCTGGAGAAGTGGGCGCGTCAGGAAGGCATTGAATGCTACCGCATTTATGATGCCGATCTGCCAGACTACAACGTGGCTGTTGACCGCTACGCTGACTGGGTGATTATCCAGGAGTATGCGCCACCGAAAACCATCGATCCCAACAAAGCGCGTCAGCGCCTGTTCGATGTGATCAGTGCGACGCTCACCGTACTGGCGTTGCCTGCAGACCGTCTGATTATGAAAACCCGCGAACGTCAGAAGGGCAAAGCGCAGTATCAGAAGCTGAGTGAGAAGGGCGACTATTTCGAAGTTAAAGAGTTTAATGCGCGTTTCCTGGTGAACCTGACCGACTATCTCGATACCGGTCTGTTCCTCGACCACCGCATTGCCCGCAAAATGCTCGGTAATATGAGCAAGGGTAAAGATTTCCTGAACCTGTTTGCTTACACCGGCACCGCCAGTGTGCATGCCGGTCTGGGCGGGGCACGCTCGACCACCACGGTCGATATGTCACGCACCTATCTGGAGTGGGCGGAACGCAACCTGCGTCTCAACGGGCTGACCGGTCGTCAGCACCGTCTGATGCAGGCGGACTGCCTGAGCTGGCTGCATGAGAGTGATGAGAATTTTGACCTGATCTTTATCGATCCGCCAACTTTCTCCAACTCCAAGCGTATGGAAGAGAGCTTCGACGTTCAGCGCGATCATATGATGCTGATGCGTAACCTGAAGCGCCTGCTGCGTCGCGGCGGCACCATCATGTTCTCCAACAACAAACGCGGTTTCAAAATGGACATGGATGGCCTGAAATCTCTGGGCCTGCAGGCGCAGGATATTACCCAGAAAACGCAGTCGCAGGATTTCGCGCGCAACCGACACATTCACAACTGCTGGCTGATCACACACGCCGGTAAGGAATAAGATTACATGTCATTAATCAGTATCCACGGCGCATATCTCTCCTTCAGCGATGCGCCGCTGTTAGACAACACCGAACTGCATATCGAAGAGAACGAGCGCGTCTGTCTGGTCGGCCGTAACGGTGCAGGTAAATCCACCCTGATGAAGATCATCAACGGTGAACAGCCCCTGGATGATGGTCGCATTATTTATGAAACCGACCTGGTCGTGGCGCGTCTGCAACAGGACCCCCCACGCAATATTACCGGTTCGGTCTATGACTTCGTGGCTGAAGGCGTTGAAGAGCAGGCAGAGCATCTGAAAGCCTATCACGCCATTTCCCATCTGGTAATGGACGATCCAAGCGATAAAAACCTCAATGAGATGGCGCGTCTGCAGAGCATTCTCGACCATCAGAATCTGTGGCAGCTGGAAAGCCGCATCCATGATGTGCTGGAGCAGATTGGCCTGAAGCCCGATACCGAGCTTTCATCGCTTTCGGGTGGCTGGCTGCGTAAAGCGGCGCTGGGCCGTGCGCTGGTGAGCAATCCGCGCGTTCTGATGCTGGATGAACCGACGAACCACCTGGATATTGAAACCATCGACTGGCTGGAAACTTTCCTGAAGAATTTCAGCGGCAGCATCGTCTTTATCTCCCATGACCGTTCGTTTATCCGCAACATGGCGACGCGGATCGTCGACCTTGACCGCGGCAAACTGGTCTCCTGGCCGGGCAACTACGATCAGTATCTGGCGGGTAAAGAGGAAGCGCTGCGCGTCGAAGAGATGCAGAACGCGGAGTTTGACCGCAAGCTGGCGCAGGAAGAGGTGTGGATCCGTCAGGGCATTAAAGCCCGTCGTACCCGCAATGAAGGTCGCGTGCGTGCGCTGAAAGCCCTGCGTCGTGAGCGTTCTGAACGCCGTGAAGTGATGGGCAAAGCGAACATGCAGGTGGGCGAAGCCTCCCGCTCGGGCAAAATTGTCTTTGAACTGGAAAATGTCGATTACGCGGTCGATGGCAAAGTGCTGGTGAAGGACTTCTCTTCCCAGGTGCAGCGTGGCGATAAGATTGCTTTGATCGGGCCAAACGGCTGCGGTAAAACCACACTGCTGCGCCTGATGCTGCAACAGCTTAAGGCCGATCATGGCCGCGTGCATTCCGGCACCAAGCTGGAAGTGGCCTACTTTGACCAGCACCGTGCGGAGCTGGACCCGGATCGCACCGTGATGGACAACCTGGCCGAAGGCAAGCAGGAAGTCCTGGTCAACGGTAAACCGCGCCACGTTCTGGGTTATCTGCAGGACTTCCTGTTCCACCCGAAACGGGCCATGACCCCGGTGCGCGCGCTCTCTGGTGGTGAACGTAACCGCCTGCTGCTGGCGCGTCTGTTCCTGCGTCCCAGCAACCTGATGATTCTCGATGAACCGACTAACGACCTCGACGTCGAAACGCTGGAACTGCTGGAAGAGCTGATTGATGGTTATCAGGGCACGGTACTGCTGGTCAGCCACGATCGTCAGTTCGTCGATAATACCGTGACCGAGTGCTGGATTTTCGAAGGGAATGGCGAGATTGGCACCTTTGTTGGCGGCTACCACGATGCACAACAGCAGCGTGCAGCCTACCGGCAGCATAAGGCCTCAGCCCCAGCCAGAGCGGCAACCAGCACCGCAAAGCCCGCCGCAGAGAAGAGCGAGGCGAAGCGTAACGTGAATAAACTCAGCTATAATCTGGCGCGTGAGCTGGAACAATTGCCGCAAAAACTGGAGCAGCTTGAAGCGCGCATCGGTGAACTGCAGGCGAAGATGAGTCATCCGGACTTTTTCAGTCAGCCACACGATCAGACGCAACCGGTGCTGGATAATCTTGCTCAGACCGAGCAGGAGCTGGAAACCGCGTTTGCGCGCTGGGAAGAGCTTGAGTCACTGAAAAACGGCGCGTAGGGCAGGGCTAACGGATGTGTTCAGCAGTGAAAAGTAACGCGTGGATGCTCTGTCCACAGTGCGATTTAACGATCAGGCTGCCGGACATTCCCGTTGGCAGCCGGGCATCATGCCCGCGCTGCCACACTGCTCTGACGGCGAACTGGCATGAACCGCGTAAACGACCAACGGGCTACGCGCTGGCAGCGCTGTTTATGCTGGTGCTGGCGAACCTGTTTCCATTCGTCTCCATGAAGGTGGCCGGGCTGACCAGTCAGATCACCCTGATGCAGATACCCAGAGTGATGGTGTCGGAAGATTACAGCAGTCTCGCCACGCTGTTTCTGCTGTTCGTGCAGGCGGTTCCCGCCTTCTGCATGATAACCATCCTTCTGCTGGTCAATCCGATACCGTTACCCACATCGCTCAGAGTGGGTCTCGCCCGAATCCTGTTTCATCTGCGCAACTGGGGCATGTCAGAAATCTTCATGGCTGGCGTGCTGGTCAGCTTCGTCAAGCTGATGGCCTATGGTGAAATCGGACTGGAAACAAGCTTCTGGCCCTGGGTCCTGTTCTGTCTGCTGCAGTTGCGTGCCTTTCAGTGCGTCGATCGGCGTGCGCTGTGGGATCGCCTCTCACCCCGACCCGCACTGCCGCATGCGCCCGAGGTGGGCGTCAGTGGCCTGGCGCAGGGCCTGCGATCCTGTCCCTGCTGCACCGCCATTCTGCCTGCGGATAAGCCCGTCTGTCCGCGTTGTGGCGTCCAGGCGCAGGCCCGGCGTAAGCACAGCCTGCAATGGACGCTGGCGCTGCTGCTCACCTCGGTGCTGCTCTACATTCCGGCTAACCTGATGCCGATTATGGTCACGGAGACGCTGGGCAGCGCCTATCCCTCCAATATCATGGCGGGGGTGATTGTGCTGTGGGCTGATGGCTCCTATCCGGTGGCGCTGGTGATCTTTATCGCCAGCATCATGGTGCCGACGCTGAAAATGCTGGCCATTGGCTGGCTCTGCTGGGATGCCAGCGGACGCGGACGGCGGGACAGCCACAAAATGCATAAGATTTATGAAGTGGTCGAGTTTGTTGGCCGCTGGTCGATGATCGACGTGTTTGTGATTGCCGTGCTCTCTGCGCTGGTGCGTATGGGGCAATTAATGAATGTGTATCCCGCGTGGGGGGCAGTTCTGTTTGCGATGGTGGTGATCATCACCATGATCGCTGCCATGACCTTTGACCCGCGATTACTCTGGGATCGTGCACGTGAAAACACAATGAAGGAGTCGCGCCTTGACGGAAACTAACCACGGCCATGCAAAGGTGGAACAGATTAAGCGCTGGTCGCCGGTCTGGATTGTCCCCATCGTCACGCTGCTTATCGGCGGATGGATCCTCTTCTATCACTTCAGCCATCAGGGGCCGGAAGTGACATTAATTACCGAAAACGCTGAGGGCATTGTGGCGGGTAAAACCACCATTAAAAGCCGCAGCGTGGATGTCGGTGTGGTGGAAAGCGCGGTGCTAAGCGACGATCTCCATCATGTGGAAATTAAAGCGCGCCTGAACGCGGGCATGGACAAGCTGCTGCACAGCGACAGCGTGTTCTGGGTCGTGAAACCGCAGGTGGGCCGTGAAGGTATCAGCGGCCTTGGCACGCTGTTGTCAGGCGCCTACATCGAACTGCAGCCCGGCACGAAAAACCAGGCACCTGAGCAGTACAAGCTGCTGGATGCTCCGCCGCTGGCGCCACCGGATGCTAAAGGGATCCGCATCATACTGGACAGCAAAAAAGCCGGTCAGCTTAATCCGGGCGATCCGGTTCTGTTCCGCGGCTACCGGGTCGGTACAGTGGAAACCAGCTCGTTTGACACCGATAAACGCATGATGACCTATCAGTTGTTTATTGCCGCGCCTTACGACCGCCTTGTGACCACCAACGTGCGTTTCTGGAAAGACAGCGGCATCGCCGTGGATATGTCCGCGTCAGGCATGCGGGTCGAAATGGGATCGCTGACCACGCTGTTCAGTGGCGGTGTCAGTTTCGATGTGCCGGATGGCTGGGATCTGGGTGAAGCGGCGACAAATCATGCCGACTATCATCTGTTTGACGATCAGCGCAGCATTCAGGATTCGCTCTACACCAATCACGTCGACTATGTGCTCTTCTTCTCAGACTCCATTCGCGGTCTGCAGGCTGGTGCACCGGTTGAATTCCGCGGCATTCGCCTCGGTACCGTGTCACAGGCACCGCTGATGAAAGCGGGTCTGGATCAGGCACTGAACAACGATTACCGCGTTCCGGTGCTGATTCGCATTGAGCCGGATCGCTTTATCAGCCGACTGGGCGAGAATTTCGATCTGGAGCAGCATCTGCAGGATGGGAAGAAACGTGGCCTGCGTGCTACGCTGAAAACCGGCAACCTGCTGTCGGGTGCGCTCTATGTCGATCTCGACTTCTATGACAATGCGCCAGCCTACAAAGGCCCGCAGAAAGTCTCAGGCTATGAAGTGATCCCAACCGTCAGCGGCGGACTGAGCCAGATTCAGCAGAAACTGATGGCGGCCCTGGATAAGATCAACAGCCTGCCTCTGAACGGCATGGTCAATGAAGCGACCGGTACGCTGAAAGAGAGTCAGAAGACGATGCGCGATCTGCAGCGCACTATCGACAATATCAACAAAGTGACCGCCAGTCCGGCAATGAAGACCCTGCCGGAAGATCTGCAGCAGACGCTGCGTGAGCTGAATCGCAGCATGAAAGGACTGCAGCCCGGTTCGCCTGCTTACAGTAAGCTGGTCGGGGATATGCAACGACTGGATCAGGTGCTGCGTGAACTTCAGCCGGTACTGAGGACACTCAACACCAAGAGCAATGCGCTGGTATTTGAGGCGAAACCGGGACAGGATCCCCAGCCGAAGAGGGCGAAACAGTGAAAAAAGGATTGATACTTTGTGCCGCGCTGGTGATGAGCGCATGCAGCAGCAGCATTGACAATACCTGGTATCAGCTGCCCTCCGGGGCGGCTTCCATGCAGGTCAGCAGCAGCCAGATGAACGAAGCTCAGCCGATGCTGTGGGTGCAGCAGGTGACGGTGCCGGATTATCTGGCCGGCAACGGGCTGGTCTACCAGACCAGTGACGTCAAATATGTCATTGCCGCCAACAACCTCTGGGCCAGTCCGCTTGATCAGCAGCTGCAGCAGACGCTGATCACCAATCTGAGCAAGGCGCTGCCTGGCCAGCTGGTAGCCGGATCGCCGCTGGGCGCGCAGCACGACACGCTGAATGTCACTATCACAGGCTTTCAGGGGCGCTACGACGGCAAGGCGATTGTCAGCGGTGAATGGACGCTGGAGCATCAGGGCCGTCTGACCAAACAGGCATTTAATATTGTCCTGCCGCAAACTGAAGATGGCTACGATGCCATGGTCAGAACGCTGGCCACCGGCTGGCAGCAGACGGCGCAGCAGATCGCCAATAATGTGGTTGCGCTAAATTAAGAATATTATGAATAAATAAGCTAAGCCCCTGATGAAATGTCGCGATATAACGGCATGATTCAGGGGTTTTTTATTAGCTTAATCAGGGCGATAGTGTTGCCATCTCCATCACAAAACTGCGCTTTCTTTTCCGATTAAGGTCACATTTATGACAGTGGCATGAAGATTGCGCATTGATCTTTAGGTGCGCAGGGGGTAGAACGTAAGAGTGGTTGAACATTAATTCACCACTTTTCTTTCCACCAGATTCCACAGACCTTACATGAGGGACACGGAGTATGAAGAGACAGAAACGAGACCGCCTCGAACGCGCCCATTCACGTGGTTATCAGGCAGGTATTACTGGACGCTCAAAAGAGATGTGTCCGTATCAGTTGATTGACGCTAAGTCTCACTGGTTGGGAGGTTGGCGACAAGCCATGGAGGACAGGTCGGTAGCAGCATAACCGGATGTCACTGAAAAAGGAAAATAACCTCCGCCTGGCGCGGAGGTTTTTGTTTCTGTGCAGAATGCTCAGAATGCCGCGGTGTCTTTGAACAGACCCACTTTGAGATCGCTGGCGGTGTAGATCAGATTACCGTCAACCAGCACTTCGCCATCTGCCACGCCCATCACCAGCTTGCGGTTGATCACGCGTTTGAAGTGAATGCGGTAGGTGACTTTCTTCGCGTCCGGCAGGACCTGACCAGTGAATTTCACTTCACCCACGCCCAGCGCACGACCTTTACCTTCGCCGCCCAGCCAGCCCAGATAGAAACCTACCAGCTGCCACATGGCATCCAGACCCAGGCAACCTGGCATCACCGGATCGCCGATAAAGTGGCAGCCGAAGAACCAGAGATCGGGATTGATATCCAGTTCTGCTTCAACAAAGCCTTTGTCATATTTGCCGCCGTCTTCGGTCATTTTGACCACGCGGTCCATCATCAGCATGTTGCCGGAAGGAAGCGGCGGACCATTTTCGCCAAACAGTTCACCACGACCTGACAGAATCAGATCTTCTTTGGTATAGGATTCGCGTTTATCTACCATGTTTTCAATAAGCCTTGTTTTAGTGAATCACGAATATTAGCGAACAGTTGTACGCTGAGCAAATCGGATTAACGCTGGTTGAACCAGTTAAGCCAGCGCAGCGCCCAGGGACGTTGCGGGACATCCGGCTGGTTGAACAGGCTGATGCGTTCCTGGATGGTGTGCAGCAGGCAATCGCCCTCGCCATCTTCCGTACGCCATATTTTACCGGTCAGCAGTGGCAGCGCCTCATCAGCACGTTCTACAGCCCAGATGTGGAAACGGCCCTGTTCTACCGCACTGACCACTGCCTGGCTGAGGCTGAGATGACGCACATTACAGGCCGGGATAATGACGCCCTGCTGGCCGGTGAGTTCACGCTGATGGCAGATCTCGAAGAAACCTTCAATCTTCTCATTCAGGCCGCCTACCGGCTGGACGTTGCCGAACTGATCAACCGATCCGGTGACGGCAATCTGCTGATTGATTGGCTGGTTAGCCAGCGCGCTGATCAATGCACAGAGCTCGGCCAGAGAGGCGCTGTCGCCATCAACCTCAGAGTAGGACTGCTCAAATACCATTGACGCTGAGAAGGGCAGTTGCTGATCGAGCTCCAGCTCTGCAATCAGGTAAGCCTGCATGATCATCATGCCTTTAGCATGGATATTGCCGCCTAGCTCCGCCTTACGCTCAATATCCATGAACTCCCCATCACCGGGGTGAACGACGCAGGTAATCCGTGTCGGATCGCCCCAGGCGCGGGGATGGCCAGGATATTCAACGACCGAGAGGCCGTTGATCTGACCGACCACTTCGCCTTCGGTTTCAATCAGAATCTGTCGCAGCAGGATTTCATCCCGCATCCGCTCATTGAGATAGTTCTCACGCCATAAGCGGGCTTCCAGTGCGTCGCGAAGCGCTTCGGCATTGAGC
Source organism: Pantoea sp. M_10 (assembly GCF_008631515.1). Classification (NCBI taxonomy): domain Bacteria; kingdom Pseudomonadati; phylum Pseudomonadota; class Gammaproteobacteria; order Enterobacterales; family Erwiniaceae; genus Pantoea; species Pantoea sp. M_10. The sequence goes on along the minus strand of NZ_VWUL01000001.1, from coordinate 859,486 downwards.
GTATCACCCATCAGGGCTGACTCGCGCATCTGGCGCTGCAGCCAGCGCGGACAGAGGGGCAATGTCTCCTGGTCGCCGCTATAGCGGACACCCTCTTTAATCAGTTCCGGCCAGAAGTCCGCTTCCGGAACCGGCAGACCCGCCTGACGCGCCAGCTCTTCGTTCCAGCGACACCAGGCCAGCATGTCATCTTCATCCAGAATCTGAATGTTCTCTTCAAATTCGGTATAAATCGCCATTTCATGCGCTTCAGGATCGAGCTCCTGAAAATCGGCCAGCACCTCGCGATCTCCGCACAGCACCAGATTCAGCCTGAGCGGCACAGGCGGAACAGAAACGGGCAGGGGCCGGCGCTCGTCCTGGGAAGTCCACTCCACGTAGCCCTGCTCAATCGCTTTTTTCAGGCGCAACCAGAGGATCGGCTGGGTCATAAGGCTTCGCAGTGAGAGCACCAGCGTACCGCCATTGGCGCGATGGATCAGGCCCGGCTCAGGCTGGAGGCGATCTTTATACTGGCGTACGCAGCCAAACAGCTGCTCCATCTCAACCCATTCATCAAAATGAATACCACCCTGACTGGTGAACGGGCGCTGAGGATCGGAGGGCGGCTGGAGCGTGATAGTGTCACCCATGATATGGTAATCACCGCCGTACAGCGTGGTACTGTCGGGTATCACCCGCTGCGCTGCCTGGGCAATGAAGGTCAGATAATCGCGATTCTCCTGGCTTCGAACCAGCAGTAACGGGAATCCCTGCGACTGATGATGTAAATGCGCCAGCGCATTCAGCAACCGGGGCTGTACCGTTGCCAGAGCATCAGTTTCTTCATCAGCAATTCGGGAGAAAACGGATTGGTATGGTGCGCTATCCGGCTGTAGGGTCTGCCACGTAAGTTGGGTGCTGGTCAAAATAATCGCATTTATCTGTTTTAAGAAAAGCGAGATTATACAGTATTCACCCTGGTTAAGCACTGCAGACTTCCTGGTGAAGTTGTGAAGCTGACAGCATGTTTTTCGTTGCTGCATCCGGGAAAAAAGCTGTTATTCTTAGCTCGTTACGTGATCACGATGAGATTCCGATGAAATACCAGCAACTCGAAAATCTTGAAAGTGGATGGAAGTGGAAATACCTGGTGAAAAAACATCGGGAAGGTGAACTGATCACGCGTCACCTTGAATTGAGTGCGGCGCAGGCGGCAGTCGATAAACTGCTGGCGATGGAAAATAATCCGGTGACGGTGAATGAATGGATTGCTGAACATATCCATGCCGATCTTGATAACCGGCTGAAACAGACCATTCGCGCACGGCGGAAACGCCATTTTAATGCAGAACATCAGCATACCCGAAAAAAATCGATCGACCTGGAGTATCTGGTCTGGCAGCGACTGGCCGGACTGGCACAGCGGCGCGGCTGTACCCTCTCTGAGACCATTGTTCAGCTGATCGAGGATGCGGAACGTAAAGAGAAATATGCTACGCAGATGTCGAGTCTGAAGCAGGACCTGCAGGCGATTCTGGGTAAATCAGGTTCAGAAAACGACTAGCCGGGCAGGTGGAGCAGGGTGGCCAGCTCCGAACATCCCTTTCTTACCGGTAATAAAAAACCCCGCCTGAGCGGGGTTTTTTATTACGTGTTAACTTAAGCCTGTGGCTGAGTTACAACGTCTTTGATGCCTTTAACGTCGATTTCTACGCGACGGTCCGGCGCCAGGCAGTCGATCAGGGCGTTACGGCCTTTCACGCTGTCACAGGTGTTGCCGGTGACTGGGTTAGATTCACCCATGCCACGTGCAGAGATCTTGTTAGAAGGAATACCTTTAGAAACCAGGTAATCTACGACTGACTGAGCACGTTTCTCAGACAGTTTCTGGTTGTACTGCTCTGAACCGATACGGTCAGTGAAGCCCAGTACGACAACGGAACCATCTTTAGGATCCATTGAGCTCAGCTGGCTGTACAGCTGATCCAGAGCCTGCTGGCCTTCTGGCTTCAGGGTCGCTTTGTTGAAGGTGAACAGAACGTCAGACTTCAGAGTGAAACGCTTGGTTTCAACAACGGGTGCTGGAGCTGGGGCCGGAGCCGGAGCTGGTGCAGCGACGTCATCCTGACCGAAGCGGTAAGAAACGCCTACGCTCAGCATGCCGTTGTCTGGACGTGCACCAACGGTCTGTGCATCACCGATGTTGTTAACCCACTGGTAGTCCAGGCGGGTAGCCCAGTTTTTGGTCAGTGCGTATTCAACACCTACAGCAGCCAGCGGAGATACGCCGGTGTCGTGGTCGCTGATGCGGCCAGTAGTTGGGTTAGTCTGAGTTGAATCTGCACGCCATACCATGCCGCCCAGACGGGTGTACACGTCCAGATCGTCATAGATTGGGTAGCTCAGTTTAGCTGCCAGCTGAACGCCCTGCGCTTTGAATGCGCCGTTAGTCACGGTGCCTTTGTTAGGCATGCGACCCAGCCAGTCATAGCCCAGCTCGAAACCCAGGTATGGGTTTGCCTGATAACCAACGAACGCACCTGCGCCCAGCTGGCTTTCATGAGTTGGACCGTTGTTGTTCTCATAACCGTTACCGTAGTAACCAGTGTCGTGATACTGAGACCAGCCCAGTTTAGCACCGGTGTACCAGGTGTCATCTTTAGGAGCGGCCTGCGCTACGGTAGCGAAGCCAGCCAGTGCCACTGCAATTGCGATAGCTGTCTTTTTCATTTTGCGCCTCGTTATCATCCAAATAGGCAATGAGCAAAAAGGTTGCTCTTGGTTTAAATCCTTCGCCGGGTCAAAACGCTCGCTTATGACTCTACCGCAAAAAAACGGAGGTTATTGAGCACCCTGGCGAGATAAAGTCTACAACGAGATTGGAAACTTACAAGTATGATGTGAGGCGCTTCTGTAAAAAAACAGCGATTTATACACAATTTCTAACAATTAGCTTGGTAGTATTGTCGCGGCAGCAAGCCTGAAAAACCTGCTAAACCATTGTCAATGCTCGAACTAACAGAATCAGTGGTTTAGCGACGACAGATAAGAAAAATAGCTTGAGAAACTTCTTATTTTTACTTAATGAAACAAATCCGACTGAATTTTTATGGGGTTTTGTGGTCTGAGAGGCGCTTCCGATGTCCCGCCTGAACGCAAAATCAGCCCCAGCGCTTCACCCTCTGCTGCCGCATTTTCCAGTTGACGACGCTCATCTTCATCCAGCTCGTAGGGGATCCATGCCAGTACCACGCTGTAATTGCCTGTGCGTAACGCCCTGACCATCGCCTCAACCGCATTCAGTCGTTCTGAATCGGCGATGTGCATGCTTTTATTCAGCGGTAATCCCGATTCCTGCAGCCAGGCGCGATTCAGCTTATGCGCGGGGGTTAACCACAGCTGCCAGCGTGACTGCTGACTCAATTGCTGCAATAACGGTAGCAGTAACATCTGCATCATTCCGGGCTGCTCACTGTAACGTAACTCTGTAATTCCACCAGGCTGAGCCGCCGGAACAGAAGAGGACGCATAACGATGAGCATAGCGTGCATTATCAGGATGTTGGGTTCGCATAAGTTAATCACCAGCAGTTGACTGTATGAATATACAGTACTGTCATCCTGGATAAAGATCAACCCAAATTTCTGAAAACGCCTCGCAAAAACGCGACAAGATTAGGCGAACCACTATTTATTCGTTGAACCCGCTTACGCTTTTTCCTATCTTCTAATTGCCTGATACCCAAGGCAATTTACGGTCTGTTTCTGACATGGAGGTGGTACAATGAAAAAGGTGAATCCGGTTGTAGAGCGCTCCAGAGCGCATCTGGCCCCACTGGGAGCCATTGAGTCCCGTACCCAATTTGGCGGGTATGCACTGGCGGTAGAGAGTGTGGTTTTCGCGTTAATTAATCAGGGTGAGCTCTACCTGCGCGCCAGTGAACCCCTGCAGGCGTACATCACCGATCGGCCTCTGCAGCCGCTGGTGTTTCGCAAGCGGGGGAAGCTGGTCAGTCTCAATTACTACCGCGTCGATGAGACGTTATGGCGCGATCCTGAGCATCTGCTGGCGCTCTCCGCCGCCTCACTGGAAACGGCGCAGCTGGAGCTGCAGGACAGGCAGGGTTCACCGCGACTCAAAGATCTGCCCAACCTCAGTGTCCGTCTGGAGATGATGTTGTATGACGCGGGTATCATGAGCGTCAATCATCTTTACCAGATGGGGGCCAAACAGTGCTGGCTGAAGCTGAAAGCCATCAACCAGCACGTCGGATTTCAGACATTGCTGGCGCTGCAGGGCGCAATCACCGGTCATCATGCTGCTGCACTGCCGCAGGCAACCCGGGCCGAGCTGAACGCCTGGTTTCAGCGTACGCTGTTGTCTGACACAGCGTCCGGAAGCAGCAAAGGTTAGTCGGCGAGTAGCGTGCGGCGCAGGCGAGCCATTTCAGGCATCAGTGCCACCAGCAGCCCGAGTTGCTGGAGCACCAGTGGCGCACGCGTGTCTGCATCCGCGGCCAGCTGGCTGATGCGCTGAGCTAACGGCTGGCGCATCGCCTCTGCCTGTTCGTCACTGACCACCTCCGTCTGCAGCACATCCTCCACGTAGCAGACGGTGTCATCCAGCAGCGTGAGGAGTGCCGGGTCGCTGATCTTATCGCGGTGAGCACCCAGCGCAGAGATGTAACTCAGAAACGAGTGGTTAGAACAGAGCAGCTGAAAAGCGGATTCACGCAGTTTCTGGCTGGTGCGACTTTCACTGCTCATATTTGACACCACAGAGGCCAGCTCAGCATCGGCATTGTGCGCATCACGACGCGCAATGCGATAGGCGAGTCGGTTGTCTTTGCCCTGATGGTACTGCTCCATGATGGCGTCAAGATAACGACAGTTCGCCTGCAAAGTCCGTTCTGCCACGGCCGGTAACTGACGGAAACGCCAGTCAGGCCAGATAAAGGCCACAGCCAGCCAGGCCAGCCCACAGCCCAGTAAGGTATCCACCACCCGTGGCAGGGCGACCTCAAATCCTTCACCTAACAGATTGAAGCAGAGCAGCACCAGCAGCGTAATAAACAGCGTGGCCTGCGCATACTGGACCTGTCTGAAGGCAAAAAAGAGCACGCCGGAGATAACGATCAGGATCAACTGACCTTCTATGGAGGGCACCAGCCATAAAACGGGCAGGCCAATCGCAATACCGGCCAGCGTCCCGCCGATACGCAACGCCAGGCGTCGCTGCGTTGCATTGTAGTTAGGCTGACAGACAAACAGACTGGTCAGCAGAATCCAGTAACCGCGTTCCAGTCCGGTCACCTGAATAAAACCGTAGCCGATACAGAGCACCACAGACATCCGGACAGCATGCCGGAACAGCGCCGACGCGGGCGTGAGATGCCGGCTGAAGCGCAGCCGGATATCACTCCAGCCACTCAACCCTTCACGCGACAGCAGATTGTCACTGTGCTGAGTGTCTTCCCCTGACAGGGTCTGTTCAGATTCAATCGAAGCGAGTTGAGCGTCGATGGCACGCAGATTACGCAGCAGCCAGAAGAGCGCACGCGTATGGGCGGCTTCCGGTTCACGCTGCTCCAGACGCTCTATGGCTTTCTGCAGACGTTCAAATGCGCGCTCAAACCGGCTGTCATGCACCCATCTTTCGCGCATCAGGATGCAATGCGCCAGCTGCCGACACGCCTGAGCCTGCATATTCAGCAGTCGCTGGAAGCGAAACAGAATTTCGTTATAGCGCCAGTCACCCCGCAGCAGGTGATATTGCAGGTGAGATGAGCTGGCCCGTTCATGAATGTCCTGCGCCACAAAGTAGTAGTGGAGGCTGCGGCGGGTTCCGCGTGAGCCGCGATCGCCGCGCAGACGACTCTGCAGCGTGGTTTTGGTCAGGTTGAGCTGGGCCACTAACTGGCTGTTGACCATTGCCGCCTCAACAAAGGCGGCATCATCCTGTTCACCCGCATCCGGGTCGAACAGATTCGCTTTCGCATCCAGATAACGCGCCAGTTGTGAAAAACTGCCGGCCAGCTGCTCCTGCACCGGTCGCACCGGGAACATCAGGTGACCCAGCAGTGTCAGCAGGTTGTACCAGAGCGCGCCGACCAGCAGCAGGATCGGCTGCATGTACCACTGACTGAACAGCCCGATGCCAAGCATGGTGTAGACCGCAATCAGCAGCGCGCCAAAGGCGATCGTCGCGTAACGCTGACCCAGCGCGCCCAGCAGAATAAAACCCCAGGTTGAGATCGCGAGGCCAGCGATAAAGGCCAGAGGCCAGGGAAACAGTAACTCGACGGAAACTGAGGCGATGCAGAAGCAGAGCAGGGTAATCAGCAGATTCTTCAGGCGACCCGCCAGACGATCATCGAGATCGGCCAGCGCCGCCGCTACCACACCCAGCGTCAGCGGGATGGTCCACTCAATCTGGTGCAGCCACCAGGGAATGGCGGCGCATCCGCTCAGCGCAAACAGGATGCGCAGCAGATAGCGCCAGGCGCTGTTAAACAGATATTTGCGCCAGCCCGGCAGCGTAGCTGACATCATATTAATAGCGGCGGGCATTGGCTTCGCGCGCAGCCTGCGCCTCTTCCACTGACACCACCCGGCGTCCAACCGGCCAGAGTGCTATCGCGGCGATCTTGAAGTTAGCCAGCCCGACCGGAATGCCGATGATGCTGATGCACTGAACAATCCCGACAGAGATATGGGAAAGGCAGAGCCACCAGCCGAAGAAAATCAGCCAGAAAATATTCAGAAAGGTTCCGCCGGTGTTCATGATGTGGCTTTTGTTTTCAGGGCGAAGCACATCCACATGCACCGCCTCGTTACCAAATGGCAGCAGCGAGAGTTTGGTAATTTCCCAGCAGGAGCGGGTCAGCGGCAGGGTAAAAATCAGTACGATGCTGATCAGGGTGGCAAACAGCCAGCTCAGGGTGGTGAAAAAACCGCCCAGGACAAAATTAAGAACGTTTAAGACGGTGCGCATGATCTTCTTTTCCTTTTGCATTCCGCAAGATGTGACGCCAAGTTTAGCCTGTTTTAAGGCTGGAGCGCCAAGGGTCTGACAGGTAAACTTCCCCGAATCCTATTCTCTGACGTGAGTGTCGGCGTGGAACTGAAAGCAACTTCGATGGGCAAACGACTTGCCCGGCATCCCTATAATCGTGTCCGTCTGATGGCAGCGGGCGTCGAAGTCAGTGGCGATAAGCATGAGTACCTGATCCCTTTTAATCAGTTGCTGGATATCGCCTGCAAGCGCGGCGTGGTGTGGGGCGAACTGGAATTTTTGCTGGCTGATGAAAAAGTGGTGCGGCTGCATGGCACGGAATGGCAGGAAACGCAGCGTTTTTATCACTACCTGCTGCAGGCCTGGCAGAGCTGGAGTCTGGAGATGAGTGCAGTGTGCCGCGACGTGCTGCAGACCCTGCGTGATGACATTGAGGCATTCAGTGCGCAGGATCGCTGGCTGAACCGGCATGAACTGCAGGCGCTGAAAAACACCATCATTCAGCAGTTCGATGCGTTGCCGCTGCCGTTCTCCCGCCTGAAGGATTTTGCTGACTGTCGTGAAAACCAGGCTTTCTGTCAGCGCTGGCTGGAGCAGGGCGAGGCGGCCCTGCGGCAGCGAAACCGTGACTGGACCGCCGCAATGCTGACCCGCTACCGGGCATTCTTCGACACGGTCGAGAGTACGCCTCTCAATCAATCGCAATGCGAGGCGGTAGTCAACGGCGAAAATTCACTGCTGGTGCTGGCGGGCGCCGGGAGCGGTAAAACCTCCGTGCTGGTGGCGCGTGCGGGCTGGTTAATGCAGCGCAATCTCGCCAGCGCCGATCAAATTCTGCTGCTGGCCTTTGGCCGACAGGCTGCAGAAGAGATGAACGCCCGTATCCAGTCGCGACTGTCAGCCAGTGATATTCAGGCGCGAACCTTCCATTCTCTGGCCCTGCATATTATTCGTGAAGGCAGCAACAAGCAGCCGGTCATCAGCAAGCTGGAGAGTGATGCCGATGCACGTCGTGCACTGCTGATTCAGGAATGGCGGCAGCAGTGTCATGAAAAAAAGGCCCAGGCCAACGGCTGGCGCCAATGGCTGCGTGACGAGCTGGAGTGGGAGGTGCCGGAGGGGCCATTCTGGGAGGATGACAAACTGGCTAAGCGCCTGGCGTCACGACTCGAACGCTGGCTGGGTCTGATGCGCATGCATGGCGGCGCGCAGGCCGCGATGATCGCAGAGGTGCCTGAAGAGGTGCGCGATCTGTTCAGCAAACGTATCAGGCTGATGGCTCCCCTGCTGAAAGCGTGGAAGAGTGCGTTAAAAGAGGAGGGCGCGGTCGATTTTTCGGGGCTGATTCATCAGGCAATTGCTCTGCTGGAAAAAGGGCGCTTTATCAGCCCCTGGAAACACATTCTCGTGGATGAGTTTCAGGATATCTCACCGCAGCGCGCCGTCTTGCTCAGCGCTTTACGCCAGCAGAACAGGCGCACCGCCCTCTTTGCCGTTGGCGATGACTGGCAGGCCATCTACCGCTTCAGCGGTGCAGAGATGACGCTGACGACGGCGTTTCATCACTACTTTGGTGAGGGTGACCGTTGTGTGCTGGATACCACTTACCGCTTTAACGATCGCATCGGCGACATCGCGAACCGTTTTATCCAGCAGAATCCGCAGCAGCTGGCGAAGCCGCTTAACAGCATCACCAAAGGGAATAAAAAGTCGATTTCACTGCTGGCGGACGATCAGCTGGAGCCGTTGCTGAATAAACTCAGCGGCTATGTAAAGCCTGATGAGCGCATCCTGCTGCTGGCGCGCTATCACTACCTGCGACCGGATGTGCTGGACAAAGCCAGAACCCGCTGGCCGAAACTCAATCTGGAATTTATGACCATCCATGCCAGTAAAGGCCAGCAGGCGGACTACGTCATTCTGCTGGGGTTGCAGCAGGGCAAAGAGGGCTTTCCGGCGAACGTGCGCGAATCGATTATCGAACAGGGTCTGTTACCGCAGCCGGAAGCGTTCCCGGATGCAGAAGAGCGCCGCCTGGCCTACGTCGCCCTGACACGGGCGCGCCAGCAGGTTTTTCTGCTGTTTGATAAAAGCGCGCCGTCACCTTTTGTCGGACACTTCCGTGAGCTGGGTGTGCCGGTGTTGCGTAAAGCCTGAGTTACTTCAGCCGTCCGGCCAGATAGTGCGCATAGTCAGGGATCATGATCTCGCTGCTTTGCGCAAACAGCGGCGACTGAATAATAAAATCTGCGGTGGAGCGATTGGTGGCGACCGGGATATTCCATACGGTTGCCAGACGCAGCAGCGCTTTGACATCGGGATCGTGGGGTACCGCATTGAGCGGGTCCCAGAAAAAGATCAGCGCATCTATCTTTCCTTCTGAAATCAGCGCGCCTACCTGCTGGTCGCCGCCCATCGGGCCGCTCAGCATGGCCGTGACATTCAGGCCGGTGTCACGGTTGATCAGATTCCCGGTGGTGCCGGTCGCATAGAGGATATGGGATTCCAGTGCAGGCTGATTCTGTTTAACCCACTCAAGCAGAGCGGCTTTGCAATGGTCATGGGCGACCAGTGCGATATGTTTTTGTTTGCCAAGGGTACGGGTAGTCTGCTCCACAAACGTCTCCATTCAGGGTCATGCGGAAAAAGCGATAGCGCGAGTTTACCTCTGTGCTTTCAGCGCTATCAACTGGTGCGCAGCATTTTGACCAGCGTCAGAAACTGCTGACGCGTCGCTTCGTCAAAGCGCTGAAACCAGCGGTGAAGTGAGGGATGCTCCGCCTCAATCGTCCAGTCGAGATCGGCGGTCAGACTGACCGCAGAAGGCGTCTCAGAGGCCGAATGGGCAAAACGAGGCACAGAGGCGATCTGACCGGTGCGATTGTAGTTCACCATCGCTTTTTCCATGTCGACTGCGGGCGCGGCAGGCAGACGATCGCGCAGGCTGGTGATTTCGTTCCCTTTCTCATCCACCAGCAGAAAATTCAGGCTGCGATCGAAGTGATAGCGCTCGCGTTTTGTCTCCAGCGCAGGCAGCCGGATGGTAATGGTTTTAGCCACGGCAGTGAAGGTGACGATCATCGGCACCGATTGATAGGCGAGGGTGCTCTCTTTCTGACCTTTTCGTTGCTGCTCTACCCGAAACAGAAACTGATGCTGACCCCGGTCCAGCTCTAAACTGTCTGCGCCCTTGAGGAGCGAGCCTGAAATCTTACGGCCATCCAGCACCAGCAGATCGATTTGCGGATCGAGCTTTAACGTGATGGCAGAACAGGACGCCGAAACGAGGAGAGCGACCCACCCCATTACAGCCAGCGACAGCTTCATTTCAACTCCGGTAACTGATGACACACAGGATTATGTGTAGCAAATTCTTACATTATGGCAGTGAGTTTACATTTAAACATATTTAATCGTGCGCTGGCTCAATTAATTACGTCACTGACTTAACCGTTCGGGGGTGTGCCCATCTACACTCAACTCTGGCCTGAAAGGAGATAACGATGAACGACCAGACAATTCGCGAGGTGCTGACCCGCACCCAACGCATCGCCTTAGTCGGGGCAAGCGATCGCCCTGAGCGTCCCAGCTACGGCGTGATGAAATATTTGCTTGATCAGGGGTATGACGTGATTCCGGTCAGCCCGAAGCTGGCGGGCAAGACGCTGCTGGGGCAGCAGGCGTATGCCAGCCTGGCAGATGTTCCGGGCCATATTGATATGGTGGATGTATTTCGCAATTCTGAAGCCGCGTGGGGCGTAGCCCAGGAGGCGATTGCAGTGGGCGCAAAAACCCTGTGGCTGCAGCTGGGTGTGATTAATGAGCAGGCGGCCGTGCTGGCACAGGATGCGGGTATGACGGTGATTATGGATCGCTGTCCGAAGATTGAAATTCCGCGGCTGGGGATCACGCGCTGAGAAGAGATGTGTGGCGGCAGAGGGTGCCGCCACAGATTAATGTCGCAGATGAGGCGCCTGAAGCTGCTGACGCACTGAGGCCGCCAGTTCATCCATTGAGGGCTGCTCAGGGTGTTCAACGCTGGTTTCGCCCGAAAGCTGAATCTCAGCAACATAGGTATGCACCTGATCGCCTTCTTCATCTTCCATCACGACATGATACCAGGGTGCCGAACGCATCTTCTCTTCCGCGCCAACCTCTTCAATTTTAGGCTCATCTAACGAGTACTCAGGATCGACATCGACAATAACGCCCAGTACGCCGGACAAACGATGACGAACCTGCTGACCAATACCAAATTTACTGGCAATCATAGTGACCTCCGAAAAAAAGCTCTCTTTCCAATATGGGGGCAGGAGCCAATTTTTCAAGTCACATGACGCGGCAGGCGAAACCTTTCAGGTAGAGTCCCTCCGGGTAACTGGCGATCACCGGATGATCCGCTGCCTGACGGAACTGTTCAATAAACTGCACCTCGCGGCCGGCATCCAGTGCGGCATCGGCAATGATCTTCTGGAACAGTTCGGTGGCCATCAGACCGGAACAGGAGAAGGTCAGCAGAACGCCACCGGGATTCAGCAACTGAATGGCGAGCATGTTGATATCTTTATAGCCGCGACAGGCGCCCATCAGCTGACTTTTGTTTTCGACGAACTTCGGCGGATCCATAATGATCAGATCAAATTTCTCCCCACTGTCACGATAGCGACGCAGCAGTTTGAAGACATCATCACGCTCAAAGCGCGCGCGGGAGAGGTCGAGTTCATTCAGTTCGACGTTCTGACGTGCCACATCCAGCGCTTCCTGCGAAGTATCAACGCTGATCACCTCTTTACAGCCGCCCATCAATGCCGAGACGGCGAATCCACCGGTATAGGAGAAGCAGTTAAGTACCCGGGCATCCTGAGCGTAACGGCGGGTGGCGAGACGGCTGTCTCGCTGATCGAGGTAGTAGCCGGTTTTATGGCCGCCCTGGATATCAACCAGCAGCTTCATGCCATGCTCAGTAATCGGCAGCAGAGGCGGCGGCAGTTCGCCGGTAATCGTGCCCTGCGTCAGTTCCAGACCCTCTTTCTTCCGCACGGCGACGTCGGAGCGGTCATAGACAGCACAGCCGGGGAAACATTGCTGCAGGGCAGTAATGATCGCCGCACGCTGGTATTCGGCTCCAGCGGAGAGCAGCTGCAGAACAAAAAAATTGCCAAAGCGGTCAATGGTGACGCCCGGTAAACCATCAGATTCACCGGCGATCAGACGATAGCTGTCCAGACCGTCGCGCGCTGCCAGCCATGTGCGCCACTGCTGCGCCTGCTCAAAACGGCGCACAAAGAAGGCGATATCGATGGATTCATCGGCCTGCCAGCTCCAGACACGGGCGCGAATCTGTGACTGAGGAGAATAGGCGGCGCGCGCCAGCCATTTGCCGTTACTGTCACACACGTCAATGGTTTCACCCAGTTGCGCTTTACCTTCCAGACGCGCGACAGCGCCTGAAAAGACCCAGGGATGGCGACGGAGCAGGGACTTTTCACGTCCCTTTGCGAGAATCAATCTGACTGTCATAGTTTGCTATGCTTACCTGAAAAAATGAGGTGCCATTGTCCGGTGGATAACGGGAAATTGCAACGAACAGCAGCAGGAGGGCAGTATGTCAGCAGCCTGTTTTAAAGCATGGGTTTATGGCCGCGTGCAGGGCGTCGGATTCCGTTACAGCACCCGGGCTGAAGCCCGCGCGCTGGATGTGCTGGGCTATGCGCGTAACCTGGAGGATGGCAGTGTCGAAGTGCTGGCCTGGGGCGAGGCGGAAAAGGTCGAGGCCCTCATCGCTTGGCTTAAAGCGGGCGGGCCACGCAGCGCGCGGGTGGACAGTGTACGGGTGGAGCCGCACCAGCCGTCATCGCCCCCACGCGGCTTTACGACCGGATAGTCAGAGACATTTGGCCGGTTTGGGCAGGCCTGCGATTTTCGTCGCCTGCTTAGCCGGCCCGTCAGGGAAAAGACGAAACAGATAGCGGCTGTTGCCTTTCTCTTCTCCATACTTCTTCGCCATCGCCTTCACCAGCATTCGTACGGCGGGGGAAGTGTTAAATTCCAGATAGAAGGCGCGTACAAAATGGACGACCTCCCAGTGGGCGTCGGTCAGCGTAAGGCCTTCCTGCGCGGCAATATGTTCAGCCAGCGCTGCACTCCAGTCGCTGGGATTTTTCAGATAGCCTTCGGCATCGACGGCGATTTCGTTACCGTTAAAATTCACGTGACTTCCTCTCTGTAAATGACGGCGCAGTGTAGCAAACTGGCGTAACAGTAAAAGCAAAAACCCCGCCGGAGCGGGGTTTTCAACGCTGATGCACGTGTCTATCAGTTGCTGCGGGCAAAACCGAGCAGGCTCAGCAGGCTGACAAAGATGTTATAGAGTGAAACATAGAGGCTGACCGTGGCCCGGATATAGTTTGTTTCTCCGCCGTGGATGATATTGCTGGTTTCCCACAAAATCGCGCCGGCTGAAAACAGAATGAACAGGGCGCTGATAGCCAGATGCAGAGCAGGTAACTGCAGGAAGAGATTGGCCACTACCGCGACCAGCAGCACCACAAAGCCTGCCATCATCATTCCGCCAAGGAAGGACATATCACGGCGGGTCGTCAGCACATACGCGGAACAGCAGAAGAAGACCAGCGCCGTTCCACCCAGCGCCAGTGCGATTACATCCCCCATCCCTGCGGTCAGGAAAGAGCTCAGGATCGGACCCAGGCAGTAACCCAGGAAGCCGGTGAAGGCAAAGGCGGCTAGGATGCCCATCGGGCTGTTAGCCAGACGGTAGGTTAAAAACATCAGACCATAGAAGCCGACCAGCATCAGGATCAGACCGGGAGCGGGTAACGCCAGCAGGGTGCTGGCCGTGGCCGTCACGGCTGAGAAAGCCAGGGTTAATCCCAGCAGAAAATAGGTATTGCGCAGAACTTTGTGCGTTGAGAGCAGTGAGGACTGCGATGAGGTGACAATTCTTTCCATGTTGCGCTCCTTTAAGCAGAACACTAAATATGAGCCGAGAATACGCAGGCCATTAAAGAGGGAAAAGCCGTTTTACCCTTCTTTACGCGCTAATCTGCTAATTGTTTGAGCAGAGTGGTGATTTTGACAGCGAAAAAACAGGAAATGGCTGTTTTTCATGCGAACAGTCAGGTACAGGCTTTACATCGATAATCGGGATGTTTATAGTGCGCGTCATTGCGGAGGGGTGGCCGAGCGGCTTAAGGCAGCGGTCTTGAAAACCGCCGATGGGAAACCATCCGAGAGTTCGAATCTCTCCTCCTCCGCCACTTTATCTGCCTCGGGCAATAAAGTGGCAAAATGTCAGCTGATTATTTTGCCAATGCAGTACTGTTTCAAAACGGAGGGGTGGCCGAGTGGCTTAAGGCAGCGGTCTTGAAAACCGCCGATGGGAAACCATCCGAGAGTTCGAATCTCTCCTCCTCCGCCAGATTTTACAGGCCAGCACTCAGTGCTGGCCTGTTTCGTTTCTGCCTTCCTCTGTTCTTCTGCCATGCCGAAAAGGCGCACTGAGCCGCATCCGGCTTTGCATTCATCTCTCTTTATCCTCTCTGCTATAGTCTACTCACCGTTTTTGCAAACATCTGGCGCTTTTCTGAGGCGAGCTGAGTTACACTAGGGATTACGTCGCTCTGAGGCGAGCTAATCGGTTGATAGCCAGAGTGTTTCTTTACTGAATGAATGGAATAGGCACAATGATCAAGAAACTGAGTCTTTGCGCATTGTCAGTGCTCGCAGCATTGCCGGTCGGAACCGTCGCGCTGGCGGCTGAAGGTGATATGCAGCTGCAGCAGGTCCTGATGCTAAGCCGTCACAATCTGCGTGCGCCGCTGGCCGATAACGGCAGCGTGCTGGAGCAGTCCACTAAAAAAAGCTGGCCGCAGTGGGACGTTCCTGGCGGTCAGCTGACCACCAAAGGTGGCGTGCTGGAAATCTACATGGGTAACTATACCCGTCAGTGGCTGGCCCAGCAGGGGCTGGCGAAGAACGGCAGCTGTCCTGACAGCCATAATGTCTTTGTCTATGCCAACAGCCTGCAGCGTACCGTTGCGACCGCCCAGTTCTTTGTCAATGGCGCCTTCCCGGGCTGTGACATCGCGGTCACGCATCAGGATGCGATGGGCACCATGGATCCTATCTTTAATCCGGTCATCACGGATGGCAGCGAAGCCTTCAACAAGAAAGCGCTGGCCGCGATGGCTGCCGAAAATGAAAAACTCTCGCTGAAGCCTGCTTTCCAGCGTCTTGAGAAGATTGTTGACTATAAATCTTCGCCTGCCTGTAACAATAAAAAGCAGTGCGATCTGAGCAGCGGTCAGAACACCTTCAGCGCGGAAAATGGCAAAGAGCCGAATGTCAGTGGCCCGCTGAAAGTGGGTAACTCGCTGATGGATGCGTTCACCCTGCAATATTATGAAGGTTTCCCGCTGGAGCAGGTGGCGTGGGGACAGATCAAGACGCCTGAACAGTGGAAAGAGCTGTCGGCCATTAAAAATGGCTATCAGGACGCGCTGTTTACCAGTCCGGATATCTCGCGCGAAGTGGCGGCCCCGCTGGTGGATTACATCCGCAGTCAGCTGGTGGATCAGGATAAAGCCAGCGCACCAGCTATTACGCTGATGGTGGGGCACGATTCCAACATTGCCTCGCTGCTGAGCGCGTTGCAGGTGAAGCCGTATGAGCTGCCTGATACCTGGGAAAAAACGCCGATTGGTGGTCAGGTTGTCTTTGAACGCTGGCACGACGCGAAAAATGACAAAGACCTGCTCAAAGTCGAATATGTCTATCAGAGCGCCGATCAGCTGCGCAATGCGGACGTGCTGAGTCTGAAAAACCCGCCAAAACGTGTGACGCTGCAACTGGCGGGCTGCCCGACGGATGCTAACGGCTATTGCAGCTGGGATCAGTTCTCTCAGGCGCTGAACGCGGCGCTGCAGGGCACGCCAATGCAGCCAGCCGCTGCACCACAGCCAGCCGCCGCGACGCCATCTGATGACGACAGTGCGAAAGCTGCTGCGACGCAGGATGCCGCCGCTGACAAAGCAGAAGCCGATAAGGCGACCGCAGACAAAGCGCAGTCGGATGCGGATAAGACTGCTGCAGATAAAGCCGCCGTCGACAAAGCCGCAGCGGAGAAGGCCAGAGCGGAGAAAGCTGCCGCCGATAAAGCCGCAGCAGAGAAGGCCCGAGCGGAGAAAGCTGCCGCTGACAAAGCCGCAGCGGAGAAGGCTAAAGCGGAAAAAGCTGCCGCTGATAAAGCGGCGGCTGAGAAGGCCAAAGCGGAGAACGCGGCTGCTGCCAAAGCGGATAACGCAGCGGCGAAATCAGCCAGTGACAACGCCCCGGCTGATAAGGCTGATACTGCAACACCGTCTGCCAGCGCGCAGAACGATAAAACAAAGTCAGCGGCTGAAGCGACACCGTAATTTCCCCATCCTGCTGACAATAAAAAACCCCGTCGAGACGGGGTTTTTTTATACCTGCGGCAGCCTATCCCGCCACAACAACCAGTTTCTGGTTAGCAAACTCTTTGATACCCAGATCGGAAAGTTCACGACCATAGCCGGAACGTTTCACGCCGCCAAAAGGCAGCTCGGCGGAGGTATCGCTCTGCGAGTTAATAAACACCATGCCGGTTTCAATGGCAGAAGCGAGCCTGCGACCACGGGCAATATCCCGCGTCCAGACGGAGCCGCCAAGACCATAGTGAGAGTCGTTGGCCAGCGCCACCGCGGCCTGATCGTCAGCCACCACATAGACCTGTGCCACCGGGCCAAAGAACTCCTGATAGTAAGCCGGATTATCGGGTGTGATGCCGGTCAGAATCGTGGGCTGGTAATAGCAGCCCACGCCGTCAACGGCTTTACCGCCGGTCAGCAGTTTTGCGCCGCTGGCGACAGCTTCATCAACCTGTTTAACCAGACGGTCGCGCGCATCTGCGGAGGAAAGCGGACCGAGCGTGGTCTTCTCATCCAGCGGATCGCCCAGCGTCGCCGCGCTCAGCGCCGCACTGAACTGGCTGATAAAGCGATCGGCAATTTTCTCATGCAGAATAAACCGTTTTGCCGCCGTACAGACCTGACCGCAGTTGCTCAGGCGCGCCTGCACACCCTGACGCACGGCCTCATCAAGATCGGCATCATCCAGTACGACAAAGACGTCGTTGCCGCCCAGCTCCAGCGTCGATTTCTTCAGGTGCTTACCGGCCTGTTCGGCCACGGCGCTACCGGCGCGCTCGGAACCGGTCAGGGCAACCCCCTGAACCCGGTCGTCAGCAATCAGATCCGCGACCTGCTCCGTAGAGATAAACAGATTCGTCCAGGCGCCTTCAGGCGCACCTGCTTCGCGAACCAGTTTTTCAAAGACATCGGCACAGTGCGGCACGATATTGGCATGTTTTGCCAGCACCGGGTTACCCAGCGCGAGGTTAGGCGCCAGCACGCGCATCAGCTGATAGTAGGGGAAGTTCCACGGCTCAACGGCCACCAGAACACCAATCGGGTGATACTCAACCCAGGCTTCGCCCAGCTCACTGGGGTAGGTGTGCGGCTGCAGGATGCGCTCAGCATTCTCCGCGTAGTAGCGGGCAATCTGCGAGCAGATTTTGACTTCGCCCCGGCTCTGACCAATCAGTTTACCCATCTCTTTACTGGCGATGGTGGCGAGTTCTTCCGCACGGCTATCAATCAGGTCAGCCAGCTTTTTCAGTACCTGCAGGCGTGGCTGAATCTCCCCTTTGCTCCAGGAGGAGTGGAACAGCTGGTCAGCGACCTCCAGGGCATGGCTGACGGCGGCATCATCATGGGATGGCCAGCTCTTCAGCAACTGGTTGTTGGCGGGATTAATGCTTTGATAGGAAGACATAGCGTTCTCCTTGGTGAGCGAAAAAATTGAGGGCGGGAAGATCCCGCCCCTGAATCAGACGTTTTTACGTTCTACGGGTTTGTCATCCCAGGTCAGGAGATCTTTATCGGTTTTTTCAAAGGCGCGAATCAGTACATCGTCACTGCCCTGCTGACGCCAGATCTCTTCTGCCAGTCTCTCATCGTAATCAGCCACTTCGAAAATGGCCTCAGCAATTTCAGGGGAGGTATGACGCAGACTGGCCCATTCGCCAACGTGATGTGCTTTTGATTGTTCAGTAGACATACTTTTCTCCTTTGATTAAATCAGTCCCGCAGTTTAGTGGTCAGGCTGGCAACATGTTCGCCCTGAAAACGGGCGATGTTCAGCTCCGCTTCCGTGGGCTGACGGGAGCCATCCCCGCCTGCCAGGGTTGTCGCACCATAAGGTGTTCCGCCGCGCACCTGAGAGATATCAAACAACTCTTTGGTGCCATAGCCGATGGGCACGATCACCATGCCGTGATGCGCCAGGGTGGTCCAGACCGAGGTAATCGTCTGTTCCTGACCGCCGCCGGTGCCGGTTGAGGTGAAGACGCTGGCGACCTTGCCAAACAGGGCACCTGATGCCCACAGGCCACCGGTGCGATCCCAGAAGGTGCGCATCTGACCGGACATGTTGCCGAAGCGGGTCGGGGTACCGACGATAATGGCGTCATACTGCGGCAGCACATCCGGTGTCGCCTCTGCCGCCAGCTGATCGGTTTTGCCGCCCACCTCCGCAAAGCGACTGGCCTCCATCGTTTCTGGCACCCGCAGGATATCCACTTCCGCGCCGGGAACCCGACGAGCGCCTTCAGCGACCGCGTTCGCCATCGTTTCGATATGTCCGTACATTGAGTAATAAAGCACCAGAATCTTAGCCATTGATCTCTCCAGGTGGTTTAGACGTCCAGAAAAAGTATAGAAGAGCTTTCGTTTTACGCAGGGGAGGGAAGGAATGGGCGGGTTTAGCTGTGTAATAATTCCGCAGCTAATCGGTTGTAAGCCAGAGGAATGTTCGTTATTTACTCAAATCGGTGGTGAATAGTCTGTTGCTAAATGTGACTGTGCGCGGGGTGAAAGCAGAATCTGGCTATTCTTTAACCATGGGTTGAATCCAGGCCCCGGGCCGTCAGCTCTCGACTTTCTCATTCTTATTTATCGCACTACGCGACAGGAGCACATCATGACAACACATCGTGGCGGTTCAGGTAATTTTGCTGAAAACCGTGAACGTGCCGCAGAAGCGGGACGCAAAGGGGGCAAAAACAGCGGCGGTAATTTTAAAAACGATCCGCAGCGTGCCGCGCGTGCCGGCGAAAAGGGCGGACGCAGCAGTCCGAAGAAAACGGACGCTTAACCCCTGATAGCCGCCGGTAAGATCCGGCGGTTAACGTCGTTGCTTTTCCCCCTCGCTCTCCTCCACAATGTTGTCCGAATCTCTTATCAGGTGAATTATGTCGGACACTCTCCGCGGCTTATCCCTGCGCCTGACGCGGCAGGAGCTGGTGTTAATCTTTATAACTATGATCTGGGGCGGGACCTTTCTGGTGGTGCATCGGGCGATGCAGCACTCGGGACCGTTCTTTTTCGTCGGTCTGCGTTTTGCCACCGCCGCACTGCTGCTGGCGCTCTTTTTCCGGCGCTATCTCAAAGGAATAACCTGGCTGGAAGTGAAAGCCGGGACGCTGATTGGCCTGTCGATTGCTGGCGGTTACGGTCTGCAGACCTGGGGAATGCAGACCATCTCCAGCAGTCAGTCCGCGTTTCTCACTGCGCTCTACGTGCCGGTGGTGCCGCTGCTGCAATGGCTGTTTTTACGACGTCCGCCGGGCATCATGTCATGGCTGGGGATTCTGCTGGCCTTTACCGGTCTGCTGCTGGTGGCGGGGCCGCAGGATGGCCGTATCAGCCTGAATGCCGGGGAGATAGCCACCCTGTTCAGTACGCTGGCGATTGCCGCTGAGATTATCTTAATCAGCCGCTTTGCCAGTCGGGTCGATGTGCGTCGCGTGACGATGATCCAGCTCGCGGTGGCGTCGCTGTGCGCCTTTGCGCTGATGATCCCCAATGGGGAGACGGTGCCCGTGATTTCCATGCCGTTGCTGTTCAGTGCGCTGGGACTGGGCGCCGCCAGCGCACTGATTCAGGTCACGATGAACTGGGCGCAGCGCAGCGTGTCACCCACGCGTGCCACGGTTATTTACGCCGGTGAGCCGGTCTGGGCGGGTGTGGTCGGACGTATCGCCGGTGAGCGACTGCCTGCACTGGCGCTGCTGGGTGGGGCGCTGATTGTCAGTGGCGTGATTGTCAGTGAACTGCGGCTGAAACGAAAGAAAGCGGTGCAGCCTGCTGCCACACCGCTGGAGTAGTTAACCCTGCTGACGCGCCAGCTTATCCTGCTGCATGGCGCGGTTACGGCGCAGAATGGCATTGAGGATAATCGCCCCAAAGGTCGCCGTGCCGATGCCGCCCAGCGTGAATGAACCGATTTTAAGCGCAAAGTCACCTGCGCCAAGGACCAGCGTCGTCGCCACCATGATCAGGTTACTGTTCTGGCCTAAATCGACCTGATTCTGAACCCAGATGCGTGCGCCCGCCACCGCAATCAGCCCGAAGACCACAATCGAAGCACCGCCGATCACCGGCGCCGGAATGGTGTGGATCAGCGCACCGAACTTCGGCGAGAAACCGGCCAGGATCGCGATGACCGCCGCAGCAACAAATGCCAGCGTCGAGTAGACCTTGGTCACCGCCATCACCCCGATGTTTTCCGCATAGGTGGTCACCCCGCTGCCGCCGATTGAACCGGAGAGCATCGTGGCAAGACCATCGCCCACAAAGGCGCGTCCCATATACGGGTCGAGGTTGCGTCCGGTCATGCCCGCTACCGCTTTCAGGTGGCCGAGGTTCTCCGCCACCAGGATAATGGCGACGGGGGCGATTAATACCATCGCATGCAGATCAAAGGTCGGCGAGGTGGTATGCGGCAGACCAAACCACGCCGCCTGTGACAGCGCCGTAAAATCCACCGGCTTGCCCAGTCCCAGAACGTTAGTCAGCAGGGCATAGATCGCCCACGCCAGAATCAGCCCCACCAGAATCAGCAGGCGCTGAACCATTCCGCGGGTAAAGACGGCCACCAGGCCAATACATAATACGGTCATCACCGCGATCCAGCTGTCGAAGGCGGAGGCGGAGACGCTGTGCACCGCAATCGGCGCCAGATTCAGCCCGATAGCCATCACCACGGCTCCGGTCACCACGGGCGGCATCAGATTCTCAATCCAGCGGGTGCCGGATTTCATTACCACCACGCCTATCAGCGTATAGAGCAGGCCGCAGGCGATGACGCCACCCAGCGCCACGCTGAGGTTGGGGTTCAGCCCCTGACCGCTGAAACCGGTCACCGCAATCACAACGCCCACAAACGCGGCGCTCGACCCGAGATAGCTGGGCACGCGACCGCCGGTAATAAAGAAGAACAGCAGGGTCCCTATCCCGGAGACCAGAATCGCCAGATTGGGATCCAGTCCCATCAGCAGCGGCATCAGCACCGTTGCGCCAAACATCGCCACCGCGTGTTGTAAACCCAGCACCAGCGTCTGCCCCGCAGGCAGTGTCTCATCCGGGGCGATAATACCGTTTTCTGTTAAAGCCGACTTCTTTTGCCATTGCGGAAACCAGGATCGTGCCATCGTCTACTCCAGAGCGTTATGAATGCCGGTGGGTTTCAGGGAAGGGTTATCAGGCTTCCTGCCGCATCAGGGGATGGTATCCCCGGTCAAACCAGGCCAGGCCGTGAGAATCGTCGTTGCGCACCACGGCCAGGACTTCACAGAACAGGGTGTCATGGGTGCCGACGCTGACAATCTGAGTGATCCGGCAGTCAAAGGAGGCGACCGCGCCGCTCAGCACCGGCGAGCCGGTAACGGCCGTCGACCACTCTGCAGCCACAAACCGCTCAGCCATCGGGGTTTTACCACCAAACAGCGTGGAGAGCGCTTCATGGCCCGCCGCCAGGGTGTTGACGCAGAGCTGCATGTTTTCGCGGAACACCGGATAAACCGAGGCCGAACGGTTCAGGCAGACCAGCAGTGTAGGGGGCGCATCCGTGACACTGCACACCGCAGAGGCGGTGAAGCCTGCGCGTCCGGCAGGGCCTTCCGTGGTAATGATGTTGACCGCCGCGCCCAGTCGCGACATCGCATGACGAAAGGCCGTTTTGTCAACGGCAGGGGTAAGGGTATCCAGGCTCATAATCTTCTCCGCAAAAGCTTAGACGACGCGCTGCAGGGGCTGCACGTCATCAGTCTGATCCAGCCACTGCAGCAGCCGGGCATTAAAGGTTTCGGCGTCGGTGACGCTCATGGCGTGTCCGCCCCAGGCCATTCTCTGCTCCGTGGCGTTGGGCAGTGCGTCAGCCAGCGCGGATGAGCAGCTCCACGGCACCAGCAGGTCATCTTCACTGGCGATCACCAGCACCGGTTGCGGGATCGCGGCTGCCCGGGCACTGAAATCCGCGCTCATCAGGGCGTGCAGCCGACGCATCAGGTTTTCCATTCCCTGAAAATGGGCGACATGATGACTGTCCTCCTGATCAAGCCGCGTCTGATGCTGCGCCATCCATTCTGCCGGATAGAGAAACAGCGGCTGGGCACGGACAAAGGCCTCCACGCCGACGTTCAGCAGCAGATCCTGGCGCACCTGAAAGCAGCGGCGGGTATGGGGATGCAGCGACAGCCAGCCGTTGATCACCACGATCCGCTCGATCCGCTCCGGGTAATCCAGCGCCAGCTGCATCCCCAGCAGGCCACCCAGCGCATGACCAATCAGGCTGAAGCGCAGGATGCCGTGCTGCGCCAGCGCATCGGCCAGCTCCGCCGCCATCATCGCCATGCTGTAGCCCTCCGGCAGCGTGTCAGCGCTGCGTCCGGTGCCGCGCTGGTCATAACAGACCACCCGATAACGTGTCGTCAGCGCCGCCAGCTGTGGCTGCCAGAAACCGGCTACGCCGCCCAGCCCGGAGGAGAGCACCAGCGTCGGTGCATCGGGATTTTGCAGGCCCAGAATATCCAGTTGCATCAGACCTCCGGCTTGCCAATGTGGGCCACGCTGGCGATCTCAATCAGCGCATCCGGTTTGACCAGCCCGCACTGAATACAGAATCGGGCCGGTTTGTCGCCGGGAAAGTAGTCGGCGTAGACCTGGTTCACCGCACCATAGTTTGCCCAGTCGGTGATAAAAATAGAGTTGAAGGTGACATCCGCCATCGTGCCACCCGCGGTTTCAATCACCTTTTTAATGGTTTCCAGTACGTGGCGGGTCTGCGCGGCGGCATCCCCGACGTGCACCACGTTGTTGTCAGCATCAAACGGCAGCGTGCCCGAAACATAGACCACGCCATCGGCCAGCGTGCCAGGGACAAACGGGGCGATGGGCGTCGTGGTGCCCGGTGGAACAATGATACTTTTTGGCATAGCGTCATCCTCGGTGATCAGGGGGCTTTCAGGCTTTCGCAGAAGGTATCGACATCCGATACCCAGCCAAAAAAGGTTTCGATATTGAACAGCGCCGCCTGCTGGGCAAATGGCGGGCCTGCCTGGTAGGTTGCGTCTTCCAGCACCACGCCGAAGTACTCCAGAAAGAAGCCGTCGCGCAGCGTCGATTCCACACAGACATTGGTGGCAATGCCGGTAAAGATCAGATGACGAATGCCGCGACTGCGCAGCATGCTGTCGAGCGGCGTGTTATAGAAGCCGCTGTAGCGCGATTTGGGCAGCACAATGTCCCCGGGCTGCGGCACCAGTTCATCCACCAGTGCGTAATCCCAGCCGCCTTTGGAAAGCAGCGTGCCCTGCAGTTCAGGTCGTTTGCGCATGGTTTTCAGCGCATTTGATTTGTGGAAGTTGGGCGAGCCGGCATCACCGGCTTCAACATAGTCACTGTCCCAGCCGTTCTGGAACCAGATAATCTGCACGCCTGCGGCACGCGCCGCCGTCACCGCCTGATGAATCTTCGCTATCACCGGTTGCGTGGCGGAAACATCAAAGCCCGCCAGGTCAAGATAACCCCCTTCAGTGGCGTAGGCGTTCTGCATATCGACCACGATCAGCGCACTCTGACCGGGGGGAAAAGCAATCGGCTCCGGCCGGGCTGGCAGTTCGACCTGAGTCACATCAGGCGTGTGAGCGCAGTAAACGGTATTCATCATGCCACCTCCTTCTGGGCATCCAGCAGGGCGCTGCGACAGCGCATCAGCGGCTGGATGTGTTGTCCGAAGTTCTCGATCCCTTCCAGGAAATCATCAAAGGTCAGCAGCACACCGTGGGTGCCTTCAACCTGAGCCACTTCATCCAGCATCCGCGCCACGCTGGCCCAGGAGCCGACCAGGGTACCCATATTGATGTTGACGGCAGAGGTGGGGTCGGCCATCTGGCGCACGTTGGTGTCGCTGCCCGATTTGGTATCCTGCTGACTCTGGGTGGTCAGCCAGGAGAGCGCCTCTTCATCGGCACCGGCTTTGTAGTGTTCCCACTTCGCCCGCGCTTCCTCATCGGTTTCCGCGGCAATGATCATGAACAGGACGTAGGAGCCGACGTCGCGACCGGCTTTCTCCGCCGCCTGTTTCATGCGAATCGAGGTTGAGCTGAACGCGGCAGGGGTGTTTACCCCTTTGCCAAAGCAGAAGTTGTAATCGGCATACTGTGCGGAGAAGGCCATACCGGCGTCGCTCTGACCGGCGCAGATGACCTTCATCGGGCGCTGCGGCTGCGGACTGACGCGACAGTCGTTCATGGTGAAGAATTCACCTTTAAAGTCCGATTTTCCGGTGCCCCACAGGTCGCGCAGCACGGTAACGTATTCGGTCAGATAGGCGTAGCGGCTGCTGAAGTACTCATCGCCAGGCCACATGCCCATCTGTTCATATTCCGGTTTCTGCCAGCCGGTGACCAGGTTGACGCCGAAACGGCCGCCAGAGATGGAGTCAATGGTGGACGCCATGCGCGCCACAATGGCGGGTGGTAGCGTCAGGGTGGCGGCAGTGGCATAAATTTCAATACGTGAGGTGACGGCCGCCAGACCAGCCATCAGGGTGAATGACTCCAGGTTATGATCCCAGAATTCTGTTTTTCCGCCGAAGCCGCGCAGTTTGATCATCGAAAGCGCAAAGTCGAAATGGTAATGCTCTGCTTTCAGTACGATTGCCTTGTTGAGTTCGAAGGTTGGCATGTACTGCGGTGCATTGGAGGAGATCAGCCAGCCATTGTTACCAATCGGAATAAAGACGCCTATCTTCATGTGAAACCTCGTTGCGATGGGGGAAAGGTGTTTCACGCGCGGCACTGCATCCTGCCTCATCCCTGTGGGCTGCGCTCAGTCACAATTCTGCAAACCCTGTGCCACAATTTTTAATTGTTTATATAACAATGGGTTAAAATGAAGAGCAAAAATAAAAGTGGAGTGGATGGTCCATTTCAGACCGTTTGGTCAAAATTCGCTGCACGTTTTCCATGCAGGCTGAGCAAAAAAGGTGCAGCACGCTGGTTAGGCAGCCAGAGATCCCTTTGCTATGATGCGATGACACCTGACGGATGAGGTAAGGCAGTGAAAACCGATGAAAAAAAGCCAACGCGTCGTTCACGCGCGGTGGCGGCAAAGCGAGCGGCGATACTGGATGCGGCGCTGACCCTGTTCTCGCAGTTTGGTATTCATGGCACCAGCCTCGATAAGGTGGCCGAGCTGGCAGACGTTTCCAAAACCAATCTGCTCTACTATTTTCCCTCGAAAGAGGCGCTCTATGTGGCGGTGCTGAAACAGATTCTGGATGTCTGGCTGGCGCCGCTGCGCGCGCTGGCGCACGATCAGGATCCACTGATGGCCATCCGACGCTATATCCGGCTGAAACTGGAGGTGTCGCGGGATCATCCTCAGGCCTCCCGGTTGTTCTGCCTGGAGATGCTGCAGGGCGCACCGCTGCTGAAAGGGGAGCTGGCGGGCGACCTCAAGCAACTGGTGGATGATAAGGCGGCGATAATTGAGCGCTGGATTGATGAAGGGCGTCTGGCTGGCGTCCAGCCGCAGCATCTGATCTTTATGCTCTGGGCCACAACGCAGCACTATGCCGATTTCGCCACGCAGGTGGAGGCGGTGACCGGACAGACCCTCAGCGACGCCGCGTTCTTTGAGCAGACGGTCGAGAACGTTCAGCGCATGATCATTGAAGGCATTCGCGTACGCTGATTCCGCCCAAGTTAACGGTTCGGTAACGGAGTTAATCTATGGATTCTGTTTCGCAGTGGGTACTGGGCGCCTCCGTCAGCGTCGCGGTGATGGGGCGTCGGGTTCCGGTCTGGCAGGCGGCACTGGTTGGGGGTGTCTGCGGCACCCTGCCCGATCTGGATGTCTTTATCGATCATGGCGATGCAATACGCAACATGACGCTGCATCGCACCGAAAGTCATGCGCTGCTCTGGCTCACGCTGATCTCTCCGCTGGTTGCCTGGCTGGTGGCGGGGCTGTGTCGTCAACGGGTGGCATGGCGGGCGTGGTGGCCTGCCATCTGGCTGGCACTGATCACGCACCCGCTGCTCGATCTGATGACGGTGTATGGCACCCAGCTTGGCCTGCCGCTCACCGACTTTCCCTATGCGATTGGCAGCATCTACATTATCGATCCCCTCTATACGCTGCCGCTGCTGGTGGGGCTGGCTGTGGCGCTCTGGCGTGGCGGCGAACGGGGACTGCGCGGCAACCGGCTGGGATTAACGCTGAGCTCGCTTTATCTGGTCTGGAGCGTGGTGATTCAGGGCATGGCAGGCTGGCAGATCCGGCAGTCGCTGACCGGGCAGGGGATTCCGACCGATAAGGTACTGGTGACGCCAACGGCGTTCAATACGCTGGTCTGGCGCAGCGTGATCCTGACCGGCGACCGTTATGGCGAAGCTTACTGGTCGTTACTGTCGCCTTCGCGTCCGCTACAGGTGACGTGGTATCCGCGTCATCCCGAACTTTACAAAGGGTTTCGTGGCAGCTGGTATGCAGAACGCGTCGCCTGGTTCAGCCACGGTTTTTATGCCCTGCGTGAGCAGGATGGGCAGACGACGATAGCTGACCTGCGTATGGGCGAAGGGGAAAAGTATACCTTTACCTTTGGTCTCGGCACGCCTCAGCAGCCCGATCCCCGGCCGCAGCGCTTACCTTCTGAACGGCCTTCGTTGTCCGCCAGCTTTTCTGCGCTGGGCGAACGCCTGTAAAAAAGCCCGGTCATCTGACCGGGCTTCCTCTCTGACAGGCTGAACTAGCGACTGCGTGAGCCGCGATGACGCAGCCACCAGCCCACACCCAGCAGGGCGAACCAGAGTGGCGTCACCATCAGCGCCTGACGCGTATCATCCTGCAAGGTCAGCAGCACCAGCACAAAGGCAAAGAAGGCCATGCAGACCCAGCACATCAGCTTGCCCAGCGGCATCTTAAAGCCGGATTCCGCATGACGCTGCGGATGCTTTTTGCGATAGGCCAGATAGCTGCACAGGATAATGGTCCAGACAAACATAAACAGAATTGCCGAGACGGTGGTTACCAGGGTGAAGACCGTCATCACATCCGGGATGAGGTAGATTAACGCCACGCCCGCCAGCAGGCAGAAGCAGGAGAAAAACAGACCGGTGGTCGGGACGGCGCGGGCTGAGAGACGGCCAAAGGCGCGGCTGGCAACCCCCTGCTGTGACAGACCATAGAGCATCCGGCTGGTGGAGAAGATGCCGCTGTTCGCAGAGGAGGCAGCTGAGGTCAGCACCACAAAGTTGACGATACTCGCGGCAGCGGGCAGGCCAATCAGGACAAACATCTCAACAAACGGGCTGCGATCGGCCATCACCTGGGTCCATGGCGTCACCGCCATAATGACCATCAGCGCCAGCACATAAAACATAATGACCCGCAGCGGGATGGCATTAATCGCGCGTGGCAGGACTTTATGCGGATCGTGAGTCTCTGCCGCCGCCGTGCCAACCAGTTCAATCCCGACAAAGGCGAACACCGCAATCTGGAATCCGGCAAAGAAGCCGCTGAGCCCTTTCGGGAACAGTCCGCCATGATCCCAGATGTTGCTCAGTGCCGCCGTACCGCCGCCCGGAGAGGGGTAGTGGATGGAGACCAGCACAATGCCCGTCACGATCAGCGCGACAATGGCGACGATTTTAATAATTGCAAACCAGAACTCCATCTCGCCGAACAGCTTGACGGTCGCAATGTTAAGCGCCAGAAAGACCACCACGCAGAGCAGGGCGCTCATCCAGATCGAGAAGCCCGGAAACCAGAGCTGGAAATAGGCGCTGATGGCCACCACGTCAGCGATGCCGGTGACCACCCAACAGAACCAGTAGGTCCAGCCGGTAAAGTAGCCTGCCCAGGGGCCGAGCAGATCCGCGGCAAAGTCGCTGAACGATTTATACTCCAGATTGGAGAGCAGCAGTTCTCCCATCGCGCGCATGACAAAGAACAGCATAAAGCCGATGATCATATAGACGAAAATGATCGAGGGGCCGGCCAGGCTGATGGTTTTACCTGAGCCCATAAACAGGCCGGTTCCGATCGCGCCGCCGATGGCGATCAGCTGAATGTGTCGGTTGTGCAGGTTGCGCCGTAGCTTGTCGGGGCCTTCCTGCGTCAAGGGGGCATCTTTAGATTGATCGACCATAGAATACTCTTTCCTGTCTTGATGTTGTGTCAGCTCTGCTGGCTGATAATGAATAGCCTTACCCGAAGGGCTGGTCGGCATAAGATAGAGGAAGTCACCCCAAAGCCGGTAACAGTTTTTTACCTGATGTGACACCGGCCATGGTCAGCCAGAGCAATCGTTGCGCATTCTGGTTAATCCTGCGTCAGCCAGGGTAAGGATTCATCACGTTATGTCAGTTGCACAGCGCAGCGTGAATCTGGCTTCTACACTTTTTGTTTGCTAATCATCATGCTGCGAGA
Organism: Pantoea sp. M_10; assembly: GCF_008631515.1. Classification (NCBI taxonomy): domain Bacteria; kingdom Pseudomonadati; phylum Pseudomonadota; class Gammaproteobacteria; order Enterobacterales; family Erwiniaceae; genus Pantoea; species Pantoea sp. M_10. The sequence continues at coordinate 830,615 of NZ_VWUL01000001.1, read as the reverse complement.
GGGGTTATGCGCACGCTTATCCTGTTTTTGCTGTTAATCGCGCTGGGCTGGATGAGTCTGCCATGGCTGAAGCAGCATCTGCCACCGCAGTTTAATCCCTTTACCCCGCTCGCCGTTACCGATCCTCCGGGCTGGATGACGCAGCTTAAGATGAAACGGCTGGCCAGCGATCCTGACGCCTGCCTCGCCGTGATGCGCCGCGCTCAGCAGGCCGGGTGGGTGACGTTCAGCGAACGACCGGCAGTGACGGGCAACTGTCCCCTCAGCAACCCGCTGCGCATTCAGCGATTTGGTCCGGTGAGCCTCAGCAGCAGCTTTCTGGCGAGCTGTCCGATGGCGGTTGCCAGTACGATGTATGCCCTGCGCAGTCGCCAACAGACCGCCAGGGATATGCAGAGTCCACTGGTACGGATTACGCATGTTGGCAGCTACGCCTGCCGTAACATTTATCATCGCGCGCAGGGGCGATTGAGTGAACATGCCACCGCCGATGCCTGGGATGTGACCGGCTTCCACCTGGCGGATGGTCAGCGGCTTGAGGTCAGTCGTCACTGGCAGCAGCCCGGGCAAAAAGCGGCCATGCTGCATACCTTGTGGCGGGGGGGATGTGAGGTGTTTGGCAATGCGCTGGGCCCGGATTACAACACGGCACACGCTTCACATTTTCATCTGGGAATGCGGGGCGCGGGCTATTGCCGGTAAATCATCAGTCAGGACTAATACCATCTTTGATTAATAATTGATCAGTTATCTGTACAAATTCAGTCCAGTTATCTGCTGGAATCTGGCACCGGCCGGAAATCATTCATTCGCTGAGAGAACAACATTAAGGCATTTGATTTTAGTACCATCTATTTAAAGAGTAAAACTGTCCGTCGAATAAATGCGCTGTTCCCTTTTTTCTCCTCTCTCATCAAATTCTCGTCACTGAGCGGCAGAATGAAAATATTTCACCATACAGACAGCCGAATTAAGTGAAATGAGAAGGGAAAATTAACAAATGCGCTGGGGCGTTATCTCTGTTTTTTTACAGGCAGGATTATTTTTCAGATAGTTTAACCCGGTGACTACCTTTAATGTCATTCTGCTGACTAAACTACGATAAAGGGTGAGCCTGCTAACGAAACAGCCGCTTCGCTTTTAACGGGATCGAAATCAGGCTGAAGAGATAAGTAAGGCTTATCAGGAAGCGATTTTTTGCCTGACCTTTTCTTTTGCAGGCTGTCAGGATGATAAACAGCAAAAAGCCGCCGGATGGCAGAAGAAAATAGAGGGTGGTCAGGAGCCGCGGGTTAACTTAAGCAACAGAACTGGCGCAGGTCTGCAGAAAAACGCAGCACAACATTTGCGCTCCTGAGCCCGCAGCGGCAGGCCAGCGAGCCTCTCCGCCTGCCTCGCCGCGTTTCCCAGCGGCTGGATGATCCGGCAGCCAGCTGCATGCCGGAGAGGTTTAAAAACGAAGATCTTATTTCCTGATGAGAAATATGTTGGCGGTTCCTGGGGAGGCAGCGTTAATCGAATTGAATTAACGTCTTGTTTACTCATTATTTACTCAATAAGCAGTAGCGCTATTTATTATTTCCGCTCCATTTGCAAATTTGCGATAAAGTGTCACCAGGTGACAGGCATTGAAATCCTATAAGAAAAATCTTATTCTTAGGATGTGATTGAAAATGGCGTGACTGACCTCACATTGCCCGGACAGGGACACGTTTTCACTCCGCCATGACGATGAAAGGTAAAAGGCGCTTCATCAGGCAACGGATTCATCTCTGACGATATATTCATTTTTTCTGAAAAATTTAAACTCTCTGATGAGTCTGATTGAATAGCATCGGAAGGGCGGGTGAAAATAATGCTGAGGCAATATGAGTAGTGAAAATTATTTCGCCTGGCGAAGCAGTGTGAAAGAACAATTTCAGGCATTAACGACCTCATCTGAATTGAAGGCGTTATTGCAACATTTTACGGAATCATTAGGCTTCGATTATTTTGCTTTTTTGATTCAGCACCCGGTGCCATTTACCCGACCGCGCATTCATTTATACAGCACCTATCCCACATTATGGGTTAAACGCTATGAGAAGCAGAATTATTACGCGGTGGACCCGGTGCTCAGCTTGTGTCAGCGACCAGGGAGGGGGATGGCATGGACGGAGGCGCAGTTTGCTGACGCAGGCAACCTGTGGCGGGAGTCGCGGGAATATGGGCTTCAGAGCGGTTTTTCTTGCTCTGCAATGGCACCAAATCGCGTCATTGGTATATTATCTATATCGTCCCAACAGCCCATTTCTGTCCAGCTCTGCCATGCTGAGCTGGAGGTGAAACTCCACCTTTTAGCGGAACTAAGCCTGGATACGCTGGAACGCTTTAGCGATGATGCGATGATGGTACTGAAAAATGCGTTAAGTCAGCGCGAGCTGGAAATTCTGAAATGGACAGCCGAAGGAAAAACGGCGGTCGAGATTTCACTTATTTTATCCATCTCTGAACATACCGTTAACTTTCATCAAAAAAATATGCAAAAGCGTTTCAATGTTTCCAATAAAACGCAGATTGCCTGTTATGCAGCCGCAATCGGACTGATTTGAACATCAACAACTGCCACCTTTGGCAGTTTCTTTGTACGGGTCAGTTGTCTACCCTGCGCCGGAACTTTGCCAGGCTGGCGCAAAAAATCATTGCAACATGGGGATGTCAGAGGCGCATGATGAAAATAGTGCAAACGCAGTTAAAGGATATGCCATCCTCTTTGCTCGCTGAACTGGGCAGCTACCGTTACAGCGTCTTTGCGCGCGGCGAAGGGTGGTCTATTCCGCCGCGCCTGAGCACGCCAGGACAGGAGTATGATCGCTACGATCGTTCAGATGTGACCTGGCTGATCGCATGGAATGCCCGTGCAGGGATCTGCGGCTGTGCCCGCCTGATGCCCTGGTTTGAGCCTGAGCAGAGTGAAGGCATCGTGCTGCCCTTCAGCCATGAGAAAGTCTGGGAAATGTCGCGCTTCTCTGCACGCTTGGATGTGGATGCTGAACTGCCGCTGAACATACTCTGGCACGCGGTACAGCTGGCGGAACTGCACGGCATGGAGTACATCATCAGTTCGGCAACGCCAATGCTGGAGAAGATGTTTGAGCAGCATCAGGTGGTCTATGAGCCGCTCACACCCGGCCTGATTCTGTCAGAAGATAATCTGTTTGCGATCCGTATTCCGGTGACTCAGCCTGCGCTGGCAGAGAAGTATCGGGGCACCCGACGCTTCAGCCCGGAAGAGGTGCTGCCGACGCTGGGTGTGTCGGTCAACTGGCAGTCGCATAATTAGGTCAATTGCCCCCGTGGCTGGGGGCAACACAACACGCTTACTGACGGTAGGCGGTTTTAATCTGCTTGATGGTATTGCTGAACACTTCCGCCTGCGGTTTGTCGCCCAGCGTCTGTACATAGCGTTCCATGTTAATAATCACTTTTCCCGCATCAGCCTGACCCATCCCTTTCAGAATCAGGGTGATCATCATCTTCAGCCCCGCGATTTCATCCGCTAATTTCCGGGCTTCCTGGGAAGTTGCAAAATCTTCATCGCTCATGAGTTTCTCCTTGGTGAATGACAATGTGTCGGCAATCTGTCCGCACAGCAGTGCGTGAGTATACCACAGGGGAGGTAAGTTGCTGATGGTGCCGGTCCGCTTTGCCGCTAAAGGCCGTTTCGTCCAGCACAACTAATCAATCGCTGAAAGTAATCACACGATTGACTGGCCCGGAGCGGACAGCAATGCGTTGTAGACATGTTTACCGAACGCGGTTGTTAATCTTCTGAAATACAGAGAATTTAATCAATATGCAACGATGCTGATGATGAGCAGAAAAGTCTGATGCGACGCGCCACGCCCGGCTGAGGGTAATGATGCAATGCGTCCACTGTTTTGCTTTGTTGATGTGCTTTTGGGGCAAAAGCGGGTATGATTACCGCTCACATTACCTGATTGCTTCCTCTTTTTAGCCTCTGGAGTTTCCCCGTTGATCAGTGTGCTTCTTGTTGATGACCATGAACTTGTCCGTGCCGGGATCCGTCGTATCCTGGAGGATGTTAAAGGGCTGGCCGTGGTCGGAGAGGTTAACTGCGGCGAGGATGCGGCCAAATGGTGCCGGTCCAATCAGGTGGATGTCATTCTGATGGACATGAATATGCCGGGTATTGGCGGGCTGGAAGCGACGCGAAAAATCGTGCGCTACAACCCTGATATCAAAATTATCATGCTGACTATCCATACCGAAAATCCGCTGCCTGCCAAAGTCATGCAGGCGGGGGCCGCGGGTTACCTCAGTAAAGGGGCCGCGCCGCAGGAAGTTATCAACGCGATTCGTTCGGTCAATGCCGGCCAGCGCTACATCGCGTCAGACATCGCCCAGCAGATGGCTCTGAGCCAGATTGAACCACAAAAAGCGGAATCTCCCTTCAGCTGTTTGTCGGAAAGGGAATTGCAGATTATGCTGATGATCACCCGAGGACAAAAGGTGACGGAAATTTCCGAGCAGTTAAATCTCAGTCCTAAAACCGTTAACAGTTACCGCTATCGGATGTTCAGCAAACTGAATATCAGTGGCGACGTCGAGTTAACGCATCTGGCCATTCGACATGGCCTCTACAATGCGGAGCCGTTAATCAGTAGTGAATGACGTTTTTGATTCCAGAGCTTTTCTGAGTACGGTAACCAGCAAGCCCGGTGTTTACCGCATGTATGACGCCTCAGGCACCGTCATCTATGTGGGCAAAGCCAAAGACCTGAAGAAGCGTTTGACCAGCTACTTCCGCACGCAGGTCGGCAGCCGCAAAACCGAAGCGCTGGTCAGCAATATCCAGCACATCGATGTCACCGTAACCCATACCGAAACCGAAGCGCTGCTGCTTGAGCATAACTACATCAAGCTCTATCAGCCGCGCTATAACGTCCTGCTGCGCGATGATAAATCGTATCCCTACATATTCCTCAGCAGCGATACTCATCCACGTCTGGCGATGCACCGTGGCGCAAAACATGCCAAAGGCGAATACTTCGGCCCGTTTCCGAATGGCTACGCGGTGCGTGAAACCCTGGGCCTGCTGCAAAAAGTGTTCCCTATCCGCCAGTGCGAAAACAGCGTCTACCGCAATCGCTCCCGGCCCTGTCTGCAATATCAGATAGGCCGCTGCCTGGGTCCCTGTGTGGCCGGGCTGGTCAGTGAAGAGGAGTATGCGCAGCAGACCGACTATGTGCGCCTGTTCCTGGCCGGTAAAGACGATCAGGTGCTTAATCAGCTGGTCAGACGCATGGAAGAGGCGAGTACCGGGTTGCGTTTTGAAGAGGCTGCACGACTGCGCGACCAGATTCAGGCCGTGCGGCGGATCACTGAAAAGCAGTTTGTCTCGAATCAGGGTGATGACCTCGATGTCATGGGCGTAGCGTACGACGCCGGTATGGCCTGTCTTCACGTGCTCTTTATTCGTCAGGGTAAAGTGTTGGGTAGCCGCAGCTACTTCCCGAAAGTCCCGGTGGATACCGATCTGGCCGAGGTGGTGCAGACCTTTGTCGGGCAGTTCTATCTGCAGGGCAGCGAGGCTCGCACCCTGCCAGGTGACATCCTGCTGGACTTTACCCTGCCAGAGCGCGAGCTGCTGGCTGAGTCTCTGAGTGAACTGGCGGGACGCCGGGTTAACATTCAGAGCAAGCCGCGCGGCGATCGCGCCCGTTACCTGAAGCTGGCGCGCACCAATGCCGCGACCGCGTTAACCACGCGTCTCTCTCAGCACTCCACCATTCATCAACGCCTGATGGCACTGGCGGAGTTCCTTGAGCTTGACCGGATCACGCGCATGGAGTGTTTCGATATCAGTCACACCATGGGTGAGCAGACCATCGCTTCCTGCGTGGTCTTTGACCAGAACGGTCCGCTTCGGGCCGATTATCGCCGCTACAACATCAGTGGCATTACGCCGGGCGATGACTACGCCGCCATGAGCCAGGTGCTGCGTCGCCGCTATGGCAAAGCCATTGAAGAAGAGAAGATCCCGGATGTCATTCTGATTGATGGCGGTAAAGGGCAGCTGGCGCAGGCGATACAGGTCTTTGCGGAACTGGACGTGCCCTGGGATAAGACGCGGCCGATTCTGCTCGGCGTGGCTAAAGGCAGCGATCGTAAAGCCGGACTGGAGACGCTGTTCTTTGAAGCCGAAGGTGAGGGCGTTTCGCTGCCGCCTGATTCGCCCGCGCTGCATGTGATCCAGCACATTCGTGACGACGCTCACAATCATGCGATTTCGGGCCACCGTAAAAAACGGGCGAAAGTGAAGAACACCAGTGCACTGGAGAGCATCGAAGGGGTGGGGCCAAAACGACGTCAGCAACTGCTCAAGTACATGGGGGGCCTGCAACCGCTGATGAATGCGTCGGTGGAGGAGATCGCCAATGTGCCCGGTATCTCTCATGCGCTGGCAGAAAAAATATACTACTCACTGAAACACTAGCATTGAAACGGGGGGGGCAATGTAGGAACATAGGCTAAATTCTACCTATATCCAGACAGTTACCGGCATATGCAATTAAACATTCCGACGTGTCTCACCCTGTTTCGAGTCGTGCTCATCCCGTTCTTTGTGCTGGCTTTCTATCTGCCGTTCACCTGGGCACCGCTTGCTACCGCATTGATTTTTGTCTTTGCAGCCATCACCGACTGGTTTGATGGCTTCCTGGCGCGCCGCTGGAAGCAGACGACGCGTTTCGGGGCTTTTCTCGATCCGGTGGCGGACAAAGTCATGGTCGCGATTGCGCTGGTGCTGGTCGCAGAATATTTCCACGCCTGGTGGATTACTCTTCCTGCCGCAACCATGATTGCGCGCGAGATCATTATCTCTGCGCTGCGTGAGTGGATGGCGGAGATTGGCAAACGCAGCAGCGTATCGGTGTCCTGGATTGGTAAAGTCAAAACCACGGCTCAGATGTTCTCACTGTTTGCCTTGCTGTGGCGTCCGGATGCCACCATTGTGGCGGTGGGTGTCGTCGCGTTGTATGTGGCTGCGGTGCTGACTTTCTGGTCAATGTTCCAGTATTTAAGCGCGGCGCGCGGCGATCTGCTCGAACCGTGATCGATACGATTTAAAAAGCAGCAAACGGACAGGCGGTGAGGATAATTTTATTGACTCATCGCGTCAGGTCAGTAGAATGCAACGCATCGAAAGGCAGCGTGTCTGTCAGAAGATAAGTAAAATCAGCAGGTTCGACGAAATTGCTGAAAATTGCGGGAATAGCTCAGTTGGTAGAGCACGACCTTGCCAAGGTCGGGGTCGCGAGTTCGAGTCTCGTTTCCCGCTCCAGATTCGCAGGTCAGGTTAACCTGGCGGCACATCAGTTTAAGGCGCGTTGGCAGAGTGGCTATGCAGCGGATTGCAAATCCGTGTACCTCGGTTCGACTCCGGGACGCGCCTCCAGTTACACCCTGCCCGGGTGGTGAAATCGGTAGACACAAGGGATTTAAAATCCCTCGATCGTAAGGTCGTGCGGGTTCAAGTCCCGCCCCGGGCACCATATCGATTTACCAATAAAATCAATGATAAGCAGTGTCGTATGACCGCCTCATAAGGGCGGTTTTTTTGTGCATGAATTCAGCTTTCTGATATCCATTCCTGATATTATTTCCCTTTCACCTGTCCGCCAACGACGGGAACCGCTACTATTTTTCTGTCATAAGCCGCATTCTGCTCCACGTTTTTATGCCCTGTAATGGCTCTCTTCTCATACAAATCCCCCTCCAGATCAGAAACGCCTTTGGCCTTCAAATCATGGAATGTGAAATCAAACAGTAGCTCTGGAAATTTTAATTTTGCCGCCTCACGCGCAGCACTCCAGCGACTGTTAAATCCATCTCTGGTGTAGCCGGAACCGTTTGGCTGGTGGATGATGAATATACTGCTCATCCCTGGCTTTGGCGGCAATTCTGATGCCCTTTTGATCGCCCCTTCAAACCGTGGCGACCAGGCCGGATTGCATCAGAAGGCATCATGCTAAATACCACTAAAACATTTTTTGAATATTTGAGGTAGTCTCGTTGCGTATCTCGCGCCAATTCAAAAAAATCAGATGATTAAAAAATGTTCATTCAGTGAGGAGAGGAGTCGATCATCAGAGATTTCATGAATCAGAGCCTCATATGCTGCCCACACTGCCAACTGAGCCGCATCCAGCGCACAGGGGCGAGTAGCCTCCGGTTTTTGGAATGGAACTCATACGCAGACCTGCCACAATAAAAGCGTGGCAGTATCCATGTGTGAGCAGCGTTTTTACGAACGCGCGCCATAAATCAGGATCATTATCTACGCTACACCATCAGCTGGTGGAAACCTGTCACGCGCTGAACCGTGAATATCATGATCTGGTAGAGGGATTTAAACCCCTCCGCACATATTTTTACTTTACGGTTACGGTGCCTTATACGGATCTATGGGCATATAAGCCGGTTCAGTTTAGCCCTGTAAATATCTATGCGACAAGCCAGCAGACAGGCTGGGAAAAATCATCAAAGCCAGCAGCATACCAGGTAATATGGCCGCTGATTTATTCATGCGTTTAGGATCAACTATAAAGGCGGCAATAATTTCAGGACGTTTGGCAATTGGTATTGAGCTGGAGGATTGGCGATTACAACAACTGTTAGATACAGTTCAGTTAATCAATGCATAACTGGCTTATAAAAGCGGAATATCAAAATAACATGGTTGCCAATTAAGGATGTTAAAAATAAGTACGCAATTAACATTGACATCACAACATAAAAATTAATGTGTTCCATGTCACATTTTTTTGTAATCTTTTCCTTTTTCGAATGGATGTTTGTAAGTATGAGTGTTATTAAATTAACTGTTGTTTTGTATGTGACTGTTTATTTGCGTTGTTTATCAATCCCTGCATTTCTAAATGATATTTTTGGAGAGTCCGCATGCAAGTGATATAACAAATCAGCAGCGCTGTACATTGTTACTTCAGGACGAAAAACTTTAGGGAATCAAATATGGAAGAGTTAAAACAAGCTCAGTTAGATATGGTTTCTGGCGCAAACGGGCACAGTAACTATGAGGGCGGTGGTCGTAGTTACTCAGGTTATAATGGTGGTCATCCATCCTATGGCGGGCAGGGCAACGGATTTGTGGGTACTCAGGCAAACGGTCTGGATTTAGGGAGTGTTATCAGAGACAACCCATGCGCAGCAACAATTGTTACAGGTATTATATCAGGTTCAACATCATGGGGTGGCGTGGTAAGGGGTGTTGTCGCTGGGGCAATAGCTTGTGCTGCCACCGGTAACGGAAATGGCGGGGGGGCAGGGAATAACTATGGCGGACAGTGCACGTGGTAGGGAAAAGAGGATAAAGAATGCCTGTATTATGCCTGGCATATTATCAGCTACTGCTCTGTTAACCTCAGTAAATATTTTTCCAGATAATGGATGGATGGGTTTTCTGCCGTATGAAGTTGCAAAGTTTTTTGTAATTGTATTTTGTTCCTATGGTGGCGTATCCATTCTAAAAGACTTGACTTTTTACTTCATGAAGGGAAAAGGGTAGTAATTTATTCCCACTTGCATAAGCTCGCTTCGGCGGGCTTTTACGTCTGAATAATCCGATGCAAATACTGTCTCTATCATCCATATGCTCTGTAGGTGGCCGTTAGCGGAGGCAGTGCGTAAATACCTGCGCGTCCGCGCAGGTATAGGGTACTCGGTCAAATGGATCCCTGAATTAACGTCCTATATTATTGAGCCAAAGAACTGTCTGGCATCGCGAGAACATGACGCCGTGGTGTTTGTTGGTCCTGCGAGAACGCGCAAGACAATCTGCCTGATACAGGTATAAATAGTCTAAAACGTGGTTTGCGATCCATCCGACATGCTGATCGTTCAGATGACGGAGAAGAAAGCGCGGGAACATTTAGTAAAACGTTTAGCGCGCATTTTCCGTGTCAGCCCGGAAGTGGTAAAAATTAATGATAAGCAGTGTCGTATGACCGCCTCATAAGGGCGGTTTTTTTGTACCTGTGATACCGCACAAATTCTGTTTTCTGCCTGCATCCCCTCAGCCACGCGAGCTGAACACCAGTTCATCCGGCGTGTCACTGATCAGCACCATCCGTTGTGCCTCACCACTGGATGACACAAACGTCACTTCATGTCCGATGCTGAAAGTCGCAAAGGCGTCGGTGGGCTGAACCGACTTCTGGATCTCCAGCACCAGCCGTGAGGGAAAGGGTTGGTCATTGACCGTATCAAGATGATAATTCGCCGTAAAACTCAGCTCGGGTTGATCAACCACGTAGAATTGTCCTGAAGGCATAGTGTTGACCTCTGCATAATCTGACCATTACGTGCCGCCGGAACAGGCTGCCTGAAACTTAAGGGTAGCTGAATAACCCTGTCCCGAAAGTCCGGCTTAATGGTTTTTGCTCTCTGCGACCCTGGCGGACAGCAGGTAACGCTTTCGCTGCCGGATCAGCCGTCGGGTAATGAGCGTGAACAGGGGCAGGATGGGAGAATAGCGTCGTTGCCTGCCGGCAGAATGGGTAACGTCACGTGCGGGGGCAGCATCAGCCAGCCTGCGGGGCAGGCTGGCTGATTAATATCAGGCCTGAGGCTGACCTGCCGGACCGACGCCACCGGGTGCGCCCACCGGTGCCTGTCCACCCGGCGGCGGCGGTGGCGGGGCATCTTTGCCTGGCGGCGGCGGAGGCGGGGCATGTCTGGGAGGTGGGGTCGGTGCGCAGGCGGTCAGCGTAGCAAGGATGGTCAGCGTCGATAACAGATAAGCAGTACGTTTCATCGTAATTCCCTGATCGGTTAAGCGGAGCGTTAAGTATAGATAAGCGCCGTCAAAACGCCTGACGTAAAGCAGACGGCAATGTTATTGTCGATTATTTGAGATGCTTCGCAACTTGTGCACGGTAACCATGCGTTTCAGACCAGAGATCGCTAAGGTAGCGCATCAATTAAGAGGAGTGGTTATGAATGGCATAATGAAGTTCGTCCGCGGCTGGCTGGTCTTTTCTCTCTTGTGGGGCGTGTTCATGTGGTTTATGTCATGGCAGGAGCAGGGCAAAGCGCCGGGTCTGGCAATTCTGATGAGTCTCTATGCGGGATTAATCTATCAGGCTCTCATGACGATGGTCGGCCGCTACCGTTCGCGGCGTCAGCAGGCATAACAGGTTCTGCTGCCGCAGAGGCAGCAGAACCGCGCACCTTAACCGAAGTTACCGGTCAGACGTTGATGGAAGTCGGTACTGCGTGAATCCAGCCCCTCAATCGTCACTTCGGCACCATATCTTTGATAGCGATACTCAATGCCATCCAGCGCCGCGACGCTGGACGCATCCCAGATCTGCGCGTGGGTTAAATCGATCGTGACCTTTTTGGGATCGTGAGCGTAATCGAAATGCTCAAACAGGTCGTTGCTGCTGGCGAAGAAGAGCGGGCCGCGCACGACATAGCGCACCGACTGACCATCATCGCTCAGCTGACGCTCTGCATGGATAACATGCGCAATGCGGCGGGCAAAGAGCAGCATGGCAAGGATCACCCCCGCAAGCACACCCAGCGCCAGATTGCCCGTCCAGACCGTGACCGCCACCGTCAGCACCATAATCAGCGTTTCTGACCACGGCATACGCTTCAGGGTGGCGGGCTGCAGGCTGTGCCAGTTAACGGTTTTCACCGCGACGACCATCATGATGCCCGCCAGAACCACCATCGGGATCTGCGCCATAATCTGGCTCAGTCCGGTCACCAGTAACAGCAGCACCAGACCGGCCGCGACGGTAGAGACCCGGCTGCGTGCCCGACCCAGTTCCACATTGACGATGGTCTGACCGATCATCGCGCAGCCCGCAATACCGCCATAGAAGCCCGCCAGAATGTTCGCCACGCCCAGGCCCCAGGATTCACGGCGCTTACTGGAGGGGGTATCCGTCAAATCATCGACCAGTTTGGCGGTCAGCAGCGACTCCATCAGCCCGACAAACGCGATACTCAGTGCCGTGGGCCAGATAATCTGCAGCGTCTGCAGGTTCAGGGGCACCAGCAGCGTATTCAACCCGGGCAGGCCAGGGCTCATCGGCCCCTCGTCACCCACGTTCGGCATGCGATAGCCCATCAGCAGTGCCACCGCCGTCACCACCACGATGGCGACCAGCGGGGAGGGCACACTTTTTATCAGGCGCGGCAGCAGCAGCACAATAGCCAGGGTGACGGCAAAGAAGATCCACACCAGGGGTGACTGACCCCAGACGTGCGGCACCTGCGCAAAGAAAATCAGGACCCCAAGCGCATTCACGAACCCCAGCATTACCGAGCGGGGAATGTAACGCATCATGCGCGCCAGACCGGCCAGGCCAAACAGAATCTGGATGATGCCGCCCAGCACAACGGCGGGCAGAATATATTCCACGCCATGCAGATGCACCATCGGCCCGATGACCAGCGCCACGGAACCGGCGGCAGCTGTGACCATGGCCGGGCGACCGCCCAGAATCGACAGGGTCAGACAGAGTACCACCGAAGCCACCAGGCTGACTTTCGGGTCGACACCGGCTATCACGGAAAAGGAGATCACTTCGGGGATCAGGGCCAGCGCGGTAATCACACCGGCCAGGCATTCGCGGGTCAGCAGCGCAGGCGAACGCAGTACGCGCCCCGTGCTGATATCGCCCGCCACAACGTCAGTTGCGGTAACATCATTAGTCTGGGTCATAAAGGATTGCAGGCTCTTTAGTTATTTTGCTCCCGCGCGGAAGGCGGAAAGAATGGGATAAACAGTGAGAGGCAGATACTACCGGGGGATCGACGAAGATACCAGAAAAAGGCGGTGGATTCCCTCCCTGGAATCGCGACTACAGTTAAAAGTCATCCGGGGTTTTGTGGACCACCAGGTCAAGCAGCTGACGGTAGATATCCAGCGAATCCCTGTCGCTTTCCAGTTCCAGTCGGTGGATCAGCTTTGAAATAATGGCCTTATTACTGACAGGCATACCCGATTGCAGGATTTCTGCGATCAGGACACCTAGCATTTCCATCTCGCTGGCGGGTTTATTCGCTGCAGGATTGAAATAGTCGGCAATTTCCTGGTCAGTCCGGGGAAGTGTATTTTGCATGTGTAAGCCCTTCATAACAGCCCGATTCCGGTTCGGATGTCAGGACAAAATCAATCAAAAAAACCATCGCATGGACAGATGCGATGGTGCCAGCGTGAACATAACGCAGATAAAAAATAACCTCTGAAGGTGGAAATCCACTGACACCTTCAGAGGCGACGCAAGTGCATCATTCGTTACAGAGTCGCATGACAACTCGTGGCGATAAAGTTATACAATAAAGATCAACTTGTACAATGGTATTCTTTGATTAAACGTGCTATTTACGCCTTATCAAAGCGTTATAAGGATTATTCTGAACAAAAATCTGTACAAATAACCTGTACAACAAGTCGCTATTAAAGCGGGCCAGAAGACGCGCAACACCAAAATCTGCCTGTTACCGGATGATTAGCTGAATAACGCCAGCTTTGCCGTCAGCTTACGCAGCGCTTTTTTATCACCGACGATGGCGAGACCCAGCAGCCGCCACTGCCGCCGCGATTGCTGGCGCAGGGCGATGCTGAGCGCCTGATAATCGGTGGTGGTCTGTCCCTCTTCGGGAAACAGCACCCGATCGTATCCGGCCTCTTCGGCCTGCAGCAGGAGTGCCCGAAGCTGCTCATCGGTGGCCGCCAGCACGGGAATACCGGTGCTGATCAGACCGGGGGAGGGATGGCGCTCCGCATCTTCCAGCGCGTCGCCAACCAGCTCCGGATGACGCTGCCCCAGCGTTAATGCCAGCACGGCAGCGGCGTTGGTGGCTTTACCGGCTGGCAGCGCGGCATTCAGTATCATCACACATCGTAAGTCCTGCATTGCGTTTCTCCTCACTCAAAAAACGCATTGTGGCAACGGTGTCAGTTCGGGTCTGGAAGATTTGTGCAGGCGTGTTGATAGCGTGACGGCGTGAGCTGGCAGGCGCGTTTAAACCAGCGCCCCAGATGACTTTGATCGGCAAAACCCAGCGCGGCGGCCACGTCGGCAACCGGCTGGCCCTGCGCCAGCTGCCGGCGCGCCTGGCTCAGCCGCCACTGCACCAGCCAGGCGTGAGGCGGCAGGCCCCAGTGCGCCTGAAACAGGCGTGATAACCGGAAGCGGTCCACCTGCAGCTGCTGTGCCATCTGCGCCAGGCCAGGATTTTCCGCATGATGGGCGATCAGCCAGTCACGCGCCTGCAATGCCAGCACCGTATCTTTATCCGGGTGGCGATCGGGCAGGAAGATCTGCTGGTGCGGCGTAAGCTGAGAGAATAGCCGATCCAGAACCGCCTCTTTGATCAGGGCGGGATGGTTGTGCCACAGCGCCTCGAACGCATGCCAGACGGCATAGGCCAGCGACCGATCGTCGCGCAGCGTTGCAGCAAACTGTAATGCGGGGGAGGGCGGCGCGTCACGCCCGGCCGGGTTGAGGTGCTGTGCAATCTGTTGTGGAGAAAGGTAGAGCATACGGTAGGTGAAACCCTGTTCGTTGATGGCATCTCCATCATGCAGCTCTTCCGGTTCCAGCATAAACACCGTGCCGGGTCGGCTCCGGTGCTGTCTGCGCCGCGAGTGAAACTGCTGTACTCCCTGCTCAGTCACACCGATCAGATAGCTGTCATGCCAGTGCGGATCATAGGCGTGACCGGTAAAATGAGCGCGCAGCGCCTCAATACCGCTGATGGCGTCACGGCGGAGATCCACCCAGTTTGCTGCTGGCTGTTTCATATTATCGGGCTCCCGATAGCGGACTCTGGACATTCTGCCGCGATCCACTAGTTTTTAACAGAACGGGCGCTTTTCAATCCCGTTTTGCTTTGCGTATAATAACCCTTCTATTTAATCAGAATCCTAACCATTAGGCTGCTAACATTTGTCTCAGCATACCCGTACCTTCACCCATTTACTGCACCTGACCGCACATGCCTGGCGCCTGGCGGTAGATCGTCATCTCAGAGACAGCGGCTTAAGTATGAGCAGCTGGATGGCTATTGGCCTCATCGCCAGCGAACCGGAACGCATGACGCAAACCGAACTGGCGCAATTGCTGGGGCTGGAAGATGCCAGCATGGTTCCGCTGGTGGATCGGCTGGTCAAACAGTCACTGCTGACGCGGGTGCAGCCGCCGGAAGATCGCCGCAAGCGCCACCTGGTGCTGACCGAAAAAGGCAACGAGGCGTTTGCCCGCGTGAAAACCGAGGCCGATGCGTTGCGCACCGAGATGCTGGCTGACATCGACCCGCAGGATCTGGCCGTCACCGAACGTGTGCTGCAACAACTGTTGAGTCGTATGGGAAGTATGTAGCAGTGGCAAAGCGAAATCCCTACGCTGCACGCGAGTGGTTACCGCACGAAAAACCCATGCTGCCGGGCTCGCCCTCGACCCCGCTGCACCCGATGCCCAAACGCCTGGCGTTTGGCCTGATCGGTCTGCTGATTTCCCTGACCGGTGCGCTGAGTAACGCGCTGGTCACAGCAAATCTGGTCAATCTGCAGGGCACCTTTGGTGCCTGGTCGAATGAAATTGCCTGGCTGCCTGCGGTCTATGTGATGGGCAATATCTCGATCAACCTGCTGCTGGTGAAGTTCCGCCAGCAGTTTGGACTGCGGGTCTTTACCGAGGCGTTCCTGGTGCTCTATGTGCTGGTGGCGTTCTTTCATCTGTTTGCCAACGACCTCAGTTCCGCAATTATTGTGCGCACCGCGCACGGCATGGTGGCGGCCGCCCTCAGCTCACTCGGCATCTACTATCAGGTGCAGGCCTGGCCCGCAAAACATCGCCTGAAAGCGCTGGTTATCGGCCTGACGGTGTCGCAGCTCGCCATTCCGCTGGCCCGACTCTTCTCCTCTGAACTGCTGCAGCTCAACGAGTGGCGCGGTCTCTATCTGTTTGAACTCGGTCTGGCGATGATTGCGCTGGGCGGGGTGCTGATGGTGAAACTGCCGCCGGGTGACCGCATCAAAACTTTTGAGAAAATGGATTTCGTTACTTTCATTCTGTTGGCACCCGGCATGGCGCTGCTGTGCGGCGTGCTGTCGCTGGGGCGGATTGAGTGGTGGTTCACCACGCCCTGGCTCGGTATCTGTACCGCGATAGCGCTGACGCTGATTGTCGCGGCGATGGTGATCGAACATAACCGGCGCAATCCGCTGATCAATACCCGCTGGCTCAGCAGCGGCAACATGGTGCGGCTGGGCATCGTGATGATCATGATCCGTATCGTCCTGGCCGAACAGAACACCGGCGCGGTCGGCTTCTTACAGCAGCTTGGCCTTCAGAACGATCAGATGCGTGGTCTGGCGCTGGCCATTATCGCCGGGGTCATTGTCGGCATTGCTGCCAGCGCGCTGACCATTAAACCCACTCATCTGAACTGGCCTATTGTCGCCTCGCTGGTGGTGATGATTATCGCTTCACTGATGGATTCGCAATCCAGCCCGCTGACCCGGGGTCCCGAAATGTATTTCAGCCAGTTCCTGCTGGGTTTCAGCAGCGCTTTTTTTATGGCGCCCGCCATGCTGATGGGGATTGGCAGCGTCGTGACCCAGCCGAAGAATCTGGTCAGTTTTGTGGTGCTGTTTGGCATGAGCCAGAACCTCGGCGGTCTGATCGGTTCTGCCATTCTGGGCACCTTTCAGGTCTGGCGCGAAAAATATCACTCCAGCCTGCTGGGCGATCAGCTTTCCCTGCTCGATCCCAATGTCACCGAGCGGCTCAGCCAGTATAATGCGCTGTTTAACCCGCTGGTGGGTGACAGCGTGCTGCGCGGTGCGCAGAGCACCAGCCAGCTTCAGACGGTCGCCACACTGCAGGCGAACGTGCTCGCCTATAACGACACCTATCTGCTCACCGCCGCGCTGGCGCTGGCGACGCTGATGTGGGTAATCTGGCGTTTAACCCGTCGCCGTTATCTGGAGTGGCGTCAGGCGCGATTTAACCTGCGTGAGCAGCAACAGCTGGCCGCATTACAGGATTTAAGGGAGAAACAATGAGTCAGCAGGATGAGCTTCAGGCTGCAGAACGCGAACGTGTTAATCGCCGCCGTATTCTTTCTGTCGCCGTGGGTAGCGGCATTGTGGTGCTGGGCGTGCTGGTTATTCTCTACGCCTGGCAACTCTGGCCCTTTACCAGCGCGGTGCAGAGCACCGAAAATGCCTATGTGCGCGGTCAGGTGACCTTTATCAGCCCGCAGGTCAGTGGCTATCTCACCTCGGTGGAGGTGATCGATCTGCAGCCGGTGAAAAAAGGGCAGTTACTGATGACGATTGACGATCGGATCTATCGTCAGCGGGTGCATCAGGCGCAGGCGCAGCTGGAGATGAAGCAGGCGGCGCTGAACAATAACCTGCAGCAGCGTCGCAGCGCAGAAGCGACGATTCAGAGCAACAAAGCGGCACTGGAGAATGCCAAAGCCCAGGCGTTAAAAAGCGGCTTCGATCTGAAGCGGGTTGAGAACCTTGCGGCGGATGGATCGCTGTCGGTACGTGAGCGTGATGCCGCCCGCGCCGCCAGCGCCCAGGCGCAGGCGCAGGTGCGTCAGGCGGCGGCACAGATTGCCGTGGCACAGCAGAATCTGCAAACGGTCATTGTAAACCGTGATGCGCTGGAGGGGGATGTCGCCAGCGCGCGTGCCGCTCTGGAACTGGCGGAGATCGACCTGGCGAATACCCGGATTACCGCACCGGATGACGGCCAGCTCGGTCAGCTGTCGGTCCGCACCGGCGCCTATGTCACTGCCGGAACCCGCCTGACGTCGGTGGTGCCCAATCACAAATGGATTATCGCCAATCTGAAAGAGACCCAGCTGGCCCATATTCGTCCCGGCCTGCCGGTGACGATTCGGGTCGATGCGCTGGACGGCAAGCGCTTTAACGGCGAGGTGGAGTTTATCTCCCCGGCTGCAGGCTCAGAGTTCAGTGCCATTTCACCCGACAACGCCACCGGCAACTTTGTCAAAATCGCACAGCGCATTCCGGTTCGCATCCGCCTGAAGGAGCAGGATATGGCACAGCTGCGTCCCGGCATGTCCGTGGAGGTCAGCATCGATACGGCCGCCCGGCCCGCCGGTGAGGCTGCGCCATGAGGGGCCGCGTAGCGATCGCTGCCCTGTCACTGCTGCTGTCAGGCTGCGCCACACAGGTTGAAAAGGCACCGGCCTCGCTGCCGATCCCGGCGGCCTGGCGGGAGAGTGTCGGCCCCGGCGCCGCGCCGGAGGCCGAGTGGTGGCGTGCCTTTCATGATGAGTATCTCAACCGGCTGGTCAGCCAGGCGCTGCGCAACAATCCCGATATTCTTACGGCGCGATCCCGGGTCGATCAGTATCGCGCCCAGCTGCGCGCCACGCAGGGTGATAACTTCCCCACCGTCAGCGCCGGTGTGGCCGCGACCCGTGAACGCACGCTCTCGTCAGTGACGGGGCAGCCTTATGAGACCGATGTGTTTCAGGGACTGTTACAGGGCAGCTACGAGGTTGATCTGTGGGGCGCGCGCAGCAGCAGCATCACGGCAGCGCAGGCGACCTTAGCGGCGCAGCAGGCGGCGGCGTCTGCCGCTGAGCTGACCATCGCCAGCTCGGTCGCGTCGGGTTACCTCAACCTGTGTGCGCTGGATGAGCAACTGCGGGTCACCGAGGCGACGCTGGCCACCCGCAATAATTCGCTGAAGCTGGCCCGGCGTCAGTTTGAAACCGGCTACACCTCCCGGCTGGAGTGGATGCAGGCGGCCTCAGAATATCAGTCGGCCAAAGCGCAGATACCGCAGCTGCAGCATCAGATCGCCCGGCAGGAGAATGCGCTGAGCATTCTGGTGGGAATGAACCCGCGTACCCTTGCCCGGCGTCAGCAGTTTGACCAGATTCTGCCGCAGCAGATGCCGTCGCTGTTGCCTTCTGCGCTACTCAACCGCCGTCCCGACATCGTGCAGGCGCAGCGTCAGCTGCTGGCGGCCGATGCCAGCCTGGCGTCGTCACAGGCGAAGCTGCTGCCGTCGCTTAACCTCACCGCCAGCGGCACCCTGCAGAGTTCGGTGCTGCATCAGTTAGCGGATAATCCGTTCCGGCTCTGGAGCGTGGGCGGCAGCATTCTGGCGCCCTTGCTGAACCGTGAAGCGCTGACGGCGCAGGTCGATGTTTCAATGGCCACGCGGAACCAGGCGCTTTACAGCTATGAAAAAGTGGTGCGCAACGCCTTCTCGGAAGTCAACGATGCGGTTGACGCCATCAGGCAGCGAGAGGCCCAGCTTCAGGAACTGCAAAAGCAGGAGGCCTACGTGACCGAGGCGCTGCGCATTGCCCGCAACCGCTATCAGAACGGTTATGCCTCTTATCTGGATGAGCTGGATGCGCAGCGCACCCTGTTTTCCACCCAGCTTAATCGGGTCACCGTCAAAAATAACCTCCTGCTGGCGCAGATCGATCTCTATCGTGCGCTGGGGGGAGGCTGGACGCCCGCCGCAACGCCATAATCGTCCTGGCCGATCCAGCCGTCGCCAGAGTTTTACGGCGCGGATCGGCCCCCTGACGACAGCAGGAGAGCCTGTTTCCTCCGCCGCAATCCCCCGAATATCCGCTATAAAGCCATGCATACTTCTGCTTACCTGTCTTTACATTCGATGGTATCATGCGCGGGTTTTACACCAGCCAGACGGAAAAGCGCACGAAAAGCGCAGGCTGCGCACGGCGAATTATCCGTTTATATTACTGATAAATATCATAAAAGAAGGGATTCCTGATGAATAAGAAGACGATTTTCACGCTGGCCGTGGTTGCTGCGTTATTGACCGGTTGTGCCCGCACCGCACCGATTCACAATGTGAATCAGAGCCTGACGCAACGCTACAGCGATAACCAGATGAAAACGGCGATCATTGAAGCCGGCATTGGCCGTAAATGGGTGATGACCCCCGTTTCGCCAGGCGTGATCACTGGCCGCCTGGCCCAGCGTGGTTTCGCGGCGACCATTCGCATCACCTACACCAGCCAGAACTACCGCATTGATTATGTCAGCAGTGAAAACCTGAAAGCAGGGCAGGGGCAGATCCACAGTAACTACAACCGCTGGATCGCCAATCTGGATCAGGACATTCAGTTACGCCTGTCGGCGCTGGCGGCGCAATAAGGCGTCTCCCGTCGTAATAACGTCCCGTCAGAGGACCTGAGTATAAAGATTGGCTCCACCCGGCCGACAAATCAGATGAGCTGCTATTGCTGAACCTCAGCCTAAACCTCTACCGTGAACGCCCCTGGCGCGATCGGCAGAGGCGTTCAGCAATGCACTTTTCTGCACCGGGCAGGCGTAACGTCCTGATAATTGCTGACACCACACGTTTGACGAAAGAATGTTGAGATGAGACTCGCTTACTCACTGCTCGACTGGCAGGCCCTGGCTCCAGGATTACAGGGGCACGAGGCCTGGCAGAACTGGGCGCGACAGGGCACCGCTATCGATCCCGCAGGAGAGATGGCGAAACCGCAGTTTTTACCGATGATGACCGCGCGTCGTCTGAGCGGCGGCAGTCGTGCGGCGGTTGAGTGCGGGCTGGCACTGCTGGCCCGGCAGCGGGTGGACGCGATCGTCTTCACCAGCCGTCACGGCGAACTGGAGCGTAACCTGCGCATCCTCACCACGCTGGCCGATCAGCAGATGATGTCACCCACTGATTTTGCCATGTCGGTTCACAACTCGGCGGTGGGCAGCCTGACTATTGCGGCCAAAGCGCCGCTGGTCTCCACCTCCATCGCCGCCGGCATCGACTCTTTCCAGCAGGGATTGATTGAAGTCAGCGCCCTGCATCAGGCGGGTTATCAGCAGGTGCTGCTGGTCGATTTCGACGGCTGCGTGCCCGATTATTATCAACACTGGCTGCCGGAGCAGGGCATGAATGTGCCTTATGCGGTGGCGCTGCTGCTGGGTAAAGGCGAGGCATTGCGCTGCAGCGGTCGCCCTGAACCGGCGCAGACCCACGCGCCGCTGTGGCCGCAGAGCCTGCGTTTTCTGCAGCAGTGGCTGGCGGCGTCGCCCGCGTTCAGCCTGCCGGGTGAACGCCTGACATGGCACTGGGAGAGAGAACATGGCTGACTGTTCACAACCGGCACTCTGCGCGGGCAGCCGCCTGAACTACTGCTGGCGTCTGGTGATGACCGCGCTGAGTTTCACGCTGTTTGGCCTGGGTGGACTGCTGCTGTCGCTGGTGGGCTTTAATCTGCTGCTGCTGGTTCAGCGTGATTCGCTGCGCCGCCGTCTGCTGGCCCGACGCGCTATCGCGTTCAGCTTCCGCTGCTTTCTGCGGTTCTGCCGGCTGACCGGGGTCTACGACTACCGTATCGAAGGCGCTGAGCTGCTGCAGCAGGATCGCGGCTGCCTGATCGTGGCCAACCATCCCTCGCTGATCGATTACGTGATGATCGCCTCGGTGCTGCCGGAGATGGATTGTCTGGTGAAAGCCGATCTGCAGAAAAATCCTTTTATGCGTGGGGTGATCCGCGCGGCCGACTATCTGATCAACAGTGAAGCGGAGACGCTGCTGCCCGACAGTCAGCAGCGCCTGGCGCGCGGCGACAATATTCTGATCTTTCCGGAAGGCACCCGCACCCGCTACGGTCAGCCGCTCTCCCTGCAGCGGGGCGCCGCCAGTATCGCCGTGCGCGCCGGCTGCGATCTGCGCGTCGTCCACATCACCTGCAGCCAGCGCATGCTCGATAAGCAGAGCCGCTGGTATCAGATTCCGCCAGTTAAACCGCTGTTTACTGTGCGTGTACAACCGCGAATCGACAGTCAGTCGTTTTGTGAAAGTAATCCCGATGCGCAGCCGCTGGCCGCGCGTCGCCTGACCCGCCATTTACAACAGGCGCTGGTCCCCCAGAACAGGTAAGACGAAAACCGGTATGGATGTATTAATCAACGATATCAAACAGATGATTATCGACACGCTGAACCTTGAAGATCTCAGCCCCGAGGATATTGAGACCGAAGATGCGCTGTTTGGCGACGGCCTCGGCCTGGACTCAATTGACGCGCTGGAGCTTGGCCTGGCGGTGAAAAATCGCTACGGCGTGACGCTCTCTGCGGAGAGTGAAACCCTGCGTGCCCACTTCTTCTCTGTTGCGACGCTGGCAGCGTTCGTCAACCAACAGCGCAGCTGAACGCGGAGACCATTTTATGATGAATAAAGAAGAGATTTATCAGGAAGTGTCGGCCCTGCTGACCAGCCTGTTTGAAATTGCGCCGGAGGATATCCATCCTGAGGCCCGCCTGTATGAAGATCTCGAACTCGACAGCATCGATGCCGTCGATATGGTGGTTCACCTGCAGAAACGCACCGGTCGTAAAATCAAACCGGAAACCTTCCGCGCGGTGCGAACCGTGCAGGACGTGGTCGATGCGGTCGAACAACTGATGCGCGAAGGCGTCTGATCCCGCCGTGCCTGCTGCCACTCTTCGCCTGCTCAATCTGCTGACGCTGCTGGCCTGGCCGTTGCTGGTCTGGCTGGCGCTCACCCAGCCGCGCTGGCAGGGACTTTTCTGGCTGCTGGCGCTGCTGTTTGGGCTGCGCTGGCTCCAGCTGCGTCGTCAGCATACGGCCATGGGGGCTGTGATGGGCTGGCTGGCCCTGCTCGGCGCGCTGCTCTGTATCAGCAGCCAGCTGCTGCGCTCGCAGCATCTGCTGCTGTGGTATCCGGTGGCGGTCAATCTGGCGATGCTGCTGCTGTTTGGCGCCTCGCTCTGGAGCGCGATGCCGCTGGTGGAACGTATTGCCCGACTGCGTGAGCCCGTGCTTCCGCCTGCTGCGGTGCGCTACACCCGCCGCGTCACCCAAATCTGGTGCCTGTTCTTTATCGGCAATGGCAGCATGGCGCTCTTCACCTGCCTGCTGGGGAATCTGCGACTCTGGACATTGTGGAACGGCGCGATCAGCTATCTGCTTATCGCCGCGCTGATGGGCGCGGAGTGGTGCGTCCGTCAGCGCGTGAGGCGCAAAGCATGAGGGTGGCCGACTGGCTGACGGGCGCCGACCGGGAAGTCGCCTGGCGGGGCGATCAGACGCTGATGCTCAGCACCATGCGCCGTCAGGTGCTGGCGCTCAGCCAGCGCTTAGCGGCAGAGGCGGGCACACACTGGGCGCTCTGTTTTGACGACAGCTACCGCTTCTGCGTGGCGCTGCTGGCGAGCTGGTATGCCGGCAAAACGCCGGTGATGCCGGGTCATACCCGCGCCGCACTGCTCGATGAGATGCAGGATCGGCTGGATGGCGTGCTGTGCGACATGCCGCTGGCGGTCAGCCTGCCTCGGCTGGCGTGGGATGAGGCCGAAGCGCAGGGCGCGCTGCCGCCGCTGCCGGAGAGGGCTGAGCTGGTGCTGTTCACATCGGGTTCAACCGGCACGCCACGTCAGGTGGTAAAGTCCCTGGCGGTGATGGAGCAGGAGAGCCGCTGGCTCTGCGCCCTGTGGGGTGAACAGCTTCGGGCGTGCCGGGTGATTGCTTCGGTCAGCCATCAGCACCTGTACGGTTTATCGTTCCGGATCTTCCTGCCGATGACGCTGGCGCGCCCGTTCGCCGCCCAGCCGCTGTTTTACGGCGAACAGCTGGCTCAGCTTCCGCGCCACTGGCGCTATGCCTTTATCAGCAGTCCCGCTTTTTTATCGCGGCTTGACAGGTCGCTGCAGACGCCCGCCTGTGAACTGATTGTCTCCGCCGGTGGCGCGCTGCGCGCATCGGATGCTGAGCAGGTCTGGCAGCGCTTTGGCTGTCGGGTCAGTGAGATCTATGGCAGCACCGAAACCGGCACCCTGGCCTGGCGTCAGTGGGAGCGGCCCGGGGAGGCGTGGCGCTGTTTCCCCGGCGTCCGGCTGGAGGAGGTGAGGCCCGATCGCTGGCAGGTCTGGTCGCCGCTGATTGCCGCAGCGGACGGCATCCCGCTGGACGATCGCCTGCACAAACAGCCGGATGGCGGTTTTCAGCTGGCAGGCCGCCATGACCGCATTGTCAAAATCGCGGACAAGCGCATCTCTCTCAGTGAGATTGAGCGCCGTCTGCGGGATCTGCCGGAGATAGAGGATGCCGTGGCACTGGTGGTGACCCGCCATGAACGGCAGGCGATAGGCGTCGTGCTTTCGCCCACCCGACCGCTGGATGAGGCGGCGCTGCATCAGCGCCGTCAGCAGTGGAAACAGCAGCTGCAACGCTGGCTGGAGCCGCTGGCCATGCCACGCTACTGGCGGGTTGTGGCCACCATTCCGGTCACCGCCCAGAGCAAACGCGCCTGGCCGCAAATAGAGGAACTTTTTCATGTTGCCGATTGAACGCAGCCGAACGTTACAGGCGAACAGTGTCACGCTGACGTTAGAGGTAGAGCCGGAACTGTTCTGGTTTCAGGGTCACTTCCCGACCCTGCCCATTCTGCCCGGCGTGGCACAGCTGGATTGGGTGATGCACTATGGTCTGCTGCTGCTTGCTCCCGGCAGGCAGTTTGCGGCCATCGATAACATCAAATTCCAGCAGCCGGTGCCCCCCGGCGCGCTGTTGCAGCTGCACCTTGAGTGGCACGCCGAAAAATCGCGCCTGAGTTTTCGCTACAGCCTGCTGAGTGAAGCAGGCGAGCAGAGTGCCAGCAGCGGGAAGATCGCGCTGTGTTAACGACTGCGTTCTCACCCTGCGTGGTGATCCCCTGCTACAACCACGGCGCGATGATGGCGTCGGTGCTGGCGCGGCTGGCACCCTTTAACCTGCCGATCATCGTAGTGGATGATGGCAGCGATGCGGCGACCCAGCTGCAGCTGGCGACGCTGCACGCCCCGCAGCTCAGCCTGCTAAGGCTCGATACCAATCAGGGCAAAGGGGCGGCGGTGATCCACGGCCTGCGGGCCGCGGCGGCGCGCGGTTTCACCCACGCGGTTCAGCTCGACGCGGACGGTCAGCATCAGGCGGAAGATCTGCCGTTAATGCTGGCGGAAGCGGCGCGTTATCCCGATGCGCTGATCTCCGGTCAGCCGCTCTACGATGACTCCATCCCCAAATCGCGCCTGTATGGCCGCTACATTACCCATTTCTGGGTCTGGATTGAGACGCTGTCGCTGTCGATCCGCGACAGCATGTGCGGCTTCCGCGTCTATCCGCTGGCCGCCACGCTGGCACTGTGTGACCGCCGGCCTGTCGGACAGCGCATGGATTTCGACACTGAAATCATGGTGCGGCTCTACTGGCAGGGCACCCGCAGTCGCTTTATCCCGACCCGCGTCACCTATCCGGTCAGCGGGCTGTCGCACTTCGATGCCCTCTATGACAACCTGCGCATCTCCTGGATGCACACCCGGCTCTTTTTCGGCATGCTGCCGCGCATCCCCCGCCTGCTGGCGATGCGCAGACCGCAGACGCACTGGTCTGTGGAAACGGAACGGCGCGGGCAGTGGGGATTGCGCTTTATGCTGGCCGTCTATCGCTACGGTGGACGCCTGCCTTTTACCCTGCTGCTCTGGCCGGTGGTGGCGGTTTACTGGCTGAGTGGCCAGCGTGCGCGCAGCGCCTCCAGGCAGTGGCTGGCGCAGGTCAGCCACGCCGCGCAGCAGCGGCAGATTGCGCTGCCGGCCCGGCTTAACAGCTATCGCCATTTCCTGCGGTTTGGCGGCGCGATGCTGGATAAAGTGGCCAGCTGGCGTGGCGATCTGCGCTGGGGGCGTGATATCGATTTTGCCCCGGGTGCGGAAGCGGTGATCCGCACGCCCGCACCGCAGGGGAAGCTGATTCTGGCCTCCCACCTGGGGGATATCGAAGCCTGCCGCGCCATGGCGCAGCAGGTCAGCGGTCTGGTGATTAACGCGCTGGTCTTTACCGACAACGCCCGCCGTTTCCGCGCGGTGCTGGAGACCATTGCCCCGCAGGCCGGGGTGAATCTGATGCCGGTCAGCGACATCGGGCCGGAGACGGCGATCCTGCTGCAACAGAAACTGGATGCGGGCGAATGGGTCGCGATCGTCGGGGATCGCACAGCGGTCAATCCGCAGCGTGGCGGCGAGCGACGGGTGATCTGGAGCGACTTTCTCGGCCGTCCCGCCCCCTTTCCGCAGGGGCCCTTTGTGCTGGCGGCCGCGCTGCGCTGTCCGGTGCTGCTGATGTTTGCCCTGCAGCAACAGGGTAAACTGCGCATTCACTGTGAGCGCTTCGCCGATCCGCTGCTGTTGCCGCGTGCGCAACGTCAGCAGGCGCTGCAGGAGGCGGTGGATCGCTATGCGGCGCGGCTGGCCCATTACGCGCTGCTGGCACCGCTCGACTGGTTTAACTTTTTCGATTTCTGGACGCTGCCTGATCCGCAGGCGCACCACAAGGAGTCTGACCATGACTGAACATCAGGCTGACGTCGTCCTGACCGTCTCGTTTCACGACTGCGATCCCATGGGGGTGGTCTGGCACGGCAACTACTTCCGCTTCTTTGAAGTCGCGCGCGAAGCCCTGCTGCGCAGCATCAACTACAGCTATGCCGAAATGGCGGCCAGCGGCTACGTCTGGCCGGTGGTCGACACCCGGGTCAAATACCGTCATCCGCTGCGCTGTGAAGAGACGATTCGCGTCAGCGCCCGAATCACGGAGTTTGAGAACCGCCTGCGCATCGACTATGAGGTGCGAAACGCCGCCGGTCAGATCACCACTAAGGCACACACCCTGCAGGTGGCGGTGGAGCAGGAGAGTCAGGCCATGTGCTTTGTTTCACCCGATATCTTACTGGAACGTTTAGGAGTGAAAGGATGCTGAAAATCATGCTAACCGGCCTGCTGCTGTGGGCCAGTGCCGCCAGCGCGGTCACGCTGGATCAGCTGCAGCAGCGTTTTGCCAGCCAGCCGGTGATCCGGGCAGACTTTACCCAGACGCGCACCATTGCCGGGATGCGCCAGCCGCTGGTGTCACACGGGCAGATGCTGATCGCGCGTCAGCAGGGACTGTGGTGGCATCAGCAGACCCCCTTTGTGATGACGCTGCTGCTGGATGATAAGCGCATGGTGCAGAGCCTGAGCGGGCAGAAGCCGCAGGTGATCACTGCCGACAGTAACCCGCAGATGTTCCAGTTCAACCATCTGCTGCGGGCGCTGTTCCAGGCCGATCAGAAGGTGCTGAATCAGAACTTCACGGTGGCCTTCAGCGATCGCGGCAACGGTGCCTGGGCGCTGGAGCTGACCCCGAAAGCGGCGCCGCTTAACAAAATCTTTAACCGTATCTCGCTGGCGGGCAATGCGTTTCTGGACAGCATCCGGCTGGACGATAAGCCGGGTGATAAAACGCTGATTCAGCTCAGCAATACCCGTACTGAACCGCCGCAGCTGAGCGACGAGGAGCAGGCGCGTTTTGCCGGGCCGTAACGATCGACGGCTTGCCATCCTCTGGCTCGCCATCTGCCTGCTGCTGGCGGCGGCGCTCTCTTTTCTGCTGCCGCGCAGCCAGCTCAACAGCAGCGTACTGGCACTGCTGCCGCAGCAGAATCTGGGGGCTGCGCCGCCCGCGCTGCAGCAGGCCTTTATGCAGCGGCTGGATCGCCAGCTGGTGTGGCTGGTTTCACCCGGTGAAGAGGACGATCCTGGCATCGCGGCCTGGTGGCAGGCGCAGCTGCGCGCGCTGCCTGACCTCAGGCAGGTGCAGGGCGATCTCGATGCCGGTCAGCAGGAGGCGTGGGGCCGGTTTGCCTGGCAACACCGTAATGGCCTGATCGACGAGGCGACGCGCAGCCGCTTGCAGAACGGCGGCGGGGCGCAGGCGGAGTGGCTGCTGGCGCAGCTCTTCTCGGCATTTTCGGGTGTCAGCAGCAAAGAGCTGCAGGGCGATCCGCTGATGCTGGTGCGGGGAGCGCAGCTGGCGCTGGCGCAGAATGCCGGACGTCTGACGCTGCACAACGGCTGGCTGACGGTGCGCGATGCGCAGGGACGGCAGTGGTATTTCCTGCACGCTGAACTGGCCAGTAACGCTTTCAGTATGCAGCAAAGTCATGCGCTGGTGACGCGGCTCAGCGCGCTGGAGCAGCAGCTGAAAGCCCGCTGGCCGCAGGCGAAACTGCTGACGCGCGGCACGGTGCTGTTCAGCGACAACGCCAGCCAGCGGGCGCAGCATGATGTCAGAACGCTGGGCAGCGTGACGCTGGGGGGCGTTATCCTGCTGGTGCTGCTGGTTTTCCGCTCACTCCGACCACTGCTGCTCGCGGTGACCTCCGTAGCGGTGGGAGCCATGACCGGCACGGTGGTGACGCTGCTCTGCTTCGGGGAACTGCATCTGATGACGCTGGTGATGAGCCTGAGCATTGTCGGCATCTCCGCCGACTACACCCTCTATTATCTCACCGAGCGGATGGTTCACGGCGATCAGCAGACGCCGTGGGAGAGTCTGCGTAAAGTGCGCGGCACGCTGCTGCTGGCGCTGGGCACCACGGCGATCGCCTGGCTGCTGATGCTGCTGGCTCCGTTCCCCGGACTGCGTCAGCTGGCGGTGTTTGCCGCCAGCGGCTTAACGGCCTCCTGCCTGACGGTGATTCTGATCTATCCATGGCTGGTGCGCGGTCTGCCGGTGCGTCCGGTGCCGCTGATGGTGCCGCTGGCTCGCTGGCTCGCCGCCTGGCGACGGCAGCGCGGGCTGCGCGTCGGCTTACCGCTGGCGCTGGCGATGTTCGCCGCCACCGGTATCGCCCGGCTGAATGTGGATGATGATATCGCCCATCTGCAGAGTGCGCCGGCCTCGCTGCTGGCACAGGATCGCCAGCTGGCTGCCCTGACGGGGCAGCGAGCCGATCAGACCTGGTTTGTGGTCTGGGGCGATGACGCGCAGCAGACCCTGCAGCGGCTGGAAAAACTGGCACCGGATCTTCGCAGGGCAGAGCAGCAGGGCTGGCTGCAGGGCTATCGTTTGCTGCCGCTGCGATCGCTGGCGCAGCAGCAGCAGGATCGCCAGCTGTTGCAACAGGCCGTGCCCACCGTGACGAGCCGCCTGCAGCAGGCGGGGATTGCCCTGGCTGCGCCCGATCTCTCCCCGATGCCGGTGACGCCCGCGGCGTGGCTGGCCAGTCCGCTGAGTGAGGGGTGGCGACTGCTGTGGCTGACGCTGCCGGATGGCCGCAGCGGCGTGCTGATCCCCACCAGCGGCGTCAGAAACAGCGCCGCCCTTGCGGCGCTCGCGGCGCAGCATAGCGGCGTCAGCTGGATTGACCGCAAGGCGGGTTACGACAGGCTGTTCAGTTTCTGGCGCACCCTGCTGACCGGCCTGCTGGCGCTGGCGCTGCTGTTCATCACGCTAACGTTTGTGCTGCGTCTGGGCCTGCGCGCGGGCTTACGCAGCGCGCTGCCGTCGGCGCTGTCGATAGCGGTGGCGCTGGCCACGCTGGGCTGGATCGGCGCGTCACTGAATCTCTTTGCGCTGCTGGCGCTGATTCTGGTGCTGGGCATCGGGATTAACTACACGCTCTTTTTCAGCAATCCGCAGGGGACGCCCCTGACGTCGTTGCTGGCGGTGTCGCTGGCGATGATCACGACGTTACTGACGCTGGGCATGCTGGTCTTCAGCAGCACCAGCGCGATTGCCAGTTTTGGCACTGTTTTATGCAGCGGCATTTTCAGCGCTTTCCTGCTGTCGCCGCTGGCGATGCGACCCACCCGATCAAGGAGTAAACGATGATCCGCGCCGCCTCTCTTCTGCTGACGGCGCTGCTGCTCAGCGCCTGCGCCGGACCGGCACCTGACAGCAGCCGTCCCACCGCCTGGCTGAAACCGGGCGTAAAGGTTACGCTGCCGCCGCCGGGTATCCATCCCGCTTTTCAGCAGCAGCAATTACTGACCGGACAGGTCAAAGGTCAGAGTCAGTCGCTGCTGGTGCTGCTCAGCGCCGATGAGCAGCAGATCGATCTGGCCGGACTCTCCTCGGTCGGCATTCGCCTGTTCAGCCTGCGCTATAATGCCGGTGGCATTCACACCCAGCAGCTGATGCCGCTGCCGCAGATGCCGCCAGCCAGCCAGGTGCTGGCTGACATCATGCTCAGCTACTGGCCGCGGGAGGTGTGGCTGAAACAGCTGCCGTCCGGCTGGCGGCTGGAGGATCAGGGGTTAAAGCGCCAGCTGTTCGATGCCGATAACCAGCTGGTGACCGAAATTGATTACCTGCAACGCGGCTCTCTGCGCCAGCCGATCAGCATCCGCCAGCATGCGTTTGGCTATCAGATCCGCATTCAACATCTGGACGCCTCATGATTTACCTCTCCGCCTTCGGCATGCTGAATGCGCTGGGCAATACCAACCGGGAAATTGCCACCCATCTGCAACAGGGCATCGCGCCCGGCATGCAGCGCTGTGACGGCTGGCTGAGCGGTGAGCGTAGCTGCTGGCTTGGCCGCGTTGTGGGCGAGCTGCCGCCGGTTCCGGCTGCCTTACGCGCGCACAACACCCGCAATAATCAGCTGCTGCTGGCGGCGCTGGCGCAGATCCGCCCGGCACTCGACGCGGCCGTGGCGCGCTATGGGGCTGACCGGGTCGCGATCGTGCTGGGCACCAGTACCTCGGGTGTGGATGAGGGCGATCGCCAGATTGGTGCGCCTCAGCCTGACTATCACTATCAGATGCAGGAGCTGGGCGATCCTTCCCGATTTCTGGCGCACTACCTGCAACTGAATGGCCCGGCTTATACCATTTCGACCGCCTGCTCCTCCAGCGCCCGCGCCGTGATCAGCGGTGAGCGACTCATCGCAGCCGGTCTGGTGGATGTGGCGCTGGTGGGCGGGGCGGACTCGCTGAGCCGGATGCCGATTAACGGATTCGACAGCCTGGCCTCGCTCTCTGAACGTCGCTGCGCGCCTTTCAGCCGCGATCGTGACGGCATCTCTATCGGTGAAGGGGCGGCGCTGATGCTGCTGACGCGTGAACCGCAGCCGCTGGCGCTGCTGGGCGCAGGCGAGTCGTCTGACGCCTGGCACATGTCCGCGCCGCATCCGCAGGGCGAAGGCGCTGAACGGGCGATGCGTATGGCGCTGCAGCAGGCGGCGCTGTCGCCGCAGCAGGTCGGCTACATCAATCTGCATGGCACGGCGACGCCGCTCAACGACCAGATGGAAGCCGGTGTCATCGCGCGTCTGTTTGGTAACCGTGTGCCGTGCAGCTCGACCAAGCACCTGACCGGCCATACGCTCGGCGCGGCAGGTATCTGCGAAGCGGCGCTCAGCGCCCTGATCCTGCAGGAGAATCTGCCCCTGCCTGCCCAGGATTTCCGGGCGGCGGCACAGGATGAGACGCTGCCGGATTGTGGCCTGCTGTTACAGCCGCAGGCGCTGGAGCGGCCGATCATCGCCTCAAATTCATTCGCCTTTGGCGGCAATAACACCTGTCTGATACTGGGACGCCCCGATGACTTTTAATTCTCCCGCCGCGCACTGGCTGCCCCACGCCGCACCCATGCTGCTGCTCGATCAGCTGATTAGCGTTGACGATGATCAGGTTCACTGTCAGGTCTCGACCTGCACCGGTGGCGTCCTGACGCCCTTTCTGACGCCGCAGGGCGAACTGCCGGCCTGGTTTGGCGTTGAGATGATGGCGCAGACCGTGGGCGTCTGGTCAGGCTGGCATGCAAAGCAGGGCGGTGCCACCCTGATCCCCCCCGGTATGCTGCTCGGCGGACGCGGCTGGCGGGCGCATCAGCCCCATTTTCCCGCCCGCGCCACGCTGGATATCAGAATGACGCTGCTGATGCGCGACGACCGCATGGGCAGTTTTGAGGGCGACATTCGCCACGGCTCGCAGCTGCTGGCCAGCGGTCGTCTGAATACTTATCAACCCAATGAAGCAGAGTTACAGCAATTAATGTCACAAGGAAATCAACCATGACAGATTCGGTATTGGTGACGGGTGCCAGTAAAGGCATCGGCCGCGCAATTGCGCTGCGTCTCGCCCAGGATGGCTTTCAGGTTATCGTCCATTTCAACCGCGATCGGGCTGGCGCTGAGCAGTGCCTTGAGGCGATCGTCGCCGCAGGCGGCAGCGGTCGCGTTCTGGGATTTGATGTGGCCGATCGCGCCGCCACCCGCGCCGCGCTGGAGGCTGACATTGAGCAGCATGGTGCCTACTACGGTGTGGTCAGCAACGCGGGCATCACCCGTGATGCCGCTTTCCCGGCGCTGACGGATGAGGAGTGGGACAGCGTGATCCACACTAACCTCGACAGTTTTTACAACGTGATCCAGCCCTGCGTGATGCCGATGATCGCGCTGCGACGCGGGGGGCGTATCATCACGCTCTCCTCGGTGTCGGGGATGATGGGCAACCGCGGTCAGGTCAACTACAGCGCGGCAAAAGCGGGCATTATCGGTGCCACCAAAGCGCTGGCGATTGAACTGGCTAAGCGCAAAATCACCGTTAACTGCATTGCACCGGGTCTGATCGACACCGGGATGGAGGGGCTGGCCCCGCAGGTCATCGATGAGGCGATGAAGATCGTGCCGATGAAGCGCATGGGGGCGGCGGAAGAGGTCGCCGGGCTGGCGAGCTATCTGATGTCCGATATCGCGGGCTACGTGACGCGTCAGGTCATTTCGATCAATGGAGGCATGCTGTGATCCATCGTGTCGTCGTGACGGGCATGGGCGGCGTCACCGCCTTCGGGGAGTCCTGGGCTGAAGTCTCGGCGCGGATCCGGGCCGGGCGTAATGCCGTGCGCTTTATGCCGGAGTGGCAGGTCTATGACGGGCTGCATACGCTGCTGGGTGCACCGATTGATGACTTTGCGCTGCCGGCGCACTACACCCGCAAGCGCATCCGCGCGATGGGTCGCGTGTCGCTGCTGGCCACGCGCGCTACCGAGCTGGCGCTGACCCAGGCGGGCCTGATTGACCATCCGGTGCTGACCAGCGGCGAAACCGGTATCGCCTACGGCTCGTCGACCGGCAGCACCGGGCCGGTCAGCGAGTTCGCCACCATGCTGACGGAAAAGCACACCAACAATATTACCGGCACCACCTACGTCCAGATGATGCCACACACCACCGCCGTCAATGCCGGACTCTTTTTCGGCCTGCGCGGCCGGGTGATCCCGACGTCCAGCGCCTGCACCTCCGGCAGCCAGGCGATTGGCTATGCCTGGGAGGCGATTCGTCACGGCTATCAGACGGTGATGGTCGCTGGCGGGGCAGAGGAGCTCTGTCCGTCAGAAGCAGCGGTGTTCGACACCCTGTTTGCCACCAGTCAGCGCAACGATGCGCCCCACACCACGCCGGCACCTTTTGACCAGCAGCGTGATGGTCTGGTGATTGGTGAAGGCGCCGGAACGCTCATTCTGGAGTCGCTGGAACATGCGCAGGCGCGTGGCGCAACCATTTACGCGGAACTTACCGGCTTTCATACCAACTGCGACGCGGCGCACATCACCCAGCCGCAGCGGGAAACCATGCAGATTTGTATCGAGCGGGCGTTGCAAAGCGCCGGGATTACCGCCGCTGAGATTGGGTATGTGAATGCGCACGGTACCGCCACTGAGCGGGGCGACATGGCCGAAAGTCTCGCCACGGCGGCGGTCTATGGCGGCACGACACCCGTCTCATCGCTGAAATCCTATTTCGGCCATACGCTGGGGGCCTGTGGCGCGCTGGAAGCCTGGATGAGCATTGAGATGATGCGGGAAGGGTGGTTTGCGCCGACGCTGAACCTGACGCAGCCTGCCGCTGACGCCGGGCAGCTGGATTACATCATGGGCGCGCCCCGTGAGATTGAGACCGACTACATTCAGAGCAACAATTTTGCCTTTGGGGGCATCAACACCTCCCTGATCTTCAGACGCTGGCGCGGCGCCTGATGACCGGCCCGTGCCGTCCTGGTACGGGCCGGTTTATTTCCCGGACGAAAGAAACAGACGTCACTCCGCCTTTCATCTAAACTGTTCCGCACCGCATCACTCCCGGCGGCCCATGCTTTTTCACAGGATAGTTATGTCGTTACCTTTGCCGCCCGATGATCACGATGAGCCGATTCGCCACTCCATGGACGATGCGCACTTTGCGATAGTGGTGCTTGCGGTGACCTCGGTAACGCTTATAATCTTCGTCCTGATGATTACGCTCTGGATGAGCTGACAGAGACCGCTGCGTCAGCGCAGGGAATAAGGAGAGGGCAATGGAATCCAGAGATGACAAATTGATCGCCATTATCGGTCTGCTGGCGGCCTGCCTGATCGGCGTTACCTTCCTGTTTACCATGGTCTGGCTGACCGATGTCCGGCATCCTGCCGATCCTTCACTCGACGTTCAGTCCTGCCACCCCAAAAAGCCACCCGCTCAGCACGTCTGATCGCGTGCCGTGAACCTGATCTGCTGGCTGCGCAGTATCAGCGCCAGGGCTTCATGCAGATTACGGTTGCCATTGGGGTCCGCTAATCCCAGCAGCGGGCCAGGCGAACGGCGGTCATCCGCCCACGCGGGATACTCCACCACGGGATAGAGCGAAATGCCCTCTACGGCAATCCCCTGATCCAGCGCCACCGCCACGTTCTCACTGACCTCCTGCAGCCAGGGAGCACGGGCCTCGCCCTCCGCGCCGGTTTCGGCAATCAGCATCGGGCGCTGGAAGCGCTGCCAGCACTGCGCCAGCAGAATGTGCAGCGGCACCCGCTCCGGTTCCTCCAGCGACATCGGCTGATCGGGGAAAAACCAGTGGTTATCGGGATAGTAGTTGAGGCCGAGAATATCCAGGCAATCTTCGCTGCCGCCCAGCTCTTTATCCACGCGACCGGCCAGCATATCCCAGGCTTCGAACTGCGCCTGATGCTGGGCATCGGCGTAGGGTTTGCTGTCCGGATTAGTGGGATGATGGGCGATCTGCACCAGCGGGTCGGTCAGCACAAACCGCGCCCCCGGATAGACCTCCCGGATGGCATGGATCGCCGCCAGAGATGCACGCACCAGCTGGCGCTTCAGCTCTTTGCCGCGCCCTGCGGCATGCGGATTGAACCAGGCCACCTCCGCCCCGGCCCATGACCAGAATGAGATTTGGTTAACCGGCGTAAAGAAGGGATTTTCAATGCCTTCATCGCGCATCAGCTGCGCCATTGCGCGGGCGAAACGGCTAAAATGGTCAACAAATTCCGCTTTCCAGATATTAAGATGATCCGGATAGCCAAAGTGAGCCAGCTCCCAGATGATCTCTACCTGCTGACGCCGCGCTGCCTCAACCATCGGCAGAAAGCTCTGCCAGTCATAGTGACCCGGCACCTTCTCAATCAGGTGCCAGCGTGCGCCGTCGCGGGCGGTCAGCAGATGCTGCTCAGCCAGGGCCGCATAATCCTTTTCCAGCAGCATGTCATGCCCGCTGCTGATGACCATATCGAGCCGTTTTCCGGGCGTGCGGCAGGCCGTGGAGCAGGGGAAGCTGCCCTGGAAAAAACTGCGAAACAGACGGGGATGGTGGCGCTGGCTGGCATCAAAAAGGGGGTGATGAGACATATTCCTCTCCTGCCGGAGCATTGCCGGTCACAGATCGTCCGGTTAAGTCTAGACTAAAAAACGCCCGCGACTTTTTGCTAAGTCGG
The DNA here is from genome assembly GCF_008631515.1 of Pantoea sp. M_10. Classification (NCBI taxonomy): domain Bacteria; kingdom Pseudomonadati; phylum Pseudomonadota; class Gammaproteobacteria; order Enterobacterales; family Erwiniaceae; genus Pantoea; species Pantoea sp. M_10. Next base: position 794,979 of record NZ_VWUL01000001.1, on the reverse strand, counting down.
AACAGAGGTATAGCCTCAGCGGTGGGACCGGGGAATAATAAAAATAACTGCCATATACAGGGAATTGTCATGACCGAAGCGTTTGAACTCGCCCACTCACCGGAGCCTGCCAGCTGGCTGGAAACAAAGCTGGCCCCTCAGTGTCAGCGCCATCCGGGGCTGAGCGGCATCCATCCCCTCAGCGACGGGCTGGATGCGTTCGCTGCACGCTATCTGCTGATGCAAAAGGCGGCGCGGTCACTCGATATTCAGTACTACATCTGGCAAAACGATCTCTCTGGCCGCCTGCTGTTCAGCGCCATGCTGGAGGCGGCGCGCCGCGGCGTGAAGGTACGACTGCTGCTGGATGATAACAATACGCCAGGCCTGGATGACACCCTTGCTCAGCTCAACCGCCACCCCAATATTGAGGTGCGGCTCTTCAATCCTTTCTCTTTTCGCACCCTGCGCGCACTGGGCTATCTCACTGACTTCGCCCGTCTTAACCGGCGGATGCACAACAAAAGCTTTACCGTGGATGGTGTCACCACCATTGTGGGCGGGCGCAACATTGGCGATGAATATTTCGGCACCGGTAATGAGCCGCTGTTTGCCGATCTCGACGTCATGGCGATTGGGCCGGTAGTCAGCGAGGTGGCCGGGGATTTTGAACGCTACTGGCACAGTAAGCCGGTCGCGCCGCTGCAGCAGGTGCTGGATGATGATGAACCGGACGAGGATAGCGTGAGCCTGCCCGCCGAATGGCGTCACAGTGAGCCTGTGCAGCGCTATCTTCAGCGGCTGGAAAACGCGTCGCTGCTGCAGGAGATGGCGCAGGGCACGCTGGATCTGACCTGGGCAAAAGCGCGTCTGCTGAGTGATGACCCGCGCAAGGGGCTGGGTAAAGCGCGCGCGAAAAGCCTGCTGCCGCAGCGTATGCTGGAGGTGATTGGCACGCCACAAGAGCAGTTCGATATTATCTCAGCTTACTTTGTGCCGACCCGCGCGGGCGTCGCTCAGCTGCTGGCGCTGAAACGCAAAGGGGTGAAGATCGCCATTCTGACCAATTCGCTGGCGGCCAATGACGTATCGATTGTTCATGCCGGTTACGCCCGGTGGCGCAAAAAGCTGCTGCGTCACGGCATTGCGCTTTATGAGCTGAAACCGCAGGCGGCCATGCAGGATGCGCCGCACGACCGGGGGTTAACCGGTAACTCGGGCTCCAGCCTGCACGCAAAAACGTTCTCGGTGGATCAAAAGACGTTGTTTATCGGCTCCTTTAACTTCGATCCGCGCTCAGCGGTGCTGAATACTGAAATGGGGCTGGTGATTGAGAGTGCGGCGCTGGCCGGAGAAACGCACCAGCGCTTCAGTCAGTCGATGCGTGATCGGGCCTGGACACTGCGGCTGGATAAGTGGGGGCGGGTGAACTGGCTGGAGTATCCGGACGAGCCGCAGCAGATTGTGCATAAGCACGAACCGGACTGCTCCTGGTGGCAACGACTGCAGGTGCGGCTGGTGTGGCGACTGCCGATTGAGTGGCTGCTGTAAGCCTGCGCCTGCGTGCGCACTTGCACAGGCACATGCGCAGGCTCATCCCGGAGGCGTTGCTTCATGGCGACCATTACTCCAGGGCGGGACTCTCACAGGCGACTGCCCGACGTAAAGCGATGGGAGGCTGTACCTGTAGCAAAGCATAGCGGGCCAGGGATGGCCCGCGCTGAGCCTGCCAGGGATGGCGGTTTTGCGTCTTTGCGTAAGGCACAGCCTCCCTGAGCCTGCTCACAAGGCGCCCGACGATGAAAGCCCGTGCGCCCTGTCTCCCATGCTTCGTCAGACCTCTTTACGCTCAAACTTCCCCGAAAACAGGAACCGCAGCAGTGGAATGCGCAGGTGGATCTCATACAGCAGAAACGCGATGCCAAACACCATCAGTAAGCCGACAAAGAACCCCAGCGTGTTGTTTTCAATCCGTGGCGTGACATAAATGCCATACAGCAGCGTCAGCGGATGGTGCACCAGATAGATAAACAGCGACGCATTAACCAGATACATAATGCGCGGCGAATGTGCATTCAGCAGCTTATGACCAAAGCAGAAGCAGACATTCAGCATGCAGAGCCCCATCAGCGTGGTAATCAGCGCATCAAGCTCATACAGCCAGCCATCGCCACTGCTCAGACGCTGATTGGTGCAGTAGGCGATAAACAGCAGCAGCGCGCCAATCCACATCACCGGATTAAACCGCACAAACAGCGCTTTCAGCGGCGGATGTTTCCACGCCAGCGCGCCCAGCATAAAGAAGGGCAGGTAGAAGAGCGTCTGCATCACGATGATATTGAACAGACCATCCATCAGCCAGGCGGGCTGGAAGATAAACACCAGACGGCGGAACACACACCAGAGCAGGGCCCAGGCCAGTACACCCACCGTCAGCGTACCCCAGCCGACCCGCGTGTAGTCGATGGCGCGGTGCTGGTCGCGCAGCCAGCGAAACGTCACCATACCCAGCGTAGTCAGCATCACCAGCACCACCAGAAACCACAGGTGTGAAATCAGCTCCCACATCAGGTTATTGAACTTCTGATAGGGGGTGAAGCGGGGCCAGTCGGCCAGTTTATCTGTCCAGGCTTTCAGCATGAAAAATTGTGGCAGCGTAATCAGCGGCACCGCAGTGAGCATGGGGATCCCGACGCGTTCCAGACGCACCTTCAGGAAACGCCGCGGCTGATAGCGCAGATAGAGCATGTAGGAGAAATAACCCGAGATAACAAAGAACACCTGCATGCGAAATGCATGAATAAAATCATTCAGCAGCGTCAGCCATAACGAGGCTTCCTGGCTGTTCACTGCCCATTTCTGCGCGGAGTAGATGAGGGAAACGTGAAACGGTACCCCCAGCAACATCAGGTAGGCGCGGATAGAGTCGAGGAAATATTCACGTTCAGGTTTTACAGTACTCATAAAGTTCCAGTTCGTTAGTACGGTTAGCCAGTTTCACCCTGAAACCGGATTATGTCCGGGTAAAATTCTACCTGCCATAAACCGGGTATACTATCAGTGGAATCCGTAGTGTCTAATTGTCCTAAAAGTAGCGTTAAGCCTGACGAAATGCGGGAACAATGTTGCGCATAAGCTGTCGGAAAACCGAATAATCCTTTAAGATAAACGGGTTTGATTTAAGCACACGAAAGGGGGGGATGTGCTGACTAAAGAAAAAAATAAAGCCGGACTGATGAAGGTACGCTGGATTGGTACTGCGGTTCTGCTGGCGTTATATGCCAATAACAGTTGGGCGTTTAACATTGATGATGTTGCCACACAAGCCAAAGCGTTGGCAGGGAAAAGCTTCGAAGCGCCTAAAAGCAATTTACCCTCTCAATTTCGTGAAATGAAATTTGCTGACTATCAGCAGATCCAGTTTAACCACGATAAAGCGTACTGGGGCAAACTGCGCACGCCGTTCAAGCTGGAGTTCTATCACCAGGGGATGTATTTCGATACCCCGGTGCAGATCAACGAAGTGACCGCCAGCGCGGTGCGTGAGATCAAATACAGCCCCGATTATTTCAATTTCGGTAACGTAAAACATGACGCTGACGCCGTTAAAAACCTCGGTTTTGCCGGTTTCAAAGTGCTTTACCCGCTTAATAACAAGGGTAAAAACGATGAGATCGCCAGCTTCCTGGGCGCCAGCTATTTCCGTGTAATCGGTGCCGGTCAGGTCTATGGCCTCTCGGCGCGTGGACTCGCCATCGACACGGCATTGCCGTCCGGTGAAGAGTTCCCGCGTTTCAAAGAGTTCTGGATTGAGCGTCCGAAACCTCAGGACAAACAGCTGGTGATCTATGCGCTGCTCGATTCGCCTCGTGCGACGGGTGCGTATCGCTTCGTGCTGCGTCCGGGTGAAGCCTCTACCGTGGATGTGCAGTCCAAAGTTTACCTGCGTGATAACGTCGGCAAACTGGGTATTGCTCCGCTGACCAGTATGTTCCTGTTTGGCCAGAACCAGCCATCGACAGTGAATAACTTCCGTCCGGCGCTGCATGACTCTGACGGCCTCTCTATCCACAATGGCAACGGAGAGTGGATCTGGCGTCCGCTGAACAACCCGCGTCATCTGGCGGTGAGCACTTACACTATCGAGAATCCGAAAGGCTTTGGTCTGCTGCAGCGCGGGCGTGACTTCAGCAACTATCAGGATCTGGATGACCGCTATGACCTGCGCCCAAGCGGCTGGGTGGAGCCATTAGGCGACTGGGGTAAAGGCCGGGTTGAACTGGTTGAGATCCCGACGGCCGATGAAACCAACGATAACATCGTTGCGTTCTGGACGCCGGAGACGCTGCCAGAGCCTGGCAAAGAGATGAACTTCAAATATCGCCTGCACTTCTCACGCGACGAGAAGCAGCTGCACTCGGATGACATTGCCTGGGTCAAAAACACCCTGCGCTCAGCGGGTGACGTGAAGCAGTCGAACCTGGTGCGTCAGCCGGATGGCACCGTGGCTTTCACCATCGACTTCGTGGGTAAAGACATGAGCAAGATGGCGGAAAACAGTCAGGTGACCCCGCAGGTCAGCGTCGGTAAAAACGCTGAAGTGGTTGAGCAGAGCGTACGTTATAACCCGGTCACTAAAGGCTGGCGTCTGGTGTTGCGTCTGCGTGTGAAAGATGCCAAGCAGTCCACCGAAATGCGTGCGGCGCTGGTTAGCGGCGACAAGACATTGACGGAAACCTGGAGCTATCAGTTACCTGCCAATGAATAAATCGACTTTTACACCTCAACGTTATGTGGAATCTCTGCCGCTGGATGCGGCAGGGAAGTCTCGCCTGAGCGTCTCATTGCAGAATGCCAGTGCGTTTCACTTCATTCATGATGTGCTGGGCAGGGATGTCGCAGCCAGTGACCGTCCCGACGATGCGCCGTTAAAATCGGTCTCATCGCGGGTGGAAATGGCCTGGCCCGATGCACTGGCGGGCGGTCAGCAGCTAGGTAAAGATTACCTCGACCGCACCACGCTGAAGGCGATGCCCAAAGTCAAACGTTCACTGATGTTCCCGGAAGCGTGGCGCACCAACCCGGTTGCCCGCGCCTGGGACTCTCTGCGTGGACGCAAATCTGTGCCGCGCTACGCCAGTGCGGAAGAGCAGCGAGCCGAAGAGAAGTGGCGTCATGTCGGTTCGATACGTCGCTACATTCTGCTGATCCTGACGATTTTCCAGACCGTGGTCGCCACCTGGTACATGAAGAGCATTCTGCCCTATCAGGGCTGGACGCTGCTGGACCCGATGGAGATGATCAACCAGAACTGGCAGCAGTCAGTGATGCAGATCCTGCCGTATGTGCTGCAGACCGGCATCCTGTTCCTGTTTGCCATTCTGTTCTGCTGGGTGTCAGCCGGTTTCTGGACCGCCCTGATGGGCTTCCTGCAGCTGCTGATTGGGCGCGATAAATACAGCATCTCCTACTCCACGGTCGGGGATGAGCCGCTGAATCCGGCGCATCGCACCGCGCTGATTATGCCGATCTGTAATGAAGACGTAGAGCGTGTTTACGCCGGTCTGCGTGCGACCTGGGAGTCTGTGGTTCGCACCGGTAACGCAGAGCACTTTGACGTCTACATCCTCAGTGACAGCTACGATGCGGATATCGCCGTTGCCGAACAGAAAGCCTGGATGGAACTGGTCCGTGACGTCGGTGGGGCAGGCAAGATCTTCTATCGCCGTCGCCGTCGTCGTGTGAAGCGTAAAAGCGGCAACATCGATGACTTCTGTCGTCGCTGGGGCAGCAACTACAGCTACATGGTCGTGCTGGATGCCGATAGCGTCATGAGTGGCGAGTGCCTGACCGGCCTGGTGCGTATGATGGAGGCTAACCCGAACGCCGGGATCATCCAGTCGTCGCCGAAAGCCTCAGGAATGGATACGCTCTATGCGCGCTGTCAGCAGTTCGCGACCCGCGTCTATGGTCCGCTGTTTACCGCCGGTCTGCACTTCTGGCAGCTGGGCGAGTCGCACTACTGGGGGCATAACGCCATTATCCGCGTGAAACCCTTCATCGAGCACTGTGCGCTGGCGCCATTACCGGGCGAAGGGTCGTTTGCGGGCTCGATTATGTCGCATGACTTCGTCGAGGCGGCACTGATGCGTCGTGCCGGCTGGGGCGTCTGGATCGCCTATGACCTGCCGGGCTCTTATGAAGAACTGCCGCCGAACCTGCTGGATGAGCTGAAGCGTGACCGCCGCTGGTGCCACGGTAACCTGATGAACTTCCGTCTGTTCCTGGTAAAAGGGATGCACCCGGTTCACCGCGCGGTGTTCCTGACCGGCGTGATGTCCTACCTGTCAGCTCCGCTGTGGTTCCTGTTCCTGGCGCTTTCCACGGCCCTGCAGGTCGTGCATACGCTTATGGAGCCGACCTACTTCCTGCAGCCGCGACAGCTCTTCCCGGTCTGGCCGCAGTGGCGTCCGGAGCTGGCGATAGCGCTGTTCTCGACCACGATGGTGCTTCTGTTCCTGCCGAAGCTGCTGAGCGTGGTGCTGATCTGGTTTAAAGGGGCGAAGCCTTACGGTGGCGCACTGCGCGTACTGTTGTCACTGGTGCTGGAAACGCTGTTCTCGGTGCTGCTGGCCCCGGTGCGCATGCTGTTCCACACCGTGTTTGTGGTCAGCGCTTTCCTTGGCTGGGAAGTCGTCTGGAACTCCCCGCAGCGTGATGACGATGCGACGCCATGGGGCGAGGCGTTCAAACGTCACGGTTCACAGATGGCACTGGGTCTGGTGTGGGCAATTGGTATGGGACTGCTGGATCTCAACTTCCTGTGGTGGCTGGCACCGATCGTCTTCTCCCTGATCCTGTCACCGTTTGTGTCGGTGATGTCGAGCCGTGCAACGCTGGGCCTGAAGAGCAAGCGCGCGAAGCTGTTCCTGATCCCGGAAGAGTCTTCACCGCCGCAGGAGCTGGTGGACACCGACCGCTATCTGCAGCTCAACCGCGAGCGTGTACTGGAGAACGGCTTTATGCACGCGCTGTTCCATCCGGCGTTTAACGCGCTGGCGACAGCGCTGGCGACTTCACGTCACCGGCAGAGTCAGTTACTCGACTACGCTCGCGACCGTCGTGTCGATCAGGCGCTGAGCGATGCACCGGAAAAACTCAGCCGCGACCAGCGTCTGCAGCTGATCAGCGATCCGGTGGTGCTGGCCCGCGTCCATACCCGACTGTGGGAAAATGCGGAGAAGTATCACCAGTGGGTAGAGAGTTATCAGAAACTGACGCTCAACCCTAACGCGCTGGCAAAAAACGCGTAATCTGAAAAAGCGGCAGCGATGCCGCTTTTTTTATGGGATTAAAACAGGGCGGGGATGATAATTTACTCGCAGGCCGTCACCGCATGCCGCGCGTGACACTCTCTGGGGCAGGTAAAGGCGGGTTTTGTGGTGAAACGAGTTTTAAAGGCAGGTGTTATCGCTCTTGCGGTGCTCTGCTTAAGCGGATGCGGCAGTATTATCAGCCGAACCGTGCCCGGACAGGGACACGGTAATCAGTACTATCCGGGCGTACAGTGGGATGTACGCGACAGCGGATGGCGGGTGCTGACCATCCTTGATCTGCCCCTGTCGCTGGTGCTGGACACCCTGCTGTTGCCAGTGGATGCCAGCCATGGTCCTTACGAATAACCGCGATCGGAGTCGCTGTTATCATCTTCCCACTCCTGAGCCGCGGCTTCACCCTCTTCGGTGTCCAGCGGCGGCTCCAGCTGAAACTCGCCGTCGTCCCACTCGTGCAGGGTGTTTTCCGCTAACCACTCCTGACGCAGTTCCACTTCGTCAAAATCAGCGTCAAAAATAGCCTGAGCAGCTTCACCGGTGCGGTAAGGAAGGCATTCGCCTGCGTCACCTTCGTCGACCAGGAACTCAGCCTGCCACATGATATCGCCATCCTGCATCACATACTTTTGCAGGCCGAACTGGCTGACCGACGCCTCTTCTTCATCCACTTCAGGGTTATTTGCGAGAAACTCCTCACGTGCAGCATCAATCGCTTCCTCTAAGGTACTGTACATGCTCATCGATCTTCTCCTTACCGGGTTCACTTGATTTCAGTGAAGAATAGACGAAATTTGCCGGAGGGAAAGGGCGGGGGCGTGTAACTGGCGGGAAATAAACCACTTCCCGCCAGCAGCGGGATTAACGCATTTTTTGCGGGAAGTGCAGAACCGGCTGTACCGACTCATGAATAACCGGTGCCGCGTAGCGAATACAGCATTTGATGCAGGGTTTAACTTTCTTAAAATTGATTCTGGCGATGGATAAGGCCTGGCTGAGATTATACAGGGTGCCGATAAAAATCATCTGCTCCTTGCCGGGCATCCGCCTGCATCCCTGACGATGAAGAAAATGGTAGTTCTCCTGATCGGTCGTAATGGTGACGTAATAGTAGAGACCTTTACTCATATTAGGGATCCCCTGAGGTTCGCTGTGTGAAATCGTTTTTTTATAATTGAGCTGAAGTCGTTAAAAGCCTGAATGTCACTGCTGAAATTACCGTTAAGTCGGAACAGGTTCAAATGCAATAACGGCATATCGGGCTGTTAAATTTTTGTAAAAATGAATATGTCGGCGGCTTGAATGACAATCCCTTGTTAATTAAGTTAATTTTAGTGGATTGATAAGCGACCAGAAAGCATTAAGCCTGGCTAAATAGGAATAGGCCTGGTGATAAAAATAATTAGCGCCAGCGGAAATTAAAGCAGGATAATTAAAATCTGATGAATGTCTGCCAGAATATGCAGCAGGCGGCTTACTGTAGTTGTAATAAATAAGCCGGGCTGATTGAATGCGGTGGAAATCAGCGTCTCCTGCGAGCGTATCTGATAATAACTGGATCGTTAAACCGGGAAGCCGCAATATCGGTCAGCCGCGCGATTGATTTATCGGGACAGAGCATTGCAGCAGAAGAGGCGCTAAACGGCCGTGAGACCGTTTAGCGTGGCAGATTAATAGCGGGAGGGTTCGCCTTGCGGACGGGTTTTAAAGCGGCGATGCAGCCACATATATTGCTCAGGTGCCAGCAGCACACCCTCTTCAACCACTTTGTTCATCCTGGCCGCGGTGACTTCATCGTTTTCCAGCGTAAATTCGCTGCGGATGTCGGGCAGAATCATCAGTTCATAGCCCCGGCCACCAGGCAGACGACGCGGCACAAACGGAATGACAGCGGGGTTACCGGCGCGGATCAGCAGATGGGTCCCCACCGTCGTTGCCGCCTTTTCCACGCCAAAGAAGGGCACAAAGACGCTGCTGCGCGGGCCATAGTCGTGATCGGGGGCATACCAGATAATGTCCCCCTGCTTCAGGGCGCGGATCATTCCTTTGAGATCCTTACGGTCGAGCATGCTTTTGTTTGACCGCATGCGACCTTTGACCTGCAGCCAGTCAATCAGCTTGTTGTCATTGGGGCGATAGACGCCAATGCCAGGATTGTGGATGCCAAACATGCGCGCGCCGATCTCCAGCGTCAGAAAGTGCATGCCGATGAGCAGCACACCGCGCTGGTTGTCGCGCGCGGCCTGAATATGCTCCAGCCCGGAGGGCTTATGCCATTTGTTAATACGCCAGTCGGGCCAGAACCACGCCATGCCGGTTTCAATCAGGCCCATGCCGACGGATTCGAAATTATGTTTCACCATCGCCTCACGCTCATTGACCGGCATTTCCGGAAAACTTAATTCCAGATTACGCCGGGCGATGCTGACGCGACGATTCATAAAGCGCATGGCGATACGGCCAATATTGCAGCCGAGCACATAGAGCAGGGGATAAGGAAGGAGCACCAAAAGATAAAGAAAAGCGATACCCAGCCAGGTCAGCCAATAGCGCGGGTGAAGCAGTTCTCGTGAAAACTGAGGCAACTGAGTCATGTGAAGGTTAATTTTCCTGCGTCATGCACCCTGCGGTGCTGATATCTCATTGATTTACACTATTGTGCCAGTTTTTAACGTTCGCTTAAATATCGCTGATGGAACCGCGCCTCAATGAGCGGGGAGAAAGCCGCCGCGAGTGCCGGAAAAAACAGCAACTGATGATGGGTCCTGACGCAACGCTTTGCATACACCTGAAATCAGGTATCATGTGCCCGCTAATTTTCTCCTATTGATAACAGGAAAGAACACCATGCCAGTGTTACATAACCTCGTTTCCAATAAAGAGCTGAAGGCGCGCATGCTGGCTGAAACTGAGCCGCGCACCACTGTCTCTTTTTATAAGTATTTTCAGATTGCCGATCCTAAAGCCTTCCGCGATGCGCTCTATGTTGGCCTGACCGCCCTCAAGGTGTTTGGTCGCGTCTATGTTGCCCATGAAGGCATCAACGCGCAGATCAGCGTGCCCGCCAGCCAGTATGAAAAGATGAAGGCCTGGCTGTATGCGTTCGATCCGGCGCTGAACAACCTGCGTATGAACGTCGCACTGGATGATGATGGAAAGTCGTTCTGGGTACTGCGCCTGAAAGTGCGCGATCGCATCGTGGCGGACGGTATTGAGGACAGCAGCTTCGACGCAAGCAATGTCGGTCACTACCTGAAAGCGGCGGAAGTGAACGCCATGCTGGACGATCCGGACGCGCTGTTTGTCGATATGCGAAACCACTACGAATATGAAGTGGGCCGTTTTGACAACGCGCTGGAAGTGCCGGCAGACACCTTCCGTGACCAGCTGCCGATGGCCGTGGATATGCTCAGGGAACAGAAAGATAAAAAGATCGTCATGTACTGCACCGGCGGCATCCGCTGCGAAAAGGCCAGTGCCTGGATGCGGCATAACGGTTTTGAAGATGTCTATCATATCGAAGGTGGCATCATCGAGTACGCCCGCCGCGCCCGTGAACAGGGCTTGCCGGTCAGATTCAAAGGCAAAAACTTTGTCTTTGATGAGCGGATGGGGGAGCGGATTTCTGACGATGTGCTGGCAAACTGCCATCAGTGCGGTGAGCCCTGCGATACCCACGTCAACTGCGTGAATGACGGCTGTCATCTGCTGTTTATTCAGTGCAAGAGCTGCGCAGAGAAGTTTGAGAACTGCTGCAGTCCGATCTGTCAGGAAGAGGCGAAGCTCTCTCCGGAAGAGCAGCGCGCCCGTCGTGCCGGACGAGAGAATGGCAATAAAATCTTTAACAAGTCGCGTGGCCTGTTAAACATGACCATTCCCGCGCCGAAGAAGTCATAGAGCGGTAAACGTGGCCGCCTGAACGCTGATTCAGGCGGCCTGCGGCTTTACTGGCGCACACCTTCCACCGAGATCATCAGCTGAACCTTCTGCGAGGCTGGCCCCAGATCTTTCGTTATATTGAAATCTTTCAGCGCAATTTCACCTTCCGCTTCAAAGCCTGCACGATAACCGCCCCACGGATCTTTGCCTTCACCCAGCTTCTTCGCCTCCAGCGTCACCGGCTTCGTGACGCCGTTCAGCGTCAGATCGCCGGTAATCTCTAATTCATCGCCCTCTTTCTTCACCGACGTGGATTTAAAAGTCGCCTGCGGATTTTTACTGCTGTTCAGGAAATCCGTGCTGCGCAGATGTTTGTCACGTTCGGCATGGTTGGTATCCACGCTGCTGGTATTAATCGTCACCTCGACTTTATCGGCGGCAGGGTTCTTCTCATCAAAGGTGAAGCGGCCATCGAAATCCTTAAAGGTTCCGTAGAGCCAGCTGTAACCCAGATGCTGGATGCGAAACTGAATAAAGGCGTGCTGCCCCTCTTTATCAATTTTGTAGTCAGCGGCACTGGCACTCAGGGAACCGAGCAGCAGGCTGGCCGCGGTCATCGTCAGCAGACTTTTCTTCAACATATTATCTGTCCTTTTCAGAGGGTAAGGGGAGGCGTAAACCTGACATCCGTTTTAAGGTGTTATCGCGATCGATAACATGGTGTTTTATTGCAGCCAGACCGTGCAGGATCGACAGGATCACCACACTCCAGGCCAGCCAGAGGTGAATATCGCCTGCGAGGTCGGCCTGCTCGCCTGCACCGCTGAACAGGGCAGGCAGCGTAAACCAGCTGAACACGGCGATGGGTTTACCGTCGGCGGTGGAGATGAGATAGCCGCTGATCAGAATGGCCAGCAGCAGGGTATAAAGTAACAGGTGTGCCACGACAGAACTGATGCGCACCAGAGGGGAATGGCTGCTCAGCGGCCTGGGCGGCGGCGAAATAACGCGCCACACCAGGCGGATAATCAGCGTCAGTAACAGCAGCACGCCAATACTTTTATGAATTTCCGGGGCGTCGTGATACCAGCTGTCGTAATAGCCCAGACCGACCATCCATAACCCCAGCGCAAACATGCCATAAATGGCCAGCGCCATCGACCAGTGCAGCAGCACAGCAACCCGGCCAAACTGATGCGGTGTATTACGTAATAACATAATCTGAGCGTCACGTAGAAATAATATGAAATAAGCATCCACATTATGAAATATAAAAGCAATCGCCCTTACGCTTCTATAAAATTAAAAAAATCATCGGAAAAGGTTGAATAAAAAGGCAGGGAAATGGGCAATATTACTGAATAATAATTTTGATGAGGGGAAAACGGTCAACCTCATTCCGCCCAAATGAACAATCGGGGCGAAATAAAGGCGAATTTTTGTCAGGGAAATTCAGCTTGCGTCAATCTTTGTCAGCAGGATGGCACCCTGTGATGCCATCCGTTTGCAGAGTCAGAAACGCGAAAGGCGGAACGGAGAGAGATCAAAGGAAAAGGGTTTCTGCTGCGCAAATTCTGCGGCCAGTTCGCCCAGCACGCTGGCAAATTTAAAGCCGTGTCCGCTGAGTCCGGTTATCAGCAGGCGATTGGGTTCACCCGGCAGCGTATCAATAATAAAATCTTCATCCGGGCTGAAGTCGTAGCTGCACGCTTCACCATGCAGACAGACACCGACGCCCGGTAAGAACTGGCGCAGGAAGCCAAAAGCTTCACTGCCATCTGCCGCCACGGCACCGAAGGGTTTACGATCTTCAGGCTGCTGCATCGGCTGTCCGCCATCGTGACGACCCACTTTCAGAGCGTTATTGTCAGCCGGGAAGCCATAGAACTGGCTGCCATCACGCATCTCGACGGTAAAGCCCGGGAACCTGTTGTTCTCGCTGTAGCGACCATCAGCCTGATACCAGGCAAACACCTTACGGGTAGGGGCAACCGGCAGATTCGGGATGAGTTTTCCGACCCAGGTACCGGCGCTGACCACCATTTTACGGCCGCGATAGACACCATCCAGCGTTGTAACCTGCTGAAGGTCGCCATCCCGTCCCAGTTCTGAGACCGGGCAGTTGAACAGCTGGGCACAGCCTGCCTGCTCCGCCAGCTGAACCCAGCTGCGCACCGCCTGTTCACATTTCAGGAAGCCCGACTGCGGCTCAAATACGCCCAGGTAGCCCTCTGGTACGTTAATCTGTGGCCAGCGTTGACGCACTTCCCCGGGCTGCATCACCTCAATGTTCAGCTCCCAGCGGCTTGCGCTGTCGATAACGTTGCGGATAAAAGGGGAGTCGTGAGGGGCGAGGTTAAGTACGCCGCTGCGATGCATAATGCGCTCACCGGCTCGCTGTTCCAGTTCATCCCACAGCGTCTGCGCCCGCAGTACCAGCGGCACATAACGTTCGCCTTCGCCGTAAGCGTGACGAATCAGACGGCTCTCGCCATGATGCGTGCCCTGATTGTGAGGAGGGTGGGCACTGTCGATCATTAATACCGAGAGGCCTGCCTGGGTGGCATAGTAGCCAGCCGCCGCACCTACTGAGCCGCTGCCAACGACGATAAGATCATAAATCATGGTAACTACGCTCTAAGAGTCAGATAATCAACAGCATACCGAAACAGAAACGAAAAAGGCACCCCTGAGGGTGCCCCTTTGATGTGGCAGAAACTAATGCTTACTTAGGAGTCGTTCCATCTGCTCGGCGGATTCAATCTTGGCGATGCCTGCTTCGAGGATCGAGATGAACTGCCTTGCCACATCCGTTGTCAGCCAGTAGGTGGGGCCAACATCCGCTTCTTCTTCTTTTTGATCCTGCGACGACAGCGAGTGCAGGCGGATCATCATGGCGTCATAGCTATCAACGGTACTGATATCCCAGCCCACCAGCGGGTGAGTCTGAATAACGTCTTTTCTTCTGTCCATTATAACCTCCTTATTACTCGTTAAACGAAGTGCATGATGAGGTTCAATGCGGCTTTTTTATTCCGATAGCGAAACAATTATAACAGTAAACCCGGGTGTCACTGTTTAAAAAATGCCGTGAGTCAGCTTCTCACAGAATATTCGCTTTTAACAGGCAGGAGTCAAAAAATAAAATGCCTGGCAGGCAGGCATTTTTTTACGATTCAGTGGGCAGGCGAAAAGCGGGACAGGCCGCCGGTTCAGAGCGCCGGGCTGTCTGGCACGATGCCGCCGACGCGTTTCTGCAGGGACTCTGCCAGACGGGCAAAATGTTGCTGAAGCTGTTCATCATGGTTTTGATTCTGGGCTTCCAGCGACAGATTGTGCACCAGCAGCTGGCTGGCACGATCGTCAAGACAGAAAATCAGACTGGAAAAGGCATTTTCCAGCACCGTTAAACGACGCTGCTGATCACCAATCAGTGCTAACAACTCACCAAAGGTCATCGCCTCTTCCGGTTTATCAGTAGTCATGGTGTCGCACCTCCTGTTATGCGTGACGAGCGCAAGGATAGGGCATTGATCAGTAAGAGTCTAGATGCATGAAGAGGGAAGTGCGAGAGGGGAGAAAAGATAAAAAAACCGGGTGGCGACACCCGGAAAAAAAAGCACAGTGGCGGTTAATCAGTAATGAACCAGTCGTCAGCACTCTCCCACGTCTGTTGCAGGATTTCGCTGATCTGGTCGCGCGTCTCTTTTCCACCGCCCAGCACGCTGAGATTATTGGCACTGGCATAACGTACCTTGACGTGATTGGTCGAGTCAGGGAACTGTTCGTCAATGCGGCGCGACAGTTCATCGCTTAACGCCTCTATCGCGCCAGCAGGAAGAGGTCGGGTATTTGATACGGTAATTTCAACACGCATAGCAGCCTCCGGATAAGATACTGTACATATTTACAGTATCCATCCGCCGGAGGCAAGCAAAATTATGCAACGCGCCAGTTGAGCGTTTCACCCGCGAGGAAAGGAATCAGAGCGTCACTGCCCAGCGAGATGGACGCCGGCACCTGCCAGGGCTCACGCACCAAGGTAATTGTGCCTTCATTCAGCGGCAGGCCATAGAAACGCGGGCCGTTTTCAGAACAGAACGCTTCGAAGTGCTCCAGCGCATTCAGCTCTTCAAACACGGTCGCGTAGGCCGCCAGCGAGGTCGGCGCATTAAATACGCCCGCGCAGCCACAGGCAGACTCTTTAAGATGCTGCAGATGCGGAGCGGTGTCGGTGCCGAGGAAGAAACGCGGATGACCGCTGGCCACGACCCTGCGCAGCGCGTCCTGATGCACATTGCGCTTGAGAATCGGCAGGCAGTAAAGATGCGGGCGAATTCCGCCCACCAGCATGTGGTTGCGGTTAAACATCAGGTGCTGCGGCGTAATGGTCGCGCCGAGCGTCTCATCGGCAGCAGCGACATAATCCGCGGCATCCTGGGTGGTGATGTGCTCCATCACCACTTTCAGCCCCGGAAACTGACTGCGCAGCGGCACCATCACCGTGTCAATGAAGCGGGCTTCGCGATCAAAAATGTCGATATGGGCATCGGTGACTTCGCCATGAACCAGCAGCGGCATACCCAGCTGCTGCATCCGCTCCAGCACGCGGGCGATGGAGGCGATATTGGTAACGCCGTGGCTGGAGTTGGTGGTGGCATGAGCCGGATAGAGCTTGGCGGCGGTAAACAGACCGGATGTGAAGCCACGCTCAAGCTCATCCGGGTCCAGTGAGTCAGTGAGATAACAGGTCATCAGCGGCGTAAAGGCATGATCGGCGGGCAGCGCGGCCAGGATGCGGTCGCGGTACGCTTCTCCTGCTGCCACGCTGGTCACCGGCGGCACCAGGTTAGGCATCACGATGGCACGACCATTAACCGCGCTGGTGTAGGGCAGGACCGTTTTAAGCATCTCATCGTCACGCAGATGAATGTGCCAGTCGTCAGGGCGACGCAGGGTAAGTTGCTGAGGTTGTGCTGTCATCAGTGAAGCTCCGGCAGAAAGGAAACAGAAGGCATGTTTTGGCCGGGGTCTAAGCATAAGGATTCAGGCAACCGTTTGCACCTGCTTTTTCTGCTGACAGCAAAAATCCGCGCCGGATGGCGCGGCAATCGGGATTACTGCGTGAAGGGGATAACCAGTTCGCCCGGTCTGACTTCCAGTCCTTTGGCAAATTTTTTCGCCAGTGACTCACCTTTACTGCGGTCAGCGCTGAGACGGTAAGCCGGGTTTTGATCGAAATAGCTCTTCAGCGACTGATTCAGATAAGGCGTCAGGGTTTTCATGATGGCGGCCATTTTCTCCGGCGCCACCTGTGCGTCGGTTATCTCCAGATCGCGCAGAAAGATCGCCCCCTGCTGTGGGTCATAGACGGGCTGTGCGCGCATCGTCAGCTGCATGTCAGCCTGCTGCGGGCCGAACAGAGAGGTGACATTAATCTTTGCATTGCCGGAGAGCGACACTTTGCCAGGTTCTGCGCGGCCGATCTGGCTGGTGAGATTATTCAGGACAATATGCGCATTGACCAGACCGGACACGCCAATGTCTTTCTCGTAGTTGTTATGCTTTTGCAGCGCCTGATTCACTTCCTGTTCGCTGATGGTGTACTGGGTCAGTTGATTGCAGCCGCTCACCAGCAGCACAAACATCAGGGCAGTCAGCCCGAAAAATACCTTTTTCATCGTTCTATATCCTGAATAACAAAGTCAGTTAACAGGATATAGCCTGCCTGAATGCGTGAGAGGTGTCATCAGAAAAGGGATGAGAAACGCCGCGGCGTCTCTCATCCGGGCGGGATTACTGCGCAATAGACGAGAGCAGATTGACCTGGGTCTGTTTGGCCATATTGTCACGGTAGTCAGCGACTCGTGCTGGCCAGTCGATGCCCGGAACCAGCGTCAGGGAGCGCAGCAGCGGGAAGAGGCTGAAATCATCTTCCGACAGCTCGCCGTTAACCGCATTAGGCTGGACGATCAGGCCGTCCAGTTTGCGCAGATCGCCGCTGACTTTTTTGATCAGTCCGGCCGAATGCGTTTTCAGCTCCTCGAAATCACCGATGCTGGCCTGCTTTTTCGCGCGGAAATAGTCACGTGCCGCCGGGGTGGCAAACTCCGCAAAAGGGGCCTCGGCAATGCGCGGCAGCAGCAGCTTATTCACGTAGCTGTTCATGTGACGCAGCCAGTCGCCAATGGCCGGATTGAGCGCACCGGTAATCAGCGGTTTGCCATCCTGCTGGTCGACATAATGCACAATCTCCATGCTTTCCGGCATCGCGCTGCCATCCTTTTTCTGCAGGACAGGCGCCATTTTCTGGCCAATCAGTCGCTGAGGCGTCTCTTCATCGTCATTGAGCATGACCACCAGCTCAACCGGCAAATTCTTCAGACCAAAAATCATGCGCGCTTTCACACAGAAGGGGCAGTGGTCGTAGATATAGAGCTTCATCCTGATCTCCCTCGTTTACAGGTTAATGTTTAACAGAGTGAATCATTTCATCCTGTTTCGGGCGCCTGAAAAGTATGGAAGAGATTCCCCCTCCCGGCAAACCAGCCCGACAGATGGGCCGGGCTGAACGAGCGTTGATGACGCCTGAGCAGGGGCGTCTGCGCGGTGATAATGGAACAAAATCAACCTCTTTACGGCAAAAAATCCGTAATGTTTTACCGCAGCCCAGGCGGCGGTTATAGTGAAAGCCAGATAATGACGGCTTTCACTCTCAGCCATTGATTTCAGGAGTCAGGATGTTTGGCTATCGTTCTGCCGCGCCCAGGGTGCGCTTAACCACCGATCGGCTGGTGGTCCGTCTGGTTCACGAACGTGATGCCTGGCGAATGGCAGATTACTACGCGGAAAACCGCCTGTTTTTAAAACCGTGGGAGCCGGTGCGCGATGACAGTCACTGCTATCCCTCCGGCTGGCAGGCGCGGCTGGGGCTGATCGCCGACATGCATAAGCAGGGCTCGGCCTTCTATTTTATTCTGATGGACAGCGAAGAAACCGAAGTGCGCGGCGTAGCCAACTTCAGCAACGTACTGCGCGGTTCCTTTCACGCCTGTTATCTCGGCTATTCGCTGGGCGAAAAGTGGCAGGGACAGGGGCTGATGTTTGAAGCGTTACAGTCTGCTATCCGCTACATGCAGCGTCAGCAGCATATTCACCGCATCATGGCGAACTACATGCCGCACAACCAGCGCAGCGGCGACCTGCTGGCGCGCCTCGGTTTTGAAAAAGAGGGATATGCGAAAGACTATCTGCTGATTGACGGACGCTGGCAGGATCACGTGCTGACAGCATTAACCCAGCGGGAATGGACGCCTGACCGGCGTGGACAATAATGAGGACGCAAGCATGAAGATGGCTTTATCGGCGCAGGCGCTGCGCGTGCTGGGCTGCCTGCTGGAGAAGCAGGTTACCACGCCGGAACAGTATCCGCTGTCACTGAATGGGGTCGTGGTGGCCTGTAACCAGAAATCAAACCGCGAGCCGGTGATGGAGCTGAGTGAAAGCGCGGTGCAGGATGAACTCGATCAGCTGGTGAAGCGGCATCTGGTTACCGCCAGCAGCGCGTCCGGTCAGCGGGTCGTGAAATATGAGCAGCGTTTCTGTAACTCCGCCTTTGGCACGCTGAAGCTGAACAGCGCCGAAGTTGCCGTGCTGACGTTACTGATGCTGCGCGGTCCGCAGACGCCAGGCGAACTGCGCACCCGCAGCGGCCGTCTTCATGAGTTCAGTGACGTCAGCGAAACAGAACAGACGCTGGAAGGCCTGATGCAGCGTGACGACAGCGCCCGGGTGATCCGCCTGGCGCGCGAGCCGGGCAAGCGCGAAAGCCGCTTTATGCATCTGCTGGCCGGGGAGAGCGACACGCCACTGGCCGCCGAAGAGCCGGAAGAGCAGGGCGATCTGGCGAGGCGTGTGGCCACCCTGGAACAGCAGGTCGCCCGGCTTCAGGCGCAGCTCACTCAACTGCTGCAGCCGGAGCATTAAGATGACTTTACGTATTGGTGTGGTGGGACTCGGCGGTATCGCACAGAAAGCCTGGCTGCCGGTGTTGTCGGCGGCGACGGACTGGACGCTGGTGGGGGCATTTTCGCCGAATCAGGCCAAAGCCCGGCCACTCTGCGACAGTTACCGTATGAACTGTTTCAGTTCCCTGAATGCGCTGGCCGCGGCCTGCGATGCCGTTTTTGTCCACAGCAGCACCGCCACGCACTATGAGGTGGTGAAGGCGCTGCTGCTGGCCGGAAAAGATGTCTGCGTCGATAAGCCGCTGGCGGAAACCCTGGATCAGGCTGAGGCGCTGGTGGCGCTGGCGGAGAAACAGCAGCGTAAGCTGATGGTCGCCTTTAATCGCCGCTTCGCCCCGCGCTATCAGCAGCTGCGGGCGGAGATGGGACACGTCGCTTCCCTGCGGATTGAAAAGCACCGCAGCGACAGCGTCGGGCCTCAGGATCTCCGCTTTACCCTGCTCGATGACTACCTGCACGTCGTCGACACCGCACTCTGGCTCGGCGGCAAGCCTGTTCAGCATGTTCAGGGGCGCATCGACACCAACGAACAGGGACAGATGCTCTACGCTGAGCACCACTTCGCCCTGGAGGGCCTGTCGATCACCACCAGCATGCATCGGCGCGCAGGCAGTCAGCGTGAGCGGGTCAGTGCGACAGGCGACGGTAAATGTATCGACATCAGTGAGATGCGCGACTGGCAGGAAGAGCGGCACGACGGCGTGCTGATCGCTCCGCCTGCCGCCTGGCAGAGCCACCTGACCCAGCGCGGGTTCAGCGGGGCCGCACGCCATTTTATCGACTGCGTGCAGAATCAGACGACGCCTGAAACCAGCGGTGAACAGGCGCTGATGGCGCAGCGTGTGGTGGAAAACCTCTGGCATAGTGCCATTCTGGAATAACGCCTTGTAACACTCCGTGCTGGTCATTTCCCTCCGTGGCAGTAGACTGTCGCCGGGCATCTTTCAGGTGCCCGCGCGACTTCTCCTTTTTACTGATTTTTTCAGGATGCGCCGTCAATTATGAATCTTTTGAAATCGCTGGCAGCGGTCAGTTCCATGACCCTGTTTTCCCGCGTTCTGGGCTTTGCCCGTGATGCCATCGTGGCGCGGGTGTTTGGCGCCGGAATGGCGACCGATGCGTTTTTTGTTGCGTTTAAACTGCCGAATCTGCTGAGGCGTATTTTTGCCGAAGGCGCGTTTTCCCAGGCATTTGTGCCCATTCTCGCGGAATATAAAAGCAAGCAGGGTGAGGAGGCGACACGTCTCTTCCTCTCCTATGTCTCAGGCCTGCTGACACTGGCGCTGGCGCTGGTGACCTTCGCGGGGATGCTCGCTGCGCCCTGGGTGATCATGATTACCGCACCGGGCTTCAGCGACCATGCGGATAAATTTGCCCTGACCAGTTCCCTGCTGCGGGTGACCTTTCCCTACATTATGCTGATCTCGCTGGCGTCGCTGGCGGGTGCGGTGCTGAACACCTGGAACCGCTTCTCGGTGCCAGCTTTTGCGCCGACCCTGCTGAACGTCAGCATGATCAGCTTCGCCCTGTTCGCCGCGCCGCATTTCCATCCGCCGGTGATGGCGCTCGCCTGGGCGGTTGTTGTGGGCGGGGTGCTGCAGCTCGGCTATCAGCTGCCACACCTGAAGAAGCTGGGGATGCTGGTGCTGCCACGCATCAATCTGCGTGACGCAGGCGTCTGGCGCGTAATGCGTCAGATGGGTCCGGCAATTCTTGGCGTTTCGGTCAGTCAGATCTCGCTGATCATCAATACCATCTTCGCCTCGTTCCTGGTGTCGGGTTCCGTCTCCTGGATGTACTACGCCGATCGCCTGATGGAGTTCCCCTCCGGCGTACTGGGCGTGGCGCTGGGTACCATTCTGCTGCCGTCGCTGGCCAAAAGTTTTTCCAGCGGCAATCACGATGAGTATTCCCGGCTGATGGACTGGGGACTGCGCCTCTGCTTCCTGCTGGCACTGCCCTGCGCTGTGGCGCTGGGGATGCTCTCCGGCCCGCTCACCGTGGCGCTGTTCCAGTATGGCAAATTCACGGCCTTTGATGCGCTGATGACGCAGCGTGCGCTGATCGCCTACTCTGTAGGCCTGATGGGCCTGATTGTGGTCAAGGTGCTGGCACCCGGCTTCTATTCACGGCAGGACATCAAAACCCCGGTTAAAATCGCGATTATCACGCTGATCATGACGCAGGTGATGAACCTGGCCTTCATCGGCCCGCTGAAACATGCCGGTCTCTCTCTGTCAATTGGGCTGGCGGCCTGTCTGAATGCCTCGCTGCTCTACTGGCAGCTGCGCAAGAAGCAGATCTTTATGCCTCAGCCGGGCTGGAGCAGCTTTCTGGTGCGTCTGCTGATCGCCGTGGCGGTGATGGCCGGGGCGCTGTTTGCCATGCTGCAATGGATGCCCGCCTGGGAGCAGGGCTCGATGCTGTGGCGACTGCTGCGTCTGGCGCTGGTCTGTTCAGTGGGTGGGGGAAGTTACTTCCTGGCGCTGGCGCTGCTGGGATTCCGGCTGCGCGACTATGCGCGCCGCACCGCTGCCTGACGCTGTTCCTCTTCTGCCATAAAAAAATCCCGCATCAGCGGGATTTTTTTTGCTACTTTTCTGCTCAGGCTTTACGGCTTAACGTGGCCTGGCCTTTACCCATCCCATCCGGGCCATAAAACGCCTGGGTCTGATGCGGCTTCAGCACCTCCAGGGCATCCTGGGTGTAGCGAATCTGATGCTGCAGCAGCATGCCGTTATGCACATTGGCATCCTGCAGACGACGGCTATGCTGCTGGATGACGTCCCAGCGGCGTGCCATGTCGTTCTGACCACGATAAGGTGCCGACACGGACTGACTCTTTTCAGCGGTGCGTCGCATCTCATCCAGATAGTTCAGCGTGCTGAGCAGCGCGCTTTTATCTTCAGTGATGCGCTGCAGCAGGTTGCTGTTAATGTTGCCGCTTGCCAGCTGCTGCTGCTCTTCTTCCAGCACCGCAGAAAGCGATGCCAGCACGTCCTGCATCTTATCTAATGTGGTCTGCAAATTACTCATGGTAACTAATTACCCTCTAAATACGCCTTAGTATCGGCAATCAGCGCATCGGCGATTTTGCCGGTATCCATCTTTAGTTCGCCATTACGAATGGCGGTTTTCAGTTGTTCAACGCGCTCGACGTTGATGTCTTTGCTGCTCGGCTGCATCAGCTGAGACTGCGCGCTGCTCAGATTGACCTGAGCGGCCGCCGCCGGCGCTGCCGCCGGGCTGGCACTCTGACGCACTTTGCTGCTGCCTGGCTCGCTGGTATCGCGGCTCTGTACGGTGCTGGCGGGTTTCAGAGGTTGCGTTCTGTCAATGCTCATATTCGGGCTCCTGTACGGTCAGGGGAAGTCTGCCACCTGAATCATAATAGCGTTATCGCTTTGTTGATTCTTCTATCGGCAGCACGATGGGCTTCTTTAACACTTTACAGCGTTATAAGAATATTCCCATCCTCGCGCACCTTACCGCTGACAATCTGACCATTCCCCATCCTGACGCGAACCCACTGTGAACGGGTGGCGTTGTTCAGCGCCTTGCCCTCACCACTGGCGTCAAAGCCGTCGCCGCTGGCTATCACCATCACACTCTGACCCGCCTTAACCCGCCACGGCTGACGCAGCATTGCAGGGTTGATCGGCTGTCCCGGTGGGATGTCACGCAGGACGACCGCATCGGCCACCGAGTCGCTGTTCAGCAGGGCGCGTGCGGGCAGGGTATCCAGACGCCCCGTCTGCAGCGTGAAGTCGCTTTCGCTGACGCTGCTGCCCCGGCTCAGCAGCCGGTTCGCCACCAGATAGCTCCCGGTCACCTGGACCTGGACCTGGAGATAACGACGGTTTTCACCGCAGTTAGCCGCCACGCTCATGTTGCCCCATAACCGGCTGTTGCCGGGCAGGGTGAACTGAGGCGCCTCACAGGTGGGCCACTGCGCCTGCGGCGTGCGAATCACCACCGTCATGCCCTGAGCATGCTGGGCGTCACGCGCTTTAAAAAACTGGTTCAGTTGTGCATTGAGATCTCCCGCAGAAGCCGGCAGGGCGATCGCGACCAGCAGGCTGGTCAGCAGGGTCAGATATCGACGCATGGTGCAATTCCTCACTGATGATGGCAACGAGTGTAACCGTTAAGAAAAATCCTCAATTGTCAAAATAGCGGTCATTTGAGGCCTTATTCAGACGATGACCCCTTGCTTTTTCAAATTAAGCTGCCAGCTCGAAATTCTCATACGCGGAGGAAACATGCTCGACAAACTGGATGCGGCGCTGAAATTTGGTACGGAGGCCCTCAACCTGCGTGCTCAACGTCAGGAGATCCTGGCGTCAAATATTGCCAACGCCGATACCCCTGGTTATCAGGCCCGGGATATCGACTTTGCCAGCGAGCTGAGTCGGGTGATGTCCAATGGCCGTGCGGAAGGCAGCAGCATGGCGTTGAAGGTCACTTCAGCTCGCCACATTGAAGCACAGACAAACGGCGTACCCTCGATGGACATGCTTTATCGCATTCCCGATCAGCCTTCTGCCGACGGCAACACCGTAGATATGGACCGTGAGCGTACGCAGTTCGCGGATAACAGCCTGAAATATCAAACCGACCTCACCCTCATCAGCAGCCAGATCAAAGGCATGATGAGCGTGTTACAAGGGCAATAATTATGGCCTTGCTGAATATTTTTGACATTGCCGGTTCAGCGATGACCGCGCAATCACAGCGATTAAACGTCAGTGCCAGTAACCTGGCGAACGCCGACAGCGTCACCGGTCCCGATGGCAAGCCTTACGTGGCAAAGCAGGTGGTCTTCCAGACCGATGCGGCGCCGGGCTCAGCGACCGGCGGGGTGAAAGTCGCCCGGGTTGTCGAGGATCCGACGCCAGCGAAACTGGTTTATGACCCGGGCAACCCGATGGCCGATGCCAAAGGCTACGTGAAGATGCCGAACGTGGATGTGGTCTCCGAAAGCGTCAACACCATGTCGGCATCACGCAGCTACCAGGCCAACGTGGAAGTGCTGAACACCGTGAAGTCGATGATGATGAAAACCCTGACGATTGGGCAATAACGGAGAAAAACCATGGCTATCGCGGTAGGCGTTAATGAAAAACTGGATCCGTCGGTTCTCAGCTCCTCCAGTACCGGCACCGGCAACAATGCGCAGGATCTGCAGAATCAGTTCCTGACCATGCTGGTCACCCAGTTACAGAACCAGGATCCCACCAATCCGATGGATAACAGCCAGCTCACCACGCAGCTGGCACAGATCAATACCCTGAGCGGGATTGAAAAACTGAACACCACGCTGGGATCGATCTCCGGCCAGATCAGCACCAGCCAGTCGCTGCAGAGCTCCACGCTGATTGGGCATGGCGTGATGGTCAACGGCAGCCAGATTCTGGTCGGCAACGGCACCACAACGCCTTTTGGTGTTGAGCTCGGCTCCGCCTCGACCGGCGCCACTGCCACCATTAAAGATGCCAGTGGCGCGGTGATTGACACCGTCGATCTGGGCGCGCTGAGCGCTGGCGTGCACACCTTCTCGTGGGACGGCAAGCTGACGGATGGTTCAGTGGCCCCGGATGGAAAATACAGCGTTGCGATTGCTGCAAGCAATGGCAACACACAACTGGTGGCACAACCGCTGAACTACGCCTACGTCAATGGGGTGAGTACCGCGAACGACACCACCAAACTGGATCTCGGCACCATGGGCTCCGCCACCCTTGACGACGTACGTCAGATTCTCTGATTAACCTGTAGACAGGAGACACACACATGTCATTTTCCCAAGCGGTCAGCGGCCTTGGCGCTGCCTCAAGTAACCTTGATGTCATCGGTAACAACATCGCCAACTCCGCCACCGCGGGCTTTAAATCCAGCACCATCGCGTTTGCCGATATGTTTGCCGGTTCTAACGTCGGCCTCGGCACGAAAGTGGCGGCCGTGATCCAGAACTTCAACGACGGTTCCACCACGACTACCAGCCGTGGCCTGGATGTGGCGCTGAGCGGTAACGGTTTCTTCCGCATGACCGACAGCAGCGGCGGCGTGTTCTACTCACGTAATGGTCAGTTCACCCTTGATGCCAACCGTAACCTGGTCAACACCCAGGGCCTGAACGTGACCGGCTATCCTGCCAGCGGTTCACCGGCTACCATCCAGGCGGGTGCAAACCCGGTGGCGATCCGTATTCCGACCGAGCAGATGTCAGCCCGCGCCACCACCACGGCCGGTCTGGTTGCCAACCTGAACTCAACGGACACCACGCCATCTGTGACCACCTTCTCGACGGCGAACGCAGACAGCTACAACAAGAAAACCACGGCAACCGTGTACGACTCGCAGGGTAATGACCATGCGCTCGACATGTACTTCGTAAAAGACACTACCAGTAACAGCTGGACCGTTCATACCATCGACGGCACCACCGGCAGCTCAGCGGGCGACTTCCGCATGACGTTTGATACCAGCGGTAAGCTGACAGGCGTCTCTAAGCTGGATGCAAACGGCGCGGTAGTGAGCACCACCAACGACGGTACCGTTGGCCTGACGCTGAACGTGGGCGGCGCCAACGGCGCGGTCGCGAACCAGCCAATCACCCTGAGCATGCTGGGCAGCCTGCAGCAGAACACCGGCGCCACCACCTTTGGCAGCCCGACGCAGGATGGTTATGCACCAGGCGATCTGACCAGCTACGCCATCAATGATGACGGCACCATCACCGGTACCTACTCCAACCAGAAAACCCAGCTGCTGGGTCAGATTGTGCTGGCGAGCTTCTCTAACCCGGAAGGTCTGCAGTCACAGGGCGACAACGTCTGGGCGGCATCAAGCGCATCCGGTCAGGCAGCAGTCGGTCTGGCTAATACCGGAACCTTTGGTTCTCTGACGGCGGGCGCCCTGGAGTCCTCAAACGTCGATATGAGTAAAGAGCTGGTGAACATGATCGTGGCGCAGCGTAACTATCAGGCGAACGCGCAGACCATCAAAACTCAGGACCAGATTCTCAACACGCTGGTTAACTTACGTTAATTCGCTAACAGGATTGCCATATGGATCACGCGATATATACCGCGATGGGCGCGGCCAGCCAGACGCTGGATCAGCAGGCGGTCACCGCCAGCAACCTCGCCAACGCCTCAACACCAGGCTTTCGTGCGCAGCTCAATGCGCTGCGCGCGGTGCCGGTGAATGGCTGGTCACTGCCAACCCGTACGCTGGTCGCCGCCTCCACACCCGGCGCCGACATGAGCCAGGGCGCGATGGATTACACCGAGCGTCCACTCGATGTGGCGGTGCAGCAGGATGGCTGGCTGGCGGTGCGTACCGCTGACGGCAGCGAAGCTTATACCCGCAACGGCAATATGCAGATCAGCCCGAACGGCACGCTGACGGTTCAGGGCAATCCTGTGATGGGCGACGGCGGTCCGATTGTGATCCCGCAGGGCACCGAAATCACCATCGCGGCTGACGGCTCCATTACCGGCCTGAATGCCGGTGACTCGCCTAACGCCACGGTTCAGCTGGGTAAGCTGAAGCTGGTCAGGGCCACCGGTCAGGAGCTGCAGCGCAGTGATGACGGGATGTTCCGTCCCACGGCTGCGACACAGGCAACCCGCGGTGCGGCGCTGCAGGCTGACGCCACCATGCAGGTGATGCCTGGCGTGCTGGAAGGCAGCAACGTCAAACCGGTGGAAACCATGGTCGATATGATCGCCAACGCCCGACGTTTTGAGATGCAGATGAAAGTCATCACTAACGTCGACGAAAATGAACAAAAAGCCAATCAGCTCCTGAACATGAGCTAAGGCGCGAGGATAACAACATGATTCGTTCTTTATGGATCGCTAAGACCGGTCTTGATGCGCAGCAGATGAACATGGACGTGATTGCCAACAACCTGGCTAACGTCAGCACCAATGGCTTTAAGCGTTCGCGTGCCGTGTTCGAAGATCTGATGTACCAGACCATGCGTCAGCCGGGCACGCAGTCGTCCGAACAGACGACGCTGCCCTCCGGTCTGCAGATCGGCACCGGTGTCCGTCCGGTCACCACTGAGCGTCTGCACACCCAGGGCAACCTGTCACAGACCAGTAATTCAAAAGATATCGCCATTAACGGCCAGGGCTATTTTCAGATTCAGATGCCGGATGGCACCTCTGCTTACACCCGTGACGGCGCGTTTCAGGTGGATCAGAACGGCCAGCTGGTGACCAACTCCGGTTTCCCGGTGCAGCCCGGCATTACCATTCCGGCTAACGCCACCAGCATTACGGTTTCGCGTGACGGTGTGGTCAGCGTGACGCAGCAGGGCCAGGCCCAGGCTGCGCAGGTGGGTCAGCTAACCCTGAGCACCTTCATGAACGATGCCGGTCTCGATAGTGTGGGTGAAAACCTCTACAAGGAAACTCAGGCATCGGGCGCACCGACTGACAGCACCCCAGGCCAGAACGGCGCGGGTCTGCTCTATCAGGGCTATACCGAAACCTCAAACGTTAACGTGGCGGAAGAGCTGGTCACCATGATTCAGACGCAGCGCGCTTACGAAATCAACAGCAAGGCGATCAGTACCTCTGATCAGATGCTGGCGAAATTAACGCAGATTTAATCCCGAACAGGGCCAGCCCATGCTGGCCTGAATGACAGACATTAATAAGGTCGTGACGCCGTGGCGAAGCAACAGATTCTCAAGCCTGGACATTGGTTAGTCGCCTCGCTGCTGCTAACTCTTAACGGTTGTGCCCTGGTCCCCCGGACCCCGCTGGTCGAAGGCGCAACCACAGCACAGCCGATGCCGTCCGCGCCACCGGTGGTAAACGGCTCCATTTTCCAGGGCGTCGCGCCGCTTAACTACGGCTACCAGCCGCTGTTTGAAGACCGCCGTCCACGCAACATTGGCGATACCCTGACCATCACGCTGCAGGAAAACGTCAGTGCCAGCAAAAGCTCTTCCGCCAATGCCAGCCGCGATGGCAGCAACAGCTTTGGCCTGAACGCCGTGCCGACCGGTCTGGCGGGCCTGGTGGGTGCCGGTGGCGAAAAAGCCAATATCAGCGCGGAAGGCAAAAACGATTTCGCCGGGAAAGGGGGCGCATCTGCCAACAACACCTTTACCGGCACCATTACCGTCACGGTGGATCAGGTGTTGTCGAACGGCAACCTGCACGTGGTCGGTGAAAAACAGATCGCCATTAATCAGGGCACGGAGTTCATTCGCTTCTCAGGTGTAGTCAACCCACGCACCATCAGCGCCAGCAACGCCGTGTTATCTACCGCTGTCGCCGATGCACGTATTGAGTACGTCGGAAATGGCTATATCAATGAGGCGCAGACCATGGGTTGGTTACAGCGCTTCTTCCTGAACATCTCGCCGATGTAAGAGGTTTCAATGAAAAAGTTAACGCTGTTGCGCGCCGGGCTGGCGCTGCTGCTGGGCGTCAGCCTGCTGGCAAAAGCCGATTTAATTCGTGACTTAACCACCATCCAGGGGGTTCGCGAAAACCAGTTACTGGGCTATGGCCTGGTTGTGGGTCTCGATGGTACCGGTGACCAGACGACCCAGACGCCGTTTACCACTCAGACCGTCAGCAACATGCTGTCACAGCTGGGGATTACCGTGCCCGCAGGCACCAACATGCAGCTGAAAAACGTGGCGGCGGTTATGGTCACCG
Source organism: Pantoea sp. M_10 (assembly GCF_008631515.1). NCBI lineage: Bacteria > Pseudomonadati > Pseudomonadota > Gammaproteobacteria > Enterobacterales > Erwiniaceae > Pantoea > Pantoea sp. M_10. Next base: position 766,074 of record NZ_VWUL01000001.1, on the reverse strand, counting down.
CAAAACTACCCGCGTTTGCCCGTCAGGGACAGAACCTGGATGTGGTGGTCTCTTCACTGGGTAACGCCAAAAGCCTGCGCGGCGGCACGCTGTTAATGACGCCGCTGAAAGGGGTCGATAACCAGGTCTATGCGCTGGCGCAGGGAAATATCCTCGTGGGCGGTGCAGGCGCATCGGCAGGCGGCAGCAGTGTTCAGGTTAACCAGCTTAACGGCGGCCGGATTACCGGCGGGGCCACGGTAGAGCGTGAACTGCAGAGCAACTTTGGTTCGCAGAACACCATTAACCTGCAGCTGAACAACGAAGACTTCTCCATGGCGCAGCGAATTGCTGATGCGATTAACGCGCGTGGGGGATATGGCTCGGCTCAGCCGCTGGATGCGCGTACCGTGCAGATCCGCGTCTCACCAAACAATGGCGCGCAGGTGCGTCTGCTGGCCGATATCCAGAACATTAACGTCTCGATTCCGGTCGAAGATGCCAAAGTGATCATCAACTCCCGTACCGGCTCGGTGGTGATGAACCGCGAAGTGACACTGAATCAGTGTGCGGTGGCGCAAGGCAACCTCTCTGTGACGGTCAACCAGCAGCAGAACGTCAGCCAGCCTGATACCCCGCTGGCCGGTGGTCAGACGGTGGCGACAACGCAGACCCAGATCGATCTGCGTCAGAGCGGCGGTGCGCTGCAACGCGTCAACGCCAGCGCCAACCTGAACAACGTGGTGCGTGCGCTGAATGCGCTGGGCGCTTCACCTATCGAGCTGATGTCGATTCTGCAGTCAATGCAGAGTGCCGGCTGTCTGCGTGCCAAACTGGAAATTATCTGATGGCTGATATGCAATCTGTGATGAGTGCGGCTTACGACAGCCGCTCCCTGAATGAACTGAAACACCAGGCCAGCAACGACCCGAAAGGGCATGCGTTGCAGGTGGCGCGTCAGGTCGAAGGGATGTTTGTACAGATGATGCTGAAGAGTATGCGCGAGGCGTTGCCGCAGGACGGCATTATGAGCAACGAACAGACCAAACTCTTCACCTCTATGTATGACCAGCAGATTGCGCAGGAGATGGGGAAACGCGGGCTTGGCCTGGCGGAAACCATCGTCAAACAGATGCAGCCCGCTGTCGCGCCGGATGAGAAAGCCGGAACGGTGCCGATGAAGCTGGATAACAGCTTCATCCTCAGCACCAGCGGGGCGACGCCGATGCCGGCGCAGCAGCTGGAGCAGATGGTGCGTAAAGCTATGCCGCGTCTGCCTGCCGCTTCGCCAACCGGCCTGCCCAGCGACAGCCGCGAGTTTATCGCGCAGCTGACGCAGCCCGCGCAGGCGGCCAGTCAGCAGAGTGGTATCCCTCATCACCTGATTCTGGCGCAGGCGGCGCTGGAGTCGGGCTGGGGCCAGCGTCAGATCCTGACCCGCGACGGCAAACCGAGCTACAACGTCTTCGGCATCAAAGCGAGTGGCGACTGGAAGGGTGACACCACCGACATCATGACCACCGAATATGAGCAGGGCGAAGCGAAAAAAGTCCGGGCCAGCTTCCGGGTCTATAACTCCTATTTCGAGGCGCTGACCGACTACGTCCGGCTCCTGACGAAAAACCCACGCTATGCGGCGGTCACTACCGCATCCAGTGCAGAGCAGGGCGCGCAGGCGCTGCAGGCGGCGGGCTATGCCACCGATCCTAAATATGCGCAGAAGCTGGTGGGAATGATTCAGCAATTCAAAAGCATGGGCGACAAAGTCGTTAAAGCGTACAGCCAGGATATTGGCGACCTGTTCTGATCATTGCGCCTCAAGTTTCACTTAAGCAAGCCGATAACATCACCATAAGCCAGATGCGTTTTCGCCCGCTGGCGTTCATTCAGATCTCTGCCAGCCCGGTTGACGGGGGAACGTAAGGAACCGAGATGTCCAGCATAATTAACTCCGCGATGAGCGGATTGAGTGCCGCACAGGCCGCCCTGAGCACCACCAGTAATAACATCACGAACTACACCGTGGCGGGCTACTCCCGTCAGACAACGGTGCTGGCGCAGGCAAACAGTACCCTGCAGGGCAACAGCTATTACGGCAACGGCGTAAAAATCTCCGGTGTACAGCGCGAGTATGATGCTTTCATCGCAACGCAGTTGCGCGGTGCCAGTGCCAGCTACAGTGCTGTCGATCTCCAGCATAGCCAGATCTCTAATATTGACGATCTGCTGTCGACCTCGACCACGAGTCTCTCCACCTCCTTGCAGGGCTTCTTTACCAACCTGCAGAACGTGGTCAGCAACGCCAACGATCCCTCGGCGCGTCAGTCTATGCTCAGTAACGCTCAGGGTCTGGTCAGCCAGTTTCAGACCACGGCGCAGTATCTGAACAACATGCAGAACAGCGTCAATTCTGATGTCGCCTCCAGCGTGAAACAGATCAACACCTACAGCTCGCAGATTGCCGACCTCAACCAGCAGATTGCCAAACTGACAAACGGCAACGGTGCCGAACCTAACGATCTGCTGGATAAACGCGATCAGCTGGTTAACGAGCTGAATAACGTGGTTGGCGTCACGGTTTCGCAGCAGGATGGCAATTACACCGTATCCATGGCCAACGGCCTGACGCTGGTGAACGGCTACAAATCCAGCGATCTGGTGGCGATGAACTCCAGCAGCGATCCGACACGCACCACCATCGGCTATGTCGACAAACAGGCGGGCAACGTCGAGATCCCGGAAAAGCTGATCACCACCGGATCGCTGGGCGGTCTGCTGGCGTTCCGCTCTCAGGATCTCGATCTGGCACAGAATCAGCTCGGACAGCTGGCGGCGGCCTTTACCACCAGCTTTAACGACGTGCACAAGCAGGGCTTTGACAGCAACGGCGACCAGGGGGTCGATTTCTTTAACATCGGCACTCCGCTGGTGGTCAGCAACAGCAAAAACAGCACCGCTGCGTCCGTCACCGCCGAATGGACTGATACCAGCGCGCTGAAAGCCTCTAACTACACCGTCAGCTATGACGGCAGCAAATGGACTGCCACCCGTGCTTCAGACAGCACGGCGGTCACCATTGCGCAGGGAACCGACGCCAGTGGCAACACGACGCTGAGCTTTGATGGTCTGAAACTGACCGTCGCGGCCACCCCGGCACCTGCCGCAAAAGACAGTTTCCTGGTGAAGCCGGTTCAGAACGTCATTAACGACATGTCCGTAGCGATTACCAGTGAATCCCAGGTAGCCGCGGCGAGCGCCGTGGGCGGCGAAAGTGATAACCGCAATGCGCAGAAGCTGCTGAACCTGCAGGATGTGAAGCTGGTGGGCGGAAATGCCACGCTGTCGCAGGCTTATGCGAGCATCGTCAGCACCGTGGGTAACAAAACCAGCTCGCTGGAAACCACCAGCACCACCCAGAAAAGCGTGGTCAGTCAGCTGACCGATCGCCAGCAGTCGGTCTCTGGCGTAAACCTCGATGAGGAGTACGCCAACCTGACTAAATACCAGCAATATTACATGGCTAATGCGCAGGTGCTGCAGACGGCCAGCACCGTGTTCAACGCATTGATCAATATTCGCTAAGGGCAGGAGATAACATGCGAATCAGTACAAATATGATTTTTGACCAGCAGGTGCGCGGCATTACCGACTCGCAGGCCTCCTGGCTGAAAGTGGGTGAGCAGCTCTCCAGCGGTCGCCGTGTAACGAATCCCTCGGATGACCCGATTGCGGCGTCACGCGCGGTGGTGCTGTCACAGACCCAGCAGAAGGGAAGTCAGTATGCGCTGGCGCGTACCTTTGCTGAGCAGGGGCTCTCCCTGGAAGAGAATGCGCTGAAAGGCGTGACCAGCAGTATTCAGAGCGCACAGACGCTGATCATCAACGGTTCAACCGGTACGCTGAGCGACGATGACCGTGGCTCGATCGCCACCCAGCTGGAGGGGATCCGTGCTCAGTTGCTGAACCAGGCAAACAGCCAGGATGCCAACGGACGCTACATCTTTGCCGGTTATAAAACCGACAGCGCGCCTTTTGTTGATGGTGCCGGAACCGGCGTCACCTACACGGGCGGCACAGAAGCCATCACCCAGAAGGTCGATACCAGCCGTACCATGACCGTGGCGCACACCGGTGACAATGTCTTTATGTCTATCACCAGCAACGCAACCAAAGAGCCGGATGGCAGCGCCAGCGAAACCAACCTGTTTAAGATGCTGGATAGCGCGATTGCCGCACTGAAAGTGCCGCAGAATGATGCTGACGACGCAACCAAAAAGACCTTCCAGGACGCCATGGATAAAACCAACCGCGGCCTTGGCAATGCGCTGAATAATGTTTTAACCGTGCGTGCTGAGATTGGTACCCAGCTGTCTGAAATCGATACGCTGAATGCGCAGGGTGATGACCGCGACGTGATCTATAACTCCCAGATGAGTGACCTGGTGAATGTGGATTACACCGAGGCCGCTTCCAGCTACACCATGCAACAGACGGCACTACAGGCTTCTTATAAGACCTTTACCGACATGTCGAAGATGTCACTGTTTAAGATGAACTCGTAATCTGACCTGAAAATTTGAGCGTACTTTAACCGGATACGCTTAGTTTTTCCCACTCTCCCCTCAGGGAGGGTGGGATTTTTTTTGCCTGTGATATAGCGACTGGCGGAGCAGGGGGACAGAATGGCAGCCATAAAAAAACCCCGGCTAAGGCCGGGGTTCAGATGACAACTGCTGAGAGATTACGGCTTGGTTGCCGGGGCTGTTGCCTGATGCGTGGCGCTGTGACCGCCTGCCGAACCGCGACCGTCGAACTGATACGGTGAACGTACCCAGTCACTGTGCGGAGCCGGTTCTGACTGCCAGGCTGGCGCCGGGGCTTTAGTCATTGGCGCAGAGGCGAAGTGCTTCCAGCGCGTGCCGTCATTGGCTACCGCATCAGCAGCAGGCGCGGCTGCTACCGGCTCGGCTGCGGTCACGGGAGCTGCAGGCGCAACATCGCGCGCGGCAACCGGTGCGTGAGGTTCCTGAACCGGCGCAATGTCAGCATCAGCTGCGACCGGAGCCTTCAGCACCTCTTCAACCTCGGCGGCAATCGCTTCGCTGACATCAACGGCAGCGTGCTCAGCAACGTCAGCTGGCTGTGCGGCATCCGCAGAGGTCGCAACCGGGGTTTCCGTGACCGGTTCAGCAGGAACGGCTTCAGCCGCGACCACTTCTGCTTTTGCTTCGTCTGCAGCAGGAACCACAGAAGGCTGCTGATCAACCGGTGCTTCAATAGCACGGGTGTCGTCAGTGTTCACCACCGGCACGGGCGTTTCTGCCAGTGGCTCGGCCTGCTGTACTGAGGCGTCAACCTCGGCTTCAGCCTGCTGAACTGGCGCATCGGCTTGCGGCGCATTCTGCTCTGCAGAGACGTCTGCCTGTACTGCGGATTCAGCCGCAGCCGCAGCCGCGACCGGCAGCGCAGTGGCTTCTGCGCTCTCTTCAGGGCTGTACGCCGGTGTCTCATGCGTCACATTCTGAACCTGCTCTTCGCTGGCCTGGCTTACCGGGTAGCGAACCCAGACTTTACCGGACGCCATCTCAGGTGAGGCTGCTGCCGCAGCCAGAGGCATTGCAGACTGCGTCGGATAACGCTCATCACGGTAACGGCGACGACGTTGTCCGCTGACGCGCAGATGACGCGGTGAACGACGTGAGCGACGCGGCATATTCGCACCGTCGCGGTTCTCGTTGTCATCCTGATCGTCAGTCTGAGGGCTCTGCAGTTCGGGCTGCGGCTGAGCAACGTCGGCCGGCTGAGGCTGACGCACTTCGGCAGGCTGCGCATTGTCGCTGGCATCCGCTGCCACAGGCTGACGGTTGTCGTCAACGCGGACCTTCTGGTTCAGCTGGCGCGGCTTACGACGCGGCATAACCTGAACGCGTTCCTCTTCCTGTGCGTCAGTCGCTTCCGGCGCATCTGCCACGGCTGACTGCTCAGCGGCTTTGGCGGCTTCTTCACCCGCGCGCTTCTCTTCCTGACGACGACGCTGACGTTCTGCACGCTGTTCACGGCGCTGCTGCTGCTGCTCTTCACGCTGCTGACGCGCTTCTTCGCTCAGTGCCGGACGCTCTTCGCGAGCCTCGCCAGACTGAGACTGACGCTTGTTGCGGCGATTATCGTTGCCATCACGCGGCTCGCGGCTTTCGCGTGGCTCACGGCTCTCACGCGGTTCACGTGGCTCGCGACTTTCACGCGGTTCACGGCCTTCGCGTGACTGTGCATTGTCACCGTTACGCGGCGTGCGTTCACGACGATTGTTGTTGCGACGGTTGTTATTGTTGCGACGCTCGCCGCCACGGGAGGAACTCTGCTCCTGCTCACTTTCTGCGGCTTTCTGCGGTTCAGCAACGGCAGCGGTCTCAGGCTTAGCAGCAGGGGCTTCTTCGCCCGCGAACATTTTTTTCAGGCCACCCAGCAGTCGTCCGAAGAAACCGGTGCTGACGGTCGCTGACGGTGCCACCGCCGGCGCGCCTTTTGCTGCGGGTTTGCTTTCGGTGCGCTTCGCTTCAGGGGCGACTTCAACCGGGGCCGGTGGCGCATCAGGCATCACGAAGGCGGCCAGAGCTGGCTGCTCAGGACGACGACGCTCAGAGTGCTCCTCATCCGACGGCATTGCCATCTCAGCTTCATGCAGCTTCGGCAGGTGATAACTCAGGGTCTGCGTCTCTTCACCTTTACGCACGCGCAGCACGGAGTAGTGTGGGGTCTGCATCTTGTCATCAGGAACGATGATCGCCCGCACACCACCCTGGCGTTTTTCAATCGCGTTGACCGCTTCACGTTTTTCGTTCAGCAGGTAAGAGGCCACCTGAACCGGAACAATCGCGTGCACTTCTTTGGTGTTGTCTTTCAGCGCTTCTTCTTCAATCAGACGCAGAATCGACAGGGCCAGCGACTCGTTATCACGAATGGTGCCGGTGCCGCTACAGCGCGGGCAGACGTGGTGGCTGGACTCACCCAGTGACGGGCTCAGACGCTGACGTGACATCTCCAGCAGGCCGAAACGTGAAATGTGGCTGATCTGAATACGGGCACGATCCTGACGGACCGCTTCACGCAGCCGATTCTCGACGGCGCGCTGATGGCGAACCGGAGTCATATCGATGTAATCGATAACGATCAGCCCGCCCAGGTCGCGCAGACGCAGCTGACGGGCAATCTCATCGGCCGCTTCCAGGTTGGTGTTAAACGCCGTCTCTTCGATGTCACCGCCGCGTGTCGCACGGGCTGAGTTGATATCGATAGCGGTCAGTGCTTCCGTGCTGTCGATGACGATGGAGCCACCGGACGGCAGGCGAACTTCGCGCTGAAACGCGGATTCAATTTGCGATTCGATCTGATAGTGGCTGAACAGCGGGATTTCACCGGTGTAGAGCTTGATTTTGCTGCTGAAGTCCGGACGGCCCAGCGCAGCGATGTGCTGACGCGCCAGCTCCAGGACTTTCGGGTTATCGATAAGGATTTCACCGATGTCCTGACGCAGGTAGTCGCGGAAGGCACGCACAATCACGTTACTTTCTTGATGGATCAGGAAGGGCGCCGGACGGCTCTCTGCGGCTTTTTTGATCGCATCCCAGTGCTTAAGACGGAAACTTAAATCCCACTGCAGCGATTCGGCAGATTTGCCGACGCCGGCGGTACGGACGATCAGGCCCATGCCTTCCGGCAGTTCCAGCGCAGACAGGGCTTCTTTCAGCTCGGTACGGTCGTCACCTTCAATGCGGCGGGAGATACCGCCTGCACGCGGGTTGTTCGGCATCAGCACCAGATAACTGCCCGCCAGCGAGATAAAGGTGGTCAGCGCCGCGCCTTTGTTGCCGCGCTCTTCTTTATCGATCTGAACAATCACTTCCTGACCTTCACGCAGCACATCTTTAATGTTGGGACGGCCATGCGCGTTGTAGCTGGAGGGGAAGTATTCGCGGGAAATTTCTTTTAACGGGAGGAAACCGTGACGCTCTGCGCCGTAGTCGACAAACGCAGCTTCAAGGCTGGGTTCAATGCGAGTGATTTTACCTTTGTAGATGTTGGCTTTTTTCTGTTCGTGTCCGGGGCTTTCGATATCCAGGTCGTACAGACGCTGACCGTCAACCAGGGCAACGCGCAACTCTTCCTGCTGAGTTGCGTTTATTAACATTCTTTTCATCGTGACTTACTCGTTATTCTTTCATGAGTGATTACAGCTGCGGGCATAGTTACCCTGGACGAGTATCAACCGATGGCCCCGTGACTTAGTGCAATGTCGTCAACCTCACGGCTGTCGACCGCGCGAGGGGCGCAAATAACGTCGGTGGCCTGTTTTTCATAAGGGAAAACAGCACCAGATAGTGGAAATGCCTGAGACAATTAAAAAACCCGTGCATCCCATACTGTTGTCCAGGCCGCAACCCGCAGCCCGCTAAGTGCCTGATTTCGCATTACGTCTTACGCCATTGCTGCGTGTCTGCTCAATCCGGCAAAATGACAATTTCGCTCTTTTTCTGCCCTGAAATGCTTCAGGTAAGAAACTCAAGCATTATTCCACTGCTAACCTTCATATAGCAAGGCGACTTTAGCCAGCTTGTGAAGTTTCTTTACATTTAACTTATTAATGTGTCGGACAAAGCAGCGGTTTGCTGAAAAAGTCAGCAGGGAGGCGACCTGCCGCCACATCAACCCCAGAGTTAAGCACAGAAAAAGGGGTGGCGCTATCAGGGGACACTATTTAGAATCGCCGCCATGAAAACAGAGAATCCGGGCGTACAATTTGTCGCCATCACGGCTGAAAATGCCGGACAACGCATTGATAACTTTTTGCGCACCCAGCTCAAGGGTGTGCCAAAAAGCATGGTTTATCGCATCGTTCGCAAAGGCGAGGTGCGGGTGAATAAAAAGCGCGTCAAGCCCGAATATAAGCTGGAGGAGGGCGATGAGGTTCGCATTCCACCGGTGCGGGTCGCCGAACGCGATGACGAGGCCGTGTCACCGAAGCTGGCAAAAGTGGCCTCGCTGGCTGACGCCATTCTGTATGAAGATGAGGCGCTGCTGGTGATGAACAAGCCTTCCGGCACCGCCGTTCACGGAGGCAGCGGGTTGACCTTCGGCGTCATCGAAGGCCTGCGCGCACTGCGTCCCGAAGCACGCTTCCTGGAACTGGTGCATCGCCTGGACCGTGACACCTCCGGTATTCTGCTGGTGGCGAAAAAGCGCTCGGCGCTGCGCTCTCTGCATGAGCAACTGCGCGAAAAGGGGATGCAGAAGGATTATCTGGCGCTGGTGCGCGGCAACTGGCCGTCACATCTGAAAGTGGTTCAGGCTCCGCTGCTGAAAAACATCCTGCAGAGCGGCGAACGCGTGGTGCGCGTCAGCAGCGAAGGCAAACCCTCTGAAACCCGCTTTAAAGTGGAAGAGCGGTTTGAGTTTGCCACGCTGGTGAAGGCCAGCCCGGTAACCGGTCGCACGCACCAGATTCGTGTGCATACGCTGCACGCCGGTCATCCTATCGCTTTTGACGATCGCTATGGCGAACGTGACTTTGACAGTCAGCTGGCGGCAACCGGCTTAAATCGCCTCTTCCTGCACGCGGCGGCCCTGACCTTTACCCATCCTGGCACGGGCGACGTGATGCGGGTGGAAGCGCCGCTGGACGAAGGCCTGAAGCAGTGTCTGCTCAGGTTACGTCAGCGTAAAGGGTGAGTGCTCCGGCATCACGCGGTTAAAGGATTGATGCCGGCCTGCTGCAGCATTGCATTGAGCGCAATCAGCGGCAGGCCGACCAGCGTGTTGGGATCGCGCCCCTCCAGTCGATCAAACAGACAAATTCCCAGCCCCTCACTTTTAAAGCTGCCCGCACACTGAAGCGGCTGCTCTTTCTCAACATAGCCGGTAATCTCTGCCTCGGTTAAGGTGCGGAAATGCACCACAAAAGGTTCACACGCCTGCAGCAGTGTGCTACTGGCGGGATGACAGAGTGCCAGGCCGGTATAAAACGTAATCGCTTTGCCGCTGGCGGCACGCAGTTGCGCCCGCGCCTTCTCTGCGGTGTGAGGCTTTCCGGTAATCACGCCATCCAGTACACAGACCTGGTCAGAGCCGATAATCCAGTGACCGGGGTAGGTTTCTCCCAGTGCCTGCGCTTTGGCTTTGGCAAGTCGCGTCACCAGCGCCTGCGCCGATTCACCCGGCAGCGGCGACTCATCTACTTCTGGCGCAGCCGTAATAAAAGGCAGCCCCAGCTTGCGCAGCAGCGCCTGTCGGAAGGGGGAGGTCGAAGCTAAAAGAATCGATGGCGTCATTTTTTTTCAATAGTAATAGCGAATTGGTGACAGTCATTTTAAACTGTGCGCCGCACTGGATGCGAATAGTGGTTGAAAGATGCTGTTTAACGGCCTTTTTCTTTGACTCTATGACATTACAAAGTTAATATGCGCGCCCTATGCAAAAGGTAAAATTACCCCTAACGCTGGACCCTGTCCGCACCGCTCAGAAGCGCCTTGATTATCAGGGTGTCTACACATCTGCACAGGTGGAGCGTGTGGCCGAGTCGGTCGTTAGTGTGGACAGTGATGTGGATTGTGCCATGTCGTTCGCGGTTGATAGCCAACGTCTGGCGGTACTGACGGGTACTGCTGAAGTTCAGGTGACGTTACGTTGTCAGCGCTGCAACCAGACCTTTCCCCATCACGTAAAAGTCAGTTTTTGTTTCAGTCCCGTCTCTTCTGAAGAGCAGGCCGAAGCATTGCCGGAAGCGTACGAGCCGGTCGATGTCAACGAATTTGGTGAGATCGATCTGCTGGCGGTTGTTGAGGATGAACTGATCCTCGCGCTGCCGGTCGTTCCGGTGCACGATTCTGAACACTGTGAAGTGTCCGAGGCGGACATGGTCTTTGGCAAACTGCCTGCAGAGGCGGAGAAACCAAATCCATTTGCCGTATTAGCCAGTTTAAAGCGTAAGTAATAGGAGTAAGGTCCATGGCCGTACAACAGAATAAACCCACCCGTTCTAAGCGTGGTATGCGTCGTTCGCACGATGCGCTGACCACTGCTGCTCTGTCAGTAGATAAAGTTTCTGGCGAAACTCATCTGCGTCACCACATCACTGCGGACGGTTACTACCGCGGTCGCAAGGTTATCGTTAAGTAAGTTTCTTGCTTAGCAAGGCGATACCTTGACACGTTTGACCCTGGCGATTGATGCCATGGGCGGGGACTTCGGTCCCTGCGTGACAGTGCCTGCAGCATTGCAGGCACTGGCCTCTCATTCGGAACTATTCCTTCTTCTTGTCGGATATCCCGACACTCTCATGCCATTGCTTGCCAAAGCGGATTCCTCCCTGATGGGGCGTTTGCAGGTTATCCCTGCCGAATCGGTTATTGCAAGTGATGCGCGGCCCGCTCAGGCCATCCGGAACAGTCGCGGCAGCTCAATGCGTGTGGCGCTGGAGATGGTGAAAGAGGGACGTGCCCAGGCCTGCATCAGCGCCGGTAACACCGGGGCTTTGATGGGGCTGTCGACACTCTTATTAAAACCGCTGGATGGCATTAAGCGTCCGGCGCTGATGTCCGTTTTACCGCATCAGCAGCAGGGTAAAACGGTGGTACTCGATCTGGGCGCGAATGTGGACTCAGACAGTGCGATGCTGGTGCAGTTTGCCGTGATGGGTTCCGTGATGGCCGAGTATGTACTGGGGATTTCACAGCCCCGTGTTGCATTGCTCAACATCGGTCATGAAGAGACCAAAGGGCTGGAAACGATCCGTGACGCCGCGGTTATGCTGCGAGAATCACCGCACATCAACTATATTGGTTACCTCGAAGGTAACGAGCTGCTGACCGGTAAAACCGATGTCATGGTCTGTGACGGTTTTGTCGGGAACGTCACGCTGAAGACGATGGAAGGCGTGGTAAGAATGTTTCTTTCTCTGCTGAAGTCCTCAGGGGAAGGCAAAAAACGGTCATGGTGGCTTCAGTTGCTGGGGCGCTGGGTTCAGAAACGTCTGGCAAAGCGCTTCGGGCATCTCAACCCCGACCAGTACAATGGCGCTTGTCTGTTAGGATTGCGCGGAACAGTGATCAAGAGTCACGGCGCAGCAAATCAACACGCCTTCGCCGTGGCGATAGAACAGGCAGAGCAGGCGGTGAGGCAGCAAATTCCCGAACGAATTGCTGCGCGCCTTGATGCTGTATTAGCCAGGAGTGACAAAGCCTAGATGTATACCAAAATTATCGGTACGGGCAGTTATCTGCCCAGCCAGGTTCGCACCAATGCCGATCTGGAAAAAATGGTGGAGACGTCGGACGAGTGGATTGTTACCCGTACCGGCATCCGTGAGCGTCGCATTGCTGCACCTGACGAAACCGTCGCCACCATGGGATTCAGCGCCGCTCAGCGCGCGCTGGAAATGGCCGGCATTGAGGCGAATGACGTTGGGCTGATCATTGTCGCCACAACCTCTTCCAGCCATGCCTTCCCGAGCTCCGCCTGCATGATCCAGCAAATGCTGGAGATCAAAGACTGCGCGGCGTTTGACCTTGCGGCCGCCTGCGCCGGTTTCACCTATGCACTGAGCGTGGCCGATCAATACATCAAAAATGGCGCCGTAAAACATGCGCTGGTGATTGGTGCTGATGTGCTGGCGCGCGCGCTGGATCCGGAAGATCGCGGCACCATCATCCTGTTCGGTGATGGCGCGGGTGCGGTTGTGCTGGGCCAGAGCGAAGAGCAGGGGATCATCTCTACTCATCTGCACGCCGACGGTCGCTATTCGCAGCTGCTGACCCTGCCTTATCAGGATCGCGCGCATCAGGATCAGCCTGCCTATCTCACCATGGCGGGCAACGAAGTCTTTAAGGTCGCCGTAACCGAGCTGGCCCACATCGTTGACGAAACGCTGCAGGCCAATAATCTCGATCGTGAAATGCTGGACTGGCTGGTGCCGCATCAGGCTAACCTGCGCATCATCAGCGCCACCGCCAAAAAACTCGGCATGACCATGGATAAAGTGGTCGTCACACTGGATCGCCACGGCAACACCTCTGCCGCCTCGGTGCCAAGCGCACTGGACGAAGCGGTTCGTGATGGCCGCATCAAACCCGGACACCTTATTCTGCTGGAAGCCTTTGGTGGTGGATTCACCTGGGGTTCTGCGCTGGTTCGCTTTTGATTGACAGGAACGAAAGATGACGCAAATTGCATTTGTTTTTCCCGGTCAGGGTTCACAGACCGTGGGCATGCTGGCTGAATTAGCAGCCACTTATCCGCAGGTTGAAGAGACCTTCCGTGAAGCTTCTGACGCGCTGGGATACGATCTGTGGCAGTTAGTCAGTCAGGGTCCGGCTGAAGAGCTGAATAAAACCTGGCAGACTCAGCCAGCCCTGCTGGCCGCCTCCGTGGCTATCTACCGTGTCTGGCAGGCGCAGGGCGGCGAACAGCCCGTTCTGATGGCCGGTCACAGCCTGGGTGAGTACTCGGCACTGGTGTGTGCAGGCGTGCTCAACTTCGCTGACGCGGTGAAACTGGTTGAACTGCGCGGCAAACTGATGCAGGAAGCGGTGCCGGAAGGCACGGGCGCAATGCAGGCGATTATTGGCCTGGATGACGCCGCTATCCGTCAGGCCTGTGAAGAGAGTGCTCAGGGCCAGGTTGTTTCGCCGGTAAACTTCAACTCGCCGGGCCAGGTGGTCATTGCGGGTAACAAAGAAGCCGTTGAACGTGCAGGCGCGGCCTGTAAAGCAGCGGGTGCTAAGCGTGCCTTACCGCTGCCGGTCAGCGTGCCTTCCCACTGCGCACTGATGAAGCCCGCTGCCGACAAACTGGCGGTGGCGCTTGAAGGCATAACGTTTAATACGCCAGCCGTGCCGGTCATTAATAATGTCGATGTCAAAGCAGAATCCGACGCGTCGGCTATCCGCCATGCGCTGGTTCGTCAGCTTTACAGCCCGGTTCGCTGGACCGAGAGCGTCGAAGCGATGGCAGCACAGGGTGTGACACACCTGCTGGAGATGGGTCCGGGCAAAGTCCTGACCGGTCTGACCAAACGCATTGTCGATACCCTGACCGCTGCTGCCGTGAACGATACGGCTTCACTGAACGCTGCACTCGGAAAGGAATAAGAGGAAAATCATGAGCTTTGAAGGTAAAGTTGCGCTGGTTACCGGCGCGAGTCGCGGCATTGGTCGTGCGATTGCAGAAACCCTGGTGGCACGCGGTGCTAGAGTCGTCGGAACTGCAACCAGCCAGAGTGGCGCCGACGCCATCAGTGCTTACCTTGGCGACAAGGGCAAGGGCCTGTTACTGAATGTGACTGACGCTGACTCCATTAACAGCGTTTTAGAGAATATTCGCGCTGAATTTGGCGAAGTGGATATTTTAGTCAATAATGCAGGCATTACGCGTGACAATCTTCTCATGCGCATGAAGGACGATGAGTGGCAGGATATCCTGGATACTAACCTCACATCGGTATTCCGCCTTTCTAAGGCGGTTCTGCGTGCCATGATGAAAAAGCGCGTGGGCCGTATCATCACCATTGGTTCCGTTGTCGGCACCATGGGTAACGCGGGCCAGGCAAACTACGCAGCAGCAAAAGCGGGTTTGATTGGCTTTAGCAAATCACTGGCGCGCGAAATCGCGTCACGTGGCATTACCGTCAACGTCGTGGCTCCAGGCTTTATTGAGACTGACATGACGCGGGCACTGAACGAAGATCAACGTTCCGGTATTTTGGCGGAAGTGCCAGCGGGTCGCTTAGGCGAAGCGCAGGAAATCGCCAATGCTGTGGCATTTTTAGCCTCTGACGAAGCAGCCTACATCACAGGTGAAACGCTGCACGTCAATGGCGGAATGTACATGGTCTGATAAATCACGAAATCATTTGCATTATTTGCGGTTAAAACCGCAAAATAACGCAAAATCGTGGTTAGACCAGCCGGGATTTTGTTGCATCTTTTTCACCATTTTATACACTACGAAAACCATCGCGAAAGCGAGTTTTGATAGGAAATTAAATAGTATGAGCGATATCGAACAACGCGTTAAGAAAATCATCAGTGAGCAGCTGGGTGTGAAAGAGGAAGAAGTCACCAACTCTGCATCTTTCGTAGAAGACCTGGGTGCCGATTCTCTTGATACCGTTGAGCTGGTGATGGCTCTGGAAGAAGAGTTTGATACTGAGATTCCAGACGAAGAAGCTGAGAAAATCACTACCGTTCAGGCAGCGATCGACTACATCAATAGCCATAAAGGCTAATGAATATCTTCAGGCGGTCGCTCGACCGCCTGATTTTTTTGTTTGTCCCACATAGTTCCTATTTCCCCTCCCTGGAGGACGAACGTGTCTAAGCGTCGTGTAGTTGTGACTGGTCTTGGCATGTTGTCTCCTGTCGGCAATACCGTAGAGTCTACCTGGAGTGCTCTCCTTGCCGGTCAGAGCGGCATTACCCTGATCGACCATTTTGATACCAGTGCTTATGCAACGCGTTTTGCAGGTCTGGTAAGAGATTTTAATTGTGATGATTTCATTTCGCGCAAAGATCAGCGCAAGATGGACGAATTCATCCAATACGGCATCGTGGCTGGTATTCAGGCCATGCAGGACAGCGGTCTGGTTGTGACCGAGGAAAATGCAGGCCGTATGGGCGCAGCGATTGGCTCCGGCATCGGTGGCCTGGGTCTGATTGAAGAGAATCATACCTCCCTGGTCAACGGCGGCCCGCGCAAAATCAGTCCATTCTTTGTGCCTTCAACCATCGTTAACATGGTGGCGGGTCATCTCACCATCATGTATGGCCTGAAAGGTCCGAGCATCTCTATTGCGACAGCCTGTACTTCTGGCGTCCATAACATCGGTCATGCTGCACGTATCATCGCCTATAACGATGCTGACGTGATGCTGGCAGGTGGCACAGAGAAAGCCAGTACGCCATTGGGCGTGGGCGGTTTTGGTGCTGCACGTGCGCTCTCAACCCGTAACGATAACCCGCAGGCGGCAAGCCGTCCGTGGGATAAAGATCGTGACGGTTTTGTGCTGGGCGACGGTGCCGGTATCGTGGTGCTGGAAGAGTACGAACACGCGAAAAAACGCGGCGCGAAGATCTATGCAGAAATCGTCGGTTTCGGCATGAGCAGCGACGCTTACCACATGACATCACCACCGGAAAACGGTTCTGGTGCGGCGGCAGCGATGGTCAACGCGCTGCGTGACGCTCAGCTGGATCCGGCGCAGATCGGCTACGTTAACGCGCACGGCACGTCAACGCCGGCCGGTGACAAAGCGGAAGCGCAGGCAGTGAAATCCGTGTTTGGTGCGGCGGCACAGAGCGTGATGGTCAGCTCGACTAAGTCGATGACCGGTCACCTGCTGGGTGCGGCAGGCGCGGTGGAGGCGATCTACTCGATTCTGGCGCTGCGCGACCAGGCGATTCCACCGACCATCAACCTCGACAATCCGGATGAAGGCTGCGATCTCGACTTCGTGCCTCATACCGCACGTCAGGTTACCGGCCTGGAATACACGCTGTGTAACTCCTTTGGCTTTGGCGGAACCAACGGTTCGTTGATTTTCCGTAAAGTGTAATCGGTGTTGATGCGTAAAAAGGCCCGCGATGCGGGCCTTTTTTTATCCTGCAAATGCGCTGAAATCACACGTCATCCCCGGGAGAGAACGATGTGGATTAACGGTATCAAACAATCAACGCTGGCAGCCAGCGACCGTGGCCTGCAGTTTGGCGACGGCTGCTTTACCACCGCGGCTGTGCGACAGGGTAACATTCTGCTGCTGAAGAACCACCTTCAGCGGCTCAGGCAGGGCTGCGAACGGTTATGGATCGGCGGCATTGACTGGCTTCAGCTTGAGGCTGAGATGAAACAGGCCGCGCAGGGGCAGGAGCAGGCCGTTCTGAAAGTGATTATCAGCGCCGGTAGCGGCGGACGCGGATACAGCCGGCAGGGCTGCGCCGAACCCACACGGATTGTTTCGCTCGCGCCCTGGCCGCACCATTACGCCACGTTGCAGCAGCGTGGTGTGTCTCTCAGCCTCAGTCCGGTTCGTCTGGCGCGTAATCCTCTGTTTGCCGGTATCAAACATCTTAATCGCCTGGAGCAGGTGCTGATCAGGGCTCATCTTGACCAGACAGACGCCGACGAGGCGCTGGTGCTTGACACTGAAGGTTGGGTGGTGGAATGCTGTGCGGCCAATTTATTCTGGCGTCACGGCACGCAGATTTACACCCCCGATCTGTCAGAATCGGGGGTGGATGGCATTATGCGGCGGAGTCTGATGGCACAACTCGCGGCGGCAGGTCAGGCTTGCCAGGTTATAAAAAGCGAACCGGCGCAGCTGCTGGACGCCGATGAAGTGGTGATATGTAATGCGCTGATGCCGGTTCTGCCGGTCCGACAGATAGAAGCGTCGCACTTTACTGAACGCTCGCTGTTTAATCAGTTGCTCGCAAGCTGTGAAAAGATAATGGATGCATCATGAGTCGAAGCAAAAAAATTCTCGCCGCTCTGCTGGCGATAGTGGGTCTCGCCGCGGTTGTCAGTTACTGGCAGGTTAAGCAATTTGCGGCCACCCCTTTAACACTGCATCAGGAAACGATCTACACGCTGCCTGCCGGTACGGGGCGGGTGGCGCTTGAAGCGCAGCTGGAAGAGCAGAAGATCATACCTGAGAGCATCTGGTTCGGTGCGCTGCTGAAGCTGGAGCCGGAACTGGCGACGTTTAAGGCGGGAACCTATCGCCTTGAGCCGACCATGACGGTGCGTTCGCTGTTACAGCTGCTGGCCAGCGGTAAAGAAGCCCAGTTCCCGTTGCGGTTTGTGGAAGGTCAGCGGCTGAAAGAGTGGCTGAGTGAACTGCGCAAGGCACCCTATATCCGGCATACCCTGAAAGACGATCAGTTCGCTACCGTTGCCAGCGCGCTTAAGGTGCCAGCGGATCAGCTGGAGGGCAACTTTTTCCCCGATACCTGGCTCTACACGGCGAACACCACCGATGTTTCGCTGCTGCAGCGTGCACATGAACGCATGAAAAAAACCATTGAGGAAGTGTGGCAGGGCCGGGCAGACAATCTGCCCTATAAAACGCCACAGGATCTGGTCACGATGGCCTCTATTATTGAAAAAGAGACCGCCGTCAGCGCCGAGCGTGCGCGGGTTGCGTCGGTCTTTATCAATCGTCTGCGCACCGGGATGCGACTCCAGACCGATCCCACCGTGATCTATGGCATGGGCGACAGCTACACCGGTACGCTGACCCGCAAAGATCTGGAGACGGCCAGCAGTTACAATACCTATATGATTAATGGCCTGCCCCCTGGCCCGATCGCCATACCGGGCAAAGCCTCGCTGCAGGCAGCGGCCCATCCGGAAAAAACCAACTATCTCTACTTTGTGGCGGATGGCAAGGGCGGGCATACCTTTACCACGAATCTTGCCAGCCATAATAAGGCGGTGCAGGTCTACCGGCAGACGCTTAAGGAAAAAAATGGACAGTAAGTTTATCGTCATTGAAGGCCTGGAAGGCGCCGGAAAAACCACCGCGCGCGACGCTATCGTCGCCACGCTGCGCGCCCGGGGCATCACCGATCTGGTCTTTACCCGGGAGCCAGGCGGAACGCCGCTGGCGGAACAGCTGCGGGTGCTGGTCAAGCAGGGGATTGAGGGTGAACAGGTTACCGATAAAGCGGAACTGCTGATGCTCTACGCTGCTCGGGTTCAGCTGGTGGAAACCGTGATCAAACCGGCACTGGCGCGCGGGGCCTGGGTGATCGGCGATCGTCACGATCTCTCCTCTCAGGCTTATCAGGGCGGCGGACGGGGACTCGACAGCGATCTGATGCAGACGCTGCGCAGTGCGGTACTCGGCGACTTCCGTCCGGATCTGACGCTCTATCTGGATGTGACACCTGAGATCGGTCTGCAGCGTGCCCGGGCACGCGGTGAACTGGACCGCATTGAGCAGGAGTCGCTGCGCTTCTTCGAACGCACCCGTGCGCGCTACCTGGCGCTGGCAGCCGCGGATCCGGCCATCCTCACGATTGATGCCACGCAGGCGCTGCCTGATGTGACAGCGTCACTTCAGGCAGCGCTGGATACGTGGCTGGCGGAGCAGGCGTGATGAACTGGTATCCGTGGCTGAACCAGCCTTATCGCCAGATCATCAGCCAGCATCAGGAGAATCGCGCTCACCATGCGCTGATGATCCATGCGATGACGGGCATGGGCGATGAGGCGCTGGTCTGGGGAATGAGCCGCTGGCTGATGTGTCAGCAGCCGGATGGCCTGAAAAGTTGCGGCCAGTGCCACGGTTGCCAGCTGATGCAGGCCAATACTCACCCGGACTGGTACCGGCTTGAGGCGGAGAAAGGTAAATCCACGCTGGGCATTGATGCAGTGCGGCAGGTGACAGAAAAAATGTACCACTTTGGTCAGCAGGGGGGGGCAAAAGTCGTCTGGCTGCCGGATGCGGCACAGCTTTCGGAAGCGGCGGCCAACGCCCTGCTGAAAACGCTGGAAGAGCCGCCCGCTAACAGCTGGTTCTTCCTCAGCAGCCGCGATCCGTCACGGCTGCTGGCAACGCTGCGCAGTCGCTGCATGACGCTGCACCTGACGCCACCGGATGAAGGGCAGAGCCTGATCTGGCTGAAGAAGCACGCCTCACAGGATGAAGCGATGCTGCTGGCGGCGTTACGCCTGAGCGCGGGCGCGCCTGGTGCGGCGCTGAGCCTGCTGGACACCGGGCCGTGGCAGGCCAGACAGAAGCTCTGCGACGCGCTGCCTGCGGCGTTGCAGCATGACATCCTGCAACTGCTGCCTGTGCTGAATGCAGACGATGCGGCAGCACGCATTGGCTGGCTGATTTCATTACTGCTGGACGCCATGAAATGGCAGCAGAATGCGGAGCAGTGGCTGAGCAACATCGATCGCCAGGATGTGGTGGCCTTACTGGCCAGCCACTTTTCAGCCAGCGCGCTCAACAACACGGCCCGGACCTGGATGCGCTGCCGTGAACAGCTACTGCATGTGGCGTCAGTCAACCGTGAATTATTGCTGACCGATCAGCTCCTGAGCTGGGCAGATAACCAGAAGCCCGCCCTGATCGGCTAAATCACTCTGAGAGTCTTTATGTTTATTGTCGATTCCCATTGCCATCTTGATGGCCTGGATTATGAAAAGAACCACCGTGACCTGGATGATGTGCTCGCCAAAGCGGCGGCGCGTGATGTGAAATTTATGCTGGCCATCGCCACCACGCTGCCGGGTTTTCATACCCTGAAGCAGCTGGTGGGGGAACGAAAAAACATTGCGCTCTCCTGCGGCGTACATCCGCTGAATCAGGAAGAGGCGTACGATGTTGAGGTGTTTCGCCGGCTCGCTGCCGATCCCCGCGTGGTCGCGCTGGGTGAAACCGGGCTGGATTATCACTACCAGCCTGAGACCCGGGAGCAGCAGCAGCGCTCGTTCCGGGAACATATCCGAACCGGTATTGCACTGAACAAACCGATTATTGTTCACACCCGCGATGCGCGTGACGATACGCTGGCGATCCTGCGGGAAGAGCAGGTTGAGCGCTGTGGCGGCGTGCTGCACTGCTTCACAGAGGATCAGCCTACCGCGGCTAAACTGCTGGATATGGGCTTCTACATCTCCTTCTCCGGTATCGTTACCTTCCGTAATGCCGAACAGTTACGTGAGGCCGCACGCTATGTACCGCTGGACCGGATGCTGGTCGAAACCGACTCGCCGTATCTGGCCCCGGTGCCTTATCGCGGCAAAGAGAACCAGCCCGCCTATACACGCGACGTTGCCGACTATCTGGCCGTGCTGAAAGGGGTTGATATCGAAACGCTGGCGGAGGCGACCACCCGCAACTTCTCTACGCTGTTTCATATCCCGATGAGTCAGCTCGGTGCCTGAGTCGGCCGGTTTATTTCAGTCTCTGTAATTAATCTGCAATCTTCCTGAATGACCCTGTTTTTCTGAACAGGGTCAGTTTTTTATTGCGTGTTGCAGCACTGAATTAATCAGAAATTTCGCAAATCATGCCGCTGTAATTGTTGAAACGTGATAGCCGTCAAAGTAAAAAATCGGTAATTATTTTACCCTTCGTAATAAATCAAAAGGCGGTTACCGCCACCCCGGTAAAGAATCCTCCCTCTTTACCACGCGCACTGCGCAAATATGCACTCATACTCAGGAGCTTCACGCTATGTTCAAAAATGCTTTTGCCAACCTTCAAAAGGTCGGTAAATCGCTGATGCTGCCGGTATCGGTTCTGCCGATTGCCGGGATTTTATTAGGGGTCGGTTCAGCTAATTTCAGCTGGTTACCTGCAGTAGTTTCGCATGTGATGGCAGAAGCGGGCGGCTCGGTGTTCGCCAATATGCCGCTGATTTTTGCGATTGGTGTGGCGCTGGGCTTTACCAACAATGACGGCGTTTCCGCACTGGCCGCTGTGGTCGCGTATGGCATCATGGTGAAAACCATGGCGGTCGTGGCGCCGCTGGTTCTGCATCTGCCGGCGGCAGAGATCGAGGCTAAACACCTCGCCGACACCGGGGTGCTGGGCGGAATTATCGCCGGCTCCATCGCCGCCTATATGTTTAACCGTTTTTACCGCATCAAGCTGCCTGAGTATCTGGGTTTCTTTGCCGGTAAGCGTTTTGTGCCGATTATTTCCGGCCTGGCGGCGATTGTACTGGGCGTGCTGCTCTCCTTCATCTGGCCACCGGTGGGTGCCGCGATTCAGGAGTTCTCGCAGTGGGCGGCCTATCAGAACCCGGTTGTGGCCTTTGGTATCTATGGCGTCGTAGAACGCGCTCTGGTGCCGTTTGGTCTGCATCACATCTGGAACGTGCCTTTCCAGATGCAGATTGGCGAGTACACCAACGCCGCAGGCCAGGTGTTCCACGGCGATATCCCACGCTACATGGCGGGTGACCCGACTGCCGGTAAACTCTCAGGCGGCTTCCTGTTCAAAATGTACGGCCTGCCGGCTGCTGCGATTGCTATCTGGCACTCCGCGAAACCTGAAAACCGTGCCAAAGTCGGCGGCATCATGATCTCTGCTGCGCTGACCTCGTTCCTGACCGGTATCACCGAACCGATTGAATTCTCATTCATGTTCGTGGCACCCATCCTGTATGTGATCCATGCGATTCTGGCGGGTCTGGCGTTCCCAATCTGTATCCTGCTGGGGATGCGTGATGGCACCAGCTTCTCACACGGTCTGATCGACTTTATCGTGCTGAGCGGCAACAGCAGCAAAATCTGGCTGTTCCCGATTATCGGTATCATCTACGGTCTGGTGTACTACACCCTGTTCCGCGTACTGATTGTTAAGCTGAATCTGAAAACGCCTGGCCGTGAAGAGAGCAGCAGCAGCGAGCAATCTTCTGCGACCGGCACAGAGATGGCTGGCAAACTGGTTGCCGCGTTTGGCGGTAAAGAGAACATCACTAACCTGGATGCCTGTATCACCCGTCTGCGCGTCAGCGTGGCCGATGTGGCGAAAGTGGATCAGTCAGAACTGAAAAATCTCGGCGCCCGCGGCGTGGTAGTGGCCGGTTCAGGTGTGCAGGCCATTTTCGGCACCAAGTCCGATAACCTGAAAACCGATATGGATGATTACATCCGCAGCATGTAACGAGACACGCTGATGAGAAAGCCCCGCACTGCGGGGCTTTTTTTTTATTACCACTCAGAGGTAAACCCGCAGATACTCGGTCAGACAGAGCAGCGCCATCGCCTGGCCGTACGGCATTGAGGTCAGGGGAATGTTGCGGTAGTCATCGAGATCGCTGCTCATCGCGGTGCCAAACGAAACCTGTTTCAGCTCGCCATCATCATCAATGTTGGCAATCACACCACGCAGTGCTTTTTCAGCGACCTCACGAAATTCAGCGGGCAGATAACGCTTACGGACGCCTTTCAGGATCCCATAGGCAAAGCCAGCCGTGGCAGAGGCTTCCGGATAACTGTGCGGGTCATCGAGCAGGGTGTGCCATAATCCACTGCTGTGCTGACAGGCGCTGAGTGCCCTGACCTGGCTTTCCAGCACCTGCTGCAGAAAACGACGGGTGGCGTGATGCTCAGGCCAGTCCATCATCTCCAGAAAGTCGGGGATCACTATCGTCACCCAGCTGTTGCCACGGGCCCAGCGCGCATTCGCGAAGTGATGGCGGCCGTCAAAGTTCCAGCCGTGAAACCACAAGCCGGTCCCGCGATCCATCAGATACTGGGTATGAAGCAGGAACTGATAAACCGCTTCCTCAATCCACGCGTCGCGCTTCAGCAGCTGCCCGATTTTGGCCAGCGCCATCACGCTCATCATGAGCGTATCGTCCCAGAGTTGCTGCCTGTTTTCGCTGTTATAGACAATGTGCTGCAGGCCACCCTGTTCGGTGCGCGGCATCTCATACATGACCCATTCCGCCCAGCGCTCAAGTACCGGCTTCCAGACCGGATTACCGGTCTCCTCATAGCGATAGGCCAGAGTCAGAAAAGGACAGACCGTATTGACATTTTTGGTCGGCGTGCCTTCCGCCAGCCGCTGCGAAAACCACGTATCGATAATCGACAGCGTCTGCTCATCACCGGTCTGCTGGTAGTAGTGCAGCATCCCATAGAGACCAATGCCGTGAGTCCACTCCCAGCCTGCCCAGCCTTTGGTATCAATCACACGGCCATCATCCAGCCGCAGCAAAAATTCGCCGGTTTCATCGGTGATGTTGATCAGATTTTGTGTCAGCTTCTCAATCAGCTGTACCAGTTCACGGCGCGGCAGCAGATACTCAGGCTGACGCAGCAGCGGACTCTGTTTAACGGGAAAGAGCATCATGATTTATTCCTGTTTAAGGTCGGGTTTAAAGAAGGGGAAATCAGAGAAGGGGCCGGGAGTTTGCCGGGAGCGGGCTTGTTGCGATTGAGAAAGCCAATATTATTGTTACCCCACAGATTCTCATAGGGCATGCCCGCCAGCGTTTCAACGATCCTGCGCGCGTCCGGGGTGATACTTTCCGGCACGATACGGCCCGCCTCACGCATTTTCTGCGTCTCCTGACGCAGCACAGTATGGGTCTGCAGATTCAGCCTGAAGCGCAGTGACACCATAAAACCGCAGGCCAGAACGGCGACGGTGCCGATGCTCAGAATCGCCAGGATGGTGTGGCTGACCCCGGGTAACTGCGTCGACTGACCTGAGACAAAGCCCGAGAGTTGCAGAATGATGCCAACCAGCATCACCGCCCCCGCCTGCGATGCTTTCCGCGTCAGCGTCATGATGCCGGCAAAAATCCCTTCCCGTCGCTGACCGGTGATCACCTCATCCACGTCGGCGATATAGGTGTAGGTGTTCCACGGCACATAATTGATGCCGCCACGTCCCAGCCCAGCCAGGGCAGAGACGGCGAGCAGCAGTGACATGTTGTCGTTCAGGCCGGCATACCACAATCCGGCATAGGAGAGCGCTGCCAGGGCGAACAGGAGAGCCACCATACGGTAGGCGGGCGCAGGACCAAGACGGATGCAAAGCGGGATCATCACCATTACCGCGATGAACTGCAGCACCGCCATCGTGCCCATCAGGCTTGAGGCGACCTGGGCGCTCTGAATCAGCACAAATACTACATACCAGGTAAAGACAGCGTTAAAGATATCCTGAGCGATATAGCCACCGAGATACATGCCAAGGTGCTGGCGGAAGATGCGGATGCGCAGGGTAGAAGCCAGCTCAACGTAGAGCCGTTTCAGGCTCTGCCGGAGCGTCAGTTGCTGTTTTTCCAGGCCGGCCCGGCGCGGCTCCGCGGAAAAATCATCAGGATGACGCTCCCAGGTAAAACACCACACCAGTGTCAGCACCAGCGCACAGATGACGGAGAAGACCAGACTGGCGTAGAAAAAGGAGAGAGGGTTATCTTTTCCCAGCCAGCCCAGCAAAAGGCCAGGCAAAAACGCTGCCAGTATGGCCGACAGCTGTGCCAGCCCGATGCGCGCGCCTGAAAAGTGCGTTTTTTCTCTGAAATCGTCCGTCATTTCCGGGACCAGCGTTTCATAAGGCACCAGGATCATGGTGTAGACGATGTCAAACAGCAGATAAGTGGAGAGATACCACCAGAAACTCATGTCGCTGACCCACATCAGGCTGTAACTGAACACCGCGGGAATGCCGAGCAGGATAAAGAATTTGCGGCGGCCAAAGCGTTTACCCAGTCGGGTAGAGCCGAAATTATCGGTGATAAACCCCATCAGCGGACTGACTATTGCATCCAGAACGCGGGCGGCGGCGAAAATCAGGGTGGCCTGAATCGGGGTCAATCCACAAAAGGTGGTGTAAAAATAGAGCAACCAGGCGGCAGTCAGTGCCGTCGTGCCGGCTCCAAGAAAATCTCCAGAACCATAGGCCAGATAGTGGCCCGGACCAATTTTACGTGAGCGCATAGCAGAGGCTCCTTGAGGTTGTATGGCGGTTAACTCTGGTGACGCCGGACATCTCAACCGGACTGGTTAGCAAAGTAGAACTGACCGGAGGGGTAAACCTTCGCGATTTGGCAAGGGATGGCGCCAGGATGGCAACCAGATGAAGAAAAGGGGGGCGAAACTCTTATTTATGAAACAGCGTTTCATTTTTATAATGAGGCGGTGGTCAGCAGGACCAGCAAAACGGCATACTGGCCTCGACGATAGCGCGCTGCTGCAAAGGCAGGCTGACAAAACAAGAAAAGTGGCACCGAGGTTGAAAGAAAACAAATTTCTCCCTCATACTGCTTGATTACGACTCATGCTAAAGGAATTGCACCATGGCTGAAGAAACCATTTTTAGTAAAATTATCCGCCGCGAAATCCCCGCTGATGTGGTTTATCAGGATGAGCTGGTCACTGCCTTCCGCGACATTTCGCCCAAAGCCCCGACCCATATCCTGATCGTGCCGAATGTACTGATCCCGACGGTTAACGAGGCGGAAGCGGCGCATGAACATGCGCTGGGCCGCATGTTCACCACCGCGGCGAAAATCGCCCGTCAGGAAGGCATCGATCAGAATGGTTATCGGCTGATTGTGAACTGCAATCAACATGGGGGTCAGGAGGTTTATCATATTCACATGCATCTGCTGGGTGGCGAACCGCTGGGCCCGATGCTTTCAAACTGAACTGACAACGGAAACGTGCTATGCGATCCTGGCTGACTGGCCTGCCGATCCTGCTCTGCCTGACGGCCTGTAGCAGTGATAAACCGATGATCAATACCTCGCAATCGCTGGTGATGGAGTCCTCTGTGCTGTCGGCAGGGATCATCACCGATGAGCCGACGCTGGATGAGAACGATGGGCTGAAACGCGCCACCAGCGTGCTCTATAATCAGCGCGAAACCCCGGTCATTGTGCACTATCGTTACTACTGGTATGACGACAAGGGGCTGGAAATCACCCCGCAGGAACCGGCGCAGACCGTCACCGTTCCGGCACAGGGGAGCATTGTCGCCACATCGCAACTGGGTAACCTGACTGCCAGCAAGGTTCGTCTCTATCTCTATCTTTAAGGATTTTCGACGTGATACGCAGTATTAATCGTACCGGAGCGCTCCTGATGGCGCTCATTCTCACCGGCTGTGTCGTGAAGCAGCAGCAGCCCGCCACGGTTGAACCGACCCAGCCTTCTGAGCCGGTGCAGCCCGTTCCGCAACCTGAACCGGTGCCGCAACCGCAGCCACAGCCGGTGCCGCAGCCACCGAAGCTGGTGACCATCAACTGGGACGCCAGCGTTCAGCCGCTGGTGGCGCAGATGCTGCAGGCGACCAGCGCCGAGCCAGGCAGCGTGCTGCTGGTGGATCGGATTAAAAACAGCACCAACGGATCGCTGCAAAGCGAGAAAGCCACGGCGGCGATCCAGAATGCGCTGAACAACAACGGCAAATTCACTCTGGTTTCAGCCGATCAACTGGCACAGGCCAAGCAGGCGCTGGGTTTGTCGCCGGATGACAGCCTGAACTCGCGCAGTAAAGCGATTGGCCTGGCACGCAATGTTAACGCGCAGTATGTGCTTTACAGCAATGCACGCGGCGATGTGAAAGCGCCGACCCTGCAGATGCAGCTGATGCTAGTGCAGACCGGCGAAATCATCTGGTCTGGCAACGGCATTGCACAGCATTGATTCCGCATTTTCGCGGATGATTCATCAGGTCACCGGCGAGCCAGAGAGGACGACATCGCTTCCGCTCGCCGGGCTGACCGGGCACAGTCAGAAAATCGTCAGCCCGCGTGGTCTCTTTATCGCGCGGGCGGCACCTCAGCCGCCGATTCCCTTTGTTGACCGGCAGCGCGAGTTTCGTCTGTTACGAAAACTGCGCGCCAGCGGAGTGGCCCCTCAGCCCGTTGCAGGCCACCGGCAGGGGAATGTGCTGAGCTGGTGTCCTGGCGAGGCGCTGGATGAACAGCGCTTCAGCCAGCAGCGTCCGCAGATTGTCACTCTGCTTCAACAGCTGCACCAGCAGCCGCTGACCGGCTACCGTCTGTCGCTGCTGCCGCTGCTCTGGCGGTACTGGCAGCAGGTTCCTCAGCGCAATCATCGCTGGCTGCGGGCGCTCCGGCGGCTGACGCAGCAGGGCGAACCTCAGCCGCTGAGGCTGGCACCGCTGCACATGGACGTGCATGCCGGGAATATTATCCAGGGTGAGACAGGGC
The DNA here is from genome assembly GCF_008631515.1 of Pantoea sp. M_10. Taxonomy (NCBI): domain Bacteria; kingdom Pseudomonadati; phylum Pseudomonadota; class Gammaproteobacteria; order Enterobacterales; family Erwiniaceae; genus Pantoea; species Pantoea sp. M_10. The sequence continues at coordinate 738,391 of NZ_VWUL01000001.1, read as the reverse complement.
TGCATCTGATTGACTGGGAATATGCCGCGGATGGTGATGTGGCGCTGGAGCTGGCCGCACTCTGCGCCAGCGATCCGCAAAACCAGGCTGACTGGCTGGCCGACTATGCTGCGGAAATGCGGCTGCCGCCTGATGCCCTGGTAAAGCAGGTCAGACGCTGGCAGCCCTGGCTGCGGTTACTGATAGCCAGCTGGTATCAGCTCCGTGCCGCTCAGTGTGACGATGAAGCACTACAACAGATGGCTCGACAGAGCTGGCAACAGATTTAATCGCGTCACGCAGAGGCGTAACGCTACAGGATTCAGGTTATGAAATCACATTTACCCGGCCCACTGATGCTCGACGTTGAGGGTTATGAACTGGATGGCGAAGAGCGCGACATCCTGCAGCATCCGCTGGTCGGCGGTTTGATATTATTTGCCCGCAATTATCACGATCCCGCTCAGCTGGCCGAGCTGGTGCGCCAGATTCGCGCCGCCTCGCACACCCGGCTGGTGGTTGCGGTGGATCAGGAGGGGGGGCGCGTGCAGCGATTCCGCGACGGCTTCACCCAGCTGCCCGCCATGCAATCTTTTGCCGCCCTTCACGACGCAGAGCGCGCCGGTGAGATGGCACAGCAGGCAGGATGGCAGATGGCGGCAGAGATGATCGCGATGGACATCGACATCAGCTTCGCGCCGGTGCTTGATGTGGGTCATATCAGCGCCGCGATTGGCGACCGCGCTTTCCATGACGATCCGGCTATCGCGCTTGCCGTCGCCCGTCGTTTTATCGCCGGGATGCATGAGGCGGGCATGAAAACCACCGGGAAACATTTTCCGGGGCACGGTGCGGTCAGTGCCGATTCGCACAAAGAGACCCCGCGCGATCCGCGCGATGAAAAAACGCTGCGTGAACATGACATGGCGATCTTCAGCCAGCTGATAACCGAGCAGGCGCTGGATGCCATTATGCCCGCGCATGTCATCTACACCGACGTGGACCCGCTGCCTGCCAGTGGTTCGCCTTACTGGCTGAAAACCGTCCTGCGCGAGCAGCTGGGCTTCAACGGCGTGATTTTCTCCGACGATCTCTCGATGGAAGGTGCCGCGGTCATGGGCAGCTATCCTGAGCGGGCACAGCAGTCTCTCTCTGCCGGTTGCGACATGATTCTGGTCTGCAATCAGCGTCAGGGGGCTATCAGTGTGCTCGATAACCTGATCCCGGTCGGGTCAGAGCGGGTAACGCAGCTGTATCATCAGGGCAGATTGACCCGCGATGCGCTGCAGGCAACGTCTCGCTGGAAAGAGAATGCCCGGCAACTGAGTGCACTTCAGGAACGCTGGCTGGCTCATAAAGCGTCGTGGTAAGGAGGGATTGCCCGGCGCTATCGATACCTTGAGGATTAACATGATCATCTATCTGCACGGTTTTGATTCAAACAGTCCAGGCAATCACGAAAAAGTGCTGCAACTGCAGTTTATCGACCCTGATGTCAGGTTGATCAGTTATAGCACCCGCCATCCTAAACATGACATGCAGTTTCTGCTGAAAGAGACGGACAAAATGCTGACCCTGTCTGACGATGACCGTCCGCTGATTTGCGGTGTCGGGCTGGGCGGCTACTGGTCAGAACGCATCGGATTTTTATGTGGCATCCGGCAGGCGATCTTCAACCCTAACCTGTTTCCGCAGGAGAACATGGAAGGGAAGATCGACCGGCCAGAGGAGTATCAGGACATCGCCACGAAATGCGTCAGTGACTTTCGCGAGCGTAACCGCGATCGCTGCCTGACTTTTCTTTCCCGTCAGGATGAGGCGCTGGATACGCAGCGCATCGCCAGTGAGCTGCATCCCTTTTATCAGATTGTCTGGGACGAGACGGAAGGGCACAAATTCAAAAATATATCCCCACACCTTCAGCGGATAAAAGCCTTTAAAACAGCAGGTTAAGCAGAGCAGGCACCGCAGGGTGCCTGTTTTCATTGCGTAATTCTCTGAGTTTTATTCGTCTTCTTTGATGTATATCAATATTCTTATGTCCTCCTCTTCCTGCCATGCTATTCTGCCAGCAGATTGCGATTTTTAACTTCGCCAACCCTATGTTTATTAAGGTTTAATTTAACCTTTAGTTAACTTTTGGTTCACAATTTGAGGGGGTCTTTGTTGACTACATCTGTTAAGAAAATTGTTATCGTCGGCGGGGGAGCAGGCGGCCTGGAAATGGCGACGCAGCTGGGCCATAAACTGGGCCGTAAAAAGAAGGCCGAGATTATTCTGGTCGATCGCAACCACAGTCATTTGTGGAAGCCGCTGCTGCATGAAGTGGCGACCGGCTCGATGGACGAAGGCATTGATGCACTGAGCTATCTGGCCCATGCCCGCAATCACGGTTTCGAGTTCCAGCTGGGATCGCTCACCGATATTGATCGCAGCCGTAAAGTGATCCGCCTGGCCGAAGTGCTTGATGCGCACGGTGAAGTGCTGGTGCCACAGCGCGAAGTGGCCTATGACCAGCTGGTTATGGCGCTGGGCAGCACCTCCAATGACTTCGGCACGCCTGGCGTGAAAGATCACTGTATCTTCCTGGATAACCCGCATCAGGCGCGTCGTTTCCACAATGAGATGCTCAACCTGTTTCTGAAGTTCTCTGCCAGCGAAGGTAAGGTCGAGAAAGTGAATATCGCCATTGTGGGCGGCGGCGCAACGGGCGTTGAGCTCTCAGCCGAACTGCACAACGCGGTGAAACAGCTGCACAGCTACGGATTTAAAGGTCTGGGACGCGAAGCGCTGAACGTGACGCTGGTTGAGGCGGGCGAGCGCATTCTGCCTGCACTGCCACCGCGCATCTCTGCCGCCGCCCATCAGGAGCTCACCAAGCTGGGCGTGCGGGTACTGACACAGACTATGGTGACCAGTGCCGAGCGCAACGGTCTTAACACCAAAGGCGGTGAGTTTATCGAAGCCGATCTGATGGTCTGGGCGGCGGGCATCAAAGCACCAGACTTCCTGAAAGAGATTGGCGGACTGGAAACGAACCGTATCAACCAGCTGGTGGTGAAAGAGACACTGCAGACTACGCTGGATGATGACATCTATGCGATTGGCGACTGCGCCTCCTGCGCCCTGCCGGGTGGCGGATTTGTCCCGCCACGTGCTCAGTCGGCGCACCAGATGGCTTCACGCGCGATGGAAAATATCCTGGCGCAGCGTCACGGTAAACCGCTGAAAGCCTATGTCTATAAAGATCATGGCTCGCTGGTGTCGCTTTCCCGCTTCAGTACCGTCGGCAGCCTGATGGGCAACCTGATGCGCGGTTCCATGATGGTGGAAGGGCGCATTGCGCGCTTTGTCTACATCTCTCTCTATCGTATGCACCAGATCGCACTGCACGGCTACTTTAAAACCGGCCTGATGATGCTGGTCGGCAGCATCAACCGGGTGATCCGTCCGCGGCTTAAGCTGCACTGATTCGCCACAGGCGAGTACCGTTTTGCTATCAGCCCCTCATGGCAGGGGGCTTTTTTTGCTTTTTACATGACCTGATTAAACCGACCCGCGATGATAAAAAGAGAGGGAAGTGTACAGGTGAATAATGGCCTGACACGCATCCTGGTTCCGGCATAGTCGAATAAAAGGTTATCAGGTTGCATAATAATTAATATTTTCATTACCTGCGTTGTTGTTTGAGGGTTATTTCAGGCATTTCCAGCGCACGCGGCAGGTTGTTTTTTCTGACATTAAATCATTAAATAACGGCTGTGCTGTTGCAGACTTCTCTCTTCGTTAACGTCATTAATCAACGGAATGGTCTGAATAAATTCGCCGGTTAACGTAAATTATAGCCTGACGCTTTATGCCGTCATGGCCAGAATTTCTCGGATCAAATCTGACGCGCGTTAAATAATGGCCTGCCTGTTTTTCTGACAGGCAACCGGCCATGCAAGCGTCCTGCACGGATCATGTGAATAAATTCCTGTCCGACACAGGCGGTGAGGCAGGCAGCATTGTCTTTCTGTCCGATGTGGGTAATTCAGGGAATGAAGTCCTGCGCCTGGCGCAGGGAAATAAGGTATGAAATTATTAAAAGGATGATTCAGATGAAAAGCAAAATTACCCTCATGGCAGTGCTCTGTGCAGGGCTGTTAGCCGGCAATACTGCGCTGGCAAATAACCACACCGTCTCCATCGGCTATGCTCAAAGCAAAGTTGAAGACTTTAAAAATCTACGCGGCGTTAACGTTCAGTATCGCTATGAGTGGGACTCGCCTCTCAGCGTGATTGGCTCATTCAGCTACCTGAAAGGCGATGAAAGTTTTTCAGAGCGCGAAGATTTTTATGGTGATATCAGCGGATATGACGGCAAAACCAAAGTGAAATATTATTCACTCATGGCAGGTCCGGCCTATCGCCTCAATGACTATGTCAGTCTTTATGCATTGATTGGTGCTGCCCATACCAAAGTGGATGAGAACGTGACCTACCTCGATGGCTGGTCCGAAAAATACAGCGAAAATAAAACTTCTCTGGCCTGGGGCGCAGGTATTGTCGTGAATCCAGTCAGCAACTTCTCGGTAAGTGTTGGCTATGAAGGCACTCGCGTGAAATATAGTGAAGATGTTGCCATCAATGGTTTTAACATCGGTATCGGTTATCGTTTCTGAGCCACCTTTGGTTCTCTGACCCCGGTCCTCTGGCCGGGGTTATTCCACATTCACCCCGATAAACAACGTTCAGACGCCAGACGCGCGCCCTGTATTACCGGATAACGCCGGTGCCTGACAGTGTGCAGCGTGTTTTCTTTTATCCTATTGATTTAAATAGATTTATCCATAGCCTGTAAAAGCGGATACTGCTGCTTTTCTCTCCTCAGAACTCTCCTAAAAACTGGTCCTGAAAGCAAAGTGACCGATTTCCTCCATTTATCTGATGTTGCAATTTCGGTCCATCTGTAAAACTTCATCCCAACAAACACGGCGAGTCGCGCACGTCGGTTATGCCTCAGTTAACGAGGATGCTTTACGGCAGGAATGCGCGGTAACACTTTTCAGGAGGACTTCCTGTGAATAAATCAATGTTAGCGGGTATCGGTATTGGTGTGGCAGCAGCACTGGGTGTTGCCGCCGTAGCAGGCATGAACGTGTTTGATCGCGGTCCTCAATACGCTCAGGTACTGGCTGCAACGCCAATCAAAGAGAGCATCAGACAGCCACGTCAGGAGTGCCGAAACGTCACGCTGACGCATCGCCGGGCGGTTCAGGATGAGAACCGTATTGCTGGCTCGGTGTTGGGTGCAGTAGCCGGGGGCGTGTTAGGTCACCAGTTTGGTGGCGGACGCGGCAGGGACGTGGCAACCGTCGCAGGTGCGTTAGCGGGCGGTTATGCCGGTAATCAGGTCCAGGGCGGACTGCAGGATCGGGATACCTACACCACAACCGAGCAGCGCTGCAAAACAGTTTACGACAAACAAGAGAAACAACTGGGATATGACGTGACCTATAAAATAGGCGACCAGCAGGGCAAAATCCGTATGGAGAATGATCCTGGCACCCGTATTCCACTGGACCGCAATGGTCAGCTGATCCTTAACGGCGACCAGGCGTAATTGGGCAAAGCTTTGCCGCACTCGCGGCCACACAGCACGACGTAATAAAAAAGGCGCATCTCAGGATGCGCCTTTTTTCATGGCGTTCTGCGCGCCTCGCCGGAAAACGGGCGAGGCGCGGAAGAACCGGTTACGCCTGATGCTCAGCCAGTTGTGAAACGAAGCTCTGGACCCAATCCATACGAATCTTTCTTTCCGTCAGCTCACGCGTGAACCGGAGCCGTGTCGGGCCATCCAGCTTCCACTGCTGAGGCTCTTTCTGCAGCAGGCTGATCAGCCAGGCCGGATCCACCTTGTTCTGCGGCGCAAAATCGAAATAGCCGCCTTTATCGCTGGCTTCAATCTTGCGCAGCCCCACCGCGCGGGCCTTCAGCCGGATGATAGCGACATCCAGCAGATTGCGCGCCGGATCGGGCAGCAGGCCAAAGCGGTCGATCATCTCCACTTTCAGCTCCTGCAGCTCCTCTTCCGCTTCCGCGCTGGCGATGCGCTTATAGAGCGACAGACGGGTGCTGACATCCGGTATAAAGGTCTCCGGCAGCAGCGCGGGCATCCGCAGTTCTACCTCGGTCTGATTGCTGGTGAGATCCTCCAGTGAAGGTTCACGCCCCGCTTTCAGCGCATCGACGGCGTTCTCCAGCAGTTCCATGTAGAGCGTGAAGCCCAGCGTCTCCATCTGACCGCTCTGCTCATCACCCAGCAGTTCACCGGCGCCGCGGATCTCCAGATCGTGCGTTGCCAGCGCAAAACCGGCCCCCAGATCTTCGAGCGAGGCGATCGCCTCCAGTCGCTTATGCGCGTCGGTGGTCATCGCCTTCGGATGTGGCGTTAACAGCCAGGCATAAGCCTGATGGTGCGAACGCCCGACGCGACCGCGCAACTGATGCAGCTGCGCCAGGCCAAAGTGGTCGGCCCGCTCGATGATGATGGTGTTAGCGGTCGGAATATCGATCCCGGTTTCGATGATAGTGGTGCAGACCAGCACGTTGAAACGCTGATGATGGAAATCGTTCATCACCCGTTCCAGCTCGCGCTCACGCATCTGTCCGTGGCCAATTGCCACCCGTGCCTCCGGCACCAGTTCGCTGAGACGCTGTGCCGCTTTCTCAATATTTTCGACGTCGTTGTAGAGGTAGTAGACCTGGCCGCCACGCAGAATCTCACGCAGGATCGCTTCGCGGATCACCAGATCATCATATTCGCGCACAAAGGTTTTCACCGCTAAGCGGCGGGCAGGCGGTGTGGCGATAATGGAGAGATCGCGCATGCCGCTCATCGCCATATTCAGGGTACGCGGAATAGGCGTGGCGGTCAGGGTCAGGATATCCACGTCGGCCCGCATCGCCTTGATGCGCTCTTTGTGACGCACCCCGAAACGGTGCTCCTCATCGACAATCAGCAGACCCAGATCGTGCCATTTCAGATCGCTCATCAGCAGCTTATGCGTGCCGATCAGGATGTCGATTTTGCCTTCGCTGGCCTGTTCCAGCACCTGCGCCTGCTCTTTCGCGGTGCGGAAGCGGGACAGCATCTCAATGCGCACCGGCCAGTTGGCGAAGCGATCGCGGAAGTTATCGTAGTGCTGCTGCGCCAGCAGGGTAGTCGGCACCAGCACGGCAACCTGCTTGTGGTTCTCAATAGCCAGAAACGCGGCACGCATGGCCACTTCCGTTTTACCGAAGCCCACATCACCACATACCAGGCGGTCCATCGCCAGCGGCTGACACATATCGCTCAGCACCGCGTTGATGGCCTGAGCCTGATCGGGGGTGGTCTCAAACGGGAAGCTTTCGCAGAACAGCTGATACTGTTCGCGGTCATGCTTAAAGGCAAAACCGGTTTTGGCGGCGCGCTGCGCATAGATGTCCAGCAGCTCCGCCGCCACGTCGCGCACTTTTTCAGCGGCTTTCTGCCGTGCGCGCGACCAGGCGTCGCTGCCCAGTTTGTGCAGCGGCGCGTTTTCGTCAGCCCCACCGGCATAGCGGCTAATCAGATGCAGCGAGGAGACCGGCACGTAAAGTTTGGCGTCGTTCGCGTAGGAGAGCATCAGGTATTCCGCCTGGATGCCACCCGCTTCCAGCGTGGTCAGGCCGATATAGCGGCCCACGCCGTGCTCCAGATGCACCACCGGCTGACCGGGATGCAGCTCCGCCAGGTTACGGATAAGGATATCCGGGTTAATGGTGCGGCGGGTATCCTGACGGCGACGGCTGACGCGTTCGCCCAGCAGATCGCTTTCGCAAATCAGCGCCCGGTTCCCCACGGTGTCGATAAAACCCCGTTCGCTGGCCCCGATCATCAGGCTGAAACGATCCTCACCGGTCTCATCGAAGCGATGCACCGGCTGAGGACGCAGTTTGATGCGTGCCAGCAGCTCCTGCAGGCTTTCCCGGCGGCCCTCACTTTCAACCGAGAACACCACGGCACCACTAAAGGTGTCGATAAACTGACGCAGCGGGTCAAGGGGCGCTTTTGCCTGGGCCTGAACGGCCACATCCGGCAGCGGGGTATAACCGAGATTGGTGTTGGCGGCTTTCGCCGGCAGCACCTCATTGGTCATGGAGATGCGCGGCCAGGCTTTCAGCTCGCCCATGAGACCGTCCGGACGCAGCCACAGGGTGGCTGGCTCCAGCAGCGGACGCATCGGATCGACGCGACGATTCTCGTAACGCGCCTCCGCATCCTGCCAGAAGCGGGTGGCACTGCCTTCCAGGTCGCCGCAGTTCACAATCAGGGTGTTGTCAGGCAGATAGCTGAACAGGCTGGGCAGAGGCTGCTCAAAAAACAGCGGTTGCCAGTATTCGATGCCCGCCGGGAGCGTGCCTTTGCTGACCTGCTGATAGATATGCTCCGACTCGCGGCGCACGTCGAAGATCTCGCGCCAGCGGCTGCGGAACAGCTCGATGGCTGCCTTGTCGCTGGGAAATTCATGCGCGGGCAGCAGATTGATTTCCGGCACCGCTTCCAGCGTACGCTGACTGTCAACGTCGAACAGACGCAGGCTGTCAATCTCATCATCAAAGAAGTCGATGCGGTAGGGCTGATCGCTGCCCATCGGGAACAGGTCGAGCAGGGCGCCGCGCGTCGCGTATTCACCGTGCTCCATCACCTGGTCGACATGGCGGTAACCCGCCTGCTCAAGCTGGTCGCGCAGCCTGTCGCGCGACAGTTTTTGTCCCTGTTTCATCACCAGCGCATGACCGTGCAGGAAGCTGTGCGGGCAGACGCGCTGCATCAGCGTATTGACCGGCATAATCAGCAACCCGCGCTGCATCACCGGCAGCTGGTAAAGGGTCGACAGGCGGGAGGAGATAATATCCTGATGCGGTGAAAAGCTGTCGTAGGGCAGCGTTTCCCAGTCGGCGAGATGGGCCACTGGCAGATCGGTAAACTGGCGGATTTCATCCAGCAGACGCAGGGCGGTTTGGGTATCGGGCGTAATCATTAACACCGGACCGGCATGTCGCTCGGTAATGCTGGCACACTCTACCGCGTGCGCAGCGCCGATAAGCTGACCAAGCTGCCGGTGATCGCCGGATTTAACGGGCAGGGTATAACGAGTCTGTTCGGGCATGGGATCTCGGGGTTGCTCCATTTTTCCAGGACGTAATCATTCCATATTATGTCAGGGGGATCACCTTTGCGGCACAATTTTCCTGCCGCGCCGCGCTGAACCCGAATCGGGCAGTGCTTACCGGGTGTCAGCGGTAACGCAGCGGCTAAAAAGAGAATAGACGGAGTCGGGCGGGGGGATCGGAAAAAACCGCCGTCGCCATGCAGCGACGGGGTTAAACGGGCATTTATTTTATGGATTGCTGTGTGTAATGCATGCGTGGGCGGTCGATATTCGCCCAGGATAACTCCTGCTCAGGATGAAAACTGAGGTTGCCGTCGTCCCACTTTACGTAGTAGCCAGCCGATGCCGCTCCCTGCTCAAAGACGTTGATAATCTCGCCCCGGATCTCCCCGGATTGATGTTTCACGATGCTGCCTTTGGGAAATCTGAACATGATCGCTACCTCTGTGGCCGGGCGATAACCTCGCTTCTTATCCTGTTACTGATTGTAGTCTACCCCCTGTGGTGGCGGATAATCAGCCAATAAGCGGCGGCTTTATGCGCTATTCCCCGGCTTTGGCAGGAAATGTGACGCATTCTGATGCAACTTTGCTGCCGACTCAGAGGGTTAGAGGTTTCATAAAGCCAGCCTCTCCTTTATCATCCCACTACCTATTTTCAGGCAACGGCTTACTGGATTCCATGTATCAACCTGTCGCGCTATTTATCGGTCTGCGTTACATGCGCGGACGAGCATCGGATCGCTTCGGTCGCTTTGTCTCCTGGCTCTCAACGATTGGCATTACGCTTGGCGTGCTGGCGATGGTGACCGTGTTATCGGTCATGAACGGATTTGAGCGTGAACTCGAAGGCAATATTCTTGGCCTGATGCCTCAGGCGCTGATCACCAGCGACAAAGGCAGCATTAATCCGCAACAGCAACCCGCCCGTTCCCTCAACCTCAACGGGGTCAGCCGTATTGCACCGCTGACCACGGCGAATGTGGTGTTGCAAAGCCCGCACAGCGTTTCGGTTGGGGTGATGCTCGGTATCGCGCCGGATGAGAAAGATCCGCTGACGCCGTTTCTGGTCAACACCGATCAGCGCGTCCTGCAGGCCGGGCAGTACAATGTCATCCTCGGAGAACAGCTGGCCTCTCAGCTGGGCGTTAAACGCGGCGACCAGCTGCGTCTGATGGTGCCGTCGGTCAGCCAGTTTACGCCGATGGGCCGCGTGCCGAGCCAGCGCCTGTTTACCGTGGCGGGCACCTATGCTGCCAACAGCGAAGTCGATGGTTATCAGATCCTGGTCAATCTTCAGGATGCGTCGCGTGTCATGCGCTATCCGGCCGGAAATATCACCGGCTGGCGACTCTGGCTCGACAAACCGCTTGAGGTTGACAGCCTGAGCAAGCAGACGCTGCCGGCGGGCCTGGTCTGGAAAGACTGGCGCGAGCGCAAAGGCGATCTCTTCCAGGCGGTGCGGATGGAGAAGAACATGATGGGCCTGCTGCTGAGCCTGATCATCGCCGTCGCCGCCTTTAATATCATTACGTCGCTGGGCCTGCTGATCATGGAAAAGCAGGGCGAAGTGGCGATCCTGCAAACCCAGGGCCTGACGCGCCGGCAGATTGTGGCGGTGTTTATGGTTCAGGGAGCCAGCGCCGGTATTATCGGCACGCTGCTCGGCACCCTGCTGGGCGTGCTGCTCGCCAGCCAGCTCAACACCTTAATGCCGGTCATTGGCCTGTTCCTGGATGGCGCAGCATTGCCGGTCGATATTAATCCGTGGCAGGTGGTGACCATCGCCCTCAGCGCGATGATCGTGGCGCTGCTGTCTACGCTTTATCCTTCATGGCGCGCTGCCGCCGTTCAACCCGCTGAGGCTTTACGTTATGAGTAACTCTCCTTTGTTGCAGTGTCGCGACCTGTGCAAACGCTATCAGGAAGGCAGCGTGCAGACCGATGTGCTGCGCAACGTGGCTTTCAGCCTCCAGCCGGGTGAACTGATGGCGATTGTCGGCAGCTCCGGTTCCGGTAAGAGTACGCTGCTGCATCTGCTCGGCGGCCTGGATGCGCCAACCTCTGGCGATGTGGTCTTCGACGGCCAGTCACTCAATGCGATGTCCTCCTCGGCCAAAGCCGAACTGCGCAACCGCGAGCTGGGCTTTATCTATCAGTTCCATCATCTGCTGCCGGACTTCAGCGCGCTGGAGAATGTGGCGATGCCGCTGCTGATTGGCAAAACCGCAAAAGCGGAAGCGCAGGATCGCGCCCGTGAAATGCTGGCCGCGGTCGGGCTGGACCATCGCGCCGCGCACCGGCCCTCTGAGCTTTCCGGCGGCGAGCGTCAGCGTGTGGCGATTGCCCGTGCGCTGGTCAACCGTCCCCGGCTGGTGATGGCGGATGAGCCCACCGGCAACCTTGATGCTCGCAACGCCGACGCCATTTTTGAACTGCTGGGCGAACTGAACGTCCGTCAGGGCACCGCCTTTCTGGTGGTGACCCACGATCTGATGCTGGCAAAACGCATGACGCGTCAGATGGAGATGCGTGACGGGCAGTTAAGCGATCGGCTCACCCTGGCAGGAGCGGTGTAATGGGTTCGTCGTTATCCCTGTTGCTGGGCCTGCGCTTCAGCCGCGGACGCCGCCGGGGCGGCATGGTGTCGCTGATTTCGGTGATCTCCACCATCGGTATCGCGCTGGGCGTGGCGGTGCTGATTATCGGTCTGAGCGCCATGAACGGCTTTGAGCGTGAACTGAATAACCGCATTCTGGCGGTGGTGCCGCACGGTGAGATCGAGGCGGTGAATCAGCCGTTTCAGCACTGGCAATCGATGATCGCCCCGATTGAAAAGGTGCCCGGCATTGCGGCCGCCGCCCCCTACGTTAACTTTACCGGCCTGATTGAGAGCGGAGCCCGGCTGGAAGCGCTGCAGGTCAAGGGCGTCGATCCGGCACAGGAGCCGCGCCTGAGCGCGCTGCCGCAGTTTGTGGCAGACAACGCCTGGTCCTCCTTTGCCGCCGGTAAACAGCAGATCATCCTCGGCGGCGGCATTGCCAAATCGCTGAATGTGAAGCAGGGCGACTGGATCACCATCATGATCCCGAACAACGATGGTGATAATAAACTGCTGCAGCCAAAACGCATCCGGCTGCAGGTGAGCGGCATCCTGCAACTCAGCGGTATGCTCGATCACAGCCTGGCGCTGGTGCCGCTGGCTGATGCCCAGCACTATCTGGAGATGGGGGAGAGCGTCTCCGGCATCGCCCTGAAAATGACCGACCCGTTCCAGGCCGTTAAGCTGGTGCGCGAGGCCGGTGAGGCGACCCGCTCTTACGTCTACATTAAGAGCTGGATCGGCACTTACGGCTACATGTACCGCGACATTCAGATGATCCGCGCCATTATGTATCTGGCGATGGTACTGGTGATTGGTGTCGCCTGCTTCAACATCGTCTCCACGCTGGTGATGGCGGTGAAAGATAAGAGCAGCGACATTGCGGTCCTGCGTACCCTGGGTGCCAAAGACCGCCTGATCCGTGCCATCTTTATCTGGTACGGGCTGCTGGCAGGTCTGCTGGGCAGCGTCAGCGGCGTGGTCGCGGGCGTGCTGGTGGCGCTGAACCTGACGAAACTGGTGCGCGGACTGGAGTCGATCACCGGTCATCATCTGCTGGCGGGCGATATTTACTTCATCGACTTTCTGCCGTCGGAACTGCACTGGATTGATGTGTTCTCAGTACTGATTACTGCGATTCTGTTGAGTCTGCTGGCGAGCTGGTATCCCGCCAGACGCGCCAGCCGCATTGACCCGGCTCGGGTTTTAAGCGGTCAGTAGGACAATGCGGCGCGAGTGATTATCGCGCCGCTTTTGTTTAAGACCTTTGCTATGGGGTTCTGCCCCCGGCAACCGTTACTATCGGGTGATGTTTACCCGGAATCTGTTCAGAGCAGCTCGCCGCAGCTGCTACGCCAGGAGATTTTATGCGAACACCACGTCGCCGCATACGACTTGCCCGCCTGAAGAAAACCCGGCGAAAAGTGCATCAGCGCTTTCGTCAGCGCATATTTGAGCGCGATCGTCAGGCCGAACTGGCCGCTCACCCTCTGCCGCATGTGGTGATCCTGACCGGCGCAGGTATTTCCGCCGAGTCCGGTATTCGTACATTTCGCGCGGCTGACGGTTTGTGGGAAGAGCATCACGTAGAAGATGTGGCGACACCGGAAGGCTTTCAGCGCGATCCCGCGCTGGTGCAGCGCTTCTACAATGCGCGCCGTCAGCAGCTGCAGCAGGCAAAGATTCAGCCCAACGCGGCCCATCTGGCGCTGGCGGAGCTGGAGCAGGTGTTAGGCGATAATCTTCTGCTGGTTACGCAGAACATCGACAACCTGCATGAGCGCGCCGGAAACAGCCGGGTGCTGCATATGCACGGCGAGCTGTTAAAAGTGCGCTGTGTGACCAGCGGCCAGGTAATTGAGTGGAGCGGCGATATCACTCCTGACGATCGCTGCACCTGCTGCCAGTTTCCCGCCGCACTTCGACCGCACGTGGTCTGGTTTGGTGAGATGCCGCTGGGCATGGAGCAGATTTATCAGGCGCTGGAACAGGCCGACTATTTTATCGCCATCGGCACCTCGGGCCACGTCTATCCGGCGGCGGGCTTTGTTCACGAAGCCAGACTGCAGGGCGCGCATACCGTTGAGCTGAACCTGGAGCCGAGCCAGGTGGGCAACGAGTTTGCCGAGCGGCATTACGGCCTGGCGAGTGAAGTGGTGCCGGAGTTCGTGCATAAGCTACTGCGCGGTCTTTATAAATAAACAGGGGCGGCGATGGCCGCCCCTGTTGTTATCGACGACGTCTGCCCCGATGCAACAATCTCGTCATCAGGCGTTTTTTTCGGGCTTATTGCTTTGCTGAAGGTCAGCGACAGCGCTAACCTGTCTGCTGATGATTTTACGCAACGTTGTGACTGGCCGATCGGTGAATAATACCGCACAGCACTTTTAAAGGATGGGATATGGAACAGTTACTTGAGCGCTTTTTAAGTTATGTGGCCGTTGAAACTCAGGCTAAGCCGCAGGCGCGCCAGGTGCCCAGCAGCGAAGGGCAGTGGACGCTGGCACGGCAGCTGCAGGAAGAGCTGCTGGCGCTGGGATTTGTCGATGTCACCTTAAGCGATCACTGCTGTGTTATGGGCACGCTGCCTGCCAATGTCGACTGGCCCACCCCGGTCATCGGTTTCATCTCCCACATGGATACGTCGCCTGATTTCACGGCGAAGCATGTGAATCCCCAGATCATTGAAAACTATCGCGGCGGTGACATCGCGCTGGGAAGCGGCAATGAGATCCTGTCGCCGGTCATGTTCCCGGTGCTGCACAAATTAATCGGTCATACGCTGATTACCACCGACGGCAAAACCCTGCTCGGTGCGGATGACAAAGCGGGCATTGCAGAGATCATGACGGCGATGGCGCAGCTGGCGGCGAGTGATACGCCGCACGGGGCGATCCGCGTGGCCTTTACGCCTGACGAAGAGATCGGACGCGGCACCTCTCACTTTGATGTGGAAGGCTTTGCCGCCGACTGGGCCTACACCATTGATGGCAGCGATCTGGGTGAGTTCGAATATGAGAACTTTAATGCCGCCTCGGCCACGGTCCGCATCGTCGGCAACAACGTCCACCCTGGCTCCGCCAAAGGGGTGATGGTGAATGCGCTGGAGCTGGCAAATCAGTTCCACGCGGCAGTACCGGCCCGTGAGAAACCGCAGTTTACCGACGGCTACGAGGGCTTCTACCATCTGCATCAGATCAAGGGCAGCGTCGAGCACGCCGAGATGCTCTATATTATCCGTGACTTTGAGACGGAAAGTTTTGAACAGCGGAAACAGACGCTGCTGCAGATCGCTGCGGAGATCAACAAAACCCTGCATCCTGACTGCTCCGTCACCGTTGAGATCACCAACAGCTATCGCAACATGCGTGAAAAGGTCGAGCCGTTCCCGCATATCATTGACCTGGCCCTGCAGGCGATGCGTGACTGCGGCATTGAACCGGTGGTGAAACCGATTCGCGGCGGCACCGATGGGTCGTCGCTGTCGTGGAAAGGGTTGCCCTGTCCGAACATCTTTACCGGGGGCTACAACTATCACGGCAAGCACGAGTTCGCCTCGCTGAACATCATGGCGAAAACGGTGGAAGTGATTGTGCGTCTGTCAGAACTGGCGGCGCAGAAGAAGGGATAATGAGAGAAGGCTCTCTGACCTGAGGGGCAGAGAGCCTGATTGCGGAAGCGGCCTACCGGTTATTCGTCACCAAAATACCAGTACCCGGCATTCACCAGACCGGCGATCTGCGCCAGCACTGCCGGATCATCCAGCGCATCGCCCAGATCATCCAGCGTGATGCGGGAGTGATGCGCCAGCACCGCCATCACCTCAGGGCGTGAACACTCGACCCGCTCACCGTTGACATACACCGCATCGCCAACCGTTAATACACGCAGGCCGCCCAGGCGGCTCAGGGCATCGCCCTGCTGCAGCGCATCATAAATTTCATCAGGCTGATAAGGCGGCTCCGGCGGCGCCACATCAAGCTCATGGCGCGACTGCGAAATAAATTCGCCAAACCAGTGCGCGAAATGCTCCGGCTGGTTAACGACATCCAGCATCAGCTGACGCACACCTTCAATCTCCTGCGGCAGGATCTGCGACGGGCATTCGCGCGCCGGGACATCCGGGTCGCTGAAGCGCAGGCTGCCCAGCTCATTCGCCAGAGCATAATCCGCGAAGCCGCTGATGAGCTCGCGGCCACTGGGGGCACGGAAACCGACAGAGTAGTTCAGGGCGTTCTCCAGCGAATAGCCTTCGTGCGGGAATCCTGGTGGAATATAGAGGATATCCCCCGGCTCCAGCTCTTCATCAATGATGGCGTCGAACGGCTCAACCTGCAGCAGATCGGGATGCGGGCAGTGCTGCTTCATCGGCACTTTTTCACCGACGCGCCAGCGACGGCGACCGGTTCCCTGAATAATAAAGACATCGTACTGATCAAAATGGGGGCCGACGCCGCCGCCAGGCACAGCAAACGACACCATCAGGTCATCAATGCGCCAGTCAGGCAGGAAACGGAAAGGGCGCATCAGCGCAGCAGAGGGTTCGTGCCAGTGATTGACCGCCTGTACCAGCAGCGACCAGTTGTTCTCGCCCAGGTGATCGTAGCTCTCAAACGGGCCGTGGCTGACCTGCCATTTGCCATCCTGATGACTGACAAGGCGGCTATCCACCTCGTTTTCCATCGCCAGTCCGGCCAGTTCATCCGGTGAAATCGGATCGACAAAGTCTTTAAAGCCACGCTTCAGCACCACCGGGCGTTTCTGCCAGTAGCGCTGAATAAAATCGGGCCAGTTAAGATCGAGCTGATAGTCCATAAAAGAGTTCCGCTTAGGGCTGTAAATGCCAGCAAGTATAACAGCCCGGCGGCTTTTCTACTCGCGGCGATGTTCGACTTCCTGCCGCTGAAAGATCACTTCCATGCGGGTTCCGCCGAGTGCACTGCCGGAGGCGATGACGTTACCTTCATACTGCTCAAGAATGTCGCGCACCACGGCCAGACCTAATCCCTGGCCGGGACGCAGCGTATCGGCCCGCTGTCCGCGAACAAACACCAGGTCGCGCTTGCTTTCAGGGATGCCCGGGCCATCGTCATCGATATAGAGATGCAGCGCCTTGTCGCTCTGAAACGCGCTCACTTCGATAAATTCCAGGCAATATTTGCAGGCGTTATCGAGCACGTTACCCAGCACTTCCATAAAGTCATTCTGGTCACCCACAAAGGTCAGCTCCGGGGAGATATCCAGGGTAATCGCCACGCCCTTACGCTGATAGACTTTATTCAGGGCCGAACAGAGGCTGTCGAGCAGGCCAGAGACCGAATGCAGATCGCGCTGCAGCGGATTGTGATCGGCCTGCATACTGGCGCGGTGCAGGTAATATCCGACCTGCTGCGAGATACGACTGATCTGCTCCAGCATCACCGGTTCTGCCTCTTCCACCGTCAGCTCTTTGCCGTTGCGCAGCGAGCGCAGCGTACTCTGCAATACGGCCAGCGGCGTTTTCAGGCTGTGGGTCAGGTCAGAGAGGGTGGTGCGATAGCGGGTATAACGCTGCCGCTCATTGGTCAGCAGCAGATTGAGATTGCGCACCAGGCTGCGCAGCTCCTGTGGGGGATTGTCGTCCAGGTTTTCGCGCTGACTGGTCTCCAGTTCACGCACCTGCTGAGTCAGCGCACCGATTGGTCGCAGACTCCAGTGCGCGGCCAGCCACAGCAACGGAACAATCAGGATCAGGTTGGCGGCCAGCACGTAGCTGAACCACGACCAGACCACGTCCGAGTGCTGAAGCTCCTGCGGGATCGAGTCGACCACCACGATGGTGAGCGCAGGCAGATTGGTGGTGGCATCGTAACGGTTGACAGCCACCGAGTGGGTAAAGGTATCGTTGCTGTCGTTATCCCAGTCGTTGAGGCGTCGCTGCGCATTCAGGTTGTTCCCCATCGCCAGCATGCTGGTGCGGTTGCTGGTGTCAATCTCGTAAAAATCGGGCTTCAGCAGCCATTCATGGCGGATCTTTTTGCGGATATCCGGAACGTCGCGCTGCTGCCACAGCAGCTTGCCGCGCTCGTCGTAGATAAACACCAGCGTCGGGAAGTTGAGCGTCATCCGCTCCGGCTGAGCGATGGTGAGCTTGTTGTCATGCCATTGCGCCAGCGTAAAGAAGAGGTTGCTCTCACCACGCATGACGCGATAGGTGTTTTTATCAAAGCTCACCACATAGCCAATCACCGCGACCATGCCGTAAGAGAGGGAGAGAAACAGAACAATCGCTGCGGAGGCCAGCAGAAAGCGGGCGCGCAGCGAAATCGGGCGATAACGATTAAACCAGGACATGGTCAGAGATCAAAGCGGTAACCCTGGCCACGCACGGTGGCGATCACGTCAGTGGGGTGCAGCGCTAGAATCTTTTTGCGCAGGCGGCCCATCAGTACGTCGATGGTGTGGCTTTCACGCAGTTCCGCATCCGGGTAGAGCTGGAGCATCAGCGAATCTTTGCTGACCACCTTGCCCGCGTTACGAATCAGCGTCTCGACGATGGTGTACTCAAAGGCGGTGAGCTTCACCGGCTGTTCATTGACGGTCAGCTCCCGGCGGGAGAGATCGACCTGAAAGGGGGCCATATCGATAATCTGCGAGGCGTGACCACTGTTGCGGCGCATCAGCGCCTGCAGCCGGGCGGCCACCTCTTCGATATGAAACGGTTTGGTCACGTAGTCGTCGGCACCGGCTTCCAGCGCTTCGACTTTGGCCTGCCACCCTTCGCGGGCTGTCAGCACCAGAATGGGCTGGCGCACGGCGTCGCCGCGCCAGCGACGGATCAGCGACATGCCATCTTCATCCGGCAGGCCGAGGTCCACCAGCGCGATATCGGGCAGATGTTCCCGAAGGAAATAGTCGGCTTCTTTGGCGTCTTCGGCGGCATCGACCTGATGGCCCATGTCACGTAACTGGACGGCGAGATGATGGCGCAGCAGGGCATTGTCTTCAACAACCAGAACACGCATAGAAATTCCTTACACTCTGTTTGAGTCAATCTGCAGAAAGTATACGCGAAATGTATTAAACAGGATGTTAACGCAGACCGGAGTGAGCCGGTCTGCGGCGGGCATTATTTCAGATCGTCAACCATCCGGACAGCGCGACCGATATAGTTTGCTGGCGTCATCTGCTTCAGACGCACTTTTTCCTCTTCCGGCAGCGCCAGGCTGTCGATAAAGGCCTGCATACCGGCGGCATCCACGCGTTTGCCGCGCGTCAGCTCTTTCAGCTTCTCATAAGGCTTCTCGATACCGTAACGGCGCATCACCGTCTGGATCGGCTCCGCCAGCACTTCCCAGTTGTGATCCAGTTCGTCCAGCAGACGCTCGCGGTTCACTTCCAGTTTAGAGATGCCTTTCAGCGTCGCCTGATAGGCGATCAGCGCATAACCGACGCCGACGCCAAGATTACGCAGCACGGTAGAGTCGGTCAGGTCACGCTGCCAGCGCGACACCGGCAGTTTGCTGGCCAGATGCTGCATGACCGCATTCGCCAGACCCAGGTTGCCTTCGGAGTTTTCGAAGTCGATCGGGTTGACCTTATGCGGCATCGTTGACGAGCCAATCTCGCCCGCAATGGTTTTCTGTTTGAAATGGTTCAGCGCCACGTAGCCCCAGATATCGCGATCAAAGTCGATCAGGATGGTGTTAAAGCGGGCGATGCAGTCGAACATCTCGGCGATATAGTCGTGCGGCTCGATCTGCGTGGTGTAGGGGTTCCAGGTGATCCCCAGCGAGGTGACAAAATCCTCGCTCAGCGCGTGCCAGTCCACTTCCGGGTAGGCAGCAATGTGGGCGTTGTAGTTGCCCACTGCGCCGTTGATTTTGCCCAGCACTTCGATCTGCTTCAGCTGACGTAACTGACGCTCAAGGCGGTACGCCACGTTTGCCATCTCTTTACCCATGGTTGACGGCGTTGCCGGCTGGCCGTGGGTGCGGGAGAGCAGCGGAATATCACGGTATTCGCTGGCCAGACCCTTCACCGCACCGATCAACTGTTCCCAGTAAGGCAGCAGCACGTCACGGCGGGCTGTTTCCAGCATCAGCGCGTGCGACAGGTTGTTGATATCTTCCGAGGTGCAGGCGAAGTGGATAAATTCAGAGACGGCGTGCAGCGCAGGCGTGTCGGCGACTTTTTCTTTCAGGAAGTACTCGACCGCTTTCACATCGTGGTTGGTGGTGCGTTCGATGGTTTTGATGCGCGCGGCATCTTCTTCGGAAAAACCGGCGACAATCGCATCAAGGAAAGCGTTTGCGTCAGCGTCAAATGCAGGAACTTCCTTGATCTCTGCGGTCGCGGCCAGTTTTTGTAACCAGCGAACTTCAACCTCAACGCGGAATTTCAGCAGACCAAATTCGCTGAAAATCGCACGCAGCGGGCTGACTTTGTCGCCGTAACGACCATCGACAGGTGAGACGGCGGTCAGAGAGGATAATTCCATCAGTGCAACTCCTGAATCATTTAGCAGTGTTTGGCCACACCGACTTAGTAGGTCAGTGGCAGCCGGGATAAGAGGGTTTTTGCTTCACGCAGCAAACGCTGACGCGAGAACATCAGTTGCAGTCGGCCACCACCGACCTGCTGCCAGAGCACCGCCGCGCGGATACCGGCCAGCAGGGTGGCGCGCACTTTACTCTGAACCTGGCTGTTCTGCAGCACGGCAGGTGAACCGGTCACCTGAATCCGCGGGCCAAGCGGGCTGATGACATCGACATAGATGCCCGCCATGGCGCTGAGAATGGTATCGGATTCCAGCTCATAATGCGCCAGCTGGCGATCCAGCTGACTGATGCGCTGCGCCAGAGTTGCCATGGCAGACTTACTGGCGCTGAGTTTACGTTCCAGCACCATCATGCTCAGGGTGTAACGGGTCAGTTCGGCACCGGCACCCTGGCGACTGCTGCTGTTCAGCACCGCCATCAGGGTTTCCAGTCCGAGACGCAGGTTGGCTTCATTGTTGCCAAACACGGCCAGCGTGGAGTCAGGATTGAGATCCAGCACGCTGCGCAGCGAAACGGTCAGCGCCTCTGGCTGGCAGTGACCCTGCTGAGCCAGCTGCTGCACCAGATGCGCGGACTGACAGATGCCCGCCAGCGCCAGCGTAATTTCCTGATAATTTTTCGCCACGGTTACTCCTGTTTACGCGTCATCAATAGGGGCTGCGCCCGCTTACTCTGTCACGAAAGGCAGACGCTGTTCGATAATACCGCCACCGAGGCAGACATCGCCAAGATAAAAGACCGCAGACTGGCCGGGCGTCACCGCAGCAACCGGCTCATCGAAGCGCACTTCAATCCGATCGTCACCGTGAGGAATAATCTCACAGGGGATATCGTTCTGACGATAACGGGTTTTTACGGTGCAGCGAAGCGGGGTGGTGATCGGCTGACGATCGACCCAGTGCAGCTGCTGCGCAATCAGTCCCACAGACATCAGACGCGGATGATCGCCGCCCTGAGCGACAATCAGGCGGTTTCGCGCCACATCTTTGTCGACCACATACCAGGGATCATCTTTGCTCTCTTTCAGGCCACCGATACCCAGGCCTTTGCGCTGTCCCAGGGTGTGGTACATCAGCCCCTGGTGCTCACCGACGATCTGACCGTCAGTGGTTTCAATCTCGCCTGGCTGGGCCGGCAGATAGCGTGCCAGGAAGTCGCGGAATTTACGTTCGCCGATAAAGCAGATGCCGGTCGAATCTTTCTTCTTCGCGGTAATCAGGTCCAGCTCTTCAGCGATGCGGCGCACTTCCGGCTTTTCCAGCTCGCCGACCGGGAACAGGCTCTGCGCAATCTGCTGGTGGCTCAGGGTGTAGAGGAAGTAGCTCTGATCTTTGTTGCCATCCAGGCCGCGCAGCAGCTGGCTCTGGCCAGCGACATCCTGACGGCGCACATAGTGACCGGTAGCGATAAAGTCAGCGCCGAGATCCTCAGCCGCGAACTCCAGGAACGCTTTGAATTTGATCTCTTTGTTACAGAGAATATCGGGGTTAGGGGTGCGGCCCGCTTTATACTCTTCGAGGAAATGCTCGAAGACGTTATCCCAGTATTCCGCGGCAAAGTTAACCTTGTGCAGCTTCATACCCAGCTTGTCGCACACCGCTTGCGCATCCGCCAGATCGTCCGCGGCGGTACAATACTCCTCGCCATCGTCCTCCTCCCAGTTCTTCATGAACAGGCCTTCAACCTGGTAACCCTGCTGCTGCAGTAACCAGGCGGAAACGGAAGAATCGACGCCGCCGGACATACCGACGATCACTTTTTTCTGGCTGTTGTCAGACATGACACGCTCGCATTACGATAAAAAAACAGGCGGCGCATTCTATCATGCAGAAGGCAGACGCGCACCCTCGTGAAACGGCCACCGGAACGGGCTGACCAGATGAAGCGGGTAGCGCGTGCCCTGTTGCCACAGGCGGACGCTCTCCGCCACCAGCGGCGAACGCAGGTTAGAAGCCGTGAGAATCTGCGCTGGCGGCAGCCACCAGCAGCAGTCGATGTCGCTGTCCTGCGGCTCCGTCACCACTTTTTCCGGCAGATCGACCCCAAACAGAAAACGCACAAAAGGCGTGGTGTCGGGGGCTATCCACTGGTTAATCGCAATGAAATAGTCCATCTGCGCCACGATGCCGGTCTCTTCATAGAGTTCACGCGCCGCGGCTTCATGCAGCGTTTCATCCGCTTCCAGATGGCCGGCTGGCTGGTTCCAGGTGGCGCGTCCGTTGATGGTCTCTTCCACCACCAGCAGCTCACCTTCCGCCTGAACCAGACAGGCGACCGTAACATGAGGTTTAAACATCCCTTCTCCGCAATTGTTAACCTGAGGTTATGAAAGTTCGGTTGTCAGACAGGGGCTGTGCTGATCTCCCGCCACGCTCCGGGGGCCAGATCGTCGAGGCTGTAGTGACCCATGGCATAGCGAATCAGGCGCAGGGTAGGAAAGCCGATGTGGGCGGTCATGCGGCGAACCTGACGATTACGCCCCTCATACAGCGTGACCTTCAGCCACTGCGTCGGAATGTTTTTACGCTCGCGGATCGGCGGCTGGCGTGGCCAGAGCCATTCGGGTTCATCGACTTTTTCCACGCCAGCGGGCAGGGTCGGACCATCTTTCAGATTAACCCCATCCCGCAGCGGCTGCAGATCCGCCTCCTGTGGCGCGCCTTCGACCTGCACGTAGTAGATTTTGCCGGTGCGTTTGCCGGGCTGAGTCAGCGCGGCCTGCAGGGCGCCGTCGTTGGTCAGCACCATCAGGCCTTCACTGTCACGATCGAGGCGGCCTGCGGCATAGACTCCGGCAACAGTAACAAAATCCTTCAGGGTGCGGCGGCCCGCTTCATCCGTAAACTGCGGCAGAACGTCGAAGGGTTTGTTAAAGATAATCACGCGGCGCGGGGCCGCAGGGCGGGCAGGCGTACGTCGCGCATCACGCGCCGGACGGCTGAATCGTTTATCCTGGTGAATTCGTTGAGAAGTTTTTCGCATGGGCTTTGCAGTCAGAAACATTCGGCGCATTATAACGTGAAATTGCGGTGATTGGCGTGGCGGAAATATTCAAGTAGTATTGACGCGCATCTTACAAATCATTAACAAACGCCCAGGAGAGGTTAATGGAAAGCAAAGTAGTTGTTCCGGCGGAAGGTCAAAAAATCACCCTGAATCAGGGCAAGCTGACAGTGCCAAACAATCCGATCATTCCTTACATCGAGGGTGACGGTATCGGTGTTGATGTTTCCCCGGTCATGCTGAAAGTGGTCGACGCGGCGGTGAAGAAAGCCTACAACGGCGAGCGTAAAATCTCCTGGATGGAGATTTACACCGGTGAGAAATCAGTCGAACTCTACGGCCAGGACGTCTGGCTGCCTCAGGAAACCCTCGATTTAATCAAAGAATATCGCGTTGCGATCAAAGGTCCACTGACCACCCCGGTCGGCGGCGGTATTCGTTCACTGAACGTGGCCCTGCGTCAGGAGCTTGACCTCTACGTCTGCCTGCGTCCGGTTCGTTACTACAAAGGCACGCCAAGCCCGGTTAAACGTCCTGAAGAGACCGACATGGTAATCTTCCGTGAAAACTCCGAAGATATCTATGCGGGTATCGAGTGGAAAGCGGGCTCTGCCGAAGCGGACAAAGTGATCAAGTTCCTGCGCGAAGAGATGGGCGTGAAGAAAATCCGCTTCCCTGAGCAGTGCGGTATCGGCGTTAAGCCATGCTCCGAAGAGGGAACCAAGCGTCTGGTGCGTGCGGCAGTGGAATACACTATCACCAACGATCGTGATTCACTGACCCTGGTTCACAAAGGCAACATCATGAAGTTCACCGAAGGCTCTTTCAAAGACTGGGGATACCAGTTAGTGAAAGAAGAGTTCGGCGGCGAGCTGATCGACGGCGGCCCGTGGATGAAGTTCAAAAACCCGAACACCGGCAAAGAGATCATCGTTAAAGATGTGATCGCGGATGCGTTCCTGCAGCAGATCCTGCTGCGTCCGGCTGAATATGACGTTATCGCCTGTATGAACCTGAACGGTGACTACATCTCTGACGCCCTGGCGGCTCAGGTGGGGGGGATCGGTATCGCACCTGGCGCCAACATCGGTGACGAGTGTGCGCTGTTTGAAGCCACGCACGGCACTGCGCCGAAGTATGCAGGCCAGGATAAAGTGAACCCAGGTTCCGTGATCCTGTCGGCAGAGATGATGCTGCGCCACCTGGAGTGGTTCGAAGCGGCTGACCTGATTGTTAAAGGTGTTGAAGGCGCTATCGCTAACAAGACCGTGACTTACGATTTCGAACGTCTGATGGATGGAGCTAAACTGCTGAAATGTTCAGAGTTTGGTGACGCGATCATCGAAAATATGTAATGTCTGATGCGGCCGGCACAGGGTCATGCTCTGTGCCGGCTTTTTTGTGCCCGCGTTCCGCGCTTTTCTCTTTCTCCGCCCCACCTGACCCTTTAGTAACATCATCGCGTTTTAATATTTCTGCAAATCGGATTGTCTGATGCCACTGCAAAAAAAGGCAGCGCCCCTGCATCGGCCATTCTTCAGCGTCTGAATCCCGTTACTGTAAACACTCATTCATAAGGAGGATTTATGGACGCAAAATATACCAAAGACGCGATTTATATCTGTCGCCTGATGTTCGGTCAGGCTGTGCTGGAATTACTGGCGGATAATCAGGCCGTCACGAACCGCGCCCTGGAGGAGAAAATCAAGCGGATGTTACCCGATGCCCAGCCTGGGCTGATTTATCGGGTCGCCCTTGAGTTGTTAGACGACAGGCTCCATTAATCCCGTCCTGAAAACTGCGTGCCCGGCATACTCTGTGCCGGGCCGAATGATCCTGACGCTCTCCCTGCCGGAATCCGGCTAACTGCCCAAACCCGTTAAGCGTATTCGTCCGCTCTGCCCGGCCTCATGTTTTAACAATAGGCAACTGTTGAACCAATCTGACACTTCGCTGACTAATCAGCTGACTGTACCGTTACGTTAGCATTCCACGAGCGTTAACGGGGACGTCTTATTTTTAGCCAGCCAGCACAGACTGTGCGCAGAGGATGTCAGACATGCGGGTTTTAATTATTTGCAGGGATAATATTGGCGACACGTTACTGACCACGCCGCTCATCAGTGCGCTGGCGCAGTCGGGACAGTATCAGGTCGATGTACTGACGAACAACTACGCCGCCCCTGTGCTGGCGCATAACCCCGACATCCGGCAGCTCTTCTTTTACACCAAACTGCATCACCGGGAGTCAGGGCAGGGAAGAGTGACCTGCCTGTTGCAGCGGCTGAAGCTGATGCTGACCCTGAAAAAGCAACGCTATGAGGTGGTGATACTGGCGAAAAGCCGCTGGGATCAGCATGGCCTGAAATGGGTAAAGAGCCTGCGTCCGGCAAGAGTCATCGCCCTGGGGGAGCAGTCGCATTCTCTGATTACCGACCTGCTGCCACCGCCCGACCCGTCGCCGTGCCATATCAGCGAAACGCTGTTCAGCCTGGGACGCCCCTTCAATCTCCGTGAAAACAGACCGGGCAGACTGACGCTGCGGCCTGACGCCGCTCTTGCCGCCAGCCTGCGCGACACTTACGCAATTGATGCCGGCCTCCCGGTGTATGCGCTGCAAATCAGCGCCCGTAAGCCGAGCCAGCAGTGGGAAGCGACACGTTTTGCCGGACTGGCTGAGAAGATTGCCGCTCACCACCCCTGCCAGATCATGCTGCTGTGGTCACCCGGCAGTCGCGATAATCCGCGTCATCCGGGTGATGATGAAAAAGCCGCAGACATCATGGCGCTCTGTCCGCACCTGCCAATCAGAGCGGTGTCAACAACCAGCCTGCCGCAACTGATCGCGGCGATGTCGTTATGTCAGGGGCTCGTGAGCAGTGATGGCGGGGCGATGCACATCGGTGCGGCGCTGGGATTGCCGGTGGTGGCGCTGTTCGGCGACAGCGACCCGGCGTGCTGGCATCCCTGGCAGGTGAATTATCAGGTGCTGCAGCCCGCGTCACGGAATGTTAACGCGCTGAACAGCTGTGAAGTCTATGACGCCGTTGTCCATACCCTGATTCAGTCATCCTCTTCAGGCCAGCATCCCCGGCTGGCCGCCTCAGACAGCATCGCGACGGTGACAGGGCGGTAAGCCGGTTCAGCGCCGGCTCTGAATCCGGGAGTGAAAGCCAAGCGTCGCCGTTGCACTGCCGGAAAATAGCGGGACTCATCATAATGGTCGGCGCTGACGTTAAACGTGAGAAAAAAGTCGCTCATCAGCAGCGCAAATTCCACCTCATTCAGCGGAAGCTGTTGCAGGTGAAAACCCGGCCGGTCCACTCTGCGGAACCAGCCCAGCGGGGTCGGCTGATTATGATATTCAATCAGCGTAATAATGGCGGTAGATAAGCGGTTCATTATCCCACCAGTTGCGCCACGGCCTGCTCAACCTCTTCCGCCTTAATCGACGCCATGGGATGCTGCGTCGCCGTCTTATCCGGACGGTGAATGATAATGTGGCGATCGCTGTCCTGACAGGGGCCGGTATAGCGTGGATTAGCGGTGGAGAAGAGGCTGACGGTCGGGGTCTGCGCCGCCACGGCGATGTGCAGCGGGCCGGTATCGCCGGTGACCAGCAGATCCAGCGAGCGGATCAGGGTAATCAGGCCACTGAGATTTGTTTTGCCCGCCATTGGCGTCACATTTTTCCGGCAGTGCGGCGGCAGGCTGGCGATAAACGCCTGCTCAAGCGATTGCTCAGCCGCTGTACCGGTCACAACGATTTCACTGTCAGGCCAGCGCGCAAGCAGGGCGGTGGCCAGCTGACTGAACGACTCCAGCGGCCAGCGGCGGATATCTTTCGATGCCCCCAGCTGAAACCCGATGCGGCGATGCGACGCGTTTGCCGTGGCACTGCTATTCAGCTCTGGCAGATGCATCCGGGTCTGCTGCGTCTCTGCGCCCAGTGCTTCAATTAATTTCAGCTTACGCTTGATGGTGTGGTCGTCGAAATAACCCGAATAGTGGTCGAGATATTTATTCAGTACCGGCGATTCGCTGCCGTAATGGTCGCGTAAAATAGCCTGACTGCCGGTCAGTACCGAGCTCATAATATCGTAGGGGAAATGCGCGTGTAATATGACGGACAGTTCTGGTTTATGGCGACGCAGTTTGAAAAATAACGGCAGAAAATTTGCCAGTTTGTTATCCCAGATATAAATCTTATCGAACCAGGGATAGCGGCTGACGAGATCCTTATTTTTCAGGCTGGAGACCAGAATAAATTTACTGGCAGGAAAGCGTTTTTTCAGGCTCCAGATAGCGGGCGTATTCATCAGGAAATCGCCCAGCGCGGTGGTGGAATAGATGACCACGGTCTCCGGGTTCAGCTGCTGCAGGGCCTGCGGTTGTCTTCTGCCGGAAAATCGAGAATAAAGCGTTAAAAGGCGGTCTATCAGATAAATCTTTTTTTTCTTCACGTCTCAATTCTCTTTCACGTAGCAATTATATTAAACAAAAAATCATTATGCGTGATTAGAGAATAGTTTCAGCGAGAAAGTTCATTGCGGAAATGTTTTTTTAAACGCTGTAGAGGAACTGTTTAAATTGTTTCCACAATTTCTGTGTTGTTTATACAGGGTGTATTTACAGGATTGCGTAAAGAGAGTAGGGGTTTATTGAAAAGGACTGGGATGAATCTTAAAAAATTATTTTATTTTGCATGTGATGTTAATTGCAGTAATAACTAATAGCAGGATAACAATGAGTGACATTATTTTATGCGCGCTATCGGTTAATGCCGCGCACTAAAAACAGACCCCGGCGTCAGAGCCGGGGCCGGGAATCAGGACTGAGGCTGACCCACCGGGCCGGAGCCGAGCGTGCCGCCTGGTGATGACTGACCGCTTGGCGCATGAGGACGTCCATCTTCTTTAATCGCACTGCTCTGGTGTGAGCAGCCCGCCAGAGAGGTCAGCGTCGCTGCAACGAGCAGCAGGGCAGGAATTGTTTTCATAAGGTCACCTTGATGTTGTCAGAAAAAGGGAAGCTCACTTAATCATAGTGACTGACCGCGATCTGGCCTGAAAAGGGTTATTTTTCAGATGTTTCTCAGCGGCACGTCGCTGTGAGCGAAAAAAAAACGGAAGCCACCGGCTTCCGTTCTGCTGACGTTCTGCAGGATTACTTGCGGCCCAGCAGAAAGCCGAGGACAACACCCACGCCTGCCGCAACAGCCAGACCCGCAACAGGATTAGACTGAACCTGATCCTTGATGCAGTCAGCAGCATCGCGTGCCGCGTAGCTTGCCTGGTTGGCATAACGGCGCGCGGCGCCTTTAGCCTGATGCTCAGAAGAGCCGGTTGCTGCGCCCCATTGTTCCTGAACTGCGCCAGCGGCTTCTTTTACTTTATCTTCGATTTTTCCTGACATCTGTTGCTCCTTGGTTTTAAGTGAGACACTCAAAGCGTAGCAAAGATAGTGAATCCTGCTCCGTCAGAGGCAAATCAGAGGCTAAAAAATTATGTCCGGCTGTTAATGGCGCGGTGTCAGCGGCTCAGCCGGAGGCGAAGCAGGGCAGAGACAGGGCTATTGCAACAGCACGCCCTGGAGCAGACTGGCCTCCACGATCGTCACCTCGTTGATTTTCAGCGCCTCCATATAGCCTTCAACCAGCAACAGATTGCTGACGTCCGTGGCGCGATAGTCGCCTGACAGTTCACTGTCACCCTTCCAGACCTGCTGCTGAGAGAGCTGACGCAATGCTGCCAGGGTGTAGTGATGGGGTCTGCCCGGTAACTGATTGCGGATGGAGAACCCGTGCACACCACCAATACCGATGACCCGGCGACCCGCCACATCTTGTTTGATCTGCGAGCTGACCTCGTTAGTGGCATAAAACTGCACGAAGCGCAGCACGGACTGCCGCCAGGAGCCAATCGGGTTGGGTGACGGGGCATCCGGGCTGTTCTTCAGCACGCGCAGGATAAAGTTTTTCAGCGTCACGGAAGCCAGCTTTCCCTGATAGATATCGGCCACCGGCTGACCGGCCTGCTGTCGCCAGGCGGTCATCTGCATCGATCCGCCGCCAATATCCCAGACCAGCAACTGCTCATCACGGATCGCGGGATCGTTCAGCGCGGCTCTGGCGGAGAGGAAGCCGAGCTTCGCCTCCTGCTGCTGTGAGATCAGGCTGATTTGCGCCCCGGTCTGCCGCTGCAGATCGTCAATGACCGCCTGGCCATTGCGGGCGTTGCGAAACACGGCGGTCGCCACGCCGCTGATACGCTGAGGATGAAAGCGCTGAGCATGGGCCAGAAGCTGCTGCAGCGCCGCGGCGCCCTGGCGGGCGATCGCCGGCGTGAGCTGATTGTCCGGAGCATGTGCCAGCGCATCGTTCCAGGCGACGGCGCGCTGATCCTGATAGAGCACTTTTTCAATGCGCGACTGGCAGACATTGACGCGGGCCACCGCGATTTTGGTGGTGCCGGAACCGATATCAAGACCGGCGCGAATTTGCTGGCAGCGATCGGCCAGGGCAGACGTGGCGAAAAAGAGCGAACAGAAGAGGGTAACAGCAGACAGTGCAGCAGAACGCATAGCGACTCCGGATGCCAGGGGGATCAGCGTGAGCGGGCCGTGACGCAGGCCGGATAAACGCTCACCAGGAAATGACGCAGGTGATCGAAACACCATTCGGCGTCGTCAGCCTGCGGACAATAGAACTGAACGGTGATCTTTTCATAGTCGCGCTGACGCTGGCGAAGAGGCGACCAGCTCCAGTCGAGCACCGAGCGGGCATAATTTACCAGCGTTTCAGCAGGCAGCTTATGCTGCTTCTCCTGCCCGGCCAGGTAGCGAATGAAATGCGCTTCCAGCGCCAGTGCCTCGTCGTGACCGTGCTGCGGCAGATCGGGACGAAAGGCCACATCGATAAAGCCGCAGACCGCATCGGCCTGCTGCTGCCAGTCGCAGGCGAGCGTCATAAACAGCCCCTCCTGCAGATTGACCTCTTCGACCAGTCGGCGCAGGTTTTCTGAGCGGTTCAGGACCGCAATCTCCTCCAGCCGGCTGGTTTCCAGCGTTAAATCAATACCGCACGGATTGACGGAGCCATCCGCATTGCGGGTGGCCGGAAAGGGGAAATCGATATAACCGTTGTTATCCAGACGCTTTTCCATCGGGGAAACCTGCTGCTTGACGTTTCCTGACAATAAACCATCTGGCAGCAGGATTCACCCCTTACGGACAGGTCCAGGTAATCTGGGTATCCTGGTAGGGATTGATCAGCCGGAACTGCTTATCAGAGAGGCGCTGCGCATAGTAGCCTTCCCGCGTCACTGCGGAGGGGACATATTTAAAGCGATCCAGCGACTGCAGCGGCCCACTCTCCACGCTGACGTCATCCCGGGTCACGGTGAAGGCGCTGACCAGATCAAAAATCCGTCCCTGCGTTTGCCCCATCGGCTGACCATAAATTGTCGAAACCTCACCCGGACAGTTGACCCCTTTCGGGCCAGATGAACATCCAGTCAGTATGGTGATGAGGATAAAAATGCTGAGTCGCATCATGATTTTCTACCTGCTTCAATCCCTGGGCGTGTCGTGGCGTGGCGTCTCTTCTGCCAGGCCATCATTTTGTTAATCATAGCAGTTTCCGCTGCGCTTCCTGTTTGCGATTTGTTTAATCGTTAAGCAACAGGAATGTAAAAGGGTGACTTTGCTTATCAATAAACGGTATTCTTGGCTCCTTTGCGCACCACTTAGGCAAATCCAGGGATAAATGATGAAAGAAGAAGAAGCCAGTCTAATGATTATTCGCCACGCGATTGACCAGTTAGATGCCGATAAGAAGCAACAGGTCGTTGCCTGCTCCGAGCGTATTCGCGCAGCGATGCAGGCGTATGACAGCGAGAATGCCGGGCTGGCGCTGATGCTGGTGGCCGCAGAGGTTGCCGCCGAATAACCGTTATCCGGTCAGCATGCGGCGCCGATATGCTGACCGGATTACTTTATCTTTTCTCAACTTTCCGCTTTTTCTCACCCCGATTCTATCTTTTCGTGGTCTTGTTCCCGACGCGCCTGTGCCTCATCAGGGGGCAGGGATATGTTAAGCTATTCATTCCTGTAGAAATCCTCTTCAGTGGAGACACAGCATGAAGGCAGCATTGATTGCTCTGGGCCTGATGGCCTGCCACGTCGCGCCCGCATGGAGCGAAACTGAATTTCAGCTCACCTGTCCCGGTCGGGCGACCATGACCATTTCACGCGCCGAATATGGATTATCCACCCTGATGTGGCCTCCCGGACACTTCCAGATTGCCGCAGGCCAGCAGCGTACCCGCCTGGAGGCGGGCGACAAAGTGGCGATTACCCGCTTTCGCAATGGCGATCAGCTGATTGTGAATCAGCGCACCCAGGCGACCTTCTTTGTTTATCGCGGTAGCGATAAACTGCTGCCCTGCAGCCGCAGTGAAAAACGCGATGTGGATGCGCTGACGCTTGAGCGCTACGACGACAGAGCGCGCTCTGACACCTGACACCGGAAGCCACGATGAAACCTGAAATTACCGACACGGTTACCGCACAGGATCTGGATGAGGTCAGACTGGGTCTGACCGCCTTCAACCGTAAGTTTATTAATGTGGATGAGATCCGCTCAATTGGCGTCTTCATCCGTGATGAGCAGGGCAAAAAGCTGGCGGGTCTGACCGGGTCAACGGCCGGAAACTGGCTGCGGATTGATATGCTGTGGGTCAGTGAGGCGCTGCGCGGGCAGGGGGCGGGCAGCGCGCTGATTCAGGCCGCCGAGCAGGAGGCGCGGGATCGCGGCTGCCGCTTTGCCCAGGTGGATACCGCCAGTTTTCAGGCGCGACCGTTTTATGAAAAGCTTGGCTATACGCTGCGTTTCAGCCTGGATAACTATCCACGCCACCACCAGCGCCACTATCTGACGAAAACGCTGTAATCAGAACAGCGGCTGCTGACGCAGATCGAGCGGGTGCTGCTCAGCTTCATCGATCGCTGCCAGCCAGCTCTGCAGGGTGACCTTTTTCCACGAGAGATGTCCGCGCGTGGTGCTCATCAGCACCACGTCGGGACGCAGCGAACGGTACAATTCCAGCGTCTGACTCAGCTCCGCCGGATTACTGTCCGGCACCAGCACGGTGATCCAGTTATCGTGCGACCGCGTCACCGTATCCCCGACAAACAGATAGGTCAGCCCCAGCGGCGAGGTATAGAGGTAACTGCTGCTGCCCGGCGTGTGCCCTGGCGTCGGCAGCAGATGAAAATCCCCGAAGTGCGTCTCCTGCTGCGAAAAGGTGTCATCAGGCTCCGCGAAGCGGCTGATGGGGCCCAGCGACCGGCTATGGCAGTAAAGTGCGCTGCTGAAGCGCTGCTGGATCACCGCCGCCCCCGGCGCAGACTCGTGCCAGTGGGTCAGATAGTGGCGGATCACGCCACCGCTATCGGCCAGCACTTCATGATCGAGCGGATTTTCTACGCGGCCAATCAGCAGATTGCCGCGAGGGTGACGCAGCATAAAGCCATGCATCATCAGGTCATTAACGGCATCTTCCACCGGAAATTCCGGGGTTGAGATCCACAAATCGTCATACAACGGCTTCAATGTCGATCTCCTGAAACGTTCTTTATTCCCGCAGAACGGGATGCCCGCTTGCCTGTAAACTGGCCTGGCCCTGACGGACCGCTAATCGTGCGCTGGCCCCCAGGGGCAGGGTCACGGTGTCAGCCGCGTGACCAAAATCCAGACCGCTGATCACCGGCAGGCCGGTGGTTTCACGCACCCGCTGCCAGACGGTGCTGAAGTCAAACCCGTTGTCATACTCTGTCAGTGCGGTGCTGGTAAAGCTGCCGGTGACCAGCGCCCGCTGGCGCGCCAGAATGCCGCTCTGCTGCAGCTGAATCAGCATACGTTCTATGCGGAACGGATGTTCATTCACATCCTCAATGACCAGAATGCCGTTTTCAATCTGTGGCATCCACGGCGTGCCAGTCAGCGAGCAGAGCATCGCCAGATTACCGCCCCATAGCGTCCCCTGCCACTCACCCTCATCAGGCGTTTCGCTCTGCCATGCCACGTCTACTGTAGGTGATGTCAGAGCCTGCCAGAAGTGATGCAGGGTAAATTCAGATAAGGTCGCGGCACCGAAGTTGCCGGCCAGCATCGGACCGCTGAAGGTGATTAAGCCGACCTGCGCCAGCAGCGCCAGCTGAATGGCGGTGAAATCACTGTGCCCGCACAGCGCCAGCGGCTGATTCAGCAGGCGACGCTGCAGGCCGACATAGTCGATCGATTCCAGTAACCGGCTGGCACCATAACCGCCGCGCACCGCCAGCACCACATCGGGCAGCGTGCTGAGTGTGGCAAGCTGGTTAATATCCGCCAGCCGTTCGGCGTCTGTCCCGGCGAAGCGCTGAAAACGCCGGGTAATGATCTGCTCATTCTCTACCCGATGGCCCGCCTCGCGCAGTCGCGCAATGCCGCACAGTGCCGCAGGCTGATTGTGACAGTAACCGGAGGGGGAGATAAGACGAACTGAACGTGAAATCATCATACTTTCCTGCTGTTAGCGCCCTTGACCTGAGGCGATGATGACGAAATACACCCCTGAAGTCACGACACGGGCCGCTTTTTCGTGCATTTAGGATAAACGGTAATTTTGCTCTCAGGCTGTCTGGGTATGATAGCATTCGCCACTACCGCTATGAGACGAAAAATTGCTGAAAATCCGACACCTTATACTCTCAGCGTTACTCCTGACCGGCTGTGCCAGCGAGCCACCGCACCACGCAGTGAAACAGCGTAATACGCCTCTCACTCAGGCACCGCCTTCCAGCGTTAACAGCGCATGGTCAATGTTTACCGAAGATGCCGCCAGTCATTATGGCGTTGATGAGAAGCTTATCAGCGCCATTATCAGTGTCGAGTCGGGGGGAAATCCTGGCGTGGTGAGCCGTTCGAATGCGGTGGGCCTGATGCAGATCAAAGCCTCGACCGCCGGGCGTGAAGTTTACCGGACTCAGGGTCGCCGCGGTCAGCCATCGAATGCCGAACTGCGCGATCCGGCTAAAAATATCGATATCGGCACCGCCTATATCCGCATCCTGCAGGATTCCGCTCTGTCAGGGATTCGCGATCCGCTGACGCTGCGTTATGCCACCATCGTCTCCTATGCCAACGGTGCCGGTGCGCTGCTGCGAACCTTCTCCCGCGACCGCGATCGTGCCATTGCGATGATCAATGCGATGTCGCCGGATGAGTTTTATCAGCATGTCCAGAACAAACATCCGGCGGCGCAGGCTCCGCGCTATCTGTGGAAGGTTACCACCGCCTACCGCACGATCTGACCGGAAAGCGCCTCGGCATGATAGCGGGCGCACTCCCTACGGCGCGAGCAGCAGCCGCGCCGTCGGATAATCGACGATCAGCACTTTAATGTAGCCGCCCAGCAGCGCCGCACGAATCGCCGGCGCTTTCTCGCGTCCGCCAGCCAGTCCCACGACCTGCGGGCACTGCTTAACCTGCGCCAGCTCCATGCCGATCACCGGATCTTCTTCCGGCTGCAGCACCGGCTGTCCGCAGGCATCGAAGTAGTGCAGGCAGATATCCCCCACGGCACCGCGTGCCGCCAGGGTCTGCAGCATTTCACCATCGTAGTAGTTGCCTGAATTGCGCAACAGGGCTGACGGCTCAAGGTCGCCAATACCGACAATCGCCAGATCGACCTGCTCAAACTGCTCCAGTACCTCCGCAACTTCCGCGTTGGCTGACAGCCGCTGGCGATCGCTGACCGAATGTTCGATTGACTGAGACGGCAGCAGCCAGGCGGGGCAGTTCAGCAGCGCCGCCAGATTCTGCGTCAGAATGGTGGCCTGCACATTGCCGTTAGCGCCAACCCCGCCCAGCAGCTGGATAACCCCTTTGCAGGCGATGTTGAGCGGATGCAGCGCATCGACCATCGCCCGGATGGTGCCGCTCCAGGAGGAGATGCCAATCAGTTCATCGTTGCGCAGGCGGGTTTCGAGATAGTGCGCTGCCGCCGATCCAATCGCCTGTTTGATCTGCAGCGGAGAAGCCTGGTCCGGCACATCAACCACAATCGCCTGGGGCAGGTGGTAGGTCTGCTCAATCGCTTTTTCCAGCTCAGGATAGACATTGGCCGGTGGCACAACGCTGATTTTGACCACACCCTCTTTTACGCTGCGATTAAGGATGCGTGAGACAAAGGACTGCGACAGGGACAGCGACTGCGCGATCTCCGACTGCTTCAGCCCCTCGATATAGTAAAGGGTGGCGATCTTCACCATCAGTCGCTGTTCATCCTGTTTAGCCATCGGTTTTCCCTCTCAGAGTCTGCCCGGTATTGTTAACCAGGATCATCAAAATCACAACGCAGGCGAATTTGTGATCGTTTTCGCTTTTTGACGATCGCCTGTTGGACGATGCCTCAGCAGAGGCGCATAGTCATTATGCATATAAAATCGTCATTGAATATATATTCATTGAAATTCGTGAGCAGGCCCTTTTGTCCCCACGGTGCCGGTTGTCAGGCTAAAGGGATCATGGGGGGATGGAGATACCCGTCAGGTGATGAACCGATCTGACACGCTGTTTAACGACGCATTTATACAGGATGACAGGTGGCCGATTCCGGACCGGATACGTTAACGGTTAATTTTTTTACCCATCGTGAATATATATTCACGGTCGATTTAAAATTCAGAGGCAGAACATGAACCCTTTCAATCTTTCAGTCGATGAGCTTGAACGCCGGGCGCGGGCGATACGCCGCCGCATTATCCAGCTTAACGCGGGCAGTCCGGCAGGCGGGCACACCGGTGCTGACCTGTCGCAGGTCGAGATCCTGACCGCGCTCTACTTCCGTATTCTGAACTGCGCACCGGATCGCACAGAGGATAACGATCGCGACATCTACATTCAGTCCAAAGGGCATGCGGTAGGGGGCTACTACTGCGTACTGGCGGAAGCGGGCTATTTCCCGACCGAGTGGCTTACCACCTATCAGCACGCTGACTCTCCTCTGCCGGGCCACCCGGTGCGCCAGAAGACACCGGGCGTGGAGCTGAACACCGGTGCGCTGGGGCACGGCCTGCCGGTGGCGGTAGGCATCGCCCTCGCGGCGAAAAAAGATCGCAGTTCCCGCCGCATCTTTGTCGTGACCGGTGATGGCGAACTGGCGGAAGGGAGCAACTGGGAGGCCGCTCTGGTGGCGGCGCACTATGGGCTCGACAATCTGATCATCATCAATGACAAGAACAAACTGCAACTGGCGGGCGCCACCCGGGACATCATGAACACGGACCCGCTGCCGGAAAAATGGCGCGCTTTTGGGCTGGAGGTCAGTGAATGTAACGGCAATGCGATGGCGGCGGTCGTCAGCACCCTTGAAAACCTGCCGCAGAACGGCAAGCCGCAGGTGGTTGTGGCGCATACCGAGAAAGGTTTCGGCGTCTCCTTTATTCAGAGCAAGGCGGAGTGGCATCACCGGGTGCCGAAAGGCGAAGAGATCGCGCTGGCACTGGAGGAACTGAAAGATGAGTAATGCACAACACCTGGCAAACGTCATGGTTACGGCCTTTATCGATGCGGTGAATCGCGGCGTCGATCTGGTACCGGTGGTCGCGGACTCCACCTCCACCGCCAAAATCGCGCCTTTTATCAAGGCCTTTCCCGACCGGCTGATTAACGTCGGCATCGCGGAGCAGACGCTGGTGGGAACGGCAGCAGGCCTGGCGCTGGGCGGCAAAATCGCCGTGACCTGCAACGCCGCGCCGTTTCTGGTTTCACGCGCCAATGAGCAGGTAAAAGTCGACGTCTGCTACAACAACACCAACGTCAAACTGTTCGGGCTGAATGCCGGTGCCAGCTATGGCCCGTTAGCCAGCACCCATCACAGCATTGACGATATCGCCGTGATGCGCGGCTTTGGCAACATCGAGATCTACGCACCGTCCTGTCCGCTGGAGTGTCGTCAGATTATTGATTACGCCCTGGAACACGTCGGCCCGGTCTATATCCGCCTTGATGGCAAAGATCTGCCGCAGCTGCATGATGACACCTACCGCTTCAGACCCGGTGCGATCGACCTGTTACGTGAAGGCCGCGATATCGCCCTGGTGGCGATGGGATCCACAGTTCATGAGGTGGTTCACGCCGCTGCGCAACTGGCTGAGCAGGGTATTTCAGCGGGCGTGATCGCGGTTCCATCGATTCGACCCTGTGATACCCAACAGCTGCGCAACCTGTTAAATCACTATCCGGCGGTCGTGACCGTGGAGGAGCATAACGTCAATGGCGGTGTCGGCAGCCTGGTCGCGGAAGTGCTGGCAGAAGGCGGCTGCAGCATTCCGCTGGTCCGGCTCGGCATTGCTGATGGGGAGTATGCGATTGCCGGCGATCGGGCCGCCACGCGTGCCCGTCACGGCATTGACGCCAGCAGCGTGGTGAAGAGTGCAGCGCGCATCTGCGCAGGAGTGTGAACATGGCGGGACCTCTGATTCTGGCAATCGATGAAGGCACGACCAATGCCAAGGCGATAGCGGTTGATCGTGCCGGGCGGGTGGTGGCGCGTGGCAGCCAGAGTTTAACCCTGCACCATCCCCAGCCGGGGCTGGCTGAGCAGGACCCGATGGCAATCTGGCAGGCGGTGAGGGAAGCGATCACCCGGTGTCTGGCGGCATGCGGGGGCGCGCCTGTCGCCGCCGTCGCGATCAGTAATCAGCGGGAGTCGGTGCTGATCTGGCAGCGGCGCGACGGGCAGCCACTGACGCCGCTGGTAAGCTGGCAGGATCGCCGTTCTGAGTCGTTCTGTCGCGATCTGCACCAGGCAGGCAAAGCCCCCCGGATCAGTGGCCTGACCGGGCTGGCCGTCGATCCGATGTTTCCGGCGGCGAAGCTGACCGGGATGCTGGCTGCCATCCCCGATGGCGCGGCACGGGCCGCAGCCGGCGAGCTCTGCATCGGCACAGTCGATTGCTGGCTCAGCTGGCAGCTCAGCGCGGGCGAATGCTTTGTGACCGATCATGCTAATGCCGCCCGTACGCAGCTCTACAGCCTGCACCTGAACGACTGGGACGACGAGCTGCTGACGCTGTTTCAGCTGCCGCGAGCCGCGCTGCCGCGCATCATCGCCTCCGCCAGTGAGCAGGGTGTGGTGGCGGTGAACACCATTCCCGGCTTAGCGCCGGGCACCCCCATTCTGGCGCGCATCGGCGATTCGCATGCCGCCCTGCAGGCGCAGCGACGCGGAGACGCTGAAGTCGTAAAAGCCACCTACGGCACCGGCTCGTCCCTGATGATGTCCATGGCGACGCCGTTACTGACCGAAAATGGCCTCAGCACTACCGTGGCCTGGCACGACGGTACGCTGCGTTATGCCTTTGAAGGCAATATTACCCACACCGGCTCAGGCGCGGCCTGGCTGGGTAAGCTGCTCGGCGTGCAGGACCCACGTGAACTGACTGCGCTGGCGCAGGGCTGCGATGACAATCAGGGCATCTACTTCGTCCCGGCGCTCTCAGGACTGGGCGCGCCCTGGTGGGATTTACAGGCGCGCGGCATGGTGTGCGGATTGACGGATGCCGCCACCCCCGCGGTGCTGGCGCGGGTGGCGCTGGAGTCGATCGTCTGGCAAATCGCCGATGTCTTTTTTGCGATGGAGCAGGCGAGCGGTCAGCAGCTTCCGGCGCTGTGTGTGGATGGCAGCGCCACGGAAAACAGCTGGCTGATGCAGCTACAGGCCGATGTGTTACAGCGTCCGCTCTACCGGGTGCCCACCGCCGAAGTCTCCGCCCTGGGCGCAGCGTTGCTGGCCGGCAAAGTACTGGGATGGTGGC
The DNA here is from genome assembly GCF_008631515.1 of Pantoea sp. M_10. Classification (NCBI taxonomy): domain Bacteria; kingdom Pseudomonadati; phylum Pseudomonadota; class Gammaproteobacteria; order Enterobacterales; family Erwiniaceae; genus Pantoea; species Pantoea sp. M_10. Next base: position 699,222 of record NZ_VWUL01000001.1, on the reverse strand, counting down.
AGCAGGGCAGTGATATGCAGGCGCTGCAGGGGGGCAGCGTTATCCTGCCCCGTGACGCGCGCGCGCACGCTATGCAGGAAAACTACAAAGGCTGGCTCGATGCTGTTGCCCGCTGCCGTTTTCAGCCGCGTTAAGCGCGATCCGGCGCAGCGGCGTGACGGATTGCCTGGCCTGAAACCACCTGAGGCCAGGCAACACTTCAGCGCGCCATTTGACGTACATCGCCCTTATCATTCTCCACGGCAACCAGATCCACTGGCGGCAGATTGCCGCCGCTGAACTCGACCTGACGGATCGGGAAGGCGAAGCGAATATTGCGCGCTTCCATGGCCGCCATCAGCTGCAGGTTAATCTCCTGCTGAATATCCATATATTTGTTGTAATCCGCATCCAGCACGTAATAGACCACTTCAAACGTCAGCTTCGAATCCTCAAACGCCAGGAAGTGGGCGCGGTCAAAACGCGTGGTTTCCACACCCTCGATGATCGCCTTAACCAGCGGGCTAATCTCCCGAACCTGCTCCGACGGGGTGGCGTAGCTGATGCCAAACTTAAAGACGATGCGGCGCTGCTGCATACGCTTGTAGTTGTGAATGGTCTGCTGCAACAGAATGGTGTTTGAGCAGACGATTTGCTCTCCGCTCAGGCTGCGCAGCCGGGTCGTTTTCAGGCCGATATGCTCGATGGAACCGGCAATGTCGCCAAAGACAATAAAATCGCCATGCTCAAAAGGCTTATCAAAACCAATCGCCAGTGACGCAAACACATCGCTCAGCACGGTCTGAATGGCCAGTGCAATGGCGATACCGCCGACCCCGAGGCTGGCGACCAGTGCGGTAATATTGATACCCATGTTCGACAGAATAGCGAGGAACATCATGATCCAGACCACGACCCGCAGCAGAATCCCGAGGATCACCGTGGTCACCGGATTACGCACGTGCAGCGGATCGCGCATCAGGCTCTTCAGCCACAGCCGGATGCCGCTGTCGATCCACAGGGCGAGTTGCACAATCAGCGCCAGGAACCAGCCGTGGGCGATGGTGGCGCTCCATGAGGCGGGCAGATCGACAAATTTCAGGGCGATCAGCAGCGAAAAGATCAGCAGCAGGGTCTGGCTGGTGCTTCGCAGGATCTCCACCAGGATCGCCGTGACACGAACGTGACGGTGTTCGCTGTAAAGGGCAATCCGGTTGGAGATAAAGCGAATCAGGGTGCGCAACACCCAGTAGATCACCAGGGTGGCGACCACCACGATGGCGCTGTTGAGCCAGAACGTCTGGTTAAAAAAGAGGGAGTGAAAATGACGTGATGAGAGCCAGTTTTCCATTGGGGAAGGTCTCCTTGCTGGGTTCCGGTTTAAAAGAAATCAAGCAGGAAGCATAGCCTGGATGCGGCCCCCTGGGGGCACGCATCCGGAAAGGGGTTACTGAAATCGGGTCGATTTATCGCGGGCCAGTCGCTCAAGGGAGAAGATAATCTGCTGAAGCTGTCGCTCCTGCGTTGGGTTCAGCGTGGCAAACCGGAAGCTGAGACGGGGCGTCACGCGGGTTTCATTTTTATGCGTCACGACAGTGCGTTCGCCGATGTGCAGCAGCTTAACCGGCACCTCAAAATGACCATACTCACCCAGCTCCACGCGAAACTGATTGAAACTGTCGCCATTCTGCAATCCTTCCGGCAGCGCCTCGTCCACCAGCACACCGATCCCGCCCAGCGACAGATCCTGCAGGCGCAGACGCGTTTTCCGGCCATCCGGCCACACGGTATGGCACCAGAACTCCGGCGCCAGCGGGGCAGTGACCCGGAAAAATTCCCGTCGCTGAATCTGCCACACCAGCTCGGGCAGCGGCGCGCTGAAGGCGGGCAGGCCATCAAAATCGACCTTCTCCAGCGAGGCGAGACTGAACTCAACCTTTGCGCCGTAGGTTTCCGCCGTGATGCTGAGATCGTCGCTGGTCAGGGCGTAGTCGTTATCCAGATTATTACTGCCGAGGTCAAACAGCAGGCGGTCTGCGTCGGCAGCCAGCATCCGGCTGATAAACTGCCCGCGCGGAAAACGCACCAGTAATGGTGTCTGCAGTCGCAGCAGATCTTTCATTACGCCCAGAACCGCCAGCGTGCCACGTTTTAAATATTGTTCCTGGTCGGCTTCTTTCACATCCTGCTCCACAAGGGGTTTTATTATTTTTACGTTCTGACTACCTCATTACGGTTATCGGCGCAGCGGAAAAAAGCTTTAGCCAGGGTACGCCGAAAAAATCGTGAGGGCAGGCAGGCACTTTCTGAAAAGCTCGCTATACTTAGCGCAGTAAACCGCTTGATTAATCAGGCGTTCACGATGTAATCAAAAAAGGAAGGAGCAACAGATGGGTATTATTTCCTGGATCGTCTTTGGCTTGATCGCGGGTATTCTGGCGAAGTGGATTATGCCGGGTAAAGACGGTGGCGGTTTCATTCTGACGGTGGTGCTGGGTATTATCGGTGCTGTGGTCGGGGGCTGGATCAGTACGCTGTTTGGCTTCGGCCGCGTCGATGGGTTTAACTTCGGAAGCTTTGTGGTCGCAGTGATCGGTGCCATCGTGGTGCTGTTTATCTACCGCAAGGTACGCAGTTGACCGTAACGGTTTAAACAAAAAAGGGGACGAAGCGATTCGTCCCCTTTTTTATGACTCAGATTGGATCGCTTTTTAACGCCCTTGCCCATCATGCTATGAGCCTCTTTTGCTGCGAACAGACTATCGTAGCGTGATCCCACCATGCATTTTCATTAACGCTGACTGCCTCCACCGTGAAATGCGCACTTTCGACTTCACGCCGTAAATCAGGGAGCGGCTTCAGGGTCCGCCAGGGCTTGCCGGCTTTCCATAAATGGTGGCTGCAGGGATCATACGCAGCCATGTCGGCTGAATGACGAGGTGTGCCGCACATCGAACCGATCACAAAGCGTCCCTCCGGGCTGAGCAGCCTTCTTACCTCGGCAAAAAAGCGCTGCCGATCGTCGTCGATCAGGCAGTGTAAGCAGCTGCCATCAATAATGAGCTCAAACGTTGCCGCCTGGCAGCGATCGATATGACAGACATTGCCGACAAGAAATGTCGCGGTGAGTCCGGCTTGCTGAAAACGCTTTTCGGCCCACTCTATTGCGGTCTCTGACCAGTCTACCCCCCAGACTGAATATCCCTGCTCAGCGAGAGACTGTGCGGCCATGGCGCCATTACCACATCCCATCTCCAGTACCGGCGCGCCAGGCTCCGGTAAATAGTGGTGAGTACGAAGCCACTGGAAGATTTCTTCCTGCTGTTTTTTGGCTCTGAGATAACCTTCTCCCGCCCAGGCCACCGCGCCGTTTGCCAGAAGCTGCCTGTAATATTGTTCATAGGGGTTCATGTCAGAGACTCCTTTTCAACGCCGGACCCTCTGTTTTATACGTCAGGGCCGCCTGCGTGTCATCGCACCATTTCGGCCATAGTTCTATCTGTGAGCGAAGCGGCAGAAAAAAGGCCGGGCGGATTTCAGGAACGTTCGGGAGGGAAAGATCTGCAGGCAGAGAAAGATAATTCTGAGCGGATTTGAAGAGGCTGAAAAAGGCGGGTTATCAGAGGAGAAAACCCTCCGGGCTGGCCGGAGGGTTGCATCACGGAGGCTCTTATCAGAAGTCGTAACCGACGGTCGCCATCACGCTGCGTTCAGCGCCACGGTAGCAGTAGCCGGTGCCGTAGCAGGCGGCCACATAGGTGCGATCGGTCAGGTTATTCGCATTAACCTGCACCCAGGCTCCTTTCAGGCTGTTGTTCCAGGCGCCGAGATCGGCGCGAACGGAGGCATCAAACAGCGTGACCGACGGCAGACGGGTAGTGTTCTCGTTGTCCGCCCACTGCTTGCCGATGTAGCGCACGCCCGCGCCGGCACTCAGACCGTAATCAAACTGATAGTGGCCCCAGAGAGACGCCATGCTGTTTGGCGCCACGTAAGGCGTGTGCCCATCATTACCATCTACCGAATCCTTGTAGCGCAGATGATTCAGAGTATAGCTCGCCACTGTGCTCAGGCGTGAGGTCAGCTGATTACGCGCCTCCAGCTCAATACCCTGGGAATGAACTTTACCCGATGGCGTATAGGTCGCCGTCAGCACGTCGCGGTTCGCCACATCTTTCTGCGTCAGATCATAAATCGCAGCGGTATAGAGATCGCGTGTGCCAACCGGCTGATACTTCACCCCGGCCTCATACTGTTCTGACGTGGTCGGTTTCAGCAGGTTATTGTTGCGGTCGGTAAGCGCGTTAGGCGTAATCGCCTGGCTCCAGCTGACATAGGGTGAGATGCCATTGTCGAAGGCATAGAGCAGCGCGGCGCGCCCGCTGATGTGATCATCCTGACGGCGATCGCTGCCGCTGTTATTGGCGACGATGCGATCGTACCGGCCAGAGAGATCCAGATGCCAGCGATCCAGCTTCATCTCATCCTGCAGATAGAGGCCGGTCTGGTAGTAACGACGGGTTTTATCCGCCCAGGTATAGGCTGGCATGTCACCGACCTGCTCGCCGGTCAGGGCATTCAGCTGTGAAGCCGAGCCGCCTGCCGCGGAGATCTCATTTTTGTAGCGGTGATATTCAGCACCCAGCGTCACGCGATGCTCCAGTTCACCGGTGGCAAACTCCGCCTGTAAACGGTTATCGGTAGCCCATGCCGCCAGCGAAGAGCGCTCACCGGAATAGTAGCGGTTCAGCAGATCGGGATTATTTTTGTCCCAGCCAATCTGATAGACCTGATCGAGATCGACATTCGAGTGGCTGTAGCTGCCGGTTGAGGAGAAGGACCAGACGTCATTAAAACGATGGGCGAAATCGAAGCTGTAGATCTGCTCGCGGCGTTTGAACTGGTCGAGGTCGCTGTTGCCCTCATAGAATCCCTTACTCAGCTTATAGCCGTTGTGTTCGGTGATGCTGCCGTCACCCGGGACGGAGCCGTGATAGCCGCCAGAGGGATCTTTCTGCAGATAGGCTTTCAGGATCAGATGGGTATCTTCATCCGGCTGCCACATCAGCTGCGGCATCAGCGCATATTTCTCTTCGCGGGTGTGATCGTACTGGGTGTCGCTGTTGCGGGTCACGCCGGTCAGACGGTACGCCCACTGGTCGTTGATGGCATTGGTGTAGTCGAACATCGTGCCGGTGGTGGCATTGCTTCCCGCCTGCAGCTGAATGTGACCCTCTTCCGCGAACTGAGGACGCTTAGTGACCAGGTTTACCAGCCCGCCAGGCACCGTCTGGCCGTAAAGGGCCGAAGAGGGGCCTTTGATCACGTCGACGCGCTCAAGGAAGGCGTTATCCACCTGCAGAATGTTGAAACTGCCGCCGTCGCTCATCAGCCGCATGCCGTCGAGGAAGGTGTTATCGACATCGCCGCCGTGGAAGCCGCGCAGCGCGATGGTGTCGTAACGGGTGGCGGCACCGCCAAAGTTAGTAAAGACACCGGAGCTGTAGCCCAGCGCCTGATTCAGGGTCAGTGCCCCCTGGTCCTGGATCTGCTGACGGGTCACAACCGAAATTGACTGCGGTGTGGTCACCAGCGGCCGATCGCTTTTAGTTGCGCCCTGGCTGGTGGTTGCCAGATAGCCCTGGGTGGGAGAGGTCGCATCTTCCTGCGGCTGGGCAGTCACGACCATATCGGCAGCGTAACTCAGGGCAGGCGCGGCCAGCACCAGAGTGCAGAGGGGAACATAACCTTTCAGCGGCAATGACAGTTTCATCGAAATTCCTTTCTTAACAAAGGTTCAGGCAGGTGTAGTCAGTTTGTTGATACATAATCTCATTATCATAATGAGAATTATTACCTTTTGTAAAAACGCTGCAATTTTGCCTGTGGATGAGAGAACGTCAAGTAAAATTCGCTGAAGTGAGGAAAGAATACCTCCGGCCAGGCCAGAGGTATTCAGAGACTAATCAGGGCTGAGAGGCTGACGCCTGAGGAATATCGTGGGCGCTGTTACAGGTTTTATCTTTCGGGCAGTACTTATCCAGCAGTTTCAGCGTTACGCCGTTTGTCCAGCCGAAGCCATCCTGCAGCGGGTACTCACCGCCGCCGCCGCCACCGAGATTTTTGCCTTCAACGACATATTTCTCGACCAGCTTATGCTCACGGTCATAGGTGCTCTGGACATTTTGCAGGAAGCGTAATCCCACCTTTTTAGCCAGTTCTGGCTGGTTGTAATGCTCCAGTCCTTCGACTGCAACCCACTGCAGCGGTGCCCAGCCGTTAGGGGCGTCCCATTGCTGACCGTTGTTTACGGTGGTCGTGACCAGCCCGCCTGGCTTCAGCAACTGTTTCTCTACCGCGCTGGCGGTACTTTCCGCCTGCTTATCGCTGGCGACCTGCAGATAGAGCGGGAACAGTGTGGCCGCGGTCAGCTGCGGATGAACCTGCTTTTTCTGCCAGTCATAGTCGGCATACCAGTTCTGTTTGCTGTCCCACAGATAGCGGTTAATCGCCGCCTGGCGCTTCTCTGCGCGATCGGCATACTGCTTCGCCAGATCGCTCTGTTTGTTCATCTGGTACCCTTTAGAGAGCGTCTGCTCCAGATGGAACAGCAGGCTGTTCAGGTCAACCGGGGCCAGCTGCGTCGTGCGGATGGTGGAGAGATTATGCGCATCGGTAAACCAGCGTGAACTGAAATCCCATCCCGATGCTGCCCCGGAGCGCAGCTCGCGGTAGAGTTCCGCTTTATTGCGCTGCGGCGCTTTCTGCGCGGTGGCGATATCATCCATCCAGGACTCGGTGCGCGGCACATCACGGGCATCCCAGTAGCGGTTAAGCAGCGTGCCATCCGCCAGCTTAATCACCCGCTTGCTGGCCGTGCCCGCCGCCACTTTGTCGCTATCCGCCATCCAGTAGTCATACTCTTTCTGCAGTTCAGGCAGGTAGTGGCTGTACGCTTTGCCCTGGTCATGCGTCGCCAGCAGATCGACCATCAGGCTGAAGAATGGCGGCTGCGAGCGGCTCAGATAGTAGCTGCGGTTGCCGTTGGGAATGTGCCCGTAGCGGTCAAGCAGCGAGGCGAAGTTATCCACCATATCCTGCACTTTATCCCAGTGTCCGCTCTCGGCCAGTCCCAGCATGGTGAAGTAGCTGTCCCAGTAATAGATCTCGCGGAAGCGACCACCCGGCACCACATAGGGTTTGGGAAGCGGAAGCAGCGAGTCATATTGTCCGGCGCTGCTGGTGGTGCGCGTCAGCACCGGCCACAGGCCATCAATGTGGTCACGCAGGTTTTGCCCGGCTGGCGGCACATATTTGTCGCCTGCGGCGGGCAGGGTAAAGTTGGCATCAACAAAACGCTTCAGATCGAAATTGCGCTGTTTCTTCTGCATCTGCCAGTCGGCAAGTATCGACGCGGGATCAAATTTCGGCACCGCATCGGCAAAGGTTTTCTGGTCCGGGTAGAACTTCGCCTGTTGCACGGCATTAAACAGCGGCCCCAGACGAACGTCTGGCGGCTGCGGCTGATTATCCAGCATGCGGCTGTGATCGTCGGCATGAGCAGTGAAGGCGGGTACGCTCAGCAGCAGAGTGAGCAGAAAGGGCGCATAACGCTGACGCCGTGGGGCGGCGTTTACCTCAATTTTTGTCATCGGTTTTTCTCCTTGTCCGAAATGCGGCCGCGCGTAACGCATTGACCACAGGACCAACTTTAGACCGTATCCTGACACTTCACCCTGAAGCGAGCCGGAAATGTGAAGCCACGGGAATTATTTTTAGGGTAAAAAGCCCTGCCCGACGCGGGTTTTTTCTTGCGCTGACCGGGATTTTCCCTGACGCTGAAAGAAAAAAAAGGAGAGCAGGATGGAGATCATCTGGTATCACCCGTCGCAGTCTGCAACGGCCTGGATTAGGGGTTTACAACAGCGTCTGCCACAGGCGCGGGTGCGTGCCTGGCAGCCAGGCGATGAGGGGCCGGCCGATTATGCGCTGGTCCGTTCTCCTCCCGCAGAGATGCTGCGGGGACGGGCCACCCTGCGCGGCGTTTTTGCCCTCGGCGCGGGCGTCGATGAGATTCTGAAACAGCTTGAGCAGCATCCGGAGATGCTGCCCGACAGCGTGCCGCTCTATCGGCTGGAAGATACCGGCATGGCGCGCCAGATGCAGGAGTATGCTGTCCATAGCGTCCTGACCTGGTTCCGCCGCTTTGACGACTACCGGCTTCAGCAGCAGCAGGCGTGCTGGCAGCCGCTGCCTCCCTATACGCGTGAAACCTTTACCGTTGGTATTCTGGGGGCGGGCGTGCTGGGGCAGAGCGTCGCCGAGGGCCTGAAGCCCTGGGGATTCCCGCTGCGCGTCTGGAGCCGTTCGCCGAAAACCATTGACGGCGTCACCAGCTTCGCCGGTCGCGATGCTCTGCAGCCGTTCCTGCAGGGGACGCAGGTGTTAATCAACCTGCTGCCGAGCACGCCGGAGACGATTAACCTGATCGACCAGCACTTTTTAGCGCAGCTGCCGCACGGCGCGTTCTTCCTCAACATCGCACGCGGTGCACAGGTGGTGGAAGCGGATCTGCTGGCGGCACTGGAGAGTGGTCAGCTGAAAGCGGCGGCCCTGGATGTGTTTCAGGTGGAGCCGCTTCCTGAAGCGCATCCGCTCTGGTCCCATCCGCGCGTCACAATTACCCCCCATAATGCGGCGGTCACGCTGATCGACGAAGCGATCGACTATATTGCCCGCGCCATTACTCAGGACCAGGCAGGCGAAACGCCGCAGGGCAGGGTGGATCGGCAGCGCGGCTATTAACTAACCGGCCCTGTCAGGGCCGCTCAGGAGGAGAGAAGAATGTATCCGGTAGATCTGCATATGCACACTGTTGCCAGCACACATGCTTACAGCACGCTGCACGACTATGTGGCTCAGGCGAAGCAAACGGGCCTGAAACTGTTTGCCATTACCGATCACGGCCCTGACATGGCTGACGCGCCGCACTACTGGCACTTTGTGAATATGCGCATCTGGCCGCGGGTGATCGAGGGCGTGGCGATTCTGCGCGGTATTGAGGCCAACATTAAAAATCAGCAGGGGGAGATCGACTGCTCCGGCCCGATGCTTGATGCGCTGGATCTGATCGTTGCCGGCTTTCACGAGCCGGTTTATGCGCCGCGCGACAAAAAACAGCACACTGACGCGATGATCGCCGCAATGGCCAGCGGACAGGTTCACATCATCAGCCATCCGGGCAACCCGAAATTCCCGGTCGATATCCCGGCTATCGCTGAAGCTGCCGCGCATTATGACGTGGCGCTGGAACTGAACAACTCCTCCTTTACCCACTCGCGTCCCGGCAGCGAACCTAACTGTCGCGCGATTGCCGCCGCGGTGCGCGACGCCGGTGGACGGCTGGCGTTTGGCTCCGATTCCCACACCGCGTTTACGCTGGGCCATTTCGAACACTGCCTGCGCATCGCCCATGAAGTGGATTTTCCGGAGGATCGGGTGTTAAATGTCACGCCGCGCCGCCTGCTCGACTTTCTGGAGCAGCGCAGCGGCAAACATATTGCTGAACTGGCTGACTTTTAACTGCTTCGTCGGGAACTCAGCCCCGCATAGGGGCTTTTCAGGGCCATCTTTCTCTGGTTTGAAAAGCATGACTTTATTCGGATACTACCCAACGTATCTGAACAGCCCTGCCTCGGTTATATCAATAGTCACCCTCAGACGTGCCGAAGGATCAATAATGAAGTTTGCAAAATGGCTGGGTAAATTTTCGGCACACCTTCTTGAGGGGACGATAACAGCAGCGATGAGTTTCCTGGCTCTCGCTTCGCTATTTTTGTTTGATAGTCTGGCTCTGAAGCTATGCGGCTTTTTTGGTTCTGTTTTGATGGGGTATGGAGCCGCTTATTTCCTTGGTAAAGCCAGAGGGGAGCACAGGGAATGACAGTGCATAGCTATTTCCCTCTCCTGAACACCCTGTGAGATAGTCTCTTATAATGCCGGTGGATGGCTGGCGTTTGGCTCCGATTCCCACACTGCATTTACGCTGGGCCATTTTGAACACTGCCTGCGCATCGCCCGTAAAGTGGATTTTCCGGAGGATCGGGTGTTAAATGTCACGCCGCGCCGCCAGCTCGACTTTCTGGAGCAGCGCAGCGGCAAACATATTGCTGAACTGGCTGACTTTTAACTTACTTTGCCTCAAGGAAATCTGACTCATGAATGAGTTTTCCATTCTGTGCCGCGTGATCGGCTCTCTGTTTAATCGTCAGCCGCAGGACCCGCTGCTGGTCCCGCTGTTTACCCTGCTACGCGAGGGTAAGCTGCAGTCACAGTGGCCGCTGGAGCAGGATGAGCTGCTGACCCGTCTGCAACAGAACAGCGATCCTCAGGCGCTGGCCGCTGATTACAACGCGCTGTTTGTTGGCAGCGACTGTAACGTGTCGCCTTACGCTTCACAGTGGCCTGAAGGCAAAACCGAGCCGGAAGTGCGGGCGTTTCTCTCCTCGCGCGGTATGCCACTGAGCGATGCGCCCGCGGATCACTTTGGTGTTCTGCTGCTCTCTGCGTCATGGCTGGAAGATCAGTCGGCGGAAGATGAGAGCGCGGCACAGCTGGCGCTGTTCGAAGAGTATCTGCTGCCGTGGTGCGGGGCTTTCCTGGGCAAAGTGGAAGCGCATGCCACCACCGCGTTTTACCGCACGCTGGCGATGCTGAGCCGCGAAGCCATTCAGGTGATGTACAACGAGCTGCTTGAGAGTAACGAACAGCAGCCCGACGCCTGAGTCACCACGCCGCCGGGTGCGTACCCGGCACACACCCCGGCGTTGCGCAGAACTGTGGCGTGCCGGGCAGCCAGGCGGCGGCGCGCAGCCGGACGCCAATCCCCCATGGCGTCAGCTCCAGGAAGGGCAGGTTGTCCTTCACCTGAGGCACAATGCCCGAGCCGGTGTGCTGGCCTGCGGCATGCTGCTGCAACAGCCATGCGGTGCGCGCCAGTGACAGCCGGACCTGGCTGCCGTGCCCCCCGGTAAGACGCCGCCGTAATCCCTCCAGCACCGCGGCCGCCAGCAGATAGCCGGTGGCATGATCCAGCGCTTGGACCGGCAGCGGGCACGGTTTATCGCTCTGCTGCCACTGCATGCCCCGTTCGGCAATGCCGCAGCCCATCTGCACCAGACTGTCGAAACCGCGCCGGTTGCGCCACGGCCCCTGCCAGCCCCAGGCATTCAGGCTGGCATCGACCAGGCCCGGTGAGAGTGACTGGCGGGTTTCGGCGTCAAAACCGAGCCGCTCCAGCGCATCGGCCCGATAGCCATGTACCAGAACATCGGCGTCCCGCAGCAGGCGGATAAACCGGTCGCGATCGACCGGCTGTGTCAGGTCGAGCACCGCACGTCGCTTGCCGCAGCTCATCTCCTCATCCAGCGTCGGCTCCGCCCAGCCGGGCGGATCGATGCGCAGTACCGTGGCACCCAGGCTGGCAAGAAAGCGGGTGGCGACGGGGCCGGCAATAATCCGTGTCAGATCCAGCACCCTGATCCCCTGTAACGGACGCGCCTCAGCCAGCGGCCACGCGGGCGCGGGCGCTGCAGCCGTCATGTGCCAGTCAAACAGCGGCTCGTGCTGCACCGCCTGACCCTGGGGATGCTGCTGCCAGGCTTCAGCGCTGCGCATTTTGGCGGCACAGCCTCCCGCATCAATAATTGCCTGCTCCAGTTCGCTGGCCTGCCACTGCTCAACCTGCTGCGCCAGCGCCGGGCGATCGGCGTGGGTGCCCAGTACCTGCTCCATCGCCAGCCGGTGATGAGCCGCGTTGGTATGCAGGCGGATCCAGCCGTCGCGACTGCGGTAGTCTCCGGCAAAAGCATCCCACATTGCCGGGGCCGGGCGGTTTAACGGATGAAAGCTCTGCTGGAACCAGCGTGACGCCTGCCTGACGTTGACGGTAACAGGTGGGGAGGGATAAGTCGGGCGGGCGGTGGCGAGAAGCGCCGCCACCGCCTGGGTTGCCAGACCCAGGCTGGTGGCCGCCAGTTCACTGACGGCAAACGCGGATGAGAATGTTGAACGATCAATAAAAGCGGGGAGAGGCCAGACGTTATCGCTGCCTTGCAATCCCTGCACCATCTGTTGCCAGAGTGAGGCGGTGCGCGCTGAATCCATGTTGTGCTCCCTGAGTACGTTTTCTCAAGCATAGCACGCCGGATCAACGCCGCCGCAGGCGCGGGAAGCGGGCGTGCATGCGCAGGTTACGCAGGTTAAGCACGGCGATGGCCGTGCCAAGGATCACCAGCGAGGCACCGATAATCTTAAAGCGGTTGAGACTGTCCCCCAGTACGACGATGCCCATCAGCACCGACAACACCGGCGTCAGCAGGGAGTAGGGCATGATCAGGTTGACGTTATATTTTTTCAGCAGCACATACCAGAGCGTGTAGGCAATAATTGACGAGGCGATGGCGCTGTAAAGAATGGCGAACCAGCCGTGCCAGCCTGCATGTTCGAGGGCGTAAAGCTGATTCGACTCCATCACCAGGCTGGAGGCACCGACAATCGGCATCGCCAGAAAGGCAATCCAGCCGGTCATGGTCAGTGGCTTAATCGGCGGCGACTTCTTCACAATCAGGTTACTGACAGCCCAGCCGGTGGCGCTGCACAACAGCAGGCAGAGCACCCACCACGACGGAATCGTCGGGCTGCCTGACAGCACCACCACACCGCTCAGCGAGATCATAATGCCCATCAGCTGCACCAGCTTCAGCTTCTCTTTCAGCACCAGCATCGCCAGCAGCATGGCAATCGGCGTGCCCAGTTGCACCACAATCGCGCCGGTGCCGGCATCGGTGTAGCGCAGGCCGACGAACAGCAGCGAGAAGTGCATAAACCCGAATGTGAAAGCCAGCAGCAGCAGCCAGGGCAGTTGCTTACGTTCAATACGGCAAAACGGCACCAGCACCACGGCGACGACCAGAAAACGCATAAAGGTCAGAAACAGGGGCGGCAGCTCCAGCAGGCCCCATTTCACCGCCACATTGTTGAAGGCCCAGACAGAGACCACCATCAGAATCAGAAAAAAATGCCGCACAGCCACGATAATATCCTTTCGATGTTTTTTGCTTAGCCCGCTAATGATGGCACGAACTGCGGCATTCCAGCCAATGCCGGAAAAAATTTTCTGCGCGCAGCGGTGAGACTTTCGGACGTGATGCTGGCAGACTGATTTGACACGACTTCTGAAAAGGACCCGATTCGGTATGACCCAGACGCCCGCTTTACCCCTTGCCCTGATTCAGCTTGAAGTCCCGCCCGCTAACGTTGTTTCGCAGATTGGTGAACAGCCACGCTGGTTTATCGACGCCCTCGACCTGCAACCCCATGAGTACCTGATTGTGCGGCCCCATCTCGGTGAAGCGTTACCGGCTTTTGATGAAATTTCCGGGGCGATCCTCAGCGGCTCCTGGGCGATGGTCACCGATCATGAGGAGTGGAGTGAGCGCAGTGCGGCCTGGGTCCGGGCAGCCATTGAGCAGGAGCTGCCGCTGCTGGGTGTCTGCTATGGTCACCAGCTGATGGCGTATGCGCTGGGTGGCGAGGTGGCGGATAATCCGCATGGCTGGGAACGCGGCCTGCTCCCAATCCGCTGCAGCGCTCAGGCGCAGCGCGATCCGCTGCTGCAGGGTCTGCCAGCCGGGTTCAGCGTCTGGCTGTCACACCGGCAGTCGGTCATCACTCCGCCGCCTCAGGCGCAGGTGCTGGCGGCATCGGCGCAGGATGGCTGCCAGATTGTGCGTTACGCCCCGCAGGCGCTGTCGGTGCAGTTTCATCCCGAATTTTCACGGCACATTATGGACGTCTGTCTGCCGGAAGGGCTGTCTGATGGCGGGGACGTTATCGAGGGGAAAGACTGGGCGCGTGCCTTGCTGGTGGAGTTCTGGCAACAGACGCGCCCGGCCGCAGCGCAGGCTCAGGGCGCGTAGTGACGCCGGCAGCGATAAACCCAGGCGGGTGGCACATTTTTCAGCACCCGCTCACGTTCCCAGGTGAAGTAACGCGACAGGTCGGGCTGGGTCAGTGAGGTGTACTGAAACTGCACGAAGATCCCATCCGGCCCTAGGGCATTAAACACCGCCCGCAGGATCGCTTCGCGCAGAGCGGGCGGTAAGGACAGCAGTGGCAGGCCGGAGAAGATCGCATCATATTCCCCGTTCAGGTACTCCGCGGAGCAGGTGCGCACGGTCATGCGCGTGTCGTCCAGCGCGCTGAGCTGGTCGGCCAGCGCAGCGCTGATCTCAAAAGCATCCAGCGTGGCGTCAGGGGACATCTTTGCCAGTATCCGCCGTGTCAGGACGCCATCGCCCGCGCCCAGCTCGGCAATCCGTAACGTTTCAGGCCACGCCACCGAGGCAATCATGGTGCGGCATAACGCCTCTGAGGATGGCGTTATGCTGCCCATCATGCGCGGATTGCGGATAAACTGATGCACGAAATTGGCTTTAGCGCGCATCTGGGTAAAAGCCGAAGCCAGCATGCTTATCTCCCGAATGAATTCATCCTCTCGTTGACCCCTTTGTGACGCACTAGTTTCTTATTTGCCAGCCTTTCCGAAAAAAGTCGGAATTTTCTATAAACGAAGCGGAAGCGACGATTCCTTCGGCGCGGTCACAGTTTCCGGTCATCGGAACTGACAGGCTGGCGATGATCATTCATGTTAATAATAAGTTTCGTCATTGTTACATCAGTCACCTGTCAGGAGAATGACCATGCGTTATGCCGCCCCGGGAGAACAGGGTTCTCTGATCACGTTACAAAAGAATTATGGCAACTTTATTAATGGTGAATTCGTCGCGCCGGTGAACGGCAACTACTTCACCAATACCTCGCCGGTAAACGGGTCTGAGGCCGGTGAGTTCCCGCGCTCAGACGTGGCTGATGTGGATAATGCGGTGGCAGCGGCCGCGGCGGCCGCAGAAGCCTGGGGCAAAACCTCTCCGCAGCAACGCGCGCTGCTGCTGCTGAAAATTGCCGATCGGCTTGAAGCGAATCTGGAGACGATGGCGGTTTATGAAACCTGGGATAACGGTAAGCCCGTGCGCGAAACGCTGGCGGCGGATCTGCCCCTCGCTGTCGACCACTTCCGTTATTTTGCCGGCTGCGTCCGGGCGCAGGAGGGCAGTGCGGCGGAGATCGATGAGTTCACCGCCGCCTACCATTTCCATGAGCCGCTGGGCGTGGTGGCGCAGATTATCCCGTGGAACTTCCCGCTGTTAATGGCGGCCTGGAAACTGGCCCCGGCGCTGGGCGCAGGGAACTGTGTGGTGCTGAAACCGGCGGAACAGACGCCGCTGTCGATCACCGTGTTTGTCGATCTGATCAAAGACCTGCTGCCGCCGGGGGTGCTGAACGTGGTGCACGGGTTTGGTAAAGAGGCGGGTGAGGCGCTGGCGTCCCACGCCGGCATTGCCAAAGTTGCCTTTACCGGTTCAACCGCCACCGGCGGTCATATTCTGGAGCTGGCGGCGAAGAGCCTGATCCCCTCTACAGTCGAACTGGGGGGGAAATCTCCCAATATCTTCTTTGAAGATATCATGCAGGCGGAAGAGAGCTTTATTGAGAAAGCAGCCGAAGGCGTGGTGCTGGGCTTCCTGAACCAGGGCGAAGTCTGTACCTGTCCGTCACGGGCGCTGGTGCAGGAGTCGATATATGAGCCGTTCATGGCGGCCGTCATGAAGCGGGTGAAAACCATCAAACGGGGCGATCCGCTGGATACAGAGACGATGGTGGGAGCCCAGGCGTCACAGCAGCAGTTTGATAAAATCCTCTCCTATCTGGACGTGGCCCGGCAGGAGGGCGCGGAGGTGCTGGTGGGCGGAGGCGTCGAGAAACTGGATGATTCCCTCAACAGTGGCTACTACATTCAGCCGACCCTGCTGAAAGGCAACAACAGCATGCGCGTATTCCAGGAGGAGATCTTTGGCCCGGTTATCGGCATCACCACCTTTAAGGATGAAGCTGAAGCCGTCCGCATCGCCAACGACTCCATCTATGGGCTGGGGGCAGGCGTCTGGACCCGCGATATCAACCGCGCTTATCGGGTCGGCCGGGCAATCAAAGCCGGACGCGTCTGGACAAACTGCTATCACCTCTATCCGGCGCACGCGGCCTTTGGTGGCTATAAGAAATCGGGGATTGGGCGTGAGACCCACAAAATGATGCTGGATCACTATCAGCAGACCAAAAACCTGCTGGTCAGCTACAGTATCGAACCGCTCGGTTTTTTCTGAACCTGACGCGGGGAGCCGCTGCCTGCGGCTCTCATTCCTCTCCGCTATCACCGCTGAACAACGCTACGGCGTGGTTTTTGTACGATTAGAGGATGTAATGTACCGGGTGATTTTTGCCTTCGGGAACCGTCAGACGGCCCGGTAAAGAACAATTAATCAGTCTGTTAAAAAATTTAGCATGTTTATTTAACGTTTCGCTTACTTTCCCCTCCCCACGCCGGGTGCCTGGCTGCGGCCAGGCACTACATCAATATATTAACGTATTGATAAACTGGCATTTATACGAATCCTCCTTTGCGAACCGACGCCCGATGCCTCTCTGCTTCCGGGGCACGAATCATTCTGATCTTTCCTTAATAGCGCCACTCATTACATGAGAGGTATTAATGCTGATTTCAGCCCTGTCATATTTTTGAGTAAAAATACTTCATATTAACGCAACTTGTTAAGATTACTCCTATGTAGATGGTTAAAAGTGAGGCAGATTTGTATTAACAAAATTAGTTAATGAAATCTGATGTTTTTTGCACCAAAACCGTGCCGTTGAATTTTCGTCAGTCTTATGTAAACTTGCAGCTAATATTTACAAATGGATTTTGGTTTCAGGCTCACGGGCAGGATTTTCCTGACTCGTGCGGTAGCTATGAGAGATCATGGATTGATAAAGTGTTTAAAATGAACAACTAACAGCGGTCAGGGAAGGGTGGCTGGTGCGGTCTGCTTAAACTTTCAGCGACGTCTGAATTGTCAACGCGAAAGTTTTTCTGTCATGGATGGCTTAAGTAATCTCTGGATTTACCCTGCCTCAGGAATTTTGTCGGAAAGAAATAGATCAACAATTTGATCATTTACATTCAGGCGTAATTTCTTCCCGTCTCTGCCTTAGCCTGCCGAAGTCGCTTTTCATACTTAATCTTTGTTGATCGTTTTTCAGCAGTGCAGACGCTAATTCAGCGCAATCTGCTTAATGATTGCTTTTTGGTCTGGTACTAATCAGCGGCCAGACATTTAACACCCTCCGATTTTCATTACTGACACCCGGCCCCTGGCCACTCTTCTAGGTACGAATGGAACACAACATGAAAAATATGGTGAAGCTCCGCATTGCATTAGGCCTGATGGTTGTTTTCTCTCTTGCGGGCTGTAAAACGCCCCCAAAAATGACGGATGACACGCTGGTAACCAGCACAGTCGATGGCGTGGCGATCAGCCACCGCTATGCGATTAAACCGCCAGCCCAGTTCACGCCGGTGAATCAGCCTTACCGTGCGCTCTATCCTGCCTCGGTAATGAGCCAGCCCAGCTTTGGCGGCAAAGTGGTTGAGACCCTGAAAAGCGGTGACAGCTACACCGTCATTGGTCAGGTAGAGAACAACTGGCTGGCGCTGGGTGAACCGGCTCAGGCCGCTGCGGAACCGGAAAAGGATGCCGCCAGCGCGAAAGAGGCGACGCCATCGGCTGCGCCACAGGCCTCCGTTAAGCTGGCAGGGTATGTGCCGTTCCGCGCCGTCGTGAAAAGCGAGCTTTACGATCAGACCGTGAAAGCCGATCAGCCAAAACGCCGTGCACGCAGCAGCAGCAAGAAGAAGACCTGCGTCGCGGTCAACGGTGACAGCACTGCCTGCCAGAACAGCAGCAGCGGAACCTGGATCATTAACTAATCGCACTGAGCAGGGAGGGCAGGATGATGATGACACGACAACTGTGCGCGGCGCTGATTGGCGTGATGGCCTGGCTGCTGGCAGGCTGCAGCAGCAGTACGCCGCCGGTGGCCTACTACAACCTGGATGTGCAGGCGCAGAACCAGGTTAACGGCGGTGCGCCGCTGAAAGTGCGGGTCATGTTACTGACCTCCGACGCGGATTTCATGTCGGCCGATTTCTACTCCCTGCAAAACCAGCCGGCGACCGCGCTGGGTAGTGCGCAACTGAATACGCAACAGTTCTTCCTGACGCCGGACCAGCGCAGCAAAACGCTGCGCATCCGGAGTCTGCCCGAGGCGCGCTTCATCGGCATCATGGCGGAATACCAGGCGCTGGATGGCAAAGTCTGGCGGCTGTCGCTGCCGGTCCCGGAAGGCGATGCCCCCGCATTCTGGGCGTTCTGGAAACGTAACGATGGCGAGCTGAATGCCCGCATCGTCGCGGGCGTTAACGGCCTACGAGTGGAAAAACAGTGATGCCTATGAACAGAGCCGAAAAGGTGGTCTGGACCGAGGGGATGTTTCTGCGTCCTCACCATTTCCAGCAGTCAGAAAATTATCTTCTCAGTACCCTGCGTGAATGGGGTCAGTCCCAGCGCCCCTTCACCTGGGGTTTTTACGATCTGGAGTTTGATGAGGCGCTGATGCGTCAGGGCAAACTGGCTCTGAGTGCCGCCAGCGGCTGCCTGCCGGACGGCACTTTCTTTGCGTTCAGTCAGCCCAGGCATGGCCCGGCACCGCTCGATCTGCCTGCCACAATTGACCGCAGCAAGGTCGTGCTGGCGATACCGGCCCGCCGCAACGGACGTGAGGCGGTTGCCTTCCAGGAGTCTCAGGATTCTCTGGCGCGCTATCTGGCCTGGGAAGCGGAAGTGGAAGATGACAACGCTCAGGCGGTGGGCAGCGCGACCGTGCAGTTTGGCAAACTGCGCCTGCGTCTGATGCTGGAGCAGGACCTGACCGCTGAGTGGACCGCAATGGGCGTAGCGCAGGTGATTGAAAAACGCAGCGACAACCATATCCGGCTCGACAGCGACTACATTCCACCGATGCTGACCCTCAACAGCAGCCGTCCGCTGCAGAACATGTTCAACGATCTGCACGGGCTGATCCAGCAACGCAGCCAGCAGCTGAGCCAGCGGGCGCCCGGCACAGGCCGCTTCAACAGCGCCGATATGGTCGATTTTATGCTGCTGGCGCTGCTCAATCGTCAGCTTGGCCTGCACAGCCATCTGCAGCATCTGCCGCTGCTTCATCCGGAGACGCTTTACAGCCACTGGGTGCAACTGGCGGCAGAACTCAGCACCTGGACGCCCGCCCGCGCCCCGGACGGGCTGCCGCTTTACGATCATGACGATCTGCAGGGCTGCTTCAGCCGCCTGTCACTGCTGCTGCGTCAGGGGCTGTCACAGGTGATGGAGGAGAGCGCCATTCAGCTGCCGCTGATCCAGCGCTCACACGGCCTCAATGTCGCGACCGTGCCGGAAAGCAGCATGGTGCATGAGTTTGGCTTTGTGCTGGCGGTTAAAGCCAGCGTCCCCGCCGACACCCTGCAGACTCACTTCCCGGCGCAGATGAAAGTCGCGCCGGTCAGCAAAATCCGCGATCTGGTGCAGCTGCAACTGCCGGGGCTGGCCCTGAGGGCAATGCCCGGCGCGCCGCCGCAGATCCCGTGGCATGCCGGTTACAACTATTTCGAACTGGATAAGAACAGCGAGCTATGGAAAGAGATGGAGCGCTCAGGCGCTTTTGCGCTGCACCTTGCCGGTGAGTTTCCGGGCCTGAACATGGAGTTCTGGGCCATCCGCAGTCAGTCAGAATAATAAACTGAGCACGCAGCATGATGCAGGAACACGAAAAATCACACAGCGACATTGCGCCGGATGCCAGCCATCAGAATGTGCTGGTCGCGGCGGCGAATCCCCTGATTAATGCCATTCCCCAGATCCGACATTCCGTCACCCATGACGATCCGGCCCAACTGCGCCAGCAGCTGATCGACCAGATCCGGCGCTTTGAACTGAGCTGCCAGCAGTCGGGGCTCGGCTATGAAGTGATTATCGGCGCGCGTTACTGCCTCTGCACGGCGCTGGATGAGGCGGCGGCGCTGACCCCCTGGGGCAGTCGCGGCGTCTGGACCAGCAACGGTCTGCTGGTCACCTTTCACAACGAAACCTGGGGCGGCGAAAAGTTTTTCCAGCTGCTGGCGAAGCTGTCACAGAACCCGCGTCGTCACATTCTGATGCTGGAACTGATCTACTTCTGTCTGGTGCTGGGATTCGAAGGGCGCTATCGGGTGCTGGACAACGGGCGCTCGCAGCTGGAGACCATCAAACAGCGGCTGTTGCAGATGATTAAAAGCGTGCGCGGCAGTTACGCGGCGGCGCTGTCACCGCACCCGACCGATCAGCCGGTACTGCGCAAACTCTGGCGGCCGATGATTCCGCTGTGGGCCTGCGCGGCCGTGGCGGGGCTGGCTGCCTGCCTGTTTTATATCGTGCTCAACTGGCGTCTGGGCGATTACACCTCGCCGGTGCTGGCGCGTATCTACCAGACGGCCCTGCCGGAAGTGAAGATCGGTAATCCGGCGCCGCCTCCGCCTGCCACGCTGAACCTGCGCGCCTTCCTGAAACCGGAAATTGATGCCGGGCTGGTGGCGGTGCGCGACGAAGCGGACCGCAGCGTCGTGACGCTGAAAGGGGACGGGCTGTTTGCATCGGCGGCCACCGAGGTGCGCGGACGTTATACCGACGTCATCCGGCGTATCGCCGCCGCCATGAATAACGTCAGCGGTCAGATTCAGGTGATTGGCTACAGCGACAACGTGCCGATTCGCAGTGCGCGCTTCGCTTCCAACTTTGAACTCTCTCTGGCGCGTGCCGAGTCGGTGCAGAGCCTGCTGCAACAGCAGCTGGCGCAGCCCTCACGGGTGAAAGCGGAAGGGCGCGGTGAAAGCAATCCGCTGGTGCCAAACACCAGCGCAGAAAATCGTGCACGTAACCGTCGGGTTGAAATCACGCTGCTGGTAGCACCGGATGCGACCCATGCCGAACTTAACGGCCTGGCGAGAGGGAACTGATCCATGCTGAATATCCTGTTTGCGGTACTGACCAGCCGCCTGGCGTGGGGCTTTGTCGGCATCACCGCGCTCTCTTTTATCATCTGGGTCATCGGCCCGGTCTTCTCTATCGTGGATTCGCGTCCGCTTGAGCCGGAGCAGAATCGCATCATCAGTATTGCGCTGCTCTATCTGGTGTGGGGCCTGGGGCAGGCGATCCCGCGGTTCTATAACTTCTGGCTTAACCGCAAGCTGATGTCGAGCCTGGAAACCGGCAAGAGTGACGCCCCGGAAGCGGACCGGCAGCGGCTGACCAGCGAAGAGCAGGTGCTGGCAGGGCGCTTCTCAGAAGCCACAGAGATGCTGAAAAAGGCGCACTTCCAGCGTCACAGCAGCAAAGGGACACCGTTCTGGGCGCAGCGCTTTGGCCGCCAGTATCTCTACCAGCTGCCGTGGTACATGATTATCGGCGCACCCGGTGCCGGTAAAACCACCGCGCTGGTCAACTCCGGCCTGCAGTTTCCGCTGGCGGATAAGTTCGGGAAGTCAGCGCTGCGCGGAATTGGCGGCACACGCAACTGCGACTGGTGGTTTACCAATGAAGCTGTTCTGCTCGACACGGCCGGGCGTTACAGCACCCAGGAGAGTCAGCAGGAGCGCGACGCCAGCGAATGGCACCACTTTCTCGGACTCCTGCGCAAATATCGCGGACGTCAGCCGATCAACGGCGTGGTCGTCACCCTCAGCGTCTCCGATCTGCTGACCCAGTCGCCTGAAGCGCTGCGCAACCAGGCGCTCGCTTTGCGTCAGCGCCTGATGGAGCTGCATGACCGTCTCGGCATCCGCTTCCCGGTCTATGTGCTGGTGACCAAGGCGGACCTGCTCAAAGGGTTCCGCAGCTACTTTGCCGCGCTGGATAAAGCGCAGCGTGAACAGGTGTGGGGGTTCACCTTCCCGTGGGCGCAGGCCTCCGCCGCCGATTTTGAGCTGAATAACCAGTTTCAGCAGGAGTACTCCCTGCTGCAGCAGCGGCTGGAAGCGGGGCTGGCGGATCGGCTGCTGACGGAGAGCGACGCGCAGGCGCGGGCCGAGAGCTATCTGTTCCCGCAGGAGTTTGCGGCACTGCGTCCGGTGCTGGCAGAGGCGCTCGACACGCTGTTTGCCCGCTCTGATTTTGAAACCCAGTTCGCCCCGCGCGGCATCTATTTTGCCAGCGGCACCCAGGAAGGTCTGCCGTTTGACCGGGTGATGGGGGAGCTGAACCGCGCACTCAATCTGCCGAACCAGCAGGCGGGTGAGTCGGGAAGCTGGGACCATGTCGATAAAGAGGCGCCGATCCCGCAGAACAAAGGGCAGAGCTTCTTCCTGAAAGGGGTGCTGGAAAATGTGATTTTCCAGGAGTCTGGCCTGGCGGGCAGCAACCGCTGGTGGGAGCTGCGCAACCGCGCCGGTCTGTGGTCGGGCTATCTGGCCCTGCTGGTGCTGTTACTGGTGGCTGGCGCGCTGTGGCTCACCAGCTACAGCAAAAACAAAGCCTATCTGCAGGAGATGGCTGCCAAAACGCCGCAGGTGGAGCAGCTGGGCGATCGGTTACAGCAGCAGGTCAATGGCGATCTGTTTGCGCTGGTGCCCTATCTCAACACCCTGTTGCACCTGCCGGAGAGCGCCGACTTCTCGCTCGACTCGCCACCGCTGACGCGCCGGATGGGGCTCTATCGCGGCACCGAGGTCAGCGATGCAACCCGGGCGCTCTATGACAAAGCGCTGAAGCAGCTGCTGTTGCCGCAGGTGGCACAGAACATCACCCGCTGGCTGCGCAATGACAATGGCAGCGACGCTGACTACAGCTATGAGGCGCTGAAGGCGTATCAGATGCTCTACCAGCCAAAGCATTACGATGGCAAGTTCCTGCAGGCGTGGCTGATGCTTAACCTCTCCCGCGAACTGCCGCAGAACGTCACCCAGCAGCAGGTCAAACAGCTGGCGTGGCATCTGCAACAGCTGCTGGAGACGCAGATCCAGTCGTCGCCTTACGCGAAGGATGAGGCGCTGGTCAGGCGCGAACAGACGCTGATTAACCAGATGCCGCTCTCACAGCGGGTCTATGGCCGACTGAAGCGGCTGCTGCAGCGCAACGGCACGTTACAGCCGGTCACGCTGTCGGCGCTGGGTGGGCCGCAGAGCGAGCTGGTGTTTTCACGCAAAAGCGTCAAGTCGGTCAACGACGGGGTAGAGGGGCTCTACACGCCGGACGGCTACTGGCAGCAGGTAGATAAGCAGATCGCGCCGGTCACGCAGGCGCTCTATAAGGACGATCTCTGGGTGCTGGATGGGGCCGCGCCGCAGCAGAAAAGCGAGGAGATCGACCTCGCGGTGCGCCAGCTCTATGTGCAGGACTATATCCGCCAGTGGGAGCAGTTCCTCAGCGATATCCAGCTCAACAGCAGCGCCGATCTTTCACAGCGTATCAACACGGCGCGCCTGCTCTCTGGCAATCACTCACCGCTGCGCCAGATGGTCATCAACCTCAGTAAACTGCTGACGCTGAACCGGGCACAGCCTGATGAGAAAACCGCGCAGCCACAGCAGCCGTCAGATAACAGCGCCACCCGCACGCTGGAAGCGCTGTTTACCTCGCCCGACGCCAGCGCCGCACGGGGCCAGGCTGCCGCGCAGGCCGCACCGGAGCAGGCTGTGGCGCTGCACTTTGCGCCGATTCTTGAGCTGGCGCAGCCGTTACAGCAGGGCAGCAAGGTGCTGGCAGTCGATGATTTCCTGCACCAGATTGACGACCTTTATCGTTACCTCACGGCGGTGCAGGATGCCGCCAACAGCGGGATGCCACCACCGGCCAGCGATGCCATCAGCCGTCTGCAGGCCAGCGCCGGTCGCCTGCCGGGGTCGCTGCAGAACATGGTTTCCAGCATGGCCGTGGGGGCCAGCAGCGATGCTCAGCGTCGCGACATGGATAACGTCCGCAAACGCATCACCATGGAGGTCGGCAGCTTCTGCCGTCAGGCGATTGCCGGTCGTTATCCGCTGGTGCGCTCTGCGCGCAGCGAGGTAACGCCCGACGACCTGGCCCGCATGTTTGCGCCAGGCAGCGGCATGATGGACAGCTTCTTCCGTGACAACCTGGCGAGCAAGGTGGATACCACCCGCGCGGCGTGGCGCTTTACGCCGGGCATTGACGGTAAAACCCTGCCAGGCGGCGAAGCCCTGCTGCGTCCCTTCCAGCAGGCGCAGTCGATTCGCGATGCCTTCTTTGCCAACGGCGCAACCACCCCAGGCTTCCGCGTGACGCTGCGCACCGTCAGGATGGACAACGATATTCTTAACCTGACGCTGGATGTGGATGGACAGATTCTGCGTTACAGCCACGGCCCGCAGGCGGTTCAGCTGGTCAGCTGGCCCGGTCCCGGCGGCACCAGCCAGGTGCGGATGCAGCTCGGTCTGACCAACGGCACCACGTCCACCCTGGTTACCAGCGGCCCGTGGGCGCTCAATCGCTTCTTCGACCGTGCCCGGGTGACCGCGGCTGGCGGACTGACCCGCGAAGCAACGTTCAGCGTGGAAGGCCATCAGGTGACGCTGTCGTTTACCCCTGGCAGCATTCGTAACCCGTTCCAGCTTCCCGGCTTTAGCTGCCCCTGAAACAGGATCCGACAATGACTCAATACGCTGCACCCTGCTGGTACGGCAAACTGCCCAGCGCGGGTGACTTTGTAAAGCGCCGCTTTCCGGACGTGCTCTATCGCCAGTGGTCCAGCTGGTTTCAGGTGGGGCTGCACCACTGGCAGAGCAATCAGGAAGGCGATAACGCGCCTTCACGGCCGTTTCTCAATGCGCCGGTATGGAACTTTGTGGTTCCCCCGATGCTCGGCAGCCAGCTCATCCAGATGGGCTGCCTGATTGCCGCGCGTGACAGCGTGGGGCGTAACTACCCGCTCTGTGCGCTGCGTCATTTCACTCCGGCCGAGTGGTCACCCGCGCTGCTGGCGCGTTCCGGTGAGTGGTATCAGCAGGTGGGCAATACACTGCTGCGGGTGGTGCAGGGCGGCGGCTCACCGGAACAGCTGGATCAGGCGCTGCTCAGTATCCCGCAGCCGCAGCCTCCTCAGGCGTCAGACGAATCGTCAGACATTCTCAACGTGATCGGGCATGGCGATACCCCTTCGACGCTGAACTGGACGCTGCCGGGTGAGAACTTTGACCCGCAGTTCTACACCAGCTTCTGGTGGACGAACCAGAGCGACGGGTTTCCGCTTTATACCCAGGTTCACAGCGGTAACTTCACCGCCCAGCTTTTTTCCCTGCTGTTTGATCCGGCCGGTGGGGCAAAGCCGGGACGAAACGGACTTTATCCCCCGATGTTTGAATCCTGAGGCGATACGCATGACGACCAATATTGAGGCTTTGCTGGCACCGGTCAGCGACGACAATCCCGGTGGGGATAACCTGGAGTATCACGCCGATTTTCAGGCGATGGAGCAGGCCAGCGCCGGTAAAGCGGAGCAGCAGTTCGGCAGCACGATCATTCCGGCGGAACCGGCGGACTGGAACAAAGTGGAGAAACTGGCGATCGCGCTGCTGGAACGCAGCAAAGATCTGCGGGTGATGCTGGCACTGACTCACGCCTGGACCGAGCTGAAAGGGCTGCCGGGCTACGCACAGGGCCTGAAACTGATTGAGCAGGCCTTACTGCTTTACTGGGAGCCGCTGTGGCCGCGGCTGGAAGAGTATGGCGAACAGGATCCTTTCTATCGCATCAACGCGCTGGCGCTACTGGGTGACAAGTCGCCCCTGAGCAGCGCGGTGCGCCAGAGCTGGCTGCTGCGCTACCCCTCCGATGGGATCACGCTGCGTGATGCCGCTGCGCTGTGCGACGGCAGCAAGACAGAGGTGGCTGATTATCCGGGTGGCCTGCCGCGTCTGATCGACGAACTGGCGCGGGGCGATCAGCCCGGCATTGAGGCGGTGCTGCAGATTCATGAGCGGCTGCAGACCATCTGCGAAACCGTGGCCGAACGGCTGGGCGACGCCGCCGTGCCGGAACTGACGCAGCTGCGCAGGCAGATTGCACTGATCGCCGAGCGCGGCGCGGCCACCGACCTCAGCGCCCTGGTCCCCACGGCAGCGGCGACGGAACAGCCGGCTGAAACCGCAGCAGCGCCTGCACCGGCGGCACCCCGTGCGGCGACTGACTGGCGCAGTGTGCAGATTGGCTCCCGCGCCGACGCTCAGCTGATGCTGGAAAAGGTAAAGCTCTATTTTACCCAGCACGAGCCGAGCCATCCGGCACCGCTGATGATCGACCGGGTTCAGCGTTTAATCGAACGCGACTTTCTGGAGATCATCCGTGAACTGGCCCCTGATGGGGTGCATCAGCTGGAAACCATTTTCGGCCGTCGCGATTAAGCAGACATAACGCACTCACACAGCGGGACCTGCGCGCCTGCTGTGACACTTTATCCGCGCATCATTAATGGAGAAAACCATGGCAACAAGCAAATCCAGTGGGCAGAAGTTCATTGCCCGCAATCGCGCGCCTCGCGTTCAGATTGAATATGACGTGGAAATTTATGGCGCGGAACGCAAAATTCAGCTGCCGTTTGTGATGGGCGTGCTGGCGGATCTGGTCGGTAAACCGCTGGAGCCGCAACCGGGCATCGACGAGCGTAAATTCCTTGAGATCGACATCGATAACTTCGATGAGCGCATGAAAGCCCTGAAGCCGCGCGCCGCTTTCCAGGTGGACAACACCCTGAACGGCGAAGGCAAACTGAATATTGATCTGACCTTTGACAGCATGGATGACTTCTCGCCGGATGCCGTGGCCCGCAACGTCGAGCCGCTGAGCAAATTGCTGGAAGCGCGTACCCAGCTGGCCAACCTGCTGACCTACATGGATGGCAAAAACGGCGCGGAAGAGCTGATTGGTAAAGTGCTGCAGGACCCGACGCTGTTACAGGCCCTGACCCATCTGCCAAAGCAGGGTGACACCACTGACGCAGAGGAGCCTAAAGCATGACCCAGACTTCACAACAGCCGCAATCACAGGGCGCGGCCAGCTTCAGTCAGGACGAGTTCAGCGCGCTGCTGAACAAAGAGTTCCGGCCAAAAAGCGATCAGGCGCGCGCTGCCGTGGAAAGCGCGGTAAAAACCCTGGCGCAGCAGGCGCTGGAAAATACCGTGACCGTCTCCAGCGATGCCTATCGCACCATTCAGGCACTGATCGCGGAGATTGATGAAAAGCTGTCGCAGCAGGTGAACCAGATTATTCACCATCCGGAATTTCAGTCGCTGGAGAGTGCCTGGCGTGGCCTGAGCTACCTGGTGAACAACACCGAAACCGACGAGATGCTGAAAATCCGCTTCATGAGCATCTCCAAACAGGAGCTGGGCCGCTCCCTGAAGCGCTACAAAGGCGCTGGCTGGGACCAGAGCCCGCTGTTCAAGAAGATTTATGAGCAGGAGTATGGTCAGTTCGGCGGCGAGCCGTTTGGCTGTCTGGTAGGTGACTACTATTTCGATCACAGTCCGCAGGATGTTGAGCTGCTGGGTGAGATGGCTCGTATCGGGGCGGCAGCGCACTGTCCGTTTATTACCGGTACCGCACCGGAAGTGATGCAGATGGAGTCCTGGCAGGAGCTGGCGAATCCGCGTGACCTCTCTAAGATCTTCCAGAACACCGAATATGCCGCCTGGCGCAGTCTGCGTGAATCGGAAGATGCCCGTTATCTGGGGCTGGTGATGCCGCGCTTCCTGTCGCGTCTGCCCTATGGCATCCGCACCAATCCGGTCGACAGCTTCGATTTTGAAGAGCAGACCGACGGTTCCGATCACAGCAACTACGCGTGGAGCAATGCCGCCTACGCGATGGCAGCCAACATCAACCGTTCGTTCAAAGAGTATGGCTGGTGCACCGCGATTCGCGGCGTGGAGTCAGGCGGGGCGGTTGAAAACCTGCCGTGCCACACCTTCCCAAGCGACGACGGCGGCGTGGACATGAAGTGTCCGACCGAAATCGCCATCAGCGATCGCCGCGAAGCGGAGCTGGCGAAAAACGGCTTTATGCCGCTGGTGCATCGCAAAAACTCTGACTTCGCCGCCTTTATCGGTGCGCAGTCACTGCAGAAGCCGACGGAGTATCACGATGCGGATGCCACGGCCAATGCCCGTCTGGCGGCGCGCCTGCCTTACCTGTTTGCCTGCTGCCGCTTCGCGCACTACCTGAAGTGCATCGTGCGTGACAAGATCGGCTCCTTCCGCGAGCGCGATGAGATGGAGCGCTGGCTGAACGACTGGGTGATGAACTATGTCGATGGCGATCCGGCTAACTCTTCCCAGGAGACCAAATCACGTAAGCCGCTGGCGGCGGCTGAGGTCAATGTGGAAGAGCAGGAGGATAATCCAGGCTACTACGCTGCGAAGTTCTTCCTGCGTCCGCACTACCAGCTGGAAGGACTGACGGTGTCACTGCGTCTGGTTTCTAAGCTGCCGTCACTGAAAAATGACAACGCCTAAAGGTTGAGAAGGGGCGCGATGCTGGAGTCTGAATCTGCATCGCGCGCTTCCCTGCTGATGAGACTATTAACCGGATGTTTGCCTGAGCCTGATGGGCAATGTTATGCCCGGTCTTTTTCAGAGTGAGTGCGTCTGCGTACGATTTTCACCAGTATAAAAGTCACCGCGACACAAACTGCGATGAAAACGGCTTTACCGGCAATCAATCCGAGTGAACAGGCGTTGAAATGCTCATAGCGAGAAATGAGATATATCGACCCGACAAGATTAGTGATCGAATAAAGTGAAAGTAGTGACATTAATATGGCCAGGAAAAAGAAGATGATTTTCTTCACGCTCATTCCTTTTTTGAGCAATTGACAGGCACGCTACTATAAACTTTGCATGATATTACTGTCTACAGAATGGTCGGCTGCAATCTCAGGCGAATGGAAGAAGATTAATTCGCATGTCAGGTTTCGCTATGAATAAGCGAGAAATTAAAGTATTTGTCCGATTTAAAAAACGGGCAGCAAGAAGTCTGAAATAGCGTTAATGACGCTATTTCAGAAGCAAGGCAAAGGTAAAATATGGACTGTTTTATTCAGCCCCATGCTTTTCTTTTTGCCATATCCTTGCTTTTTTAAAGCAATAATCTCAACCAATAAAGAGTGAAAGATAATGGCTATTGATATGTTTATGAAGGTTGACGGTGTCACCGGCGAGTCTAAAGACTCTAACCACACTGGCTGGACCGATATTACCTCTTTCTCATGGGGTGCCTCTCAGCCAGGCAACATGTCTGTTGGCGGCGGCGGCGGTGCCGGTAAAGTTAACTTTAACGACCTGCACGTTAACGCCCTGATCGACAAATCGACCACGGCACTGCTGAAGAACTGTGCCAGCGGTAAGCATCTCGCTAAAGTTGAACTCTCTATCTGTAAAGCGGGTGGGACTCAGGTTGAGTATGCACGCATTACTCTGGAAGATGTGCTGGTGACCACCGTTAATTACAACGGTTCTGACAATGGCGATACGCTGGGCATGACCTACTCCTTCCAGGCTTCTAAAGTGAAGCAGCAATACTGGGAACAGAGTGCTTCCGGCGGCAAAGGCGCAGAGAGCAGCGCAGGCTGGGACATCAAAGGCAACAAAGAAGCGTAATCAGGTACGCCCCTGTCAGGGGCGTATTTTAAAAGCAGGAACTGACATGCGTTTAATAGCAAAAGGAGATTGTGATGGCTGAAAAAAATTCAATTGAACCGGGATTTTGTGTTGTCCAGCGTCCGGGAAGGCTAACCGAGCAGGCAATGTGGATCTATGGCACTCGAAATATGGCTGCTGCGAACTTCTTTTTGCAATTGAATGCTGATGTTGCCTGGGCTAAACCCGGCCAGATACTAATTGTTGCCGATCCCAATGGAAACAATCATCCCGCAGCAATGCGTACTCTGGATGAGGCTAAAAAAAGAACTAATGATAGTATCACTCATCTGACAGTGGATGAGGCGGATTTTTTCAATCGTCATTATGCTTCAATTGCTGCAATCACTAATTACATGGACAAAGCTTCAGGGATTGTTGGAGATGCAGGTGAAAAATATTTCGATGAAATCGGTAAGAAACTTGTCGCGATTGAAAATGCCTACCGCAACCAATATCTGACTTCAGGAACTCTGTTCGGACAGCAGTTTTTTATCGAGCGCCGAAAGTTGTTTGGCGAACTTGATCTGCTGTTGAATCGTTTATCGCGATTAATGCTAAATATGCGGCCTTATGACAAGATCAAACATGCCTTAAACCTATCCAGTTCTTCGATAGTCCATGACTGGCAAACTGCCGGAGCAACAGCAATAAGAGGTTATTCGACTTATGTTGATGGTGCAGCTAAAGCCGCAAAATTTATGAAAATGGGCGGATGGGTTTCGATAGGATTTAGCGCTATCAATACTACTAATGAGGTTTACCATAGTTGTACTTCAGAGCGTGAGAGTGAATGTTCCAAAGTGGCGGTTAAGGAATACTCTAAGTTTGCAGCGAGCACGACAGCAGGCATTCTGGGTGGTGCAGCGTCAGCAACTCTTGCAACTTCAGTTTGCGTAGCATTAGGTGTTGCCACCGGAGGCGTGGGTGCGTTAGCTTGTGGAATAGTCGGCTCCGCAGTAGGGGGTTATGGAACAGCTAAATTAGGTGAAAAAGGCGCAGGTATATTTATGGATAAGATTTTATGAGTTTGTATGATTTTTTCATGTATGGCTGTTTGTTTTTATCTGCGTTAGTGATTGCTATGCATATTTATGCTGCCTGGTATTTTAAAGCTCATCAGGGGGCTTATCAGGATTTTATTGATCGCTATCAGAAGGCTGGCTTGCAGTTAGATCTGACAACGAAATTTGCAAATAACCTGGGTTTTTATGCTAACTATCAGAAAATCGCTTTTTTCATGAATCTCAGAAAAGGGCGTAAGATGCGCTTTTCTCAAACGGAAAAGGTTAGCATCAGAGCCTATGACTTCGTCCAGCAACAACCTCAGGAAAATGTGGCGTGGATGGAGAAGACGCTTCATCTTTATCAGTTTACGTTCTGCATGACTTTTGCCTGGGTTTTCTTTATGTCCATATTTATTTATGTGCTCAACTAGATGTTGCAGGATACCTGTGAAGCTCTTTAAGTGCGTTTTTGCCGCAGCCTCTCTTTTTATTAGTGCTTCAGCACTTGCGGATGATATCTGTGTAAAACAGCCTTCAGACGGTGCGTTGTATCAGTGTACTGTTCAGCAGAAAAAGCTGGCAGAAGAGGAGCTGAACAGGGAGTACCAGACGGCAAAAAAACGCATTTTTCAGCTGTATGGCGCGCAGAAAAAAGTGGCGGATGAGTATGTCGCTGTTATGGTCGATACACAGCGTAACTGGCTTAAATATCGTGATGGTCAATGTAGACTTGAAGCCTTTGCCGCTGAAGAGAATAGTAATGCCAATGCGGTGGCAACCAACCTCTGTGTTATCCGTATTGACAAAGGGCGTACTGACCTTCTCAGGAAACTGCCTTACTGAATGGGTCCCAGAAAATGAACACGATACCTTTTTCTGATGTGCTTATTTTTTTATCAGTGGGTGCATTCTTAATCTCAATCCCGTTACAGCTTGTCGGTTATATCATCTTCAGGCGTCATGCCAGAGACTATGATGCATTGATAAGTGAGTTTCGTAAGCGGAATCTGCAACTGGATATACTCACTCAGACCAGCTCCTTTTTAGGTTCATCTTTTCACCCTTTGAAGATTTCCTGGTTTGCTCGCCTCTATAAAGGCGTGCGGATGAATAGCAGCAGGCATCAGCCGGTAAGCCGTGAAACATACAGGTTCATTCAGTCGCTGCCTGAAGATGAAATTGGCTGGCTGGTCCGCCTTCATCATTTAAATATGCTGACGGGTGTCTTAATGATGGGCGGTGGGATGGGTTTTGTTATCTGGCGCCATTTCTTTTAATCATCTGTGCTTAGTTGCCTGCAGAATTTGAGTCGAAATTCGTTGTGCTAAGAATGGCTGAAACGATGCCCGTGAAAGGATATTAGGGTGGAGCGCATTTTTTTGTGCCTCTTATTCTGAAGTGGCGCTGAGATTGAAAGTTATTTCCTGTGACGCTTCCCCCTGGGTGCTGAAATGAAAAAACCGTTCCTGTTATTTGCTCTGGGCATATCGCATGCCGCCCTGGCGATATCGCCACCTGCAACAGACGCCTATACGCAACCGCAGATTTTCAGCAACTGGCTGTTGAATCGATGTGCAGGGAAAGTTTCTTCTGATAAGGCGTTTACTGATGATGCCTTTAAAAGTGCCTCAGTCTGGCTGGAAGCAAGCCATCTCCCTGTTGACGCCTTTAGTGAAGGCGACAGATTAATTGATGATTATCTGAAGATGGACCTGACCGGTTCGATCGCTGGAAACTTCAGAATGTTGAAATGCACACTGCTCTCGCAAAGTCAGGACGCAAAAACGGTTTACAGAAAGTACTCAGCTTCACATGAGCCAGACTAAAAGAGAATGATGAGGAGCTGAATAACATGAAGATTAAGAAAGTGTTTCTGGGGTTTTTTGTTCTGATCTCTCTGCCTCTTATGGCGTTTGCTAAGACAACGTTCAGTTTTGAAGGTAAGCATTTCAACGCGCAGATAACGTACGGTTGTGAAGAAGGAAATCTGACCTGCGATAAGGTCTTGCTCAAATCGGTAAGCCTTAAAGATGGCTCCTTTATCATGCTTAAGGGGAAAACGATTAACACGCACTGTCCTGACGTTTGCGACTTTAAGGGCTATGAGTTCAGCAACAGAGCGTTTAACTACGCATTCTACCCCAGCACCAAAGGTGAGGACCTCTGGGACTACATAGTGACGAAGAGGGATAAGGTTATCGCTCACGACGTTGGGACCATGAAATAACGTCGGGAAAAGAAGGTTTAAACGTAATTCTGACCGGGATTTTCGTAGCAGAGTTATCTCTTCCATCTGATGTTCAGCGTTACTTATTACACTAGTCGGGTTCGCTTTCGCTGAAAACGGTCCTGAGCCTGACCTGTTATTATCTGACATAGTGGTGACGGAAATGAAAGGCGTCTTAAAGTTTTTACTGTTGTGCTTATCGCTAAGCCAGAGTGTCATGGCAAACGATAATGTTAAGTCCGGTACGTTACAGGCTTACTGGTTACCGGAATAGCATGGAAATATTAATCTTCCATCGCTTCAACTACGCTTTGTTGCAGATGATAAAAGCAGCGCGCATAAAATTATTAACATCAATAGGTCTGATGTGTCGCGTGAATTTATTGCCAGGCATTTCACTCAGATCCCCGATGGCTTCTTTAAATATAAAGAAGGGCATGCTGAACAATATGGCATGGTGAAGATTAATAACCTCACGGTTACTACCGAGTGTGATGATCACGTATATCAGGCTGATCTGGTTTCTTTTACAGCACAGCCGATAAAAAAAGCCTGGGCTGAGCAGGGCTGTGATAGTTATCCCTGGTTAATAACCCTGAGGTTAAAACAGGGGATTCAGGAAAGTGAACTCCTGAGTCGGCCGGAACAGGGGAGTCAGTCTGTCGCTAAGGTCTCTTCACAAACATCTTTAATTAAAATTAAGAGTATCAACCAGGCGTGGTTTTATGTGGCGACATATGACGAAAGTCAGCCAGGTCTGACGGGGCCGTTATCAGGCTATATTCCCGCGAATCGTCTTGAACCGGTTAACTGACACCCTGCAACGTTCTCTTTTGATCACTCTGAACCGGCTTCGCACCATAAGGCGTTACATTGATACTCGCCCATCGCCCGTAACAACTCATTGCTCCCTATACCCCGCACCTTTCCCTGAGAGGTGCGCACTATAGATGCCGAACCGCTAACCGCAGGAATCCGTTATGCGCTTTACGATAATAACGACTAAACCGGGCCAACAGCCGCCGCAGACCCATTGTGACTTCTTTCCGCCCGGCGGCACCATTGGTCGCGGCGTGGACAACAATCTGGTCCTGCCAGATGACGACCGAACACTCTCCCGACTGCAGGCGATTGTGCATATCACCGCCAGCGGTGAATGCCGCCTGACCAACCGTGGCAATGTGACGCGGGTGCTGCTCAACGATATTCCGCTTGAGCGTGGCCGTCAGGTCGAGCTGCAGGATGGGGACATTCTGGGTATTGATGATTATCAGCTGCGGGTCAGTGACCTCAACAGTGCGCAGCCGCCGCAGACGGAGAGGACGGCTCCGCGCCCTGAGCCGGTGCGCCCTGCGTCGGTAGTGCCTGAGCCGCCGGTGGAAAAAACCGCGACGGCGGCCATTCCCAGCGAAATCTGGGACAGCCTGGCGAAAGAGTTTTCCATCTCGGACGATCTTTCTAAGCGCAAAGCCGCGCCGGAACTGCCGGAGGCACATCCGCTGACCGCGCCTGCCGCGCCGGAACGTAACCCGGAAGATCCGCTTTCCCAGCTGGCTAATGACGCGCCGCTCGATTTTGGTCAGCAGCCTAAAAACAGCAGCCTGTTTGATGAAGGCGATGCGCTGTTCGCCCGGGAAAGCATTTTTGACGACAGAACGCCAAGCACGCTCTCTGCTCAGCCGAAGACGGCGGCACCTCAGGCTGAAAAGCCCGCCGCTGAACTGGACCCGCTGAGCCTGTTTGAGGGTGAAAGCAGCACAGATGCGCGCAACCATGACGATCCGCTGGGACTGATGATGGGCAACGCGGTGCCGCTGGCACAGCCGGAGTCGCAGACCGCGAAACCGGCCACCCTGCATGTGCCCCCGGAAG
This sequence comes from Pantoea sp. M_10, assembly GCF_008631515.1. NCBI lineage: Bacteria > Pseudomonadati > Pseudomonadota > Gammaproteobacteria > Enterobacterales > Erwiniaceae > Pantoea > Pantoea sp. M_10. Next base: position 664,385 of record NZ_VWUL01000001.1, on the reverse strand, counting down.
CCCCGGCCAGCGTGAAACCGGCGACCGGACGTCCGCCGGAAGCGGTGCCTGCCACGCCGGAGGCGCAGGATTTTTCGATGCTGTTCAGTGACGCACCACCACCTCAGCAGGCAGCAGATAGCCAGCCTCACCCTGAAGCGCCGGGGCAGACGCCCCTGATCGAAGATGAAGACGCCGCTCAGCCCGACGCGGTCACGCCGCAAAATGAGTATGGCGGGATTACGCTGCCCACGCCGCAGGCCGTACAGCGCGCTCCTTCACCGACGCCAAAAGGGCGGCTGCGTATCGATCCGGTCGCCTCGGGATATCAGCCTGCCGCCACGGAACAGCCGTCGACCGCCGGCCAGAACAGCGGCGACGCCCTGAAGGGGGAACTGCTGGATGCGCTGCTGGAAGGGATGGGTCTGCGTGACCTGCAGCCGACGCCCCAGTTTGACCGGGAACAGATGCTGCAGTTTGGTCAGATGCTCAGCATGTTCTCGCAGGGGACGGTCGCGCTGCTCTCATCGCGTTCGATCCTCAAGCGCGGCGTCAAAGCTGACATGACGGTGATCCTCGACGACGCCAATAACCCGTTCAAGCTGCTGCCGTCAGGCAAGACCGTCCTGATGCAGATGTTCGGCAGCCGGATGCCGGGCTTTATGCCACCGCGTCAGGCCGTGCGCGACGCGCTGATCGACCTGCAGGCCCACCAGCTGGGGATGATCGCCGGGATCCGCGCCATCATCGCCTCCATGCTGCAATCCTTTAATCCGGAACAGCTGGAGGAGGAGGCGCGTCAGGCGGGATCGGTGTCACGTATCGGTCTGCCGGGCAGCCGCAAAGCCGCCCTGTGGGAACATTTTGTTGAGCGTTACGGCGAGACGGCGGGCGAAATCGAGGACGATTTTCACACCCTGTTTGGCGAAGCGTTCCTGCACGCCTATGACCTGGAAGTCAATCAGTACAAAGACTCACAAACCCACACGGATGACGCATGAATATCACTATTGCCTCGACGTCGAATCAGGGCGATCGCGCCAGTAACCAGGACCAGATCGGTGATGTGATCGGCAGGCGCTCCGCCTGCTTTGTCGTGTGTGATGGCGTGGCGGGATTTCCCGGCGGCGAGATTGCCGCGTCGATCGCCCGCAGCAGCCTGCTGGAGGCCTTTGATGGCAATGCACATCTTGATGCGCAGTCGATTCGCCGCTATGTCAATCACGCCAACCACGCCATTCGTCAGCAGCAGAAAGTCAGCAGTGAACACAGCCGGATGGGTACCACGATGGTCAGCCTGTTTATCGACCGGGACTACCATCTGGCCTGCTGGGCCCACGCCGGGGACAGCCGCCTCTATCTGTTCCGGCGCGGTTATCTCTATCTGGTCACCACCGATCACAGTCTGGTGCAGCAGATGAAGGATGCCGGACACCGTACCGAAGGGATCAACAGCAATCTGCTCTATTTTGCGCTGGGGATGGGTGATGAGCAGCGCGACGCCAGCTACAGCGACGTGGTGGAGATTGAAGATGGCGATGCCTTTCTGCTCTGCACCGACGGTTTCTGGCACGGCGTGTCGCTGGAGCAGATGCAGCAGTCGCTGCACATGGTGAATACGCCGGAAGAGTGGCTGACGCTGATGCAGCAGATCATTAAAAACGACCAGCCGGATGCCGGACAGCAGGATAACTTCAGTGCGCTGGCCGTCTGGATTGGGTCACCTCAGGACACCACTTTGCTGCACTCGCTCTCTGAAGCGGCGCAGTTCTTCCCTCTGCGAGATTGAGAACGCCAACATGAAATATGGATTACTGGGTCTGGCAGCGCTGCTGCTCAGCACGCACGCTTATGCTGAAAACTATCGCATCGTCCAGTCCCCGGCACAGAAACTGGATGTCTGGATCGATAACGTAAAAAACAATCAGCTGTCGAGCTGGTGTAACAGCACAATCTCTCTGCGGATCGTCACGCTGGGTGAAAAAGACCCGGCGGTGCTGAAAACCTTCCTGCCGCGCGTTGCCGGATTGATGGCGTCCCAGTGTAAACCGCTGCAACAGCTGCACTGGCAGCTCACCGACGCGCAGGGCAGTGAAATCGCGACCGGCAGCGCCGCCAGAGCGCAGCAGTGGAAAACCGTGGTTACGCCGCCTGCGACACCGCCTGCGACACCGTCTGCCACGGCCGCCGCCGTGCCTGCCGATCCGCTGGTCAACGCCGCGCAGGCCGACACCTCACCGTGGCTGCAGTTCAGTCTGCTCGATGGCTGCCATTTCCGTACCTGGTGGCAGCACCCGGCTCAGGGTAGCGCGCTGTTTGTTCCGGCAAAGCAGGGACTGGTCTGCGGGTCGGATGGCTGGCTCAGCGGACACAGCAGCCTGACGCAGCAGGGTAACGGCGCGACGGCGCAGGTGGGTGTGACCTTCCTGCAGGGCTTCCCGGTCATGGGCCTGAGCAATCAGTCGGCGACCACCGAACTGCACATCACCACGGTTAACAGCGAGCGCATGGTGCTGAGCAACGAAAAATCACCGGACAGCTGGCTGATACTGCCGTTCAGCAACCGGTTTAACGGCTGGCAGGCCAGCCCGCAGGTCGTCGTACAGATGCCGGTCAGCGAAGCTGCGGATGAGAGCGCGGTCGCGGCACGTCTGCAGGAGGTGCGCAAAGTCTGGTCGCCGTGGATCAGCGGCAATGCGGCGCTGAGCGTGAAGCTGGTGGAAAAGCTGCATCCTGAACTGAAAGATCCGGCCGCTGCGGCCTATCGCACCCTCAACTGACGCAAAAGGAGTTTGCATGGAAACCTTACAGCATCGTCTGGCCAATGCCTCGCTGAGCGAAGCGCTGGCTGATGTTACCCGCCAGATCCAGGCCTCTCCGGCCAGCGCTGACCTGCGGGCCGCGTTTGTGCAGCTGCTCTGCCTGGCAGGCAACTGGTCGCGGGCGCAGACCCAGCTGCAATCCTGGCTGGCGTTAAGCCCGCAGGCGCAGCCGACGGTGAATCTTTTGCAGCAGGCGATTGCCGGTGAGCTGCAGCGCGACGCCGTACTGCGTGGCGAGGCGCAGCCGGTGTTGCCCGGCAGTGCCTGGCACTGGTGCGACACGCTGCTGGCCGCCCTGCAGGCGGAGGCAGAGGGCGATGCCGCACGCGGCTCTGCACTGCGTGCCGAAGCACTCGAACTCGCTGCCGCGAATCCCGGCAGCGCCACTCAGCAGGATCAGCCTTCGGCCTTCAGCTGGCTGATGGATGGCGACAGCCGCTTCGGGCCGGTGTGTGAAGTCATCAATCAGGGCCGTTACTACTGGATCCCGTTCGCAGCGATCCGTGAAATGCAGTTTCAGGCGCCCGCCAGCGTCACCGATCTGGTGTGGCGTCATACGCGGGTGCAGCTGATTGATGGCAGTGAGCAGGTGTGCCAGATCCTGGCGCGCTATCCGCTGCTGGCGGGGGCGGAAGAACGTTTTCTGCGTGCCGGTGCCACCGAATGGCAGCCGCTGGGTGACGATCCGGATCAGTTCATCGGTCAGGGGCAGAAAATGTGGCTCACCGACAGCGCAGAGTTTTCGCTGCTGAGTCTGCAGCAGGTCCTGTTTGATAACGTTGAGAGTGCTGATGAGTCATGATTCAGGCGGGCAGAATGACGGCTATGCCCAGCTGCATGGCGGCTTTCGTGCGCGCAAAAAGCGCGATGCGTTAACGTCCCGCGACAAACTGCAATCCTCGCTGCTGGATCGTCTCACGGACAACGCGCCGGAGAAGCAGCAGGAGGCGGAGAACAGCATGCTGATTACGCACAGCACGCTGCGCCGCCACGTTCTGCGCGATCTGCAGTGGCTGTTTAATACCATCAATAACGAAGCGCAGCAGGATCTCAGCGGCTTTGATCAGGTGCAGCGCTCGGTCTGGAATTTCGGCGTGGCACCCCTGGCCGGACAGAATGTCTCCGATATCGAGTGGCAGGATATCCAGCGCAAAATGACCAACGCCATTCTCCACTTCGAACCGCGCATTCTGCCGCAGGGCCTGCAGGTGCGCTGCGTGAGCGATCTCAGTTCGCTCAGCCTGCACAACGTGCTGTCGATTGAAATCAAAGGGCGGCTCTGGTGTGTGCCTTATCCGCTGGCGTTTCTGTTCCGCACCCAGGTTGATCTGGAGAGCGGCCATTTCGAACTTCAGGATGCAGGGTAATCATGGACAGCAATCTGCTCGACTACTACAACCGCGAACTGGCCTATCTGCGTGAGATGGGGGCGGAGTTTGCGGCGCGCTATCCCAAAGTGGCGGGACGTCTGGGCATGCGCGGCATCGATGTGGCGGACCCCTACGTTGAACGGCTGATGGAGGGATTCGCCTTTCTGACCTCCCGCGTGCAGCTGAAGATGGATGCGGAGTTTCCGCGCTTCTCGCAGCGTCTGCTGGAGATGATTGCGCCTTCCTATCTGTCGCCGACGCCGTCGATGGCGATCGCCCAGCTGACCCCGGACAGCCGGAAAGGGGACATCACGCAGGGATTCCATGTGCCGCGTGGCACCATGATGGAAAGCCAGAACCTGAAAAAAACCGGCGTCACCTGCAGCTATAGCACCGCCCAGGATGTGATGCTGCATCCGCTGCGCATCAGCGAAGTCACGCTTGGCGGGGTGCCCGGCGATCTGCCCACGGGGGAGCTGAAACTCAGCGGCCTGGGGGCAGCCAGTGCACTGCGCATCCGCATCAGCTGTGAGGGGATCTCCTCGCTGAGTCAGCTGAACGTGGATGACCTGATGCTGTTTCTCAGCGGCCCGGATATTCAGGCCCTGAAACTGCTTGAGCTGCTGATGGCGCACCGGGTGGGCATCGTGCTGCAGTCCGTTGAAAAACACCCTCAGCGTCAGGTGCTTTCAGATGATGCCCTGCAGCAGGAAGGGTTCGCGCCGGAGCAGGCGCTGCTGCCGGACGATCTGCGCAACTTCGACGGCTATCGTCTGTTGCAGGAATATTTCGCGTTCCCGGCGCGCTTCCAGTTTATCAGCCTGAACCAGCTCGCGCCGTTTCTGCGCCGCTGCGACAGCGCCCAGGCCTTCGACATCATCATTCTGCTCGACAAGGCGGATAGCGCGCTGGAGAGCGTGGTCGATCACAGCCACCTGGCGCTGCACTGCACCCCGGTCATCAACCTGTTCCCGAAAACGGCAGAGCGCCTGAAGGTCAGCGACAGTCAGCACGAATATCACCTGGTGGTGGATAACATCCGGCCGCTGGATTATGAAGTACATTCGGTGCAGCGCCTGTTCGCCACTATTGAGGGTAAGCGTGAAGAGCAGGTTTTCCGCCCCTTCTGGAGCACCTTCAGTGGCGATCAGGGCGACTATGGCGCCTACTTCTCGCTGCGTCGCGAGCAGCGCACCCTGTCTGAACAGGCGCAGCGCTATGGCACCCGCACCGGCTACATCGGTTCTGAACTCTTTCTCTCGCTGGTGGATGAGCATCACGCGCCGTGGCGCGATGAGATGCGCTATCTCTCCGCCGAAGTGATGTGTACCAGCCGCGATCTGCCGCTGATGCTGCAGCAGGATCAGGGCAACTTCGTCATGCCGGACTCCATTCCGGTGGCGGAGCTGAAACTGTGCAAAGGCCCGACGCCGCCGCGCCCGGCCCTGGCCGAGGGGCTTTCTGCATGGCGGCTGATCAGCCATCTGCAGATGAACTACCTCAGTCTGATGGACAGCAGCGACGGAGAGGGCGCGGCGGCGCTGCGTCAGCTATTAAGTCTCTACGCCAACCTGGCGGAAGCACCGGTTGCCCGCCAGATTGACGGCATCCGCCACTGCACGCTCAGCGCCGTTAACCGCCGCGTGCCGGAGCCAGGCCCGGTGGTGTTTGCGCGCGGTGTCAGTATCACGCTGGAGGTGGATGAGCAGGCGTTTTCGGGTGCCAGCCCGTGGCTGCTCGGCAGCGTACTGGAGCGGGTCTGCAGCCGCCTTGTGGCGCTGAACAGCTTCACCGAGTTCACCCTCAACAGCCAGCAGCGCGGCGAAGTCGGCTACTGGCCGCCGCGCATGGGCCGGAAGGCGCTGATATGAGTGGCGAAAAAGTCATTACGCTGCCAAGACTGACCCGCCTGCCGGACGATTTCTGGCAGAAGGTGATGGCCGCGCCGTGGCGCTACGATCTGTTCCAGCTGCTGCGGCGGCTGGATGCGCAGGGCGGACAGCGTTATCCGCTGGGCCGTGCGCCGCTGCCGAAGTTTGAAGCGGTGCGCATCGGGCAGACGCCGTCACTGGCGTTTGCTCCCTCTACCGTCGCCAGCGCCGCGCCGCGGGAGGAGACGGGACGCCACGATCTCGCGATTTACAGCTTTGGTCTGTTTGGCCCCAATGGTCCGCTGCCAACCCATCTGACCGAATATGTGCACGAACGGATTGTGCATCATCAGGATCACAGCCTGTCGGCATTTGCTGACCTGTTTCATCATCGCGCCACGCTGCTGTTCTATCGCGCCTGGGCGGATGCGCAGCCGACGGTCTCACTGGATCGCCCCGACGACAGTCGCTTTCTGAACTATCTTGCCTGCCTCGCTGGCATCGGGTTACCGGCCCAGCAGCAGGCCAGCTCACTCAGCCTGCATGCGCGGCTGATGCTGGTGGGTCATCTCAGCCGTCACGGTCACGACGCCGAGGGGCTGGTGCGCATTCTGCAGCACTATTTCGGCGTGCCGGTCAGGCTGACGCAGAACCTGCCGCACTGGCTTACGCTGGACAGCCGCGATCAGGCCCGGTTGGGTGCGGGACGCCATATGCCCCGGCTGGGTGCCTCCGCTTTTCTCGGCGTGGCGGTACGCGACGTGCAGCACCGTTTCCGCCTCCATCTGGGGCCGCTCAGCGCCGCGCAGTATGCCCATTTCCTGCCCGATGCCCCCGGCGCGCGCGAAGTGCGCGACTGGGTACGTCACTACCTCGGCATCGAAATGCAGTGGGATCTCAGTCTGATCCTCGCTGCAGATGAGGTCGGGGGCGTGGCACTGGGTGGCGGTGCCCGGCTTGGTTATACCAGCTGGCTGGGGCAGATGCCGCAGCCGCAGGATCGCGAAGATTTTATATTTGAGGTTGAGGCTGCCTCGCGCTAGCCCAGCCGCTTTCCCTGTTACACAGCCTGCGTCTTTCATTGAAGAGAGTCCCCTATGTCAGAAATCAGCCGTGCCGTCCTGTTCGGCAAACTGGATACGCTGTTATTTACCTCGCTGGAAAGCGCCACCGCCTTTTGCAAACTGCGCGGCAATCCCTATGTTGAACTGGTGCACTGGCTGCATCAGCTGATGCAGCAGCAGGATGGCGACTTACAGCAGGTCATCACACATTTTTCACTGGATGAAAAGGCCCTGACTCAGGACATCGTCGCTGCGCTGGATCGCCTGCCGCGCGGCGCCAGTGCGGTCTCCGACCTCTCTGAGCATATCGACAGCGCCGTTGAGCGGGCGTGGGTTTACGCCTCACTGAAATATGGCGCAACCCGCATTCGCGGCGGTCATCTGCTCATCGGCATCCTCAAAACCTTTAACCTCGCCAGCGTGCTGAAAGGCATTTCCGGTCAGTTTGCCCGGATTAACGCCGATGCCCTGCTGGTGGAGTTCGACACGCTGCTCGGCAACAGCAAAGAAGCGCAGCAGGCGCTGAGCGCACCGCAGGATGTCGCAGGCACACCGCCAGCCGCCAGCGGCAGCACGCTGGCGCAGTACGGCCAGGACCTGACGGCGCGCGCCCGTGCGGGAAGCATCGATCCGGTGACCGGGCGTGATGAGGAGATCCGACAGATGGTCGATATCCTGATGCGTCGCCGCCAGAACAACCCGCTGCTGACCGGCGAAGCGGGCGTCGGCAAAACGGCGGTGGTCGAGGGCCTTGCCCTGCGTATCGCGGCGGGCGATGTGCCTGCGCCGATGCGCGACGTGCAGCTCTGGCTGCTGGATATCGGTCTGCTGCAGGCCGGTGCCGGGATGAAAGGGGAGTTTGAGGCGCGCCTGCAGGCATTGATCAACGAGGTGCAGTCCAGCCCGACGCCGATTGTGCTGTTTGTGGATGAGATCCACACCCTGGTCGGCGCGGGGGGGCAGCAGGGCACCGGCGACGCCGCCAACCTGCTGAAACCGGCGCTGGCGCGTGGCCAGCTGCGAACCATCGGCGCGACCACCTGGGCGGAATATAAAAAGTATATCGAGAAAGATCCGGCGCTGACCCGACGCTTCCAGACCGTGCAGGTGCAGGAGCCGGATGAGGCCAGAGCGATTCTGATGCTGCGCAGCACCGTCAGCGCACTGGAGAAGCATCACCGGGTGCTGCTGCTGGATGATGCAGTCAGCGCAGCGGTGAAACTCTCGCATCGCTACATCCCGGCGCGCCAGCTGCCCGATAAAGCCGTGGCGCTACTGGATACGGCCTGTGCCCGCGTGGCGGTCAGTCAGGGCGCGCAGCCCGCGGCACTGGAGGATTGTCTGCACCGTCTGGCCGCGCTGGAGATTGAAGCGGAGATTGTGGAACGTGAAATCCGTGTCGGCCTCGGTGATGTGACCCGCCAGCAGGCGATTGCCGGAGAGCGTGCGGCGCTGGAAGCGGAACATGATGCGCTGCAACAGCGCTGGCTGCAGGAGCGCGAACTGGTCGAGACGCTGATTGCGCTGCGCGCCCGCTGTGCCACCGAAGAGGATGCGGCGCTGCGTGAACAGCGCGATGCCACACAGCAGCAGCTGACGGCGCTGCAGGGTGACACGCCGCTGCTCTTCGCCGCCGTTGATGCGGGCGTGGTCGCCGCCGTGGTCTCTGACTGGACCGGCATTCCGCTGGGCCGGATGGTGAAGAATGAGATCGACGCCGTACTCAATCTGGCGGACACCCTGAACCAGCGCGTTATCGGTCAGCGTCACGGTCTGGAGCTGATCGCGAAGCGGGTTCGCACCACGCGCGCGCGCCTCGACAACCCCAACAAACCGGCAGGCGTCTTTATGCTGTGCGGGCCGTCGGGCGTGGGTAAAACCGAGACCGCGCTGGCGCTGGCCGAGTCGCTGTATGGCGGCGAGCAGAACATCATCACCATCAATATGAGCGAGTTTCAGGAGGCGCACACCGTTTCAACGCTGAAAGGGGCCCCGCCGGGCTATGTGGGTTACGGCGAAGGTGGCGTGCTGACCGAAGCGGTGCGCCGTCGCCCCTACAGCGTGGTGCTGCTGGATGAGATTGAGAAAGCTCATCCCGATGTGCATGAGCTCTTCTTCCAGGTGTTCGACAAGGGCTGGATGGAGGATGGCGAAGGGCGTCACATCGACTTCCGCAACACCATCATCATTCTGACCTCGAATGTCGGCACGCAGCTTATCAGCGCGATGTGTGCCGATCCGGAACTGATGCCCGATCCCGACGCCCTCAGCGCTGCCCTGCGTAAGCCGCTGCTGGAGGTGTTCCCGCCTGCGCTGCTGGGTCGTCTGCTGGTGGTGCCGTACTACCCGCTCAGCGATGACATGCTGGCGGAGATTGTGCGACTGCAGCTGGCGCGCATTGTGCGTCGTCTCGCCGACAATCACGGCATTGAGGCGGAGATCGACGAGTCGGTGGTGAATCAGATCGTGCAGCGCTGCACCGAAGTGGAGTCGGGCGGACGCATGGTCGACGCCATCCTCACCAACACGCTGTTACCGCAGATGAGCCAGATACTGCTCAGCGCCCACGCCCGCGATGAACGCTATCGCCGCGTTGCCGTGCGCTGTGAGCAGGGCGAATTTGTCTGCCAGTTCGCTGTTTAAAGCCTAGTCATCAGAGAGTTTTCGAATATGTCGGAACATGATCAACCCCTGAATGTCCCCAACGCCCTGCCGCTGGGTTACCGCTTCAATGAATTTGAGATTAAAGAGGTCATCGGCGGTGGCGGCTTTGGCATCGTCTATCGCGCCTGGGACCACCAGCTGGAACGCGATATCGCCATCAAAGAGTTCATGCCCGCCTCGCTGGCGGTGCGCAGCGATGATCTCAACCTGGTGCTGCGCAGTGAGCGTTTCAGCAAAACCTTTCACGCCGGACTGAACAGTTTTATCCAGGAGGCGCGGCTGCTGGCGCGCTTTAACCATCCGAACCTGCTGCACGTGCTGCGGTTCTGGGTGCAGAACGACACCGCCTATATGGGCACGGTGTTCTACAGCGGCACCACGCTCTCGACCTTCCGTGAACGTCAGCCGCAGTCGGTGAATGAAACCTGGATCCGCCGCCTGCTGCCACCGCTGCTGGGGGCGATTAAAACCATCCATGAAGCGGGCTATCTGCACCGTGACATCTCGCTGGATAACATCCAGATCCAGAGCAGCGGTGAGCCGATCCTGCTGGACTTCGGGTCAGCGCGTAAAACCATCGGCAACCTCTCCGATGAGAGCGAGACGATGCTGCGCCCCGGTTATGCGCCGATTGAGCAGTACAGCGACAACGATGAGAGCGAGCAGGGCGCATGGACCGATATCTACGCGCTGGGCGCGGTGCTGCACACGCTGATCACAGGCGCGCCGCCGCCGGTGAGCGTGGTGCGCAGTATCGAAGATAACTACCAGCCGCTGGTGCAGCGTCGTCTGGCGGGGTACTCCTCTGCGCTGCTCAGCGCTGTCGATCGTGCGCTGGCGCTGAAACCGGAAGATCGTCCGCAGAGCATTGATGACTTTGCGGCGCTGATGGCGCTGCCGGAACGTGAACCGGAGCCGCTGCTCAGCGCAAAAATGAGCGGGCCGGGCACCATGCTGGTGCCGATCGAAGAAGAGGAGGCGGTCAGCCCCGACTCGCGGCTGAAAATGCTGCTGGGCCACCGCTTTGCCCTGCCGGGCCTGGTGGCCGCGGGCGTGCTGGTCGGGCTGTGCGCCGGTCTGCTGATGTCGCGTGGTGATGAACAGACGGCCCCGGCGGAGACCGCGCAAAACAGCGCACCTGCTGTCACCGTCGCGCCGGTTAATCAGCCGGTGGCTGCGCCACCGACGCAGGCTGAGACCCCGCCGGATAGCGTTGCCAGCACCCCGGCTCAGAGTGCTGAGCCTGCGCAGACCGCCGCACGTGAACCCGATCCTCAACCGGCACCGCCACCTGCGCCGGTGGCTCAGGTCTACATTCGCCTGCAGCAGGGCGAACGGGTTCAGGTGAACGGTCAGCCGCAGGCGCTGGTACCTGCGGTCAATGGCTTTGCCACACTGCAGCTGGCGCCGGGCAACTACACCTTTGCCATCAGTGGCCAGAGCGGCACCCGCCAGCAGACGCTGAACGTCAGCGAAGAAGGCGTCTGGTTGCTTGATCCACACAGTTAATAGTCAGGGATTACTTATGTTCTCACGCATTACTGCACAGCTGCCGGCGGACGGCCTGCTGTTCCACACGCTGAAGGGTACCGAGGCGCTGTCGCACCCGTTTGTGCTCACCGCTGAGCTGCTCTCCACCGACGCGCGCATCGACCGCCACGCCCTGCTGGGCCAGCCGGTGACGTTCACGCTGCCCACCGACGGCCTGATGAGCGCGCTGAGCCCGCGCTACCTCAACGGTAAAATCACCCGGGTGGCGGTGCGCAGCCAGGAGCTGAACGGCACGCGCTACGCGTGCTATGAGCTGACGGTGGAGCCGGACCTGTGGCCGATGAAGCGGGACCGCAACCTGCGCATCTTCCAGAGCCAGACGGTGCCGCAGATAGTGCAGACGCTGCTGAAGGAGTACGGCGTGAGCGTCGAGACGCGGCTGGCGGGCAGCTACCGGGTGTGGGAGTACTGCGTGCAGTATCAGGAGAGCAGCCAGGACTTCATCAGCCGCCTGATGGAGCTGGAGGGGATGTACTACTTCTTCCGCCACGAGGCGGACAGGCACACGCTGGTGCTGTGCGACGCGCCGGACCAGCACCAGGCGTTTCCGGGCTACGGGACCATCGCCTATCACGTCACGCCGTCGGGGGGCGTGGTGACGGAGGAGGGCATCAGCCAGTGGTCGCTGTCGGAGAGCGTGACGCCGGGGATGTACAGCACCGACGACTACGACTTCCGCAAGCCGAACGCGTGGATGCTGCAGGCGCGGCAGAACCCGGCGTCGCCGGTGCCGGGCGCGGTGGACGTCTACGACTGGCCGGGACACTTTGTGGACCACAGCCACGGCGAGTCCTACGCGCGCATCCGCCAGGAGGTGTGGCAGGCGGAGCACCACCGCGTCAGCGGGTCGGGCACGGCCACCGGCATCGCGCCGGGGTACACCTTCTCGGTGCTCAACGCGCCGCACTTCAGCGACAACGGCGAATACCTGGTGACCTCGGCAACCTATGACTTCGCCGAGAACCCCTACGCCAGCGGCGACGGCGGGGAGAGCCGGCACAACATTGACTTCACGGTGCTGCCGTCGTCGGTGACGTGGCGCACGCCGCCGGAGACGCCGTGGCCGAAGACGCACGGCCCGCAGACGGCGAAGGTGGTGGGGCCGAAGGGGGAGTCCATCTGGACCGACCGCTACGGGCGGGTGAAGGTGAAGTTTCACTGGGACCGTCTGGCGAAGGGTGACGACACCAGCTCCTGCTGGGTGCGCGTCTCCAGTGCGTGGGCGGGCCAGGGGTTCGGCGGGGTGCAGATCCCGCGCGTGAACGACGAGGTGGTGGTGGACTTCATCAACGGCGACCCGGACCGTCCGCTGATCATCGGGCGGGTGTATAACGAGGCGAGCATGCCGCCGTGGGCGCTGCCGGCGGCGGCGACGCAGATGGGGTTCCTGAGCCGGTCAAAGGATGGCACGGCGGACACCGCGAACGCGCTGAGGTTTGAGGACAAGGCGGGTGAGGAGCAGGTGTGGCTGCATGCTGAAAAGAATATGGACACTGAGGTGGAAAATGATGAAACCCACAGTGTTGGCAGCAACCGGACCAAGACCATCGGCGGCAACGAAACGACCGAGGTGAAGAAAAACCGCACTGAAACGGTCGATCAGAATGAAACCATTACTGTTCATCAGAACCGTACTGAGACGGTGGATGGAAATGAAACCATCACCATACACAGTAATCGTACTGAAACGGTCGATCAGAACGAAAATGTGCGAATCGGGCAAAACCAGTCCGTTACGGTTAATGGCAATCAGACGCTTAAGGTCGATCAGGCCAAAACTGAAACAATCGCACTGGCTTCCATGCTTAATGTCGGACTGGCTCAGAATACGAATATCGGTGCAGCCTATGTGCTTAACGTCGGCGCTGGCTGGATGACTAATGTCGGCGCAATGCAGATGCACAATGTTGGCATGAAATATTCGCTGAATGCCGGGCGGGATATCGCACTTTCTGCCGGGACAAACGCCGAGTTCAGTGCTGAAGACAAAATCACCCTGGTATGTGGCGAATCGATGATCGTGCTTGAGCAGAATGGCACCATCACCATCAGCGCGAATAAGATCAAGCTGGTCGGTGAGAAGGTGATTGATATCGATGGTACACAGATAGACATCAACTGATTATGGAAAATTTTGTCAATTACAGCGCCTTTCCGGCGCTGCTATTTGAGTCGCTTGATCAGCATGACCATGGTTTTAATGTACTGATGGCTCGTGTCAGTTATGACCTGGATATTATCAGCGGCAGGCTGACCTTGTGTGAAGATCAGGGAGAACTGGTCGAGCAGGATCATTACTACGATGAGCCCGGCACCAGTAGTGTACGTTTTGAAAGTGACCTGGCACCTTACAAACCCAGACTGGATGTGGTGATCAATGGCAGTGCGTGGGCACCTGAAGATAAGCCTGCACGGCATTTTACTGCAGGCGCCCGCATTGGTGACTTCACCCGCCTTCTGAATGTTTATGGCCCGCGTGAGTGGCGAAAAATGGTCACCGGCTGGCAACTGACGGATGCCAGACCCGTAACGCGACTGGATTTACGTTATGAATTTGCTCAGGGGGGGTGTTACAGGCTGGAAGGCGGAGAGGAGCTAGCTTCATCTGCCAACAGTGTTGGTGTTGGCTGGCTCCCGGCAAAAGCACAAAAAGAACTGAAACTGCAGCGCATTCCTGCCCCCCAGTTTGAATTACTTCCACAGCCTGTAAAAAAAATCGATGATGAAAATCTGCCGGCCGGATTTGGTTTCTATGGTCGGGGCTGGCATCCGCGCATTGCATTTGCCGGGACTTACGATGAAACGTGGAAACAGCATCGACATCCGTTTCTGCCCGCAGATTTTAGTTTCGACTACTGGTGCGGTGCGCATCCCTGGATGCAATTTCCCTTACCTAAACCCATGACGCATATTCCTGTCACTCTAAAAAACCTGATATCGCATGAGGAAAAGAGCGGACAGCAGATCGATTTTTCTGTGCCGGTAGAAACATTATTTGCCTTTGTGACCACGCAGCAGGGCGCCGGAGTAGCATATGATTTGCAACTCGACACGCTGGTTATCGATTTACCTACTCGCCGGATTCACTGCAGTTATCGCGCAGTCTTCTCCGAGCAACTCGAACCCGCTATGACAGAGCTACGCTTTATCGCATCTGGTGAGCGTCAAATGATGATGAAACGCGCACAACAGCAACTTAACGATGGTGAGGCTGACAGTTTTATCCCGCTGCCACCTTCCATGCTGGCTCATATGAACGGGGAGCGACGCTATGGCGGATAACTATGCCGCACGCAAAGATGGCGTATATAAAGTCGTTGGATTAGCGCCCGATCTCTGTTTCACCCCCGGCATTCAGCCACCGGTACCTTATCCGGTAACGGCTACACTGGCACCGTCGAAAAGCACCGTAGATAGCGTGAAATTTAATGGTCATCCGGCATTTGTCTACAAAATCAGTTATGTGCCTACCACGATTGGTGATGCAGCAGGACGCAACAAAGGTGTAGTCAGTGGGACGGTTGAGGGAGACTGCTGGTCAATTGAACACAGCCCGGATACGTATATTGGTGGATTTCCTCTGAATCGCGTGCAGGATATGTTTGCCATGAATGGCAAAGCTCTTGGTGGACGCGGCGGGAATCTGACTAAGAAAGAGACATGGGAAAGGCGTAAAGCGCTGATTGAAAAGGGCAAGAAAAGCAAAGATCCTAAGGTAGTGCAGGCAGCTTTGCGGCTTGAGCAGAATAATACCGGTATGGAGAAGGCGAGGCTGGCTGACTACGTTTATGAGCCCCGCGATCCTACTAAGCCTATGCCTGACATCCCAGAAGGCTGGAAAGATATTAGTGATGATCCTAAGGCTTTGGCTAAATATAACCTTACGCCTAAATCATTAAAAATCGCGAAAGAACCCGGATTTCGGGCAAGGGTTTATGAACCAGATGAAGCGGTTTTTGGAAAAGATATGTCTGCATCCGTCGTATTCAGAGGAACGAGGATGACTGAAGCTGTTGACTGGAAAAACAATCTACAACAGGGCATAGGGGTAGAGTCCAAATATTACAAGCAGGCTGTAACAATAGGCACGTCTGTTCGACGATCTTCTGCTCCCATTGATATGACCGGGCACTCTCTGGGAGGTGGGATGGCTTCTTCGGCTTCACGTGCTAGTGGAAGAACAGGCTGGACATTCAATGCTGCAGGATTGAAATCGTCTACGGTTAAAAAATACAGTGGTGAGGCGCCACCTTCTGAAACAACAGAAAATATTTCAGCTTATCGTGTCAATGGTGAAGTTCTTACTATGATCCAGGAACCGGGGTTTTGGGCAGGAGCTGCTGTTGTTGGCGGGTTAGGATGGGCTGGATTTAAAAAGTTTGGCCCCTGGGGAGCGGTTGCAGGCAGTGCGCTAGGCATGGGATTGATAATGTCGCCTTCTGCGGTCGGTAAGAAGCATCCTATGGAGGGTGGTCAGGGAAGCGCAATTGATAAGCATGGGATGGATCAGGTAAAACACTGTATAGAACTGGAGAAAGATAATGATGAGAAATTATTATCTTTAATTTAAGGAGAAAAAATGATCAAATCTTTTTTTAGAAAAATAGTCCGTTATAGTGGGTTTGTGTTTTTAATATCGGTTTCAGGATGTCATGCAATGAGTAAATATCCGCCAGAGCAATTTTTCCACGGTACGCAGTTGAGTTTAGCCCAGGCTATCGTCAGTGAAAATATCGCCGAAGTGAAGAAGATAACCCCTGATACGTCGCTAAATAAACCCGGCGAGCAGGACATGACCTTGCTCTATTTTGCCTTGCAGCAAGCGCAGGATAGAAAAAGCCAACAATTAGAAATTATGAGTCAGCTTGTCAAAGCTGGCGCTGATCCGCTTCAGGATGTCCCTGATATGGGTAGTGTTGCAGAAGTCGTTGCCACTTCTCCGCATCCGGAGTTTATGAAGGCATTGATTGACGGTGGGATGAACGTCAATGTGAAAGTTCAGGGGCAACCCTTACTGCATGATGCCGCATCGGACGATACCATAAAAACGTTAGCATTGATGGTCGAGCGTGGTGCAGATGTGAACGCTACAGATTCGCTGGGGAAATCGACTGTAATGGCTGCACTGGATGGAATGCAGTTAGACACTGTCGAG
This sequence comes from Pantoea sp. M_10, assembly GCF_008631515.1. Lineage (NCBI taxonomy): Bacteria > Pseudomonadati > Pseudomonadota > Gammaproteobacteria > Enterobacterales > Erwiniaceae > Pantoea > Pantoea sp. M_10. The sequence goes on along the minus strand of NZ_VWUL01000001.1, from coordinate 647,909 downwards.
TGGCTATTAAACCACGGAGCGAATCCCAATAGTGTTGAAACAAATACTGGCTGGTCTTTTATGCGTCAACTGGACGATGTGATCAAACGGAATAATGGAGAGAAAGGTGCTACGCAGGACAAGCTAATGGAAATACTTAAGCTTGCTAAGCAGAAAGGTGGGCGGGCTTAGTTCAGGCTTTGAAGATAAGTTTGTGGCGGGTTGTCATTAGCGAAGAGACAAGGATGTCTTTCTGTTTTTTAAAAAAAGGCTTAAATTTGATTTTTAACATCAATAGAGTTTTCTTTTAAAAAACCCGTTGAAATTTGAAGTGTTTCTCAATATCTTTACTGCTCTTTCTCTGGTAGGGGCTTATTTTTTGTTCAGTCAGGAGCTGGCGCTATAAAAAATTAATAGATAAAGGGCTATTGGCACATCTGATAGCATTAATTTAACTCGTTTTCGTCAGGCAGGGAATTAAATTAATCCTGCTGCCAGAATTGATAGATAATCTTTAGTATCTTGTCCGAAAAATAGATTTCTGTTTAAATCGGTTTTGGAGTCTGTAAAGATCTTTAATGTTTTAGACATTACCAGAGGTGCAGGTTGAATCATTTAAGAAGGATGATTTTTTTATTTTCTTTTTTAACTCTTCAGGCTTGTGATGATGTTAAAAAAATCCATCCGGAAGAACACTTCTCAGGAAGTCAGTTACAACTGGCGCAGGCAATTGAAGATGGTAATGTTAATGAGGTAGAGAAATTATCAACGCAGACTGATCTTAATAAGCCTGGCGAGAAGGGTTTGACGATTTTGTATTATGCCCTCAGTGAAGCTCAAAAAAAGGACATTAACAGACTCAATGTAATGAGTGCTTTAGTGAAGCATGGCGCCGATCCTGTTCAGGACGTTGCCGACATGGGATCTGTGGCAACTAATACAGCAGGATACGCAGACCCTGTGTTTTTTAAAGCCTTAATTAAAGGCGGGATGGATAAAAATGCGAGATTTGAAAGCACGCCGATAATTTTTTATGCAACCAATGAAAGATCCTTCCCGACTCTGAAATATCTTGTAGAGATTGGTACTGATGTCAATGCAAAAGATAGCTTAGGTCAAACGGCAATTTTTCAAGGTCTGTATGGTCAACAATATGATCAGGTTGAATACCTTCTCAATCATGGCGCAGATGCAAATATTACTGATGTTAATAATGTAACTTTCAATCAGCTCCTGGATAAAATTATTAGTAATACAAATAAAGATAATGTAAAAGCTATTGATAAGCTGAATGAGATAAAAGCGCTGGCACAAGGGAGCCGATAGGATTCAGACCAGGCTGAGTGGTATGGGGTAGTTGTATGCAATTCGCCAGGCAATATTGGTGTCAGCCTGTCCTGTACTGCTATGTTCAGACCATAAAAACAGAGTTCTTGTCATTATTCGGGATAAGTTCCTTGATTCTGCATCGGGTAGCCTTTGTGGCAAACTCTGGTTACTGCACTCTATTTCTCATCCCATCCCCGAAATGGTCAAATGCAGGCCGGGCTGATTTTTTCTGTTATCGCGCCGCCTGATGTGATCTCTTATTCCCGGGTAAATTCGTTTTATCAATAACTTTATTCTTCATCCTGTAAATGTTCGCACGGAGCTCCAATGGCGACCGGAAATACGATTGGTAAATTACAATATGCGCCTGCGCCACAAGGCCATGTGGCGGCGGGCAGTGCCAACCCGCCGAAAAAGAAAAGCTGGTGGAGCAATTATGGCGACTGGGTGCATACCGGCCTGGATGTTTTAGGTGCCGTACCGGTTGTTGGCGCCGTTGCCGACGGCGCGAACGCGGCAATTTACACCGCAGAAGGCGATTATGGTAACGCAGCACTTTCAGCTGCTTCGGCGGCAGCTAACTTTGTACCCGGCGGGGGCGCTGCGTTTAAAGCGGGGAAACTGGCCGCAAAGGCAGGTAAAGCAGTCGAAGCCGCGAAAGCGGGCAAGGGTATTGCAAAAGAAGGTGCTGAACTGGCAGAAAAAGCAGCAGCCAAAGCTGAAACGACCGCCGCTAAAGCCGAAGCTAAAGCCGCTAAAAAAGAGGCTGATGAAGTTATCAGCGCCAAGAAAGCGGGCAGTGAAAAAGGGGGCAGCGATAAAGGCCATGCTCAGAAAAAGACTGAACCGTGTAAAATTCCGGCAAGGCCTCTGCCGCAGGTGGAAATGGCGGTAGGTAATCCGGTTAACCCTCTGCTGGGTATCAAGCTGCTGTTCGGCCTTGAAGACAATGATTTCTCTTTCCCGGCCTCGGTCCCCCTCAACTGGCAACGCTACTATTTTTCTGACGAAACGGGTAATGGCTGGCTGGGGCAGGGCTGGTCTCTGCCCATCTCACAGGAAGTACGCAGAAAAAATCATTTGCTGATATTGATCGATGAGCAGGGGCGCGAAATAGAGTTTCCTTATCCTGAGGCAGGACGCAGGCCACAACTTCATCGCTATGAACAGCTCTCTCTCTCACAACCGCAGGCAGAGGAATTCTGCATTTCAGACGCGGATGAAAGTCAGCACTGGCACTTTACGCATAAAGCTGAATCTGACCGCTGGCTGTTATCGGCCATCAGCGACCGTCACGGCAACCGCCTGACACTGCGTTACGATACCCGGAATCTGCCTGTACAGATTGAGGATAGCGCTGGCCGTCGATTTAATATCACCTTTTCAACATTTTCATCGGATACGGGTATCCCCTTAATCCGTATCACCAGCGTCAGCGTCTGTTATCCGTCTGACCCTCTGAATGCTGAAATTCTGTGCCGCTACGATTATTCGACGCAGGGTGATCTTATTGCTGTGCGTAACGAGCTCAACGAGGTGTTGCGTGAATTCCGCTACCGCAACCATATTATGGTGGCGCATCGTCGCGCGGGCGAGATGGAGTGTTTTTATCATTACGACACCTATGCTCCTGAAGGAAAGGTCCTGGCACATCGTGACAGCCTCGGCGGGGAATGGCGTTTTGAGTATGGCCATCAGTCCACAACGGTCACGGATGCCCTGGGACGCGTAACCCGTTACGACTTTGACGATAACCAGGAACTGATCGGCTATCAGGATGCGATGGAAGGTTATATTCGTATCAGACGGAATGTTCGCGGTCAGATGACAGAACTCACCGATCAGTGCGGCCGGGTAACGCGTTACCGCTATGATGAACGTGGCAACTGTACGGCCATCATTGAGCCAGACGGTCAGACTACACGTTTCGACTATCACGAACGCTGGAATATGCCGGTTCGTGTGACCAACATGCTGGGTGGCACCCGGGAATTTAGTTACGACACCGCAGGAAACTTAATCCGCTTCTCGGATGAGTTAGGGCGCATTACAGAATATAACCATGACGATCGCGGCAATCTGGTCAGGGTACGTGATGCTGCAGCGGGCGTACAATCGTTATGCTGGAACCAGGCCAACTTCCTTATCAGTCATACCGACTGCTCCGGCCGGACCACCACCTTCGATTATGATAAATATGGCTGGATGAAGCAGCAGACTGATGCAGCAGGCTGCCTGACGCAGTTTTTTAACCGGTGGAATGGGCTGCCTCAGCAGATAGTGCATGCCGATGGTGGATCAGAGAGTTTTGAGTTTGATCGCTGGAAACGTCTGGTTGCATGGCAGGATCCTCAGGGGCAGGTTACACGCTGGACACTGGCAGCGGATGGCGTGCCGTTATCGAGAACTGATGCACTCGGCCACAGCATTGGCTACGAATATGATCTGGCCCGTCGCCTGACCGCACTGACTAATGAAAATGGCGCACGTTATGCCTTTTGCTACGATGCCCGGGATAATCGGATAGAGGAGCGCGGGTTTGATGGGTGTAAAACGCGTTATGAATATGATGAGAGTGGCTGGCTGCTGGCTCGCATTGAAGAAGGCGATGGCAGCGGGCCGGTAATCCAGTCACGCTATCAGCGTGACGCGGCCGGGCGATTGCTGGAAAAAATGGTGTCGCGCGGAGGCGATGCAGTATGGCAGCGTACCCGCTATCGTTATGATGCGCTGGGTCGCCTGACTGCAGGGATAAATCACGGCGGTCGCTCTGAGCTGGAATGGGACGATGCAGGTCAGTTACTTGCTGAGCGGACGCTGGTTAGGGGGCACCGTTACGAACTGCACCACAGCTATGATGAACTGGGTAACCGGACGCATACCACCTTGCCGGATGGCCGGGAACTGAAGCAGTTTTATTACGGCAGCGGGCATCGGGTCCAGGTTAACTTTGGTAACCGGGTCATCAGCGAAAGCGAACGTGACGTCCTGCATCGGGAAGTGCGACGCACCCAGGGCGCAATCACCAGTGAATATCTGCACGACGAGATGGGACGGCTGATAAGCCAGCGTGCGGGCCGTGGCGCTCAGTCAGCGGTGGCACGCGAGTATGTCTGGCGGCGCGATGGACAGCTGACGCAGATGACAGATAAATACACGGGCGATTATCGTTACGAATATGACGCGCTGGGACGCATGACGCGGGCGCGTGATGAGTATTTTGCCTTTGACCCGGCGCACAATCTGCTGAGCGAGGCCCAGGCGCAGCCCCTGCAGGATAACCGACTCAGGGTTTATGAAGATAAACGCTGGACCTATGACTGTTTCGGCAATGTGACGCGCAAACAGAGTGGCCGACACACAGATCAGCAGTTTATCTGGAACGCTGAACACCAGCTGACCGAATCGGTGAGCACCCGAAACGGAAGCGAGCAGCGAACCACCTACGGCTATGATGCATTTGGCCGCCGAAGCTGGAAACGCGATGCTTTTGGTATTACGCGCTTTATCTGGGAGGGCAATCGCCTGCTCAGTGAGGTGAGAGGCTCGCGCCAGCACCTCTGGATTTACGAAGAGAACAGCTTTGCTCCCATGGCGCAGATCAGTCTGCAGCAGAGCGAGACGGAGCATGAAGCTCAGGTTCACTGGTATCATAACGATGTGTCTGGTCTGCCACGCGAGCTGACCGGAACTGATGGCAGTGTGGTCTGGCGTGCCGTCTATCGTGCCTGGGGTAATACGCTGCGCACAGAGCAGGTCGCAGTAGAGAATGCAGAGCCGATTTATCAGCCGCTGCGCTATCAGGGTCAGTATTTCGATGCGGAAACAGGTTTGCACTATAACCGGTTTCGCTATTATGATCCGGATGCGGGCAGGTTTGTGAGCCAGGATCCAATAGGGCTTGCTGGTGGGGTTAACCTTTATCAGTATGCGCCGAATCCGCTGAGCTGGGTGGATCCGCTGGGGCTGAGCAGATGCTCGAGTGCATCTGGACAATTACCAGAATTGAGAGGGAGATCAGTTAATGAAGTTGAAAGGGTTCTTTCACAGCATGGTTTTACCCAAACAAAAGTAAGTAATAGTGCTGCAAGAAATCAGGTCTGGAAACATTCTGATGGCTCTGAAGTACGTATCCATCCATATGGTAATCAATCAATGAATATGAAAAATGGCGCATTGACGCCAAAATCAGGCCTGAATGGACATGTACATAAAGAAAACCATTTAGGTGATCAACTTGATGATCTCGGAAATATATCAACTAACCCTGATTTAACTCATATCGGGATTAGTAATCCTGCAAACTATCCAAGTGTTAGAAACCGACCTCATGGGAGCGGAAGATAAATGAGTTATCAATTTCGTATAGTTAGTAGTTTTAGCTCGCCTGAATTATTTAAGCAAGTGATCTCGGCATTACATTCTTCTGAGTATTGTATTGATACTTTTTTAAATGATGAATCTGCAGGTTTTAAATATAAAAATTCAGAATCTAACTGGGGATCTGATATTGAGTTGTATTTAAATTCCGATGATCTTTTTTTAGATATTCATGCGGGAAATGCTAAAAAAATACTAGCTCTCATCGATAATTATTTAAAAAAGCTTAACATATTAATTGAAGTAGAGGAGTTATAATAAAAGCCGGAAGCGATCTTAACAATCCTTCCGTTTTTTACATTCAGCCGCTGGTCTGAGCAAGAGATGTATCGTTCTGATGCCGAGTATGTCTGGCGTTCCACTTCAGTTGTGCACGATTAAAGTACTCATTTTCTGCCAGAATAATTTTTTGGAATAAATAAAATAGCTTTGCTCCCCTGGCGCAGATCAGTCTGCAGCAGGGCGAGACGGAGCATGAAGCTCAGGTTCACTGGTATCATAACGATGTGTCTGGTCTGCCACGCGAGCTGACCGGAACTGATGGCAGCGTGGTCTGGCGTGCCGTCTATCGTGCCTGGGGTAATACGCTGCGCACAGAGCAGGTCGCAGTAGAGAATGCAGAGCCGATTTATCAGCCACTGCGCTATCAGGGTCAGTATTTCGATGCGGAAACAGGTTTGCACTATAATCGTTTTCGCTATTATGATCCGGATGCGGGCAGGTTTGTGAGCCAGGATCCGATAGGGCTCGCTGGTGGGGTTAACCTTTATCAGTATGCGCCGAATCCGCTGAGCTGGGTGGATCCGCCGGGGCTGAGTCGGTCGAAATGTAAACCCGAAGCTGTTGAGTTAGATCCCAAAACGATTCGTTTTAGTCAAAGTTCTGTAAATGGTGCTGCTGATTTAACTCATAGTATGAGAAAGAATGGATGGGCTGGAGACCCGATTGATGTTGTTAGAATGAGCGATGGAAAATTAACAACTATTGATAATACCAGAGTACTGGCAGCATCCAGAGCAGGGATAAATGTCAAAGCAAGAATTCATGATGGTTCATCATCTTTGCCAAATGAATTTATTGAACGTTTTACTACTAAAAAAGGAACACCTTCTTCCTGGGAAGATGCAATACAATTACGAATTGGTAAGCAAGCTTCTAAATATAAAAATGGTTATCCTAACGGGTCAAATATAATAGGGTCATTGGACTAATATGGAACAGCTTCTAATTGAAAAAGAACTACCAGCGGGGTTTTATTATCCTGATGAATTCAAAAGAATAGTATCACAAGGCTTACTGGATTTTGATCCGTGGCTCATTCTTCAGGGCGAGAGGCTGAGAATTCGCTTTAATGGAATAAAAAGCCGTTATCCATCACGTGAATTAATACCTTTTGCAAGAAGAGAGGATAACGATGATGTTGCTTGTTGGGAAGTGAATAAGCCAGGCAAGGTTATCATTATTCATGACTTCGCCAAAGAAGGTTATGAAAATGTCCAGGAAATTGACAGCTTCTGGGACTGGTTAAGAAGCGCTCTTGAAGCTACGATTGAATACGATGGAGAGTAAAGTTTAAAAAGCCGAAAGCGATCTGATCCTTCCGGCTTTTTACCGTCAGCTGCTGACCTAGGCCTGCAACGTCTTAATCTGCTGCCGGGTTTGTCTGGCGTCCCGCTTCTGCTGGACAAAGCGGGCCACTTCCTCGTGCAAACTGGCCACGCTTCGATCTTCGGGTATCATCAGCACACAGCCGTCTTTAAAAGTTCATTGTGAAACTTGGCTGGCTAATTAAATTAAGATGGGAAACAGGCTATGAATATAGATACTGGCTATGTATTTCCCTAACGCCGGGCCTCTAAAAACAGAGCCAACAACGTTTCTCTACCGTCTTTCGGTAAGCCATTGGATAGCGCTAATTTGCGGATGTAATAACACGAGCGCGTGATGAGTATTTTGCCTTTGACCCGGCGCACAAACTGCTGAGCGAGGCCCAGGCGCAGCCCCTGCAGGATAACCGACTCAGGGTTTATGAAGATAAACCCTGGACCTATGACTGTTTCGGCAATGTGACGCGCAAACAGAGTGGCCGACACACAGATCAGCAGTTTATCTGGAACGCTGAACACCAGCTGACCGAATCGGTGAGCACCCGAAACGGGACCGAGCAGCGAACTACCTACGGCTATAATGCATTTGGCCGCCGAAGCTGGAAACGCGATGCTTTTGGTATCACGCGCTTTATCTGGGAGGGCAATCGCCTGCTCAGTGAGGTGAGAGGGTCCCGACAGCACCTCTGGATTTACGAAGAGAACAGCTTTGCTCCCCTGGCGCAGATCAGTCTGCAGCAGGGGCAAACGGAACATGAAGCTCAGGTTAACTGGTATCACAACGATATATCTGGTCTGCAACGATAGCTGACCGGTGCTAATGGCAGTGTGGTCTGGCGTGCCGTCTATCGTGCCTGGGGTAATACGCTGCGCACAGAACAGACGTCAGTGGAGAGTGCCGAGCCGGTCTGGCAGCCGCTGCGCTATCAGGGTCAGTATTTCGATGCGGAAACAGGTTTGCACTATAACCGCTTTCGCTATTATGATCCGGATGCGGGCAGGTTTGTGAGCCAGGATCCAATAGGGCTTGCTGGTGGGGTTAACCTTTATCAGTATGCGCCGAATCCGCTGAGCTGGGTGGATCCGCTGGGGCTGACTAAGTGCGAGAGCTTTACAAAGAATCCTGACGATATCCATTTCATGCAAAGTTCAATTAAGAACCAAACTGGCGAACATACCGTTCTCAATAACGCATCTGCTCTAAAAAACGGTACTCTTAAGCCCACTGATTTACCGGCAATTAAAATTTGGAAAGACTCAAGCGGAAAATTATGGACTCTGGACCACAGGAGACTGGCTGCATTCAAACTGTCAGGGCTGAAAGAAATACCGGTACAGTGGGCCACGCAGAAGGAAATTGCTGGCCAAATGTGGAAAATGACCACGAAAACAGATGGAAAAAGTATCATCCTTAAAATGGGTGATGGTATCAAAAGAGTTATAGGTGGGTAAAATGTTAGATGATTTATTGCCAGTTAGCAGTAGAGATGGGCTTGTTAAATTTATAGTAGCTCTGGCTAAAGATCTTAAAGATAACCCTGATGAATGGGAAAATAAAGATCTCAGCTCTTATCTTGAAGCTATAGCCTCATGGATAGAGGATATGGATGGGTACTATGAAAATACGAACCAGCCGTTGCCAAATGATACGAATTGGAAAGTTTTTGCAGATATTTTAATGGCTGCAAAAGTCTACGAATAATAATAGCCGCAAGCGATCTCAACTATCATTTCGGCTTTTAACCTTCAGCCGCCGACCGGGGCCAGCAACGTCTCGAGCTGTTCCCGGTTTTGTCTGGCATCCCGTCTCTGCTGCGCATAAAGGACAACTTTCTCGTGCAGATGGGCCACGCTGAGATCTTGGGGATCAGCACCTGAAATTCTTCTTATTGATTTATTATGGGATCTGGCTCACGAATTAGATCACGAAGGGAAACAGGCTATGAGTATTAATATGGGGTATGATTTTCCTGTTACGTCGGGTTTCTCTCACTAACAGATTCAGCAGCGTTTTTCTAACGTCTTTATGGTAAGCCATCGGATAAGGCTATTTTTGCGGATGTATTAACCCTGAAACGCACAATTCCGGTGACGCCGTGTTCTCACGATACACTTATCTGAAAGAGTACAACCGGAACAGCGTCAGTGGGAACTCAACTCGCCATATGATGCACTGGAACAGTAAAAGACGCTTATCTGACCTGCAGCAATAGCCGCTTAATTCACCGATGCCCGTCAGTCCGGATAATCACTATGTATTTATCGTATCACTATCCTTCTGCCGGTCGGTAGACTGCGGTTCTGGAAACTCAGCTGTCGCGAGCAACTTACCGGCGCCATTGAGTTGTTCAGCACCGACGCGCGTCCTGACCATTAATTCAGAACCCATCCACCTTGCTGACTTGCCCTATCGTCAGTTTTGTCTGTACGGAAAAAAGACTATGTACTCACGTATTACCGCACAGCTGCCGGCGGACGGCCTGCTGTTCCACACGCTGAAGGGTACCGAGGCGCTGTCGCACCCGTTTGTGCTCACCGCTGAGCTGCTCTCCACCGACGCGCGCATCGACCGCCACGCCCTGCTGGGCCAGCCGGTGACGTTCACGCTGCCCACCGACGGCCTGATGAGCGCGCTGAGCCCGCGCTACCTCAACGGTAAAATCACCCGGGTGGCGGTGCGCAGCCAGGAGCTGAACGGCACGCGCTACGCGTGCTATGAGCTGACGGTGGAGCCGGACCTGTGGCCGATGAAGCGGGACCGCAACCTGCGCATCTTCCAGAGCCAGACGGTGCCGCAGATAGTGCAGACGCTGCTGAAGGAGTACGGCGTGAGCGTCGAGACGCGGCTGGCGGGCAGCTACCGGGTGTGGGAGTACTGCGTGCAGTATCAGGAGAGCAGCCTGGACTTCATCAGCCGCCTGATGGAGCTGGAGGGGATGTACTACTTCTTCCGCCACGAGGCGGACAGGCACACGCTGGTGCTGTGCGACGCGCCGGACCAGCACCAGGCGTTTCCGGGCTACGGGACCATCGCCTATCACGTCACGCCGTCGGGGGGCGTGGTGACGGAGGAGGGCATCAGCCAGTGGTCGCTGTCGGAGAGCGTGACGCCGGGGATGTACAGCACCGACGACTACGACTTCCGCAAGCCGAACGCGTGGATGCTGCAGGCGCGGCAGAACCCGGCGTCGCCGGTGCCGGGCGCGGTGGACGTCTACGACTGGCCGGGTCACTTTGTGGACCACAGCCACGGCGAGTCCTACGCGCGCATCCGCCAGGAGGTGTGGCAGGCGGAGCACCACCGCGTCAGCGGGTCGGGCACGGCCACCGGCATCGCGCCGGGGTACACCTTCTCGGTGCTCAACGCGCCGCACTTCAGCGACAACGGCGAATACCTGGTGACCTCGGCGACCTATGACTTCGCCGAGAACCCCTACGCCAGCGGCGACGGCGGGGAGAGCCGCCACAACATTGACTTCACGGTGCTGCCGTCGTCGGTGACGTGGCGCACGCCGCCGGAGACGCCGTGGCCGAAGACGCACGGCCCGCAGACGGCGAAGGTGGTGGGGCCGAAGGGGGAGTCCATCTGGACGGACCGCTACGGGCGGGTGAAGGTGAAGTTTCACTGGGACCGTCTGGCGAAGGGTGACGACACCAGCTCCTGCTGGGTGCGCGTGTCGAGCGCGNGCCGCCACAACATTGACTTCACGGTGCTGCCGTCGTCGGTGACGTGGCGCACGCCGCCGGAGACGCCGTGGCCGAAGACGCACGGCCCGCAGACGGCGAAGGTGGTGGGGCCGAAGGGGGAGTCCATCTGGACGGACCGCTACGGGCGGGTGAAGGTGAAGTTTCACTGGGACCGTCTGGCGAAGGGTGACGACACCAGCTCCTGCTGGGTGCGCGTGTCGAGCGCGTGGGCGGGCCAGGGGTTCGGCGGGGTGCAGATCCCGCGCGTGAACGACGAGGTGGTGGTGGACTTCATCAACGGCGACCCGGATCGTCCGCTGATCATCGGCCGCGTGTATAACGAGGCAAGCATGCCGCCGTGGGCGCTGCCGGCAGCGGCGACGCAGATGGGGTTCCTGAGCCGGTCGAAGGATGGCACGGCGGACACCGCGAACGCACTGAGGTTTGAGGACAAGGCGGGTGAAGAGCACCTCTGGATTCAGGCGCAGAAGAACATGGATACCCATGTTAAAAATGACGCCAGCCATTCAGTCGCTAATAATCACAGTCATTACGCAGGTGGCAATGAGCTCTACCGTGTCGAAACCAACCGTGTCCACGGCGTGAAAGGTGGCGAAGAGCGGTTGACCGGTAAGGGTAAACTTGATGCGGTAGTCGATACCTACGTCGTGGGATCGGGCACTCAACTTCGCCTGGAATGTGGAGAGAGTGCTATCGAACTTAACGCGAATGGCCAGATAAATATCGTCGGCAAGGGATTCAATATTTTCGTGCAGGGCGATGGGCATATCACCACATCCGGCGGCAAACTGAACCTGAACACAGATGGCGCGAAACCGGGCACAAGCGCCCCGGGTTCAGGTCATAAACAGAACATCAGCCAGGCCGTAGAAAACCTGTTCCCGCCGAAGCAGAAAGGGCAGGCGGCACCCGCTGCGCCAAAGGCTGCGGCGGCACCGGCGCAAGGGGCGGCAGCGCCGCTAGCCAATGCTGCTTCTGGCGATAAGAAAAGCAAATATGACTACTCGGTAGATGAGATGGTCAAAAAACAAAAAGGCCTAAAAGCCAGGCCATTGAAATGGGATAAAACCAGTAAAGGCTTCGTAGATGCTACCGAGGGCGATATCAAAAAATATGTCGATCCTGCCAACCACATGGAAGGCAAAGACAAATATCAGTTTGTAGATCTTTCCTCCTCATCCGGGATCAGCAAAGAGGATATGAGCACTTTCCTTAAGGATAAAGGCACACTGTCCGGTCAGGAACAGACGTATCTGGATGCGGCTAAAAAATATAACGTCAATGAAGCGTATCTGGCCGCCCATTCAGCGCTGGAGACGGGAAATGGCACCAGTGAGTTAGCTAAAGGTGTCATGGTCAATGGAACCAAAGTTTATAATATGTACGGCATAGGTGCGCTGGATCACAATGCGGTGCAAACTGGCGCTAACTACGCTTATAAACAGGGCTGGACAACACCCGCTAAGGCCATTGATGGTGGTGCTAAGTGGATATCTGATAAGTTTGTTGGCTCTGGTCAGAATACTTTGTATAAAATGCGCTGGAATCCGGCCGCACCGGGAACACATCAATATGCGACAGATGTTAACTGGGCTACGGCTCAGACAACCAGCATGAAGAAAATTTTCGACAGTTTTCCGAATGCGAATCTTTCTTTTGACATACCTGATTTTAAGTAAGGGACTGATAAATATGATTTTTTCTATGAGAAAGGCTGTATTGTTGTTTGCGCTGCTGTTCCCTGCCGTTCAGGTAAATCTGGCTACTGCAGCGGCAAGCCTTACGGCCCCTGCTGCCTTAACAGCCGCTGACTTTAGCGTGATAATCAATAATCATCCTTTTACATTAGGTGATAAATGGAGCGATGAAACTCAGAAGCAGGCGGGCAAGCAGTTAAGTGAAAACTTTGTTGGCGATGTGCCTGCCGGTGACATCAGCTATAAGTACTACCAGCACAAATATGATGGCTTTGAAATCTACACCGCGAACCTGTTCTGGCAAAAAGAGCAGCGTGATTTCGACAGCTATCTTATTGCACAGATAACCATCGACACTCCTGCGATTAAAACCGCCAGAGGGGTTGGACCCGGTGATAGTCAGGATGTGCTGATCAGTAAATATGGTCAGGGTACAGTCGATGACAGTGATAATCAGCACTGGTTATATTATGACGCTGATAACAAACGCATGTCATTTCAGCTAGAGCATAATAAAATCGGTCACATTATGATGACGATTAATACGGATGAATAATAGAATGCTGCGTGATGCGTCACGCAGGATTTGACTGGATTTTAAATATTAATTCTCGGTTGAGAGATACCATGCTCAACATCAGTTTTAATTGCTTACTCTTGCGAAATATAAGTCAATGAAATAAATGCCATGTTCACTCAATGCCATATTGTAGATATATAACAGCATGCCATCTGGCGAGTTGAATAATTCTATAAAATAACAGTTTGGTTAGCATGGTGAAACGGTGATAACTAATTAATCAAGTGGAGTTGTGAAGCTATTTATTAGCGTGATAAGTTTGGTGATGTTTATAGTTTTCCCAATAGAATTCATGACGGGTTAAAATGATTAAAGTCTTATGCATTTCAGTGATTTTATTTCCACTGATATCCTCTGCAAATAATTTTTGTCAACAGAAGGCTAGCAACGCCAATGCAAAAGGCGTGCGTTTCGATAATACAGATAATGTCTACAAAGTGGATGGGTCAGGACGGCTACAATTTTATTCTGCACCTGATGGGCGTTGTGCAGAGAAAGACGTTTTTGTGGTGCCTGGTGATAAGTTATATGCTTACGTTGAATATGGAAAATATTACAGCGTAATGTATGTGGCTAATGACGGAAATCAGGCCAATGGCTGGGTCGAAAAATTCCGATTAGTTGAAACACACGCGGGTATCGCACCCGATTATAATGCAAATAAATAGTTAGTCCCTCTGCTCTAAGTATCAACCCATTTTCACTTCCCCCATATGGATATCTATTATGCATTACCAATTCAATGAGGGCGCTTTTGCGCTTTTTCCTGCTGCCTGGCAGGACACCACCATGAACATTCTGCGCGATGAGGCCAGTGGCCTGGCGTGGGTAGTGAGTCGTGGTGTTATTGCAGAAGGCAGTGATGCAGAAAAAGAATTTCAGCGTCAGTGGGACACATTGCGGAGCCAGATGGGGCACATTCAGCAGAGTGAATTTGTTCCAGTGATGGCCGGTGTGAATAACACCTTACCTGCGACAGAAGTTGAAACCCTGTTTGATCGTAACGGACAACAGGTGTGGCAGAAACAGCTGGCTGCACAGGTTCCTGAGTCGAACATCTTTATGATTTTTACGCTCTCCGCAATGCGCCCATTCAATGAGGAAGACGGTCAGCGCTGGCAGGCTTTCAAACAAAGCCTGAGTCTGAATACGCCACGGAAAGATTAACTTATGGATAACCATGCGGCCCGCGTGGGCGACGAGATCATTCACTCCAGCATTTTCGCTGATATCACCAGTGTCGTGGCTGAAGGGGCGGCTTATGCTGTCATCGGGGCTGCGGTAGGAGCGGCGGCAACACTGGCTGCGCCTTTACTGGGTGCCGGCATGGCGGCGGCCGGGGTTGCCGCTATCGGTTCCAGCTGTCTGCTCAGCGGCATCATTGGCGGTGTGTTAGCCAATGCTGCGGGCCTGTCGGACGACATCTCTGAAGCGGCAGAGGGGCTGGGCGACATGATATTCCCGCCTTCACCCGCCGGGGTGATCGCCAGCGGTTCAGACAACGTACGCGTGAATGGTCTTATGGCCGCACGCGCGGCCGGGATGATGACGCCGGATGAGACACCGCCACCGGAACCGCAATCACCGCAGAGCTTCGCGGACTACGGCGGCATGCTGCTCTCTGCGGTGGGCCAGTTCGGCAGTGCTATGTGGCAGCCCACGGTCGCCTCCGCCGATGCGGGGACCTCTCCGCTTGAGCAGGATAAAGTGGCCTGTGAAAAACACAGTGCGCCGCAGTATCTGGCTCAGGGTTCGAAAAGCGTTTTTATCAATGGCCAGCCTGCGGTGCGGGCAAAGGACAAAACGACCTGTGACGCCACGGTAAGTGATGCTGTTTCCCCCAATGTCATCATCGGGGGTGAAACCGTTACGGTCAGAGAGATTAAAAGTGGCAAGGTGCCGGGTCTCGCGGTGATGATGATCGGCCTTTCGCTCATACGCGGTCGCCCCAGCCAGATCCTGAAAAATATGCCCTGCGCGCTGGCCGGTGCGGCGGGCGGCATGATGGCGGATATGTCCATCAACGCCGCCTTCTCATCGCTATTCCCGGTTCATGCCGCAACAGGCGTCAAGGTCCTTAATGATGATGCCGAACGCGATTTCTCTCTTCCCGGCCGTTTCCCGCTCAGTTTTCAGCGCAGCTATAACAGCCTGACTCAGCGCGCAGGCCTGTTCGGTCAGGGCTGGGCCACGGTGTTTGACAGCTATTTGACGCTGGAAGGCAACCGGGCAACCTGGTTTGACGACAACGGGCGCGAGCTGAGCTTTGACGTCCCCGGTGAAAAAGAGGTGCTCTACAGCATCAGCGAAGGGCTGATGGTGCGGCGCAGCGAGACTGGCGATATCGCCATTGCCGATGACGACGGTGCGGTATGGCGTCTTTACCGGCGCACGGCCGCCGATCCGCAGGTGCTGCGGCTGGCGTCACTCAGCGACGAGTACGGCAATGCGCTGGAGACGGGCTGGGATGAACAGGCCCGTCTGGTGCGTATCCATGACGCGCCGCTGGCGATTGACGTCACGCTGCACTACGACGACAGCCAGCATCCGCGACGGCCGACGTCAGCTAGCCATTTTGATGGCGAGCAGCACTGGCCTCTGACGCGCTGGACCTACAGCCAACAGGGACAGCTTGCCAGCGTGACCGATGCGGCAGGCGTTGTTACCCGCCGGTTCCGTTACAACGACGACGGACTGATGGTCTGGCATCAGCTGCCCGGCGGGCTGGAAAGTGAATACCGCTGGCAGAAGCTGGATCACTGGCGCGTGGTTGAGAACCGCACCAATAGCGGTGACGGCTGCCGCATGCACTACGATCTTGCGGCGGGCATCACGCGCGTGTCGACCTATGACGGTCAGCAGCGCGAACACCACTGGAACGCCGCGGGCCTCATCACCTGTTTCATCGATGAGCGGGGCGAGAAGTGGCGCTATGAGTGGGATGAAAACGAACTCCTGACGCGCCGCATCGATCCGCAGGGCAACGCGGTGAGTTTCACTTATGACGATCTGGGCAACCGCGTTGAAGAGAAAGATGCTGACGGCGGTGTGCAGGCGGTGCAATGGCTGTCACACCGTGCACTGCCCACGGTGGTTGCCGGAGCGGATGGTTCCACGACGAAATACTATTACGACCCCCATCACGGTCTTGAGCGCGTCGTTGATGCGCTCGGGCAAAGCACGATCTATAAGCGGGATGAGTCCGGGCTGATTGTCGAGGAGATCGACGCAGCAGGTAACAGCTATCGCCGGGAGTTTAACGATGCCGGACAGGTTATCCGTGAAACCGACTGTTCAGGGCTGACCACGCGCTACCGTTATCATCCTCTGGGCTGGCTCAGCTCTGTCACCGCGCCGGATGGTGAAGAAACCCGTTATCACTATGACGCCGCAGGCCGTCCTCTCCAGCTGGAGCGCGCAGAGGGCTGGGAAGAGCGACTGCACTGGAGTGAAAACGGCCTGCCGCTGGCCCATGAGTCGGCGGATGGTAAGCGCAGTGAATTCCGTTACGACAATGTCGGACGACTGATCGCCAACAGCAATGCGCAGGGTGAGACGGTTCAGCGAAGCTGGGACAGCCGTGGCCGCCTCACGGCACTGAAAAACGAGAACGGTGAGCAGTACCAGTTTGAATGGGGTGCAGACTCTCTGTTGCTGGCTCAGGTGGGACTGGATGGTGTTGCCACGCGATACGACTATGACGCGGCGGGCCGCACGCTATCGCGTACCTTTGCCGCCGGGCATCCTCAGTCCATTACCCATCGTTACCACTGGAGTCGTGCGGGACAACTGCTGGCGCGAACCACGCCGGAGGGTCAGACGCGCTATCACTACAGCGGTGGCGGCCAGCTCGGTAAAGTGTCGCAGCATCTGCCGCTGTCTGACACCGAGTGGAGTCAGCAGGCCGAGCAGGAGATTACCTTTAAATATGATGCGCTGGGCCGCATCGTTGCTGAACAGGGGGAGCAGGGCGAACTGGCGTGGGCGTATGACGCGCTGGGTAACTGCACGGCCTTAACCCTGCCGGATGGTCGCAACCTGAAGCAGCTTTATTACGGTAGCGGCCATTTACTGAGCATCGCACTGGACAACCTGCCGGTCACCGAGTTTACCCGTGACACCTTGCACCGGGAACTGAGCCGGACGCAGGGCGGCCTGACTATGCGTAGCGAGTATGACCGCTTAGGCAGACTGCGCCGCCGTGACGTGTTCAGGGGTGAAGCACAGCGACCTGCGCCGCGCGTCTGGTCCCGCCGGCGCGACTTCGATTACGGTAACAACCTGATCCGCGAAGAGCGTGACGATAATCCGTTCAGCCAGACGTTATGGCACTACGATAACGCCGGCCGGCTGTTGTCACAGGACGGTGCGCAGCCGGGTAATGAACAGTGGCGCTGGGATGGCGCAGGCAACCCGCTGGATCGCCATAGTGCCGCTCATGTCATGCACAACCGTGTCACCGGACTGAACGGTATCCGCTGGCAGTATGACATTCATGGCCGCACCACTGAGAAAGATGACGGCCAGACCCGCTGGCGATATCGCTACGATGGTGAGCATCGCCTGACGGAGGTGATCAGCGAGCCGCGGGACCGTAACAAGCCGCGCACGAAGGTGAGCTTCCGTTACGATCCGCTGGGACGCCGTATCAGTAAAACCAGCCAGCAGCTGTTACAGGGCAGGCCATCTGGCAACGCCGTTACGACGCGCTTTGTGTGGGAAGGCTACCGCCTGCTGCAGGAGATCCACGACGGCACTCCGCTGACCTACGTTTACAGCGACAGCCAGAGCTATGAACCGCTGGCGCGTATTGATGGTGTGGAAAGTCCGGAGGTTTACTGGTTCCATAATGCGGCCAACGGAATGCCGGAGCTGCTGACTGACGCGGAAGGGCAAAAAGCCTGGGAAGGGATCAACAGCCCGTGGGGCAAACTGCTGCGCGAGTCCAGCCAGCGGCTGCCTGCCGTGCAGCAGAACCTGCGTATGCAGGGCCAGTACCTGGATCGTGAAACCGGACTGCACTACAATCTGTTTCGTTACTATGACCCGGACAGCGGACGGTTTACCCAGCAGGACCCGATAGGGCTGGCGGGCGGGATCAACCTTTACCAGTATGCGCCGAATGCGCTGGGTTGGGTGGATCCGTGGGGGTTGAGTAGATGTAGCCTTAAAGGAAAATATAAAGAAATAGATAAGACAGAATTACCAGATTGGATAAGAGATTCTTTC
Source organism: Pantoea sp. M_10 (assembly GCF_008631515.1). Classification (NCBI taxonomy): domain Bacteria; kingdom Pseudomonadati; phylum Pseudomonadota; class Gammaproteobacteria; order Enterobacterales; family Erwiniaceae; genus Pantoea; species Pantoea sp. M_10. The sequence goes on along the minus strand of NZ_VWUL01000001.1, from coordinate 629,400 downwards.
AAAGATGGAGAGTATAAAACAGTGTTAACAACTGAGGATGTGACCTTGTATCGCGTCTTTGGTGGTAATGCTAAAATAGATGGCTCATTTGTTAGTACATCTCCGGCACTGAATAAAATCCAGGCGAAAATAGATTCTGCACTTTTACCGGAATGGAAAAATACCAGGCAATTCGAGGCAACTTTAAAAATCCCGAAAGGAACGGTTCTTCAGATTGGGAAAGTTGAGAAGCAAATAATGAAATCTGGTGCAGTTCTTGAAGGTGGGGCGGACCAGATACTACTTCCGCACGGATATCCAGTTAGTTGGATAACTGATGTGAGATTTTTATAATTGAGAAATTAACTATGAATAAGCAAGACTTATTGGTTGAAATAGATAAAGCATCTTCTTACATAGAGGCAGTTATGAATAATGAAAATAAAGGAGGGTTGATAGTATTTATTGATGAGTTAAAGTTGCTTAAAGTTAAAGTTATTAATAATAGCATCGTGAATAACCCTTTAAGAGGCTTCCCGCGGCGCTATGCTGAGATGTATAATGATTACCTCCATACAATAACAGATATAATGCACAAGATTGAAAAGTCTGTGGATGTATATTTAGATAGCAACTAACTCTTGCTGTATTATTAATGGCGTTGATTTGCTAAAAAGGGATAGGCGAACCCTGTTGTTGCGATTATCCTTTTTTAGGTTGCTATTGCTTTTTGCCAAAAATAGTATTTTGATTTTATATTAATAAATTCATTTGTTTTTTCTGACTTAAATACAATAGTTGCCAATGTAATCGAATTAGATAAGAAGCTGTCATTGTTAAATAATTCATAATCAGAACCGCTTTGGCATTAATTACTTGGCTAAAATCTAATTAATATGCAGGATATAGTGCTGGAAACATCTAGCAGTTGTATGATGATAATAACATGACAGAGTTCGATTAAGTCGTTTTTTTACCGGGGAGAGAATGATAGATTTATTTTCCTGCAATGAAGCTTTAGATTTTCTTGAAATATTCTTCCAAAAAATGATTAAAGATGAAGCGTATCGCAAAGAGATGAAAGTTATCATTGATGGGAGTCGTAAAAATAAAACGGTTTCAATACGGGCCATAGATGTTTGCTTCATGAATTATCGTAAGGCTAAGGGTGATTATAGTCTCCCTACAGATGAGGAGATGGGAATCTGGAAGCAGTTATTTAATGTTTGGCAATGATAATTGAATTGATTCAATTTGATTTAAATTATGCATCGATTTTAAAGTGGATAATATGATGAATTTCAGAAAGGCAACCCGCTGAATCGCCATACTGCCGGTCATGTCGTGCACAACCGTGTCACCGCACTGAACGGTATCCGCTGGCAGTACGATATCCATGGCCGCACCACTGAGAAAGATGACGGCCAGACCCGCTGGCGATATCGTTACGATGGTGATCATCGCCTGACGGAAGTGATCAGCGAGCCGCGGGACCGTAACAAGCCGCGCACGAAGGTGAGTTTCCGTTACGATCCGCTGGGACGCCGCATCAGTAAAACCAGCCAGCAGCTGTTACAGGGGAGACCTTCTGGCAACGCCGTCACGACGCGCTTCGTGTGGGAAGGTTACCGCCTGCTGCAGGAGATCCACGACGGCACTTCGCTGACCTACGTTTACAGCGACAGCCAGAGCTATGAACCGCTGGCGCGTATTGATGGTGTGGAAAGCCCGGAGATTTACTGGTTCCATAATGCAGCCAACGGAATGCCGGAGCTGCTGTCTGACAGTGAAGGGCAAAAAGCCTGGGAAGGGATCAACAGCCCGTGGGGCAAACTGCTGCGCGAGTCCAGCCAGCGGATGCCTGTCGTTCAGCAGAACCTGCGTATGCAGGGCCAGTACCTGGCTCGGGACTAATTTGCTTTAGCAAATTTGAACATCGCTTCAGCGATGGCCCCAGAGGGGTGAGGCACCGCAGGTGCCGAATCAACCGGACTGCACTACAATCTGTTTCGTTACTATGACCCGGACAGCGGACGGTTTACCCAGCAGGACCCGATAGGGCTGGCGGGTGGGCTGAATGAGTATGCTTATGCACCGAACCCACTGAACTGGGTTGACCCGCTGGGGCTGAGTCGGTGCAGACCGGATTTTTATGTGGGGCCAGAAGGACCGAAAGCAACAATGCCAGCCACTGCATATCGCTATATGAATAGCTCTGACTCATATGCCGCTAAAACAATGGCAACTAAATCAGCACCATTAAGTTATTTTGGTTACACAAAATATAAATCTGGTAGCGAAGCAAGAGATGCTTATCAAATTTTTTATGAAAAAGGTAATATGAAATCATGGAGCGATGCTAGGTTATTAGGTGAGTTTGATACTCTACAGCTTTATAAAAATGGTGTCCCGCAGGTTAAAGTCCCGCTTGCTAATGGTGGTGATGGGCCGGGGTATGAATTATTTACAAGTGCTTATCCTCAATATGGGAAAGGTGGTGCTGTTCAGCTGCTTCCTATTGATAAAGGCTATCCTGTTGTTTTCGACAAAGTTAGTGTATTACCGGAGTAATGATGAGTCGTGAAGAGTTAGTTAATTATTTGGAATATCTGATTAATAAATACGTGCCTTCGGAAAAAAAAGAGGTTTTTTCTTCTCGATTATCAAAAGATGATATACCAGTAAAAGATATTTTATCTGATTTCAATGAGTTAGCAGTTGACTCTATTGAGGATGCAGATGGTGCACTGATTAGAGATATATATTTCCATTTTTGCTGATAAAAACCCGAAAAGTATCCTATTTATCCTTCCGGCTCTATTTATAGCCGCCGACCTGAGCCAACACCGCCAGCGACTGCTGGCGGTGTTGGCTCCCTCTGGTGCTATTCTGGCTGTCTATGCTCATGACGAAGCTAAGTCTCTTAGCGGCTGTTGGGGATTAGCACCAGACAGCCTTCAGCTCTTTCAGGCTGACGCCCGTTCCTGTGTTAAATCCCACTTTTGCCAGCCACTGTCCGGCGAGACTGAGCTGCGGCATGCACAAACGGGTCACCGCTCTGAATGGTATCCGCTGGCGATATCGCTACGATAGTGAGCATCGCCTGACGGAGGTCATCAGTGATCCGCGGGACCGTAACAAGCCGCGCACGAAGGTGAGTTTCCGTTACGATCCGCTGGGACGTCGCATCAGTAAAACAGCCAGCAGCTGTTGCAGGGCAGGCCGTCGGGGAACGCCGTAACGACGCGCTTCGTCTGGGAAGGCTACCGGCTGCTGCAGGAGATCCACGACGGCACTCCGCTGACCTATGTTTACAGCGACAGCCAGAGTTATGAACCGCTGGCGCGTATCGATGGCGTGGAAAGCCCGGAAATTTACTGGTTCCATAATGCGGCCAACGGGATGCCGGAGCTGCTGACTGATGGTGAAGGGCAAAAAGTCTGGGAAGGGATCAACAGCCCGTGGGGCAAACTGCTGCGCGAGTCCAGCCAACGGATGCCTGTCGTGCAGCAGAACCTGCGTATGCAGGGCCAGTACCTGAACCGGGACTAATTTGCTTCAGCAAATCTGAACATCGCTTTAGCGATGGCCCTAGGGGGGAGGCACCGCATGGGCCGAATCAACCGGACTGCACTACAATCTGTTTCGATATTATGATCCGGACAGTAGACGGTTTACCCAGCATGACCCGATAGGGCTGGCGGGTGGGATCAACCTTTACCAGTATGCGCCGAATGCGTTGGGGTGGGTGGATCCTTTAGGATTAAGTAAATGTAGCTCCGAAATAAAACCGGGCCCACAGCTTCCTAAAGGAATTGCTGAAACCTTCGATAAAGGACTATATAAAAACAGGCAGCTCACTGGAGACGAAACTTTCTACAAATATCATGGCTTAGATAACAGAACAGGAAGAAAGATCTCTTGGCTAACGAATGAGAAATATGAGTCAGAGCAAATCTTACGCGAGAAATTGGCGATACGCCATGATTGGGGTGTAAATATCACTAGTGTATCAGAGTTTAACGTTCCAAAAGGAACATGGTTAAGTGAAGGTCCAGCAGCAGCACAGGGGGCTGGGTATCCTGGGTTGGGATACCAAGCAGTGGTATCTAATCTTCCCAAAACATGGGTTATTAAAACTATGAGGGTTCCTTGGTGAATAGCTTAAATAATTTAATAAAATCACTCGAAAGAATAATATCGGAGCTAAGTGGTAACGGTAAAAAAGAATCAGCACTTTTTTTTACGGTTCGCTATAATGAGATAATAAAGCACGGTAATAAGGTACCAAGTGAAATAATTGATGCTCTGTCAACTTGCAGGGCTATGTCTCAATACGCCAATTTCTCTCAACTAGAGGAATCATTATTAGATAATGTCGTCAATGATGCAATTGTGGTGAAAAATACAATGACATAAGAAAATGCGGAAGATATCACAAAGATTCTTCCGCCTTTGTTATCAGCAGATTAGATCTTAGAGACAATTCTTGAAGTGATGCTCGCTTGCGTAGAGATTTTTATAACTTACAATTATATGAGAATGGAGCGCCAAAAGTGCGCCATCCACGAATGTTTGGGGATAGAGGGGGCGTTCCTCTTGAACCATTTACCAAAGCGCACCCACAATATGGCGTTGGAAATATCCAACAGATGTATGCTGATAGTAGAATAATAGAGTTCGGTAAAATCGATATTTTACCGGAAGGAGAATGATAGATTTATTTTCCTACAATGAAGTTTTAGATTTTCTTGAAACATTCTTCCCAAAAATGATTAAAGATGAAGCATATCGTGAGGAGATGAAAGCTATCATTGATGGAAGCCGTAAGAATAAAACAGTTTTAGTACGGGCCATAGATATTTGTTTCATGAATTATCGTAAAGTCACGGGTGACTATAGCCTTCCTAAAGATGAGGAAATGGAGATCTGGAAGCAGTTATTTAACGATTGGCAGTGATGCTTGAATTGATTCAGGTAATTTTTGATTTATCTTTCGCTGTGCAGTAGCTATTTCATTACCATGTTTTGAGGATTATTTTATCAAAAGGTTGTTTTTCAGGTGACATGCAAGCCCACTATTAGGTCTTTAGAATCAAAAGTGAGCTATGGAATGCCTGTTTCTTATGTAATAAAAAAACAATAAGCGTGTTATTATATTGTCTGCATGGTGATATGTGGTCTCGATGAGATAATAATTTTTCATTTCAGATTTCTATTGATTAAAAATTTTCTTTTACCATTTTGACCTTATAAGGAGATAAAATGAACTTACCAGGAATGAATCCCGAAAATAACTTACCGGGTTATGACATCGCGAGAATGAGCGGTTATGGGGCACCTGATTTTGATTTTAAAGCGCTGGGTGCAGCAATGGATTGTACCCGGGAGTTTTATCAGGCTGGCATTGTCTATGCAGATGGCGCACAGCGTTATCTTGTTCGACCTGGTAAGCGTCATCCCAATGGTCAAAGTGGCATCGTCACACATCTGATTGTGACCAAAATGCCTAAACAGGCAACCGTATCTAATACGGGTAAGTCACTTACTGAAGCAGTTAGCGCGACCTCAATGGGAGCGGAGATTGCCTCGACCGTGCTTTCCTGTGGCGCAATGATTATTACAGCTGGTGTGGCGGTTATCGGCGCTTCAGCAACGCCTATCACTGCCGGGAGTAGCAGCGTGCTTGTTGGCATTGGTTATGCCGGCGCTGCCGCTACGGGATTGCAATGTGTTAATGGGATTTACCGGGTTTATGATCTCGTCGAAAACGGTGGTGAAAACGTCGCATGGCTGGACTCACAGGACTGGTACGTTGCCACTTCAACGTCCCTTGACCTCATTTCACTTGCCAGTGTGGGCGGAGCATTAAAAGAAGCTCTGGCAACATGGCGAGCGATGAAATCGGTCTCTTCTTTAAAAGCCACGGAGTGGCTCAGGAACTATCCAAGGCAGGACCGGGCGCGCCTTACTGAACTAATCATCCGTGCTCAAAATCCGGGTATAAGTAATAGAGAACTCAAAGCCGCCATCCGTGCAGGACTTTATCCAAAACGTTTCCCTGTCGAGCCGGTGCAAAGAGAGCTTGTTAAACAACTTTCGCAAGTGGTAACGAGCGCAGCTGCTGTGGCTGGCAGTGCTGTTAGTGGTATCATTGCTGCTCCCGGTAACGTGCCGCGCACCGGGCGCTATATAGTGGGAACCATTCAATCTTTGGCGGTATTTTAATGCAATTTTTATCATGGCTTGTTGGACGTCATATCACTGAACTTCTGCAACAGGGACGCGAACTAGATCAGGCAATCGCACGGCAGGATAATTCCATACTTGCCCGATCCACTCCCGAGCCTGAACGTTATTTTAAACAGCCTTCTGAGTCGCTCCCACGGCAAAATGGCTTCCCGATTGCAATAGTGCTGATGCTGCTGCTGGTTGCATTTGCTTTTAATCTGTTGACGTTTCTGCACGCATTACCTCCTATTACTCCGCAGATACATGCGTTGAGTTTTTTTGTTCCCTCAATCCTCGTTATCGGCACGCTACTCGCGGCCAGCTATCGGCTCGCGCGAGGCCATACATCTGCTGTGGCAGGACTGACTTACGTCTGGGCGATATTGCTTGCATCGACCGTTTTGCTATTAAGCTACGGCGTTGTTACGGGTAGCCACTCCGGCCTGTGGCTGCTTCTGGCCCTTGCTGCTTTGTGGGGGGCTCGCTGGATACTCAATGGCCAGGCTTTCATCCTGTTTGCCATTTACTGCCGGACACAGCGCCTTGCCAGTGTCGCCCGGCAGCGTCGTATGAAATAACCCCTGTCTGTCCGTGTTCTGTTATCGCGGAACAGCCGTTCCGCGACCCTCTTTTTTCTCTCAGACTAAAAGCAAAAACCGGGCGCAGGCTGCCGCCGGTGAGTATTGATGTAAAGAAGAGCCCGGAGATATACAGAGCAACTTTGTCATCGTAGCGGCATTTCCTTCCTCCTGCCCCCGACACGATCTTTTTCCTATGACCCCCTCCCGGTTTAAGTCCCTCTGACGCTCACTTCCGCCGGAAAAATCCCCGTATCATCGCAATTACCTCTGACTATAACCTGCCGTTATACCCTCCTGCTAAACAAGCATTCGTCACCTTTCAGACCGCATGAAATAGTGGTTTCAGAACCTGATCTTTTGGCTGAAACGAGAGACAACATGCTAATTCCACAACCCTATTTACTCTTTCTTGGCGATGTGACCGATCCCCTTGCGGCAAAAACGGCGCGCGGTATTCATATCTGGCGGCCGGAGCAGTGCGTTGGCGAAATCAAACTGCCGGGCTGTACGGTCAGTCTGGGTCTGGATGAACTGGATATTCCCGGTGCCAAAGCGCGTGGCGCAAAAACGCTGGTGCTGGGTACCGCCAACGCAGGGGGCTATCTGCCTGCGCACTGGCTGGAAACCATTAAAAGTGCCATCAAAGCAGGCATGAATGTGGCCAGTGGTCTGCACCACCGTCTGGTGGACGAACCGGAACTGGTCGCGCTTGCGCAGGCATCGGACGTTGCGCTGTTTGACCTGCGCCATATGCGTCCGGCGCTTAATGTTGGCAGCGGTAAGAAGCGTTCAGGTAAGCGCATCCTGACCGTCGGTACGGACTGCTCAGTGGGCAAGATGTACACCTCCCTGGCGCTGGAGGCAGCGATGCGTGCGCGCGGCATGAAAGCTGATTTTCGCGCTACGGGCCAGACCGGCATTCTGGTCGCGGGTGAGGGCATTGCTGTGGATGCGGTCATCGCGGATTTTATTGCCGGCGCTGCTGAAGCGCTGTCACCCGCGAATGACGCGGACCACTGGGACATCGTCGAAGGGCAGGGCTCACTGTTCCATCCCTCTTATGCGGGCGTGAGTATGGGGCTGATGCACGGTGCGCAACCGCACTGGCTGGTCATGTGTCATGAAATGGGACGCCCGCATATGCGTCATTTGCCCCACCAGCCGATGGTCAGCCTGAAGGAGTGCGTTGAAGCCAATCTGCGCGCCGCGCAGGTGACCAGTGAGTCGGTACAGCTCGCAGGCTTTGCGATTAACACCTCAAATTACAGCGAAGAAGAGGCGCTCGCGTATTGCGCTGAAATCACCGCTGAGTTTGGCCTGCCGGCAACCGATCCTGTGCGTTTTGGTATCGACGGGATCGCCGCGCTGCTTCAGGAGCGTGGCTGAAATGAGAACATTGCAGATCGATGTGGTGGCATTGCCGCTGGCGCGCCCCTTTGCCATCTCTCGTGGAACCCGGACCGTCGTGACGGTCATCCGGGTCACCCTGCAGCAAAACGGGTTCATCGGGCAGGGCGAATGCACTCCGACGGCCCGCTACGGTGAGACGCCCGAAAGCGTGCAGGCAATGCTTGAAGCCGTGCGTGCTGACGTGGAGGCGGGCCTGAGCCATGACGATCTGCAACAGCGCTTACCCGCAGGCGCTGCGCGCAACGTGCTGGACTGTGCACTATGGCGACTCGACGCCGCACGGACGCATCAGACGCTGTGGCAGAAGAGCCGGTGTTCGCAGCCACCGTCGGTGGTAACGGCCGAAACCCTCAGCCTCGACACGCAGGAAAATATGGCGCTCGCGGCGGCAGAGGCCGTCTCACGCGGGGCCATCCTGCTCAAAATTAAGCTCGACCGCGATGCGGTTCTGGAAAAGGTGGCCGCGATCCGTGCGGCGGCACCGCGCGCCACGCTCATTATCGATGCCAATGAAGCCTGGTCGGGGCTGGACCTGGAGAGCCTGCTGGTGGCACTGAAGGCCTACAGCATCGCGATGGTGGAGCAACCGCTGCCCGCCGGACAGGATCATGACCTGCAACGCTTTAAGCATCCCATCCCGGTCTGTGCCGATGAGAGTTGTCATACGCGGGCGGATATTGCGGAACTGCGCGATCGTTACGAGATGGTCAACATCAAACTCGATAAGTGCGGGGGCCTGACCGAAGCGCTGGCGATGGTGGAGGCGGCCCGGGCGCGGAATATGCGCATTATGGTTGGCTGCATGCTGGGTTCGTCACTGGCGATGGAGGCCGCCTTACCCGTCGCGGTCAATGCGGAGTTCATCGACCTGGATGGCCCCATCTGGCTGGCCGCCGACAGTTCTCCTTTTTTGAGCTACTCCCAGGGCCGCATCTGGCTATAACTTTGCGAGGCGACGATGACGGACACACGACTTACCTCTTCTGCAGCGCGCACAGCCTCTGCCTCTCCCGTGCTGGCGATTCAGGATCTCAGCGTCTCGTTTCGGGGACGCAGCGGTGAGAATCAGGCTCTCAGGGGGATCAGTTTTGCCATCAATCCGGGTGAGATTGTCGCCGTGGTAGGAGAAAGCGGCTCCGGTAAATCTGTCACGTCGCTGGCGATGATGGGCTTACTGGCAAACGGCGGCCGTGTCGATCGCGGCAGCATGCAGTTTCGCGATCGCAATGGAAACGTGCATGCGCTGGAAACACTGGATGAGAATCAGCGTCGCGCGTTACGGGGCCGTGAAATGGCGATGATCTTTCAGGAGCCCATGACCTCGCTGAATCCGGTGCTGCGCATTGATGATCAGCTGACCGAAGCGTTACGCGATCACCAGCAGTGCAGCAGAAAAGAGGCGCAGGCGCGCGTGCGTGAACTGCTGCGACAGGTGCGTATCGCCGATGTGGATCGCGTCATGAAAAGCTATCCGCACTCGCTGTCCGGCGGCATGCGGCAGCGTGTCATGATTGCGCAGGCGCTGGCCTGTGACCCGCAGCTCCTGATCGCCGACGAGCCGACCACCGCGCTGGATGTCACCGTGCAGGCGCGTATTCTGCATATCCTGCGGGAACTGCAACGCGAGAAACAGATGGCGGTGCTGTTTATCACTCATGATATGGGCGTGGTGGCAGAAATCGCCGATCGGGTGGTGGTGATGCTGCGCGGCGAAGTCATCGAGCAGGGCACCGTCTCTGAGATTTTTGCCGCTCCGCAGCACGCTTATACCAGAGCATTACTGGCGGCCGTGCCCAGACTGGGTGATATGCGGGAGCACAACTGGCCGCAACGTTTTCCTCTGCCGGGTGCCCGCGACGCGGTGCATAGCGAACAGCAGACCGCGCGCTACGACGTGGCGCCGCTGCTCGATGTGCGCGGGTTAAAAGTCTACTACCCGATCCGCAGCGGCATCTTATCGAGCCTGACGCACCATGTGCATGCGGTCGAGCAGATTGATTTCACTCTGTGGCCTGGTGAAACCCTGGCCATCGTGGGTGAAAGCGGCTGCGGCAAATCGACCACCGGACGCGCACTGATGCGGCTCATCAGCAGTGAGGCCGAAAGCATTCATTTTGAGGGAAGAGAGATCTCTGACCTGAAAGAGGCGGCATTCCAGCCGCTCCGCCGTGAAATTCAGATGGTCTTTCAGGATCCCTACGCCTCACTGAATCCCCGCCTGACCGTGGGCTTCACCATCGCCGAGCCGTTGCTCCTGCACGGCATCGTGAAATCACTGGAGGAGGCTTCGCCGCAGATCGATGCGTTACTGAAGAGCGTCGGCCTGCTGCCGGAGCATGCGCGTCGCTATCCGCACGAATTTTCGGGCGGGCAGCGTCAGCGGATTGCCATCGCCCGCGCCATGGCACTGAAGCCGAAAGTCATTATCGCCGACGAGGCGGTCTCAGCCCTCGACGTCTCGATTCAGGCGCAGGTGGTCAATCTGATGATGGACCTCCAGCAGCAGACCGGCGTGGCGTGGATCTTTATCTCTCACGATATGGCGGTGGTAGAGCGCATTGCGAATCGCGTGGCGGTGATGTACCTCGGCCAGATTGTGGAGCTGGGACCGCGCCAGTCGGTATTTAATCACCCGCAGCACCCCTATACCCAGCGTCTGCTGGCCTCCGTGCCGGTAGCCGATCCTGAGAACCGTCAGCCCCGCCTTGTCGATGACAGCGAGATCCCTTCGCCGTTACGTAAGGTGGGCGAAACGGTCACTAAGCCCCGTTATCGACAGGTTGCGCCTCAGCACTGGGTCGCTGACGGCATTGCATTGCGATAATCCTCAACGACCAGGAGATTTCATGAAACCCATTTTTCGCCGTACCTCACTCGCCTTCGCCCTGACGACGATGCTGGTCTCTGCTGCGCAGGCGCAGGATCTGCGTATCTCCATGTATGCCGATATCACGGGGCTGGACCCGCACGACACCTCGGATAACATCAGCTACTCCGTACAGAGCGGTATCTTTGAACGCCTGTTCCAGTTTGATCCGCAGATGAAGCTGCAACCCTGGCTGGCGACCGGTTATACCGCCAATGAGAGCGCGACCGAATTTACCCTGACGCTGCGCAAGGGCGTCACCTTCCAGGATGGCACCCCTTTTGACGCGGAAGCCGTCAAAGCCAACCTCGATCGTCTGGCTGACCAGAAAAAAGGGCTGAAGCGCAACAGCCTCTACAAAATGATCGACAGGGTGACGGTGCTGGCACCCGACCAGGTCAGAATCGACCTGAATCAGTCGTTCGGGGCTTTTATTAACACGCTGGCGCACCCCTCGGCGGTGATGTGGAGCCCGGCGATCCTGAAGCAATACCCGGACGAAGCCCAGCTCCGGCTGCATCCGGTAGGAACCGGTCCGTTTAAATTTGTCGACTGGAAACCGGGCAAAGCCGTGACGATGGCGAAGTATGCGGGTTACTGGCAGGCGGGGTGGCCGAAAGTCGACCAGGTGATCTTCTCGCCAAGCCCGGAAGATGCGACACGCGTTGCGGCTTTAAAATCGGGGCAGGTGGATGCCATCTGGCCACTGCCGTCCGACCTCATTGCGGCGGTGCAGCAGGACAGCCATCTGACGGTGCAGCGCGACCCGAGCATCTATCTCTATTACATGGCGATGAACACGCAGCACAAGCCGCTGGCGGATGTTCGCGTGCGTCAGGCCATCAACTATGCGATTGACCGTAATCTGTGGCTGAAAGTGGCCTTTGCCGGTCTGGGCAAACCGGCCACCTCGGCTATGCCGGAAGGGGTGCAGTTCTATCAGAAACAAACGGATCCCGATTATCACTATGCACCCGATAAGGCCAAAGCCCTGCTGAAAGCGGCAGGCTATCCGCAGGGGCTGGATCTCAAGCTCTGGGTCACCAATGCCACGGCCGCCGTGCGAGCCGGTCAGGTGCTGAAGGCACAGCTGGCCGCGGTGGGTATCCGTGCCACGGTTACCCCGATGGATTCGGGAACGCGCAATGCAAAATTGTGGGGCGTAAAGGATCCGAAAATGGCGGAGTTTGACCTCTATTATGGCGGCTGGTCGACCTCTACCGGCGATGCGGACTGGGCACTGCGCCCGCTGTTTGCTACCGAGTCCTGGGTGCCGACCTCCTATAATGTCTCTTACTTCAGCAACCCGGAAGTGGACAAAGCGATCGCCGCCGGGCTGGTGACGGCCGATGCGGCGAAGCGTGGCATCGCCTATGCGCAGGCCCAGACGGCGTTATGGAAAGCGGCACCGGTAGCCTTTCTTGGCACGCCAGACAACCTGGTGGGTAAGCGCAGCAACCTGAGCGGCGTTTCAATGCTGCCTGATGGCAATTTTATCTTCACTCAGGCGTCCTTTAAATAAGACGATTTCTTCCTCCACGCCCCTGACCCCATGCGGGAGAAGGGCGTGGAAAGGCCCGTCGCACCTCTGTTTCAGGGAATCGCATGTTTGCATACATCCTTCGCCGATTGCTCGAGATGATCCCGGTTTTGCTGGTGGTCTCACTGCTGGTTTTCGGTTTTATCAAGCTGCTGCCGGGCGATCCGGCGCGCATCTATGCCGGACCGGATGCGCCCATCGAGGCGGTAGAGGCGGCACGTCAGCATCTCGGACTGAACGATCCGCTGCCGCAGCAGTATCTCCACTGGGTCGGCAGCCTGCTGCAGGGCGATCTCGGCATCACCTACCGCACGCAGCAACCGGTGCGGCAGGTGATCGCGCAGGGATTCATGCCGACACTGTGGCTCGCCCTCGCAGGGTTTACCTGGTCCGTGATCCTCGGCCTGCTCTTCGGCGTTCTGGCGGCGCTGAAACGGGGGAAATGGCAGGACTGGACATTGATGAGCGTGGCCGTCGGCGGCATCTCCATGCCCGCCTTCTGGCTGGGGTTGCTGCTGATCCAGTTCGTCGCGATGCCGTTTGGGCTCTTTTCAGTCAGCGGCTTTAACAGGGCCAGCGATATTGTCCTGCCTGCCATCACCCTGGGGTCGTCGGTGGCGGCCGTGATGGCGCGCTTTACCCGTTCGGCCTTTCTTGAAGTGGCGCAGGAAGATTACGTGCGCACCGCAAAAGCGAAAGGGCTGCGAAAACGGCTGGTGACGTGGAAACATGTGATGCGCAACGCGCTCATCCCGGTGATCACCATGCTGGGCCTGCAGTTCGGTTTTCTGCTGGGGGGCTCTATCGTCGTGGAGAGCGTCTTCAACTGGCCTGGTCTGGGCTGGTTACTGATTGAGTCGATCAAGGCGCAGGATCAGCCGGTCATTCAGGCGCTGGTGATGCTGTTCGTGTTTGAATTTATCGTGATTAACCTGCTGGTCGATCTGCTCTATGCAGTCGTCAATCCGGCCATTCGTCTGCGACAGGAGCCGAGATGAGTTCGTCATCACTGACTGAAAACCCGCCACAGATCATTCGTTCACCCTGGCGCGATTTCCTGCACGCCTTTGTGCGTAATCCCCTGGCGCTGGTGTCGGGCGGATTTGTGCTGCTGCTGATCGTGGTCGCTCTCTTTGCGCCCTGGCTGGCCCCCTGGGACCCGATGGCACCGGACTGGATGGCGTTATCGTCGCCGCCTACGGCCGCCCACTGGATGGGGACCGACGAACTGGGGCGTGACCTGCTGAGCCGGATTATTTACGGCGCCCGCATCTCGCTCTATGTCGGGGTGCTGTCAGTCACGCTGGGCATGATCGCCGGGGTGATTCTGGGGTTACTGGCCGGCTACTATGGTCGCTGGATCGATATGCTGATTATGCGCGGCGCCGACGTGCTGTTCGCCTTTCCCGGCATGCTGCTGGCGATTGCGGTGGTGGCGCTGCTGGGAACGGGCCTGAACAATGTCATCATCGCGGTCGCGGTGTTCAGCGTACCGGTCTTTGCCCGCATTGTGCGTGCTTCGACGCTTTCACTGCGACAGGCGGCGTATGTTGAGGCGGTGCGCTGCGCCGGTGCGCCAGACCGGGTGATTATTCTGCGGCATATTCTGCCCGGCACGCTCTCCAGCGTGATTGTCTATTTCACCATGCGCATTGGCACCAGTATTCTTACGGCGGCGGGCCTGAGCTTTATCGGACTGGGCCCGGAACCTGACGTGCCGGAATGGGGCAATATTCTGGCGATGAGCCGCAGCATGATGATGGCCGGGGCCTGGCATATGAGCGTCTTTCCGGGGCTGGCGATCTTTCTGACCGTGCTGGCCTTTAACCTGCTTGGGGATGCGCTGCGCGACACCCTCGATCCCAAACTCAAGGGCTGACGATGGATTTTCAACATGTGCAGCGCACGCTGCTGCTGGAGCGCTGGCGTGAGACGCGTCAGCTGGGTCAGCCGCGCAGCGCCTGCGGAGCCACTAATCGCATCAGCGATGTGACGGGCGTGCGGGTCGGCCACTCTACGCTGAATGCAGGCGAGATTCAGACAGGCGTCACCGCTATCGTGCCGCCCGGCGACAATCTGTTTCTGACGCCGCTGCCGTGCGGGGCAGAGGTTCTGAACGGGTTTGCCAAACCGGTCGGGCTGGTTCAGATCGAGGAGCTTGGCGTGCTGCAGACGCCGATTCTGCTCAGCAACACGCTGGCGGTCGGCACGCTGTTTACCACGCTGGTACGGGATGCCATCCGTCGCAACCCGGAGCTGGGGCGAACGCTGCCGACGGTCAATCCTCTGGCGCTGGAGTGTAACGATGGCTGGCTCAACGATATTCAGGCACTGGCTGTCAGCGAGGCGATGGCGCAGACGGCCCTGCAGACCGCCTCAGCCGACTTCGCACGCGGCAGCGTCGGGGCCGGACGCGGCATGAGCTGTTTCAGCCTGAAAGGGGGGATCGGCACCGCCTCGCGGCTGATCCCCTCGCTCAGCGCCACGCTTGGCGTGCTGGTGCTGGCCAATTTTGGCGCACTGGAGGCCCTGACGCTCGATGGCGTGCGGGCCGGTGAGATGATTGCGCCGCTGCTGCCAGGCCACACGCCGCAGCGCGATGCCGGTTCTGTCATCATCATCATGGCAACGGATGCGCCGCTGGAGGCGCGACAGTTAAAGCGCCTCACGAAGCGCGCCGGTGCCGGCCTGGGACGGCTGGGCAGCCACTGGGGCCACGGCTCGGGCGATATTGCGGTGGCGTTTTCAACGCAACCGCTGCCGCAACCGCCACAGGAGGAGCGGCTGGAGCCGCTGCTTGCCGCCGCGGCCGATGCCACCGAACAGGCTGTACTGGACGCCCTGTTGAGCGCGGAGGCCGTGACCGGCTTTCGGGGTCATCATCGGCCCTCACTGACTCAGATACTGGACAGGTTAACCTCATGAAAATTTTTATCTCTGCCGATATCGAAGGCATTGCGGGCGTCATGTGCCCGGAGCAGTGTACCCCAGGCAACCCGGAGTACCAGCTGGCCCGGGGGCTGATGGAGCAGGAAGTCAATGCTGCGATTGAGGGCGCTTTCGCGGGCGGCGCCACGGACGTGGTGGTCGCAGATAGCCATGCCCGGATGACCAACCTGCGGGCGGAAAATATCGATTCCCGCGCCCGGCTGGTGCAGGGCAAACCTCGCGGGCTGTCGATGGTGGAAGGCATTGAACAGCAGCAGTTCGACGGCTTATTTCTGGTGGGCTATCACAGCGCCGCGGGTGAACCCGGCGTGCTGGCGCATACCATCAACGGCCGGGCATTCTGGCGTATCCATATCAATGGTCTGGTGATGGGCGAGACCGATATCTACGCCGCCGCCGCGGCTGAGCAGGGCACGCCACTGCTGCTGGTGACGGGCGACGATCAGCTGCAGGGCTGGATAGCGGAACACTACCCGACTGTCGATTACGTCTGTGTCAAACGCGCCATTTCTCACACCTGCGCGGAATCGATCAGCCCTCACGCCGCGCAGCGTGCGATTGCTGCCGCGGCACGCACCGCATTGCAGCATCAGCCTCAGGTGAGCACGACCCGCCTGATGGCACCCTACGCGATGCGGCTGCAGGCCAGCAGACCGGTGCTGGCCGATCTGTTCTGCCTGATCCCCGGCGTCACGCGTCTTGATGGTGTGACCGTCGGCTATCGGGCGGAGAAAATGGCGACGTTAATCAGCCTGCTCAGTGCTTTCTCTTATCTGGCGACGACCCAGTCGTAGCGACATTACCCCGTAGATGTAACCCTGTCTGTGAGGCGGGTAACTGCCTCCTCTCTGGCTATGCGGTACAGTTTTTGCATGAGGAGACGATTCGCCTCTCCTCCGCCCGGACCTGATCAGGCCACCTGGCGGAGGCGCCTTTATTCGCTATTCCATCCAGGGTAAAAATTATGCGGCTCCGCCATATAGAGGTCTTTCAGGCCATCGTTCAGACCGGCAGCATCAGCGCAGCGGCGCGCCTGCTGAATGTGTCGCAGCCGAACATCAGCCGGGTGCTGAATCACGCTGAGCAGCAGCTGGGGTTTGCGCTGTTTGAACGCCGTATTCAGGGGATGAGCGTGACAGCAGAGGGGCGGCGCCTGCTGCCGGAAATCGACGAACTCTGTCAGCGCCTGCAATCCATTACTCAGCTCGCCGAACAGCTGCGGCGCGGCGAAGGGCAGTTAGTGCGCGTCGGGGCGGCTCACGCATTTGGTCAGATGGTGATGGCTCCCGCCCTGGTGACCTGGCGACAGCAGATGGCCTCTGTCAGCGTTGAACTGGTCACCGAGCACTTCAGTACCTTATGCCAGATGATCCTGGAGAATCAGCTCGATTTTGCCCTGGTTTTCGGTCAGCAGGTCGACGCGGCTCTGCTGGCTGAACCCCTGTTTCACTCCTCCATGGTGGCGCTGCTGCCACGTCATCATCCCCAGGCTGACCCCGTTACGCTGGCGTGGTTATGCGACAACAATCTGCTGATGATGCAGGCCCAGGACCCTTTAGGGCGCGTGCTCCATCGTGCGCTGCGCGATAAAAAACTGAATCCCGCCGTGTCGTTATCGATCAAAACCTACTCGGTCATCGCGGATATGGTGCTGGCGGGCGGCGGCGTGGGCGTCGTGGATCTCTTCACCGCCTGCCGCTATGCCGACCAGCTGAAATTGCTGCCCGTGGCCCAGCCCCTGCCGTTTGAAGTGATGCTGATCAGCCGTCGCGACCTGCCTCAGTCGCAGTCCACGCTGCAGCTCAAGCAGGTGATTCGCAACCGACTGTGGGAGATTGCCCGGCAGTGTGAAACGCAGTTTATTGCTGGCTGAGACGTCGCGCATTCCCGCGTCCCGACAGGGCGTTTTATGACGTGCATCACAAAACCTTAAGAATGTCGCTCAGGTATGAAACCGGACTCGCGCCTGCCGCACTCAACTCTCACGTTGCGGGGTGAGTCACTCACTTCGCAAGTCATCAACTGACCGGTTGCTGGTAACCGGCACAACCTTGCGGAGTGAGAATGATGGATGGAATCAGAAGTCACGGGCGCACACCTGCATCCGGACATGAGGAGATCGCCCTGCGGTCACGTACGACGGCGTCGACCGGCGCAGCGGCGGGCGTTGATGCCGCCGCGGCAAACCGGCTACAGGAGATTGCGCGTATTGAGCAGGTCCTGAAAAATGAATCCAGTAGTGCCGACGGCGTGCACGAACACATGCAGCGGGTCGCTGTCACGCTACATGATGAAATGGGGCAGACTGCAGATAATGTCAGCGATGTGCTTAAACACGCCCGCGACAGTGACAGACGAACATCGGCACTCGCCGAGTCTGCGATAGGGCTGGCTTACGGACTTTCCGGCGTGCCCGGTGACCTGGCGGGTAAGTTGCTGGCACATCAGCTCAATCTGGAGCCGGGCACCAAAGCACACGATTTTGTGACAGGTCTCACCGCTGGACTGACGGCGGTCGCCTTCAAGGCGGTTGTCTCTAAACTTGTCGATAACAGCCTTAAAGAGGGTAAGTGGATGCAGGCTGACGAAAATTACCTCGAACCCTTTATGCAGGAGGTAATGAAAAGGCACGACACGCTGGGGCATAAGACACAGCAGGCGGCGCTGGGAGGGACAGGGTATAACCTGCGCAACCCGATTAACGCAGCGATCTCCGCGGGTACACAGACACTCGCAGAAAACGCGCCAGGTGCGCAACCCATGAGTATCCTGAAGAGTGCAGGTAAACCGGCTTATCTTGGCAGTCAGATGGCCAGTATGGCCTTAACCTACGGTGCCGGGGCGGCAAGTGGGGTTGCGCAGAACCGTTTCGACCGCCTGAATAATGCGGAGTACTTATTTGGCCGCACTGACTGGCAGGAACGTTATAACGCCTTAGCCAGCGGGCAGGGGCATAGCGCGCAAGGTGGCCGTTTTGATGCTCTGATGAACAATGCGAAGACGCCAAAAACCTGGGGCAGTGCCGTGCGGAATCTTGTCGCGCTCTCTCAGCTGGTCGAAGGCTTCGCGTTGGGCGGCGGGCTGGGACTGGCAAATATGTCGAAAAGAGGCGCGAGTGAGGCTATGGCATCGTCTATGGCCAAAGGGCTGGGCAGTATTGAGGAGGTCATGAAAAATCCGGCTAACCGCGCCGTGCGTGAACTTGCAGGTCAGGGGGCCTATATCCCGGTGGCGGCGGCAGCCTATTTTTCACAGGGGGCGGCCGCCATTGCCTATGATGAGCTGAAAAAAGCGGTGAAAAACAAACTGGGTCTGAATGACGAAGGCAATACAGGCTCTTCATCATCTGCCGTCACTGACACCACGGACGGTGACGCCCATACCGCTTCGGGCGCAGGAACACCTGAAGGTTCGCCTGCGCCAGATGGCAGCGCCGGAGCGAGCCTGCATGAATCAATGCCAGCCTCAGACGCGGATGCCAGGGCGGCATCTCCGGCCGGAACGCCAGCGCCAGGTGAAAGAACCGGAACTGCAACGCCGTCAGAAGCAGAGGTGTCGGACAGCGGCAGTGTGCAGTCGGGCTATTCCGGCGAGCTGAGAAACAACCCGCCAGCACGCTCACAACAGATGCACGAGACGGGCGATACTCATGCCTGGTGGAAAGAGTTCCCCTCGACGGAAGCGATAAAGACAGATCCGAAAGAGCATACCGAGGCTGATAAGGCAGCCCTTGATGCGTTGCTGAACATAGAAACAGCCAGCATGGAGGAGCGTATCGAAGAGATGATCCCGCTGTCAGACGCCTTAACCTCGTTGTCTGCCTCATCAGACGCCGCCGGGCCAGCCGCAGGTCCGGCAGAACCGGCCGCTCCGGCAGAAGCCGCTGAACCGAAAAAACCTTCCTGATACCCCCGTCTGAAAGCCGCAGCGATGCGGCTTTTTTATGCCTGAATTGTGCGGCCTCACACGTCCGCCGTAACCCGCATCTGCCCTGTCCCCCCCCGGAAGCGCGCGTTATGGCGACCACGCTACCGGCCTGAGCAAAAAAAAGTCCCTGTATCGGCTACAGGGACAAACGTCAGCTGTCAGAGATCAGGCAAACGGTGGCGGTTCGTTCTTTCCTTTTCCGCCGGCATTCTCCATCGCAATCTGCACGGTATCGGTGGCTGCCGTAATGCCCCAGCCAACCGGCCCTCGTGCTGCACTCAGTCCGCCTTCGGCGAGTCCTTTCAGGCCGCCGGTAAAGACTTCACCCACGTTGCGCGCCTCACCAATATTGTTAAAGAAAGGCGCAGCAACAGATTTCAGGATGGGGATGTTCGACAATATCTTGCCAAACTCACCCATCCCCCACTGGAAGTTATCTTTATTGGTTCCATCCGGACGCACATGCGTATCGTTCGTCTGTGGCAGCTGTTTATTCTCCGGCAGCATCTTCAGCCCCTGCTCGGCGATATCCTTCAGTACACCCGCCTCGGTACCGTGGCGGGCGTCGCCATCCCTGGTGATGCCCTCAATCTTGTCGTTCGCTGAGATCTCCTTTCGCTCGCTGCCGTCGCGGGCGTTAAGACCTTTGATGCTGTTCAGCACGCAGGCCATGTTATAGGCTGCATCAGCACGACTTTTCGGATCCTTATTGGCATCCGTCCAGTCGCCGAAGCGCTCCTTAAGCTGCTCGCGCTTGATATCTTTCTGATTGCCGAGGTTTTTCAGCACCGGATTCTCATCAATGATCTGTTCGGCGCTGCGGTTATCCCCCGGCGGGCGGCCCGTCAGGTTCTCCTCTGTCGGCCTGACGCGGGTGTCCTTCTCACTGCTCCGCACGCCATCGCCCGCTGCCTGCGGAACGTCTTCACCGGCTGTTTCGCTGACAAATAACGCCGTGGGTAGCGCGCCTTCATCAGCGGCAGCCGGATCGACCAGCGCCCCTGAACCCAGCTGGGATAACAGCTGATCCAGCTGGCAGGTCGGATCGGTCAGCCCCGCGAGCGGGGTTCCGCCTGCACTGGCCCAGGAGACGGGAAGATCACGCCCCGCACCCGCCAGCGAAGCGCCGGACTGGAAAGCGGGCAAGGGCAGATTACCCGGCAGTTGCCTGCCGGGTGAAAACGCAGGCGTGATGCCGCCTGCGCCAGGTATATTCATCACCATAGAGTTTCCCCTGCATCAGCTTTGCGTATTTTTCCCGGAAGATTGCCCCTCGCCACCGCCCAGCAGCCCCTGCAACAATGAAGAGAGCCCCAACAGCGACAGCAGGTTCTGCATCATGCCACCCTGGCCTCCATTATCCGTTGCGCCCTGACCCGGTGCCTGTGGGGCATTACCGCCGGATTCTCCGCTCTCTGCGCCTTTACCTTTATCAGCCCCCATCATCTGCTGGAGCAACTGCTGAAGCATCTGCATCAGCTGCTCAAGCGGATTGCTGCTACTGTTCGCGCCCTGTGACGGCGCCGGGGTCGTCGCTTCCGCCGGCTGCTGCGCTTTGTTTCCCCCGCCCAGCAGCTGTTGCAGACCGGTCAGCATCATAATCTGCTGCAGTAAGCCACCGCCGCCCAGAGCGTCAGGCGAGCTGGCCCCTTTTGACGGGCTGTTGTTCTGGCTGCCGCCTGAACCGGTCAGCGAAGCCAGCGTGCTCAGGCCGCCAAAGGCGTTACTGGCAAACGAGAGGGGGTTGGTTTTCGCATTATCAAGAAAAGATAACGATGATTTACCCGGCTGATCGGGTAAATCAGCTTTACCTGCCGGAGTGCCTCCCGCTTTGCCGGGCATTGTGGCCGACGGCAGATCGACTCTGTTCGCATTTGCCGCACCCCCACCAAATCCTGGAATTTTCATGATGTTACTCCTCAGTATTAGTCAGTCAGTGATGAAATGGGCAGCCGCTGAAGCCGTAATATTTTGCAATCCTATTTTCTGCCGATTGCACAATTTTACTTTTCAGGCTGATGCTACCTCGCACTGTGAGTGGCGATTGTTCCGGGCTGGTTCCAGGCTGAATATTCTCTTTGTGATACGGGTTCAGATTCTCAACACGCAGAGGCGCCTTCAGGAAAATCATATCTTCATGTTTAATAAGATTTTTTATTAAATCCTGTAAGGTAATCCTTACCGGCTGCACGTCAATCCCTACAAAACAATAATCCTGGACTGATAGCGGGCCTGGACAGATTGAGTGAGAGTGAAGCCGCGGTAAATTTGTAATTCTTTACATCAGGCTCTGCTTCCGGAATTTCCAAACGTGCTGAATTATCCGCGTGTCTTCTGTAAGACGCGCTTAAGTGAAGCTAACGGAGAATGTATGGTTCGTCTTTACAGGACACAGTCAGGCCAGGCGACTGTTGATGAGGAGAGGGCGGATAGCGTTTTACGTCAGGTTGATTCCCGTCCCTCTGTAGTGACGGGAGATGCCGAACCCGTAACCGATATCCATACCCATCTGTATAAGATTCTGAATACGATTGCGCCATTGAACATCGATGTCTTAATTGAGGGAGAAACGGGCACCGGGAAAGATGCGCTGGCCCAGCGGCTCTATAAGCTGTCCGGCTGTCGCGGCCCGATGGTGCCGGTCAACTGTGCAGCCATTCCGGAAACGCTGGCCGAAAGCGAGCTGTTTGGCGTCATGGCCGGGGCGTATACCGGCGCGAGCAGTTCCCGGGCGGGATATATAGAGAGTGCCAATCACGGCGTGCTGTTTCTGGATGAAATTGACAGTATGCCGCTGACGATGCAGGCCAAGCTGCTACGCGTCCTGGAAAACCGCGCGGTGGAGCGCCTGGGCAGCACTAAAAGTATCGGACTGGATCTGCGCATCGTTGTCGCCTCGCAGATTCCGCTGGCGCAGCTGGTAGCGCAGGGGCGTTTTCGCCGGGATCTCTTCTTTCGCCTCGACACGATTAAAATTGCCACGCCAACCGTTCGATCACGACCGGAGCTGATTCTGCCGATGTTTCGCCAGTTCACCCAGGAGGCGGCGCTGCGCCTCAATCAGCCACTGCCGCCAGCGTCGCCTGCGCTTGATGAAACCCTGCTGCTGCATAGCTGGCCGGGAAATATCCGCGAGCTGAAAGCGGCGGCTGAACGCTTTGTGCTGGGCCTGCCGCCGCTGTGCAGTGAGATCAGGCAGGAAGGGGGTGGATTACTCAAGGAGAGAATGCGGCGCATTGAGCGCAGCCTGATCCACGACTGCCTGAACCGCCACGATCATCGTATCGACGATGTCATTCTTGAATTAGGTATCCCCAGACGTACCCTCTATCACCGCCTGAAGCTGTTGAAACTTATCGCCTGACCAGTCGCCCGCCTCACCCGGGGTGGGCCAGACGCCTTACCGGCAGAAATATTTTCTTTGCGATGGAACCGGGTCGCTTCCTTTTTTACTTAATGAAGGCAACACCCAACGACAACTCATCATCAACGCGAGGAATTATTATGTCAGGTGCGAGCTTACTTTCTAACGGCATCACCAACGCAGCGTCTGCTTACACGCAGGTTGCCGGAGCCTACAGCGGTGCGAAATATATGGTCCGGTCGCAGCAGGCGATGGACAAAATGCAGGAAAATCAGGCCGATAAAATGGATCGTGATGTAGAGTTCCAGCGCATTAACGGCATCGCCGAAAGTAATGCGCAGGCTGCCTCTGCGGCTGCCCAGGTCAAAATTCAGTACTAATCCGCTCCGGCAGGGGGCCAGTTCCTGTCTCCCTGCTCTTTCATGCCACAGGAGTGCTACGGATGAAAGTCTCTCAATCTTCTTCACTCACCTCCGAACCGGTTCCCTCAGTTGAGATGTACAGCGAGCCGCCGTCGGAGGGGGATATTCAATGGTTTAACGCACAGCTGAATGGCCCGGCACCTGACGGTCGCAGTGGGACCGCTTCGGAACCCGGCGTGGTGGGCAATATCCTGCAATCGCTGAGCGGCAACCAGCGTGCGCAAAAAGAGGCCTTTCACGATCTCAGAGTCGCGTCGCGATCTTCCAGTGCGGAAGATTTTTCCCGCGCCAATGCGCAACTCTCTGATTACTACATCGAGAGCCTGATGAACGCCAAAGTGATCGCCAAAACCGTTCAGTCAGTCGACAAAATCAGCAATCTGCAGTGAATCCTATGAATGGCTCTGTAATGAAATGCCTCTGCGCCCTGTGTCTGGCGCTGCTGCTGACCGGCTGTGGCGACCAGACGCAGCTGCACAGTGGACTCTCGGAAAACGATGCCAATGATGTCGTGGCAGAACTGAGCCGCTTTAAGATAGAGGCGGAAAAACAGGTTTCTAAAGAGGGGGTAAGCGTGAGCGTCGCGCGCGGCGATATCGAGCGGGCGGTCAATATCCTGAATGCCGCCGGGCTGCCGCATCAGGCGCGAACCAATCTCGGCGCGGTGTTTCAGAAAAGTGGGGTCATCTCCAGCCCGCTGGAGGAGCGCGCCCGCTATATCTATGCGCTGTCGCAGGAGGTCGAGGCAACCCTGTCACAGATCGATGGCGTCGTGGTGGCGCGCGTGCACGTTGTCCTGCCGGAGCGTATCGCCCCTGGCGAGCCGGTTCAGCCCGCGTCCGCGTCGGTATTTATCAAATATCATGAAAATCTCGATCCGGACAGTATCGAACCGCGTATTCGGCGGCTGGTGGCGACCAGTATTCCGGGGCTGGTCGGCCGCGACGATCGCGACCTGGCGATCGTTTTTGTGCCAGCGAAAGCCTGGCAGGATAAGCCTGAAATAGTGCAGCTGGGGCCGTTTCAGCTTACCCCGGAACGATACGGGATGGTGAAGGTAGTTACAACATGCTTTGGGGTGCTGCTGCTGTTACTGGTGGCCAATGCCTTCATTCGTCAGGCTCTGAGCCGTAAGCGCCTGGCTGCTCAGGCGAAGTGAGGCATGATGCATAACGCTGCACCCGATGAAGAACTGGCTCTGCGCTGGCTGCGCTGGTGGCACACGGAATGCTGGCTGCAGGCGGATGAAAGCTGGTGTCTGCCACCGCTGGCCCGTTTATCTGTCCCTGTGCAGAGGCAGTTTCTGCGTCAGCACGCCTCGTGCTGGCAACATACGCTGGGTATCTCAGGGGAGCTGGCCGCACCCGAGCCGATGGTGCTGGCCATCAGCGATTTGCCCCCTCAGCAGCGCGCGCAACTCCTCATTCTGGTCGCTGAAATTTGCGGCGGGGCCATGCCACTCTCCGCTGAGCTGAAGATCTGGCTGCGGCGTCTGGCGAAGGGGATGCGCGTTGCATGCTGGCTGCCTGCCGGGCTTTTCACCACCGGCGGCAGTGCCGACAGCCTCTGCCTGCTGCAGGCGTTATTCCCGACAATCTGGCCGCGTCTGCGGCTGCTTTTTCCGGCAGAGGAAGCGCCGGTAAGCCCGGCACTTTCACTGCCCGATCACCGCCTGCGCCCCTTATGGGAAGTGGCGCTCTGGCAGGTGCAACATCCTTCGGGAGCGATGCGCAATGTGGAAACTTAAAAGCCTTTCCCTGCCGGAGGGCAGCCCGCCGTCAGGTACGCTGCTGCGCCGCGAGGCGCTTGCGCTTGGGCTGGAAGCGACCGCCATTATCCGCCAGGCGCACCAGCAGGCGCAGGCGATCCGTGAACAGGCCCGTGCCGAAGCGCAGGCTGAAAAAGAGGCCAGCCAGCGTGAATGGGAAGCCCTGTTCTGGCAGCAGGCGCAGGCGCTCCTCACTGACTGGCAGCATCAGCGCACCGCCGAAGAGGCACAGCTGGTGGTACTGGCCGGCAAGGTCGTTAACGAGGCGCTGCAGCAACTGCTTGATGAGGTGGACGATGAGCGCCGGTTTCAGGTGTTGATCAGACAGCTGTTGCATCACTCTCCGCGTCAGCAGCAGGCTACGCTCTATTGCGCCAGCGGGCAGGTGCAGCAGATTGCCGACTGGCTGGCCACGCAGCCGTCGCTGCGCTGGACGCTGTACGCCGACCCGGCGCTTGAGCCCGATCGTTTGCGGCTGATAACCGACACCGGTGAGCTGGTCGTGGACTGGCGGACGCTGCATCAGCAGCTCGCACCCGCGCTGGCAGAGGAGAGCACATAAAAAAACAAAAAATCTGTGGAACTGCTTTGCGTGCTGCGCCACTTAACAGGGGTGCCTAACAAGAGGAGTCACCATCATGAGTTCAAACGATCTGTTCCAGCGTCAGCTTTCTTCCAACTCCCACCGCAAACATCATGAAGCCTATCAGTTTGCCCGCGATATCTCGGGCGAATCGTTCAGCATTGCGGATATGTATGCTTTCCAGAATCGCCTGCAGGATATGTCCAACGCCAGCTGGGCGAGTTCGCAATATACCCAGTTCAAGTTTGGCATCCGTAAAGCGATTATCGACGCTGTTAACTGAGCCCCTGTCAGCAAGGAGTCAGGCGTGTTTACCTTTTCTTTTCCGGGCCGCCTGCTGGCGGTCATTACCCTGCTGGTACTGAGTGTGGGCCACGCCTGCGCCCGGGTGCCGGATGAATGGAAGAGCGGTGCCTATGCCTACTCGGCAGACAACACCCCGCTTAACATTATTCTTGACGACTTTGCCAGCAGCTTTGGTGTCGAGGTCAATCTGGGCACGCTGCCCGACAGCAATGTCACGGGTAAACTGCGCGCAGAAAGCCCGGAGGCGTTCCTCAATCGTCTGGCGCTTGAGTATCGCTTTCAGTGGTTTGTTTACAACAGCACGCTCTACGTCAGCCCACAGGCTGCCCAGACCTCCCAGCGTATTGAGATTTCGCCGGAAGCGGCACCCGATCTGAAAGAGGCGCTGCGCGGGGTCGGCCTGCTGGAGCCCCGCTTCGGCTGGGGTGAGCTGCCCGATGAGGGCGTGGTTCTGGTCACCGGGCCGCCGGAGTATGTGCGTCAGATAACGGAATTTGCCCGTAAGTCGGAGAGTAAACCTGAAGCCGAGGGCAACAAAGATATGATGGCATTTCCGCTGCGGTACGCAGCCGTGGCGGATCGCACCATCCGCTATCGCGATCAGGAACTGCGGGTGCCGGGGGTGGCAACTATCCTGAATGAGCTGCTGGGGCACGCCGGCAACGCCTCTTCCGGCAGCCAGGCATCGGGGCAGGGAGAGGATGAACAGGTTTCGCGTGAACAGTCGCAAAGCGTGCTCAATGAGCTGATTAATCGCAATATCCCGGTCTCCGGACGTAAGAAAGCGTCTGCCAGCAGGCTGGCGGGGAAAGTCTCGGCGGATGTCCGTAACAACCTGCTGCTGGTCCGTGACGATCCGAAAACCCGGGGAGCCTATCAGTCATTAATCAGCGCCATCGATGTGCCGCAGAAGCTGATCGAAATTGATGCGGTGATCGTCGATATTGATCGCAGCGCGCTGAAGCGCTTCTCCAGCAACCTGGCCGGTCAGTTTGGCAGCGTCGTCAGCGGTGCCAATATGCTCTCCGGTGCCAGCACCCTGTTTGTTACCGATTTCCAGCGCTTTTTTGCCAGCATCGAAGCGATGGAGGGGGAAGGGACGGCATCAATCATCGCTAATCCCACCATCCTCACGCTGGAGAATCAGCCGGCCGTGATTGATTTCAGCGATACCGCCTTTATTCGCGCCATTGGCGAGCGGGTGGCTGATATTCAGTCTGTCACCGCCGGAACCAGCCTGCGGGTGACGCCACGCGCGATCAGCACCTCACAGAAATCGGCCATCCAGCTCATTGTGGATGTGGAAGATGGCAAGCTCGATAAAGATGACGAGGGCGATGCCCAGGGAACCCACAATGCCGCGGTCAGTACCCAGGCGCTGGTGGAGGCACGACGTTCGCTGGTGCTGGGGGGATTCCATTCTAAAGAAACCGGCGATCGCGAGCGACGTATCCCGATTCTCGGCAGTATTCCGCTGATCGGCAAACTCTTTACCTCAACACGCTATGAAACCTCTCAGCGTGAGCGGCTGTTTATCATCACGCCGCATCTGATTGGCGATCAGGTCGACCCCTCCCGCTATATCGCCGCCGAGTCGCGCGAACAGTTGAATAATGCAATGGATGAAGTGAGCAACCGTCATAAATATACCGACATCAAAGGGATGGTCGAAGGGGCGATGCGCGACCTGGCACTGAACCGTGTGCCGACGGGGATGACCAGCGGCGGCACAGGCCAGACGCTCTCCTCACTCTGTCGTATTCCGGGGGCGTTCGGCAGCGATTTCCGCCGCCATCAGTGGTATGGCAACAGCAGCGTACAGATAACCGTCGGGGTGATCACCAATAACACGCGTCAGACGCAGCGGTTTGATGAGAGTGTGTGCCGCAGTGACCGCACACTGGCGGTAGGGGTCTGGCCACGCGGGGAATTGCGGCCGGGTGAATCGGCAGAGGTGTTTGTGGCGTTTGACAGCCATGCGCCGGCCCGCCCGTCGCGCGCTTCGCTGCTCTCTGCATCAGGCGGCGCACCCGCCAAAAACGTCTTCTGAGCTGATAAGGAAAAAGCATGTTACTGAGAACAATCGGGCTGGCCGCCGCCGCACTGATGCTGAGTGCCTGCGCACGGCCACAGGCCGGGTGCAACGAGGTGAGCTGCCGCCCCTCATCCGATCTGCACACCCTCACCATCTGGTGGCAACCCCAACTGCGTAATGGTCCGGATGACTTTACGCGGATAGCCGTAGATAACTGACCGCATTCGGTAGTCTCAGACCCCGGTTGATCGCCGGGGCCGTATTTGAGCGAGGATCAACCATGGCGATTCACCTCCCGTTTTCGGGAAGTCTGCGTGCGACGCAATCTGTGTCGCCTGCCCGCAGCGATAACGCTATTCCACTACGTCAGTTTTCCCGCCGCCCGCAGCAGACCGCAGGTGGCGCCCTGCACCAGGAGGTAAGCCGTCAGCCCGCGCCAGCCCTGCGCCAGCGGGCAGCGGATGCCCGCCAGCGCATAGGCAGCCTGCGCCAGAGCCTCAGCCGCCTGCGGGATAAGTGCCGCCGCCAGCCCCCGCCCGATGTGCCAGAGAGCACCCGCCCGCCGGAGCTGAACAGCCGCGACCTGGCGGCGGAGAGGCGTCACAGTGACGCCGCGCCCGAGGTCCCCCCCTTACGTCCGATGCCTGAGCCGGAACCCTGGCCGTCACGCCGCCGCCATCTGCTCTCGCCCATTGCAGAAGAACGCTACAGCGCGCTGCAGGAGAGCCAGCGCAATTCACTGCAGCAGCAGGCGTTCCGTGCGGCCGAAGAGGAGGCGACCACCGGGCAGGGCGGTCTGCAGCCGCAGTCTGCCCGACTGGCGCTGGCAGAGGATGGCACGTTAAACGTCATCCGGAGCGCGTCGGAATCGCTTACCGCTCTCCTCAGCGAAACGCTGGCCAGTCCGCAGTTTCGCTGGCTGGCGCATCAGGCCAGCG
Organism: Pantoea sp. M_10; assembly: GCF_008631515.1. Classification (NCBI taxonomy): domain Bacteria; kingdom Pseudomonadati; phylum Pseudomonadota; class Gammaproteobacteria; order Enterobacterales; family Erwiniaceae; genus Pantoea; species Pantoea sp. M_10. Next base: position 600,501 of record NZ_VWUL01000001.1, on the reverse strand, counting down.
ACGACGATTGCCAGCACGGCCTGATCGCCCCTGACGGCAGGCTCTTTTCGCTACAGGGGTCGCCCACGATGTTTATCGGTCTGACCAGCAGCCGTCCGATGCCTGCCTGGCCGCAGCTGACCGCGCCGCAGCGGCTTGCGGCGCTACCGGATGCGGCAGTCTCTGCGCTGATGACCGGCATCTTTCATCACGCCCCTCAACCCTCAGATGACGAGGAAACCGGGATGACCCCGTCAGGCGCGCCGGTGTCGGAGCAATGGCGGGAGCATGGCGGGCGGCTCTATCGGCTTAACGACGCCGCTATGTGCTGGGAACAGGTCGATAAAGAGGAAGAAAAAAGTTTCAGCCGGTTAAGCAGGCAGCCTGATGGGATGCTGTATGCCATTTACGACAAGAAGAGCCTGCACAATCTCTCCAGCGGCGAAAAGTCGGCAAAAACCGATAAGATTACCGCCTACTGCGTCGGCTCGCACGGTGCCGCACTCCTGCTTCTCAGTGATGAGAAAACTGCCGGACAGTCGGTTATGTTGCTCAGTCGCCTCAGCGCGAAAAAAGAGGAACAGCAGAAAATAACCCTCAGCGCCCGGAATCAGGCGGGTGACAGGCAGGCGTTTCACGCCACCGGTGTGGCGCTGCATTACAGACGTCTCTATGCGCTGAACAGCGAGGGGACGCTCTGGAGCGCAGCATTCCCGCCAGCGCAGCCGGGCAGCGAGATCGTGTTACAGCCTGATCTGAATCAGACAGTCCTCTCAGAGCAGCTGGGGGCTGGGGTCATGATAAGCAGCCTGGTTTCCCACCGGGATGGCGAACTGATGGCCGTGGTGAAAAGCGAGGCAGACCAGAAACATCTCTGTGTGCTGAATGCGCAGGGGCGGTTTGAGGCGCGCTGGAATCTCAGCGAGAGTCTGGTGCTGGATCATCACAACGGATTATTGCAGCCGCATCCCCTGGCGCATGAGAGAGTCGATACGGGCCGCACCGGACAGTTAACGGTTCATGAAGGTAAACTGTATGCCTGGGATAAAAATGCCGGGCGCTGGGAGGCGAGCCAGGAGAAGGCGGACACGCTGAAGCGGGCGCAGGACGGAAATGGCTGGGTGATCCGCGACGGGTTGCCTTCACGGGTAAAAATCAGCCAGAAGAGTGACCGGATTGACGGCGCGCATCACCGTTTTGCCCTGCGGCAGTTAAACGTCAGCCTGAGCGTAGAGCTGCCTCTGCCAGGGTTTGACGAAAACAATAAAGCACGCGCCATTGCACCACTGGATGGCGAAAACTGTGCGGCAATCAGTGAAAACAACACCCTGCAATATCACCGCACCCAGGCCGGGCGTCGTCAGGCGCACAGGATGATGCAAACGCTGACTAAGGCGGGCATTGCGAACGCGCTGCCGCACACCCGCGCGACGCTGCCCGCGAACGGCGAAGGCAATACGCTGACCGATATCACGACCGATCAGAATCGCAGTCTCTATCTCCTCGACATACAGGGCAGGCTCTGGACGATGCCGGAAGCGGACTGGCGCGCCTCGCCTGGCAGCCGCCCGGATGCACGCTGGCAGCCAGTCACGCTGCCTCCGCAACTGGGCCCCTTAGCGCGACTGCATAACAGTGCCAGCGGAGCGCTGATGGTGGTCGACAAAGAGGGGCGCAGTGCGATATGGCAGCTGGCCGCAACGTCGCCTGAAAGGGCAGAGGGGCAGCCGGACGGTGCAGGCCCGCGACTCCCTCTCACGGATGAGAACCGCTGGCGGGTCATGTCGGCGTCTGAGCTGACAGCGCCGCCCCCTGGTGTCTCGCGACAGACGCCGCTGAAAGCGATAGCGCGGCTTGATGAAGCCTCAAAAAGTGTCAACGTGCGTGGCATGACGCTGAAGGCAGAAACCACTATTGCCGGGATGAGCGGACGTGATGGTAATCATGTCAACAGCCGCCTGCGCGATCGGCTTGGCGCGCATTTACTCAATACCCGGATGACGACGCCAAGACCCCTGAAAAACGCCTGGTACGCCACGCGCCATCACTGGCAGGGGCGTGAAGGGCTGCGTCCGCTCTATGCGCAACAGGCGGATCTTTATGAGCGGCTTAAAACGTTGCTGGCCACGCCTGACGCGGCGGCGTACGGCACGCTGCAGGCGCGCCTCGCCGCACTCGATACGCGCGCCTTCGACCGGACGTTTATCGACCATCTGCACGCCTTTATCGACACGGTTGCCGACAGCGTACAGCACCACAGCAGCCAGCTCGGCCAGCATAGTGGGGCGCTGCACGGTGACGGAAGTGAAAAAGAGGCGTTTCATCCCTCACGGCTCAGGGCTGCCACCCAGGCGATCAACCCGTACAGTGATGATGAGAATCTGCTGGCCCGGCTGGATGAGGTCTGCCGGCGCTATCCACTCCGTGAGGGGCGCCCGGCAGCGATTGGCCAGCTACACGCGAACGGCGTCGTGGCCCGGCACCAGAAGGCGCGGCCGCCACTGGGGCGAATGCGCGATCCTCATGATGAGATGGGGCTGGTGAAATCCCGTCTGATCCTCGACGGATTGATGATGGCCGCCCTGCACGATGTGGTGGATCAGATGGCTGCCTCTGTTGATCACGGCCAGGCCAGCCCGACACAGATTGCAGCCATCAAAGCGCGATTGCGTCTGTTACGTGATGAGGAGTATGGCGAAAATCTGGTGCAGAAAGCCACCGCTCAGGGTTTTGTGAATAACCGCCAGCTGGAGGCCTGCTATGACGCGATGAAATCTTTTATTAATGCGCTGAGTAAGCCGCACCACGGCCTGAATATGACGACCCGCACGGTTCTGAAAGCCTCCGATCAGCAGCAGATGGCGGCGCAACTTCTCACGACGCTCAACGCGCTGGAGCCGGGGGAAAACGTCGGCTTTGGGCGCAACTACGGCGGCATGGTGACCCTCTCGGTCATCCCCGGCGGGGAAGTGATCGGTATTCCGGGCGTGCGGGGCAATCTTGATCGCGCCTACAGCGCCAGTTTCGCCCGCGGCGAAAGTGGTATCAACGTCACCTTCAGCCGGAACGGGGGCGGCACCGGCACGGTGTTTGGCGCCGCAGGCTGGAACCCACTGAGCCAGCCGGACGCCACGACCCTCCCGGCGTCTGGCGGCAACCGCAGCATCGTTCCCTCGCTGCGGCTGGGTGGCATGGTGGCCATTGCCCTGCAGCGCCAGTTACAGAACAGCGTCAGCTTTACCCTGAGCGAGGCGGAACTTCAGCCTTTTATCACGCAGCTGATTCAGGGTGAACTTCATCCCGGTGAACTGCTGGAAAAAGGTGTCAGTCATAAAGTGAAGCAGGGCACGACACTCACCTTTAACGTGGATGCCACTGCGATGGCGCTGGCCAGTGGCGGCCTGCGCTATCCCATCAGTGGCGGAGAAGGCAGGAAAAATCGTGTGATGATCCGCGCGGGTGGCATGGCGCAGATGGGAACGAATATCCTGAATGCGCAGCGTGAGCGTGCCACCACCCGGAGCGAGGCGGGCAGTACACTGGGCCGCAGTGATAACCGTCTGCGGATGTTCAACACCGTCAGCGCCAGCATTGGTCTGAATGGCGGGGTGGGCATTACCGCGAGTCCTTCATCCGGGCTGCGTATCCCCCTGTTTGGCGTCAACAGCACCACGATTCAGGCCAGTATGGATAACCGCACCCGACACAGCATGAGTATAGATATCGCCCGGGCGGAGCCTGTTCACCGTCGCCAGCTGGAGAAGCTGATCGAGCAGACAGAGACGCACTTTGACGATCCGCAGACCAATGCGTTGCTGCAGGCGCTCAGAGACGCGGACAAAGCGCCAGAGAAAGTGAAAAGTGAGGGCTCTGCAGGTCTGAACGTGCTGCTGAAAAAGAGCCTGAGCGAACGCCAGGCGCATCCTGGCACCCTGCGTCCGCTGTCTGAAGGCGAAAAAAAGAGGCTTGAGGCGCTGAATAAGGCGGACGGCACGACAACTGCCTCAGAACAGGCACGCAGTGACAGGTTCAGTACCTTTCTTCAGGATGAGTCGCAGGCCACAGCGAACAGGCTCGACAAACTGCTGACCCATCTGCTGGCGCTGACGCCAGCCGGAAATGGCCAGTATGGCGTCATTAACAGTGCCCGGGCACTGGATTTGCAGCGCCGTGCGCATGCGCTGCACTGCCATCAGCTCAACAGTGCCGAGTATCAGAGCACATACAGTAATCTGCGCAAAGTAGACCGCAATAATCTGATGCATGTCGTGCATAGCCTCTTCGCCAGCGAACTGCCAGAGAGTGCCGCAGAGGCAATCAGCCGCTTTATGGAGGAGAAGCCCATGCTTAAAGCAATCATCCGCGAGTTGCAAGAAAACCGTAACACCCAGGCGGTGGTCACCCTTGAGCTGCATGATGAACAGCGCTATGCCCTTCAGCAGGCGTGGCTGCGTCAGGAAACCCAGCCGGAGACGGTCGCCGCGCTGCTGCGCGACCGGACATACCTGCGGGTTAAATCGATTGGTTTTAGTGAAACCAATACCAAACAGGAGGGGATCTCTGTGCCGCTGTTTGTCGCCGGGGGCAGCAGTGCCGCCAGCGTCAGTATCAGCCGTAACCTGGGGAAAATTACCTTTAACTATGGTGTTAATCAGCGGTCACCTGTCGCCTTCACACTGGAGGGCGATATAACCCATGCCAGCCAGACGCTGGTGGACGCGTTAACGAATGCCGGACAGCAGGACAAGCGCGGGCGACGCTAAGCCCGGATCACCCCTTACACTGACAGGAGCTGAAGATGACACAGCAACAAGAGGTACAGCGGCTGCTCGACGATTTTGGTCGCCGCCAGGGCATTGCTCTGACGCTCGACAACGGCGTCTGCGCGTTGCAGGATGAGCAGGGCCGGGAGGCGGTAGTGCTGGAGCTTCCGCCGGGAAGTGATACGTTACTGCTGCATTGCCAGCTCTTCGCCTCAGCGCGGCTTGCCGCGCAGCTCGTGACCTGGCAGCGGTTAATGAAACTCAACTTTGACATGTATGCAATGCGTGGATGCTGGCTGGCGCTGGATGAAGAGGAGCAGATGCGGCTCTGTTATCAGCAGCCGCTGGCCGGTTTAACGCCGGCTGCGTTTAACGCCCTGATGCTCGCCTTTATTCACCAGGCTCAGGAAGTCCGGACGTTGCTGCCGGAGATGCTGGCTGCCTGATGCACTGATGCGGAGTGGCCCTCCGCATCACTCTTCCCGAATCTCAATCACCTCATCCAGGTAGTGATCTTCCAGCTCCCGCAGCAGACGGTAGACGTGGGCGACGGCATTTAACGTTTCGCGGGGAACATAGGCGCCTTCGCGGGTGGTGCGCCACAGGGTGCGTGTCAGCCAGATAAAGCGGATCACCGGTCTCTTTTTGCGCTGCGCCTCTTCAATTAATGCGCGCGCCTCTTCATCACACGCTTTGAACAGCAGACGGGGCAGCGGCGTCTCATCCGGCCGGTAATAGAGGCCGACGGCAAAATGGGTCGGGTTAACCAGCAACACATCCGCCTCTTCCACATTCACCTCGCGGGCAGGCACCGGCTCTTCATTCAGGATCGCCTGCGCCACCTGGCGACGGTGGCCTTTCATATGCGGATCGCCTTCGCTCTGCTTAAACTCGTTTTTGATATCTTCATGGCTCATGCGCTGCTGCTTCAGAAAGAAATAGCGCTGAATACCAAAATCGAACAGGCTGATGATCAGCATGACCATCAGTACCCGACGCGACACTTTCATAAACAGCGCCATCACCCCCTGCCAGAAGCCGTTGAGGTCGCCAAGGGCCAGCTGAGCCAGGCTGCCGAGGTCAGGCATGATCGCCTGCCAGACTACCAGGCCTATCACGACAGCTTTCACGATGCTGGTTAAAAGCTGGGTAAACTGACGGGCGGAAAAGAGCGTCTTCAGATGATTAACCGGATTCAGTGCATCCAGCTTCGGCGTCAGCGCGTCGGTGGAAAAGAGTGGGCCGAACTGCAGCCAGCCACCCACGACCCGCAGCAGGATGGCGATGGCGCACGCGATCCCCACCAGCACCAGCAGAACGGTGACACTTTCCCCGATCACCTCCTCCATCGCATGATCGAACGGATCGCGCAGGCGGGAGAGCGGCAGCAGCATCATCGCCTGCATCCGCTGCATCCCGCTCTCCACCATAGCAAACAGGGTTTCAAGGATACCAATTGAGATCAGCAGCTTAGGGATATCCTGGCTCTGGCTGACCTGGCCTTTTTTACGCGACTCCCGGAGTTTCTGGGGAGTGGCATCTTCGGTTTTTTCGCTCATGGCGTCCCTCCGGCTGCAGGGGCAACGATCCGTGACAGGAGAGGGATGAGATCGCGCAGTTCATACAGTCGCGCATGACCCAGATGGTCCAGCAGCGGCAGATAGAGGATAAAAAACAGCATGCCAAGCAGGCATTTCAGCGGAATGGTCAGGGCCGTCGCCTGAAGCTGCGGGCTATAGAGGCTCATCACACCGATGACAAAATCGAGCAGCAGCATCAGCGCCACCGGCGGTCCGGCATAGAGCACCATATCACTGAAGAGTTTTCCCACCCGCGTAAGCCAGACGTGAAACCCCGCCTCGCCAGGAAAAGGGATCCACTGTGTGGCGGACCAGAGATGATAGCTGTCCCAGATCACCTGCGTGATGGTCGATAATCCCAGCCCGGTGACCAGCAGCAGTATCAGCAGCTGCTGCATCAGTTTCCCCAGCGGCGTCACATCCGGCCCCAGCTGCGGGTTGATTTGCCCCCCCATTAACGCGCCACGCTGGTTATCGAACAACGCCCCGACAGACTCATAGAGCCAGAAAGGCAACGCCAGCAACAAGCCGAGCAGGATGCCTATCAGTAACTCTTTGAGAACCAGGCCGGCCAGCAGCAGCATCGACGGCTCAAGCGCATCAATCTGTTCTTTGATGCCCGGCGCAATAAACAGCGCCAGTGCCACGGCAATGGCGGTGCGGAGTCCCCCTTTAATCACGCTGAAGGAGAATATCGGCGTCAGCAGGAGGCAGGGGAAGATACGCGCCATACCGAGTCCCAGCGCGAGGATCGCGTGAAAGGTATCAGTGAGGGGGTAACCTGTCAGCATCAGGCACTGACCGTTGACATCATCGCAAACGCAGCCTGCGCCAGCTCCATCAGCTCAACACCGACCCAGCGACCGGTGAGCGCCAGCGTCAGGCCGACGGCGACCAGCTTGATGCAGAACGGCAGGGTCTGATCCTGCAACTGCATCGCGGCCTGCACCAGTGAAATAATTACCCCGGCGATGACCGCAACCAGCAGCGGCGGCGCGGAGAGGATCACCACCAGCAGTAATCCCTGGCGAAACAGCGTCAGAATATCCATAAAAACCTCATAAATAGCTGTAGAACAGCCCGTCGAGCAGCCGTGTCCAGCCGCTGATCAGCACAAAGAGCAGGATTTTCAGGGGCAGCGAAACGGTCATCGGCGACACCATCTGCATCCCGAGCGCCAGCAGGATATTGGAGACAATCAGGTCCACGACAATAAAAGGGATAAAGATCAGAAAGCCGATTTTGAAACCGTTTTGCAGCTCCGATAGCACAAAGGCCGGGATTATCAGCAGCATATTGTCCGGAGTAACCGTTTTCGCCATCTTCTCAGGCCACATACGCTGGGCATTTTCCTGCAGATGGATAACGATGTCCGGGTCGCTGTTTTTGCGCATAAAGGTTTTGAGCGGTTCGATACCGTTAGCGGCGGTATCGTCGAGCCGCTCCATACTGCTGAAATCGACGGGCATCGCTTTCAGCCGGTCGGTCATCTCGCTGAACACCGGGGCCATAATGAACAGCGTGGCGGCCAGCGCGATGCCGTTCAGGGCCATTGTCGGCGGCACCTGCTGCACGCCCATGGCGTTGCGCGTTAATTGCAGCACCATGGTAATTTTTAAAAAGCTGGTACAGATGATGAGCATCATCGGCAGCAGCGCCAGCGCGCCGAGAAACAGCGCCAGCATAATCGGGTTCAGCGGCCCCATCTCCATCGGCATCATCTGTTTACATCCCCGACGCTCGCCACGCCCGGCAGCATATGGGTAATCTGTAGTCCCAGCCGTCCTTCGACATCCACCAGTTCGCCTTTCGCCAGCGGAAACTCGCCGTGACACAGCAGCGCTTCGCCGGGCACCACATTCTCGACCGTGACCGTCGAGCCGACATCCAGACGATTCAGCTCACCCAGCGTCAGTCTGAGATGGCCACAGCGCACGGTTAAAGCCAGCGGCAGCGCATCAAAAGGTGATGCCACGGACGTCGTGGTTTCCGTCAGGTCGCCCTCCGGCTGGGGGGTATCGGCAGGCATATTCTCTTCGGGGGTCACATTCATGTAGGTATTCTCCAGACGGGTAATAAGAAAACGGGCAGGATGCCCCTCCCCGAACAGCAATTCGCCCTCAAGGTGTAACTGTGCAAGGCGAAGCTCGCCGCGACCGGTCGGGAAAAAACAGGGGGTAGCAGGGAAAACCACATCACCGGGGCGAAGTGTGCGTAACTGCGAGGGGGTAAACGAGAGCGCACCCAGTGTCAGCGGCAGCGATAACGGCAGATCGCTGCAGGGGGGCGCAGGCAGCGGCGCCCAGCCGGGCTGGTTTAACAACGCCGCGAGCGTAGCGGGCGCAAGACAGAGCTGACTGTGCGCCTGCGCCTCGCTGAGCGTGACGCTCAGCGTCAGCCACATCCCTCCGACCGGAGGGCAGGCAGTGTCATGCGGCGTCAGGTCGCCAAACAGCGCGCGCAGCGCCGGGCTGAGATGCTGGTTAAAGAGCGGCCAGTACCACTCCGCGCACGCCCCGGCATTGGGCATCAGCGGGCAGGTGGAAAAGAGACTCAGCAGCGCTTCGCTTCCCGTCAGGGATAACTCTCCCGCCCGGCAGAAGAAGTGGTGTGTCGGTGGCCGCCCGGCGGCATCGGCAAGCCGAAGCTGAAGCTCACCCGCGTCGCCTGCCAGGGTGAACGCAAAGCGAAGACCGTGGCCGATACGCTGGCGCAGGCTGGCTTCCTCGCGCGGCAAGGTGCGCAGGATCAGGGGCGTCATTCCTGGCCTCCGCGCTGTTCAAAGCGCAGGCGGACAGCACAGGCCATCCGGCGGCGCAGCGAGGCCCGGCAGCGCTCCTGATGGGCTGCCATCATGTTCATGGCGGGGGGCGCAAAGCGCAGGCTGATATCCCAGCCCGCCGCAAAAGGCGTCAGGCGGGCATCCACTTCGCCCAGCAGCGGCAGCAGCAGCGTCATGGCGACCGGTCCGGCAGGCTGCTTTTCTACCATGCCGCACAAAGGCGGCTCCAGCTGTTGCCAGGCCCTGACCGGCGAGGCGGCAGGGGCTTCATCCGGGGATAACGACGGACCGGAAGAGCAGGGGCCTTCCCACGGCAGGATCAGCGGTTGTGGCAGTGGCGGCGTTTCGCCGGGAGTGAGCAGCAGCGCGTCAAACTCAGCGCGCGCTTCGCGGAACGGTTCGGCGCGGGAAGGCCGGCCGGATGCCGTCGCTTCTGAAGAGCCGCTTTGCGGCATACGGCGCGACACCTCCGGACGCGCAGGCGTTGCCGTATGCTTTTGCGGCGGGTGGGGTAAGGCTGTCATCGTAATGCCTCGCTGTGCGCCATCAGATATTCCAGCTTTTCCACATCACGCAGACGTGCCTGTGTCTGCTGCTGTGCGTGCTGCACCTGCTGCTGCTGCGTCATCTGCTCTGTGCGGCACTGTTGCAGCTGAGTACGCTGCCCGTTTACCGCCTCGCTGGCCTCGCGCTCCCTGGTCAGGCCGCCGACAAGACGCTCCTGCTTCTGCAGCCCCGACTGGTGGCGTCCGGCAAAGCTTTCGCGCAGCTGCTGATAATGCTGCCGGGCGGCGTCGAGCTGGCTTTCCGCTTCGGCGGCCTGACATTCTGTTTCGCGCAGCACCTGCTCCGCCTGCCGTTGCAACCGTTCACAGCGGCGTAAGCGCTGGCGGCGAATCGGCAGCAGCAGAGAAAAGGCCTGCTCCAGCTCTCTGTTTTTCTCATCAGGGAGTGTGTCGTGATCAGGCAGCGGATGATGGCGCATGCTGGCTTACCTCCGATAAGTGGTGCAGTGTGGTGTCATAGTCACAGGGCGCGTGCATCACCTGTTGCAGATAGTGATTAATTGCCGTCTGCGCCGAGACTGCCGCATCCGTCATCTCATCATGGCCCGGCTGGTATTCACCCAGGCGGATTAACATCTCGACCTGCTGCCAGGCGGACATCATGCGGCGCAGCTGCGTGGCGGCGTGCAGATGCTCGCGCGTCGCGACGTTGCTCATGGTGCGGCTCAGGCTGGCCAGTACATCGATAGCCGGGTAGTGACCGCGCTCCGCCAGACGACGGGTCAGCACAATGTGGCCATCAATCAGGGATCGCACTTCGTCCGCGACCGGGTCGTTCATCGAGTCGGCTTCAATCAGCACGGAATAGAGAGCGGTAATCGACCCGCGTGAGGTCTGCCCGGCGCGCTCCAGCAGGGTAGGCAGCAAGGTATAAACCGAAGGAGGCAGGCCGCCGCGGCCCGGCGGCTCGCCCAGTGCGAGACCGATTTCACGCTGGGCGCGGGCAAAGCGGGTCAGGGAGTCGAGAATCAACAGCACGCGCTTGCCCTTGTCGCGCCAGGCTTCAGCGATAGCCGTGGCGGTGAACGCCGCCCTGGCGCGCTCCATACTGCTGCGATCGGATGTGGCGCAGATGAGCACCGTCCGGCTGCGCAGCGCCTCATCCAGTTCATGGTCGAGAAACTCGCGCAGTTCACGTCCACGTTCCCCGATCAGGCCAAAAACGATGACATCGCAGGGCGTATTACGGGCGATCTCCGCCAGCAGGGTGGTTTTCCCGCAGCCCGCGCCGGCGAAGATCCCTACGCGCTGTCCCACGCCGAGGGTCAGCGGACCGTCAATTGCGCGAATGCCGGTTGGGAGCGGCGTCGCAATGCGCGGACGATCGGTGGGAGCCGGGGCATCACCCAGCACGCTCACGGCATTTTCTGCGGTACCGGGCAGGGCGAATGCGCCGTGCTGGTCGGGATCCAGAGGGCGACCAAAGCCGTCCAGCACGCTGCCAAGCAGGGCGTCCGACACCACAATGCTATGCGGCAGACGCAGCGGAATCACGCGCGCCCCCCGGGCAATGCCGTCGAGCTGGCCGAGGGCTGAGAGCAGCGTGTGCTGCGGGTTGAAGCCGACCACCTCTGCCAGCACCCTCTGGCCGTCATCCCTGACGATCTGGCAGAGGTCGCCAATCCGCGCCTGAGGCAGGCTGCTTTCCAGCAAAATCCCGTTAATCCCGGTGATACGGCCAAAGCTTTCGACCGGCGAAAAGCGGGCAATCCGCTGCCGCTGCTGTTGATACCACTGTTCCAGCGCCACTGTCATTACCAGCTCACCTTGATGTTTTCGCGACCGTTAAACTCAATCTGGTCAGGGGTTATCGCGACCAGCCTCAGGTTGTCCACTTCATCGCCGACAAACAGACGCTGCCCCTCATCGGTGACGATATTGGCGCGGCTTCCGGTGGTGATCTGCACAATACGAAATGGCAGCCTGACCTTCAGCAGCCGGACCTCATTATTCAGCGGAGTCTCGCTGGGGTAGGTGGCGTTAAAGCGCGCCAGCATCCGGTTAAAGATTTGCATCTGTGACTGAGTGAGGTGCCCTCGCAGACGCAGGCGCTGGTTGTGCATATCCAGCTTCACGACGCGTGCCAGATCGCGTTCACGCAACATTTTCTGTAACGGGGCCTGCATCGCGGCGTGGGTGTGCTGTGACCGGGGGGCGGTAACCTGGGTCTGGGCAACGGTAGGCTGCAAAACCCAGCTCATGACCGTCAGGGTGAGCAGCAGCATCAGGCTCCAGGCCAGCGTGCGAAGCGTGCGGGGGAATATCCCTTTGCGTGCAGCAGCAGGGGGGACGTGCTCAGGTGTCGCGGCAGCCGGTTCGTCGGGCTGGGGTGGCGACGCAGGAGGCATACAGGCGGCCCACGGTGTCTCTGTGCGCGCAACGCAGAGCCAGACGTCAGCGATCTGAAACGCTTCTTCAGGGTTGATACCTGATGCTTCGCCGCCGTCCGGCTGAATCTGCCATCCAGTCCCGGTCCGGCGCAACTGGCAGTGACGGGCAGCCACGTGCGCATCGCTAAGCATAAGATCGGCCTCTTCGGCGTGGCCAATCAGCCAGCTCTCGCCGAAGAGGGGTAACGCGGCGCCTAAATGCAGGCCAGACAGCACGCGCAGCTCGAACATGATTAATTCTCCCACGAGTTCAGTGAATAAGCGGCCGGATCCAGCGCGATACGCCCCAGCACATTGACGGCGAGATGAGGTTGCAACTCTGCAAACGAGAGCACCGGCACATAGTGGAACTCTTCCTGGATAAGCCCGCGCAGCGGGCTGCGCAAATCCTGCGCGACCAGCAGCACGGCGCTTTCCGGCGTGTCAACCGGGAAGGCGCTGGCGATGAGCGGGAGAATGGCGCTGATCTGCTCATGGGTTAGCGCAAAGAACAGGTCGTTTTGCGTCTGACGCAGCGAGTCGCGTAACTGTTCTTCCAGTTCCGGTGTCAGCAGCCAGACATGCAGGCCGTCCGGCCGGGCATACTGGTAACAGAGATGATTTTTTAGCGAGATACGCACCTGATCGGTCAGCAGCCAGATGTCGCGCTCATGCTGTCCATGTTCGATCAGGGCTTCGGCTATCGCGCGGACGGATCGCAGCGGAATCCGTTCGGCAACCAGTTTTTGCAGGACACCGGAGAAACGTGAGAGGGGCATCACGCGCTGTAACTCCTGGGCGAGCTCCGGCTGCTCCGATTCCAGCCAGCTCACCAGTGCGCGGGTTTCCTGCAGACCAATAAAATGGGGGCTGCTGGCATGAATCGCGTTCTCCATGCGCCTGACCAGGATTTCGCGTGCCGACCACTGTTCGACCTCTTCGTTTTGCAGCAGCGGATGATCTGCCGTCAGCCAGATAATGTCCTCCTCCCGACGCTGCTCATCACCCTCTGTCACGCTCTCCCTGTCGGCAGCGGCTAACGTGTCCAGCCAGCTGCGCTTCACCGCCCGGTGCGACACGGTAAAGGTGCCTTTTACTTTCGGGATCTCATACACCGAGAAACGAAACTCATCTTCCGCCTGCTGGTCGAGAAACTCGATATCGAAGGCGGGCAGGGTAAAGCCGAAGTGGTAAACGATGCGGTTACGCAGGCGGCGAATATCCTGCACCAGCTCCAGCATCTCCGGATGACCCCGCCATGAGGAGGAGAAGTTGATCAGATAAGGTCGCGTGGGATTGAACTGACGCAGATCTTCCCTGCCGTTCAGCTCAGGCGGAATGACCTCATTTTCCATTTGTGGCTGCGCCAGATTCAGGGTTTTTCTGACGCGCCAGATCTGAAAACCACCGCTAATCATCGTCAGCGCGGCCAGTACTAAAAAGATCGCCGTGGGCATACCGGGCAGCAGGGCAAAGCCCACCATTCCCATTGAGGAGAACAGCCACGCTTTTGGCTGGCTGGTCAGCTGCTCGGCAATCTCGCGGCCGATATTATGATCGACCGTCTGTTCATCGTCTGAGGAGACGCGCGTGATCAGCATCCCGGCGGTCAGCGAAATTAACAGCGCCGGGATCTGCGCGATCAGTCCGTCACCAATGGTCAGAATCGAGTAGATATGCATCGCTTCACCGGCAGGCATACCCAGCTGCAGCACACCAATGCTGATGCCACCAATCAGGTTGATCACCACAATCACCAGCCCGGCAATGGCGTCACCCTTAACAAACTTCATTGCGCCATCCATTGCTCCGAACAACTGGCTCTCTTTAGCCAGCTCACTGCGCCGGTTTTTTGCCTGCACCACATCAATCAGGCCGGCACGCAGATCGCTGTCGATAGACATCTGCTTACCGGGCATTGCATCCAGGGTAAACCGCGCCGCCACTTCGGCCACCCGTTCGGAACCTTTCGTGATCACCAGGAAGTTGACCACGGTCAGGATCAGAAACATCACCATCCCTACCGCCAGGTTGCCACCCACCACAAAATTACCGAAGGCGGCCACCACATGACCGGCATCCTGCTGGATCAGGATCTGGCGGGTCGTCGAGATAGAGAGCGCCAGTCGAAACATAGTGGTCAGCAGCAGCACGGCGGGAAAGGTTGAGAACGCCAGCGGCTTTGGCAGATACATGGCCAGTACGACCAGCAGGGAGGAGAGGCAGATATTGAGCGCTATCAGCGCATCAATTAAAGGCAGCGGTAGCGGTATGATGAGCATAAACACCAGCGCCATAGCAAATGCCGCCCCCACGACTTCGGAGCGTTGCATGGCGCTGATTGCGATGCGATTCAGTATCTGAAACAGGGTATTCATCGTTATGGCCTCACGACGCCGCGGTCCGGTTGCGGCGTTGCTGCTGCTGCTCTGTTTTGTTGACGTCCGTAATGATGCTGCGCAGCAGTTTTAGCGCGTTGTCACGGTTTTCCCGCTCGTGCCACAGTGAGGGAGGCACACCGTACAGCAGCGGAAACAGCGAACTGAAAAAGAGCGGCCGATGGTGTGTCTCCTGGCCGACAATCTCCTCTGCCAGACCGTTAAAATCACTCTGCCAGGCGCCGTTATGGCTGATTTGCAACATACGCCGGGCCAGCGTCAGGCTGTTCATGGCAACGTCGGGCACTCTGCTCCGCATGCGCTGCAGAAAGACCTGGCTGTCGCTCAGCGTCTGGCTTATCCCGGCGGCATCGCGCAGGCTGCGTTGGATTCGGCAAAGGGCCGTCACGCTGATGGAGGGGGCAAGGGCGGCGATATCATCCGCCAGCGCGCGCTGCAGGGTGCGCAGCGTCGGCTGGAGATGACGCGAGCCCATCCTCTCCAGCAGCATATCCAGCATCATGGTGGCAGACTGCTGGTGGACGATGCCGTCGTAATAAAGGTCGCGCAGCGACTGTTTTCGCTGCGGATCACGGGTATAGCCGGCGATAGCTGATGCCGTGTTGTTGCCAGCCCGAATGGTCTGACCGTGGCTTTTCTGCAGGCTTTCCAGCTGTGCCCCGGCCTGCGTGGCCAGTTCTCTGTCGCCTTCATCCTGTGCCTGTTCGCCCAGCATGCGCAGCAGCAGCGCGGTGCGTGCCGGATCGCCGCCGCTTTTTTCCAGCACGGTGTCGCTGTCCGGCGGCGGAGTCTGGCGCAGCGCGCTGCGCAGCCACGCCATCTGATCTGATGTCTGCTGTTCATCACCGCCATCAAGCAGGGAAAATAGCGCGTTCAGCTCGCCGACCTTGCTAATCGCGTGTCTGCCACGCTGCAGGTGACGTGAGGCATTGCGGCGCTCCTGCGCCTTTTGTTTACGCTCCATCTTTTCACTGAACGCGGCGCCAATTTCTTCCATCGCGTCATTCAAAGACGTTTCCCGCACGCGGACATTATCCGGCACGCTATTTTTAACCACGGTCTGTGGTGTGTTTTTATGCAGGGCTTTTAGCGAGTGCGCCAGTGCCGGAATCGCATGTTGTATTTTGAGCATCGCCAGCCATCCTCAGTGGTCATTACTCTCTTTCTGTGTCAAAGCACGCATATCGGTTCCGAAAAAAAGCAGCAAAAAAAAGTGAAAATAATTTCGCCGGGAAATCAGTGCAATTTTTTGCATCAATCAGCCGGCGGTAAGGAAAAAAATTTCTCAGAAAAATCTGTATTAAAAATTAATTGTTTTCACAAACAGGGAGTTATTAAGAGAGCTGCGGATGGCATATCTCTTGCTGAGTAGCGTAATCACTGGCTACCATTCAGAGAGAGAAAAGATGATCAATTCAACGCTCGTATCCGCTGCTGCAGAGTCACCCTTTGCAATTAACGTCAACTGGGATGAGATCTTCGTTACGCATAATAAGAAGCTGTTAAACTTCATCCGGAAACGTATTGCCAGCCATGAAGATGCCGATGACATCCTGCAAATGACCTGTCTTGAAGTGTTATGTAACCGGCATAAGTTCCGTGGCGCATCCCGCCCGGAAACCTGGGTATTTGGTATTGCGGTAAATCTGATTCGTAACTATTACAAAGCGAAACAGATACACTATCTGTTTGATCATCTTAATGATGAAATCACCGCCGATCTGTTGCTGGATAATGACCCCAGCGATCTGACGGAAAACCGGCAATTACTCAGCCATACGCTGGCCTCTCTTGAAATTTTATCGAAAGATGTCAGGGTTATGCTCTCTATCCTGGTTGAGGAAGAGGGCAGCTATCAGGATATTGCGCAGCAGTTAGATATCCCGGTCGGCACTGTCCGATCCCGACTTTCACGGGCACGGGAAACGCTGAAGGGGAGAATTTACGCCTGATCGGGCAAATACGAAAAATGGCAGATTCACTGCTAAAATTATCAGCTCGTTAATATTTAGCGGGTAAAGACTGTCATGCCGCTGGAAATTTATTCTCTGCGGCGTGATAAATCTCCGGAGGGAATAATGCTTTTACAGGGTGTATCTGACCAGGATGACAATCATGAGGCGAATATCACCAGCTTATCAGATATCGCCTTAAACAAAATTCATGATGCAATATATTTGATAGACAGTCAGCTCTGTATCAAATATGTCAACGACAAGGCCTGCCAGTTGACAGGCTATTCGCGCGAAACATTTTCGCAAATCAGCTTTGACGTCATTGATAAAGAGCTGCGCGACAATGATGTTTTTGCCCTGTGGTGGAAACTCAGTACCCGCCCGGAAGGCATACAATTCACATCACATCACACCGGTCGCCATCATGTTTTTCCCGTTGAGGTCAGTTGCAGCGGATATGAACAGGAGGGTGAATTACATATCTTATGCATTGTGCGCGACATGGATGAAATCCGTCGGCAAAAAGAGCAGCAGCAACTGCGGGAAAAACAGCTTCATCAGGTCGTGGAAAATTCTCCTGACCTCATTTTACGTTTTGATTTGCAGACCCGCAGCCTCTACGCCAACCTGGCGGTTCGCAACGGCTTTAACCTTAGCGAAACCGACATCACCCGGCTGCCGCTGACCGAAAGCGTGCAGCGCGGGGGGATCGGCCTGAGCCTGTTTAAGCTGGTCTCACGCACCATGGTGGATGAAAAAGTGGCTGAAGATGAGCTGGTGGTCAGGCGTAAGGGAGAGAAACGCATCCTGCATGTGCGCTGCGTACCGGAATATGATTTGCAAGGCGAACTGATGAGTGTGCTGGCGGTCGGGCGCGATATTACCGCTATCCGCCAGACCGAAGAGGAGTTAAGGCTGCTGACGCATAATCTGGAGCGGGCGCGGGAAGCGGAAAAGAAACAGCTGGCGCGTGATATTCATGACGAGCTGGGCCAGCAGCTGACCGCGCTGCGCACGGGGTTATCGCTGCTGGCGATGCGTAAAGATCTCTCTGTCGATGCGCAGGAGGCGAAAATTCAGGCGCTGATGGCGCATCTGGACAGCACTATCCAGGTGGTGCGTGATGTCTCGACCCGCCTGCGCCCCAATGTACTCAATCTGGGCCTGGTTCCTGCGCTGGAGTGGCTGCGGGATCAGTTCATAAAAAACAATGGCATTCGTTGCATTCTGCTGGCACCTGACGAACACACCGTGGTGCTGGATGAGGTGACGCTGACAGCGGCATTCCGCGTGGTTCAGGAATCTCTCACCAATATCGTCCGTCATGCCCAGGCCAGCAACGTCTATATCTTCGTTAAACTGACGCCGGATGCGCTGCTGATTGAAGTGGTCGATAACGGGAAAGGCTTTCATCTGCACCGTGTGAAGAAGGGAACGTGCGGGCTGCACGGGATCGAGGAGCGTGGACGCATGTTGAATGGAGAAGCGACCATCACCAGCACACCCGGTAAAGGCACCCGGGTTAAACTGAAGTTTCCTCTCTCCGGAAGTGTTAAATCAGCCCATCCTGTCCGAAAACCGGGAGTATTAACCGATGAGTAAATGCATACGTCTGATGATTGCCGACGATCATGCCATTATGCGCGAGGGCCTGAAGCAGATTTTTGCGCTGGATGACAACATCGAAGTGGCAGCCGAAGCCTCAGATAGCGGCCAGGTGCTGGAACGCCTGCGCCAGCACGAGGTCGATCTGCTGCTGCTGGATATTTCGATGCCGGGCATGAGCGGAGAAGATCTGATCACGCGCCTGATGCCCCTCTATCCTCAGCTGCGTATTCTGGTACTGAGCATGTACAACGAGCCACAGATTACCCGGCGGGTGTTAAACAATGGCGCACTGGGCTATATCACGAAAGACAAGTCGCCGGATGTTTTACTGAAAGCGATCCGCACCGTGGCGCAGGGATCACGCTATATCGATCACGATCTGGCGCAGGAGATTATCTTTTCCGACTACCAGAGTAATAATCGTGCACCTCATGAGAGTCTGACGATGCGCGAGCGGCAGATTATGATCATGCTGGCCCACGGGGAGTCGATCAATGCGATCGCCGATGCGCTCTCCATCAGTAATAAAACCGTCAGCACCTACAAGTCACGCATGATGAAGCGGATGAAATTTACCAATAACGCCCACATCGTGAAATATTCCCTGCGCCATAACCTGGTGCAGTAAGGTCGTCAGCCACCGCCTGATGCGTTTCGGGCGGTGGCTGTCTGTCAAAGCGTGTCTGCTGCGTCTGGATCACCATGGTGCGCGCTGCACCGGCATTAGGCGTCTCACGCCTGCCATCCGCCTCTCTACCGCCTGTATGCGCCGCTTTTAACAGTTGGCGCATTAATTGCTTCCTTATCGTTACCGCATCCTGCCGGGCAGGAACAGGCACCGTAGCCTGGTAAGCGGCCTGTGGCGAGCAGCCACTCCACAACATCGATTTCAGGCGAAGAAGCCCTGCCAGCAATGCTGCCGGCGGGGCTTTTTTTTGGAGCAAATCTATGAGTAAGTTAAAAGCATGGTTTCAGGGGCCGCAGGATATTACCGAAGCAGAGGCCGTTGAGGATTACGCGGTGGGCCGTGTGCCGGCGCACTATCGCTGGCCGATTCCGGCCATTATTCTGGTGCTGCTGGGCAACTCTACCGCGATGTTCTGGTTCAGCCTCGGGGCAGACATGAGCTACCAGGTCGGCTGGCCAATGCTGCTGCTGCCGATCGGTTATATGGTGGTGTTCGCCACCCTGATTGGCTCATGCATTATGAAGATGGCGAGTAAAGAGGGGCTCTCACTCAATCTGATGACGCGCGGCCTGGGGTTTGGCTATATGGGCTCCGCCTTCACCTCGCTGATTTACGCCGTCAACTTCATCTTCTATTTCCTGTTTGAAGGCACCATTGTGTCTCACGCCATCGCCAACTATGCGGGCGTGCCGGTCAACTCCCTGACCGGCATCGCTATCTTTGCGCTGATGGGGCTGGCCGCCATCTGGTTTGTCTGGAAAGGCATGTCATCCATGCAGTTCCTGCAAACCTGGGGCGTTCCCATTTTCATTGTGCTGTTCGGCTTCTGTATCTGGCAGTTAACGCACCACTATCCGGCGGTCAGCTTCAGCGGCTGGCAGCCGAAAGGAGAGGCGGACAGTAACGCCCTGTGGCTGGTGATGAATATGGCCAACGGGCAGATTGTTTTTCAGGGACTGATGGCCACTGACTACGGTCGTTTTGCCCGTCCGGGGATCACGCATAAAGGCACCGCAACGATCATGCTGGGGATGCTGATCCCAATTGTTGTCGTCATGCTGTTTGGAGCCTTTATGGCCTACACCCTGATGCCGCATATTCAGGGCGAGGATGTCTGGTCGCTGGCGCTCGATCCGGGCTTCGTCTTCCCGCTGATTATGGGGCTGACCGGCGTGTTATTTGCGGTGATCACCCAGATCCGTATAAACGTCCTGAATCTCTACTCAGGTTCGATTGCCCTGTCGAACACCATGGATATGGCGTTTAACTATCGCCCGGGACGCCAGTGGTGGATGCTGCTGGTCTGGTTGCTCGGCGTGCTGTTCTATATCTGCAATATCCTGCAGTATACCGGCACGTTCCTCTCCATTACCGGCATTCTCACCAACACCTGGGTCTTTATTATCCTTGCGGATTACTTTATCTGCCGCAAAGTGCTGCACCTTGCGCCTTCCGATTTCGTGGAGTATCGCAAAGCGTATCTGCGGATGTGGAATCCGTCCGGCGTCATTGCGTTGTGCGTCGCGGTGGCAACAGGCGCGGCAGGCGTGCTGGGCCTCTATCCGATGGTGTACGCCTCATTTATTGCCATGCTGGTTGGCCCTGTGCTGCATGTCGCTATCAGCGTGGCGACCCGCGGCAGCTACTACTTCAAAACCTTTCCGGAAGATATGCAAACCAGCTGGAAACCCTCTGATGCTTACCAGGGGCCAAAACCGGTGTTTAAACCCTTACTGAGCAAGGAGGCCGAATAATGCGCATCAACGTTGCAACCATTCAGTTTGAACCCACGCAGTTCAGAAAAGAGGAAAACGTCGCCCGACTGCTGGCATTAGCCACTCAGGCGGCACGTGACGGCGCACGCTTAATCGTGATGCCGGAAATGGCCACTACCGGCTACTGCTGGCAGGATCGTGCGGAGGTCGCCCCCTACACAGAAACGGCAGACGGCCCCACCAGCCAGGCATTCGCTGCGATTGCGCGTGAGTTTAACTGCTTTCTGGTCTTTGGCATGCCGGAGCGGGACAGGGTAACCGACCTCTACTATAACAGCGCCATTCTGGTCGGCCCGCAGGGCGTGATGGGCGTCCACCGTAAAACGCATCCCTATATTTCGGAACCGAAATGGGCGGCTAACGGTGATGGCGGGCATCAGGTCTTTCAGACTGAGATCGGCAATATTGCGCTGCTGGTCTGTATGGATATTCACTTTATTGAAACTGCCCGGCTGGCCGCACTTGGGGGCGCACAGATTATCTGCCACATCAGTAACTGGCTGGCTGAACGCACTCCTGCGCCTTACTGGCTCACGCGCGCCTGGGAGAACGGCTGTGCGCTGATTGAAAGTAACCGCTGGGGATGGGAGCGGGGCGTGCAGTTCAGCGGCGGAAGTTGCATTGTGGATAGCCAGGGAAATGTGCTGGCCAGCTGCGACAGCGGCGATCAGGTACTCAGCGCTGAGTTACCCCTTCCGCAGGAGAATCCACAGCTTAACAAGCGCCGGCCTGAGCTCTATCAGCGGCTGATGACCAACACTTTCCTCTGGAACCCCGCGGACTTTTTTGGCTTATATGGGTGTGACCCCCTGCCTGAGGGCAAAGCGTCCCGTATTGCGGTGGCGCAGTTTCGCCCGCAAGACGAGGTAAATGCCAATCTGGCACAGATCCGGCACTGGGCCGGACAGGCGAAATCAGAGGGCGCGGAACTGCTGATCCTGCCGGAGCGCGCGCTGACCGGGGGTGACGGCAACCATTGCGCGCTGTCGCGGGAGGATGCGCCTGTACAGGCGCTGGTCGCACTGGCGATGGAGCTGGATATCGCGCTGCTTGCAGGGTTCGCCGAGCGGGAAGGGGAGCAGTGCTACAACAGCGCGCTGCTGGCGAGCAGTGAGGGAGTCAACGCGTACTATCGCCAGATTCACCTCAGCGACCAGGATCGGCACTGGGCCTGCGCAGGGGATCAGTGGGTGACGTGCGATCTGCCGTGCGGGCGTGTCGGTATTCTGCTGGGTGAAGATCTGCTGGTGCCGGAAGCGGCCCGCATTCTGGCGCTGGAAGGCTGCGACATCATCGCCTGCCCGGCGCAGCTTCATTCACCTCTGCCCATGGCGCACGCGGGCACGGCGATACCGCATGTCTGGCCGATCCCGCGCGGCGCCGATCCTTACCACTGGCTGCTGCCACGCGTTCGGGCGGGAGAGAATAATGTCTGGCTGGCTTTTGCCAACTGGCCCGCCGCGGCAGGCGAAAGCTTTGGCCTGAGCGGAATATACGGGCCGGATACCTTTGCCTTTCCACGCAGGGAAGCGAAAGCGACCGGTGCGAAGGAGCTGGCGCTGCTGGATATCTCCACGGGATCAGCCGGCGATCCTTACCCCGATCATGTGGTAAGGCGTAAAGACCTGGTGCTGATGCGTCAGCCGCATTTCTACACTGCGCTGATTGCTTCATCACCGAAATGAGCCACAGACGCGGCCTGCGGGCCGCGCTGATTCAGGAGCTATTATGACTGCCACTCAGCCGCTGCCTAAACCCGTTATTCCGGTCGGTATTCTCTATTCAGTGTCAGGCGATTATGCGGTGATCGGGCGCGAGATGCTCAACGGCATCCTGCTGGCGATTGAGGAGATAAACGCCAATCCCGCCCATCCGTTTACCCTGGCGCCCGTGATCCGCGATCCGCAGGGGTCACTGGATCTCTATTACGACTATTGCCACGACTTACTCTATCGCCACGGGGTACGTCATGTGATTGGCTGCTACACGTCTGCGGCGCGGAAGACCATTCTGCCGCTGATCGAAGGTGCCAACGCGCTGCTGTGGCATTCCGCACGCTATGAAGGGTTTGAGAGCAGCAATAGCGTGATTTACCTGGGGGCCAGTCCCAACCAGCATATCCTGCCGATGCTCAGCTGGCTGTTACAGCAGCAGGCAGCGGAGATCTATCACATTGGTTCTAACTATGTCTGGTCATGGGAGATGGATCGCCTGACTCGTGAAGCCGTCATCCCCGCGGGCGGCAGCGTATTGCAGAGTAAATTACTGCCGATGGGGGACGAAAACGTGGAGGCATTAATCGCGGATATTATCGCCTGCCGCCCGAAAGTCCTCCTGAATACCATGGTCGGTAAAAGCGCCTACAGTTTCTATCGTGCCTGGCACCAGGCCTGCCAGCAGCAGCCGTGGCTAAACGAGGTGCTGAAGCTCAGCCTGACGCTGTGTGAACCGGAAGTGCAGTTAATTGGTGCAGAGGCATTAGAGGGATATCTGGTTTCTGCCAGCTGGTTTCAGTCGATTGACAGCGCCGCCAACCACCGTTTTCTGAGCAGCTATCATCAGCGCTTTGGTGAGCAGGTTTCCCCGTCAGTGGACAGCGAGAGTGCCTGGCTCGCCGGACATTTGCTGGCGAGAGCCATTGCGCGCCACGGCAATGCAGATGTGGACGGTGTGCGTAATGCGGTATTGCAGGATGAGATGGATTCGCCCGCCGGACGGATCCGCCTCGACGCCGACAATAATCACTGCTGGCTGACGCCGCATCTGGCGCGATGCCACAACGGCAGGCTGGAGAGTTTCTGGCAGGCGGAAGCTGCGGTGAAACCCGATCCCTGGCTGGCCAGGGTGGATCTCGCAAGCCTCATGCCACGCGGAGGTGACGAATGAGCCGAAAAAACGTACAGATGCGCGGATTAAAAGTGTGTGTGATCGGCTGTTCCGACCGTGATAACCACCATCTGGCGCAGCAGTTCAGCCGCATAGGCATTGAGGGGCTGTTCTGTACGGTGTTTCCGGATGAGAACCAGCTGGCTGACCAGCAGTTACTGGTGTTCGACGGGGATAACTCCACCCTGTTTCACCCCACGAACCCGCTCCCCTGGCCCGCGCTGCCAAAGGTAGCGCTTACCGCCATTGAAACGCCCTCGCGCTTGCAGTGGATTGCTGAACAGAAGATCGACAGCTATATGCGTAAACCGGTGCGCTTTGATGGTGTGATGACCGCTTTTACCCTGGCGCTCAACCATGCCGCCCACATCAGCCAGCTCGACGCACAGCTCCGGCGGCAGGAGGAGCGACTTCAGGCGCGTAAGTTTCTGTTCTCCGCACAGCTGCGGGTGATGAACGCGCTGGGGCTGGATGAGGATGATGCCTACAGCCTGCTGCGCCGCGCCTCAATGGCGCAACACATGACCATTGAAAATCTCAGCTGTGCGCTGTTGAATGACACGGAGGCCTGGCTCAGCCGGCTGAAATCACTGCTGGTAGAATAGGGGGCTTTTTTTGTGGGGTGGGGGACAGGGGGGTGGAGGCATTTCGGGCTGCGTTGTTACGGGAGAGAGCAGGAGGGTGTGCAATGAAAAATCCACGCGGTTGCGTGGATTTAAGGAGTCTGTCAGATTTCATGGGCTTGATAAAGCTCCATGAAAAAAACAGCTTTTAATCAAACGCTGAACGGTGACTCTCACTTCATTCTATTGATTTTTATAATTTTTTAATATTGTATTTTATGTGTGCTCATTATGGAGTTGGCTTAATTCCGGAAGAGAATTTCACAGGTCTGACTCCAATTATCGGCACCATTCAAGCCCCTCTCATAATCTGCTCAGGTTCACTCAAACCCTCTTGTAGACTGCATCTTCCAGCTCTCGACTGTATTCTGACGTCTACTAATACGCCTCAAAATTACATGCATACAGGGTTACAGTGGAAGATATATGCTGTTCGGTCTTATGGAGATAACCAATCAGAGACATAAGGAACAGGAGGAAAAGCGTGCTCAAAAAGTTAACATCACCAGCGTATGAATTTGATACACAAACTTGCTGGGTGGTTTGTTCAGGTCACCGGAGCATGAAATGCCTTTTGCACGGTTCGCGGTAGGTGAGATCATTTCCCGTTAGCAGAGTCAGTTCTGACAGCAAATAGATAGGGATAATTGCCGCCAGTTCTGCATTCATGTAACAGCTAGTCGTATGTTTAAGCAGAACTAATTCAACTTCATTCTGATGAGAATGACCCACAAGCATTCACATGCCTTCAAAAATTCTGTTTGAAAATCATGCTTACGCATTAATTATTTTCATCTAGAACAATAAATTAATTTTGACTGCATTATGGCTTGAAGCATTGCGATTTAGACGTATTATTTTGAGATTAATCCACTTGCCCAATCTTCATTGCCGCTTGTTAGTGTGCGTGAGGAATGATTTTAAGGTTATATCTCATGGAGTTATTGATATTTTTGGCGGCGATTTTTGTCATTTACTTGTTGTATTTTAGGAAGAAAAAAAGAAAGTCTCCAAAGCCTTATGCTTTAAGCTTCATGAAAGCACCACCAAAAGAATGGCTTACTGACATCAAGAAAAAAGAGGCGGTTGTGCGAAACGATAGTAGTGAAGACGATAACCTTGCAACTTTTACATTGAGCGGTGGCCGGGGTGTTGAAGTTCGGGTGACAACCAATCATTACCGGAACACCTCAAAGTCAGCAGGTGCACCAGCTCGATGGGTCCTTCCTGGTGAAATGATAACTGTAGCTGGTGTAACAATCACTGGTGGTCACATTTACGTGGGACAACGTATGAAGCCCTCCGGTCAGGAATCAGGCGGCTATTATGACGATGGAAGTGAGGCATCCTTAATTGATGACACATGTAAGATAAAACCTACTTCTTATCTTTACGAGGACAGTTCATTAGGATACTGGCCCAGTTTTTCCTCTCTTTCCCCAGAAGCACGCGGTGCGTATGTCAGTTGGCTCGCCAGCGATAGGTCTGATCCATCGTGTCCTATCGGCTATGTTTTTATCTACCTCTACGGTCTGGAAAGAAAAGCGTTCGTAGATTCCACTAACTCAAAATTCCCTGATGCTGAGTTCCGTAATCTGTTCAATGAAGTCGCTCGGTTAAGATCGGTATTCATTGAGAATCGCTCATTCCGTGGATATTCGGCCCAATTACTCGAAGCCATGTCTATTCTGCGCCCGAACATGGGCTTAGCCACAGATCTCGATATTGAATCAGGTTTCAGTAATGGCATGCAATTTAAGCTAGCTCTGGCTAAAACTGTACATGAAGGCGTTCCTGTATCAGCTGAACTGGCGTTGGCTTGGGTGATAAACCATACCGAATATGCGCTGCGTACCCCTGCTCGCCGGTGTGCCAAAGAGTTTGCTGCGCTTTTCAAACGGCGTTACACCCTCAAATATGGTGAAGGGATGGTCGTTAAGGCGAATAAAACACGCCTGCGGTTAGATTACACACCTGCAAGCCCCAGTTTGCGAGGCGTTCGTCTTCCTGTTCCCGACTTACCTGACCCAAGTGCATTGAAGGGCCCGGTTCAGAAAATTATTGCCCTTGCCGACATATGTACAGATGAGCTCGATGCATATAGTCGCTATCTTGGCAGGAAAGGTACGTCAGTCAATGATACGGCTGCAATTATGTTGCTCCCTTCAGAGATCGTTAATGAAAGCGCAGAAAAAATATTAAGCTCATTCAAACGCTGGGCTGATGAGGCGATCCTCGTCAAGGAGGGGTTAGTCTCAGTTGCTGACTTTTGGGCACATATGAATGCCACTTGCCCCAATAAGATCAATAAAAAAGAGGCCGATTTGATGCAGGCCTTTGCTCTGAAGATGGGTTACGGTCTGGCACCTGACCCGTATTATCACCATGTGAAGGCCGATGTTGATGGGACACTTGTTCTATTCCCTGCCGCCGAAGCTGGACGCTTCTCACCTTCTCCTGAATTTATCTCAGCAGTAATGACGCTCAGATTAGGGGCGATGGTCGCCTTGATTGACGATTCTCTTGATCAAGCCGAGCAGAAAGTGCTTGAGAATGCTATCAACAACAATACTGGCTTCACCGATGATGAAAAACGCTCTCTACATGCGTATTTAACGTGGCAACTTCATACCCCAGCCAATATGACAGGAATGAAAAGCAGGATTGAGTTGATGGGGGCCGCGGAAAAAACTGCTGTGGGTAAAGTTATCGTTAGTGTTGCCTGTTCGGATGGGACAATAGCGCCTTCCGAAATCAAACAGCTTGAGAAGATTTATTCAAGTTTGGGGCTGGATCCCTCATCTGTCTCGAGCAATATCCATCAGCATTCCGCAACTGAACATGACCTTGTCTCGTCTGTACCAACTGATCAGCCAGCAGCAGGGTTCACACTGGATGCTAATGTACTTGCCCGCCACGAATCTGCCACGGATGATGTTCGTAAATTGCTGAAGACAATTTTCACCGACGAAGAACCGGAAGAGCCAGAAAGCGCTCCAGTTTCATTAGCGGAGGCGGTGGGCCTTGATTCCGCACATAGTCAGCTTTATCGCAGTTTGCTGGAGAAAGAACAGTGGTCCCGAAAAGAGGCGACAGAATTGTGCGGAAATTTGAATCTGATGCTCGGCGGTGCACTTGAGGTGATCAATGACTGGTCCTATGCGGTGGTTGATGCTCCGGTGCTGGACGATGCCGATGATGATATCTGGGTTGACCTGGAAATTGCCAAAGAATTAGAGGGATAGTGAATGTCTGTAACACGTATAAGAGTGAAAGAACGCGACGCTATTATTCAGTCACTTAAGTCAGGTGTAACGCCAAGGATAGGTATTCAGCATATCCAGGTTGGCCGTGTGAATGAGATCACCGCTCTCCATCAGGATATTGAAAGGATTGCTGACGGTGGTGCAAGCTTCAGACTTATCATCGGTGAATATGGTTCCGGTAAAACATTCTTTCTGAGTGTTGTGCGCTCTATTGCGTTAGAGAAGAAGCTGGTGTCAGTCAGTGCTGACCTTTCTCCTGACAGACGTATTCACTCATCGGGAGGTCAGGCTCGTAACCTCTATTCAGAGCTTATGAAAAACATGTCCACCAGAAACAAGCCGGATGGTAATGCGTTACTTAGCGTTGTTGAAAGGTTCGTTACGGAGGCAAGGAAGGAAGCTGACACGGACGGCTCCGAGGTTTCATCAGTTATTCATAAACGCCTGGCAGCTCTGTCAGATATGGTGGGTGGATATGACTTTGCGAAGGTCATTGATGCATTCTGGCGCGGGCATGAACAGGATAACGAAACGCTAAAATCCAATGCTATTCGCTGGTTGCGGGGAGAGTACACCACCAAAACTGATGCCCGTAACGATCTCGACGTTCGGACTATTATCTCAGACGCATCATTCTATGATTCTTTGAAGCTGATGAGCCTTTTTGTCCGCCAGGCAGGCTATGCCGGTCTTTTGGTCAGCCTCGACGAAATGGTGAACCTCTTTAAGCTGAATAATACGCAAGCAAGAACAGCGAACTACGAACAGATTTTGCGGATCCTGAATGACTGCCTGCAAGGCTCAGCCGAGAACATTGGTTTTATCCTCGGGGGTACGCCAGAGTTTCTTTTCGATCCGCGTAAAGGTCTTTACAGCTATGAGGCGCTCCAGTCGCGTCTGGCGGAAAACCGGTTCGCGCAAAAAGCAGGAGTGATCGACTACTCATCCCCCACTTTGCATCTTGCCAGCCTCACCCCTGAGGAACTGTATATTTTGCTGAGAAATCTCCGTCATGTTTATGCAGGTGGAGATCCAGAGAATTATCTGGTACCAGATGAGGCACTGACTGGATTCCTGCGTCACTGTAGTAAAACCATTGGAGACGCTTACTTCCGTACCCCCCGTAATACCATAAAAGGTTTCCTGGACATGCTTGCCGTGCTGGAACAAAACAGAACGATGAACTGGCAAACACTAATCGAGGGTGTAGCGATTGAAGAGGACCGGCCCAGCGATATGGATGACGCCACTACGGAGGAAAGCGATGACGACGACGGACTGGCGAACTTCAAACTATGAGCAGTGCCTACGATAGCCTCGATCCCCGCGTCCGTAAGTGGGTTTACAAGCAGGGGTGGTCTACATTAAGGCCCTTGCAGGAGAGTTCTATCCCGGCAATTTTAGCCCGTGATCGAGACGTGCTAATCAGTGCAGGTACAGCAGCGGGTAAAACAGAGGCTTTCTTTCTTCCTGCCTGTTCGGCAGTTGCAGATCTCACGAATGGATTTGGCATCGTCTATATCAGTCCGTTGAAGGCATTGATTAACGATCAATACCGTCGTCTTGAGAGCCTTGGAGATGCATTGGAAATGCCAGTGACTCCCTGGCACGGGGACGTACCACAAAGCAAAAAGAAGAAGGCTCGGACAAACCCTGCTGGCATTTTACTGATTACACCTGAGTCACTTGAGTCTTTGCTCATAAATTCAATGGGCTGGCTCAAACAGGCTTTTTCTTCAGTCGCATACATCGTTATTGATGAGTTTCATGCTTTTATTGGCTCAGAGCGTGGTGTACAGCTGCTTTCTCTGCTCAATAGAATTGACCATGTGCTAGATCGCCAGGTAAATCCAATTCCCCGCGTTGCGTTGAGTGCCACGCTGGGAGAACTGGAGAAAGTGCCCGAAATGTTGCGCCCTGACAAACGACTCCCCTGCGTAACTGTTACAGATAGTAATAGCACGGCCACTCTTCAGGTACAGGTCAAAGGGTACCTGGAACGAGTGCTCCAAAAAGAGGAAGAACTTCAGAGTTCAGCTGAACATGAGGTTTGCGCTGACATTTTTAGACTTTGCCGTGGCGATTCTCATTTGGTCTTTGCAAACAGCCGAAAGCGCACTGAAAGCATTGCGGCAACGCTGAGCGACATGTGTGAGGAACAAATTGTTCCGAATGAATTTTTCCCGCACCATGGTTCCCTTGCCAGGGAATTACGTGAGGCGCTTGAATCTCGTCTTCAGAAAGGAAATTTGCCCACAACAGCTGTTTGTACAATGACGCTCGAGTTGGGCATTGATATCGGTAAGGTTAAGTCAGTTATCCAAGTTACGCCTCCGCATTCTGTTTCCAGTCTGCGTCAGCGTATGGGACGTTCTGGGCGACGCGATTCCCCATCAGTGCTAAGAATGCTAATTACAGAAAATGAGCTCACTGTGACTAGCAGTATCGTTGACCACCTACGGCTGCAGTTGGTCCAGTCGATGGCAATGATCAGATTGATGATCTCTGAACAATGGTTTGAACCTGCCGATTCCCGGCAGATGCATTACTCTACGCTGCTACACCAGATTCTTGCAATTACCGCACAATGGGGTGGAGTTCGTGCCGACCAGCTCTGGTCACAACTATGCCAGACAGGGCCGTTCAGAAATGTAGATTTAAACGATTTCAAAAGCCTGCTTAAACATATGGGAGCATGTGGCCTACTCACTCAACTTGCTAGCGGCGAAATGGTTGTTGGGGCAGAGGGGGAGATACTGACTAACCATTACACTTTTTATGCCGTGTTCAATACACCAGAAGAGTTCCGCATTGTCACCGGAAACAGAACCCTTGGAACAGTGCCTGTGGACTCCCCACTGCTACCAGACCAACACATCATCTTCGGTGGGCGGCGCTGGAAAGTGACAGAGATCGAGACAGAGAAAAAAGTTATCTATGTAGAGGCGACCAAAGGCGGCCAGCCACCACAATTTAGTGGGGGAGGAATGTCTGTTCATGACACCGTTCGTCAGGAAATGCTTGCTATCTATAGGGAGGGTGATTACCGCATAGCAATAGGTAGCAAGAAAGTAGATTATGCCGATACGGCCGCCAGAAACCTATTTGCGGAAGGCTGTAGTAACTTTCAGCGCTATAACCTAAAAAATGAGTATTTTATTACGAGTGGGCAACACTGTTACGTAATTCCCTGGATGGGGGATAAAGTTGTCAATACGGTCACAGCCTTGCTCGTACGTTGTGGTTTTAAAGCTAATTCATTTGCTGGAGTTATAGAAATTGATGGCTCAAGTGTCGCTTATGTTCAACAGGCACTTAAAGGTATGCTGCTGTCAGGCTTGCCTTCAGCGTTTGATCTTGCTGTAAATGTTCCAGAAAAGTACTTAGATAAATATGACGAATATTTACCAGAGTCTCTGCTTGCGAAAGGATTTGGGGAAAAAGCGTATGATATTGAAGGCACTCGTATTTGGTTGAGTCTGCACCTTTAGTAAACTGGCTATGTAATAGGGGGTGCAGTTCCTGGTAGATTGAGGTGACATGCTCCCCGTTGATTAATCGCCTTTGGCTAAAATAATCTACTCTAAAAACTCCAGCTTCTGCCACATGACGGCCGGTCTCTTACTGAGGTAAATTGAAGACTATTAGCGAGGAGGCCCTCAACAATGAGGGCCTCCTCGGAGATTGTCAGGATGATTGCGCCAATTGCCGATGCAGGACCTGCAGACTAGTTCCCGCTCCAGCCCATGCAGTAGCCGAGCCGACCACATACAAGTTTTGCTTGGCGCGTGAGACGGCTACATTGATTATATTTGGCGGGCTTGCCGCCCACTGACGCGCCCTTTGCTGACTCGCTTTCGGCGCACCCAGCAACAGGATGACCGTGTCCGCTTCTCGACCCTGGAACGTGTGGATCGTGCCTATACGATCAGGGCACCACTCATCCAACTTCACGCCGAACGCCCGCAGCAGATTAGTTTCACTTTCGAGACGCCGACGCATGTTCTGCTCTACGATCTTGAATGGTGTAATGATAAATACGTCCGGATTTGTAATGCCCGATGCTGCCAGTTCTTTGAGCATTCGTACAACCGCTTCGCCCTCGTCGGGGCACCACTTTGTCTCAGCATTGCCATTGATATCCACCCAGCGAGATCTTCCTAATGCCGAGCCAATAGATCCTGGTCTTTTAGGCCCGACAGCATGGACCATCTGCCCGGCATAGGCGATGGAGTTAGAAACATCGAACATGGGGTTCTGGCAACGCCTGTGAACGAGCAGTGGCAGGCCGACTTCTCGATCACCTACATCCATGACAAAGGTGGATTTGAAGCGCGATGCCTGATCAGCAAGTGTCTGTGTAGATGCTGCGGGGGCAGACCATTCGTTCTGGTCAATGTCAAAGAACTTGCAGATTTCGGCGTTCAGCTTTTCAGGAAGTGAAACTACAGGTGGGATTTGCAACGGGTCACCTACCACGATGGAGCGCTTTGCCCGCATGATAGCTCCCACTGCTGCCTGAGGAACGGCCTGGCCCGCTTCATCTATCAGAAGCCAGCCTATGCTCTCTGGTGGCAGATCCCCGAACATCGTACGAACAGAGGCGAATGTCGTGGACACGGTCGGCACGACCATGAAAAGGCTCGACCAAAGGTCGGGGAGAAGTTCACGGTGAGCAGAAGACTGAAAGGCACCAGCTACCATGCCCGACATCAATAGCCCAAGATTGTGTTGCAAGCGGCTGGCCGAAGCATCGATGAACGTTTTATGCACAGTCAGGGCAGCGGCGAAAAGATCCTCCCGTAGGCGATGAACCTCATCGGGAAGCCATGGCGCAGTCAGGTGGATCGCCTCGTGATCACGCTCGAAGAATCTCTCATCAACGACCCTGTCTCCCATGCGGTTTCGTGCCTGTTCCTCGGTCGCCTTCAATTTCGAAACAGCCTGATATTTTCTGGAAATTTCCTGGTCGAGTTGCTGTAACTGGGCCTCAGTATTGCTCCATTTAGTCCTTGCAAGCTCCAGGGCTCCGTCTGTCTCCTGCGCCCGTAAGACTGATTGCTGCAAGGTCGCCGAGAGCTTCTGAAGAGTTGATCTCCACGACTTCCAAGCCGCAGTCGCGAACAAGCGGGAGAAGAAACCTGGACGGCAAGCAAGATGACTGTCGAGCATGATCTTGTCCTGCTCGATCTGCGATTTTGTCTTCTCATGCTCTCGTTGGCAGGATTCAGCAATCTGGTGTGCCTCTTCAACGGCTTCATTCAGACTCGGCCGACGCTGTTCAACCCTTTGAAGTTCGGTGGTCGCTTCCTTGAGCGCCAGGATATCCCGTCGCATCTCTTCGATACTGGCGATTTCGGCCTCTACCGTCTCCTTAAGTTTAAGGAAAACGGTTCGCGCTTTCCGCCAGGCCGCTAAAGCGTCCGCTTCGTTGGTGCTGGGCCGCTCATTGACAACCACGCTGGGCATCACACGATCAATGATTTCGCCAGTTCGTTCGTCCTTGATCTCACGCATGACATTTATGCCGCGAGCTGCTTTCAGGTAGGTAAGGAAACCACCGTCTTCATTCCACCAGAAACCTTGCTGGAACGCGCCTCGGTTGCTGCTTTTGCCGAGAGCAGCGGCGATCAGCCCCCAGGTTTCGACAGGGTCGGAGGGGATGTCCCCCTCGGCCTCGGCCTCGGCTTCGAAATAGCCTACGCGTTTGGGGTTCGCAATCAGGTCGCTGATGGACCGAAAATAGGCGATCTGTTCATGGCGACCATTGGCCTCCTTGAGAGGAAGCTCTTTACTGACGTTCTCGACCGCTTTGTTATTGGAGGACGCTACAACAATCTCATGGCCCCTCAAGGATGCATGTAGCTTGTAGAAGTGCAGGAAGGCATTGGAGCCGAATGCCAGCTTCTCGCCTGAGGTGGAAAATGCATCCTGCGGTTTGTTGAAGCCGCACATCGCCGTGGCCCGATCGAGAATGCACCCAACGACAATATCCCGCAGAAGAGTGGTCTTTCCGGTACCCGGTGGTCCGTTGACACCGATGATGCCTGAAGCATTATTCAGCTCAGCACGCGCCGCATTCACGGCAGCCTGCTGAAGCAATACCAATGGATGGCCGCCTTTCGAAGGCCAACGAGCCTGCGGCATGAGCGACGGTGCGACGAAAGGCTCAACTGCGGAAATGGGCGATAGCACGTCGATTTTCTGGTCAGGCCTGCCAATTCCCATGTAGCGGTGCAAACCGGTTCCGGCTTTGCCCGTCTCGAGCAATTTGGTTGCTTCACCGAGATCTTCAAGATAGAAGGAATTGAGTAACGAAGGTTCAGGCGGCGCTTTGGCCTTGAAATGATGAAACACCTTAATCGCGAATGTGGGTGGCTCAACCAAATGCTCGGGTACACCGAACTGAGACACAAGCCATCTATAAGCGTTAAGAACGACATCCAAATCGAGCGGTATGGGTTCTCCATCTTCGTTGTGGCGGCGAACTCTTCGATCCAGATGCTCAATAATGCGTGGCTCAACATTCGGCCAATTCCCTAAGCTCCCAAGCTTCAGATCGAGAGCCGGCTTGAGTGCCCAGGCAAAACTGGAAACAGCAACGCCCTTGTCCTCAAGCACATAGCCTTCTTTGTCGATCAGGATCGAACCGATGGCCGCTTTCTTACCGTCCGGGCGTGAACGCTCCTCATCCTCGCCAAAAACCTTGACCAGCTCGTCCGTCGCCTTATCGAGAGCGATGGAGCCGAGGACGACCTCGAAATAAAGCTTATAACTGGGCTTGCTGCGGGCGTTTGGTCCCCATGGAACACCTCGCTCCAATAGAGCAACCTTGGAGCGGTCGCCGGTTGCCATATCCTCTGGGCGTTTATAACTTTGAGGCGACAGTGCTTCGAGGGCTGTCCATGCTGCCAGTATTGCTCGCGCATCATTCGCCTTATCTGACGGAGAGAATGAGGGGAGTGGACCTGGATCGATT
This sequence comes from Pantoea sp. M_10, assembly GCF_008631515.1. Taxonomy (NCBI): domain Bacteria; kingdom Pseudomonadati; phylum Pseudomonadota; class Gammaproteobacteria; order Enterobacterales; family Erwiniaceae; genus Pantoea; species Pantoea sp. M_10. The sequence continues at coordinate 566,283 of NZ_VWUL01000001.1, read as the reverse complement.
TGGTCTTTGTCGTATTGCTGTCGCATGGCAGCGTCTGGGATAGTCTTTGGTTGCAGTTGCTCTACATCTGCAGTCGCATTGTGGGGCATAGCTTGAAAAGATTGTGTGGGCGTCGAATCGGGATGACGTGTTGATGGGCTGGAAGCCGACGTGGCGACCACACTGCGGTCGTTAATTACAATTAGAGCTTGCTCGATTTTAGACGTCAGCGTCCGCGCCCTGGCAGTGTTGCGAAAGGTCAGTTCGCTCAACAGCTGTTCAAGTTCACGAACATTGTTGCGGGACTGTTCGAAGATTGCTTCCAGATCGAAGATAGATTTTTGCGCATACTGCCGTGTATTCATTTCTTTCTGCGGCTCCATATCCCTTCAGTTAAGAGATATTATGCTAATTAGCTTGATTTCTAAAACTATTAACTTTCGCTCATGACGTAGATCCAGATTTCGGTGGCATGCTCAACTGGCTGCTTACGTGAGAAGACGCACTCTGTGCAAATCAATATAATGCAGCTTGTTGGTATGACTTGATGGTTGAGGGATAGCCAAAGGCTATTACCTGTGAACGTGAGGTACAGTAATAAGTTTTTGGCATCTAGATAGATTTTTATTCGCGTGTCTATGAGCACATTGACTTCGTCTCTACGCATTAATGATATGCGACGTATTGCCCAAGCCCCCATACTTTTTGATCTCTTGTTAGCAAGTGGATTTCCTTATTCCCATTAGCTAAACTGTGCAGCTGGATTCCTCCCAGCGACTACGCGCAGAGCGAACCATGATCCGCAGAAAAAAACCATTTAATACACTTTCCCGCCGTCAGCGTCGCGCCCGTACACAACACGTTAAGAATCTGATCTACCGCGAGCGTCAGCGCTGCGGAGGACTGCATTATGATGATTGCGATTCTGAAAATGCCGAGGCCATTGCTGCAGGTTGGGTGTGGACCTGGAGCGATGTATTATTCCTGGGTAATTCTCCAGATCTGTACTGGAATGCGGAGATCATTACCATTGACGTAGCGCGTGCGGATATTGCGGAAAATCTGGTATTTGAAGAAGCTCATGCAATGTTGAACCAAAGCCAGCAGGAAGATGAAGCCCGCATGGATACAACGTCAAACTTCAATACTAATGGGAAGGTGATTAGCCATACGGTGATAGAACGTACGCGCGTTTCTTACCCTCAGTTCGATGGATTAACCTATTTCGAGTACATTGATAAACGCTTGGCCGAAGTCATGCGCGACAATCCGCCTATAGTTACTCATGGCTACCGCATTCAATATGGCTATCGTAGCGGCATTGGTTTGCAAATCATCGTGGAAGAGCCTGTGCTCACTCGCGAGATTATCGACAGTGCGATCCACTCATTTTTGGCTGGGGAAATGCCCCTGGTCCCCAAGGTTGACAAAATTATGAAGCAAACTCTTTTTAAGCAACCTGGCAATAAAAGCTGAAATGCACCCGATAAAATCTATGGCGGGCGAATGAACGTGTGAACATGAATTCGTCCCAGTAGTAGGCTCGGATCTCACAGGAATGAGTTCAGATATCAAGGCTGATACCTGATACTTTTGAACGCTACTTAAGTCCTTTTTTATTGCAATTTATCTTACTCCTTGCAGATATGGCGGATCGAATGGGAAAAGTTTTAAGTCGACGTCCAGACTTATATTGGCGATCCGCGGTCACTCCAGGAAGAATTTGACACCATTCGTGCGACTCAACTTGGGTTCATCTTGGTATGCGTGCAGCCAGTGATAAGCAGCAATGAAATCGATGCTCATCTCGCAGATTTCATGTCATTTAGTATCTCTTACGTGATGCAAAACGGTGCAACTAAAGCTCGTTAGTTAATGAGTAAATACTAATCATGGCAAAGGCGGAAAATCAGACAGATTATTTATCGGTTCAGTATCCGCTTATGGCACGGAACGGACAAGTTAACTGGGCTGAAGGTCTGCTTTGAGCCGGGAGTTCAATTGACGGATAGAACACACTTATTGAATCGCTCTGCGAGTCAATGGAAGAAAATAGTACTCATCCCTGTACTCATTTTTAACTGCGTTGTGACGAAATGATTCGAGACACTGTGAAATGAAAAATCCACGCAATTGCGTGGATTTAAAGTTTTTTCTGTTGCTCATGAGATTCCATAAAACCCCATGAAACAGCAGATTTTAATCAGACGTTAAACAGGAAGTTCATCACATCGCCATCTTTCACGATGTACTCTTTCCCTTCTGAACGCATCTTGCCAGCTTCTTTCGCACCCTGTTCACCCTTGCAGGCGATAAAGTCATCAAATGCGATGGTCTGCGCGCGGATAAAGCCTTTTTCGAAGTCGGTGTGAATTTTACCGGCGGCCTGTGGGGCAGTTGCGCCCACCGGGATAGTCCAGGCACGCACTTCTTTCACGCCTGCAGTGAAATAGGTCTGCAGATTCAGCAGGGCGTAACCGGCGCGGATCACGCGGTTCAGGCCCGGCTCTTCCAGTCCCAGCTCCGCCATGAACTCGTCACGCTCTTCATCTTCCAGCTCGGCGATATCAGATTCCACTGCGGCACACACCGGTACCACCACTGAACCTTCCGCTGCTGCGATAGCGCGAACCTGATCCAGATAGGGGTTGTTCTCAAAACCGTCTTCATTAACGTTAGCAATGTACATGGTCGGTTTCAGGGTCAGGAAGCTCAGATAGCGAATCGCCGCTTTCTCATCGGCATCCAGATTCAGAGAGCGCAGCATGCCCGCTTCAGAAAGGTGCGGCAGGCATTTTTCCAGCGCAGCCAGCTCGGCTTTCGCATCTTTGTCGCCGCCTTTGGCTTTCTTCTGCACACGCTGAATCGCACGCTCACAGGTATCAAGGTCAGAGAGTGCCAGCTCGGTGTTAATCACGTCGATATCTTCCGCCGGGTTTACTTTACCCGCGACGTGGATGATGTTGTCATTTTCAAAGCAGCGCACCACGTGACCGATCGCTTCGGTTTCACGGATGTTGGTCAGGAACTGGTTACCCAGGCCTTCACCCTTAGACGCGCCTTTCACCAGACCCGCGATATCGACGAATTCCATGGTAGTCGGCACCACGCGCTGCGGCTTAACAATCTCCGAGAGCTGGTCGAGACGCAGGTCAGGCATGGGCACCACGCCCGTGTTAGGCTCAATGGTGCAGAAGGGGAAGTTAGCCGCTTCGATACCCGCTTTGGTCAGCGCGTTAAACAGAGTGGATTTACCGACGTTCGGCAGGCCCACGATACCGCATTTGAATCCCATGGTTTGATACCCTTTATAACTGGATGGACAGTGCGCCCGATGGCGAGCTGTCGGAGAAGAATTGAAAATTCCGCGCATTATACACGGAATCGCGACGATTCGGGCGTTTAAGCAGGTTTGAAGGCGTGCAGCCGGTTCATGGCTTTGATGCGATCCTCTTTCAGCCACAGCTCAGTGCAGCGCGCCGCCTCATCAATGGCTTCATCAATCAGCTTCTGCTCGCTGACGGGCGGTTTACCCAGCACAAATCCGGTCACCTTATTGCGATCGCCGGGATGACCGATACCGATGCGCAGGCGGTGAAAATTGTTGTTGTTGCCCAGTTTGCTGATGATGTCTTTCAGACCATTATGGCCGCCGTGGCCGCCACCCTGCTTAAATTTCGCGACGCCGGGCGGTAAATCGAGTTCATCATGTGCCACCAGAATCTCTTCAGGCGCGATGCGATAAAAGGTCGCCATTGCCGCCACCGCTTTACCGCTCAGGTTCATAAAGGTGGTCGGCACCAGCAGGCGGACATCCTCTCCGGCTATCGCCATACGGGCGGTGTAGCCATAAAATTTGCCTTCCTCTTTCAGAGACTGACTGTGGCGTTCCGCCAGTAAATCCAGATACCAGGCACCCGCATTATGGCGCGTGGCGGCATATTCAGCGCCAGGGTTGGCCAGTCCCACAATCAGTTTAATGCTGCTCACAATGATTATCCTGCTGTTATCGCGAAAGGGCGTTAGTTTACTTCGCGACAGGCGAGATGACAAAGCAGAAGCAGTCAAATGATTCAGCAGCGTGATTAATCATTTTCTATCGGAATCAACAGTCTGCAATCAGGACCAGGCGAAGCTTTGTGGTTGATGTGTGATCCAGCCCGCATCGCGGGGCTGAGCCATTGCCTAAACTTATGACACTTAACATTGTGTGCGGTTATTGGCTCTTATGGATGGAGGTGCATTATGAAACATCATCACTGCCGTGTAGCGGGTAACACGCTAATGGTACTGGGATTAGTTACCATGGTTCTGGGCGTCGGTTTCTCTATTATGAACCAGCTGCCCGCGCTCGATCTGCCTCAGTCTCTGGCGCAGGGCGCTATCTTCAGCATCTTTATTGGTGCGCTGCTCTGGCTGGTGGGCGCCCGGGTCAGTGGCCGGGAAAAGATTGAAGATCGTTATTACTGGGTGCGTCACTATGACCAGCGCTGCCGCCGGTCACATAACTCACACCACTAAAGAATGGCAGCAGGCAGCGGATGCTGCGCGGTGCGGTTCCGGCCGCTGGCCTTGGCGTGGTAGAGCGCCGCATCCGCCTGCACCAGTAACGCTTCAAAACCCTGCTGATGATGTGTGGCCGTGGCAAAGCCAATGCTGACCGAATAGGCAATCGCATTATGTTGTGATGCACAGACCGCCAGCCGGATTGTCTCACACCACGCTTCTGTCTCCTGTGCCGTCGCCGGAATGATGGCCGCAAACTCCTCTCCGCCCAGTCGCGCAAAACGTCCCCCTGCCGGAATCAGTGCGCTCACCACCTCGCAAAAGTGGATCAGAATCTGGTCGCCCTGCTGATGTCCGTAGCGATCGTTGATGCTTTTGAAATGGTCCAGGTCAAACAGGATGGCGCTGAAGGGCCGGTTCTGGCGATGGCATCGCGCCGCAATGTTCTCTGCTTCGCTGAACAGGGCGCGGCGGTTCCAGACGCGGGTCAGCGGGTCGTGCAGGGAAGCATGTTTCAGGGTCTGCTGCATCCGTTCATTCACCATCGCCAGAATGGTGAAGGTGAGGCCAATAACAAACAGAATCGACTCCAGGATAACGTAAACCGAGAAAGCCGACCCGCCAATCGCGCCTGGCAGCCCGCTGGCAACGGCGCTATCCAGAAACAGCCGGGCCAGATGGAACAGCAGATGGATCCAGAGCAGCAGCTGGGCCGGCCAGAAGGTGGCTTTCAGCGTGTCACGAGCCAGCCAGACCAGCTGGATCAGGGCGGCGGTATAGGCGACGCAGGCAAGACAGAGCACCACTACCCGTTTCGGCAGGCTGTCGTAAAATGCCGGGAAACAGCAGAGCAGCGCCCAGAGCAGGGCACCCAGCAGCCAGTGGCTGCCGATGGGTTTGCCACAGAAGCGGCGAAAGGCATTCAGCAACCCGCCATAGGCCAGCATCACCAGCACGTTCCCGACGGCCACCGGCAGAAAATGGAAGCCGCTGCTGCGCAGGCTGCTTAAAAAGACCGCCACCAGCGTCAGGACCAGCGACAGCAGGGTAAATCCCAGCACGCGATCGTATTGCGATCCGACCCAGGCAAAAATCATGATCAGGCTTAAAAAGCCCAGCACATAAAGCTCGCAAATAAACAGGGTATAGATATCGAGAGTCATGATGGCCGGGTTCTGATGAGAAATGGGCAGCAAAGTACCATTTAACGGCAGCGGGCAGAAGCGGGAAACGAGGCCATTGATGAAAAGAGTGCGTGGCGTTGCAAACCGGGGCGAACGGGAAAATTTATCGCGCCAATCTCAGAAAAAGAAGAGAGTTAAGCGGGCAGAAACAGGCATAAAAAAACCGGGCACAGGGCCCGGTTTCCGCGAAGATTAATGCTCGAACATCGCCGAGATGGACTCTTCGTTACTGATGCGGCGAATGGCTTCAGCCAGCATGCCTGAGAGGGTCAGTGTGCGCACGTTCGGCAGCGCCCTGATCTCTTCAGAGAGAGGGATGGTGTCACAGACAATCACCTGATCGAGCACCGATTTACGCAGGTTTTCAACCGCGTTGCCGGAGAAGATTGGGTGGGTTGCATAAGCAAACACGCGTTTGGCACCACGCTCTTTCAGCGCTTCAGCCGCTTTGCACAGCGTGCCGCCGGTGTCGATCATGTCGTCGACCAGCACGCAGTCGCGGCCAGCAACGTCACCAATAATGTGCATCACCTGAGAGACGTTCGCGCGCGGGCGACGTTTATCGATGATAGCCATATCAGTGTCGTTCAGCAGTTTAGCGATAGCACGGGCACGTACTACGCCACCAATATCGGGAGAAACAACAATCGGGTTTTCCAGTCCGATCTGCATCATATCTTCCAGCAGGATCGGGCTGCCAAATACGTTATCAACCGGGACGTCGAAGAAGCCCTGGATCTGCTCGGCGTGCAGGTCAACCGTCAGAACACGGTCAACACCGACGCTGGAAAGGAAGTCAGCCACAACTTTAGCGGTGATCGGCACACGCGCAGAGCGCACGCGGCGATCCTGACGGGCATAGCCAAAGTAGGGGATGACTGCGGTAATACGACCAGCAGAAGCACGACGCAGCGCGTCGACCATCACAACCAGTTCCATCAGATTATCGTTGGTGGGGGCACAGGTGGACTGGATGATGAAAATATCACCACCGCGTACATTTTCGTTGATCTGTACGCTCACTTCACCATCGCTGAAACGTCCGACAGCGGCGTCTCCCAGACTGGTGTAAAGGCGGTTGGCAATACGTTGTGCTAGTTCCGGGGTGGCGTTACCAGCAAATAGCTTCATATCAGGCACGAGAAGAACCTCAGGCTTTGCGTCCAGAGAATGAACGACATGACCGTAACCGGCGTGCACGGTCATGGGCGTTCACACGGGTGTGTTGATGCAAAAGGTGCAGTGTCCGGAACGTGGTGACACTGTCACGCTTTTGCTAATCGCCTCGCAGGGTACGCTGTAGCGGCGACACGTTAACGCCCCGGGCTACAAATCCGCGCACCCCATTCGGGGCAAGCTCCAGCACCTGGCGGGCAGCAGACTCGGTGTCAAATTCAGCAAACACACAAGCGCCCGTGCCAGTCAGGCGTGACGGCGCGTATTCTAGCAGCCAGGAAACAAGCTCATCAACCTCGCGAAAACGTTTTCTTACCACTGCTTCACAATCGTTGGCGAAGGGGGAGGCTAAAAGTGTCGATAAACTGCGCGCTGGGGTGTCACGCGTCAGGTCGGGATCGCCGAACACCACCGGCGTGCTGATATGCACGCCAGGGTGCGCAACCAGGTACCATTTTTCAGCCGGGTCGGCAGGCTGAAGCTCTTCGCCCACGCCCTGCGCAAACGCCGCGAAGCCGTGGACAAACACCGGGACATCAGCACCGAGCGTCACACCCATCGCCGCCAGTTCTTCTGTCGAAAAGCCGGTCTGCCACAGATGATTCAGCGCCACCAGCACGGTAGCGGCATCAGACGAGCCGCCGCCGATGCCGCCCCCCATGGGCAGTCTCTTCTCGATAGCAATCTGCGCACCTGCGCTGGCAGAGAGGCGATTGCTCTGCAGCGCCGCCTGTTTCAGCAGGTTCGCGGCGCGCACAATCAGGTTGTCCTCGTCTGCCACACCCGCCAGCGGCGTCAGCAGCTGAATGCGACCGCTCTGGTCAGCGTGAATCTGCAGTTCGTCACCGTAATCGAGAAACTGAAACAGCGTCTGCAGGTTGTGGTAGCCGTCGGGACGACGGCCGGTAATGTAGAGAAAAAGATTCAGTTTTGCCGGGGCGGGCCAGTGGGTGATCATTGAAGGGTCCAGCTGTCCATGCGCAGTTTAATCCGCTGGTCACCCTCTTTCAGCTCCAGGCTGGAAGGAAGTGGCGGAGTCACTTTGCTGTCGTAACCGGCAATGGAGACCTGCCAGGTCTGACCGTCGCGGCTGTAGTTCAGGCTGCGCAGCTGATAGCTCTCGTTGAGCTGATAGTCGCTGGCATCGCCTGGCAGACCCATCATCCACTGACGCAGGTTAGCCAGCGGGATGTCCATGCCGGTTAACTGGGAAATCATCTTCTGTGCATCGTTGCTGACGTAACGCTTGCCCTTGTTATCGACAATCTGCACGACCGAGCCCTGCGCATCCAGCTGCAGCTCGGTGCTGCCCAGCGGATTGGTCAGCAGCAGGCGATAGCGGTCAGGCGCGGTCTGCTGCCAGTTGAAGCGGGCATACACTTTCTGTTTGTCGGAGAGGTAGGCAAAGGCGCCGCGGGTCTGATAGTGCGTGACCTTTGAGACCGCCTGCTGATGCTGTTGCCACTGCGGCGCGGTGACGCTGGGGCCCGGACCCTGCGGTTTGTTGACGCTACAGGCCGCCAGCAGCACGCTGGCAAGGGGCAAAAGGCGCAACAGATTGCGTGGTGAAGTAAGCATCAAGTGGTCATCTCCTCGGACACATTTATTATTGGCAACGGATAACGCTAACCGTCACGGTTTTAACCGTCAATGCTGTTATGCAGCAAATTGCGTATGATCGGGTTAATCTTATTACAGTCATAGCCTTTGTATGGCTTTTCTTGATCTGTCGCATCTTGTAGAATGCGCCTCACAAAACCCTGACATTATTGGGACATCCCAACCAAAATCACCATGACGCTGCTCGCTCTCGGAATCAACCACAAGACCGCCCCCATTGCTCTGCGCGAACGTGTTACGTTCGGGCCGGAGACGCTTGAGCAGGCCTTAAACAGCCTGTTGTCACAGCCAATGGTGCAGAGCGGTGTGGTGCTGTCCACCTGTAACCGGACTGAGCTCTACCTGAGTGTAGAGCAGCAGGCGGATTTACAGGCGCGTCTGGTGAGCTGGCTGTGCAATTATCATCAGCTGAATGAAGAGGATGTGCGTAACAGCCTCTACTGGCATCAGGATAATGAGGCGGTCAGCCACCTGATGCGGGTCGCCAGCGGACTCGATTCCCTGGTGCTGGGCGAACCCCAGATCCTCGGTCAGGTGAAAAAAGCGTTTGCCGACTCCTCACGTGGTCAGGCGCTGAGCAGTGAACTGGAGCGCATGTTCCAGAAAACCTTCTCGGTGGCGAAACGCGTGCGCACAGAAACCGACATCGGTGCCAATGCCGTCTCGGTGGCGTTCGCGGCCTGTACGCTGGCCCGTCAGATCTTTGAATCACTCTCCACCGTCAATGTCATGCTGGTCGGCGCCGGTGAGACTATCGAGCTGGTGGCCCGCCACCTGCGCGAACACCAGGTCAAAAATCTGATCATCGCCAACCGCACCCGCGAGCGCGCCGAAACGCTGGCGTCGGAAGTGGGTGCCGAGGTGATTACCCTGGCGGAGATCGACGCCCGTCTGGCCGAGGCGGACATTATTATCTCCTCCACCGCCAGTCCGTTACCGATTATCGGTAAGGGGATGATGGAGCGCGCCCTGAAAGCGCGTCGTAATAAGCCGATGCTGCTGGTGGATATTGCCGTCCCGCGCGACGTCGAGCCGGAAGTGGGCGATCTGCCTAACGCCTATCTCTACAGCGTGGACGATCTGCAGGCGATTATCGAGCAGAACCTGGCGCAGCGCAAAGCGGCGGCAGTGCAGGCCGAAAGCATCGTGGTGCAGGAAAGCAGCGAATTTATGGCGTGGCTGCGCTCGCAGGGCGCGGTGAACACCATCCGGGAATATCGCTCTCAGGCGGATGAGATCCGCGCTGAGCTGGAAGGCCGTGCGCTGCAGGCGCTGCAGCAGGGCACCGATCCGCAGAAAGTTCTGCAGGAACTGGCGCACAAGCTGACCAACCGTTTAATACATGCCCCAACCAAATCACTTCAGCAGGCCGCCCGCGACGGCGATAATGAACGCCTGCAGATTTTACGCGACAGCCTGGGTCTCGATTAGGCACACTGCTGTCGCCACCTGTTTACGGGAATCCCACATTTAATGAAGACCTCTATAGTTGCCAAGCTGGAAGCCCTGCAGGAGCGCCACGAAGAAGTGGAAGCGATGCTGGGGGATGCTGGCGTGATTGCCGATCAGGAGCGTTTCCGTGCGCTGTCACGCGAATATGCTCAGCTGACCGATGTAACCCGTTGCTTCCGCGACTGGCAGCAGGTGCAGGAAGATATCGAAACCGCGCAGCAGATGCTCGATGATCCCGAAATGCGCGACATGGCGCAGGAGGAGTTACAGGCAGCGCGCGAGAAGGGCGAAACTCTGGAGCAGCAGCTGCAGGTGCTGTTGCTGCCAAAAGATCCCGATGATGAACGCGCCTGTTTCGTTGAAGTGCGCGCCGGTACCGGCGGTGATGAAGCGGCGATCTTCGCGGGCGATCTGTTCCGCATGTACAGCCGCTATGCTGAAGGCCGCCGCTGGCGTGTGGAGATCGTCAGTGCCAACGACGGTGAGCACGGCGGATACAAAGAGGTGATTGCCCGGGTGACCGGAGAGGGTGCCTATGGCCGCATGAAATTTGAATCTGGCGGACACCGCGTGCAGCGCGTACCGGAAACGGAATCACAGGGTCGTATCCACACCTCGGCCTGTACGGTCGCCGTAATGCCGGAGATCCCGGAAGCGGAACTGCCGGAGATCAATGCCGGCGATCTGAAGATTGACACCTTCCGCTCATCGGGCGCAGGCGGTCAGCACGTCAACACCACCGACTCCGCGATCCGTATTACCCACCTGCCAACCGGCATCGTGGTGGAGTGTCAGGACGAACGTTCACAGCATAAAAACAAAGCCAAAGCGCTGGCCGTGCTGGGCGCGCGCATTCACGCCGCCGAAATGGCCCGCCGTCACGCGGCGGAAGCCAGCACCCGCCGCAACCTGCTGGGCAGTGGCGATCGTTCCGACCGCATCCGTACCTATAACTTCCCGCAGGGGCGCGTGACCGACCACCGCATCAACCTGACCATCTACCGTCTGGATGAAGTGATGGAAGGTAAAATCGACAGCCTGATCGAACCAATTGTGCAGGAGTACCAAGCGGATCAGCTGGCGGCGCTGGCTGGTCAGGATTAATGGATATTCGTCACTGGCTGAAACAGGCGACCGCCACGCTGTGTGGTGGCGACAGCCCGAAGCGTGACGCGGAGATCCTGCTAGGTTTCGTGACCGGTAAATCGCGCAGCTGGCTGATCGCCTTCGATGAGACCGTGCTCTCGGAAGCACAGCGCGCGCAGCTGGATAGCCTGCTGGCACGTCGTGCCCGGGGCGAACCGGTGGCGCATCTGGTGGGCGAACGGGAGTTCTGGTCGCTGCCGCTGCGCGTCAATGACGCCACGCTGATCCCGCGTCCTGATACTGAACTGCTGGTGGAGCAGGCGCTGACGCGTCTGCCTGCCACCCCGGCGGCGATTCTGGATATGGGCACCGGCACCGGGGCGATTGCACTGGCGCTGGCCAGCGAGCGTCCCGACTGTCAGGTGACGGGCGTGGACCGGATTGACGCCGCCGTCGCCCTGGCCCGCACGAATGCGCAGGCGCTTAACCTCACCAATACCACCTTTCTGCTCAGTCACTGGTTTCGCTCCCTGCCGCCGCAGCGGTTTGCGCTCATCGTCAGTAACCCGCCCTATATCGATGCCAGCGACAGTCATCTGGCGCAGGGCGACGTGCGCTTTGAGCCGCGCAGTGCGCTGGTCGCCGACGAAGCGGGGCTGGCCGATCTGCGCACGCTGATCGAGCAGGCCCCCGCGTGGCTGCTGCCGGGAGGCTGGCTGCTGCTGGAACATGGCTGGCAGCAGGGCGAGGCGGTGGCAGCGCTGATGCAGCAAAACGGCTATCAGGCCGTCGAAACCCTTGAAGATTACGGCGGCAACCCGCGCGTGACCCTGGGACAACTTCTTACCTGAAAGCGCTTGAGAAAAGGACGCAGCATGATCGCTTTTTATCCCCGGATTAAAAATCTTCACCTGGTGACGGTCTGGATCACCGTAACGCTGTTTCTGCTGCGTTTTTACTGGCTGCGGCGCGGCTCACCCCTGCTGACGCGGCGCTGGGTCCGCATTCTGCCGCACGTCAATGACACCCTGTTACTGCTGAGCGGCGTCGCGCTGGTGATGATTACTCACTTCTATCCCTTCACACCGCAAGGAAGCTGGCTGACGGAGAAGCTTTTAGCGGTTATCATCTACATCGCCTTAGGATTTGTGGCATTGAGTCGCCGTCCACGCACTGATCGCACCCGCTGGATCGCTTTTCTGGTGGCGTTAATCGCCCTGGTGACCATCATTACGCTGGCGCTGACCAAAATGCCGTTATGGGGATAGCATGACCTCGACCGAACAATTAGATTTCAGCCAGACACCGCTGTGTGAAGCGGTGATTGGCGCAACGCAAGCCATCCGCGCCGATTTTCCGGCGATCTCGGTGGAAGCGCAGCTGGCGGCGTTAGTCGCCGAAGCCCGTGATTATGTCAGCCACACGGAAGATGCCGATCTGCAGCTCGAAAAGCTGCTGGAGCTCTTCTATCGCCAGTGGGGATTTGGCGGTGCCAGCGGTGTCTACAATCTCTCTGATGCGCTGTGGATCGATAACGTTCTGCGGACCCGTCAGGGCACCGCGGTCTCACTGGGCATCATTCTGCTGCACATCGCGGCCGAGCTGGACCTGCCGCTGATGCCGGTGATCTTCCCGACACAGCTGATTCTGCGTGCGGACTGGATTGATGGCGACAAGTGGATGATCAATCCGTTTAACGGGGAAACCCTCGACCGGCACACGCTGGAAGTGTGGCTCAAGGGCAATATCAGCCCGACCGCACGCCTGTATGATGACGATCTCGACGAAGCCAAAACCGTCACCGTGATGCGCAAGATGCTCGATACCCTGAAAGCGGCGCTAATGGAAGAGAAGAAGATGGAGCTGGCGCTGAACGTCAGTCAGGTGTTGCTGCGTATCGACCCTGACGATCCCTATGAGATCCGCGATCGCGGTCTGATTTACGCGCAGCTGGAGTGCGAACATATCGCGCTGAATGATTTAACGTACTTCGTTGAGCAGTGTCCTGAAGACCCGGTCAGCGAAATGATCAAAGTTCAGATTCATGCAATCGAACAAAAACAGGTCACGCTGCACTAAGCGGACCCACTGAAAAGGAAAGGGCATGACACAGAAAGTCGTGAGTATTGGTGATATCAAAGTAGCAAACGATCTGCCGTTTGTGCTGTTTGGCGGGATGAACGTGCTGGAGTCCCGTGACCTGGCGATGCGTATCTGCGAACACTACGTGAACGTCACCGGTAAGCTGGGTATTCCTTACGTATTCAAGGCGTCCTTTGATAAAGCAAACCGTTCCTCGATTCACTCTTACCGTGGCCCGGGCCTGGAAGAGGGAATGAAGATTTTCCAGGAGCTGAAGCAGACGTTCGGTGTGAAGATCATCACCGATGTCCATGAAGCCGCTCAGGCGCAGCCGGTTTCTGAAGTGGTCGATGTGATCCAGCTGCCCGCCTTCCTGGCGCGTCAGACGGATCTGGTGGAAGCGATGGCGAAAACCGGTGCCGTGATCAACGTCAAGAAGCCGCAGTTCGTCAGCCCTGGCCAGATGGGTAACATCGTGGATAAGTTTGCAGAAGGCGGCAACGAGCAGGTTATCCTGTGCGATCGCGGCAGCAACTTCGGTTACGACAACCTGGTTGTGGACATGCTCGGTTTCAACGTGATGAAGAAAGTGACCCGAAACAGCCCGGTCATTTTCGACGTGACCCATGCGCTGCAGACCCGCGATCCGTTTGGTGCGGCATCAGGCGGTCGTCGTGCCCAGGTGGGTGAGCTGGCACGTGCGGGTATGGCGGTCGGCATTGCCGGTCTGTTTATCGAAGCGCATCCGGACCCGGACCACGCCCTGTGTGACGGTCCTTCCGCACTGCCGCTGGATAAGCTGGAGCCATTCCTGGTGCAGATGAAAGCGATTGACGATCTGGTGAAAAGCTTCCCGGAACTCGATACCAGCAAATAAGTCTGCGATATAAAAAAAGAGCGAGAAATCGCTCTTTTTTTTCGCCTGACGTCCGGTGCCGTTACAGCATGATGGTCATCAGATAGCCGATAAACAGGGCCAGATGCGCCGCGCCGTTCAGGACATTGGTGCGGCCGGTGGAGAAGGAGATCTGACACAGGATCAGGGACGCCATCATAATCACCATCTGCGGCGGCTCCAGACCAAAAATCAGCTCCTGTCCGGTCAGGGTGGCGATGATGGTCACCGCCGGCACCGTCAGGGAGATGGTCGCCAGCACGGAACCAAAGAAGAGGTTCATGGCGCGCTGCACCTGATTCATCAGCACCGCCTTAATCGCGCCCAGGCCTTCCGGCGAGAGGATCAGCAGGGCCACCAGGAAACCGGTGAACTGCGCCGGAGCATTCATCTCGGTCAGCAGATTTTCCAGCGTATTCGCGTTCATCTTGGTCACGGCAATCACCGCAATCAGATGCACGATCAGCCAGACGGTGTGCCAGATGCTGCTGTGCGCCGAGGGTTTACCGTGATGCGGGTCACCATCGTCACTCTCATCCTCATGCTCATAGACGAACAGGCTCTGGTGGGTTTTCGTCTGAATCAGCAGGAAAACGCCATACATCGCCGCTGAAATAGCCGCAATCAGCAGTGCCTGGGTGACAGAGAAATTCCCGCCGGGCAGCGCGTTGGGGAAGACCAGCACCAGAATCGCCAGCGGGAATATCGCGATCAGATACTGTTTCACACCGGCCAGATTAACGTACTGAGTCGCAAACTTATTGCCTCCCAGCAGCAGCGCAAAGCCCACCAGCCCGCCGGTCACAATCATGACAATCGAATAGAGCGTATCGCGCATCAGCCCCGGCGCCGCATCGCCCGTGGCCATCAGCGCCGAGATCAGGCTCACTTCGAGAATCACCACGGAGAGACTCAGGATCAGGGAACCATAGGGTTCACCAAGCCGGTGAGCCAGCACGTCGGCGTGACGCACCACGCTGAACGCGCTGCTCAGGATGGCGACCAGCGCCAGCAGGTTAATCCCGACGACCACCGGAAAAGAGGTCTGCGCACCAAAAAAATAGAGGATACCCAGCGTGATAATGGGAAATATCAGCGAGAATTCCTTGTGACGTGTTTTTTCATGTGAAGGCATTCACCATCCTCTCTGGTTAATGATTGTCCGACGCAGCGCGAACTGCTGTTAGAAATATAATCAGTTTTGCAGCAGGGCGCAGTTTATCTTTTCACCGGCCCGACAGGGAAAAATTTACTGCTTTTTACTAAAATGCAATAAACGATTGAAGCTGCATTAACCTGAAGTTATCCCGAATAATCTAATAATAATCAGTCTGCAACATTCCCGATCAGCCAGACCATCCTGGCATTCTGTGCCTGAAAATCCGCAGTTAATTTGCCTTTGTTGCGCCTGTAGGCGGTTTTCAGACTGAAACAGGGATAAGTGACGATTTGAAATTTTGCGCAGTTGCGCCAGGCTTAACAGGAATCCGTCAACAGAGGAGCCGTTATGCCTTACGCCAGCCGAAGTGATTTACCTGACAACGTTAAACACGTTCTGCCCGCCCACGCCCAGGATATCTATCAGCAGGCGTTCAACAGCGCCTGGGATCAGTATAAAGAGGCGGAAGATCGACGCGGCGATGATTCGCGGGAAGAGGTGGCACATAAAGTGGCCTGGGCCGCCGTCAAAAAAGAGTATGAAAAAGGCGATGACGACAAGTGGCATCCGAAGCATTAACCCTGCTGCTTCTCCGCACCGCCTGAGGGCCGGCATCAGCTGGCCCTTTTTTTCGTCTGCGCTATCAGGTTTATCTGGTTTTTTTTAAGCTGCGACCCGCCTCACGCTTGAAACCCCGCGCGAAAATAGATTAATGTCAATTTCATGACCGAAACGCCAGAAGCCTCTGGCGATCAGGTGACAGGAGCTGGTGCGCAGGACGCCGTTGATGTTGAGGAGGTCGCATTGCTTACCCGGGAATTTCTGTTAAAAGCGGATTGTAAAACGTCGTTCGGGGATATCGAAGAGACGCTGCTCTGGAGTTGCGAGCAGCGTGCGGCGTCGCTGGCCGCCACGCTGGCCTGCCGTCCCGATCACAGCCCGGTCTGGATTTTTGGCTATGGCTCGCTGATGTGGAACCCGATCTTTGAGGCGGATGAGGTCGCGTCCGGTTCGCTGGAAGGCTGGCATCGCGCGTTCTGTCTGCGACTGATTGCCGGTCGCGGCACCGCTTCCCATCCCGGCCGCATGCTGGCGCTGAAGCAGGGCGGCAGAACCAGCGGCCTGGCCTTTCGCCTGCCGGAAGCGCGCCTGCATGAAGAGCTGACGCTGCTGTGGAAGCGTGAGATGGTCACCGGCTGCTACCTGCCTACCTGGTGTGAGCTCCAGCTGGATGATGGCCGCAGCGTCACGGCGCTGACCTTTATTATGGACCCGCGTCATCCTTTGTATGAGTCGGACTCCTGTCCGGATGCGGTTGCGCCGTTAATTGCCGTGGCCAGCGGCCCGCTCGGCTCGAATGCACAGTATCTGTTTGCTCTGGAGGAGGAGCTGACCCGCCGCGGCATGGAGGAAGAGGGGCTGAGCCGACTGGCCCATCAGGTGCGGACATTACAGCAAGCCTGTCTGAAACAGGCCTGACACGCCGCTTTCCGCTTTGCTTCTTAACAAAGAAAGGGCGCATCCTCGTGCGCCCTTTCTCTTTTCTGCTGCAAGCCCGCGAAACTCAGTTACCCGGATTAATCAGCCAGGTGCCGGGCTTATCAATGGTCAGGGACTGAGAGTGGGTCACGCTGCCATTGTGAATATCGATTTTATACTGACCCGCCGCCAGGTTCAGCGCGGCAAAGCCACTGCTGCCGGGTTTGACCTCCACCGGCTGGCCGTTAAGCACCACGCTTTCGCCGCTCTCCAGCTTAAGGTAGACGGTTGCCAGCGCGGCGGGAACGGCGGCCGCTGACGGCGCAGAGGCGGGCGCCTGCGTGACGACCGCTGAGGAGTCTGCCGCTTCCGGCGCGGCGCTGTGACGGTTCGCCAGCCAGACGGCGGCCCCGGTCGCCAGCACCGCCACCGCAGCCAGTGCCAGCAGGGCGGGCGACAGCCGGCGCGTCGTGCGCGGCGTCACCGGTTCAGCCGACGCCGCGGCGTGATTCATGGCCATCACCACCGGCGGCGCGGCCTCGACCGGCTCCTCCACCCGCGCAGCAGGCGGTTCACCGGGAACCGGGAAGCTGTTGACCACGGCTTCCACATCGCTGACCGGCAGATCAATCAGCGCCGCAAAGGCATCAATCGTCTGCGGGCGATCGCCCGGCTTCATCGCCAGCGCGCAGTCAATCGCATGGAGCAGCGGCAGAGAGTAGCCCTCCGGCTGACGTTCCACCAGCGGCTGATAGTTATCCTCAATACAGCGCACCACGCTGACCGGCGGCGGATTATGGGTAATCAGGCTGTGCAGCACCGCGCCCAGCGCGTAGATGTCGGTCCACGGGCCCTGTTCAACTTCCCCCTCTTCGCTGTACTGCTCAATCGGCGCAAAACCGGGTTTGAGCATGATTTCCGTTTCATCAGAGAGGTTGCCAATCTCTTTGCGCGCCGAGCCGAAATCGAGCAGCACCGGTAGCTGATTCTCCTGAATCTGGATATTGTCGAGCGAGATATCGCGATGCAGATAGCCCGCCTGATGAATGGTGCTGATCGCCCCCAGCAGCGGAGGCAGCAGGCGGCGTATCCAGGCTTCAGAGATCGACTCCGGGCTGGTGAGCTGCCACTCCTTCAGGGTCATGCCGCTGTAATAGAGCGTGCCCATATAGGCCGTGCCGTTCTGCTCCCAGAAGCGCAGCACGTGCAGCAGGCCCGGATGGTTAAAGCGGGCCAGCAGGCGCGCTTCCTGAATAAAGCTGTTCAGACCGGCATTAAAGAGCTTCTGAAAACGCTCACCGCGCAATTCCAGGGTGAGATCCGCAGCACGGACGGCCAGCGACACCGGCATATACTCTTTAATGGCGATGGTGCGTTCAAGCTGATGATCCCAGGCGCGATAGACGATGCCGAAGCCGCCGCCGCCAATCACTTCCTTGATCTCAAACTCGTTAAAACGGTATCCGTCAGGCAGGGCATTCGGAATGGTTTTCGGATTTTCATTTGCCGACATAGTGAACTCTCTGTACACGGCCTGCTCGCCAGGCTGCGCGGTAATTAATTGATGTTACGCCAGGCACCAATGGCAGGATCAACCAGATCCGCGTGCAGGGTGTCGATGAGTAACACATTCACTTTTTGCTGTGGCATGAAATAGGGCGCCCACTGGCTGCGCAAGGTATCGACCCGCGATTTCACAGCGTCAGCACTCTGCTGCGCAGCATTCTTATCCATTTTGATTAACAGGGCCCCGTTGAAGCGCCAGACGTGATGCTGGTCATCAAAGGGCAGCACCAGCCAGCTCTCTGCGGCATCCGCCCGGGTCACGATCATGCGCTGATTATTGGCGGCAATCACTTCCAGCCGGCTGTCCGGGATCGTCAGGTTGGCGATGGGATAGCCCTGATAGAAGGTGACGGCGACCGGCGTCTTCTGATCCGGTGTAACCAGCGTCATCTCACTTTTGCCTTCTGCCCAGCCATCCGGCGAGCACTGCTGCTTGCTGACGTCCGGGATAAACAGGGTGTGAGCATGTTCATCCCAGGCGGTACGAAAATGACAGCCGCTGGGCAGATCAAAGTGTTGCAGCGGCGTGCTGTCAGCCGGCCGCGACAGGTCCAGCGGCGCGGCGTTGCTCTCACTGGCGCTGGCGGTGGCATCAGCCATCACGATAGGCCGCCAGTTCTGCAGCTTGCTGGCGCTGCCGCTGGCCAGCACGCTTCCCTCTTTACTGGTCATCTGCCAGGGCAGCACATCCAGCAGGCCGCACTGGTTGGCGAGCAGGGTGCCGACGCGCGGCAAAAAGGTGGTCAGCACCGCCGAATCCTTACTCTTGCCAGAGACGATGCGCAGCGGCAGCGTCTCTTTACACCAGTCGTCAGGCGCTTTGCTGACCACATCATCGATATAAACCTCCAGCTCCAGGCTGGGGGAGTAGACCACACGATAATTTTCAGCCTGGGCGTGAAAGGCAATCAGCAGAGTGATGATGCCGGGCAACCACAGTTTCATAAGGATCCTTGGAATCAAAAACGAGGCGGCAGAAAGCGCGCCGAATCAGCCAGTGAATAGAGCAGCGTGGCCTCTTCCGGCTCACCAATCCAGACCGCCAGTGCGCTGAGATTATCTTTTTTAACGTTGCGGCTGACCGCCTGCTCCATCAGCGCCAGCCACTCTTCGCAGGCATTCACCATGCGCAGCGCCTGTTCCATTTCGCCGGTGGTCAGATTCAGCCAGAAGCCGTCGGTACAGACCAGAAACGCGTCACCATCCTCCAGCGCCATCTCCTGTGAAAAGCTCACTAAGCGAGGCGGCTCAGCACCGAGCGCATTATAAAGTAAATTACTGTTAATGCCGGTATTTTCATAGCCTGCTTCTTTCAGCTGCTGCGCCAGACTGTGGTCACGGGTCACCTCGTTGAGCACCCCCCGGCGGAAGTGGTAAACCCGGCTGTCACCCGCATGGGCCCACCATGCACGCTGTTTTTTACGGTCAATAAACAGGGCCGCCAGCGTGGTGCTCATGCGTGAAAATTTCGGATTTTTACCCTGTGCCTCATGCAGCGCCAGACGGCACTGCTCAATCGCCTGATGGGTGATTTCCGGGGTAAAGGCGTCGTACGCCTGCAACTGACTCAGCAGGGTGTCGCGCACCAGCTGAGCCGCCATCTCGCCGCCCGGCAGACCGGCGACGCCATCGCACACCACAAAACAGGCTTTATGGTCATCCAGTTCAGCGCCGGTGCGATCCTGATTCTCATCGCGAAGTCCCTGCTGGCAGCGACTGGCAAACACAATCTTCATGCTTCATCTACCCGCGTCTGAGAATCTTTATACTGATTAACTTCCATGTCATAAGCATGAAGAAACGCTTCGCCAAACAGCGTATGGAAATCATCCTCGATCTCCCCGGCGGTGCGCTGATAGTTACGGATAAAGTAGTCCCACAGCGCCGCTTTCTTCACGGTGGAGAAGGGCAGTTTAGAGACCACGCCGTCGGCGCGCGCCTGCTCCTCCAGCCGCTGCGGATTAAAGGATTGCAGCATCGCGGCGATGATGGCGCGGATGCCGGCAATCATGCCCAGCTGGTGGGCCTGCAGATCGACCAGCGCATCGCGCACCGCCTGTTCCGGCGGCATAAAGCCCGGCATCTGGCTCTGATACATCTGCATCAGCACGGTCTTTCCGGAGGGCAGGATCTTAAACGGGTTGTTGGCCTCGTTGAGGATCATCGTCATGTCTGCCTTCACGCCGCGCTTGAGAATGGAGCGTGAGGAGAGCAGCGCGACCGTGCCCTGCGAGAAGAGGCTCAGCATCCGGCCCGTAATCCGCATCTGCTCTTCATCAATCGGCGTGGCGTGCCCG
Source organism: Pantoea sp. M_10 (assembly GCF_008631515.1). Lineage (NCBI taxonomy): Bacteria > Pseudomonadati > Pseudomonadota > Gammaproteobacteria > Enterobacterales > Erwiniaceae > Pantoea > Pantoea sp. M_10. The sequence goes on along the minus strand of NZ_VWUL01000001.1, from coordinate 545,802 downwards.
TTGCTCAGCCCCATACCGTCCAGCAGCGCGGCGATGAGCCGATCCTGATCCACCGGCTGGGCTGTCAGGGTGCGGCGTGGCTCACTCGCCTGCGGGTCGATGGCCAGCCGCGCATCGCTGTGGCGTTCGTGGCGGGCGGGCGCCGCCTCGCTGACCAGCAGCCGCGCCTCAATGTCGTGATGTTCGTGAATGCCGAGCGGATTGGCGGGCTGTGCACTGTCACCGGCAAACAGCGCCAGCGGATCGCTCTGGGCGGCGTGGCAGGCAGGGTCGCGCACTTCCAGCGCATAATCGCCGATCCGCAGCGCATCGCCATGTTTCAGCAGCACCTGCATGCCGCGTCCCAGGGTAATGCCGTTGTGCTCCACTGGCGTCACGCTGCCCTGATTGGTCAGGCGACACTCGCCCTCCTGCGACAGATGAACCAGCGCCTGCAGACGCGAAATGGCGCGCGTTTCATCGGGCAGCACCAGATCATTATCCTGACTGCGACCAATGGTGCCGCCAGGCGGCTGAAACGCGACGCTTTTGACCGGAACATCCGTAGTGCACTGCACAATGGTAAATTGCATGAGTTATCCCAGATTAAACGGCAAACGCATCCGGCCTCATTCGAACATCGGCGGATAGAGGCCATTACGTCCCGGCTGTGAACCTGCCGCCGGGTTGAACAGTAACGAAAACAGTTGCGCGGTGAGGTTGCCGCTATGCTTGTGGGTCGCATGCACAAACCCGTCACTGCGATTACTCCACCAGTAGCTCATATGCTGCTGCGGGTCGAAGCGCTCCGCCACTTCACGCCAGCTCAGCGTGCAGGGCAGGTCCTGAAAACCGATCACATCCATGATTTCAGACGGCTTGCGGGCGGGCACCAGCAGCGGGGGCAGCGCCTGAATCGCCTGCTCCAGCTGCTCGCCGTTCAGCGGCGTCTGCACCGCCCGTAACAGCGTGGCGCCCAGATCCTGAAACCAGTCACCGGAGATCCGCAGCTGCGCCGGATGCCACTGCGCCAGCGGAAAACTGTGCAGGGCCAGCAGCGGCCAGGCGCGTCCGACGCGGTCACAGGAGGGCAGCAGGCAGCCCATCTGTATCTGTGGCCGGGTGGCCGTCACCGGCAGAACAAAGTTCCACACCGGCGCGTGGAGAAAATTCGCGCTGATCGCATACGCCTGCTGATGCCAGTGCATCAGTCCCTGCTGAAACCAGTGATTCCAGGGACTAATCTGCTGTTCGCTCAGTCGATGGTGCAGAAAGTCACCGGTCGACGGCAGCTTGCCATACCAGCCGGGGGCCGTGTAAGCAGCCATGTTTACCTCACCATTACTCGCTATGCGAGGAAAATTGCGGGGCAGCGTGCCGGGGCGTCGCCGCCAGCACCGGGCCCGACTGGCCCGCAATGTTCAGATTTTCCGCCAGTTTACGCATCATCAGGGCGTTGTCGCGGGCATAGGGCGACGACTGAATCTGCTGATCCAGCAGCTGGCTCAGGTGCCAGTCGAGCTGCTGAAGGTCGCGGGCGCTGACCGAATCGGGCAGCGAGCGCTGTAAGTTCTGCAGCAGCCAGGCCCGTAAAAATTCGCCATCATAATTACGCGGCTGATAGAGCATCTGATAAGCGCGCAGCGCATTGCGGCTATAGGCGTTATCGTCACCCGGATCGTTGCGCAGGATATTGGTGATCTGCTGGGCCACGCGCGGCAGCAGCAGCGACTTGAGTGCATTCTGATACAGCACCCAGGCCGCATCGCTCACCTGACTCCCGCGATATAAGCCCGCCCGCATAGTAAGCGGTGGATTATCGAGAGAAAAACGCGGCGAGAGCGGCAGCTTCACCAGGTTATTCAGAAAGGGTAGCAGATCAAAAATATTATCTGCAGGCTGATGAATGACCTGCTGACTCTGCGACCGGATGGCCGGCACCCGTGCCGCCACCTCCTGCAGATAGTGCTGATTCTGATAGTAGCTGAGGCACCACAGGCTGGAGGCGATCAACAGCGCGCCCGCCAGCACACCGTAGCCAATCCAGTGGAACAGCTGATTGCGGTACTCCCAGCGGCGATTGCTGCCCGCCAGGCCGCTCTCTTTAAAAATCAGATCGCTCAGCAGATCGCGGATAAAGAAGCTCTGGCCTTTGTTGCCGGGGATGGGGCGGCTGCGGTTAACGCTGTCCCACGCCGCGATGGAGTGATCGCCCGCCTGGCGCAACTGCAGCTTACGGCTCAGTTCACCCATCACCCGATCAAAGGGCAGCCCCTCCTGGGTGCCGCTGGTGAAGAAGAGGCCACGCGGACTCCAGGCCACCGCATCCTGATGGTCAGAAAAGACGATATCCAGATATTCGTTCAGCAGCGGACGCAGTGAAGCGAACTCCTGCGGGAAGAGGAAACACTCCGCGCGCTGGTTCAGGTCGCGCTCTTGGGTCATCTGATCCGCCAGCTGCTGCTGAAGCTGCTGCTCCAGCCGCTGAAACTGCTGACCAAAGTGGTGATGCCAGTCACTCTTTGGCGATTTGCCCGGTTCACGGTTAAACGTGAAGCCCCAGATGGCGTCACGCCGCGCCTTATCCATCGAGCCAAAATAGCTCATAAAGCCTTTCAGCAGGTCGGTTTTGGTCACCATTACATAGACCGGGAAATGAATGCCGGTCTGCTGATGCAGTTCGGCCATGCGCTCACGCAGGGCACTTGCCTGAGCGAAACGCGCCTCGGCTGAGTCACTCAACAGGTCAGCGACGCTGATGGTCATGATGACGCCGTTAATCGGCTGGCGGGTGCGGTAGCGTTTGAGCAGATTGATAAAACTGTGCCACTCCGCGGCGTCGCGCACGCGCTGGCTCTCCTGCAGCGCATAGCGACCGGCGGTATCAATCAGCACGGCGCTGTCGGTAAACCACCAGTCACAGTTGCGGGTGCCGCCGACGCCGCGAATGGCATTTTTCCCCAGCGTGTCGGTCAGCGGAAAGTCCAGCCCCGCATTCAGCAGCGCGGTGGTCTTACCGGCACCGGGCGCCCCCATCACCAGATACCAGGGAAGCTGATAGAGGTAGCTGGCGTTGACGCGCGCCAGCCAGCCGCCACTGTGGCGGCGGCCAAACTGCGTGCGTTTCAGCTGCATCACGGCTTCACTGAAGCGCTGATTGAGCCGCTCTTCGGTCATCTGACGCTCGGCCGGATCTTCATTGTCGGCCAGCTGGAGCTGCGTCAGCAGGCGGCTGTTAAACCAGGCGCGATAGAGTGACGGGATCAGCTGGAACAGGATCCAGAGAAAAAAGAGTGCGCCGACGGTGAGCTGGCGGGGCAGCGCCGGTTCCAGAGGACGTGACTCGTCCCATGTCCAGAACGGTCCCAGCATCCAGACCAGGCAGCTCAGCGCCGTGACGCCGATAAAACTCCACAGCAGGCGGTGGGTTAACAACAGACGAAGTGAGGCGCGCATTATCGGGCTCCCTGGTGATTACTGAGCGTTTCAGGCGCGGCAAAAAGGGTGATCTCTACGCGGCGGTTGCGGGTCCGGTTTTCGCTGCTGTCGTTGGGCAGCAGCGGGTCGCTGTCGCCGCGGCCTTCAGAGCGAACCGTATGGCCGTCAGCCAGCTGCACCTGCAGAAGCTGGGTGATGGCGCGGGCGCGGGCAAAGGAGAACTCGTAGCTGGAGGCAAAGCGGCTGTTATCTACCGGATGATCGTCGGTGAACACCGACACCAGAATGGTGCCTTTCACATCATTCATCGCGGTTGAGACACGGGCCAGCAGCGCCCGGCCTACCGGATTGATGACCGTACCCTGCTGGGCAAACAGTTTATCCGCCGGGATAATCACTTTACTGCCAAAGGCGCCATCGCTGACTTCGAGCTGACCGGCCGCGATGACATCGTTCAGGCGCTGACGCAGATCGAGCAGCGCCTGCGGCGAAGAGGGGCGGCGTCCGGCGGTGATCTGCGGCAGCGGCGTCTGATAAATGGTGCGCAGCAGCGGCTCCGCCGCATTGCCGAGTCGCCAGTTCAGGCCACTGTAGATCAGACAGCCGACCAGCGCGACCAGCATGGCGCACGCCCAGAGCGGCACCATCGGGCGGGCGAGGGTGCTCACCAGCGGATGCACCTCCACCAGCGGCGGTTGCGGGGATTCGCGCTGCGCGCGGGTTTCATCTATCAGGGTTTTCAGGCGTTTACGGATGCCGTCGCACTGGGTTCGGCCATTTTCGCTGCCGCGATAGCGCCCCTCATAGCCCAGCAGCAGGCAGTAGTGAACCACCTCCAGCAGCCAGAGATGTTGTTGCGGGCTCTGCGAAATGCGTGACAGCAGCTGAAAAAATTTCTCGCCGCCCCAGCTTTCATTATGAAAGGTGACCAGCATGCCGTTGCCCGACCAGACGCCGCGGGTGCCCCAGGGGGTCTGGGCTGCCGCTTCATCCAGCGCGCTGCAGATGCAGTAACGCGCGCCGATAATCATCTCAAACGGCAGTCCGGCCTGTTTGCAGCGCTGTTCGAACTGACGGATTTCATCGATCAGAGACTGACGCAGCCCGGCAGGGTCGTCATGGGTGGCTGCCTGACGAATCTGCACCACCGCGTTCAGCAGGGGGGCTGCAGCCTGAAGTAACAGATTCTCATTGCCTGAGGGGGACGCCTCACGCGCAGGGGATTCCACAGTCATTACAGTGTGATCTTCCAGCTAATGGCAAATGCCTGTGCCCGCAGCACGGGACGGTGCTGCGGGCAATATGCGCCGGATTTCATAGTCAGTCTAAGATCCAGGTCGCGGTATCGTTAGTGCGGCAGGCTTTGCTGGCGCCGCCGACGGCCACACAGACCTGTTTCGCTTTGCGGGGACGGGGGCGATCGCTCTGCACGGTGGCGTCGTAACGACTGCTCTCCACGCCCGCTTTCAGTGGGACGTAACCGATTAACGGGCCATCAGCCTGGTCAGCAATCGCCAGCCAGCTGTGTTCTACATTGCCTAATACTTCAAACGGTTTACCCGTTTCGAGATAGCGAACCACCTTGCCGCCGTAGTCGGGGGAGGTCATCACGGAGGCGCCATAAAGCGCACGCCAGGTCTGATTGACCGGCTCAAAGGCAGTGGGTGCCGCGACAGCGTGTCGATGGACCAGTTTGACGCCGTTAATTTCGCTGGTGACCAGCGTATCGTCAGTGACGGGCGGCGGCGGGGCCTTACAGCCTGCCAGGGTAAGTACCGCCAGCAGCGTTAACGCAAGACTCTTTTTCACCATGTTCCTCGTGATCTCATCAAAGTATCTGCATATTGCCAAACCCGATGCAGAAAACGCTGATTCAGGCGCCGCATCGTGCTGAAAGTCTGTTTGTTAAAAAACGGTCAGATTACATCGGGATAGTAACGCGTTTAGTCTACCTAAGACTTTTGAGATTTCAAACCATTGCGCCTGCTGCCGATGCGTGATAGCGGGCGGTTCCGGGGCGTGATACGCCCTGAAAAAAGCCGCGAATAAAGTGATAGTTAAAGCGAACTGAATGATCGCACAGACAAACTGATTGATAACGTGGCTTCCCATTCTGACACGTAATGGGTTCGATGGGAAACTATTAAGTATCACTAACCTTTTGTTGCCGGAAAATTTTCCTGGCGCAGGAAAAGAATCTTTTCAAAATCAGAATTTCCGGGGCGGTTTATGCCGCTTTTTTTCGGAAAGCGGCACGCCTTTTGCTTCAGAAGGATTTTACGGCGCGGAGAGATGAAAAATGGCTGACGCCCTGGCCTGGCTGCAGGCTTCACGTGAGAGCGATATCGCCAGCCTGCAGCGGCTGCTTCAGACCGGCGAGCTGATGGCCGCCGTCAGCGAACTGGTTCATCGGCTGCAGCGGGAACGCGGCGCCACTAACCTCTGGCTCTGTTCGGACGGTGCGCTGTTCAGCGCAGAGCGTGGCGCCCGTCAGCAGGCGGTGAGTGAGGCGCTGCAGCACTTTTATCAGGCCCTTCCGCCCGCCGTGGCCCAGCCTGGCTTCAGCCGCTTCTGCAACCTGATTGCCACCGCCCTGCAGGCGCTGGAGGGGTTACCCGCGCTGCGTGAGCAGATCAGCCAGCGTGAACGTGAGCAGGCCGCCGCGATGGCCGCCTTTAATCAGGTGATCCGCACCTTACTGAATCTGGTGTTTGAAGCGGCCGACACCGCCAGCCATCCCGACATCTCCCGCGCGCTGATCGCCCTGTTCAGTTTTATGCAGGGCAAAGAGCTGGCCGGGCAGGAGCGGGCTATCGGCTCCGCCGGTTTTGCGGCGCGACAGTTCACCGACGGGCAGCGCAGCCAGATGGTGGCGCTGATTGCGGCGCAGGAGCAGAGTTTTACCACCTTCCGGCAGTTTGCCGACAGCACCGCCTGTGAACGCTGGCAGCCGCTGGCCCAGGCCAGCCGGGACATCGAACGTCTGCGGCGTATCGCCTGCACCGGTGGCCCCTGTGAGGAGAACGGTGCACTGCACTGGTTTTCTCTGCTCTCAGAGCGGCTGGATCAGATGAAAACGCTGGAGGATGCCCTGACGGCCACGCTGATGCAGCGCTGTCGCGCGGCCATCGATCAGGCGCAGCAGCAGGCGACAGGGCAGGTTGTCCAGGGGGAGAGCACCTTTGCGCTCTATGTTTCCGGCGCTGACTGGCTGCCCGGCGCGGCGGCGCTCGACAGTGACGGACTGGCACCCCAGCTCGGGCGCTCGGTGCTGTCGCTGATTAGCGAGCAGTCGCAGCGTCTGCAGCAGCAGGCGGATGAGCTGGCATCGATGCGCGCCTCTCTCGATGAGCGGCGGGTGGTCGATCAGGCCAAACACTGGCTGATGCAGCAGCAGGGGTTCAGCGAAGAGGCCGCCTGGCAGGCGCTGCGCAAAAGTGCCATGAATCAGAACAAGCGGATCGTGGAGATCGCGCAGGCGGTGCTGGCGGTCGCCGCGACGCTGCGCAGCTAACCCGGAAGAGGTAGCTGCACAACCGCCGTGCGCAACCTGCGTCACAAACGTGCAAAAACGGTCAGATTTTCAGCAGAGGGAGGCCGGTGAACCGCCATTGACGGCGTTGAAAAAACTGGCACACCCTTTGCTTTAACCTTACAGAGAGTATGCATTGCGCCCGCCAATGGCGGTGGGATCAGTGCTTTGGATAAAGGCGTCCATCCGCAGGCTTCGGTCTGTCGGAGGACGCCTTTTTTTATTTCTGTTCAGGGGCAACATGATGAGCAAACCGTCATTTTCACTGACACGACGTCAGGCACTGCTTTCCGGCGCGGCGCTGGGCGCAGCCTGGATCATTCCGGGATTACGCAATGCGGTCTGGGCGGCCGGGTCGGACGCGCCGGAAAAAGCGCAGGTGCGTGTCGGGTTTATTCCGCTGACCGACTGTGCACCAGTGGTGATGGCGTCGGTGAAAGGCTTCGACAAAAAGTATGGCCTGACGCTGCAGGTCAGCAAAGAGGCAAGCTGGGCGGCGGTGCGCGACAAGCTGACCTCCGGTGAACTGGATGCGGCGCACGTGCTTTACGGCATGATCTACGCGCTGCAGCTCGGCGTGGCGGGGCCACAGCACGACATGGCCAACCTGATGACTCTCAACCATAACGGCCAGGCCATTACCCTGTCGAACCAGCTGAAGGGCCAGGGCGTGACCGATCTGGCGAGCCTGAAAAAGGCGGTCGACAGCCGCCCCAAAGGCAGTCTGACCTTCGCCCACACCTTTCCCACCAGCACCCATGCGATGTGGCTCTACTACTGGCTGGCCAGTGCCGGAATTAATCCATTTGAGGATATCCGCACCGTGGTTGTGCCGCCGCCGCAGATGGTGATGAACATGAAGATCGGCAACATGAGCGGCTTCTGCGTCGGTGAGCCGTGGAACCAGCGTGCCATCAGCGACAGCATCGGCTTTACCGCCGCCACCAGCCAGCAGATCTGGCCGGAGCATCCGGAGAAAGTGCTCGGCACCCGCGCGCAGTGGGTGAAAGAGAACCCCAACACCGCCCGTGCGCTGACCGCCGCCGTGCTGGACGCCGCGCGCTGGATCGACGCCTCAGACGATAACCGCCGCGAAACCGCGCAGGTGCTGGCCGGACGCGCCTGGATCAACACCCGCGTCGACACGCTGCAGGGGCGGATGCTGGGCCAGTATGAGAACGGTCTGGGCCAGACGTGGCAGGACGCCCATCCGATGCGCTTTTTCGACAACGGCAACGTCAGTTTTCCGTGGCTCTCCGACGGCATGTGGTTCCTGACCCAGATGAAACGCTGGGGCCTGCTCACCCACGATCCCGATTACCTCGCGGTGGCCCGCCAGATCAACCGCCTCGATATCTATAAAGAGGCGGCCAGCGCGGTGGGGCAGGTTGCCGTGCCCGCCAGTGAGATGCGCAGCAGCACCCTGATCGACGGCAAAGTCTGGGATGGCAGTGACCCTGCCGCCTACGCCGCCAGTTTCGCTATCAAACGTTAAGAGAGGTCGTTATGAAAACTGACGCGCGCGCCGTGGCGCAGCCGGTGAACCCCCCGAGCCGTGCCACCGTGATCCCGTTACAGGTCACCCCAAAAATCGCGCCCCGTCCGGCGCGTCTGCGGCCTCTGCTGCAGCGCACCATTCCGGCCGCGGGCGGCCTGCTGCTGCTCCTGCTGGTGTGGCAGCTCGCCGCGCTGGCGGAACCGGCGTTTCCGTCGCCTTACGTGACCTGGCAGGCCGCGCAGACCCTGTTCGCCGATCCGTTCTACAGCAACGGCCCCAACGACCAGGGCATCGGCTGGAACGTGCTGGCTTCGCTGCAGCGCGTCGCCATCGGCTTTGGCCTCGCCGCGCTGGTGGGCATTCCGGCAGGCTTTCTGCTGGGACGGTTCACCTTTCTCGCCCGGATGGGCAATCCGGTTATCGCCCTGCTGCGCCCGGTGAGTCCGCTGGCCTGGCTGCCGATTGGCCTGCTGCTGTTTCAGCGCGCCGAGCCGGCGGCCAGCTGGACCATTTTCATCTGTTCCATCTGGCCGATGATCATCAACACCGCCGAAGGCGTGCAGCGCATTCCGCAGGATTATCTCAACGTGGCGCGGGTGTTACAGCTCTCTGAATGGACGGTGATGCGGCGTATTCTGCTGCCCGCCGTGCTGCCCGCTGTCCTTACCGGGGTGCGCCTCTCTATCGGCATCGCCTGGCTGGTGATCGTCGCCGCTGAAATGCTGACCGGCGGACTGGGCATCGGCTTCTGGATCTGGAACGAGTGGAACAACCTCAACGTGGCCAACATCCTGATTGCCATTCTGATTATCGGCGTGGTCGGCCTGCTGCTGGAGCAGGGGCTGATGCTGCTGGTGCGTCGCTTCAGCTGGGAAAAATAAGGGGAAGAGCATGAAACACATTATTCGCGTTCAGCAGGTGAGCCAGCGTTTTAACACCGCCAGCGGCGAGTTCCTGGCCCTCGACAACGTCAGTTTTGATCTCCATGAAGGTGAAACCCTGAGCCTGATTGGTCACTCCGGCTGCGGCAAATCGACGCTGCTCAACCTGATCGCCGGGTTGACCCGCCCCAGTAGCGGCGTGCTGCTCTGTGACAACCGTGAGATTACCGGTCCCGGCCCGGAGCGCGCCGTGGTGTTTCAGAACCATTCGCTGCTGCCGTGGCTGACGGCCTTTCAGAACGTCGAGCTGGCGGTGCAGCAGGTGTTTAAAGGACGTCTCACCCGCGCGGAGATGCACGACTGGATCGAGCACAACCTGAATCGGGTGCAGATGAGCCACGCCATGCACAAGCGGCCAGGCGAAATCTCCGGCGGCATGAAGCAGCGCGTCGGCATTGCACGGGCGCTGGCGATGAAGCCACGCGTGCTGCTGCTGGATGAGCCGTTTGGCGCGCTGGATGCCTTAACCCGCGCCCATCTGCAGGACAGCGTGATGCGCATTCAGCAGGAGCTGAACACCAGCATCGTGCTGATTACCCATGACGTCGATGAGGCGGTGCTGCTCTCCGATCGGGTGCTGATGATGACCAATGGCCCTGCCGCGCAGATTGGCGAGATCCTCACCGTCGATCTGCCGCGTCCCAGTGCCAGGGTGGCGCTGGCCGATGAGCCGCGCTATCACCAGCTGCGCCAGAAGGTGCTGCATTTCCTCTATGAAAAACAGACCACGGCGGCATAGGGAGCAGACCATGAGGCAACGGTTGCTGGTGATAGGCAATGGCATGGCGGGGATGCAGATGGTGGAGCGGCTGGTGCAGCGTGCGCCGCAGCGCTTTGCCATCACGGTCATTGGCCGCGAGCCGCACGGCAACTACAACCGCGTGCTGCTCTCGCCGGTGCTGGCCGGGGAAATGGTGTTCGATGAAACCCTGATCCATGACCCTGACTGGTATCAGCGGCACGGCGTCACGCTGCTGAGCGGTGAAACCGTGCTGCAGATCGATCTGGCGGCCCGCACGCTGCAGACCTGTCAGCGCCAGCTCGGCTGGGATCGGCTGGTGTTTGCCACCGGATCACAGCCGCGCCGTCCTGCGATCCCCGGCATTGAGGGCGATAACGTCGTGACGTTTCGCAGTATTGCAGATGTCCGGCAGCTGCTGGCGGGTGAGGGACCGATCGTGGTGCTGGGTGGCGGCTATCTCGGAATTGAAGCCGCGGCGGCTCTGCGTGCCCGGGGACGGGCGGTGACGCTGGTTCATCACAAGCCCTGGCTGCTGGATCGCCAGCTGGATGCACAGGCGGGCGGGCTGTTACAGGCGGCTCTGGAGCAGCGCGGTATCCGCTGTCTGCTGAACAGCGGCATTGCGGCCATCGGCAAAGCAGATGTGATGCTGACGGATGGCCAGCGCTGCGCCGCCCGTCAGGTGGTGATCGCCATCGGCGTTGAGCCGGAGGTGACGCTGGCCAGGGCGGCGGGGCTGCCCTGTCAGCGCGGCATTCTGGTGGATGGCCAGCTGCGCAGCGCGGTCAGCGGGGTGTATGCCGTGGGCGAGTGTTGTGAACACAAGGGGGAAACCCTGGGGCTGGTGGCCCCCTGCCTGGCGCAGGCTGAGATTCTGGCGGCGCAGCTGGCGGGATCGCCGCAGCCCGATTTCGTCAGTCAGCCGCTGGCGACCCGGCTCAAAGTCAGCGGCATTTCGCTGTTCAGCGCCGGGGATATCAGTGAGGGGGAATCCCTCCACAGTTTCGATCCGCTTTCCGGCGACTATCGCCGTCTGTTTCTTCGCCAGGGCCGCCTGCGCGGGGTGCTGCTCTCTGGCGACACCCGACAGGGCCCGGCACTGCTGGCGCGTCTGCAGCGGGGCGAGGCGGTCACGCTTAACGCCCTGTTCGACCCCGATCAACCTGAACCGCAGCCGCAGGCTGCAGAGAGTCCTGAGATGAGTAAACCCGTATTAGCCGTGGTCGGTCACGGTATGGTCAGTCACTACTTTCTTGAGCAACTCGTTGCCCGCCAGCTGCATCAGCACTACCACATCGTGGTGTACGGCGAGGAGTTGCAGCCGGCGTACGATCGGGTTCATCTCTCCGACTACTTCAGCGGCAAAGCGGCGGACGCGCTGTCGCTGGTCAGCGCAGACTTTTTTGCCCTGCAGGGGATTGAACTGCGCAGCGGCTGTCAGGTGGTGGCAATCGATCGGGCGCAGCGCAGCCTGCGCGACAGCGCGGGCAATGAGCTGGCGTGGGACAGGCTGGTGCTGGCAACCGGTTCACGCGCGTTTGTGCCGCCGGTGCCGGGCCACGATGGCGACCGCTGCTTTGTCTACCGCACCCTGGACGATCTGGATGCGATCGCAGCCTGCGCCCGCCACAGTCAGCGCGGTGTAGTGATTGGCGGCGGCCTGCTCGGTCTGGAGGCGGCCAACGCCCTGAAGCAGCTCGGGCTGGAAACCCACGTGGTGGAGTTCGCGCCACGGCTGATGGCGGTGCAGCTGGATGAGGGCGGGGCGCTGATGCTGCGCCAGAAGATCGATGCGCTGGGCGTCACGGTTCACACCTCGAAGCAGACCGACATCATTGAGCCGCAGCCGGACGGCAGCGTGGTGTTGCGGTTTGCCGACGGCAGCGCGCTGCCCACCGATCTGGTGCTCTTCTCCGCCGGTATCCGGCCGCGGGATGAGCTGGCTCGGGAGGCGGGCCTGACGCTCGGCCCCCGCGGCGGCATTGAAATTAACGACAGCTGCCAGACCAGCGATGCGGCGATCTTTGCCATTGGCGAATGCGCCTTGTGGAACGGGCAGATTTTCGGGCTGGTCGCCCCCGGTTACCAGATGGCACGGGTGCTTGCCGGACATCTGGCTGGAGAGCCTGCGGCCTTCAGCGGTGCCGACATGAGCACAAAACTGAAGCTGCTGGGGGTGGAGGTGGCGTCGTTCGGCGACGCGCACGGGCGCACGCCGGGCAGCCAGCACTATTACTGGAGTGATGGCCCTAAAGGCATCTACAAAAAGATCGTGGTCTCCGCGGATAACACCCGGCTGCTGGGGGGCGTGCTGGTGGGCGACAGCAGTGAGTACACCTCGCTGCTGCAGATGATGCTCAATGCATTGCCGCTGCCCGCAACCCCGGAAAGCCTGATCCTGCCTGCGCTGGCCGGTGCGCCGAAAGCGCCCGGCGTCGCGGCGCTGCCCGACAGTGCGCAGGTCTGCTCCTGCCACAACGTCAGCAAGGGCGATATCTGTGCGGCGGTTCAGGCCGGATGCGGGGAGATGAGCAGTATCAAAAGCTGCACCCGAGCCGCCACCGGCTGCGGCGGCTGCGCGGCGCTGGTGAAGCAGGTCATGGAGTATGAACTGGAAAACCTCGGCGTCGAGGTGAAGAAGGATGTCTGCGACCATTTCAGCTATTCGCGTCAGGAGCTTTATCACCTGGTGCGGGCGGGGGAGTTCAGAACCTTCGACGCGCTGCTGGCGTCTCACGGCAAAGGCCAGGGCTGCGAAGTGTGCAAACCGCTGGTGGCGTCGCTGCTCGCTTCCTGCTGGAACGACTACCTGCTCAGACCGGCGCATCTGCCGTTGCAGGACACCAACGATCGCTACTTCGCCAACATCCAGAAAGATGGCACCTACTCCGTCGTGCCGCGCGTGCCGGGGGGCGAAATCACGCCGCAGGGGCTGATTGCCATTGGTGAGGTGGCGGCGCGCTACGATCTCTACACCAAAATCACCGGCGGCCAGCGTATCGACCTGTTTGGCGCGCGGCTCGACCAGCTGCCCGACATCTGGCAGACGCTGCTCGATGCCGGGTTTGAAACCGGTCACGCCTATGGCAAGTCGCTGCGCACCGTGAAGTCCTGCGTCGGATCGACCTGGTGCCGCTATGGCGTGCAGGACTCGACCGCCTTCGCTATCGCCCTGGAGAACCGCTACAAGGGACTGCGCGCGCCGCACAAGATCAAGATGGCGGTTTCCGGCTGCACCCGCGAATGCGCCGAGGCGCAGAGCAAGGATATCGGGGTGATCGCCACCGACAAAGGCTGGAACCTCTACGTCTGCGGCAATGGCGGCATGAAGCCGCGTCACGCCGACCTTTTCGCCAGCGATCTCGATGATGCCACGCTGCTGCGCTATGTGGATCGCCTGCTGATGTTCTATATCCGCACCGCCGATCGTCTGCAGCGTACCAGCGTCTGGATGGACAATCTGGAGGGCGGTCTGGACTATCTGCGGCAGGTGATCATCGAGGATAGCCTCGGTCTGGGCGCGACGCTGGAGGCGGAGATGCAGCAGGTGGTCGACGCTTACCAGTGCGAGTGGCAGACCACGCTGGCGGACCCGTCGCGCCTGGCGCTGTTCACCCCAACCCTCAACAGCGCGCAGCCGGATGAGACGCTGCACTACAGCCGGGTTCGCGGTCAGCGTCAGCCTGAAACGGTGGCCGCGCGGCCGCTGTTACAGCTGCCCGCCGAGCCGTGGAGTGCCATCTGCGCGCTGGAGGCGATTCCGCCTCAGGCGGGGATCGGTGCGCGCCTCGGCAGCGAACGGGTGGCCCTGTTCCGCTTTGGCGAGACGCTCTATGCGCTGGAGGACCGCGAGCCCGGCAGCGATGCCAGCGTGCTGTCGCGCGGGATTCTGGGCGATGTGGGCGGCGAACCGGTGGTGATCTCCCCGCTCTATAAACAGCGGGTGCGGCTGCGTGACGGACAGAGCCTGGATAACCCGCAGCATCAGCTGCGCTGCTGGCCGGTGAAGCTGGAAGCGGGGCAGATCTGGCTGGCAAACCGTCCGCTTAACCCGCTGGCGCAGGCATCATGAACAGCACCTGTCCCTATTGTGGTGTGGGCTGTGGCGTCTGCGTCACGCCGCAGGGGTCGCAGCAGGCCGTTGTCACCGGCGATCCGCACCATCCTGCCAGTCTGGGCCGGTTATGCGTCAAGGGCGCGGCGCTGGGCGAGACGCTGATCCCGGAAGGCCGGTTGCTGACGGCCAGGGTCGACGGTCAGCCGGTCAGCCTGGCCTCCGCGCTGGATGCGGCGGCGGCGGGGCTGCGCGCGGTAATCGATCGCTATGGGCCGGAGGCGGTAGCGTTTTACGGCTCCGGTCAGCTGCTGACCGAGGATTACTACGTCGCCAATAAACTGATGAAGGGCTACATCGGCGCCGCCAACATCGACACCAATTCGCGGCTCTGTATGGCGTCCGCCGTGGTGGGATATAAGCGGGCGCTGGGCGCGGACGCAGTGCCCTGCTGTTATGAGGATCTGGAGCAGGCCGATCTGGTGCTGCTGGTCGGCTCTAACGCCGCCTGGGCGCACCCGGTCGTCTGGCAGCGGCTGATGCAGGCGAAGCAGCAGCGTCCGGCGATGCGCATCGTGGTGCTGGACCCGCGCCGGACCGCGAGCGGCGATCAGGCTGATCTGCACCTGCCGCTGCGTCCCGGCAGCGATGCGGTGCTGTTTTCCGGCCTGCTGCACTGGCTGGCACAGACGAAGGGCCTGGATGCCAGCATGTTGCCGCACCTCAACGGCGTCTCAGAGACGCTGGCGGCGGCGGCGGCGTGGGATGTGGTTCGGGTGGCGGTGGCGTGCGATTTAACCGTGCAGCAGGTGACGCACTTTTTCCGGCTGTTCAGAGAGCACGATCGGGTGCTGACGCTCTGGTGTATGGGGATTAATCAGTCCGTCACCGGCAGCGACAACAATCAGGCCATCCTCAATCTGCATCTGCTGAGCGGCAAAATAGGCCGCCCGGGCTGCGGTCCCTTTTCGCTGACCGGACAGCCAAATGCCATGGGCGGCCGCGAGGTGGGCGGGCTGGCGAACCAGCTGGCGGCGCACATGACATTTACCGCAGAAGATTGCGACCGGGTGCAGCGTTTCTGGCGCAGTCCGGTGATTGCCCGCCAGCCGGGGCTGACCGCGCTGGAGCTGTTCAGGGCGATCGGGGAGGGCAGCGTGAAAGCGGTGTGGATAATGGGGACCAACCCGGCGGTGTCGATGCCTGAGGGCAATCGGGTGGCGCAGGCGCTGGCGGCCTGTCCGCTGGTGATTGTGTCTGATGTGATGGCGCAGACTGACACCAGCGCCTTTGCCGATATCCTGCTGCCTGCCCAGGGCTGGGGCGAGAAGAGTGGCACCGTGACCAACTCAGAGCGGCGGATTTCACGTCAGCGCGCTTTCGCCAGCGCACCGGGTGATACCCGGCCAGACTGGTGGCTGCTGGCTCAGGTGGCGCAGCGGTTAGGGTTCAGTGAGGGGTTTAACTGGCAGCATCCGTCGGAGATCTTCCGCGAACATGCTGCGCTGTCCGGTTTTGAGAACGGGGGGCAGCGGGCATTCGATATCAGCGGGCTGGCACAGCTGAGTCAGGCGGAGTGGGACGCGCTGCGCCCGGTGCAGTGGCCGGTAAACGCTGACCACCCCCGGGGCTGCGCCCGGCTGTTCAGCGATCGGCGCTTTTTTCATCCGGATGGTAAAGCGCAGTTACGGGTGCCGGCAACGCCGCACGCTGTGCCGCGTGATGCGGCTTATCCGCTGCTGATGAACAGCGGTCGGGTGCGCGACCAGTGGCACACCATGACCCGGACCGGGCTGGTGCCGCGCCTGATGCAGCATTGTGATGAGCCGTTTGCGGCACTGCATCCGGCGGATGCCGTGCAGTATGGTGTGACGCCGGGCGGGCTGGCGCGAGTGCAGTCGCAGCAGGGCTGGATCAGCGTGCGGGTGCGTGCGGATGCCGGGATGCGGCGCGGCGAGCTGTTTGTGCCGATGCACTGGAACCGGCAGTTCAGTCAGCAGGGGCACGTTGACATGCTGGTTGCCGCCCGGGCCTGTCCTTTTTCCGGGCAGCCTGCGCTGAAGCAGACGCCCGTGCGCATCCTGCCGCTGGCGGTGCAGTGGCAGGGCTGGCTGTGGCAGCGCGGGATGACACCGCCCGCCGGATTGCGTTACTGGGCGCGCGTGCCCTATCCGGCGGTGCAGCGGTTTGCGGTGGCGGGCGAGGGTTCGCCGCAGGCGTGGCTGGCCGATCATGCGGATCTGACCAGTTGTGAGGTGCAGGTCGCCACCGGCAGCGGCAGTGACTACCGGCTGCTGGCCTGGCGCGACGGCGCGTTGCAGCTGGCGTTTTACGCTGGCACAGCGCAGCCGGCGCTGGAGAGTGCGTTTGTCGCGGCGGCCTTCCTGGCTGCCCCGCAGGATGCGGCCGGGCGGCACAGCGTGCTGGCCGGTCGGGCCGCAGAGGGCAGGGCGACGGGCCGGATAATCTGCAGCTGTATGGCGGTGGGTGAGCAGGCGATTTTACAGGCGATGGCGCAGGGGTGCCGGTCGACTCAGGCGCTGGGCGAGAGGCTGAAGTGCGGCACACAGTGCGGCTCCTGTATTCCGGAGCTGAAGCAGCTGTTGTTGTCTGACGTGGTGGTGGAGGAATGATGACGCGGGCAATTGATTCTCTGGATAAGTTACTGGCTCCGGCCGGTGCGGGTGGGCAGGCGGGCAGGGTCTGGCTGGTCGGTGCCGGGCCGGGTGATGTGGATCTGCTGACGGTGAAGGCATTGCGGTTGCTGCAGCGTGCGGAGGTGGTGGTGTATGACCGGCTGGTGAGCGAAGCGGTGATGGCGGAGGTGCCGGAGAGCGCGTTGTCGATTGACGTGGGCAAGCAGCCGGGCGCGCATGGGCTGAAGCAGGCGCAGATCAATCAGCTGCTGGTGGATCTGGCGCGCAGCGGGCGCAACGTGATCCGGCTGAAAGGCGGCGATCCCTTTATTTTTGGTCGCGGTGGCGAGGAGATGGTGAGCCTGCAGCAGGCCGGGATCCGTTGTGAGGTGGTGCCGGGGATCACGGCGGCGGTGGGCTGTGCGGCGGCCAGCGGCATCCCGCTAACGCACCGGGATTGCGCACAGTCGTTGCGGTTGATTACCGGGCATGGGCGGCTGGGCGAGCCGCAGCTGGATGCGGCTGCGCTGGCGGCGGTGAATGAGACGCTGGTGTTCTATATGGGGCTGAGCTGGAGTGCCTCGATCAGTACGCAGCTCCAGGCGCACGGGCGCGACAGGGAGACGCCGGTGGCGATTATCGAAAAGGGGACCCGGCCGGATCAGCGGGTGCTGATCACCACCCTGGGCGGGCTGGCGGAGACGGTGGCGCAGGCGCAGCCGGTGTCGCCGTCGCTGCTGATGGTAGGAGAAGTCGTGCGTTTTTACCGGGCAGATTTGCAGGAGCAGGGCGTTGTGCGTGCTGCAGGCGCAGGCTGGAGCGGGCTGTGAGGGCATGCAGAATGGGCAGGCTGGGGGGCGATGTGTCGTGCAGCAGGGGCAGGCTGTGAGGGTGGTGCGTCGTGCAGCAGGGGCAGGCTGTGAGGGCGGTGCGTCGTGCAGGAAAGGCCTGCCTGATCGCAAAGGATTCCCGCCTCCCTGCGGATTGGGCTCGCCCTCCCTGGCTCGCACACTTTGCTCTTCAGGCAGGCCTTACCTGCCCGGCTGACGACGGTGCGGGGTTTAACGACACCGGCCGGACGATGTGCGGGCGCTGGCTGGAGGCATCTGTGATGCTTTATAACGATTTCCACGCGGGCAGCCTGAAGACCCTTTTGCGCCATGCATGAAACAGCGCTAGAGGCAGACCAAAAAGAACGCCAGCGGCCAGATCAGGGATCAATAAAACGCGATATACATTAAGGTCAGGTAGTGCAGGGAAGATAAGAACAGCTGGCACGAATAGCATGTCCATCCCACCGAAAAACAGAAAATTAAACCAGAAAGGACAGAAAGTTGGTGGAGGAAGAGGAATTTTCATCTTCCACAACAGGCGATACAAAGGAGGCGCATAGTGGCTGCGCCACATTTTTGTTTCGGCCAGCAGGGCTAACGCCCGCGCTTTCTTTCGCTCAAAAGTCGTCTCTTTCATTGCGTGCTAATCCGTTACATCGCCCGCTTCATGGGCAGGGGGGCCACCAGCACTTTCACGCCCAGCGCTTCGAACGCGCTGACCTGAGCGGCGCTGATGCCGCTGTCGGTAATCAGATAGTGAATGTGGCTCCAGTCGCAGGGCAGCGCAAACATCGATACTTTGTCGATTTTGCTCGAATCGGCGACCACGTAAACCGTGCTGGCCGATTTGATCATCGCCAGCTTTACCTTGATGTCGGTTTCACTGGGGAAGCTCAGGCCGAGACGCGGCGAGATGCAGGCGGTGGCCAGAAAGAGTTTCTCCGCCAGCACGTTCTCAAAGAAACTGGCCGCTTTTTCGCCAGAGGTGGAGAGCGTCGGAAATTTAAAGGTGCCCCCGGTGAGCAGGATGTTGATCCCCGGCTCGCCACCCAGCTTCAGGGCGATATTCACCGCGGTCGTTACCACGGAGAGACGGCGGATATGGCTGAGGGCATCAGTGATGGCCGTGGTGGTGGTGCCGGAATCGAAAATCACCGTATCGCCATTTTCGATGTGCTGCGCCGCCAGTCGGCCAATCGCCTCTTTCTCTTCCAGGTGTGTCTGCCGCTCCAGCAGCATTGCACCGCTGTTCTGTTTACCGGTCATCAGGGTCGCGCCGCCGTGATAGCGCTGTACAAACCCCTGTTTTTGCAGCATACGCAGGTCGCTGCGCAGGGTGGCCTCCGTCAGCCCAAAGGTCTCCGTCAGGGCTTTAACCGTGACGGTGCCATCCTCACGGATCATCTCCAGAATTTTCTCGCGGCGTTGCTGCATGTCAGCGAACTGCTCACTTTTGCTTTTCAATCGAAATGCTCCCTTTTCCAGTGACCTGACGGGTCGGGCAAACAGGCTCTTTGTGGCTGAGTTTAACGCGCCCTTTTTCTGAATGCGAGATAGCCAGGCGTGTCATTGATTTTCGAATGAAAATAAAAAGCAGACAGGTTGTTGAATCTCTCACGCTTTCCGGATCGCGCCTGTCAGGCTTTATTTCACTACTGCAAGCCAGATCACGCCTTTTCAATCAGATAAGCGGCGCGGGCAGTGAGATGGTCGAAATTTGATCTGCTCCACATATCATTTCTTTTCGATAGCATATATTTTTGTTCGAAAATGAGTAAGCCAACGGCATCAGCAAAAATCTGAGGGGAAGAGTGGGATGAGTGGTGAATATGACGTAAACCTGCGCTACGGCGTGGATACCGCCCTGAATCTGGGTGACAAAGTGGCCGTCGTGACCGGCGGGCTGGGCGGGATTGCGATGGCCACCAACGGCATGCTGCTGGAGAAGGGGGCGCGTCTGGCACTGCTCTATCCGCCGTTTGAAGCGGAGAAGGTTGCCAGTCTGCAGAAGGACTTTGCCGCCGACCGGGTCCGGTTTGTCTGCTGTGACGTTACCGACCCCGCCTCTGTCGACGCCGCCTTTGAGACGGTGGTTGCCCACTATGGCCGCATCGATATTCTGGTGAACTGCGCAGGCTACGTGATGCTGCAGCCGGTGGTGGAGACCGACTTTGCCGAGTGGCAGAAGCAGATCGCCGTCAATCTCACCGGGCCTTTTCTCTGTTCACAGGCGGCTGCACGACAGATGATCCGGGCGGGTGCGGGCGGCAAAATTATCAATATCGCCTCACAGGCTGCCTCGATCGCTATCGACAACCATGTCGCCTACACCTCAGCCAAAGCGGGCCTGCTCGGCATGACCAAAGTCATGGCGAAAGAGTTTGCCCCGCATCGTATCAACGTAAACACCCTGTCGCCCACCGTGGTGCTGACGCCAATGGGCGAAAAAGCGTGGCGCGGCGAGAAGGGCGAGCAGATGAAAAAGCTGATCCCGCTGGGACGCTTTGCCTACACCGACGAGATCGCCGCCGCCGTGCTCTTTTTCGCCAGCAACGGCAGCGACATGATTACCGGCGCAGACCTGATGATCGATGGGGGCTTCACCATCTGGTAACGCCACGCTGACACCCGGGAATGAACACCCTGACATAACGATAAGCGAGAACATCATGAAAAACCGTACCCTGCTGTGTAGTGCCGTGGCTGCCTGTCTGGTTTCGCAGGCGGCGTTTGCCGCCGAAAAAGGCACCATTATGATCCTGGTTAATTCACTCGATAACCCCTATTACGCGTCAGAGGCCAAAGGGGCCAATCTCAAAGCGCAGGAGCTGGGCTACAAAACCACCGTGCTGTCGCATGGTGAAGATGTGAAGAAGCAGAGCGAACTGATCGACGCCGCAATTGGTAAAAAAGTGCAGGGTATCGTGCTCGATAACGCTGACTCCACTGCCAGCGTGGCGGCCATTAAAAAAGCCAAAGATGCCGGAATCCCGGTGGTACTGATCAACCGTGAAATTCCGGTGGATGACGTGGCGCTGGCCCAGATCACCCACAACAACTTTCAGGCCGGCTCAGACGTGGCCAACGTCTTCGTGGAAAAGATGGGTGAAAAGGGTAAGTACGCCGAACTCGCCTGCAACCTGGCGGATAACAACTGCGTGACACGCTCGAAATCGTTCCATCAGGTGCTGGATCAATATCCCGACATGCAGAGCGTGGCGCGTCAGGATGCCAAAGGCACACTGATCGACGGCAAGCGCATCATGGACAGCATCCTGCAGGCGCACCCGGATGTAAAAGGGGTTATCTGCGGCAACGGGCCGGTGGCGCTGGGGGCGATTGCGGCACTGAAAGCGGCGGGGCGTGACGATGTGATTGTGGTCGGGATTGACGGCAGTAACGACGAACGCGACGCGGTGAAAGCCGGCACGCTGAAAGCCACCGTCATGCTGCAGGCGCAGGCGATTGCCGCCGAAGGGGTGACCGATCTCGACAACTTTATTCAGAAGGGCGTGAAGCCGGAAAAACAGCGGGTGATGTTCCGCGGCATTCTGATCACCCCGGAGAATGCCAAAGGCGTTCAGGACTTCAACTACAAGTCGTAATTAACCGCTGCCGCGCCTGCGCTGGCGGGCGCCTGGGAGAAGAAGATGTCCCGAAGAGTCTGGCTGACGCTGGTGGTCACGCTGCTGAGTGGCTGCCGAATTGTGTCGCAGCAGGAGCTGGCTGACCTGAAAAATCCCCCTAACCCGAAGATGGCTGATATTGACCAGCTCTGGCAGCAGAAGCTGGTGCCGCAGCTCCAGGCGGAGGCGCGGCCCGTGTCAGCGCTGCTCACCGCAATGCGGTCAGCCAAAGATTTTGACACTGCCTGTCAGACCGACGGCTATCGCACTCAGGCGGAGAATCCCTGCATCTTCAGCGTCTCGGTACAGGGCGAGGTGACGGCAGTCAACACCACCTCACGCAGCGGAAAGATGACCGTAAAGGATGAATCAGGTGACAGTGTCACTATTCAGATCGGGCCGATCATCCGTGGCACCGCGCTGCGTGATGGCTACCGGGGCGCAGGTTATCAGGATTTTAACGACCAGGTGCTGTTCGGTGACTTCGGCAAGGCGATTAATCAGCACGCCTCGCAGATGATGCAGCAGTTCGCGCCGAAGGTGGGCGATAAGGTGAAGGTGACCGGCGTGTTCAGCAGCTGGGACATTCCGCAACAGCTGCCGGATATCACCCCGGCCGCCATTTCCCGGCAATAAGGAGCGGCAGATGCAGCAACCTCAACAGCCCGGCGATGTGATTATTGAAACGCGCAACCTGTCGCGTCTTTACCCCGGCGTAACCGCACTCGATCAGGTCAACTACCGGGTTTACCGCAACAAAGTGAATGTCCTGATCGGTGAGAACGGCGCCGGTAAGTCCACCATGATGAAGATGCTGGCCGGCGTGGAGACCCCTTCATCGGGCGAGATTCTGCTGGATGGCCGGCCGGTGTCGCTTCACTCCACCCAGCAGGCGGAGAAACAGGGGATCAGCATCATTTTTCAGGAGCTGAACCTGTTTCCCAACATGAACGTCATGGACAACATCTTTATCGCTAACGAGTTTTTCCAGCGCGGGGTGATCAACGAGAAGTATCAGTATGCGCTGGCGAAGTCGCTGCTGGAGCGGCTGCAGCTGGATGTCGATCCTTTTGCGCCGCTGGGCGAGCTGGGTATCGGTCATCAGCAGCTGGTGGAGATTGCCCGGGCGCTCTCCAAGGATACCCGGGTGCTGATTATGGACGAGCCGACCAGCGCGCTCAGCCAGTCGGAGGTGAAAGTGCTGTTCAGCGTCATTGAGCAGCTCAAGCGACGCGGCGTCACCATTATCTACATCTCCCACCGGCTGGAGGAGCTGATGGAGATCGGCGATCACATCACGATTTTCCGCGATGGCCGCTTTATCAGTGAGCGCGAGGTGCGCGACGCCAGCGTGCCGTGGATTATCGCGCAGATGGTGGGCGACCGGAAAAAACAGTTCGACTTTCAGCCTGCCCCGCAGGGGGAAACCGTGCTGGAGGTGGAGGAGCTGACTGCCCTGCATCAGAACGGTGGCTACAGGCTGAATGCGGTGAGTTTTACGCTGCGCAAGGGGGAGGTAATCGGCATCTATGGCCTGCTCGGCGCTGGTCGGACAGAACTGTTTAAAGGGCTGATTGGCCTGATGCCCTGCCAGTCGGGTCGGGTGCGGCTGGCGGGCCGCGATCTGGCCAGACGCAGCTTCCAGCAGCGGCTGAAAAGCGGTATTGCGCTGGTGCCGGAGGATCGCAAAGGCGAAGGGGTGATTGAACTGATGTCGATCACCGCCAACATGACGCTCTCGGACTTCAGCCTGCGCGGCTTTCGTCGGGCGCTGGGGCGGCTCAACCCGCGTCGCGAGCAGCAGCGGGTCAGTGAGATGATCGGCCATCTGGCGATTAAAGTCAGCGATCCCGACCTGCCGGTTACGTCGCTGAGCGGCGGTAATCAGCAGAAGGTGGTGCTGGGTAAGGCGCTGATGACCGGGCCGCAGGTGGTCCTGCTGGATGAGCCGACACGCGGGATCGACGTGGGCGCGAAGACCGATGTCTATCACCTGATTGGCAATCTGGCGCAGCAGGGGCTGGCGGTGATGTTCTCCTCCTCCGAACTGGATGAGGTGATGGCACTGGCGGACCGGATTTTAGTGATGGCCGATGGCCGGATAACGGCCGATCTGCCCCGCGCAGCGGCCACGCGCGAACACCTCATCGCGGCATCAACCCCGCAGGATTAAGCGGGCCGGAGAATCTGATGAACCAAAAATATCTGCTCTACATGTACCTGCTCAAAGCGCGTACCTTCATTGCGCTGCTGATCGTGGTCTGCTTTTTCAGCGTGATGGTACCGAACTTTCTCACCCCCTCTAATCTGCTGATCATGACGCAGCACGTGGCGATCACCGGGCTGCTGGCGATAGGGATGACGCTGGTGATCCTGACCGGCGGCATAGACCTCTCGGTGGGCGCGGTGGCCGGGATCTGCGGCATGGTGGCGGGCGCGCTGCTGACCAATGGCATTCCGCTATGGGGCGGCAATACGCTGTTCCTGAACGTGCCCGAAGTGATTCTGGTGGTGGCCCTCTTTGGCATCCTGGCCGGACTGATTAACGGCACGGTGATCACCCGGCTGGGCGTGGCGCCCTTTATCTGCACCCTGGGCATGATGTATGTGGCGCGGGGCGCGGCGCTGCTGTTTAACGATGGCGGCACCTACGCCAATCTGGTCGGGCTGCCTGCCCTGGGTAACACCGGCTTTGCCGTACTGGGGTCCGGCACCCTGCTGGGTGTCTATCTGCCTATCTGGCTGATGCTCGGCTTTTTACTGCTGGGACTCTACCTGACGCGCAAAACGCCGCTGGGGCGCTATATCTATGCCACGGGCGGCAACGAGTCCGCCGCACGGCTGGCAGGGGTGCCAATCATCAAAGTTAAAATCTTTGTCTACGCCTTTTCCGGCCTCTGCGCCGGGCTGGTGGGGCTGGTGGTGGCGTCTCAGCTGCAGACCGCGCACCCGATGACCGGCAACATGTTTGAAATGGACGCCATCGGGGCCACCGTACTGGGCGGCACCGCGCTGGCGGGGGGCCGCGGGCGCGTCTCCGGCTCGATTATCGGCGCTTTCGTTATCGTCTTCCTGGCGGATGGCATGGTGATGATGGGCGTCAGCGATTTCTGGCAGATGGTGATTAAAGGGCTGGTGATTGTCACGGCCGTGGTGATTGATCAGTTCCAGCAGCGTCTGCAAAGCAAAGTGGTGCTGCTGCGTCGCCATGAAAAAAAGCCGCAGCCGGCACCCCTCACTGATGTGCGTCACACGTAACAGGAGCAATGATGAGCGGAAAACAGCAGGGAAAAACTGTCGTAATCACCGGTGCCTGCCGGGGGATTGGAGCCGGTATCGCCGCGCGGTTCGCCCGCGATGGGGCGCGGCTGGTGATGGTGTCCAATGCGGACCGGGTGTTTGCCACCGCCGACCAGCTGCGGCAGCAGTATGGCAGTGAGATTCTGGCGCTGCAGGCTGACGTGACCGATGAAGCCGCGGTGCAGCAGCTCTATCAGCAGGCCGCCGAACGCTTTGGTCAGATTGATGTGTCGATCCAGAATGCGGGAGTCATCACCATTGACCGGTTCGATACGCTGCCAAAAAGCGACTTTGAGCGGATTCTGGCGGTCAATACGACCGGCGTCTGGCTCTGCTGTCGTGAAGCGGCAAAATATATGGTGACGCAGCGCAGCGGCAGCCTGATCAACACCTCGTCGGGGCAGGGACGGCAAGGCTTTATCTACACGCCGCACTATGCCGCCAGCAAAATGGGGGTGATTGGCATCACGCAGAGCCTGGCGCTGGAGCTGGCCCCGTGGAACATCACGGTCAACGCCTTTTGTCCCGGTATCATTGAGAGTGAGATGTGGGATTATAACGATCGGGTCTGGGGAGCGATCCTCAGCAGCGAACAGAAAACCTACGGCAAAGGTGAGCTGATGGCGGAGTGGGTCAACAACATTCCGCTGAAGCGCGCCGGACAGCCGGAGGATGTGGCCGGACTGGTGGCCTTTCTGGCCTCCGAGGATGCGCGCTACATCACCGGTCAGACCATTAATGTGGATGGGGGTCTGATCTTCTCCTGACGGGGTCGGACGCGGCTGGCCTGCCGCACAGGCGGGCTTTTTTCAGCCAGACTTTTCTGTTATATGCACATTTTGCCGCTGCTGTCCTGCATCGCCGTCACAATATGTTAAGGTAATGATTGATAATTTGGCTTTTGTTGCAGCAACGAATCAATCAATTTACCAGGTGACATGATACGGAAAACGGGTTTTCTCGCCTTAATCACGCTGTCGCTCTCCGCGATACCTGCCGCGCACGCGTTTCAGACCGACACCGCCGTGTCAGAGACGCCATTCGACGATCCTGCGCGCTACAGCGACGCCCTGCCGACCCTCGGCAGTGCCAGCGATCAGGATGAGGCGTGGAGCAAAAAGCTGGCGGCCGTCGCCAAAAGTATCGGCGAGGCGAGCAAAAACGACAGCAACGTCACCTTTGGCCAGCAGGCGGGCATCTGGGCGTTCAATCATCTGCGGGATGAGGTGGCCGAACGGGTAGAGAGTGAAGGGCAGTCGCTGCTGTCGCCTTACGGCACTGCACAGCTCGATCTGAAAGTGGACATGGAGGGTAACTTCACCGGCACCGGCGGCGATCTCTTCAGCGCCCTGGCCGATGAAAACAGCCTGCTGACCTTCAGCCAGCTTGGCCTGCACGAAACTGACGATGGGCTGGTCGGCAACGCCGGACTGGGCCAGCGCTGGGAGGCGGGTAACTGGCTGCTGGGTTACAACGGCTTTGTCGACCGCACCTTCAGCAGCGGCCTGCAGCGCGCCTCGGTCGGCACAGAGGCGTGGAGCGATTCGCTGCGCCTCTCCGCCAACTACTATCAGCCTCTCTCCGGCTGGAAAAACCTGAGCGATTCCCGGCAGCAGCGGATGGCGCGCGGCTATGACATCACCAGCCAGAGCTATCTGCCGTTCTACCGGCAGCTCGGCGTCTCCGTCAGCTATCAGCGCTATCTGGGGGAGAATGTCGATCTGTTTAACAGCGGCAACCGCTATCACAACCCTTCCGCCATGTCGTTTGGTCTCTCCTACACGCCGGTGCCTCTGGTGACGCTCTCCGCCACCCACAAAACCAGCAGCGCCGGCGAGAGCCAGGATCAGCTGGGTCTGAAGCTCAACTACCGTTTCGGCGTGGCGCTGCGCCGCCAGCTCGATGCCGATAACGTCGCCGAAGCGCACTCGCTGCGCGGCAGCCGCTACGATACGGTGACCCGCAGTGAGACGCCGGTGCTCGCCTTCCGTCAGCGTAAAACCCTGTCGGTCTTTCTGGCGACCCCGCCCTGGCAGCTAAGCAGTGGCGAGAGTCTGCCGCTGAAGCTGCAGGTGCGCGCCAGTTATGCTATCCGGGCGGTGAGCTGGCAGGGCGATACGCAGGCACTGAGCCTGACACCGCCTGCCAACAATGCCGATCCGCA
The DNA here is from genome assembly GCF_008631515.1 of Pantoea sp. M_10. Lineage (NCBI taxonomy): Bacteria > Pseudomonadati > Pseudomonadota > Gammaproteobacteria > Enterobacterales > Erwiniaceae > Pantoea > Pantoea sp. M_10. The sequence continues at coordinate 519,059 of NZ_VWUL01000001.1, read as the reverse complement.
GGGCTGGAGTGTGATCCTGCCGCAGTGGGACCCGTCACCCGATGCCAGCAACGAATATCGCCTGTCGGTAACGCTGGAGGACAGCAAACAGCAGCGCGTGACCTCGAACTGGATCACCCTGAAGATTGCGCCACCGATGCCGATGGATGACGTGTCGCAGAACGATCGCTTCGATCTGATGGCTCCCGGCGCGGCGCTGTAACCACCACCGCGGCCTCTGCGGCGGCGTTGCCCCGCCTGCGCTGCCTGAGCCGGGCGGGGGCTGAAAAGCAGTAACATCATGTTGCAATCATCAGCCGCAACTATCGCAGCAATGGATAAGGCGTGACGGGAAAATGCCGATAACTACAGCAGTTCCCACTCCTTTTCGGATTTGCTGATGCGCCTGAATGTACTGAAAACTCTGCTTCCCTCTTTTATCCGTCAGCGTGGCCTGCACGCTGCCGCGTCGTTCACGTCGCTGGGCGGCGCCATGGCCGTGATTGAGTTCACCCCGGCTGGCATTATCCGCCGGGCCAGTCCGCTGTTTCTGGCGACGATGGGATACCGGGCGGAGGAGATCGTGGGTCAGCATCACCGCATGTTCTGTCCGCCTGCGCTGGTGAACTCGGCTGAATATCAGCGTTTCTGGCAGCGCCTCGCGGCAGGGGAGAGCTTCAGCGACAAATATCTGCGGCTGGCTAACGGCATGCGCCCGGTCTGGCTGGAGGCCAGCTATATTCCGGTGACCGATCGACGCGGCCGGGTGTTCAAAATCATCAAGATCGCCGCCGATATCTCAGAGAGGATGCAGTCGTCGCTGGAGAAAGAATCCATCATTAATGCGATCAGCCGCTCGATGGCGATGATCGCTTTCAGCCCTGACGGGATTGTGCTGGAGGCAAACGACAACTTTCTCCAGGCCACCGGCTATCAGGCTGCGGAGGTGGTGGGACAGCATCACCGGCTTTTCTGTTCAGCAGAACTTTCAGGGAGCGAGGAGTACCGTCAGTTCTGGGCGCGGCTGAATCAGGGTGAATTCTTTTCGGGGCAGTTTCCCCGGCTCAACCGGCGGGGCGAACCGCTCTGGCTCAGGGCGACCTACAATCCGGTCTTCAACAGCGACGGGCAGCTCGACAAAATTGTGAAGTTCGCCACCGATGTGACGGAGCAGGTGCTGCGTAATCAGCAGGAATATGACGCGGCGCTGAACGCCTGGAATATGGCGGTTCAGACGCGGGGCAGTGCGCAGGCCGGGGCCGATGTGATTGAAAACAGTATTCAGAAGATCAGCCAGATCGCTCAGGAGATGGGCGTTGTGTCGGCCGATGTCTCGCGCCTCAACAGTCAGTCTGCCAGCATCGATGGCATGGTAGAAACCATCCGGCGTTTTGCTATGCAGACCCGACTGATCGCCCTCAATGCCGCCATTGAGGCGGCGCGGGCAGGCGCGTCGGGCCGCAGTTTTGCCGTCGTCGCGGCCGAAGTGCGCACCCTGGCCGCCAGCGTCAGCAGCGCGACCGAGGAGATCGAACGGGTTGTGGCGGGCAATAACGAACTGGCGCGAGAGGTGCTGCGTGGCATTGAAACGTCGCTGGCGAGTACCGGTCAGGGAGTGAGCCTGATGCGTGAGGCGGGCGAGGTTATCGCCAGTATTCAGAAAGATTCGGAGCGGGTCGAGAGCGCCGTGCGTGAGGTTGCCCGGGCGGCACACGGCGAGTAGTCGCCCATAAAAGGCGGGCTGAACAGTCCGCCGCAACAGCGGCCCGGCATGGCCTGCATCCCGTCAGCCTGTCGTCCGGCAGCGCGTCTGTCAGCGCACGATGGCCATCACCACCCGTAATGCATGGGTATAGATATCTCTCTGGCCGTTGACGGAGCGCGCCTCCTGCTGCCGGAGAAACGCCAGGATCTCCTCCGCGCCCGCTGGCTGGCCAGACTTCAGCAGGCTGGCGACCGCGTGGCCGACCACGGCATGCACCTCATCCATGTCGACCGGTTTATTCGTGCTCAAAGGCGACCCCCGCGCAACAGTGTTGATCAATATTTTCTGAAAGCGGTCTGCTGAGGCGATGCCGCAGGCCCGGGCTGGCCGCCGCCCTGATGTGTGCGGCCATCATGGCAACGCCTTCACTAATTTGTCCCGCAGTGTAGCGACCTGGGCTGTCAGATCGACGAGCTCATGGCAGGCCGTGTCCATCACCGAAATCATATCTGCCGGCACGCCCGCCGCCGTCACTTTAAGCTGGTGGCCCTGCTCGGTCAGGGAGACCCATACCCGGCGCTCATCCTGGCCGGTATCACGCTGGCGGCAGATCACGCCCGCACTCTCCAGCCGCTTAAGAAGCTGACTGAGCGTGCCGGAGTCGAGCCGGACGCGCGCCCCGATTTCGGAAACGGTCAGGCGATCTTTTTCCCACAACACCAGCAGCACCAGATACTGCGGATAGGTCAGCCCCAGCGGCTTCAGCCGTGACTGATACAGTTTTGTCATCGCGAGGGAGGCGGAGTAGAGCGCAAAGCAGAGAAACTGATCGATCGTTTCCGGTGCTGCACCAGGCGGCGGCGTTTCACAGATCCCCGTGGTTTCATCGTTCATATGTTTACTCATTCTGAGTCGGGGACGGGGGGCGGCATCCTGATGCGTCTCCGCTGTAAGGGCACCGCGGTTGCTCCGGGTCGGCAACCCTGGCGGCCGCCTCGCTTTACGCTGTCAGGCTCCCGCTCTGTCGGGGGCCGTTGCGGCGGGAAGAAACCGGTTCCGTTGCCCCCGGATGGAAAGGCAAACCAGTATTGAGTCAAATTAAATTGAAGTCAACCCAACCGGCAGCCACGCCGGGTGCACAACGTGCTGAAGCGGCTGGCGCAGCTAACTGGCTGCGCATTCAGCACGTCTCCACCCGACACGTTCGGCGCGGCGTGGTCTGCCGGAGAGCGTTAAACCGTGAAGGTCTCGACCATGCCGCGCAGATCGCGCGCCTGGGCCAGCAGTGACTGCGAGGCTGACGAGGACTCCTCCACCAGCGCGGCGTTGTTCTGGGTAACCCCATCCATCTGACTTACCGCAACGCTGACCTGAGAGATACCCTGCATCTGCTCGCTGGAGGAGAGTGAGAGGTTGTCCATCGCATCGGCCAGTTCACCGACGCGGCTGACAATCTTCAGAATACGTTCACCCGTTCCCGCCGCGACGCTCACACCGCCTTCGACCTGCGTCACGGCCTGCTCAATCAGCTGTTTGATGTCACGGGCTGCTGTGGCGCTGCGCTGGGCCAGTGAACGGACCTCACCGGCAACGACCGCAAATCCGCGACCCTCTTCACCGGCGCGCGCCGCTTCCACGGCGGCGTTGAGCGCCAGAATATTGGTCTGGAAGGCGATCCCTTCAATCACCGCGGTGATATCCCGGACCCGGACTGCACTCAGCGAAATCTCCTGCATGGTCTGCGCCAGACGATGCACATCTGCTTCGCCGTCATGGGCCAGCATGGCCGCCTCGCGCGCAGAACCCGCTGTCTGCTGTGCGCCTGCGGCATTACTTTTCACCGTGGCGGTCAGCTGCTCCATACTGGCTGCGGTTTCCTGCAGGGCCGCGGCCTGCTCTTCGGTGCGTGAAGAGAGCTCCGTGTTACCCTGGGAAATCTCATCGGCCGCGAGTGCAACCGACGCCGACGCGTCTTTAATCTGCGTGACCATGCCGCGCAGGTGTGTCTGCATGCTGTTCAGTGAGGCGAGCAGGCTTGTCGTGTCACCCGTCCGCAGCGTGACCGGCGAGGTGAGATCACCGGCCGCGATCGCTGCCGCCAGCGTCTGCGCCTGGATCGGTTCGCCACCCAGCTGACGCATCAGCATCCGCACAATGAATGTGCAGGTGGCGACCGCCGCCAGCAGAGAGATGACCGTCAGGATCATCAGTATGCGGGTGGTGCGACCAATGCTGTTGCCATTCTCCACGACGGTCTGCTGGCTGCTGCGCATCTCAAGCTCGGTCAGCTCGTTTATTGCCTTCAGCAGGCTTTGCTGTGCCGGTCGCGCGACGTTTAACAGATAATCTGTGACCTCCTGCTGACGGTTTTCCAGCCCCAGTTTCCCCGCCGTCATCAGCGTGGAGAGGGCCGCACCCTCGCTGGACTCAATCCGCTCCATCGCTTCCCGCCCGGCCTGCCCGGCGTCCGTCTGCATCATGCGTGCCAGCGCTTCGCGGTTGCTGATGTAAAGCGCCCGCTGTTTCTGCAGGCGTTCCCACTCAGGCTGCATCGCCTTCGGATCGGTCAGCAGGGCAAGGTTGCGCACGGCAATCGCCATATCACGGACGCCGCCCCGCATATCGAGCACCGTCTGATACTTTTTCAGCCGCACATTCACCACCTCGTTCATGCCATCGCGGGCACTGTCCAGGGCGTGAATCGCTGTGCCAGCACAGATAACTAACAGCAAAATCAGTAAACCAAAACCTGCACTCAGACGCGTTGAGATTTTCATGTGTTTTTCCGGAAGGGGTCATTAGTTAAGACGGTATCGGCCGTCAGCGGCAATTCTGGAGGGTTGCTATTAACTAAATTGAGCACTATTTATTGCCGTGCTATTCAGTGACTTGCCGGTAAGAAACCCCGCAGGAGGATTAATTTATCCGGTCGGACCTGTTAAAACGCCCGCCGCTGCCGATAGATCCCTGACTGGTATGAGTGATCAGTTCTGCCCCTGCCGGTCAGGAGCGATCCTCTGCCTCACTGTCACACAGCCAGTGAGAACGCCTGATTAGTACCAGGCCGAACAAAAGGGGTCATTATTGTCAGCCACGCGCAGACCGTGTTTAACCATCACGCCCCGGTTTTTTACAGAAAAATTAAAACAACACTCTGACACCTTTCATCACCAGGAATTAACGCATGCGCCTGAAACTTTTCTGGCTCGCAATGCTGAATATTGCGACCATCTTTTTACTTTCCACATTGTGGGAATATGGGCTTGAGGCGCACCTCGCTCATCTGCTCGGCCTGAGCTATAACCTGGATTTTGAAACCAGCGAACGCTTACGGTTCATCCTGACATCGACCGCTTTCGCCGGGCTGGCGATGGTGATTCCGGCGCTGCTGATTGCGGGTCTGATCCGCAAAACACTGCTGGCCGAAAAAAATGCGCTCAGGCTGGCCGGAACCGATGCGCTGACCGGCGTACTCAATCGCCGATCGTTCAATGCGCATATCGCCGCGCTGGATGCCTGCGGGATGCCGTATACCCTGACGCTGCTTAATATCGATGATTTCAAAACTATCAACGATCTCAACGGCCATCGTCAGGGTGACACTACCCTGGTGGCGCTCGCGTCGATGCTGACCGCGTCGGCTGGCACGGAAAGTCAGGTGTTTCGCATCGGTGGCGATGAGTTTGCCCTGGTCGTGGCGGCGTCTCAGGCCGAGCAGGCGCTGCTTGAGGCCGGCAGGATCTGTGAGCATGCCTCATCCATCCGCACCGGGCCGCATACCGTTATGCACCTCTCTGCCGGTATTGCCAGTTCTGACTGTCCGGGACAGGAGGATGTGGTGCGGGCCGCCGATCTGGCGCTCTGTGAGGCGAAGCGCAATAAAGAGGCCTCTCTGGCCCGTTTTACGCCGGATATGGCGTTGCGCTTCCTGCAGCGGGAGAAGCTGGAGCATGAGGTCGCCGCCGCCGTCAGCGGGCATGCCATCGTGCCTTTCCTGCAGCCGCTGGTTTCGCTGCGCACCGGCAACATCACCGGGTTTGAGATCCTGGCGCGCTGGATCACCGCCTCCGGTCAGACGGTGGCACCCGCTCAGTTTCTGCCCGTGGTGGAGCGGCTCGGGCTGATGGACAGCCTGACCGTGGCGCTGCTGCAGGATGCCGTCAGCGCCACGCGGGCATGGCCTGCCGGGCTCGGTCTGTCGCTGAATATCACCCCGGAGCAGCTGCTGAGACCTGCGCTGACCAACTGCCTCTCCGCCATTATGCAGCAGGCCGGGCCGGTGATGCTGGAGCTCGAAATCACTGAACAGAACGTGATGGCGATCTCCGACGATGCCCGTCAGGCGATCAGACGCCTCAGGGAGGAGGGGATTGGGGTCGTGCTGGATGATTTTGGCACCGGCTACTCCAACCTGTCGGTGCTGCTGGGGCTGGGGATTACCAAAATCAAAATCGATCAGTCGTTTATTGCCGGGATCGTCACCGGGTCGGAGCAGCGCAAGGTGGTGGAAACCCTGCTGTCGCTCTGTCAGGAGCTGAACGTCATTATTACCGCAGAAGGTATTGAGGATGTCTCAACGCTGAGATGGCTGAGAAAGCGCGGTTGTGACTACGGTCAGGGCTATCTCTTCAGTCGTCCGATACCGGCTGAGCAGGCCACACTGCTGCTGGCGTCGGCGGATGCAGAGGGATTTATTCAGGAAGCCGCCGTCTCCGTTATTGAGCCAGACCCGGAGGCTCAGCTGGCACAGCGATAAAAAAACGGGCCCGGCAGCGTGTGCCGGGCCGCACGGGCATCAGAACTGATAGATCAGACCCACGGCCGTAATATCATCCGTGGCCAGTTTAAGCGGGTTGTTGTCTTTCAACAGGTTGATGCGGTATTCGCCATAGACCGACATATTCTTGTTGAAGTAGTAGGTCGCACCCACAGCGGTGTATTTGAAAATGTCGGCGTCGCCGATATTCTCAATCTCTTTACCTTTCGATGAGACGTAACCCACAGACGGACGGAAACCATTCAGGAACTGATACTGAGCAACGGCTTCAAAGTTCTGCGCCTTGTTTGCGAAACCGTTGGTGATCGGCGTGGCGTTCAGGGTTTCACCATACATCGCAGCCAGATAAACCTGGTTCGCATCATATTTCACTGAGGTCGCCCAGTGCTGCGCTTTTTCGCCTTCACCGCGTGGGGCGGCGTTCTGCGCCGTTGTGCGATCCAGGCTGGCAAAGGCCCCGGCGAAGCTCAGGCCGAAATCGAAGTCATAAGAGGCAGAGAGGGCAAAGCCATCGCCGTTAGAACGACGTACGCCGTCGGTGTTAGCGCTGCGATCGTTTTTACCCTGATACTGCGCGGCAACATTTAATCCCTGAACCAGGCCAAAGAAATCGCTGTTACGCCAGGTCAGCACGCCGGTTGAGCGGCCAGAGAGGAAGGCGTCGGTGTAGCCGGAATCGCCGCCAAAGAAGGGCAGCATATCGGTGTAACTCAGCGCGTCATATACCAGGCCGTAGTTACGTCCATAATCCAGCGCACCGGCTTCGCCAAACTTCAGGCCAGCGTAACCCAGGCGGGTACGGTTGCCGCTCTGCGCATCGCTGCCTTCTGAGTTGTGCAGGCTGTACTGATACTGCCAGAAACCGTAGCCGGTCAGCTGATCGGTAATCTTTGTTTCGCCTTTAAAACCCAGGCGGGAATAAGAGGAGGTATCACCGTTGTTCTTATCGTCGTCAGAAAAGAGGTGCGACACGTTAATCTTGCCGACCAGATCCAGCTTATTTCCATCCTTGTTATAAATTTCTGCGGCCTGCACTGAAGAGAGGCCGAGCAGTAACGGCATGACAGCCGCCAGTAAAGTGCGCTTCATCATCTATTCATTACCCTGTATTCATTAATTATTATGCCCCAGCTGCGGGGAGAAAAGAAAATGACACAAAAAGTTAAAATCACAAAGCGCAATAAAAGTAACAAAATGTGATATGCATATTCAGTAAAGGAAAATGCGTGTCTGAAAGACGATTAAATTCGGATGTAATAAGCATTTCTTCTGATGGATTTTATCGTGTTTAATAAAAAAATGATGATTATCAGTATATAATTGGTGGGTATCGCTTTTCTATCCCCGGAATTTTGTATGTTTTTAAATCATCATTCCCGCTGATTAAATTATGGTTAAGACATTAACACAAATAAGCGATAAGGGTTTTATTCTAACCATTAGCCTGCGTAGTAATATCTGTTCATCTTTATTTCAAAGGTTATTCCGCTGCCAATCATCACGCCGGGAATAATGCAGAAGAAATCGTTTTCATTTTATTTATCCGCATAAAAAATAATCAGGCCAGACGTCGGTCTGCCCGCTTAAATGAAAAGATTCTGTTAAATCCTGGCATGTCGGCATCCTCTCTCGCTGAATATTCTGCGCCTCATCCTGCACCGTTGCGAGGCAGGCTGCGCTAAAACAGGGCACTCTTCGGGCCTTTTGCGGAGTGATTGTTTATCAGCGATCACAAAAGCGATATTTCATCCCGCGATTGCATAATTCCGCTATTTAAAACCCGGCTCTGCCGCTGCAATCAGACAATTATTCACTATATATGCAAAAAAAGTGAATAGCAGCGGCGTGTAACTTATTGATATTGCGTCATGGTGACGATTTTATGCAGTTAATTCTCTGGCTGGCACGTTAACTGCACTCTACAGTAGGGCTGCATTACAACATCCCTTAACAATTTTAAAACAATAGCTTTACCCGACCGGGAAAGCAGGAGAATGGGTTATGGCACTGCACGTTTCACGTCACGATTTCGATCAATGGATGATGCCGGTTTATGCACCCGCGACATTTGTCCCGGTTCGCGCGGAGGGCTCAACCGTCTGGGATCAGAATGGCAAAGACTACGTCGACTTCGCCGGTGGCATCGCCGTGAATGCGTTAGGGCATGCGCATCCGGCATTACAACAGGCGTTGCAGGAGCAGGCCGCCCGTTTATGGCACACCGGCAATGGCTACACCAATGAGCCGATCCTGCGACTGGCGAAGCAGTTAATTGATGCCACCTTTGCTGATCGGGTCTTTTTCTGTAACTCCGGTGCGGAGGCCAACGAAGCGGCGCTGAAGCTGGCGCGCAAAGTGGCCCACGATCGGGTCGGCCCGCAGAAAAGTGGCATTCTGGCATTTAAGAATGCGTTTCATGGCCGCACGCTCTTTACCGTCACCGCCGGGGGACAGCCCGCTTACTCTCAGGATTTTGCCCCGCTGCCTCCTGCCATCCAGCACGCCCCGTTTAATGACCTGGCGGCCGCGGCGGAACTCATTAATGACCAGACCTGCGCAGTGATTGTGGAACCCATCCAGGGGGAGGGCGGCGTGCTGCCTGCAGATCCGGCGTTCCTGCGCGGACTGCGTGAACTTTGCGACAGGCATCAGGCCGTGCTGATTTTTGATGAAGTGCAGAGCGGCGTGGGCCGCACCGGTTCGCTTTATGCCTATATGCACTACGGCGTCACACCCGATGTCCTGACCAGCGCCAAAGCGCTCGGCGGTGGCTTCCCGATTGGGGCGATGCTGACGCGCGACGATCTGGCGAGCGTGATGGGTGTCGGCACACACGGCACCACCTATGGCGGTAATCCGCTGGCGGGCGCGGTGGCCGGTAAAGTGATGGAACTGGTCAATCAGCCGGACTTTATGACGGGAGTGACAGAGCGTCACCAGTGGATCGTCTCGGCTCTGGCGGAGATCAATCAGCGTCTGCAGCTGTTTAAAGAGGTGCGCGGCCTGGGCCTGCTGATAGGTGCGGTGCTGAGCGATGCGTATGCCGGCAAAGCCAAAGCGATTAACCTGGCTGCCGCTGAGATGGGCGTCATGGTGCTGATTGCGGGCGCGAACGTGGTGCGTTTTGCCCCGGCCCTGAACATCAGCGAGCAGGAGGTGAAGCTGGGTATGGCACGCTTTGCCGAGGCCTGTGAAAGCCTGGTACGAGGGTCCGCATCATGATGGTAATCCGTCCGGTTGAACGCGATGATTTAAGCCAGCTGATGACGCTGGCAGGCAAAACCGGCGGCGGGCTGACCTCGCTGCCGGTCGATAGCGCCACGCTTCAGGCGCGAATCGATCGATCGCTGCAAACCTGGCAGGATACGCTGCCGCGCGCTGAGCAGGGCTACGTCTTTGTGCTGGCCGACAGTGAAGATAATCGCGCGGTGGGCATCTGCGCCATTGAAGTGGCGGTGGGCCTGCAGGACCCCTGGTATAACTTCCGCGTCGGCACCCAGGTGCACGCGTCGAAAGAGCTGAACGTCTACGCCGCGCTGCCGACCCTGTCGCTGAGTAACGACCACACCGGCAGCAGCGAGCTCTGCACCCTGTTTCTCGACCCTGAGTATCGTGACGGCAAAAATGGCTATCTGCTCTCCAAATCACGCTTCCTGTTTATGGCTAACTTCCGTGACCGTTTTATGGAGCGGGTAGTCGCGGAGATGCGGGGCGTCAGCGATGAGCAGGGCCACTCACCCTTCTGGGAGAGCGTCGGCAGCCGCTTCTTCTCAATGGACTTCAGCAAAGCGGACTTCCTCAGCGGCACCGGCCAGAAAGCCTTTATTGCCGAACTGATGCCGAAACATCCGCTCTACATCGACTATCTGACCCCGGAGGCGCAGGCGGTCATCGGCCAGGTTCACCCGCAGACGGCACCTGCCCGGGCCGTACTGGAAGCGGAGGGCTTCCGCTTCCTCAACTATATCGACATCTTTGATGGCGGCCCGACACTGGAGTGCGACATTGACCGCATCCGCGCCATCCGCAAAAGCCGGCTGCGCGACGCAGAGCGGGGTGAAAATCCGGCGGATGCACCGCTCTGCCTGGTCGCCAATAACCATTACCGCCAGTTCCGTGTGGCGCTGATCCCGGCAGATGCCGACGGTGACAGCATAAAACTGACGGACGAACAGATGCGGGCGCTCCACTGCCAGCCGGGCGACAGCCTGCGGGTGGTGACGCTCTGCAAAGAGGAGAAAACAGCATGACGCACCTGATTAAGGGAGAGTGGCAGAGCGGCGAGGCAGAGCACCTGACGAAAGCGGACCCGGTGAGAGGGGAACCGCTCTGGCAGGGGCAGGCGGCTTCGGCAGAGCAGGTCGCCGCCGCCTGCGAGGCGGCGCGCGCCGCGTTTCCGGGCTGGGCAACCCGCCCGCTGGCGGAGCGCCAGGCGATCATCGAAAAATTTGCGGCCGGACTGGACGCGCAAAAAGCGGAGCTGGCCGACACCATTGCGCGTGAAACCGGTAAACCGCGCTGGGAAGCGCTGACCGAAGTGGCGGCGATGATCAATAAAATCGGCTTTTCAGTGAAGGCTTACCATAGCCGCACCGGTGAACAGCAGCAGGGCGAAAGTTCCCTGCGCCATCGTCCCCACGGCGTGCTGGCGGTGTTCGGCCCCTATAACTTCCCCGGTCATCTGCCAAACGGCCACATCGTGCCGGCGCTGCTGGCGGGAAACTGCGTGGTCTTCAAACCCAGTGAGCTGACGCCGCTGACCGCCGAAAAAACCGTGCAGATCTGGCTGGCGGCAGGCCTGCCTGCCGGTGTGCTGGGGCTGCTGCAGGGCGGACGTGAAACGGGCCAGGCGCTGGCCAGCTGCAGCCAGATCGACGGCCTGCTGTTTACCGGCAGCGCCCATACCGGCTATCAGCTGCATCGCCAGTTTGCCGGTCAGCCTGAAAAGATGCTGGCGCTGGAGATGGGCGGTAACAATGCCCTGATTGTCGAGGATCCAGCGGACCTGGATGCGGCGGTCAATATCACGCTGCAATCCGCCTTTATTACGGCGGGACAGCGCTGTACCTGTGCCCGTCGCCTGCTGGTGAAGCGCGGAGCGGCGGGAGAGGCGTTTCTGCAGCGGCTGGTGGAGGTTGCAGGCCGGCTGCAGCCAGCAGCCTGGGATGCCGAACCGCCCCCTTTTATGGGCAGCGTGATTTCAACCGGCGCGGCAGAGAAGATCATGGCGGAGTGGCAGCGGCGGGTGGAGGCGGGCGGCGAGGTGCTGCTGGCGATGCGCTGGCCGGATCGCCACAGCGCGATCCTGACACCCGGCATCATTGATATCACCGGCGTGCAGGGCATTCCGGATGAGGAGGTTTTTGGTCCGCTGCTTAACGTGATCCGTTACGACACCTTTGACGAGGCGATAGCACTGGCGAACCAGACCCGCTACGGCCTGTCGTGTGGCCTGATCTCCCCCCTGCGCGCGCAGTTTGATCAGCTGCTGCTGGAGGCGCGAGCCGGCATCGTCAACTGGAACAAACCGCTCACCGGTGCCGCCAGTACCGCGCCGTTTGGCGGCATTGGGGCCTCGGGTAACCATCGGGCCAGCGCCTGGTACGCGGCAGACTACTGCGCCTGGCCGATGGCCTCGCTGGAGTCGCCGGATCTGACGCTGCCCGCCACGCTCTCACCAGGCCTGGATTTTTCACCCTCGGAGACGTTGCTATGAAGGCCACCGAAGCGAACTTTGACGGCCTGGTGGGGTTGACCCACCACTATGCCGGACTCTCATTTGGTAATGAAGCCTCAACCCGCAATCAGCTGCAGCCCTCGAACCCCCGTCTGGCGGCAAAGCAGGGGCTGCTGAAGATGAAGGCGCTGGCCGATATGGGGTTTGTGCAGGGGGTGATCCCCCCGCATGAGCGTCCTAATATCGCGGCGCTGCGCCAGCTTGGCTTCCGTGGCAGTGACGAGCAGGTCGTGGCGGCGGCCGGGAAAACCGCGCCGGGCTTACTCTCTGCGGCCAGTTCCGCCTCGGCGATGTGGGTCGCCAATGCGGCCACCGTGTCGCCGTCAGCCGACAGCGGTGATGGCCGGGTTCACCTGACGGTGGCCAACCTGAACAATAAATTTCACCGCGCGATGGAAGCCCCGGAAACCGCCGGGCTGCTGCGCGCCATCTTCCGCGACAGAGACCATTTTGCGGTGCACGATGCGCTGCCTCAGGTGGCGATGTTCGGCGATGAAGGGGCCGCAAATCACAACCGCCTGGGGGGCGACTATGGCGAGCGGGGCGTACAGCTGTTTGTCTATGGCCGCGACAGCAGCCATGAGGGGAAAGCCCCGCAGCGCTATCCGGCGCGCCAGACGCGCGAGGCCAGTGAAGCGGTCGCCCGTCTGCATCAGCTCTCACCTGAACACCTGCTGTTTGCGCAGCAGAATCCGGCGGTTATCGACCAGGGGGTTTTTCATAACGATGTAATCGCGGTGAGTAACCAGCAGATGCTCTTCTGCCATCAGCAGGCATTTGTCGATCAGCCTGCACTGCTGGCGCAGCTTCGGGCACGCGTGCCCGGATTTGTGGCGCTGGAAGTGCCGGAGAATCGGGTGTCGGTAAAAGATGCGGTCGACACCTATCTGTTTAACAGTCAGCTGTTGAGCCGTCCCGACGGCACCATGATGCTGGTGCTGCCGGAAGAGTCGCGTCAGCATCCGGAGGTCTGGCGTTACCTGTGTGAGCAGGTGGAAGGGGATGGGCCGCTCAAGGATCTGAAGGTGTTTGATCTGCGTGAAAGCATGTACAACGGCGGTGGGCCAGCCTGCCTGCGTTTGCGGGTGGTACTGACGCCTCAGGAGCAGCAGGCCGTCAATCCCGCCGTGCTGATGAACGATCGGCTGTTCGCCGCCCTGAACAGCTGGGTCGACCGCCACTACCGCGATCGGCTGACCCAGGCCGACCTGGTGGATCCGCAGCTGCTGCGGGAGGGTCGTGACGCGCTGGATGAACTGACGAAGCTGCTAGACTTAGGAAATGTGTATGCATTTCAGCAGTGAAGGCGATGGCAGCACGGGCTGCCATCTGCCTGAGGCGTAAAGGAGGAACGATGCAGGACTTTTTGCAGCAGACGCTGTCCGGTGAGGCACCGCGAAAGCGCAGGGGGGAAACGGCGCATCTTCGCTGGCAGTGGTTGTATCACGGCATCCTGCTGATGGAGCCGGTTGTGCCCGTTAAGCAGGCGCTGGTGCTCTCCGCCGGGATCCACGGCAATGAAACGGCCCCGGTGGAAATCATGAATCAGCTGGTCAATGCGCTGCTTCGCGGCGAAAAGCCGTTACAGCAGCGGATGCTGGTGATTCTGGGCAATCCCTCTGCGCTGCGCACCGGCAAACGCTATGTCCGTTATGATATTAACCGGCTATTTGGCGGACGCTGGCAGCAGGTGGACGATGGCGATGAGGCGCGCCGTGTGCTGCGGCTGGAGCAGGCGCTGGAGAACTTCTGGCTGCTGGGCGAATGCGATGAGACGCGCTGGCATCTCGATATGCACACGGCGATTCGCGGCTCATACCATCCGCAGTTCGGCGTCATGCCGCAAAACGATCGTCCCTGGCCTCCCGCGTTTCTCGACTGGCTGGCGGCTGCCGGTCTGGAGGCGCTGGTCTTTCATCGCGCGCCGGGCGGAACCTTTACCCATTTCAGCTGTGAACATTTCGGTGCGGCCAGCTGCACCCTGGAGCTGGGGAAGGCGCTGCCGTTTGGCGAAAACGACCTGAGCCAGTTCAGTGCGGTACAGCAGGCGCTGGCGGCGCTGCTCTTTGGTGACCCCATGCCCGCCACCCGCGTGAAGCCGTGCCACTATCGGGTTGCGCAGCAGATCACCCGGCTGAGTGAGCACTTCAGGCTGCACATGACGCCGGAGACGCTGAACTTTACCGCCTTTCCTCAGGGCACGCTGCTGGCCGAGGATGGGGATACCCGCTACTACGTGCAGCAGGCACGGGAATATGTGCTTTTCCCGAATCCTGGTGTTGCTGCCGGGCTGCGTGCCGGCCTGATGCTGATTGAAGAGGGCGAACAGACCCAGGCGCTGCCGCTCTGACGGGGGCAGCTGACGGGTTACAGCGATCCGCGCTAAAAATCGGCAGGAAAGCGGGAGATCCTCTTCCGCTTTCCTGCCGAAACCCTTACACTCCTCCACGATTTCTGCGAAATTCGCTGTAAATTCATAAAGTTTTTCAATTCCTCACGCCTTTCTTCTCATTCTCTTCATGATTGCCGGATTTTTGTCTTTTATGCTTTCACGGCTTTACTCAGGCTCTGAGTAGTTGACGTTCAGCGTCGTATTCTTGTTTCCGAAGACGCGACAGAGTGCTGTCGTCATTATCATGAATCATAAGGACACTATTATGCGCAAACTGACTTCCCTGTTACTGGCTTCTTCGCTGGCGTTTGGTGCAGCCAGCGCCGTCCATGCCGCCGCGGATTCCCTGACGCCTCCGCCAGCCGGCAGCGAAAAAGCGATGCATAAGCCGCCAATGCGCCACGGCATGGAGATGATGTTCCATGGTCTGAATCTGACCGACGCGCAGAAAACCCAGATGCGCGACATCATGAAAGAGAGCCACAAAGATATGCAGCGTCCGTCACAGGATGATCGCCGTGCGATGCACGACATCATCGCGGCTGACAGCTTCGATAAGAGCAAAGCCGAAGCGCAGGCAGAGAAGATGTCTGCTAACGGTAAAGAGCATGCGCTGAAGATGCTGGAAACCCAGAACAAGCTCTATAACGTGCTGACACCGGCGCAGAAGAAACAGTACAACGCCAACTTTGAGCAGCGTCTGACCGAAAAAGGCCCGCGCGAAGGCAACATGGCGCCACCGGCACCACCGGCTGAATAATCTGAGCTAAGCGGCGTTTCTGAGACCGCCGGTGCTGTCCACTGCAAGTAAGTGGACAGCACCGGCGGTTTTTTACAGCGGCAGGATAGGGTAGTCACCCGAGAGGATAGGACGGCAGAGGATTTTGTAGCCGTCGTGATCGAATCCCCCTTTGGGCCGCTGCAGTTTTTTTGCCTCTTCCATGCTGCTGACCGACCCCAGATAGAACCAGTGGTCGATGACGTGGATCTGCGTCATCTGTTTGCCTTCTTCCACCAGCCCCACGGCACCCTGCCACGGCCAGCAGAAGACCCGCACGTTCTCCAGCGCTTCCAGCAGCCGATCCTGGTGATCGCTGACCGGCTCTTTACCGCAGCAGGCCCCGGCGCAGCGGCGCAGCGCCGAACGGAAGCAGCCCCGCTGCGGACTCAGGGCTTCCAGACCCAGCAAACCGTGACAGAGCTGATACTCATCGGCGAGTTGCTTGAGCCGTTCCAGCGCAGCAAACCGGCTGCGATAGAGACCGAAGAGATTAGGTGACTGGCTGAAATCGAGATCCTTTGCGTAGACCACTTCGGGTTTGCCGTGGGTGATCTGCAATGAACAGAGCTGCCGGTTTTTGCGCAGGCGTTTATTAAACAGCGGCTGCTGGGTTTTGATCATCTGTGCTTCCAGCAGCAGCGCGCCGAGATCGCCCGCGGTGGGGATCCAGCTGACGCGTCGCGACTGACGCAGCATCTTCGCCTCGTCAGGGGTGCGAAAATGGGACATCACCCGGGAGCGCAGATTCACGCTTTTGCCGATATAGAGCGGCAGCGACTCACTCTCGCCGTGGAAGGTGTAGACGCCAGGGTGATTCGGCAGACCTTCCAGCCACTCACGCAGGTGTTCGGGATATTGATATAGCGCATTCGCGTCGGGTTCGAGGCGATGCGAGGCAGCACGTCTGACCAAAGTGGACTCCATTTACTGGTTGTCCATACAGCATAACAAACCGGTGAAATGATCGCCAGCCGTCTGATCAGCGCGGCCGTGTCGCCAGCCAGCAGATGAGGGAGCCCAGGGTGATCATCGCCACGCCCTGCCAGAAGGCGAGCGGCGGCGTCAGGCCGAGCCACAGCGATCCCAGCAGGGCCGACAGCACCGGCGTAAAGTAGGAGGCCGTCGCCAGCAGCGTCAGGTTTCCCTGCTGAATGCCGTGATTCCAGGCGGAATAGGCGATGGCGGTGGAGAGGCCGACAAACAGGACTTCCAGCAGCGGCAGCGGCGCAAAGGTCAGCGGCGTCGGGCTGACGGCAAATTTCAGCCACAGCGCCAGCGCGGTCAGGATAAAAAAGAGCGTGACGCCGTTGGCACCGCGCGCATAGCGGCGGGTGAAATTGTTATAGAGTGCCCAAGTCAGGGCGGCCAGAAAGGCAAGAGCATAGGCGACGGGATTGCGCAGCATGTTCTGCCACAGCAGCGCCGGCGCGCCACTGCCGCTGCCTTTCATCACCCAGACGATACCCAGCAGCGACAGCAGCAGACCGGGCCACAGCCAGACGCGGAAACGCTGCTGATTAAACGGGATCGCCAGCACGATCGTCAGGCAGGGCCAGAGATAGTTGATCATCCCCAGCTCCAGCGACTGACGGCGATCGCTCGCCAGTCCGATAGCCAGCGCCAGCGCCATCTCATAGCCGACAAAGAGCGCGCCGCCGATCCAGAGATAGATCGCAGGCATCGCCCCTGGCCTGGGCAGACCCCGGGTCAGGCAGAGCAGACAGGCGGTGGTGGTGTAGATCAGCGCCGCGCCGCCGGTGGCACCAAAGGCCTCGCTGACACTGCGCAGCAGGCCGACAGTGGTGCTCCAGAGCAGAATGGCGATAAGCCCGATCAGGGTGGCGCGTGAAACGGTGGCAGGCATGGAGCGATCAACAGCGTGAGTGAAAGGAGCCTCCCTTGCCCGTGCAAAGGAGGCGCAGGATTACTTCCAGAAATCGTCGAAAACCGTGATCGGCGGACGACGTTTGTGCTCGGTTTTGAGATACCAGCCTTCAATGATTTTCGCGCTGTCAGGATGGATACTTTTTCCTTCCAGATAGTCATCAATCATCTCGTAGGTGACACCCAGCGCCACTTCATCCTGCAGGCCCGGACGGTCATCTTCCAGGTCGGCGGTCGGCTTCTTCAGATAGAGGTGCTCCGGACAGCCAAGATGTTTCAGCAGCTGCTTGCCCTGACGCTTGTTAAGGCGGAACAGCGGGTTAATGTCGGTGCCGCCGTCACCATATTTGGTGAAGAAGCCGGTCACCGCTTCCGCAGCGTGATCGGTACCGACTACCACGCCTTTGGTCATACCGGCGATGCTGTACTGCGCCTTCATGCGCTCACGCGCTTTTTCATTGCCGCGGATGAAATCGGACAGGGTAATCCCGGCCTCTTTCAGCGCGCGCTCGCTGGCCAGGACCGACTCTTTGATGTTAACCACCAGTGAGCGGTCAGGCTGAATAAAGGCCAGCGCGTCCTGGCAATCCTGCTCATCTGCCTGCACCCCATAGGGAAGACGCACGGCAATAAAGGTGTAGTCGTTATCGCCGGTCTCTTCACGCAGCTCCGTAATGGCCCGCTGCGACAGCGCGCCCGCCAGGGTAGAGTCCTGGCCGCCGCTGATCCCCAGCACCAGCGTTTTCAGTCCGCTGTGGCGTTTCAGGTAGGCTTTGAGAAAATCGATGCTGACCCGCACTTCCTGATCGGCGTCGATAGTGGGCTTCACACCCAGGGCTTCAATAATTTCCTGCTGCAGTGACATGAACTTCTCCTCAGGTCAGTGGCCTGTCGGCTCGATGCGAACGTGTTATTAAAGCTAACGTGCCTTCACGAAAACAACAAGCCAAAGCGCTAACTGATTCGCGCTAACCATTGCGAAATCAGTGAGTTTTTCGCTGAGGCTCGGGTTTTTTCGCCAGCACGGTAAACATTAAAATGGCCAGCATAAAGCAACCGAAGATCGTGCCGCACATGCTCAGCACCGAGGTACCGCCGATGCCGGTGATGGGCACGGTAATCGCCCCCAGCGTGAACATGGTGACACCAATCACCGCAGAGGCGCTGCCAGCGCGATGGCCCTGACTCTGCATCGCCAGTGAGGAGGCGGTCGTGGCGATCACCCCATTGCTGGCGATGGTAAAGAACAGCGCGACCAGCAGCAGCGCCAGCGGGGCCTGAAACAGGGCGCAGAGCAGCAGCAGGCTGGAGGCGACAAAGGCCAGCGTCAGGCCGCCTTTCAGCACCCGATATTCGCCCCACAACGGGCAGAGGCGGGCGCTGGTCTGGGAGGCGATCACCAGACCGATGCCGTTGGCCGCAAAGCAGAAGCTGAACGCCTGCGGCGACAGACCGTAGAGCTGCTGCAGCACGAACGGAGAGGCGCCGATGTAGGCGAACATGCCCGACATCATAAAGCCCTGGGTCAGACAGAAGCCCATGAAAGGACGATGGGTCACCACCTGGCCGAGCGCGGCGTAAGCGGAGAAGATCGATCCTTTGCTGCGGCGGGCTTCCGGCAGCGTCTCATGCAGCTTCCAGCGCGCCAGCAGGATCAGTAGAATGGCAATGCCGCCCAGCACCATAAAAATGCCGCGCCAGTTGACGATCGTCATCAGCACGCCGCCCAGCACCGGTGCGCCGATGGGCGCCAGGCCATTGACCAGCATCAGCAGGGCAAAGAATCGCGTCAGTTCATGACCACTGTACATATCGCGCGCTATCGCCCGTGACAGCACCGCGCCACCGGCCCCGGCTAAGCCTTCGAACAGGCGCGCCACCAGCAGCTGGTGGATATCCTGCGCCAGTGCGCAGCCCAGCGAGGCGATAAACAGCAGCACCAGTGACAGGGTCAGCGGACGCAGACGGCCGAACTTATCACTCATCGGGCCAAACAGCAGCTGGCCAACTCCCAGCCCCAGCAGGCCGGCGGTCAGACTCAGCTGAGCCGTGGCGGTTTCGGTGTTGAGGTCCCGCGCCATCTGAGGCAGAGCGGGCAGATAGAGATCGATACAGAGCGGGCCCAGTGCGGCCAGCAGGCCCAGCGTGATGGCATAAACCAGGCGGTTAGAGTGAGCAGGAGTCATTATTCCTCGGGGTCGTCAGCGATGGGGTGAAGAGAAAGCGGGCCAGCCTGCGCCAGAGAGCGTCCGGCAGTGCGGCGGGCACCCTGATCGGCATCCGCGCAGGACAGCGTCACGGAAACGGCGCAAAATCAGAGGGTTCAGATGCCGGGGAGTATACGTCTCTGTTGACAGCAAAACAGCCTTCTTTACGGAATCCTGACATTCCGTCTGCCACAAAAAGGCCGCCATAAACTTGATAAACCTGCATTTATGTTCCAGGCTTGATGCCACATGGACAATAAATGAGGAACAACAAGATGAAGAAGGTGATGGGATGTATCGCTGCGGCGCTGACACTGGCGGCACTGTCTGGTTGTACGACTTACGATCGTGCGGAAAGCTACGTGACTAAGCCAGTCGTTAAGGATGTTAAAAAGGGGATGACCCGCGATCAGGTTCGTCAGATCGCCGGTTCGCCTTCAACTGAAATTACCATGGTTCACGCGCGCGGCACCTGCCAGACGTATGTTCTGGGTCAGCGCGACGGTAAAGCACAGACTTACTTCGTGAGCTATAACGACACCGGCCGTGTTATGAACTACGGCTTCCAGAGCTGCGCGGAGTATGACACCGATCCGCAGGTTCAGCAGTAATCGCTGCTTCTGAATGGTAAACGGCCCGTCTTCATGACGGGCCGTTTTTCGTTGGGGCACTGTTTCATGCCCTCCGGTACGAAGAGTGGGTAGCAAGCCTGCCGTTACAATCCTGCCGGGCGCGGCACCTCGACATAATCGCCGTCAATCTGCCGCTGGTAGTAGTGGCCATCCTGCACATAAAAACGCCTGCCGTTGAAATCCAGCACATGCATCTCACCGCTGATCCGCGTCTCTGGCGGTGGCGCCACCACGACATACTCCTCACCGTGACGCTGATAATAGTTGCCGTTAAGCAGGTAGTAGGTCAGCCCGCCAATCAATACGGCGGTAGCGGCTTCGGGCAGAAAGCGCAACGGACCTGGCCCTCCCCAGCGCGGACCGGGGCCACCGTGCCGGCCCCATCCCTCATGCGGTCCCCATCCTCCCGGCGGGCCCCAGCCGCCGGGATGCGCAGAAGCCAGGGCGGGCGCTAAGAGCGTCAGCGTCAGAAGTGAGACGATCATTTTTTTCATCGGGCATTCTCCACAGACGAGTGGAGGCAGAATTCGCTTTTTACAGAAGAAAGACAAGCGCTAAAGCGGCGGATTTTCGCCTGTTTACCACGCTTAACGCTTTCTTAACGGCGTCGCCATGAACAGGGAAGATTATGGAGAGCGGAAAGGGATTAACCTGGCGCGGATGCGCCAGGTTGAGCAGAAATTAACGGTGCGCCAGTTCGGCGTGGTCGTCACTTTCCAGCACGCGCCTGTCGGTCAGGCCTAACCAGCGGCTGGTGAGTGAACCGGCGGTCATGGAGCCATTGACGTTCAGGGCGGTACGGCCCATATCGATCAGCGGCTCGATAGAGATCAGCAGCGCAACCAGGGTCACCGGCAGGCCCATCGCAGGCAGCACAATCAGGGCGGCAAACGTCGCGCCGCCGCCGACACCGGCCACACCGGCTGAACTCAGGGTGACGATCCCGACCAGCGTCGCAATCCACAGCGGGTCAAACGGGTTGATGCCAACCGTAGGCGCCACCATCACCGCCAGCATGGTCGGATAGAGACCGGCACAGCCGTTCTGGCCGATCGTGGCACCAAAGGAGGCTGCAAAGCTCGCCACAGACTCTGGCACGCCCAGGCGACGGGTCTGAGTCTCTACGCTCAGCGGAATGCTGGCGGCGCTGGAGCGGCTGGTAAAGGCGAAGGTAATCACCGGCCACACTTTGCGGAAGAAGCGCAGCGGGTTGATGCCGTTTACCGACAGCAGCAGGGCATGAACCGCAAACATTATCGCCAGGCCGAGGTAAGAGGCGACCACAAAGCTGCCCAGCTTGATGATGTCCTGCAGGTTAGAACCGGCTACGACTTTGGTCATCAGCGCCAGCACGCCATACGGCGTCAGCTTCATCACTAAACGCACCAGCTTCATGACCCACGACTGCAGGGTGTCAATCGCCACCAGCACCCGCTGACCTTTCTCCTGGTCATCTTTCAGCAGTTGCAGAGCGGCCATCCCCAGGAAGGCGGCAAAAATGACCACGCTGATGATGGAGGTCGGACTGGCACCGGTCAGATCGGCAAACGGATTTTTCGGGATAAAGGAGAGCACCAGCTGAGGCACGCTCAGGTCGGAGACCTTGCCGACATAGTTGCTCTGGATCGCACTCAGGCGTGCGGTTTCCTGGACACCCTGCACCAGACCTTCCGCGCTGAGGCCAAACAGACCGGTCACAAAGACGCCGACCAGCGCAGAAATCGCGGTGGTAAAGAGCAGTACGCCAATGGTCAGTACGCTGATTTTTCCCAGCGACGAGGCATTATGCAGACGGGCGACCGCACTCAGAATCGAGACGAACACCAGCGGCATGACGACCATCTGCAGCAGCTGGACATAACCATTGCCAACGATGTTAAACCAGCTGATCGACGCTTTGACCACGGCGCTGTTTTCACCGTAGATCAGCTGCAGCACCAGGCCGAACAGCACACCGATCACCAGACCGATCAACACTTTCTTCGACAGGCTCCAGCTATGGCGGCTGAAGCGGGAGAGTAATACCAGCAGCACCACGAAGGCCGCGATATTAAGCGTAAGAGGAAGGTCCATACCGAAACTCCAGAGTAATGCGGCCTGTCGTCCGGGAGAGGCCGCATAATGTTAATCACGAATTAAGACAGCAGGAATGGTAACAGCAGCCGGAGAGGCTGCCTTATATCCAAATGGCATGGTTTATAACTAACTGTTGATTTTTGCGGGTTTATTGTGCGGTATGACTGGAAATTAACCGTCCGACCCCATTCTGCAGCGTATCGAACAGCTGGCTCGGCCAGCCGTTTGCACCAAAGGAAGGCATTCCCACCGGAAACCAGAGCGCATAGCCCACCAGACCCAGACACAACACCCGCTCAAGCTGATTGCCTTTCTGGCTGCGCAGAATCGGCAGGCGGAAGCGCCAGCGGCAGGGCCACAGCAGTGGCACCCCGGCAGGCGTCAGCATATCGGCCACAATATGGCTGAGGTAGCCCAGGGTCAGACCCTGCAGGACATCAGGTGGTATGGGTGACGATTTGGGCAGGTTAATCTGAAAAAGCCATAAACCGGCGGCCACCGCCAGCAGGCTGTGGGTAAAGCCCCGGTGACCAAATGCGCGCGCAATCGGCTGTGAGAGCCAGCGCAGCCGCTGACCCAGCAGGGATTTAGGGTGATCGATGTCGGGCAACAGACATGTCAGCAGGGCTGAAGGAACGAGATGCCACCAGTCGGCCTGCGCCAGAACCGGGGTCAGCTCCGCACGTTTGGCAAAAATAGCGCTGGCAATGGCAAAAATGATGTGGCCTTCGCCCGTCATGATAGAACCTGGATGCTAAGAAACTGTCGATACATCCAGTATAGGGATTTATCCAGTAAATGAGAACATGTGACGCTGTAACTAACAGTGAATTTTTTTACAGGGCGAGCTGCGGCATGTCACGGCTCACCCCGTGTTCTAGCGGGCCAGCCAGCCGCCATCAACCGCCAGCGTGTAACCATTAATATAGTCTGCTGCAGACGAGGCCAGAAAGACCACCGGCCCCATCATGTCATCCGGCACGCCCCAGCGGCCTGCCGGAATACGGTCAAGGATCTCAGCGCTGCGCGCCGCATCTTTGCGCAGGGGTTCGGTATTATCGGTCGCCATGTAGCCTGGCGCGATAGCATTAACATTGATGCCATGCCGTCCCCACTCGTTAGCCATCAGACGGGTTAAGCCCATGACAGCGCTTTTTGAGGCGGTGTAAGAGGGAACGCGAATGCCTCCCTGAAACGAGAGCATGGACGCAATATTAATGATTTTGCCGCCGCTTCCCTGCGCGATAAACCGCTGCGCGACCTGCTGTGAGAGGAAAAACACCGTCTTGCAGTTGATGTTCATCACATCATCCCAGTCCTGCACGCTGAATTTCAGGGCATCCTCACGACGGATAATCCCGGCATTGTTGACCAGGATATCCACTCTGCCTGCCGCGGCGACCGCCTCTTCCGCGACCTGCGGGATGACCTCAGGAGACATCAGATCGGCTGAAACGGACCAGAAGCGGCGGCCAAGTGCCTCCACTTTATGCTGCGTGTCAGCCGGTTCGATGCGGTTGATGCCCACAATGTCGCAGCCAGCCTGCGCCAGCCCCAGTGCCATCCCCTGGCCAAGCCCGGTATTACAGCCGGTCACGATGGCGACTTTGCCTGTTAAATCAAATCTGTTCAGTACCATTTGGCTTGTCCTCCGCTTAACGCAGTTCGCTAATCCTGACCGCGTCCATATCATCAAAGACCTGATTCTCACCCACCATTCCCCAGATAAAGGCGTAACGCTGGGTTCCGACACCCGCGTGTATCGACCAGCTGGGTGAGATCACTGCCTGCTCGTTATGGACCAGCAGATGACGGGTTTGCTGCGGCTCTCCCATCATGTGGAAGACGGCGTGATCTTCGCTCATGTCGAAATAGAAATAGACTTCCATGCGGCGTTCATGGGTGTGACAGGGCATGGTGTTCCAGAGACTGCCCTCATGCAGCCTGGTCAGGCCCATCGTGAGCTGACAGGTAGGCAACACGTCGGGCACGATAAATTTGTGTATGGTGCGGCAATTAGCGCTTGCCGCATCGCCCAGCGTGGCGTTGACCGCCTCCTGCAGCGTGATCTTTCTGTCCGGAAAGGTGGTGTGCGCCGGTGCACTGTTGAAATAAAATTTTGCGGGCTGCGATGCGTCGAGGCTGCGAAACAGCAGATCGCGCGCCCCTTTGCCGATATAGAGCGCCTCTTCGTGACCGATTTCCCACGTTTTGCCATCCACCTCCACCAGACCCGGACCGCCAATATTGATCATGCCCAGTTCACGGCGTTCGAGAAACCAGGCGACGCCCAGCTGTTTGCCCATCTCATCCCCCATCGTGACCGGCTGATTCACCGGCATGACGCCGCCCGTAATGATGCGGTCAATGTGGCTGTAGGTCAGGGTGTAGTGATCGGCGGTAAATATCTTTTCAATCAGAAATGCCTGGCGCAGTGCGTCAGTGTCGAGTTGTTTAGCGTGATCGCTGTGAATGCTCTGGCGAATGTCCATCTCGTGCCCCTCTGGAGTCAGGTTATTCATCCCCCGATCAGGGGACGATGTGGGCATCTTAGGCAGGGTGAGACAGTGATTCAATAAAAATGAAACGCTGTTTTAATTTTTTGAGATTCAGATCAACTGCAGAATGCCTGAGCAAAAAAAAGCCCGCTTAAAGCGGGCGGGGGGTCATCCTTTCAGATGCGTCGGGCTAAGCTGCGTCAGGGTGTCCAGCCGGACATCCGCCAGCGCCCAGCGCGGATCGTCGCGGTGCTCAGCGGCAGGTACCACAATCGACCGCATGCGGGCCGCTTTAGTGGCGATCATGCCGTTAAACGAATCCTCCAGCGTGACGCAGTTCAGCGGATCGATCTCCAGACTGGCGGCGGCATTGAGATAGACCTGCGGATGGGGCTTGCTGTAGGGCAGGGCTTCTGCGGAGGAGAGCACATCAAAATAGTGACGCAGATTAAAGATCTCCAGCACCTGTTCCAGCATCGCCATCGGAGAGGCGGATGCCAGGCCAATCTTCAGTCCCTGCTCCTGACAGAGTTGCAGTGCGGTTTCCACGCCCGGCAACAGGGGGCGGGTCTGATCGACCAGCGTCATGGCGCGCACGATAATCCGCTCCGTGACCTCCTGCTGCGACGGCCTCTGCCACGGCAGCGTTTCGTACCACATCCGCACCGTCTGGTCGATGCGCAAACCCAGCGTGTCGGGCATTTCACTGCGACGTGACAGGTCAACATCCAGCGTTGAAAAGATATCCAGTTCAGCCTGATCCCACAGCGGCTCAGAATCGATCAGTAAACCATCCATATCAAACAGGGCGGCGAGGACAGGGCGGTGATAGGGCATCAGAGGTCTCCTTTTAAAGTCGGTTTTACCATAGCATCATTCCCGGCTGGCGCACGCTTCGCCCGTCGGCCATGCTTTTTTTGGGAAATTTCTTCATTGGCAGGTAGACTTACGGCAAATCGGATTTCGGGTTCAGGAGATATTATGACCTATCAACAGGCTGGCCGCATCGCCATCCTTAAGCGTGTGGCAGGCTGGGTGCTCTTTCTGGTGGCGCTGCTGTCGACCATTATTTCGGTGCTGAGCTTTATGTTTAAGCACAGTGAAAAGCAGCCAGGTATCGACGCGGTAATGCTCGACTTTGTTCATGTTATCGTCGATATGCTTCGCTTTAACACCCCCTTCCTGAACATCTTCTGGCACAACTCCCCGGTGCCGGAATTTAATGGTCAGATGAACCTGGGATTCTGGCTGATCTACATCCTGATTTTTGTCGGACTGGCACTGGAGTCATCCGGCGCGCGCATGGGGCGTCAGGCCCGTCATGTCAGAGAGGGCATTGAAGATCAGATGATCCTGGAGCAGGCAAAGGGCAGCGAAGGGCGAAGCCGTCAGCAGCTGGAAGAGAAGGTGCGCGTACCCCGTCACACCATCTTCCTGCAGATCTTCCCGCTTTACATCCTGCCCGTGGTCATTGCGGTAGCCGGTTATTTCGTGCTGTCGCTGCTCGGCTTTATCTGAGGGCGTCGTCAGGCCGGTCTGGCCTGACTGGCGCTCAGCGGATCCTCTTCCAGCAACTGGCCGATGGCGAATTGTGCGTCGTCCGGCCAGTGCCCGCCAAAGACGTTAGCCCGGTTCAGCAAATAGTAGAGCTGATAGACCGGCAGACGCTGCGAGAACCCATCCGGTAACGGCCAGACCGACTGATAGCCGTCGTAAATCTGACGCGGCAGGTCGGGGTACCAGCTCAGCATGGCTAAATCGCACTCCCGGTCGCCCCAGTAGCAGGCAGGATCGAACACCCAGGGGCCACTGTGGCTGCTGGCACAGTTGGCTGGCCAGAGGTCGCCATGCAGCAGCGACGGCTGCGGATGATGGGAGGCCAGCACCCGCTGCACGGCGGCAATGATCAGCTCGGTATCCCCGTAGAGCACCCCTTTTTCTGCCGCCAGCTGTAACTGCCAGCCGATGCGCTGCTCGGCAAAAAAGACCGACCAGCGGCGCAGCCAGCTGTTGGGCTGAGGAGTCGTGGTGATGTTGTTGTCGAAATCGAGACCGAACTGTGTCTGCTCGCTCCACTGATGAAGGTGCGCCAGCTGCTGCCCGAGCCGCCAGGCACTCTGCTCATCAAGTGGCTGAGGCGGAATATATTCCAGCAGCAGGAAGCTCTCCTCGCGGTGCTGGCCTACGCCATAGACCTCCGGCACGCGAACCGTGCCGGTGCGCGCCAGCAGCGCCAGCTGGTCAGCTTCCCAGGTGAAGAGTGACAGCCTGTCCCGGCTGTTACTTTTGACGAACACGTCGTGATCACCGTAGCGGATACGCCAGGTGGGATGGATGTCGCCGCCGGCCAGGGCGTGACGTTCGGTGATTTCGGCATTGCCTAACTGCTCGCTTAACAGACGACTAATGGCTGACCACATTGGGCTATCCTCGTTATTCGCTGCGTAAGACAGATTGTACTGCGTAAATATTCACCAAAACCAGCCCGATTGCACCTCTTATTCTGGTGCGGAGCGGGTGGGGCGATGTTCAGCGGTGTCGCGCAGAAACGCTTCGAAGGTCGTCACGGTCACGTCCGGCCGCTGACCCAGCACGCTTTCACCCGCCGCAGTGACCTGCTGCTGCAGCGCTTCAGGCGACAGCGGGCTGACAATACCAAAGCTGTTGGTCCCGAGTTCATGCGGGTGGCCCTCATCGTCAGCCAGGGTGGTGGTGAAACCGGCCGCTGTCATGGCGCTGGTCAGCTCCAGGATGTCGCTTAATCCCGATTCCTGATAGTGAAAGGTCACGATATAGCGTGTTAAGGCGTTGTTGCTCATGAGGCACCTCCGGGGAAGGGAAACTGAACTGAGCGTAGACCATGGTGAAAAATCAGGCGAATTATGAAGGGGATGCGCGGTGCCTGCCGTGATGCCGGGCGTAAATTCCTGTCAGGCAGGTGCGCGGGGGTGGAAAAATCTTCTGCGGCTACCGCTATCTTTTCCCTTTCGCAGCACTATAATGCGCGACGTTAATCAGATGAGTCCCAATTAACACGTATTGCAGGGCTGATTCCACGCATTTCGGGTGAGTTAATATTTTTTTACAAAACTTACCGTAAATTGCATTGAATGCCGGGCAAAACGCTTCAGACTCTTCGTTTTTTAAACTGTCGCACGGATCACATTTAATGAAAGCCTATAACAAGCTGTCTGCTGTTCTTCTGCTCTCCGCCGGAGCATTTTGTCACCAGGCACTGGCCGATAACGCCGTATTCACCTCAATGGATGACCCCTCTACGGCGAAAAAGCCGTTTGAAGGCTCAGCTGCTGCGGGATACCTGGCGCAAACCGGTAACACCACCAGTTCATCAATGACCGCTCAGACCAATATGACCTGGTATCAGTCATCAATGGCTTACAGCTTGTGGGGTAACGCGGCCAACACCTCGTCAAACGATGAGCGCTCTTCCGAGACCTATAGCATCGGCGGTCGTTCACGTTACAACGTCAGCAACTATGACTACCTGTTTGGTCAGGCGAGCTGGTTAAGCGATCGTTTCAATGGTTACGATTCGCGCGACGTTCTGACAGCCGGTTACGGTCGTCAGATCCTGAACGGTCCGGTGCATTCACTGCGTGCGGAATTTGGTCCGGGTGTGCGCTACGACGATTTCCACGATGGCGGCCACGAAACCAAAGCGCTGGGCTATGGCGCGGTCAGCTATCAGTGGCAGCTCACTGACACCACCAAATTTGTCCAAGGTGTGTCTGTACTGAGCAGCTTCGGTGAAGATACCACCGTGAACTCTGAAACCGGCCTGCAGGTGGCAATTAACAGCCACTTCGCCCTGAAGCTGGCGTACAACGTGACCTGGAACAACAATCCGCCGGAATCTGCGCCGGATCGCACCGACACCAAAACCTCGGTTATGCTCTCCTACGCGATGTAAGCGCAATTTTAACCGTGATCTGCCCGGCGGCCTGACACTCTGTCAGGCCGCTTTTTTTTGATCTCTCCACGGCTTAGCAAAAAGGGGATGGTTTTTCTCGACCAGGAAAACTGCTATCATCTGCCCCGCACGGCAATCCTGGCGACATTCCGACAATGTGGGTCTGATGTTACGCCAGGTCACCCATTTTACATGACGTTGCATGTAGGCTTTCGTGTGGCCTACCACTGCAAATAAGGATTAGAAATGCCTGTAATTACGCTTCCTGATGGCAGCCAGCGTGTGTTCGACCGCCCTGTCAGTGTGATGGATATCGCGCTGGACATCGGGCCGGGTCTGGCGAAAGCCTGTATCGCTGGCCGCGTGAACGGTGAACTGGTTGATGCGGTCGATCCCATCACCGAAGACGCCGCCGTGGCGATTATCACTGCAAAAGATGAAGCCGGTCTGGAAATCATCCGTCACTCCTGCGCGCACCTGTTAGGGCATGCCATTAAGCAGCTGTGGCCGGATACGAAAATGGCGATTGGCCCGGTCATTGATAACGGCTTCTATTATGATGTCGACATCGATCGTACGCTGACCCAGGAAGATATCGACCTGCTGGAAAAACGCATGCATCAGCTGGCTGAGACCAACTACGATGTGGTGAAGAAAAAGGTCAGCTGGCAGGAAGCCCGTGACGTCTTTGCGGCGCGCGGCGAAATCTACAAAACCACCATTCTTGATGAAAACATCAGCCACGACGATAAGCCTGGCCTCTATCATCATGAAGAATATGTCGACATGTGCCGCGGTCCGCACGTGCCGAACATGCGGTTCTGCCATCACTTTAAACTGCAGAAGATCTCCGGTGCCTACTGGCGCGGCGACAGCAGCAACAAGATGCTGCAACGCATCTATGGCACCGCATGGGCAGACAAAAAGCAGCTGGCAGCCTATCTGCAGCGTCTGGAAGAGGCGGCAAAGCGTGACCATCGCAAGATTGGTAAGCAGCTGGATCTCTACCACATGCAGGAAGAAGCACCCGGTATGGTCTTCTGGCATAACGACGGCTGGACCATCTTCCGCGAACTGGAAGTGTTTGTCCGCAGCAAGCTGAAAGAGTACCAGTACCAGGAAGTGAAGGGTCCGTTCATGATGGACCGCGTCCTGTGGGAAAAAACCGGGCACTGGGAAAACTATAAAGAAGCGATGTTCACCACCTCGTCTGAGAACCGTGAATATTGCATTAAACCGATGAACTGTCCGGGACACGTTCAGATCTTTAATCAGGGTCTGAAATCGTACCGTGACCTGCCGCTGCGTATGGCCGAGTTCGGTAGCTGTCACCGTAATGAGCCATCAGGTGCGCTGCATGGCCTGATGCGTGTACGCGGCTTTACCCAGGATGATGCCCACGTCTTCTGTACAGAAGAGCAGGTACGTGACGAAGTGAACAGCTGTATCCGCATGGTTTATGACATGTACAGCACCTTCGGCTTCGAAAAGATTGTGGTCAAACTCTCTACCCGTCCTGAGAAGCGCATCGGCACCGATGAGATGTGGGACCGTGCCGAGGAAGATCTGGCTGCCGCGCTGAACGAAAACAACATTGAATTTGAGTTCCAGCCAGGCGAAGGCGCCTTCTACGGCCCGAAAATTGAGTTTACCCTGTACGATTGTCTTGATCGCGCCTGGCAGTGTGGAACCGTTCAGCTAGACTTCTCCCTGCCAAAACGTCTTGAAGCGACGTATGTGGGTGAAAATAACGATCGTCAGACGCCTGTGATGATTCACCGTGCGATTCTGGGATCGATGGAACGCTTCATCGGTATTCTGACCGAGGAGTTTGCTGGTTTCTTCCCAACCTGGCTGGCACCACAGCAGGTCGTGGTCATGAATATTACCGATGGACAAGCGGAATATGTTGAGTCTTTAACGCGTAAGCTGCAGAATGCTGGCATTCGTGTGAAGGCAGACTTGAGAAATGAGAAGATAGGCTTTAAAATCCGCGAGCACACATTACGTCGCGTCCCTTATATGCTGGTCTGCGGTGATAAAGAGGTGGAAGCAGGCAAAGTTGCCGTTCGCACCCGCCGTGGTAAAGACCTGGGGTCGATGGATGTCGATCTCTTTGTTGAGAAGTTGCAACAAGAGATTCGCAGCCGAAATCTTCATCAACTGGAGGAATAAAGTATTAAAGGCGGAAAACGAGTACTACCGACGCGTCCGAACAAAATTAACAGCGAAATCCGCGCAACTGAAGTGCGCTTAACGGGCATGGATGGCGAGCCGCTTGGCATCGTCTCATTACGCGAAGCTCTGGAAAAAGCCGAGGAATCGGGTGCTGACTTAGTCGAAATTAGCCCGAACGCCGAACCGCCGGTTTGCCGTATTATGGATTACGGCAAGTTCCTCTACGAAAAAAGCAAATCTTCTAAGGAACAGAAGAAGAAGCAAAAAGTTATTCAGGTTAAGGAAATTAAATTCCGTCCTGGAACCGATGATGGCGACTATCAGGTCAAACTACGCAACCTGATTCGCTTTCTGGAAGATGGCGATAAAGCCAAAATCACGCTGCGTTTCCGTGGTCGTGAGATGGCGCACCAGCAGATCGGTATGGAAGTGCTTAACCGCGTCCGTAAAGACCTGTGTGAAGATCTGGATTTGGCCATTGTCGAATCCTTCCCTTCGAAGATCGAAGGCCGCCAGATGATCATGGTGCTCGCTCCTAAGAAGAAACAGTAGGCTTTCAAGTAACATTAACCGCGCAGCGTTCGCGTTGTGCGGTTTTCTGTTCGCCTGTCTGGGTCATGTTATCAACAATGCGAAGTGGATATTTTTAAAAATGCCAAAGATTAAAACTGTACGTGGCGCGGCTAAGCGCTTCAAGAAGACCGCTTCTGGCGGCTTCAAGCGTAAACACGCAAACCTGCGTCATATTCTGACCAAAAAATCTACTAAGCGTAAACGTCACCTGCGCCCTAAAGGCATGGTGTCAAAAGGCGATCTGGGTCTGGTTTCTGCCTGCCTGCCGTACGCATAAGTCCATTTTTTTTAAACAGAATATAGAACAGGAGAGCTCACATGGCTCGCGTTAAACGTGGTGTAGTTGCTCGCGCACGTCACAAAAAAATCTTAAAACAAGCTAAAGGCTATTACGGTGCACGTTCACGTGTTTACCGCGTTGCCTTCCAGGCTGTTATCAAAGCTGGTCAGTATGCTTACCGTGACCGTCGTCAGCGTAAGCGTCAGTTCCGTCAGCTGTGGATCGCGCGTATCAACGCAGCGGCTCGTCAGAACGGCATGTCTTACAGCCGTTTCATCAATGGTCTGAAAAAAGCAGCCATTGAGATCGACCGTAAGATCCTGGCCGATATCGCCGTATTCGACAAAGTGGCCTTCACTGCACTGGTCGAAAAAGCGAAATCAGCTCTGGCGTAAGTCAGATGAAAAAGGGAGCTTGCTCCCTTTTTTATTGCCTGTAAGCTGCGCAAAAGATTGACATTTTCGTCTCCGCGCATTTCAATAGTGCCCTCGTAAAGCATGACAAGGTAACTGCAAGCATGAATGCTGCTATTTTCCGTTTCTTTTTTTACTTTAGCGCCTGACATCCGGGGGCTTTTGCGCATAAGAAAAGAAACGAAAAATCGCGCTAAAAGCCTCCCTCGTGGAGGCTTTTTTGTTTCTGGCGTTAGCATACTGGACCGGCAGGTCCCAACAAGAACTGACCAGCCTGACTGGAAAAAGAGGAAATTATGTCCCAACTCGCAGAACTGGTGGCCAGCGCCACGGCGGCTATCGACGGGGCGACAGATATCGCCGCCCTTGACGCGGTGCGCGTCGAATATCTCGGTAAGAAAGGGCATCTGACATTACAGATGACCACCTTACGCGAGTTGCCTGCTGAAGAGCGCCCTGCAGCCGGTGCGGTAATCAACGAAGCGAAACAGCAGGTCACCGACCGCCTGAACGCGCGTAAAGAGGCGCTGGAATCGGCGGCGCTGAATGCGCGTCTGGCGGAAGAGACCATCGATGTGTCACTGCCGGGTCGCCGTATTGAAAATGGCGGCCTGCATCCGGTCACCCGCACGATGGATCGCATTGAGACCTTCTTCGGTGAGTTAGGCTTTGCTGTCGTCACCGGGCCGGAAATTGAAGATGATTATCATAACTTTGATGCACTCAATATTCCTGCTCACCACCCGGCGCGTGCCGATCACGATACCTTCTGGTTTGACGCCACCCGTCTGCTGCGTACCCAGACTTCCGGCGTGCAGATCCGTACCATGCAGGCTCAGCAGCCGCCGATTCGTATCATCGCGCCAGGCCGCGTCTACCGTAACGATTACGATCAGACCCACACGCCGATGTTCCATCAGATGGAAGGGCTGATCGTGGATAAAAACATCAGCTTTACCAATCTCAAAGGCACGCTGCACGATTTCCTGAACAACTTCTTCGAAGAAGATTTGCAGATTCGTTTCCGTCCGTCCTACTTCCCGTTTACTGAGCCTTCAGCAGAAGTGGACGTCATGGGTAAAAACGGCAAGTGGCTGGAAGTGCTGGGCTGCGGCATGGTGCACCCTAATGTGCTGCGCAATGTCGGCATTGACCCGGAAGTTTACTCCGGTTTCGCCTTTGGTATGGGCATGGAGCGTCTGACCATGTTGCGCTATGGCGTGACCGATCTGCGCGCATTCTTCGAAAACGATTTACGTTTCCTCAAACAATTTAAGTAAGGGCAGGTTATCCAATGAAATTCAGTGAACTCTGGTTACGCGAATGGGTAAATCCAGCCCTGGACAGCGCCGCGCTGTCTGAACAAATCACCATGGCCGGTCTGGAAGTGGATGGCGTTGAGGCCGTCGCCGGTGCGTTCAACGGTGTCGTGGTTGGCGAAGTGGTGGAGTGCGGTCAGCACCCGAATGCTGACAAACTGCGGGTGACCAAAATTAATGTGGGCGGTGACCGTCTGCTGGATATCGTCTGCGGCGCGCCGAACTGCCGCCAGGGGCTGAAAGTCGCCGTCGCCACCGTGGGTGCGGTGCTGCCGGGTGATTTCAAAATCAAAGCGGCCAAACTGCGTGGTGAGCCGTCAGAAGGGATGCTCTGCTCTTTCTCCGAGCTGGGAATCAGCGACGACCACAACGGCATTATTGAACTGCCTGCCGATGCGCCCGTGGGCACCGACATCCGCGCCTGGCTTCAGCTGGATGACAACACCATTGAAATCAGCGTCACGCCTAACCGCGCGGACTGTCTGGGCCTGATCGGTATCGCGCGTGATGTGGCGGTGCTGAACGGTCTGCCGCTGAACAAGCCAGAGATTCAGCCGGTCGCTGCCACGCTGAGTGACACCTTCCCGATTCAGGTTGATGCGGTGGAGGCCTGTCCGCGCTACCTGGGTCGCGTAGTGAAAGGCGTTAACGTTGGTGCGGCCACGCCATTGTGGATGAAAGAGAAGCTGCGTCGCTGTGGTATCCGCT
The DNA here is from genome assembly GCF_008631515.1 of Pantoea sp. M_10. Lineage (NCBI taxonomy): Bacteria > Pseudomonadati > Pseudomonadota > Gammaproteobacteria > Enterobacterales > Erwiniaceae > Pantoea > Pantoea sp. M_10. Next base: position 484,989 of record NZ_VWUL01000001.1, on the reverse strand, counting down.
CAATCGATCCGGTGGTGGATATCACCAACTATGTGCTGCTGGAACTGGGTCAGCCGATGCACGCCTTCGACCTCGATCGCCTCAACGGCGGCATCGTGGTGCGCATGGCGAAAGAGGGCGAAAAGCTGACGCTCCTGGATGGCACTGAAGCCAGCCTGCAGTCAGACACGCTGGTCATCGCCGATCACCAGCAGGCGCTGGCGATGGCGGGTATCTTTGGTGGCGAACATTCGGGCGTGAACAGCGAAACGCAGAACATTCTGTTTGAGTGCGCCTGGTTTGACCCGCTGGCGATCACCGGCCGCGCCCGTCGTCACGGTCTGCACACCGACGCGTCACATCGCTATGAGCGAGGCGTTGATCCGGCGCTGCAACATATCGCGCTGGAGCGTGCAACCGCGCTGCTGCTCTCCATCTGCGGGGGTGAAGCCGGCCCGATCATCGATCAGACGCATCAGGCCGCCTTGCCGGTTCCGGCGACGATCACCCTGCGCCGGGAAAAACTGGATCGCCTGATTGGTCATGTCATCGCCGATGAGCAGGTTACCGATATTCTGACCCGTCTCGGCTGCGACGTCACGACAGGCGAAGGTGAGTGGCAGGCGATCGCCCCGAGCTGGCGCTTCGACATGGCGATTGAGGAAGATCTGGTTGAAGAAGTGGCCCGCGTTTACGGCTACAACAACATCCCGAACGTGCCGGTGCAGGCGGGGCTGGTCATGACTCAGCATCGCGAAGCGAACCTGTCGCTGAAACGCGTGAAAAACCTGCTGGTGGACAAGGGGTATCAGGAAGCGATTACCTACAGCTTCGTTGATCCGAAGGTTCAGCAGCTGCTGCATCCGGGTGAAGAGGCGCTGCTGCTGCCAAGCCCGATCTCCAGCGAGATGTCGACCATGCGTCTCTCCCTGTGGACCGGCCTGCTCAGCGCAGTCGTCTACAACCAGAACCGTCAGCAGAGTCGCGTACGTCTGTTTGAGAGCGGCTTACGCTTTGTGCCCGACACGCAGGCAGATTTAGGCATCCGTCAGGATCTTATGCTGGCCGGTGTTATCAGCGGAAACCGTGTTGAAGAGCACTGGGATCTGGCGCGCCAGGCAGTTGACTTCTATGATTTAAAAGGCGATTTAGAGTCGCTGCTCGATTTAACCGGCAAACTGGATGCGATCAGCTTCCGGGCTGAAGCCAATCCGGCGTTGCATCCGGGACAGAGCGCGGCGATTTATTTGCACGATGAACGAATCGGATTTATCGGAGTCGTTCATCCTGAGCTGGAACGTAAGCTGGATCTCAACGGCCGCACCTTAGTCTTTGAACTGCTTTGGAATAAGGTCGCAGACCGCGTCCTGCCTGACGCGCGCGAGATTTCTCGCTTCCCGGCTAACCGTCGTGATATTGCTGTTGTGGTGGCTGAAAACGTCCCTGCAGCAGATATCATCGCGGAGTGTAAGAAAGTTGGCGTAAATCAGGTAGTTGGCGTAAACTTGTTTGACGTGTACCGCGGTAAGGGCGTTTCTGAGGGCTTCAAGAGCCTCGCAATCAGCCTGATTTTGCAGGATACCAGCCGGACACTCGAAGAAGAGGAGATTGCCGCGACCGTTGGCAAATGTGTTGCGGCATTAAAAGAGCGATTCCAGGCAACCTTGAGGGATTGAACCTATGGCGCTTACAAAAGCTGAGATGTCAGAGTACCTGTTTGAGAAACTCGGGCTGAGCAAACGCGATGCCAAAGAGTTAGTAGAGCTGTTTTTCGAAGAGGTACGTCGCGCTTTGGAAAATGGAGAACAGGTAAAACTGTCTGGGTTTGGCAATTTTGACCTGCGTGACAAAAACCAGCGTCCTGGCAGAAACCCGAAAACGGGGGAAGATATTCCGATCACCGCGCGTCGCGTAGTGACATTCCGCCCGGGACAGAAGCTGAAAAGCCGCGTAGAGAACGCTACACCCAAAGAGACTGACTGAATTTCAGCGTTTCAAAAAGGCCGCGCAAGCGGCCTTTTTTCATGGTCTCACCCGCCGGTAACTGCGCTGGCGCGCCCGTCTGCCAGCAGGGCGCACACCGCCTCAACCACCTTTCTTTTTTCTGCAATCCCACTACAATCAAATCTCTGTTTTCTCAGCAAATCCAGCCTATGTCTCTGCTTGACCCGCTCGCGCTTCAGGCCGACCAGCGCGGCCAGAAATGGCTTATTACTTTAGCTCTTATGCTGCTTGCGCTGCTCTGTGGCAGCCTGTGTGCCGGTGACAGCTGGATCGCGCCCTCAGAGTGGTTTACGGAGAGCGGCCGGCTCTTTGTCTGGCAGCTGCGGCTGCCGCGCAGTCTGGCGGTGATGCTGGTCGGTGCATCCCTGGCGATGTGCGGCGTCGTGATGCAGGCGCTGTTTACCAATCCGCTGGCCGAGCCTGGCCTGCTGGGCGTCTCAAACGGAGCGGGCATCGGTCTGGTGCTGGGCGTACTGCTGGGCAGCGGCTCGCTGTGGAGCCTCGGCCTGGCCGCGATGGCCGGGGCACTCATGATTACGCTGATCCTGCTCTGTTTCGCGCACCGTCAGCTCTCGGTGACCCGGCTGTTACTCACGGGCGTGGCGCTGGGGATTATCTGCAGTGCCATCATGACCTGGGCCGTTTACTTCAGCACCAGCCTCGACCTGCGTCAGCTGATGTACTGGATGATGGGCGGCTTCAGCGGCATTGACTGGCGCTATGGCGGCATGATGCTGGCGCTGCTGCCGGTGATGCTGGCCCTGAATGCGACGGGACCCATACTGAATCTGCTGGCGCTGGGGGAGATCTCCGCTCGTCAGCTCGGTCTCTCTCTTTTCTACTGGCGCAATCTGCTGGTGCTGGCGATGGGCTGGCTGGTCGGTATCAGCGTTGCCATGGCCGGTGCCATTGGTTTTGTCGGGCTGGTGATCCCGCACCTGCTGCGGCTGAGCGGCATTAGCGATCACCGTTATCTGCTGCCCGCCTCTGCGCTGGCTGGGGCAGGCGTGCTGTTAGCGGCCGATATCGTCGCGCGTCTGGCGCTGACATCGGCCGAATTACCGATAGGCGTGGTCACGGCGACACTCGGCGCGCCGCTGTTTATTCTTTTACTGGTAAAATCTTCGCGCTAGCTTTCGGCTGGCTACTCTGCATCCACAACAGGAATTCAGCATGAACATTTATGACACTGAACTGGTTACGCTTGATGGTGAAAAAACCACGCTCTCTGCGTGGCAGGGCAAGGTATTGCTGGTGGTAAACGTCGCCTCGAAATGTGGCCTCACCCCGCAGTATGAGGAGCTGGAGAATCTGCAGAAGGCCTGGCAGGATCACGGCTTCAGCGTACTGGGTTTTCCCTGCAATCAGTTTCTGGAGCAGGAGCCTGGCAGCAGCGAAGAGATCAAAACCTTCTGCAGCACCACCTATGGCGTGACATTCCCGATGTTTGCCAAAACCGACGTTAACGGGGAAGGGCGTCACCCGCTCTATGCTCAGCTGATCGCGGCCTGTCCTGACGCCGTTCGTCCCGAAGGCAGCGGTTTTTACGAGCGTCAGGTGAGCAAAGGGCGCGGACCAAAAGCGCCGGGCGACATCCTGTGGAACTTTGAAAAATTCGTTATTGGCCGGGACGGTCGCGTTGTCCAGCGGTTCGCGCCTGATATGACCCCGGAAGATCCCATTATTCTGGAAACCATTAAGCAGGCCCTGGCGAAATAGATGCTGCTGCGCCTGCAACAGGTGGCGCTCGCCGGGCGCCTGTGCTCACTGAACGGTGAGCTTGCCGCCGGTCAGTTGCTGCATGTCGCCGGTCCGAATGGCGCGGGAAAAAGCTCGTTGCTCAGCGTTGTTGCCGGACTGGAGGCCGCGTCCGGCAGGATCGTGCTGGATAACCGTCCGCTGTCCGAGTGGAGCAGCCCGGCGCTGGCCCGGGCTCGCGGCTGGCTTCCCCAGCAGCAGGCCCCCCTGAGTCAGATGCCGGTCTGGCACTATTTACGGCTGCATCTGAAACAGAGGGGGGTGCAGGATGAAGATCGGCTCAGCACGCTGCTGCAGCAGCTTCAGCTGCAGGATAAACTCGCCCACTCACTGACCCGGCTCTCCGGCGGGGAGTGGCAGCGTGTCCGCCTGGCGGCGGTCTGCCTGCAAATTGATCCGCGCATCAATCCAGACGGACGGCTGCTGATTCTGGATGAGCCAATGACCGCGCTGGATATCGCCCAGCAGAAAGCGGTGGACGATCTGATCGCCGGACTCTGTGCGGCGGGCATCAGCGTGATCGCCAGCAGTCACGATCTTAACCACACGCTGCACCAGGCGAATCAGGTCTGGCTGATGGAGAGGGGACAGGTCATTGCGCAGGGCGAACCGGCCGCGGTTCTGACGCCGCAGCGGCTGACACCGCTTTATGGCATCGCCTTCCGGCAGATTGAGCTTGAAGGACGCAGGCTGCTGACCGTCCTGCCCTGACACTTGCTACCCGGCGGGCTTTACCGCTACATTAAACCGGTTGCAACTTCTGATAAGGACATTTGGCGATGCGCCTGGGTTTGCTGATTTTGGTTCTGCTGCTGACGGGATGCAGTCATCACGCCCCGCCGATTAATGGTCGTCTCTCCGACTCGATTACCGTGATTGCAGAGCTGAACGACCAGCTCGGTCACTGGCACGGCACGCCCTATCGCTATGGCGGCATGAGCCGCAACGGTGTCGACTGCTCTGGCTTTGTCTATCTGACCTTCCGCGACCGCTTTGCGCTGCAACTGCCGCGCACCACCTCAGCACAGAGTGATATCGGCACCCGTATCAGTAAAGATGAACTGCTGCCCGGCGATCTGGTCTTCTTTAAAACCGGTCGCGGGGAGAATGGCCTGCATGTCGGCATTTACGACAGTGATAATGCCTTTATTCATGCTTCCACCAGCCAGGGGGTGATCCGCTCCTCGCTGGACAACGTCTACTGGCGCAAAGTCTTCTGGCAGGCTCGCCGTATTTAACCGGAGAGTCTGAAATAAGACTTAAGTCCAATTTAAAATAGAGAAAAAACAGCCGTTAAAAGTTTTATTTTAAATGACAGTTTCTGAGCGGAGATTTTATTAGGCATAATAAATGCTGGTTTAATTCCGCTAATAAGCGCAGTTTTGTCGTCACTATTTGGCTTAAGCGTCATCGCAGGCTGGCAAACGGTGGTGGAAGGGCAAAGAAGGTCGTCTCTTCAATGATTTGGCGCTATTGCCTGAGCCTGACCATTACTATACGATATCAACATCGCCGCATATTCTGGCATTAAAATGAAAATTCATCTTTCGGCCGACTATCAGTCGGAAATCTGGTTTTATCCTGTCTGTGATGCTGACGGACGGCTGGCTGCTGTTGAGCTGGTTACGCAGTTTGTGCATGAAAGTGCGCCGATCACACTGCCTCAGGATCTGCTGCTGCCGCAGCTCGATGAGTCGCAGCAGTTACGCCTGCTGCAAAGTCAGATTAGCCTGCTGGAGCAGAACCGTGCGTTATTCGAGTCGCACGACGTCTCCGCATTGATCCGTATTGATGAAGGAATGGCCCGGACGCTTCTGGCCAGCGAATTAGTGATGCGCAAAATAAAGCAGCTGCCCTTCATTCTGCTGAATATCACTGAAACGTTTCCGCAGCTGAAGCTCGGAAAAAATAATCCGCTGCTGGCGAGCCTGCATGATGAGTTTAATTTAGCGCTTTCCCATTTTGGGGCTGGCAAAACACCCTCGAATGCGGTCTACGATAATTTATTCAGCTGGATCTGTCTGGATAAAGAGTTTATTCACTCCCTGGCAAAGCGCGCGTCGTTTGTGCCGTTCATGCAGAGCATTATCGATAATTTCCGCACCCATTGTGACCGGCTGATTATTTGCGGCATCGACGATGATCGGCTGCTGGATAAAGTGAGCCAGCTCAGTGGGGTCGATTTTCAGGGCGCACTGTTCCCGGTGGTCAAATCTGACGCGTTGCGTTCCCTGATCCGCGCCGACAGTCGCCGACCTTCTTCTCAGCATCCTGGCTGATGGAACCTGTTTAATCCCCGATATCAGCGTTACACTGAAGGTTTTGGCAAACCGACGTCTCGCTGAGCATCGCATGGGAGAAACAATGTCCTCAGGCAAGCTATCTTTTGACAATACCTGGTTCCGGGAGCTTACCGGATGCTATACCGCGCTTAACCCAACGCCGCTGGCAGGCGGACGCCTGCTCTATCATAACGCCCCGCTGGCCGCCTCAATGGGGCTGGATAGCGCACTCTTCGCCGGTAACGGGCATGACGTCTGGCACGGCGCGGCACTGCTGCCCGGCATGCAGCCACTGGCCCAGGTGTACAGTGGCCATCAGTTTGGCGTCTGGGCCGGTCAGCTGGGCGACGGGCGCGGCATCCTGCTGGGAGAACAGCGCACAGAGGATGGCCAGAAACTTGACTGGCACCTCAAGGGCGCGGGCCTGACCCCCTATTCCCGCATGGGGGATGGGCGGGCGGTGATCCGTTCCAGCGTTCGCGAGTTTTTGGCCTCTGAAGCATTGCACCATCTGGGGATCCCCACCACGCGCGCCCTGACCCTGTCGATTGGCGATGAGCCGGTTTACCGTGAAACGGCGGAGCGCGGTGCAATGCTGATGCGCATTTCACCCAGCCATCTGCGCTTTGGTCATTTCGAGCATTTCTTTTACAGCCAGCAGCAGGAGAAAGTGCAGCAGCTGGCCGACTATGCCATCCGCCATCACTGGCCGCATCTGGTGGAGGAGGCGGATCGCTATCAGCGCTGGTTTACCGACGTTGTGGTGCGCACTGCCCGGCTGATTGCGCTGTGGCAGAGCGTGGGCTTCGCGCATGGCGTGATGAACACGGACAACATGTCGATTCTGGGTCTGACCATCGACTACGGCCCCTATGGTTTTCTGGATGATTATCAGCCTGACTTCATCTGCAACCATAGCGACTATCAGGGGCGCTACAGTTTTGAAAATCAGCCAATGATTGGCATGTGGAACCTTAACCGCCTGGCCCATGCGCTGTCAGGGCTGCTGACGACTGAACAACTGCGCTCGGCACTCAGCGCTTATGAACCTGAACTGATGCGGGTGTGGGGAGAGCGGATGCGAGCTAAACTCGGTTTACTGACCCAGCAGAGCAGCGACAATCAGATCCTGACCGACCTGCTGGCGCTGATGACGCAGGAGCACAGCGATTACACCCTGACGTTCCGGCAACTGAGTGAGACGCAACAGGCGGAAAGCCGTTCACCGCTGCGGGATGAGTTCATTGATCGTGAGGCCTTTGACCGCTGGTATCAGCGCTACCGCAGCCGCCTGATGGATGAACAGGTCAGCGATGCGGAGCGTCAGGCGGTGATGAAGGCGGCAAACCCGGCGGTGATCCTCAGAAATTACCTGGCACAGCAGGCGATTGAAGAGGCTGAGCAGGGAGAGCAGGGGGCGCTGGCGCGTCTGCACCAGGCGCTGCAGCAACCCTTCAGTGATGAAACAGCCGCCGACTATCGTCAGCGGCCACCAGACTGGGGTAAAACGCTTGAGGTGAGCTGCTCCAGCTGACAGAGACTCAGAGGCGGTGAGAAACCGCCTCGGCCAGCAGGGCGAGAACAGCTTCACTATCCTCCCAGCCGAGGCAGGGATCGGTAATCGACTGGCCGTAAACCAGGGGCTCACCACTCACCACCTTCTGATTGCCCTCCTGCAGGAAACTTTCAATCATGACGCCCGCCACGGCACGCGATCCTGCTTTAATCTGCTCCGCGACATCTGCAGCCACATCCTTCTGGCGACGGTGCTGCTTCAGGCAGTTGCCGTGACTGAAATCGATGACCAGCTGCTCTGGCAGATTAAAGGCTGACAGACTCTCAGCCGCCGCCGCGACGTCACTGGCATGATAGTTGGGCTGTTTACCGCCACGCAGAATCACATGACCATGCGGATTGCCGCTGGTCTGATAAATGGTCATCTGGCCCAGCTTATCCGGCGAGAGGAACATATGGCTGGCGCGCGCGGCACGAATCGCATCCACGGCAATCTGGACGTTGCCATCGGTGCCGTTTTTAAAGCCGACCGGGCAGGAGAGGGCGGAGGCCATTTCGCGGTGGATCTGGCTTTCGGTGGTGCGAGCGCCAATCGCGCCCCAGCTGATCAGGTCGGCAATAAACTGGCCGATCACCATATCCAGAAATTCGGTGGCGGTAGGCAGGCCCAGGGCGTTGATGTCGATCAGCAGCTTGCGGGCAATAGAGATGCCACGGTTCACATCATAACGACCATCCAGATCCGGATCGGAAATTAATCCTTTCCAGCCCACCACGGTGCGCGGCTTTTCAAAGTAAGCGCGCATAACAATCTCCAGTCGGTCGGCATAGCGACTGCGAAGCGCATTCAGGCGCTCAGCATACTCCAGCGCCGCTCGGGGATCGTGCAGCGAGCAGGGGCCGATCACCACCAGCAGGCGGGGATCTTCACCGGTCAGAATACGGGCAATACGTTTGCGGGCTGCAGTGACATTATCGGCAATCGCCGCAGAGACAGGGTGCTCAGCCGCCAGGCTGGCAGGCGTAATCAGATTACCAATGCGCGCGGTACGCAGTTCGTCAGTTTTATTCATGAGTTTCTCGAAAACGGTTCTTCGCAGCGGTGAAATACCGGGAAGTGATGGTGGTCACAATAAACCATCAGGGTGCGAATTCAACCCGGAATTTGATAATGAAATCAGAACCGACGGCAGCAACGCTTTACATCGTCTGCCCGCTCCCGCTTCCTAGTACATGCGGCGTGTCAGACCCATGATATCGAGAATTTTTGTGGCTATCTCCTCCACCGAGTAGTTGGTGCTGTTCAGATAACGGATCTGGTGGGTGCGGAACAGGGCCTCCACTTCGCCCACTTCCAGCCGGCACTGGCGCATTGAGGCGTAACGGGTATTTTCCGCCCGCTCCTGGCGGATGGCCGCCAGCCGTTCCGGATCGATGGTCAGCCCGAACAGCTTGTTCTGATGCGCGCGCAGGGCAGGCGGCAGCTTAAGGTTGTCCATGTCGTCAGCAATGAACGGATAGTTGGCAGCACGGATACCAAACTGCATCGCCAGATAGAGGCTGGTGGGCGTCTTGCCGCAGCGTGAGACGCCGACGAGGATCACCTGCGCATCCTCCAGCCCGCGCAGCGAGATGCCGTCATCATGGGCCAGGGCGTAATCGATCGCCGCGATGCGGGCATCATATTTCCCCAGGTTACTGGCATCCAGACCGTGGGTGCGGTGAGCCACTGGCGCAGGCGCTAAACCCAGCTCCTGCTGCAGCGGGGCGACCAGCGCCTGTACGATGTCCTGACAGAAGCCCTCGCTCTGCACGATGATGTCGCGCACTTCCGGTGTGACTATTGAGAAAAAGACCAGCGGCCGGACGCCGCTCTGCTGATACAGCGCGTTGATCTGAGCTTTAACCGCCAGCGCCCGCTGGACGTTTTCAACAAACGGCAGCGTCAGGCTGGTGATATTGACCGGGAACTGCGACAACACCGCATGGCCCAGCACTTCAGCCGTGATGGCGGTACCATCGGAAATATAGAAAACGCTTCTGTCAGTTGTCATAACCGCTTCTGTCCTGAACAAGAGTGAGTTATCAGCATGCGTCATGCGGCGAAAAAAATCATGCCGGATGTTCATTTCTGGAATCGCTATCCGGGTTATTTATCCGGAGATTCAAGGCACTGGCTACAAAGCGAACGTGGGGATTTTGCTGTTTTAACCGTCTGAGGGGCGGTTTTCTGGCAGCGTCTGCGCGGGTTTGTTGCGCAACAAAAAACAGCACTCTGATAAGGGAAAATTTAACTTACGTTAAAATATCAATGAGTTAGGTAAAAATGGCGATTTTGCGCAACGGCAAAATAAAACGCTCACAATTCCGAAACTGCTTCTGAAATTCTGCTTTAACGATTCAACAGATCGTGATTGCTTAAGTGATATGCCAGGCTGAGGACAGATGACTCCCTGTCCCCATTCATTAAAAAGGATACGCTTAATGGCCAGTAATGACGCACAGCCACTTGTGCTCTGGTATAACCAGCTTGGCATGCATGATGTTGATCGGGTGGGCGGCAAAAATGCCTCTCTGGGTGAAATGATCACGAATCTCTCGTCGCTGGGTGTCTCCGTGCCCAACGGATTTGCGACGACCTCATACGCCTTTAACCTCTTCCTGGATCAAAGCGGGCTGAACCGGCGAATCTATGCGCTGCTGGATGAAACCGACATTGATGATGTCGAAGCGCTGGCCAAAGCGGGTAAACAGATTCGTCAGTGGGTGGTTGAGACCCCCTTCCTGCCGGAACTGGAATCCGCCATCCTGGACGCCTACGAGCAGCTTTCTGCCGATGATCATGACGCCTCGTTTGCCGTCCGCTCCTCGGCAACCGCAGAGGATATGCCCGATGCCTCCTTTGCCGGTCAGCAGGAGACCTTTCTGAATGTGCAGGGTATTGACGCCGTCATGGTGGCGGTGAAGCACGTCTTCGCCTCGCTGTTTAACGACCGTGCCATCTCCTACCGCGTCCACCAGGGCTACGATCATCGCGGTGTGGCGCTCTCCGCCGGCATTCAGCGCATGGTACGCTCGGATCTGGCCGCGTCTGGCGTGATGTTTACCATTGATACCGAATCCGGCTTTGATCAGGTGGTGTTTATCACGGCTGCACTGGGGCTGGGTGAAATGGTGGTGCAGGGGGCGGTTAACCCGGATGAGTTCTATGTCCACAAACCGACTCTGGCAGCCGATCGTCCCGCTATCGTGCGCCGCAACATGGGGTCGAAAAAGGTTCGCATGGTCTACGCCGACTCTCAGGCCCACGGTGAGCAGGTGCGGATTGAAGATGTGCCGGAGGCCGATCGCGATCGCTTCTGCCTGAACGATGAAGAGGTGCAGGCGCTGGCGAAGCAGGCCGTGCTGATCGAACAGCACTATCAGCGCCCGATGGATATTGAATGGGCCAAAGATGGTCACACCGGCAAACTGTTTATCGTTCAGGCTCGTCCTGAAACCGTGCGTTCAAACGGTCAGGTGATGGAGCGCTACACGCTGCAGGCGCAGGGCAGCGTGGTAGTGGAAGGCCGTGCTATCGGTCATCGTATCGGCGCCGGTACGGTGAAGGTCATCCACGATATCAGCGAAATGAACCGGATTGAGAAAGGGGATGTGCTGGTGACCGACATGACCGACCCGGACTGGGAACCGATCATGAAGAAGGCATCCGCCATCGTCACTAACCGGGGCGGACGAACCTGCCATGCGGCGATCATCGCGCGCGAGCTGGGCATTCCGGCCGTGGTGGGCTGTGGTGACGCCACCGATCGGCTGAAAGAGGGGCACAATGTTACCGTCTCCTGCGCCGAAGGCGATACCGGCTATGTCTATGATGACCTGCTGGACTTCGATATCACCAGCTCTCAGGTTGACTCACTGCCTGAACTGCCGCTGAAAATCATGATGAACGTGGGCAATCCCGACCGTGCCTTCGATTTTGCCTGTCTGCCGAATGAAGGTGTCGGCCTGGCGCGGCTGGAGTTCATCATCAACCGCATGATTGGCGTGCATCCGAAAGCGCTGCTGGAGTTCGACCAGCAGACCCCGGAACTGCAGCAGCAGATTCGTAAAATGACCAAAGGATTTGATAATCCGGTGGAGTTCTACATCGCCCGCCTGACCGAGGGAATTGCTACCCTTGGCGCGGCATTCGCACCGAAACGCGTAATTGTCCGACTTTCCGACTTTAAAACTAACGAATATGCCAACCTTGTGGGCGGCGAACGTTATGAGCCGGAAGAGGAAAACCCGATGCTCGGTTTCCGGGGCGCAGGTCGCTATGTGGCCGATAGCTTCCGGGACTGCTTTGCGCTGGAGTGTGAAGCGGTAAAACGTGTCCGCAATGAGATGGGCCTGACCAACGTTGAAATCATGGTTCCGTTCGTGCGCACGGTGGACCAGGCGCAGGCGGTGGTGGAGGAGCTGGCGCGTCAGGGGCTGAAGCGCGGTGAGAACGGGCTGAAGATCATCATGATGTGCGAGATCCCATCGAATGCCCTGCTGGCGGAGCAGTTCCTGGCGCACTTTGATGGCTTCTCTATCGGCTCTAACGACATGACGCAGCTGACGCTGGGACTCGATCGCGACTCAGGCGTGGTTTCTGCGCTGTTTGATGAGCGAAACGAGGCGGTGAAGGCACTGCTGTCGATGGCGATCAGGGCCGCGAAAAAGCAGGGGAAATATGTGGGCATCTGCGGTCAGGGACCGTCCGATCACCAGGATTTCGCCGCCTGGCTGATGGAAGAGGGCATTGACAGTCTGTCGCTTAACCCGGACACCGTCGTGGAAACCTGGGTGAGTCTGGCGCAGTTAAAGAAAACCGCCTGACGGCCTCACCGCTGCTGTTGTCAAATCTTCAGGCCCGCATTGCGGGCCTTTTTCTTTTTATTGCTGGTCAGATTCAGGCAAAAAAAAAGCCCATCACAGGGGATGGGCAAAGACTACACACAGCAATTCTTTACTCTACTCAGGGGAATAAGGTTGTCTGGAAATCAGTAAGTTGATTTCGAACATAGGAAACATGTTATTCATATGGCTGGCTGGCGTCTTTAAGAATCCTCTTATTAGTTTAAAGCCGATAATCTTTTGCCCCCTAAACTCCGCCATTTGGCTTAAGAAACAGTGCAGAAAATAATCTTTTTTAGCCGAAAAAGGTCTGTTTTGGGCCAAGAATGGCTTTTTTCTTAAAAATCGCTAATGGAAAGGGAAATTTATCCGATCGGCAGGGGGGTGTGCGGTTAATCATCATTAACCGCACTAATCAATCGTTAAACAGGCTGTCGCGAGAACCTGTTACCGTTCCGTATCACACAGCGGGCGGGGTGCCATCGTGATCGGCAAGGGCTTCCGCCACCGCCTGCGGATCGTTATCCGGGGCCGGCGCTTCATGCACCCAGACGGAAACGAGACGATAAGAGACCGCCAGCACCACCGGTCCGATAAAAAGACCAATCATGCCAAACGCAAACAGGCCACCAATAACACCAGAGAGGATCAGGATCATCGGCAGATCGGCACCCATACGAATTAACATCGGACGCAGGACGTTGTCCATCGTGCCCACCACACAGCTCCAGACCAGCAGCACGGTTCCCCAGGTGGTGTCGCCGCTCCAGTAGAGATAGATGATGGCCGGAACCAGCACCAGCAGCGGGCCGAGCTGGACCAGACAGCAGAGGATCATCAGCACCGTTAAGAGCGTGGCGTAGGGAATACCGGAGATAGCCAGGCCGATACCGCCGAGCACGCCCTGCACCAGCGCCGTGACCACCACGCCCAGCGCCACGGCACGAATAGACTGCGCCGCCAGGAGCACGGCGGCATCCCCGCGGCGTCCGGCCATACGAAAGGCAAAGTGGCGAATGCCCTGAGCGGCCTGCTCACCGCGCCAGTAAAGCAGCACGCTGAAAAGTAACATCACGCCCAGATGGATCATAAAGCGCCCGAAATGACCGGCCTGAGCGACAAAAAAGCCGGTGGTGCGCCCGATATAGGGCTGTATCTTGGCCATGATCCCGGCCCCGCCGCTCGCCACCAGGGTGTCATAACTGACATAAAGCTTTTTGCCGACCATCGGGATCTCTTTGAGCCACATCAGCTTCGGCATTGTGTGCCCCTGCGTGACCCACGCAATGACCGGTGCACTGTTGTCAATCAGGCTGCTGACCAGCAGGGCGATAGGGATGATAAACAGCAGCAAAAGCAGCAGGGTCATCACGATCACAGCCAGCGAACGGCGTCCCCACAGCAGTCGCTGAAATTTCAGCATCAGCGGCCAGGTAGCAATGACCACCATGCTGGCCCAGGCGAAGCCCAGAATAAACGGCTGCACCACCCACAGGCAGGCGACAATCAGCAGCAGAATGAACATCAGGGTAAAGAGAATCTGCGGTAAATCCATATCCCGGTACTGGCTTTTCATCATTGACTCATAACCTCGTCTTAATCCTTCATTTTCCGGCATAGCGATGCCGGTTTTCATCATGATCTATTTACTGAGGATTAAACAGCGTTACCGAGAAAGGTTTTGGCTTTTCTGAAAAAACGGCAGACGCAGAAAAAATATGTTAAAACGGGAAATCGCTAACGCATAAACGCAAACGTTTACAACACCTTCGGTCAGACAATCATGATCCCACAGATTTCGCAGGCACCGGGCCTCGTTCAACTGGTGCTGACGTTCCTTGAGTCGCTGAAAGAGCAGGGTTTTACCGGCGACATGGCCACCAGCTATGCCGATCGTCTCTCACTCTCCACCGATAACAGCATCTATCAGTTGCTGCCTGACGCGGCGCTGTTTCCGCGCTCCACCGCGGATGTGGCGCTGCTCGCCCGCGTGGCGGGAGAGGCCCGCTTCGCCAGCCTGGTGTTTACACCGCGCGGTGGCGGCACCGGTACGAACGGGCAGTCGCTGAATCAGGGGATTGTGGTCGACATGTCGCGCTATATGAACCGCATTCTGGAGATCAATACGGAAGAGCGATGGGTGCGGGTGGAAGCGGGCGTGATCAAAGATCAGCTCAATGCCTGGCTGAAGCCTTTCGGCTTTTTCTTCTCCCCGGAGTTGTCCACCAGTAACCGGGCGACGCTGGGCGGTATGATCAACACCGATGCCTCGGGGCAGGGATCGCTGGTGTATGGCAAGACCTCGGATCATGTGCTGGGCCTGCGTGCCGTGCTGCTGGGCGGCGATATCCTGGATACGCGGCCGATGGCCACCGCGCTGGCGGAAACGCTGGCGCAGACGGCAACCCCCGAAGGGCGGCTCTATCAGCAGGTACTGACCCGCTGCCGTGAACACCGGGCGCTGATTCTGGAAAAGTTTCCAAAGCTGAATCGGTTCCTGACCGGTTATGACCTGCGCCATGTCTTCAGCGATGACATGCAGACCTTTGACATGACGCGGCTGCTCTGTGGCGCGGAAGGGACGCTGGCGTTTGTCACCGAAGCCCGGCTTGATATCACACCGCTGCCAAAAGTGCGGCGGCTGGTAAACATCAAATATGACTCCTTTGACTCTGCGCTGCGCAATGCACCCTTTATGGTAGAAGCCCAGGCGCTGTCGGTTGAAACCGTGGACTCCAAGGTGCTCAATCTGGCTCGTGAAGATATCGTCTGGCACTCGGTGCGTGAACTGATCGCCGATGTGCCCGATAAAGAGATGCAGGGGCTGAACATCGTTGAGTTTGCCGGCGACAACGCCGCTCTGATCGACCAGCAGATTGAACGGCTCAGTGCCCGCCTCGATGCGCTGATGGCGCAGCAGCAGGGCGGTGTGATTGGCTATCAGTTCTGTAACGACCTGGAGGGCATCGAACGCATCTATAACATGCGTAAAAAGGCCGTCGGACTGCTGGGCAACGCCAAAGGGCGGGCAAAACCGATCCCCTTTGTGGAAGACACGGCCGTGCCGCCCGAGAAGCTGGCGGATTACATTGTCGAGTTTCGCGCGCTGCTCGACAGCCACGGTCTGAGTTACGGCATGTTCGGACACGTTGATGCGGGCGTGCTGCACGTCCGTCCGGCGCTGGATATGTGTGACCCGCAGCAGGAGATGATGATGAAACAGATCTCCGACGAGGTGGTGGCGCTGACCGCGCGCTACGGTGGCCTGCTGTGGGGAGAGCATGGCAAAGGGTTCCGTGCTCAGTACAGTCCGGCCTTCTTCGGCGAAACGCTGTTTAACGAACTGCGCCGCATCAAAGCGGCATTCGATCCGCTTAACCGTCTTAATCCGGGCAAGATCTGTACCCCCTTCAACCGTCATGACGAGATGATGCAGGTTGATGCGGTCAAGCGTGGCACCTGGGATCGGCAGATTCCGTTAACGGTGCGGGATGAGTGGCGCGGCGCGATGGAGTGTAATGGCAACGGGTTATGTTTTAACTTCGATGCCCGCAGCCCGATGTGTCCGTCCATGAAGATCACCCGCAACCGTATTCACTCGCCCAAAGGACGGGCGAGCCTGACGCGGGAGTGGCTGCGGCTGCTGGCCGGGCAGGGCGTCGATCCGCTGATGCTGGAGAAGCAGCTGCCGGAAAACCGTCTGTCGCTGCGCGCCCTGATCGCCCGTACCCGTAACAGCTGGCACGCCAGCAAAGGGGAGTATGACTTCTCGCATGAGGTCAAAGAGGCGATGTCAGGCTGTCTGGCCTGCAAAGCCTGCTCGACCCAGTGTCCGATCAAAATCGACGTGCCTGCGTTCCGCTCACGCTTCCTGCAGCTCTACCACACCCGCTATCTGCGTCCGGCGAGTGACCATCTGGTGGCAGCGGTTGAGAGCTATGCGCCGCTGATGGCGAAGGCACCCAAGGTGTTTAACTTCTTCCTGCGCCAGCCGTGGCTGAAAGAGCTGAGCAAAACGCATATCGGCATGGTCGACCTGCCTCTGCTCTCTGCGCCCAATCTGAAGCAGCAGCTCAGCGGACATCCGGCGATGAACATGACGCTGGAGCAGCTGGAAGCGCTGACCGCCGCGGAGCGTGAGCGTTGTGTGCTGGTGGTTCAGGACCCCTTTACCAGCTTTTATGAGGCGCAGCTGGTCAGTGACTTCATCCGGCTGATTGAGAAGCTGGGCTATCGTCCGGTTCTGCTGCCATTCTCACCCAATGGTAAAGCGCAGCACGTTAAAGGCTTCCTGCAGCGCTTTGCCCGAACCGCAGCCCGGACGGCCGACTTCCTCAACCGGGTGGCAAAACTGGGCCTGCCGATGGTCGGGGTCGACCCGGCCACCGTGCTCTGCTATCGCGATGAGTATCGTCAGACGCTGGGCGACGCACGCGGCGACTTTGCTGTGTTGCTGGTGCATGAATGGCTGCAGCGGGCGCTGGCAGAGCGTGATGTACAGGCCACGGGCGGCGAGTCATGGTATCTGTTTGCGCACTGTACCGAGGTGACCGCGCTGCCCTCAGCCCCCGGTCAGTGGCAGGATATCTTCGCCCGGTTTGGTGCGAAACTGGAGAATATCAACGTCGGCTGCTGCGGCATGGCCGGAACTTACGGCCATGAAAGCAAAAACCTGGAGAACTCCCTGGGGATCTATGCGCTCTCATGGCATCCGCAGCTTCAGCGGCTGCCGCGTCAGCGCTGTCTGGCGACCGGCTACTCCTGCCGCAGTCAGGTCAAACGGGTGGAAGGCAACGGCATGCGTCATCCGCTTCAGGCTTTGTTAGCATTAATGTAAAAAAATTGTGCGCGACGTCACGGCATGGCTGGATTAGAATATCCAGCCTGCGTGACGTACGAAGTCGCTTTGCAGCGCGGAGGCTTTGTTCCACTCGCCGACGAGAGCCAGTTGATGGCAGAGGCGGGTCAGGGAGAGGCGCGCCAGCTGGTAAGCCTGAATACGGAACAGGCGGTCGCGTTCGCTGTTTCCCATCTCCTGAACCAGGCGATGATGCAGTTTTCCCATCGCATGCAGGTAACTCTGGTCGTCACCATTCAACTGGCAGATCTCTGCCATATCCTGACAGGCATCGTTGAACTGACGCAGCTGATGTATCGTGCAGTCGGCCCGATCAAGCTTTGCCTGCGCCATGTAAAAGTCGACGGTGATATCGCGGATGCTGAACTGGTATTCATTGATTTTGTGCTGGAGCCAGGCTGAGACAGAGAGCGTCATGAAACCATCCTGAATGTGAATGATAATAATTATCATATTCAACTGTTCAGGGATTGCAATGTGCGGGCAGAAAAATTTAACGATTTATCCTGCCTGTCGGTATAATCGGAAATAACAATCTGTTTACATCGCAGAAAGGCGTAACCTATCAATAAGCCTTTTTATCAAAAAGGGTTATTTTAAAATGAGTGATTTATTAATAGGTTATCACTGGCTTATTAAGGCTGACGTTCTCACCACACAGTGAGCTGAAGAGGCTATGCTTAATTATTAAGCAAATAAAACAGCACAAGATGATTATCCCTGCAAAACAAGAGGTTGAAGTGATCGGTGAGATCACTACCATAGGGGGATAGCCTGAAAAGGTCCGGACTCAAGAGGTATCAATATGGCATCCGTTAATACAGACTCTTTCTCACCTGACGATTTCGTCTGGAAAGGGCTGACGCTGACTGAAACCGCAGCGCAACAAATTCTCAATCTGGCGGCTCAGGACCCTGATGTCAAGGGTCTGCGACTCAGCGTGAAACAATCCGGCTGCGCCGGGTTCGGCTACGTTATGGATTTGGTGAAAGAACCTGTCGAAGACGATCTGCAGTTTTCATTCTACGGCGCAACGCTGTTTGTGCCGCTTCAGGCGATGCCATTCGTTGATGGCACCGAGCTGGACTATGTTCGCGAAGGCCTGAATCAGATTTTTAAATTCAATAACCCTAAAGCTCAGCACGCCTGCGGGTGCGGTGAGAGCTTTGGCGTCGAGTAAGTGAAATATGTCACGACACAGCGAAACATCTGACGATGTACAAATCTGGGAAGGCAAGCTCAACTACAAAGAGGGCTTCTTTACCCAACTGCAAACCGAAGAATTTGCCAACGGCATCAACGAAGATGTCGTGCGCGCGATTTCGGCCAAGCGTAACGAGCCAGAGTGGATGCTGGAGTTTCGTCTTAAAGCGTTTCATGCCTGGCTTGAAATGGAAGAGCCTCACTGGCTGAAAGCGCACTACGAGAAGCTCGACTATCAGGATTACAGCTACTACTCCGCGCCCTCATGCGGCAGCTGTGACGATAGCTGCGCGTCGGAGCCGGGTGCCACTCAGGCCTCAGGCAGCGCGCCCGCCAGTGAGTATCTGACGCAGGAAGTGGAAAACGCCTTTAATCAGCTGGGTGTGCCGGTCCGCGAAGGCCGCGAAGTGGCGGTTGACGCGATTTTCGACTCCGTTTCAGTCGCGACCACCTATCGCGGTAAGCTGGCGGAGCAGGGCATCATCTTCTGCTCTTTTGGCGAAGCGATTCAGGAACACCCTGAGCTGGTGAAGCAGTATCTGGGCACCGTCGTGCCGGCGAATGACAACTTCTTTGCCGCGCTGAACTCCGCGGTCGCCTCAGACGGCACCTTTGTCTATATCCCGAAAGGGGTGCGCTGCCCGATGGAGCTGTCGACCTATTTCCGCATCAACGCTGCGAAAACCGGTCAGTTCGAGCGCACCATCCTGATTGCCGACGAAGACAGCTATGTCAGCTACATCGAAGGCTGCTCAGCCCCGGTGCGTGACAGCTATCAGCTGCATGCGGCCGTGGTGGAAGTGATCATCCACAAAAACGCCGAAGTGAAATACTCCACGGTTCAGAACTGGTTCCCTGGCGGTGAAGGCGAGGGCGGTATCCTCAACTTCGTGACCAAGCGTGCGCTGTGTGAAGGTGACCACAGCAAGATGTCCTGGACACAGTCGGAAACCGGCTCTGCAATCACCTGGAAATACCCGAGCTGCATTCTGCGCGGGGACTACTCGGTGGGTGAGTTCTACTCCGTGGCGCTGACCAGCGGTCGTCAGCAGGCCGATACCGGCACCAAGATGATCCACATTGGTAAAAACACCAAATCGACCATCATCTCTAAAGGGATTTCGGCCGGTAAAAGTCAGAACACCTATCGCGGTCTGGTGAAAATCATGCCAACCGCCACCAACGCACGTAACTTTACGCAGTGTGACTCGATGCTGATCGGCCCGGATTGCGGCGCCCATACCTTCCCGTATGTGGAGACCCGCAATAACACCGCTCAGCTGGAGCACGAAGCCACGACATCACGCATCGGCGAAGATCAGATGTTCTACTGTCTGCAACGCGGTATCAGTGAAGAAGACGCCATCTCGATGATCGTGAACGGCTTCTGTAAAGACGTATTCTCCGAGCTGCCACTGGAATTTGCCGTGGAAGCCCAGAAATTGTTAGCCATCAGCCTTGAGCACAGTGTGGGCTGATGCCGTCACACGCCTTGCCGGAAGCAACGTGAAGGAATAAGTATGTTAAGCATTAAAGATTTGCAGGTCAGTGTTGAAGATAAAGCCATTCTGCGTGGCCTGAATCTCGAAATTAAACCAGGCGAAGTGCATGCCATCATGGGCCCGAACGGCTCAGGTAAAAGTACGCTGTCAGCCACGCTGGCAGGCCGCGAAGATTATGAAGTGACCGGCGGTTCGGTGAGCTTCAACGGTAAAGATCTGCTGGAGCTGGCACCGGAAGAGCGCGCTGGTGAAGGTATCTTTATGGCGTTCCAGTATCCGGTCGAAATCCCCGGCGTCAGCAATCAGTTTTTCCTGCAGACGTCGGTAAACGCGGTGCGCAAATACCGTCAGCAGGAAGAGCTGGATCGCTTTGATTTCCAGGACTTCATCGAAGAGAAAATTCAGCTGCTGAAGATGCCGGAAGATCTGCTGACCCGTTCCGTTAACGTTGGCTTCTCCGGCGGCGAGAAGAAGCGTAACGACATCCTGCAGATGGCGGCGCTGGAGCCTGAGCTCTGCATCCTGGATGAAACCGACTCCGGTCTGGACATTGATGCGCTGAAAATCGTTGCCAATGGTGTGAACAGCCTGCGTGACGAAAAGCGTGCCTTTATCATCGTGACCCACTACCAGCGTATTCTGGACTACATCAAGCCAGACTTCGTTCATGTTCTGTATCAGGGCAAAATCGTGAAATCTGGCGACTTCTCGCTGGTGAAACAGCTGGAGGAGCAAGGTTATGGCTGGCTTACCGACGAAGAGTGATTCTGCGCTGCAACAGTGGCATCACCTGTTTGAGTCGCGCGGCGACGTGCGTTCTCTGCAGGCTCAGCAGCACTGGCAGCAACTGATGCGCGTTGGCCTGCCAACCCGCAAGCATGAAAACTGGAAATACACCCCGCTGGACACGCTGCTGTCACAGCAGTTTGTGTTGCCTGACGCACCTCAGACTCTGAGCGCTGAACAGGTTGATGCACTGGCGCTGCCGCTGGATGCCATCCGCCTGGTCTTCGTTGACGGTCAGTTCCAGGCGGCGCTGAGCAGCCGCGACACCGAGCTGTTTGAGATTCAGCACAGCGTGGCCGCCGAGCGTCGTCCGCTGCCCGCCGCCGTTCAGCCGGAAGTGTTTCTGCATCTGACCGAGAGCCTGGCGGAAGAGGTGACCACCCTGCGTCTGGCACGCGGTAAATCCGCAGCGCGCCCGGTTTACCTGCTGCATATCACCAGCGGCCAGCAGACGGGCATGAACACCGTTCATTATCGTCATCACCTGCAGCTGGAAGAGAGCGCCGAAGCGGAAGTGATTGAGCACTACGTTTCACTCAACGATCAGGCCCATTTCACCGGTTCGCGCTTTACCTGCGCGATTGGAGATAATGCAAAGCTGACCCACACCAAACTGGCGTTTGAAAGCAGCAACAGCTATCACTTTGCGCACAACGATCTGGTGGTGGGTAACGATGCGCAGGTCAGCAGTACCAGCTTCCTGCTGGGTGCCGGTCTGTCGCGCCACAATACCAGCACGCAGCTGAACGGTGAGAACAGTACGCTGGCGATTAACAGCCTGGTGTTGCCGGTGAAACAGGAAGTCGCGGATACCCGTACTTACCTGGAGCACAATAAAGGCCACTGCGTCAGCCGTCAGATGCATAAAACCATCGTGCGCGACAAAGGCCGTGCGGTGTTTAACGGTCACATCAAAGTGGCACAGCATGCACTGAAGACAGACGGGCAGATGACCAACAACAACCTGTTGCTGGGCAAGCTGGCAGAGGTCGATACCAAGCCGCAGCTGGAAATCTATGCGGATGACGTTAAGTGCAGCCACGGCGCCACTATCGGCCGTATTGATGACGAGCAGATGTTCTATCTGCGTTCGCGCGGTATTGAACAGGATGCTGCGCAGACCATGATTATCCACGCCTTTGCGGCAGAACTGACCGAAACACTGGAAAATCCGGTGATGCGTCAGGCCGTACTGCAGCGTATCGCGCAACGTTTTCCCGGAGGCGACGTATGATGAACTTCGATCTCGACCGCATCAGGGCTGATTTTCCTATCCTGAAGCGAGAGGTCAACGGTCATCCGCTGGCCTACCTTGACAGCGCCGCCAGCGCACAACGTCCCCTCTCGGTGATCAATGCTGAGAGTCATTTTTACCAGCACGGCTATGCGGCCGTGCATCGTGGCATCCATACGCTGAGCCAGCAGGCAACCAGTGATATGGAGAACGTGCGCGATCAGGCCGCCCGTTTCCTGAACGCTTCGTCGCAGGAAGAGATTGTTTTCGTCAAAGGAACCACCGAAGGCATCAATCTGGTGGCCAACAGCTGGGGCAGCAGTCAGCTCCGGTCTGGCGATAACCTGATCATTACTGAGATGGAGCATCACGCCAATATCGTTCCATGGCAGATGCTGGCTGAGCGCACCGGAGCCGAAGTGCGTGTGCTGCCGTTGAATGACAACGGTGAGCTGGCGCTTGAGCAGCTGGCGGGGCTGATTGACAGCCGCACGCGCCTGCTGGCCGTGACGCATGTTTCAAACGTGCTCGGCACGGTTAACCCGGTCAAAGCGATCGTGGCGCAGGCCAAAGCCGCGGGTGTTGTTACTCTGGTGGATGGTGCGCAGGCGGTAATGCATGACAAAGTTGACGTGCAGGATATCGGCTGTGATTTCTATGTTTTCTCCAGCCATAAACTCTACGGCCCGAACGGCGTGGGTATCCTTTATGGACGCAAAGCGTTGCTGGACCAGATGCCACCCTGGGAGGGCGGCGGGTCGATGATTGACCGCGTCATGCTGCCGACGGGCACCACCTGGAACAGCGCGCCGTGGCGTTTTGAAGCCGGCACCCCCAATACCGGCGGCATTATCGGCTTTGGCGCGGCACTGGCCTACGTGCAGGCGCTGGGACTTGATACCATTCATGCGCGCGAAACGGCGCTCATGAACTATGCCCTGGATAAGCTGGGCACCGTCCCGGACATCCGCATCTATGGCCCGCAGTCGCGCGCCGGTGTTATCGCCTTCAATCTCGGTAAGCACCACGCTTACGATGTCGGCAGCTTCCTGGATCAGTATGGTATTGCCATCCGTACCGGCCATCACTGCGCCATGCCGCTGATGCAGCATTACAACGTGCCTGCGATGTGCCGCGCCTCCTTCACCTTCTATAACAGTGAAGAAGAGGTGGATCGTCTGGCAGCGGGTCTGACGCGCATTCATCGTCTGCTGGGCGGCTGAACAGTTTTAACGGAGTGACTGATGGCGAATTTGCCTGAAAAAGAGAAACTGGTGCGTAACTTTAACCGTTGCGCCAACTGGGAAGAGAAGTACCTGTACATCATTGAACTGGGTTCGAAACTTCCGGAATCCTCTGAAACCCTGCACCAGCCGGAAAACGTCATCTCGGGATGCCAGAGCCAGGTGTGGATCAGAATGACGCCGCAGGCCGATGGCACCATCGCCTTCGAAGGTGACAGCGATGCCGCTATCGTTAAGGGCCTGATTGCTATCGTAATTAGTCTCTATCAGAACCTGCCACCTGCCGAGATTCTGGCGCTGGATGTCCGCCACTGGTTTGGCGAACTGGCCCTGATGCAGCACCTGACGCCCACCCGGTCGCAGGGGCTGGAGGCGATGATTCGGTCTATTCGCCATACCGCTCAGAACCTCAGCTAAGCTACACTCGACAGACGCCATCCGGCGTCTGTTTTTTTATCTGACGAGAAAATTGCATGAAACCAGCTTTACGTTTAGCCGGTGCATTGCTGCTGACCTGTTTTGGGCTCTCTGCACCCGCATTCGCCACGGAATATCCGCTGCCGCCACCTGACAGTCGCCTGATTGGCGAAAACGTCCTGACTCAGGTCCCCGATAACAAACAGCCGCTGGAAGCGATTGCGGCCCGCTACCAGGTCGGTCTGCTGGGGATGCTGGAGGCGAATCCCGGCACCGATCCCTGGCTGCCAAAGGCGGGCACGCAACTGACGATACCGCTACAGATGATCCTGCCCGATACGCCACGCGAAGGCATTGTGGTGAATCTTGCCGAGCTGCGTCTCTACTACTATCCCAAAGGCGAAAATAAAGTCATCGTCTATCCCATCGGCATTGGCCAGTTAGGGGCAGCCACTCCCGTGATGGTCACCCGTATCAGCCAGAAGATCCCTAATCCTACCTGGACGCCAACCCCGAACATCCGCAAACGCTACGCGAAAGAGGGTGTCACGCTGCCCGCCGTGGTGCCTGCGGGACCGGATAACCCGATGGGACAGTTTGCCATGCGTCTGGCGCGCGGCACGGGCCAGTATCTGATCCACGGCACCAATGCGAAGTTTGGCATCGGCATGCGCGTCAGCTCCGGCTGCATCCGTCTGCGTTCCGAAGATATCGAAGCGTTGTTTAACGCCGTTCCAGAGGGGACACGGGTGCAGATTATCAATCAGCCGGTGAAGTACGCCATCGAGCCGGATGGTAAACGCTACGTTGAAGTGCACCAGCCG
This sequence comes from Pantoea sp. M_10, assembly GCF_008631515.1. NCBI lineage: Bacteria > Pseudomonadati > Pseudomonadota > Gammaproteobacteria > Enterobacterales > Erwiniaceae > Pantoea > Pantoea sp. M_10. The sequence goes on along the minus strand of NZ_VWUL01000001.1, from coordinate 460,496 downwards.
CTGTCACGCAGTGACAAAGATGATCCACAGACGCAGACCATTGCGCTCAGCAACGGACTCAGGCAGTTTATGAAAAGTGAGAAGAGTGACCGGGCGCTGATTAAAGCCAGCATCGCACGACGCTCAGGCATGCCTGTGCTGGTCAGCAGTGGTGAACCGGTAGAGAGTGATACCGTGCCGCCCGAAGGGCTGGAAAGTGCCGCGGTGTCGACAGAGAGTGCGGCAGCAGGGAAGGAGGCAAAGAACGTTAAACCCTGACAGAAAATGCCGGATAGAGCCTGGCAGGCAAAAAAAATGGCGCCATAAAGGCGCCATTTTTAAACCAGAACTCTTACTTACGGTAAGAGTGAGCCTGGTTGTCCAGACGCTGGTTAGCGCGTGCTGCGTCATCTTTAGCAGCCTGAACGTCTGAACGCACTGCGTTCACGTCGTTGCTCAGCTGGTCAACTTTCGCGTTCAGAGTCTGAACGTCTGAAGACAGCTGGTCGATTTTAGCGTTGCTTGAGCAACCAGCCAGCAGAGTTGAAGCCAGAACTACCGCGCCCAGTACCAGTTTAGTACGATTCATTATTTATACCCTCTAGATTGAGTTAATCTCCATGTAGCAATACAAGTATTACACAAAGCTTTTTAAGTTGAGAATAAATTTTTGATGAGAAGATGCTTAAATTTGATCGTTCGCTCAAAGAAGCAGCGAATCCCAGAATATGATAAAAAAATTTAGCGAAAACAGAGAGATTTAATCGGATTAACCTTAATATTAAGAGTATTTGAATAGTTATTTTCGATTGGAATTTTCTGGTATTTGGTTTAAGAGGAAATAAAAAAAGCGCCTCTTAAAGGCGCTTCTAAATAACCGCTGACGCAGGTTTTACAGGACGTGTACGGACGCGGTGTTGGTAGTTCCGCTTGGTACTAATGCACCGGAAACCAGCACCACGACATCCCCTTTCTGAGCGTAGCCGCTTTCCAGCGCCGCTTCTTTACCCAGACGATAGAAATCATCGGTCGACGCGATCTCAGAAACCAGGCGTGTCTCAATGCCCTTACTCAGGATCAGCTGGCGTGCAGTGGTCTGATTGGTGGTCAGGGCCAGGATGGTGGCGTTCGGGAAGTATTTACGCACCGCTTTAGCCGATTTGCCGCCTTCGGTCGCCACCACAATCAGTGGCGCTTCCAGCTTCTCAGCGGTCTCAACCGCACCGCGGCAGACGGCTTCGGTGATACGCAGCTTACGGGTATCGTTCTGGCTGTCGATGCGCGATTTCATCACGCGGTCGGTACGCTCACAGATGGTCGCCATGATGGTGACCGACTCCAGCGGATAGCGACCTTTGGCGCTCTCACCTGACAGCATGACCGCATCGGTGCCATCCAGGATGGCGTTCGCCACGTCGCCGGCTTCTGCGCGGGTAGGGCGTGGGTTTTTGATCATGGAGTCGAGCATCTGGGTCGCCGTGATGACCACTTTGCGCGCTTTATTACATTTCTTGATCATCATCTTCTGCGCGAAGATCACCTCTTCAACCGGGATCTCAACACCCAGGTCGCCACGCGCAACCATGATGCCGTCTGACGCTTCAAGAATTTCGTCGAAGTTGTTCAGGCCTTCCTGGTTTTCGATTTTGGAGATGATCTGGATGTGCTCACCGCCGTGCTGTTTCAGGTGCTCACGAATCTCCAGCACGTCTGAACGCTTACGGATGAACGAAGCAGCGACAAAGTCCACGCCCTGCTCACAGCCAAAAATCAGATCGCGTTTGTCTTTTTCAGCCAGCGCAGGCAGCTGGATTGAGACGCCTGGCAGGTTAACGCCTTTGTTCTCACCCAGGTCGCCGTTGTTCAGTACTTTACAGACTACGGTGTTTTCGGTGACTTCGGTCACTTCCATCCCAATCAGGCCATCATCGACCAGCACGGTGTTGCCGATCTTCAGGTCAGCCGTGAAGCCCGGGTAGGTGACAGCAACGCGCTCGCTGTTGCCGATCACGCTCTGATCGGTGGTGAACGTAAAGGTCTGGCCCGCTTTCAGCGCCGCGTCGTTACCGCCTTCCAGTTTCATGGTGCGGATTTCAGGGCCTTTGGTGTCCAGCAGGATAGCGGCCTGACGACCGGTTTTCTGCATCACAGCGCGCATATTGGTAATGCGCTGGCCGTGCTCAGCGTAGTCCCCGTGAGAAAAGTTCAGACGCATAACATTCATGCCAGCTTCAAGCAGCTGAGTCAGCATCTCTTCGGATTCGGTTTTCGGGCCGATAGTACAAACGATTTTAGTCTTTTTCATGACGGATTATCTGTAAGTTGTGATGGATGAATAAGGGCGGAATCCGATGGCAGCGCATCGAAGTGAAATTTCTGATTTGAGACTGAAACTGAAAAGGGCAGTACTGAATAAGAATAGGTGACGAAGGCCAGGCGTGCAGGGAAGTTGTGCGGCTACGGTTGGTAACCACCACGCTGTTGTTGCGCAAATCATTTGAGTTATCGCAGTAAGCACGTGATCGCTGAAACCTTTCAAGTAAACAACGGGGGACAGTATAGACGCTAAGTATGCGAAAACCAATCAAAAAGCAGAAGGGGGACGCGATGCAGATCAATATAAAGGGAGTTGCGCAAGCTGAAGGAATTCTGAAAGTGGTGCGCTCTAATGGACTCGAACCATCGACCCCCACCATGTCAAGGTGGTGCTCTAACCAACTGAGCTAAGAGCGCATACTGAATATTGGTGCGTCCGAGTGGACTCGAACCACCGACCCCCACCATGTCAAGGTGGTGCTCTAACCAACTGAGCTACGGACGCACTTGGTGCGCTCTAATGGACTCGAACCATCGACCCCCACCATGTCAAGGTGGTGCTCTAACCAACTGAGCTAAGAGCGCAACATGCTGTCAGGGCGACAGCGGGGACGAATATTAACGGCAGCGTGTGAGGCTGGCAAGGGGAAAATCGTTTTTTCACTGTGACTGCGCAGCAACTGTGCTAACCGTCGTTTTTTTCGGCGCTGCGGGCCATAAATGGCCCGCTTTTGTGGATTATCGCGCCGCGCGGGCGAGGATAATGGCCGCCGGTGAACGCTGTAAGCGTCTGATGCGCCAGATCATCATCACCGCCGCCGAGGTGAGGCCGATAATGAAACCGCACCAGAAGCCCGCAGGTCCCATACGCGGCACCAGCCAGTCGGTCAGTGCCAGCAGATACCCGGCAGGCAGACCGAGCAGCCAGTAGGCAATAAAGGTGATGAAGAAAATGGATCGCGTATCTTTATAGCCGCGCAGAATGCCGCTGCCGATCACCTGAATCGAATCGGAGAACTGATAAATCGCCGCCAGCAGCATCAGCTGTGCGGCCAGCGTCACCACCTCAGGATTGTCGTTGTAGAGCAGGGCGATCTGGTGACGGAACGTCACGGTAAAAATCGCGGTCAGCGCCGCCATGCTGATGCCGACACCCTGCGCCGTCCACGCGGCGACCCGGGCCTGCTCGGTGGAGCCCTGACCCAGGCGGTAGCCGACGCGGATGGTGGTCGCGACGCCCAGCGACAGCGGTAACACGAACATCAGTGAACTGAAATTCAGCGCGATCTGGTGGCCGGCGACATTGACGATGCCCAGCGGCGACACCAGCAGCGCCACCACGGCAAACAGGGTGACCTCAAAAAAGAGCGCCAGCGCCACCGGCAATCCCAGCGCCATCAGGCGGGTGAGAATGACACGCGAAGGCGGCGACCAGCGGCTCTCCATGCGGATATCACGCATCGATCCCATCCGGCGCACCCAGAAGCGCATGCAGATAAACATTACCCAGTAGACCGACGCGGTTGCCACACCACAACCCACCCCGCCCAGTGCCGGCATCCCGAAGTGACCATAAATAAAGACATAGTTGAGCGGGATGTTAAACATCAGGCCGAGAAAGCCCAGCACCATACCCGGCTTGGTTTTCGACAATCCCTCACACTGGTTGCGCAGCACCTGGAAGAAGAGGTAGCCGGGTGCGCCGAACAGCAGGGCATGGAGATAGCCTTCTGCCTTCAGGGCCAGCCGGGGATCAATATCGTGCATTGCGCGGATGAGGTAACCCGCGTGCCACAGCAGCACCATAATCAGCAGGGAGACAAAAAAGGCGAGCCAGTATGCCTGGCGAATCTGTTCACCGATGCGTTCGCGGCGACCTGAACCGTTGAGTTGCGCAACGGTGGGCGTCAATGCAAGCAGAAGACCATGACCAAACAGGATGGCCGGAAGCCAGACAGAGGTGCCGACAGCAACGGCGGCCATATCCGTGGCGCTGACGGCGCCGGCCATAATGGTATCCACAAATCCCATTGCGGTCTGGGCCACCTGAGCAAGGATGACCGGAATCGCAAGGGCCAGCAATTGACGCGCTTCTGTTAAATACTTCTGCACGTTAACACCTGACGAGTTATAGGAAAGAAAAGGGGCAAAAAGCCCGGGGAATTTCGTGAGTTAGTGTAACTGGCGTAACCCCATTCGCCAATCTTTGTCACACAATGCGGTTTGCACTGACTCAACGCCGTGGCAGGGGCTGAAATCTAACAGCGGGCCTGAGCTGTGGTAAACTGGCACAAACGTCGGATTTTCAGAGGCAAAGATTATGTTTACCGGAATTGTGCAGGGCATGGCAGAGATCGTGTCCATCGAAGAGAAAGAGCTGTTTCGTACCCATACTGTCCGGCTGCCGGAAGAACTCCTGCCGGGTCTGGCGCTGGGCGCATCCGTCGCGCATAACGGCTGCTGCTTAACCGTGACGGCAATCGACGGCGATCGCGTCAGCTTTGATCTGATCAAAGAGACGCTGCGGGTGACGAACCTCGGCGATCTGCGTGAGGGCGACGTGGTCAATATCGAGCGGGCAGCAAAATTCAGCGATGAAATCGGCGGGCATCTGATGTCGGGTCACATTATGACCACGGCTGAGATCTGCAAAATTATCCAGTCAGAACATAACCGCGAAGTCTGGTTTAAAATCCAGGACCCGGCGCAGATGAAATATATTCTGCATAAAGGGTTCGTCGGTATCGACGGCATCAGCCTGACGGTCGGGGATGTGACCAGAACGAAGTTCTGCGTCTATCTGATCCCGGAAACGCTGGAGCGCACCACGCTGGGAGCGAAGACCTTTGGACAGCGGGTCAATATTGAGATCGATCCACACACTCAGGCGATCGTCGAGACCGTGGAGCGCGTGCTCGCCCAGCGTGATGCTGCGGCAGCCATGAGTGCGCTGACCGGGCAACCTGCCGCAGAGAGTTAATATCAGGCGCGACAGCGCCTGTTGAACCGCTGACCCGATTCGCTGTGAGATTGCACCTGCGCAGGAAACAGGATCAGATCGGAAAGACGCAAAAGCCGTCATCCCTGACACGCTCGACACGCGCCCTCCCTGGCGCGTGACGCTTTCCTCTTCTGACCCTGTTCCCTGCGCCTTTAACTTCTCCGTTGCGGTTAACGCGGATCTGACTTCGGCAGGCCTTGCGGCGCAACCGGGCCCTCTACCGCGCCACGCGCAATCCCCCCTCTACGCCACGACTGAAGACGATCTGCCACAGCTGAATATCGCGCGCGCGGAATGCACCGGCACAGGCGTTGAGATAGTAGGCGAACATACGCTTAAAGCGATCGCCATAACTCTCAGCCAGCTGAGGCCAGGCCTGCAAAAAGCGTTCATGCCATGCCATCAGCGTCCTGTCGTAATCTGCGCCAAAGTTGTGCCAGTCCTCCAGAATAAAATGGGGCTCGCTGGCATCGGCCACCTGACGCACCGAAGGCAGGCAGCCGTTGGGGAAAATATACTTATCGATCCACGGGTCAACGCGCATATCGGTTTTAATCGCGCCGATGGTGTGAAGCAGGAAAATCCCGTCAGGCTTAAGATTACGATCGACCACGTCGAAATAGGTCGCGTAGTTTTTAGGCCCGACATGCTCAAACATACCGACCGACACCACGCGGTCAAACTGCTCGTTCAGATCGCGATAGTCCTGCAGCAGAATCGTCACATCCAGCCCTTCACAGCGCTGCTGCGCCAGCTTCTGCTGCTCGGCGGAGATGGTCACGCCATGCACGCTGACGCCATAATGACGTGCGGCAAATTCCGCCAGTCCGCCCCAGCCGCAGCCGATATCCAGCAGCGACATCCCGGGTTCCAGCGCTAATTTACGACAAATCATATCCAGCTTGGCTTCCTGCGCCGACGCCAGCGTCGTGGCCTCTTTCCAGTAGCCACAGGAGTACTGCATGTAGGGGTCAAGCATCAGTGAAAAGAGATCGTTGCCGAGATCGTAGTGCTCTTTGCCCACGATCCAGGCCCGCTTGCGGGACTGCAGGTTAGTTAAGCGGGCGGCGGCGATGCGCAGGGTATCTTTGAAATGGTGCGGGAGCTGCTGATCCAGTTTATGTTTAAGCACCTGGTGGAAGAACATATCCAGACGGTCGCAGTCCCACCATCCCTCCATATAGCTTTCGCCCAGCCCCAGCGATCCCTCCTGAAGAACACGCTTAAAAAAACCGGGATGATGAATGCGGATATCCCATGGACGTGAGCCATTTATTTCGATGTCCGCTTTTTCCAGCAGTTCGTGAACGATGCGATACCAATGATTATCTTCGGGAGTCACTGCTTCTGCGTAAGATGAACTCATAGCTTTTCCACCACCTGTCCAATCTGAACCTGAACAAAGAATAGCCAATTCGTCAGGCATTGAGAAACGTCACGGAGGATTCCGCAAACCGATTATCTGTAAGATACAGAGGACTGGAACAGGCTGAAGCAGGGCCGGTAAGAGGGAATAACGCGTGCGAATACCGTCCCGGCAACAGCGTGCCAATCAGATTATTACGTTATTATATTGTTGATTTATTACAGATTTGTTGACCCGGATGAGTATATTCTCACGCGGGTCAATATTCAATGACTTATTGTTAGGGCACTAACTAAAAGGTTAGCGTCTTAATGATTATCCTGGCAGGCAGGTTGCGGAGTGGCAACAACAGTTTGTGCGCTTGCGGCGCGCTGCATGACGTACCCGATCAGGGCGAGCAGAATCGTCACTGTCATGATCAGCGTGGTGGTCAGCAGTGCCTGGGTTAATCCCGCCGACACCGCCAGGCTGGCGAGGAAGCAGAGGCCTAACTGCAGCGTGTTCTGCAACGCGGCGGCTTTGCCGGTGGCGTGCGGGAAGGGCATCAGCGCACTGGAGACCACAATCGGATAGATCGCTCCATTAGCCAGCGCCATTCCGCAGAACGGCACCATCAGGCTGAGCAGCGTTCCCTGACCCGAAAGCGCGACCGCAAACAGGGCCAGAATGCTCAGGCTGTAGACCCCCAGCAGCCAGGGCAGCAGCTGTGCGCCGTTAAAGCGGTTGAGCAGGGCGCGACAGCCGAAGCCACCGATTAAAAAGGCGAGCGTCTGTGGCAGATAGCTCAGACCAATGTCGGCGGGGGAAAGGCCCAGGCCCGCCAGAATAAAGGGTGAGCCGGTCAGCCAGGCAAAAAAGCTGGCGGAGCAGGCGGAGTAGATCAGTACGTTACCGCTGTAGACGCGGGATTTAAGCAGCGTGAAGAAGCCCGGCTGTGCCCCTTTCTCCTGCGGAGCGGGTTTCACCGCGGGCAGACGCAGCGTGACCAGGATCAGCGCCACCGCAATCAGAGTCAGCACCAGGAAAATCGAACGCCAGTGGAAATGGCCGATCAGCCAGGCCCCCAGCAGCGGTGCCAGCGCCGGTGAGAGGGCCACCAGCGGCATGATCGTGGCGAACACTTTGCTGGCGCGCGCCGCCGGATAGCGGTCGATGACCAGCGCCTGCCAGCTCACGGCGGCAGCACAGACGCCAATCGCCTGAATGAAGCGCAGCGCCAGCATCAGAAAGATATCATTTACCCACAGCATGCCCGCACAGCCAGCGGCGAACAGTGCCAGCCCGGCCAGCAGCACGGGTTTGCGGCCGATGCGATCGGAGAGCGGGCCCCAGAAGAGCTGACCGCAGGCGAAGCCAGCCAGAAACAGACTCATGCTGGCGCTGATCAGACCGGGCGAGGTGCGGAACGTCTCCTGCATTGCGCCAAAGGCGGGCAGGTACATATCGGTGGCTAAAAAGCCCAGCATGCTGAGCAGAGCGAGGTAGGGCATAAATCCTTTATTCGACAACATCAGATTCTCATTTTGCAGGGTAAACGCGGCAGAGTGTAAAAGGTGCGTTTGCGGCTGTGAAACGGTAATATTTGCCGGTTGCTGTTAAAATTTTTGAAGGCAGATTATGTGGTCAGAGTATGCACTGGAAGTGGTTGACGCGATTGCACGCGGGGGCAGTTTCAGCGCCGCCGCGCAGGAGTTACATCGGGTGCCGTCTGCCATCAGCTATACGGTTCGCCAGCTGGAAACCTGGCTGGCGGTGCCGCTGTTTGAGCGTCAGCACCGTGAAGTGGTACTGACCCCGGCGGGGGAGCATTTTGTCCGGGAGGGGCGCAGCGTCATCAAAAAAATGCTCGCAACCCGGCAGCAGTGTCAGCAGCTGGCTAACGGCTGGCGCGGGCAGCTAAGCATTGCCGTTGACCGCATCGCCAAACCGCAGCGTACCCGGCAGCTGGTTAAAGATTTTTATCGCCACTTCCCGGACATGGAGCTGCACATCAGCTATGAGGTCTTCAACGGGGTCTGGGATGCCCTGGCCGATGGCCGGGTCGATGTCGCGATTGGCGCCACCCAGGCGATACCGGTTGGCGGACGGTTTGCGTTCCGGGATATGGGGAAGCTCAACTGGCGCTGCGTGGTGGCACCCGACCATCCTCTGACGCAGGCGACCCGGATTGATGATGACACGCTGCGTCACTGGCCGTCGCTGGTGCTGGAGGATACGTCACGGGCGCTGCCGCGGCGCATGACGTGGACGCTGGACAATCAGCGCAGGCTGGTGGTGCCGGAATGGCAAACCGGGCTGGAGTGTGTACAGGCGGGATTGTGCGTGGCGATGGTGCCGGGCCATCTGGCCCGGCCACTGCTCGACAGCGGCGCGCTGGTGGAACTGACGCTGCCGCAGGCGTTTCCGGACAGCCCCTGCTGTGTCAGCTGGGCAGAAGATCGCGCATCACCGGCAACAGGCTGGTTACTCAGCTATCTGGGTGATGCGCAAACGCTTAATCAGGAGTGGTTAAGCGAGGATTAACGGCGATAGTCGCGGAACGGACCATCCGCAACTGAACGGCGTTCAATCAGCGTGGGGTGGACTTCAATCGTTTGTGACACTTCGCGCTTGCTGGTGATGCGATCAAGCAGCATATCCAGCGCCTTCTCACCCAGCTGAGCCTTGGGCTGATGGACGGTGGTCAGTGCGGGCGCAAAATAGCGCGCGTTGCGCACATTGTCATAACCGATCACCGAAATGTCCTGCGGAACCCGCAGACCCATCTCGTCAGCGGCGCAAATCGCCCCCATCGCCATGATGTCGCCACCGCAGAACACCGCCGTCGGGCGCTGCTTCTGCGACAGGATCTGCTGCATCGCCTGGTAGCCCGACTCCGGCTCAAAGTCACCCTGCACAATCCATTCGGCGCGCGGCTGAATGCCCGCCTCTTCCAGCGCCTTAAGGAAACCGGCATGGCGTCCGCCCCCGGTGTTGCGCTCCATCTGACCGGGGATGGCACCGATGTCGCGGTGGCCGCGCTCAATCAGATAGCGTCCCGCCAGATAGCCACCCTGGAAGGCGTTATCCAGCACCGTATCGGTGAAGTCGGCGCGCGACTCGCCCCAGTCCATCACCACCATCGGGATATTGCGGTTCTCTTCCAGCATCTGCAGCAGGTCGTCCGGGTATTCAGAGCACATGACCAGCAGGCCATCGACGCGCTTCTGCGCCATCATGCTGAGGTAGGCGCGCTGTTTTTGCAGGTCGTTATGCGCATTCCCCAGAATCAGCGTATAGCCTTTGTCAAAACAGTGATTCTCGACCGCTTCGATAATCTCAGCGAAATAGGGCGCTTCGCTGGAGGTGGCCAGCAGCCCCAGCGTCCGGGTGTGATTCACCTTCAGGCTGCGCGCCACGGCGCTCGGCGAGTAGTGCAGTTCCTTGATCGCCTGCCAGACCGCATCGCGCGTCTCTTCAGCCACGAAGCGGGTTTTATTGATGACGTGCGAAACCGTGGTCGTGGAGACGCCAGCGCGTTTTGCCACATCTTTAATTGTTGCCATGAAAATCGGACTCCAGGACTTATCTAACTGTATGATAAGCGTAGTGTTAAACGTTTGCGTCTGCTCAGGGTATTTTCCGCAAAAATGCCGTGTTTTGGCGCATTAAACCGGCGGCCGACGGAGAATAAATGCCTGAAAAAGTGCGCAAACGGAATCAGGGCTGCGCGCGTTGCGCAACAAGGGCGGGATTCTAACAAGGCTGAACGGATAAAACGAGATTTTTACCCACGGCTGTGGGAAAATAGAATAACCACAATGATTGCGTGGTTAAGGAGCAACCCATGAGTACCGATCTTAAACTGGCGTTAATGACCACTGTCGGCTGCCTGCTGATGATTGTGGCCTTTAGTTTTACCGCTGTACTGCACTGATAAAAAAGCCGGGACTTCTCCCGGCTTTTTTCTGACGCTGCATCAGCTCAGCGAATGGTTTTCGGCGTCATTACACGACGTGCACCAATATAGTGGCGCTGCCAGTAATCTTCCCCTAACGCACTGATCTGAATATCTTTGCCGGTACGCGGTGACTGAATAAACTTGCCGTCACCCAGATAAACCCCGACGTGATCCGCGGTTCCGCGGCCATTAATGCGGAAGAAGACCAGATCGCCTTTTTCCAGTGACTCACGTTTGATAGGGGCAGCGTCACGCAGGTGATACATCTCGTTAGCGGTGCGCGGGATTTTAAACTTCACCAGATCTTTATAGGCGTACCAGACCAGACCGCTGCAGTCGAAGCCGGTGTGGGGGGAGGTGCCGCCCCACTGATAAGGTTTGCCCAGCTGGCCCATGAGCTTGGTCATCGCCGTTTCACGCGCTTTCTGGTAGCGCTGACGGTGAGATTTGCTCATTTTAATAGTGCCGGTCTCGCTGGCATCCGCATTTTTCAGCAGGCGCTGGTGGCCGTAGCGTTTTTTCTCTTTGGTGCTGAGTCGGGCGGTCTTAAGCGAGGTTTTTTTGGCAGGTGTCTGTTTAGCTGTCAGTTCAACTTTTTTCTGTTTTTTCGTTTTGAGTTTCTGAACCGGGCTGAGACGGGTTTTTTTTGTGGTGGTTTTCACCACGCGACGTTTGCGGCGCTCATCCTCGCGCGCACTCTTTTTCTCTGCTTTATGCGTACTGACGTTCACCGGAGCGTGCGGAGACGCGGCGGCGATGTTGAAGAACAGTTGCGCAAAGGCCAGCATAAAAAGCGTAATGATTAAACGCATAGTCCATTAAGTAGTTAAGTTGTCAGGGCCACTACGCACCGCGACAAAGTTGAGATTAATCTGATCCAGGATCAGCGCCGAAGCCATTCTAGTCCAGTTCTTTTAAAAACTGTAATGCCTTTTATTGTTAATCTTTGCAACCCACGCGATTGTGCTGAAAATGAACATTTTCAGCGTCTTATATCAACGAAATTATTACGAATTATTAATCTGTTACCGGCTGTTAATAATCAGAAATTCATGCTGTGCCTGTCATGACTTAACCAGGATGGCGATTTCAGCAGGCAGCGATCAAAATCTCGTTTTCAGTCACGCTGCGAAGTCGCTACAATAAACAAACACGAAGTGACGAATTAAGGAAGGCAATTATGAGTACTGTAGAAAAAATTCAGCGCCAGATCGCAGAAAACCCGATCCTGCTGTACATGAAAGGTTCTCCGAAGCTGCCAAGCTGCGGCTTCTCTGCACAGGCGGTGCAGGCACTGTCAGCCTGCGGTGAGCGTTTTGCTTACGTGGATATTCTGCAGAACCCGGACATTCGTGCAGAGCTGCCAAAGTACGCCAACTGGCCAACCTTCCCGCAGCTGTGGGTAGACGGTGAACTGGTCGGTGGATGCGACATCATCGTTGAGATGTTACAGCGTGGTGAACTGCAGTCGCTGATTAAAGAGACCGCAGAAAAATTTAAAGAAGCAGAATAAAAAAAGGCCGACGCAATGTCGGCCTTTTTCGTTGTGGCATTCCTCAGACGGAGGCGCTGGTGTCTGCATCGCCTTCGGCAAAGGGCAGGGGCCAGCCACCTAACCGCTTCCAGCGATTCACCAGCTCACAGAACAGCGTTGCGGTCTGCTGCGTATCATACAGCGCCGAGTGTGCCTGACTGCTGTCAAACTCCATTCCCGCAGCGATACACGCCTTCGCCAGCACGGTCTGACCCAGCACCAGCCCACTCAGGGCTGCCGTGTCAAAGGTCGCAAAGGGGTGGAACGGGTTGCGTTTCAGGCTGGCACGTTCAGCCGCCGCAGACATAAAGTTCAGGTCAAACGTGGCGTTGTGCGCCACCATGATGGCGCGATTGCAGCCGCTGTCCTTGATCCCCTTGCGCACCATTTTAAAAATGGCGTGCAGCGCTTCATATTCACTGACGGCACCGCGCAGCGGATTAGCGGGATCGATACCGGTAAAGGCCAGCGCTTCAGGGTGCAGCAGCGAGCCGACAAAAGGTTCGACGTTAAAATGCAGCGTCTGGTCTGTCTGAATCCATCCCTCTTCATCCATTTTCAGCGTGATAGCGGCAATTTCCAGTAACGCATCGGTTTGTGCGTTGAAACCGGCGGTTTCCACGTCGATGACCACCGGATAGAAGCCACGGAAACGTTGATTGAGTGCATTAGGGGAATTCGATTCAGACATCAGGATCTCGTTGCAGGAAAAGGGCAGCGCGCATTATGGCAAAAAACGGGGCCGGGTGCAGCAGATGAAGCGCAGAGAAGGGGATTCAGCCCGCCCGGGAGGGCAGGCTGGCGGCAGGATCAGTTGCCGAGGCCTTTACCGGCATCTTTGTTTTCGATCAGCTCGATTTTGTAGCCATCCGGATCTTCAACAAAAGCGATAATGGTGGAGCCACCCTTCACCGGGCCCGCTTCACGCGTCACGTTACCGCCATTCTGACGGATACGTTCGCAGGCGGCAGCCGCGTCATCCACGCCCAGCGCGATATGACCATAGGCGTTGCCGAGATCATACTTGTCCACGCCCCAGTTATAGGTCAGTTCGATAACCGCGCCTTCGCTCTCGTCGGTGTAGCCCACAAAAGCCAGGGTATATTTATATTCGGTGTTTTCGCTCTGACGCAGCACGCGCATGCCCAGCACACGGGTGTAGAAATCAATTGAACGTTGCAGATCGCCAACGCGCAGCATGGTATGTAGTAAACGCATAACATCCTCTTTGAAGTAAAACGCCATCGCCGGATGACCCAGGCGCTAAGTATAGCGATGAAAATCGCCATTGAATAATGGCCGCCGTCATCGTCCCGGACGGCAGCCAGACAGGTTTACAGTGTCGGGTAGTCGATGTAGCCTTCCGCGCCGCCGCCATAGAAGCTTTCCGGACGCTGAGGATTCAGAGGGGCATCCTGCTGCAGACGCTCAACCAGATCCGGGTTCGCGATGTAGTCGCGACCAAACGCGACGGCATCGATCAGACCGCGACCAATCAAATCGTCCGCTTTCTCGACTGTGTAGGCACCGGCACCGATAATGGCACCCGGGAACAGGTCACGTACTTTCTGACGGAAGGCATCCGTGTAAGGCTTGCCGCCGGCCCAGTCTGGTTCTGAAAGGTGCAGGTAGGCGATGTTGCGTTTCGCCAGCTCGCCGATGTACCACAGCGCCGCTTCTTCTTCATCCGGGCCGTTATCCAGATTCTGGAAGCTGCCGATCGGCGAAACGCGGATACCGATACGATCGGCTGACCAGTTTGCAATGACCGCATCCACCACTTCCAGCGCGAAACGACCGCGTTTTTCGATGCTGCCGCCATATTCGTCGGTACGCTGGTTGGAATCCGGGGCCAGGAACTGATGAATCAGGTAACCGTGTGCCGAGTGCAGCTCAAGCAGGTCAAAATCCGCTTCACGCGCATTCGCAGCCGCCTGACCGAAATCGGCCACGATCTGCTGGATCTCAGGAATCGTCAGTTCGCGTGGCTCTGAGGTCTCTTCGCGGTAGACGCTGCCATCTTCAGCACGCAGTGAGGTTCGGGTACCCGCCGCAATCGCCGACGGGGCGACCGGGGCTTTACCTTCCGGCTGAACGCTGTTGTGGGAAATACGACCGGTGTGCCACAGCTGCACGGCGGTGTGGCCGCCCGCCTGATGCACGCCTTCGTTAATGCGTTTCCACGCCGCAATCTGCGGCTGGGTATGTAAACCCGGCGCACCGGCATAGCCTTTAGCCTGGAAAGAGACCTGCGTGGCTTCGGTGATGATCAGACCGGCGCTGGCGCGCTGACGGTAATATTCCGCCATCATCGGCGTCGGAATATCGCCTGGCTCAATGCTGCGCAGACGGGTCAGCGGTGCCATAAAGACGCGGTTTGGGACGGTAATTGCGCCAACTTTCAGCGGACGAAACAGCTGGGTACTCGCCATAATAGCTCCTGATTAGTAGACCAGTCGTCTACAAACACGTTTTTTAAAAATCAGTGGCGTTCTAGCCACTGTTCGATGGTACTCAGTGCGAGGCGCAGGGGCTGCGCCTCGCGGGAAATTTTGCTCTGCAGGCTGGCACCCAGCCAGAGCAGCGACAGCAACTCCGCCATCTGTGCAGGCGGCTGCGGCAGGTTCAGCGACTCCTGCTGCACAGCTTCAGTCAGCGTCCGCGCATAGAGCGCGGTGATTTTCGCCGCACCCTGCTGCAGGGCATCGCGCATCGGCTCAGAGAGATCGCAGACTTCCGCAGAGACTTTCACGCCCAGGCAACCCACAATGTGGCCCTGCTGAACGAACAGATTGACCGCTAAACGGAAGTGGCTGAGCAGGCGTTCGCGCGGGGTGCCATCCGTCCGGCTGAGCTGTAATTCCACATCCTGCAGGAAGCGTGCAAAGTAGCGTTCCAGTAACGCCACGCCAAACGCCTCCTTGGAACGGAAGTAATAGTAGAAGGAGCCTTTTGGTACGGCCGCCTGTGACAGCAGTTCGCTTAAGCCCATTCCGGTGAACCCGCGTTGCAGACAGAGTTGCTCACCTGTCTGAAGCAGGTGCTCGCGGGTTTCGTTGCGTTGTGGCGTCTTATTCATGGCACTGAGAGTAGTAGACCAGTCGGTCGGTTGCAACGATCGGCCCACCCGATGGCACAGAGTGTTCACCCGTTCGCGCGACAACCCGATTATTGTGACCGGCTGAGGCTCATTTCCTGTGCAACCAGGCTACGCTGTTACTTTGACTGGTTATTCTGTGACTCCGGAGACGTAGTGGCCGAGCAGCTTGAGTTTTTCCCGGTTCCCAGCCCCTGTCGCGGCATCTGCGAGAGCGATGCGCGCGGCTACTGTCTGGGATGTTTACGCAGCCGTGATGAGCGGTTTAACTGGCTGCGCTTCAGTGATGCCCAGAAGCGCGAGGTGATTCGCCTGTGCCAGATGCGGCGTCAGCGTCTGCTGCGCCAGCAAAAGGGCGAGGAGCCACCCGCACCGCAGCAGCCGGAGTTATTCTGACGGCCTGGCGCTTTCCGTTATACTCTCTGACACGCTAATGTCAGCCAACGTGCAACAGGGAGATCGTCATGTCACAACCGCAAGCCATTGCTCTGCAGGGGCCCGATTTTTCACCGCTGGTTATGGGGTACTGGCGTCTGATGGAGTGGGGCATGTCGCCTCAGGAGCGGCTCGCATTTATTGAGCATCACCTCAGCCTCGGTATTACCACCGTTGATCACGCCGATATCTATGGTGACTATCAGTGTGAAGCGGCGTTTGGTGAGGCGCTGAAGCTGGCCCCTGGCCTGCGCGATCGGCTGCAGATTGTGACCAAATGCGGCATCGCTACCCGTGCCCGCCCGGAAAACCAGATTGGTCACTACATCACCGATAAACAGCATATCGTCCAGAGCGCAGAAAATTCGCTGCGTCACCTGCACACCGATCGTCTCGACCTGCTGCTGATCCATCGTCCCGATCCGCTGATGGACGCGGATCAGGTCGCCGATGCCTTTATGGCTCTGCATCAGTGCGGCAAGGTACTGCACTTTGGCGTCTCCAACTTTACCCCGGCCCAGTTCTCCCTGCTGCAGTCGCGCCTGCCGTTCTCGCTGGTCACTAACCAGCTGGAGATCTCCCCTGTGCAGCAGAGCGGACTGCTGGATGGATCGCTGGATCAGTGTCAGCAACTGCGTATCCGGCCAATGGCCTGGTCCTGTCTGGGTGGCGGTCGCCTGTTTAATGATCCCCACTTCCAGCCACTGCGCGATGAACTGGAGCGGGTGCGTCAGGAGACCGGGGCGAGCAGCCTGGATCAGGTGGTCTATGCCTGGATTCTGATGCTGCCGTCGCGTCCGCTGCCGATCATCGGGTCGGGCAAAACGGCGCGGGTCAGCGACGCGGTCGGTGCGCTGAGCGTGACGCTGTCACGTCAGCAGTGGTTCCGCATTCGTAAGGCCGCGCTGGGCTACGATGTGCCCTGAAGCGTAAAAGTGCGTCAATTTTCAGCAAACTAGCCCAACAGCGACCAGACTTATTGCACACCCTGGTATGCAAACGGAGTCATCATGAAAATGAAAGCAGTCGCGCTATTCGCGCTGATCGCCTGTGGGTCAGCCCATGCCGCCAGTGAACAGGTGACGGTTCATCAGGTCACCGCTGAGGGCATAGGGAAATCGCTAGGCACCGTAAAGATTGATGAGACAGAGTATGGTCTGCAGTTCACACCGGATCTGAAAGGGCTGACGCCGGGCATTCATGGATTCCATGTCCATGCCAAAGGCAGCTGTGAGCCGGGCGAGTCTGAGGGCAAAGTGGTGGCTGCCGGGGCGGCCGGGGGACACCTCGATCCGGCTAACACCGGCAAACATCTGGGGCCGTATGCGGAAGGGCATCTGGGCGACCTGCCTGCGGTCTATGTTGATGACCAGGGTAACGCAACCTATCCGGTACTGGCACCACGACTGAAGTCGCTGAGTGAGATTAAAGGCAAAGCGCTGATGGTCCATGTCGGCGGTGACAACCATGCCGACCATCCCAAACCGCTGGGTGGCGGCGGGGCACGTTACGCCTGCGGCGTTATCTGAATTTTCGGGCGGCCCATGCCAGCCGCCCGCTTTTCTCCTGCCGGTTTATTAATTGTTGTACCATCCCCTGCATTTCCCCCCTATGATATTGATTCAGGTACGAAAGCGTGATGGGGAAAGGAGCAGGAACATGAAATTCAAGGGCGCATTACTGCTGAGTCTGCTGCTGGTGGGATGCGATAAACCCAATGATACGCAACTGGTTACTGAAACCGGGCGGGAGCTTCAGCGCACCATCGATACCAGCCCGATGCGTGTCACCTGCGAAAAGATTGCCAAAGGTCGCGAATGGCTGAGCCGCAGCACGGTGCGCAGGCTGGAAGCGAAGGGGTGCGATCAGGTCTTCCGCAGCGCCACGGAAACCAATTTCACTGAAACCACGATTTATCGCCGCACCATGACCATGGTGTGCGGCGGTATTCACGGTCAGAGCTTCACCGGCAGCGAACTGACGCGCCGCTTTATCTTCTCACCGGATGAGAAAGCGCTGGTGATCGAACCGATGACCGAGATGGATAAGACCCGTTTTGAGGGGCACAAAACGCTGCAACAGCTGCAGGACGATTTTAACCGGCAGCAGCAGCAGTATTGTCAGTAGTCAGGCCGAAACCGCCTGTTTCAGCTGTGCCAGCGAACAGCGCAGGCGCCAGATAATCCCCGCCAGTTCACTGGCCTCGTTGCTGCCCTGCGCCAGCAGCGAGGCGATCGTCTCCTCCAGTTCCAGCAGCATCCGATCAAGCGAGCTGTGCTGCACGCCACGGCTGCTGATAATCTGCTGTAAATTCTGCAGGCTCTCATCGCGAAACCGCAGCAGCGACGCCGGACCGGCATCCCAGTCACGCAGCTGCCAGACAATATGCGAGCAGTTGAGCAGCACCACCCCCCAGCGCAGCAGCCAGACCCGCGCCTGTTCATCCCGGCTGTGACTGAGCTGGCTGATGCGATGGTAGATCTGCGATTCAAAACGACTTTCGCTGAGCCGGGGCTGTCGCCGCAGCTGATCGAGGAACGCCAGCCGCAGTGCCCGGATATGCCGTCGGCTGCGCCGGGCATCGGAGCTGGGACGCAGGATCTGGAAAGCCAGCCAGGCAAGCAGTACCCCGCACACTTTGGCAATATTATCGTTGAAGAACGCCTGATAGTCCCAGACGGGCGGGTTAGTGACCGCGATAAACGAGCCCATAAAGACGATGAACTGTCCCCACATCCCGGCACGCTGTTTCTGCTGTAACTTAAAGAGTTGCAGCGTCACCAGCAGCGGAAACAGAACCAGTAAAAAGGGCCACAGCAGGCTGATCTGCACCATCAGGCCGAACTTCATCACAAAACTGAAAGCAAACAGCCAGAGCAGCGTTTTCAGCAGCAGCGTCACGCTGCCGCCGGGTGAGGGCGCAGAGGCGTAGAGCACACAGGCGATCGCGGTCAGAGTCAGGGCGGAAGCGCCTGAAGACCACTGCGTGTTGATCCAGAAGGCGCAGCCCAGCACGATAACGCAGAAGGTGCGCAGGGCGCTCCAGCCCGCTTCGGCACTGTCACTGTCGCGCGCCAGCGCCGGAACCGGCGGAGGCTGAAAGCGGGTATCCGCATCGGCACGATCCAGCAGCCGGATCCAGCGCAGCACGTTGAGGTACATCCAGCAGAAGTAGCTCAGCCGGTGAGAGAATGCGCGCTGCCGATAGTCCCCCAACGCCGCCGGTGTCACGCTGCGCAGGATCTGTGCCAGCCGGTATTTGTCGCAGTCCGGTTTCGCCAGCTCCGCCAGCAGCTGTTGCAGCGCCTCAAACAGCGCGGCAGGGGCGTCGGGCCAGTTCAGCAGCATGCGGCGCAGACTGGAGAGCACGCTGGTAAGACGCAGCTGCTGGTGCAGCACGTAGTTCAGGACGTTGTTCTGGCGGCGAAAGCGATAGTGACTCCAGAACGCCTGAATGCGCAGCAGATTCATGGTCAGGATCTGGCTGATGACCGTCTCATGCGCGGTGCGGATCCCCTCGCTGGCGGAAGGCTGCAGCAGCAGGACCGCATGTTCCAGCAGCCGGGCGTGCATCTGTTTCAGCGAGGTAATCAGCGTCTCACCATCGGAAGTGCTCGGCAGCACCATCATCATCAACCCGGCGCACAGGATGCCGGAGATCACTTCGCAGACGCGCGCCTGGGCGATGGTCCACAATGCGGTAATGTCCGTAATATTGACGCTGCTGAAAGCGATGATGGCGGCGGTATAACCGGCCAGGGAGAAGGCGTAGGCGACATTATTCTGATAGTGGCTGGCAATGCCGGTGCAGAGCGCCAGCCAGCCAGCGATGGCAAAGGTGAACAGCCACGGTTCATTCAGCGTGTGACCGGCAATCAGCAGGGCGGCGCTCGCCCCGACCAGACTGCCGGCGATGCGGCCAAGGCTTTTACTGATTGCCCCGCCGACCGTGGGAAAGCTGATGACGGCGGCAGAGGTCATCGCCCAGTAAGGTTCATCGAGATCCAGACCGTAGGCGATACTCAGCGCGAGACACATCGATATCGCGTTGCGCAACGCGTAGCGCCACTGTCCGCCCGTCGCCTTAATCCAGGGCAGCTGATCCCAGGCCAGCCACTGCATATTCATGGCTGGATGGAGATGGTGCAGCTGGTACCGGCAATCAGCTCAGTGTGTGCCGGAAGCGGGTCGAGACGAATGCGCACCGGCACCCGCTGCGCCAGCCGTACCCAGGGCACATTGGGTTTGATATCGGGCACCAGACCGCTGTCCGTCTCAATGCTCTGGTCGTAAATGGCGCGACCTATGCTCTCCACCTGGCCCTGCAGCTGCGCGCCATTGCTGTAGAGCACCACCTGTGCCGCGGCGCCCGGATGAATATGGCGCAGCTTGGTCTCTTCAAAATAGCCCATCACGTAGTAAGAGTGACTGTCCACCAGCGCAAACAGGGGCGTTCCCGCCGCGGCATAGTTGCCCGGCCGCAGCGTCAGATTGGTGATCCAGCCATCTGTCGGGGCGGTCAGCGTCGTCTGCTGCAGGTTCCAGCGTGCCCGCTCCCATTCCGCCTGCGCCGCTTTGGCACTGGCAGCCGCGGCTCCGGCGCTGAGGCGTGCCGCATCGAGATCTTCTGCAGAGATAATGTTACGCGGCAGATGAGCGCGCCGGTTAAATTCATGCTGCGCTTTCGCCAGATCCGCCTGCGCTTTGCTCAGCTGGGCGGCGGCGTTGTCGAGCGCAATCTGCCACGGCACCGGGTCGAGCGTCAGCAGCTGCTGGCCCTGATGGACAAACTGATTATCGGTGACGCTGAGTTGAGCAATCCGGCCCGACACCTGAGGCGTAATATCCACCAGCTCTGCCCGCACCTTACCGTCGCGGGTCCACGGGGACTGCATGTAGTAGTTCCAGAGCCAGCCCCCCGCCAGCAGCGCCAGGGCGAAGACGATGAGGGTGGAAAAATATTTTACCGCGTTAAATTTCATATCGATTATCCGTGACCGATGAGCCAGAGTGCGGCGGTAACGCACAGCACAAACAGGGAGAGATCAAACAGGGTGGGATGCCAGACGTCGCCGGAGTAGATCCAGCCGCGCACCAGGGGGTGGATCAGCAGCCAGAAAAAGAAGCCAAGAAGCACCGCTTTGAATATCGGCGGAAAAAACAGTGAGGCGCCCACGACCAGATCGGTCAGCGGTTTCGCGCCTGAAAAAGCGGAGGTGAGCACGTGATAACATCCCTCGTTAACCCAAACGGCAGGGGGAGAGCGCTGCCGCGATTTCCTGGCCTGGCCCGGGATTTGTAATTTGTCCTGTAAACTCGCAGAATAGTGTAGAATCTGGCTTGATAGCTAGCAAGCTAATTATAAGGAGATGAAATGGATACGCCCCTCGGAACGGATTTATCTCGCCTGGTGCGCATCTGGCGCGCGTTGATTGATCAGCGGCTGAAGCCGCTTGAGCTGACTCAGACTCACTGGGTGACGCTGCACAATATTCATCAACTGCCGCCCGAACAGTCGCAGATCCAGTTAGCCAAGGCGATTGGCATTGAACAGCCCTCCCTGGTCCGCACGCTGGATCAGCTCGAAGAAAAAGGGTTAATTACCCGCTCGACCTGTGCCAGCGATCGTCGCGCCAAGCGCATCAAACTCACGCAGCAGGCGGAGCCTATCATTGAGCAGGTGGAGAGCGTGATTGATGAGACGCGGGACGACATTTTGTCCGGCATCAGTCGGGAAGAGATCAGCCAGATGGTGACGCTTATTGCCCGGCTTGAGAAAAACATTCTCGAACTGCAGAACAAAGAGAAATAAAAAACCGACGCCCAGGCGTCGGTTTTTTTTTGCTATCTCAGCGAGGTGAAACGGTGACCTGGCTGCCGTTAGAGGCCATCACGACACGCTGGCCAACGGAGTAGCGTGAGGCGGCCTGTTTCTGAACCACCATGATGGTGTTGCCATCATCCTTGCGGATTTCCAGCTCAACGCCATCGGTTTTATTGATTGCGCCCTGAACGCCCTGGCCCGCAACGCCGCCCAGCACCGCACCACCGGCTGTCGCCAGGCTACGACCTGCGCCGCCGCCAATCGTGTTACCCAGGAAGCCACCCAGCACGGCACCGCCGATGGCACCGATAACGTTACTCTCATCGCCACCCTGGATTTTCACCGGGCGAACGGAAACTAACGTACCGTAAGAGACGCTCTGCACCTGCTTGGCTTCACTGGCACTGTAGGTATCACCCGACAGCGTACTGGTATTGCTACAACCTGCCAGCATCACACCGGTCAGAGCGACCACAATTACACGCTTAATCATCTGAAACTCCTTTAGTCGAGAAGGCGCCACGTTTACCGCTGTATCCTGCTCACAGTATAAGACACAAACCTGGCAAATTAATCCCTGTCCGAATAAAACACGGTTGAACGAAGCATAGACTATGTAAGATCAACAATAATTCAATCGTGGATCAAAAATAGTCCCGCGGCGTTACCGGTCAGCACATTTGGATAAAAACAAATTAATCATAGAATTAGCGGGTGTAATTTGTCAGGCTAGCCGCAGATAAATTGCACCTCCCGCCGGATGTAAGGAATGGCTATGAAATCAGGACGCTATATCGGAGTAATGTCAGGCACCAGCCTGGATGGAGTGGATGTGGTGCTGGCGGCCATTGACGAAAATATGGTGGCTCAGCAGGCGAGCTATTCGCATCCTATCCCCGCCGGGCTGCGCCAGGCGATCCTCGCGATTTGTCAGGGACAATCCCTGACGCTGTCGCAGCTGGGGCAGCTGGACACCCGTCTCGGCCAGCTGTTTGCCGAGGCGGTCGTCACGCTGATGAAGCGCGAATCCCTTGAGGCCAGCGATATCACGGCAATTGGCTGTCACGGTCAGACCGTCTGGCATGAGCCGCAGAGCGACGCGCCCAACACCCTGCAGATTGGCGACAACAACCAGATTGTGGCGGCGACCGGCGTCACGGTGGTGGGCGACTTCCGTCGCCGTGACATGGCGCTGGGCGGACAGGGCGCGCCGCTGGTGCCGGCTTTTCATCAGGCCCTGCTGATGGATGCCACGGAACGCCGCATGGTGCTGAATATTGGCGGCATCGCTAACCTTTCGCTGCTGATACCGGGGCAGCCGGTGCGGGGTTTCGATACCGGTCCCGGTAATATGCTGCTGGATGCCTGGATCTGGCGGAATCAGGGTCTGCCGTATGACAAAGATGCGCAGTGGGCGCGAAGCGGTACGCGGGTTCCGGCGCTGCTGGAGGCGCTCTTAAGGGAGCCCTGGTTTGCGCTTCCGCCACCGAAAAGCACCGGTCGCGAGCACTTTAATCTGGGCTGGCTGGAGCAGCATCTGCGCTATTTCCCGGGGCTGGCTCCGCAGGATGTGCAGGCGACGCTGGTGGAGCTGACCGCCATAACCATCACCCAGCAGATATTGCTCAACGATGGCTGTGACCGTCTGCTGGTGTGCGGCGGCGGCAGCCGCAATCCGCTGCTGATGGCGCGCCTGGCTGCTCATCTTCCCGGCACCGAAGTGACTACCACCGATGCGGCGGGTATCAGCGGGGACGATATGGAGGCGCTGGCGTTTGCCTGGCTGGCGTTTCGTACGCTCTCCGGGCTGCCGGGCAATCTGCCTGCGGTAACGGGGGCGCGGGAGAAGAGCGTGATTGGCGCCATCTATCCGGCCAATGCGCTCTACCGGCGTTAACCTGCGAACCGGGGGCGGTCAGCCCCCGCTGGGTAAGGGGTGACCGTCAGGCGGCACCGGGGAGATGAGTGAGGTTACGGACGCCGGTAATCACGGTTGCCACCATGGTTTCGCGTCGGGTAATGACTTCGACCTGATAAAAACGGCTGCGGTAGGCGATGGAGTAGATGATGGGATGGTACTTATTGCCTTCTCCGTAGCGGGCGTAGTGCGCTTCGAGCGCACGGGTTGCTGCCAGGATATGGGAGGGTTCTTTATCACCGCGGATGATTTGCTTCATTCAGTTCCTCAAATGCTGTCCCTGGAGTCACGTCGCACGCATGGCGCGTTGCGCTGGCCTAAACACTGAACATCTGACTGCTAAATCGGTAATCACAGACTGGGCAATAACTGACTCTGCCGGGCGAAGATGACAGAAAAATGATCGCCCGGCGCTGTTTATTATTTAGCAGTCGCCAGGGGATCCGGCAAGGCAGAGAAGCGCAAAATCATCCAAATCGCAGGGGGTTAAAGCAGCTCTGGCCAGGCGACGGCCGCAATGCGGTTCAGCTCAGGTTTTGAGAAGAGGAAGCCCTGAAACTGGGTCACGCCTGCCGCTTCGAGCCACATCCACTCTTCGGGCTGTTCGATGCCCTCCGCGATCACGCCGATCTCCAGTGACGAGCAGCATTTCAGAATGGCATGAATGATCGCCTGCTTCGGTCCGCTTTTATGCACGCCTGAGATAATCGCCCGGTCAATCTTGATCTTGTCGGGCTGAATGCGGGTCAGCAGCGACAGCCCGGCGAAGCCGGCGCCAAAATCGTCCAGCGCGAGGCTGATGCCCGCCGCCTTCAGCTGGCGAAGGGCCGCTTCAAAGGCATCCGGCTGCGAGATAATTTCATTCTCGGTGAACTCCACCATGATCTGCTCCGGCACCAGCCCCTGGGCCGCGATCGCCTCCAGCAAAAACGGAACCGCATCGGGCACTTCCACCAGCGTCATCGGCAGCAGGTTGATCGACAGGGTCATCCCCTCAATCCCCAGCTGTTTTGCCTGAGCAAACGCGATTTTCTTCGACTGCAGATCGGTCTGATAGAGCTGTTCACGTGACAGTCCGGCAAAATAATCCAGTGGCGGTTCACCCTGCGGGCCGCGCAGCAGTGCCTCCAGTGAAACGATTTCACAGGCAAAGGGATCGACGATCGGCTGAAACGCGAAGCTGACCTCATCCGTCGCCATCAGTGCGGCATCGCCTTCACGCTGCTCTGACTCGTCGCGGATAAAGGTCCAGCCGCTGGCGGAAGGGATCTCAAAATAGTTCTCTTTTTCCCGCGCTTCGACAAAGGTACGCAGGAACTGCAGAGCGCGGTCGGAATAGGTCATCTGGTAGCGGGTGGTGCATTTCTCCAGCACCGCTTCCAGTACCGTCTCTTTATCGTGCAGACGGAGATCGAACAGTTCCATACCGACGTGACCAAACCGTCGCGCCGGGGCGTAGTCGCGCAACAGTTCAACCAGATTATGATGGCGCGGATCCTGGCAAATCCGGTTATAGACCGCTTTTACGGCCGCTTCCGGACCTTCCAGCAGCTGAAAAAAGTGTGTTCCATTGAACAACAGAATCCCGGTGACGCTGGATGATTTGTTGATTTTGTTCGCTTTTAATGCCAAATCATGCAGAAGCCCCAGTGACACATTTTCAGTGATGTGGCTTCTGTAGATGATTGTCGACAACATAAAGATTTCCGGGATTTTTTATTTTTTGTTAACACACCTTACCAGAAGGTTCTCCTGGGGAGAACGAGGGGGAGTGCGCCTTTCTTACTCTGGAACTATTTTAGTCGACAGGAAGCGCTGAATCACCTTTTCCCAGCGCACGCTGCATAAAAACCGTATCCAGCCAGCGACCCTGTTTGAACCCGACCGAACGCAGGATGCCGGTCATCTCAAAGCCCGCTGCGCGATGCAGCGCAATGGAGCCCTGGTTCCCGCTGTCGCCTACATTAGCGATCAGCTGACGAAACCCCGCCTGCTCTGCCCAGGCAATCGCATGATGTAACAGGCGTGACCCGATGCCACGCTGCTGAAATCCCGGATCGATATAGATCGAATCTTCCAGCGTGTGCCGGTAAGCATGACGCGGACGATAGGGGGCCAGATAGCAGAAACCGCACACCTCACCGTCGCTGACGGCGATAAACCACGGCAGGCCCGCCTGCTGAATCTTGTGCATCCGCCCGGCGATTTCGGCGACATCAGGCGGAACCGTCTCAAAGGAGCCGGTGCCATTAAGAACATGCCAGGCGTAAATCTGCTGAATCGCCGGGATATGAACATCCTCTGCTGCAAAAATTTCCATTGTCACGCTCCGGTATTATCTTTAACGGCTGTACCTGGTGAAAAAACAACGGTATAGCGGGTCGTCAGGGGACGCAATGAAAATCTTGCGGGTGCGCATTCTCTCCTGTCGGCTCGCTTACCAGGATTAATCCTGGCAAATCGGAGGGCAGAATGCCAGGCAGCATGAAAGAGGCGATATCCGGGGGTATTAAGCCTTTTCTGAAAACCGCGCCAGCCGGATGATTCATTCCAGGGTTAGGGCTATTATCTCTGCGGTTTCGGTTGAGCTGATTTAATATCCGGGGGTGCGGCGTGATGCGATTTGTTGATTTTCTGAAAAGTAAGCAGGGGCTGCGCGCCGCGAGAAATCACTGCTTTGAATTAAATGGTGTGGTGCTCGGTCATTTCACTGCGCTATTTCTGCACGATAACCAGATTATTTTTACCAAAGATGGCAGGCATTGCGTCGTGCCTTATTATCTTGGTGCTGATGACGATTTAACTGAGCAGACGATTAATCCGCGCATTAATAATATCCGGGCGCTGAACTGATTAATTCCGCTCTCGCCCGCCACGCTTAATAACCTCCGCGTGCGGAGGTTATATTTATTCGCCAGAAAATGTGCGTTATCCCTCTTTTCGCTCTGTTCACGGCTGCCGCCGATCGCTTTGTGGCGCTTTCACTCGGCGCGGAACAACAAACAGCAGCAGCAGGGCACTGGCAGCAAACAGCGTCAAAGCCGTAACGGCGCCCAGCGCGGCATAGAGCTGGCCAAACAGCAGCGATCCCACCACCTGACCTGCTGCCAGCATAAAGAACAGCATCCCGACGCCGGTTGCCGGATCGTCAGCGGTGGCCTGCGCGCCCCAGACCAGCAACACCCCTGACAGCGTGACATAGCCTGCGCCACAACAGGCCACCGCCACCATTAAGCCCGCAGAGTCGCCCCGGCTAAAAGCCAGCACCAGCAGCGGCACGGCCATTCCGCACAGCGCGAGCCGGTAGACCCCATTCAGTCCGATACGGGCAGCCAGCGGGCCGGTAAGCACACCGGCAATGCCCGCTCCTCCGGCAATCAGCCAGAGCAAACGGGCACTCTCCGCATCCACGCCGACGTGCTGACGCAGCAGCACCGATCCAAAACTCCACCAGGCCGCACTGATCAGGCCTGAAACAAGCGCAATGCCCATCAGCCGCCGCAGTGCGCGGCAGTACAGGCGCGGCTGCCCGTGACGCCTCTGCGGCCTCTGAGCAGCGGTGTGAGAGGATATGTGACGCATCACCGGCAGCGCACAGGCCAGAGCGAGCAGGGCGAACAGCCCGCAGGCGGCGCGCCAGCCGCCCGGCAGCGTGCCGAGAATGATAACGGAGAGAATAATCCCCGCGCTGGTACCGGCATTGATCAGGGTGTTGATGCGCGGCTGGCGCGCCGCGGGCACACAGGCACTGACTGCCGCCGCCAGGGCGGGAGACGCCAGGCCGGAACTGAATCCGGCGATAAAGAGCCCGGCCGCCAGCAGCAGCGGCGAGGTGGCGAGGGCAAGCAGCAGCAGACCTGCCGTCGCACAGAGTGAGGCGAGTAGCGCCGTCAGCCGCGCACCGTAGCGCCGGGCCAGCGTCGCGGCGCTGAGAATGGTCAGACAGTAAGAGACAAAGCTGCAGGCGGAGAGCAGACCCGTCTGCTGCGGGCTTAACGGGATCGCTGCCGATATGGCGGGCAGCATCAACCCCCATGAGAAGCGGGCCATGCCATAGGTTACCGCGATCAGGCTGAAGCCGGTCAGAGCCAGCGCAGCAGGCGACCTCATCAGGAAGGCCCTTTCTGGAGCAGCAGCTGGCTGGCGATCTGCGCCGCATGCTGCGCGGCGGCGGGGCCGGTAATCAGCGCGGTGGTAATCGCCCCTTCAAAGAGCATCCAGATGGCATCGCTCAATGATCGATCTTCGGCACCGTGCAGGCAGGTTACACAGTCGGTGATGTAGCGGCGCATGGTGGCGCGGAATGCCAGCGCCTGCTCTGCCAGCGCCTGATCCCGTCCGGCATATTCTCCCCAGGCTTTAAGGAAGAAGCAGCCGTGCGCTCCGTTTGCCTCTGTCCAGCTGGCCAGCACGCTAAACAGCTGCGCGATCGCCTCCGGCTGGTGGGCCGGCAGCAGCTCAGCCATAAATCGCTGCTCACGCGCCGCCATCACCGCAGCGGTCATCGCCTCGCGTGAGGGAAAGTGATGATAGAAGGTTCGGGTGGAGACGCCCGCTTCCCGACAGAGCTGGTCGGTACTGGTGGCGTGGAACCCGTGGGTGTAAAACAGCCGCTCGGCAGCCTGAATGATGTCATCGCGTTTTTTCATACTTTAAAAGTAAACCGTTCGTTTTACTTTTGCAAACCGGGCACGGCTGGATGCGTCCACCGGTATTGATAAATCCGCGAAGCCGGGGGATTTAGCGTTCCGCTTAAAGGCGCGCCCTCTGTCGCTTTCACGCTTTTTCAGCTTCAGTTCATTAATACTCATAATTACCCCTGCGGGGGTAAGTGATTTTAGCGCTGCGTCTGATATGACCCGGACGGCAGAAGCGGTTCTTCCGGAAGTTATTTGTAATAATATATTGATATTGATAGATAATTGTATTTTTTCGCTGTTCTGGCATGCATTAGCACGGTAAATGCTTATGACGCGCTGAAGCGGCAGGCGGGGATCGGCGGCGATAAATAGCTGAAGCGAGTGAAGCGGGTAAAAAGGGCATATTCTCAAAGTCAGTCCGCACTCTGTAATAAAGTGGTTTTAGGGATAATTCTCAGTTAGTTTAATAAAGCTTCAGATTACAAATAAAATCTCTTACGAATTTTGGTTCGTTTTTTTAAGACACATACAGCAACTATCAGGATGACTACCATGCTCAAAGCCAGCTATTATTATCTGTGCCCGCGTCCCATGGGTGGATGGATTTTACACAAAGAAGGTTGCGTTAATCTGTCAAAGAACGATAAGCGCGTGTTTATTGGTTCGCTTTATACCCGTCAGCAGGCGCTGGCCGTGGCGAAAATACATCATGCCAATGCCATTCTCTGTAATGCCTGCCTCAGTACTTTTATTTGTCCGGGCAGCAGTACGGTAATTAAACCGGCACGCGCTGCCACGCCAACCCGTCATACGCCAAAACATTAAGCGCCGGGCTCTTTTTTCCGGGAAAGCAGATAAGGGCGGGAATAAAAGCGGGGGTAGTCTGAATTAAAAAAGGGCAGCGTTAATACGCTGCCCTGAGGATTATGCCTGTTTAGGCTGTCCGTTTGATGCGGTCAGCCCGCCATCGACCGGCAGATTGACGCCGGTAATATAGCTCGCCTCATCGCTGGCAATAAAGACAATAGCCCTGGCGATATCATCCGCCTCACCCGCGCGACGCAGTGGAATACGATCGTAAAAGCGCTCAAGCAGCGCCGGATCCTGTTTTGTATCTTCCGTCAGATCGGTAAAGGTAAAGCCCGGACAGATCGCATTGATGCGGACGCCGTCCGCGCCGTAGTCCATCGCCAGAGCGCGCGTAAAGTTGGTGATCGCCCCTTTGGCGGCATTGTAGATGCTCATGCCCCAGTCACCGCCTAAGCCGGAGACCGAGGAGATGTTAACCACGTTACCTTTGCTCTTCAGCAGGGCAGGCATGAAGTAGTGAACGCCGTGGAAAACCCCGTCCAGGTCGGTTTTCATCAGCGTTTTCCAGTCCTCAAGGTCCACTTCATGGATGCGGCCCTGGACAATCACGCCAGCATTATTCACCAGCACGTCAACCCGGCCATATTTATTCAGCACGGTTTCTGACAGTTGTTTAACCTGGGCAGCGTCTGAGACGTCGCAGGCCGCTACCAGGTGGTCACCCGGCGTCAGTCCGGCCAGCGTCTCTTCGAGTTTCTGCGCGGTGCGTCCCACCAGCACCACTGACGCGCCTTCTTCGGCAAAGCGTTTTGCGCTCGCCTCACCAATGCCGGACCCGGCACCTGTCACAACCACAACTTTCTGCGTAAATCTGGACATTATGCCTCCTTATCAGCATCAATTTTCACGTTTAACAATTGGTTAAGCCTGGCAGTGATTGCCAGAAATTCAAGCGCAGCGTCAGAGGCGCTGCGCCTGAAGCCTTACCGTCATCCCTAATCAGGGACGTCTGAACAGGGCGAAGCTGCGTCCTTCCAGCTCAAAATCCTTCTCTTTGGTGATGACCAGACCGCGTTTCGCCACGTCGCTGGTGGTCAGCTCCAGCACCCAGCCCCCTTCACCAAACTGCGGGATGCGGAAGGGCACGTTGCCCTCAAACGGGTTAAGCAGCATCAGCACATCGTGCCAGATACCCTCTTCGGTCTGCAGGTCGGGCCGCCCGATATAGACGCCCAGCGTGGAGCCTTCATCCCACTGCTCACTCTGCTGGAACCCGCCGCCGGCGTTAAACCATTTGATATCCATGCCGTCGCGCCAGTTCTCCCGACGCAGCAGAGGCTGCTGAGCACGCAGGCTCAGGATCTGGCGGGTGAACGCGCGCAGCGCTTCGGCGGATTCCGGCAGGTTATCCCAGTGAACCCAGGAGATTTCACTGTCCTGGCAGTAGCCGTTGTTGTTGCCCATCTGGCTGCGGCCAAACTCATCGCCTGCCAGCAGCATCGGCGTGCCGTGTGAGAAGATCAGGGTGGCGAGGAAGTTACGCTTCTGGCGCTCACGTACGGCGTTGATGCCTTCGTCGTCCGTTGGGCCTTCTGCGCCATAGTTGTACGATCGGTTGTCATTGTGACCGTCGTTGTTATCTTCGCCATTCTCATCGTTGTGCTTGTCGTTGTAGGAGACCAGGTCGTTGAGCGTGAAGCCATCGTGCGCCGTCACGAAGTTGACGCTGGCCCACGGGCGACGGCCGTGCTGATCGTAAAGATCGCCGGATCCGAGCAGACGGGCGGCAAAGTCGGTCGAAACGTTGTTGCCTTTCCAGTAGTCGCGCACCGTGTCGCGATACTGGTCGTTCCACTCTGCCCAGCCTGGCGGGAAGCTGCCGACCTGATAGCCACCCGGTCCGATATCCCAGGGTTCTCCAATCAGCTTTTTCTGTGACAGGATCGGGTCCTGCATCACGGCATCGAAGAAGCCGCCACGCGGGTCAAAGCCATCCGGTTCGCGCCCCAGAATGGTGCCGAGGTCAAAACGGAAACCGTCGATATGCATCGACTCAGACCAGTAGCGCAGCGAATCGAGCACCATCTGCAGCACGCGCGGATGCGAGGTATTAACGGTGTTGCCGGTTCCGGTGTCGTTGATGTAGTAGCGGTGCTGGTCCGGCAGGGTCCGGTAGTAGGAGAAGTTATCGATGCCTTTAAACGACAGCGTCGGCCCCAGCTCATTCCCTTCGGCGGTGTGGTTGTAAACCACGTCGAGGATCACCTCAATGCCGGCATCATGAAAGGCGCGAACCATGTCGCGGAAGCCCTGAATGCCGCGCGGACCGAAGTAGCGGGTCGCGGGCGCAAAGAAGCCCAGCGTGTTGTAGCCCCAGAAGTTTTTCAGCCCTTTATCCAGCAGATGCTGATCATCCGGGAACCAGTGCACCGGCAGCAGCTCGACCGAGGTAATGCCTAAGCTTTTGATGTAGTCGACGGTCGCTTTATGGCCCATGCCGTCAAAGGTGCCGCGCAGTTCGGGCGGCAGCGCCGTGTTGAGCTGGGTAAAGCCTTTGACATGGGTTTCATAGATCACCGTTTTCGGCCATGGCACGTTCGGACGGTTCCGGTCCTGCCAGTCAAACTCGTTGGGATCGACCACGCGGCACTTCGGTGTAAACGGCGCGCTGTCGCGGCTGTCAAAAGTGAGATCTTTATCGTCGTGATAGAGATCGTAGGCGAAGTGTGCCTCGTTCCAGGCGATGTCGCCCGCCAGTTCGCGGGCGTAGGGATCAAGCAGCAGCTTGTTCGGGTTAAAGCGATGACCATTCTCCGGGTCGTAGGGACCATAGACGCGATAGCCATAAAGCGCACCTGGCTTCAGACCCGGCACATAGCCGTGCCAGATTTCATGGGTATATTCCGGCAGTTCCAGACGGGCGATTTCCGTTTTACCGCTGGGATCGTACAGACAGAGTTCCACCCGCTCGGCGTGGGCACTGAACAGGGCGAAGTTTACGCCCTGACCATCAAAGTTTGCCCCCAGCAAATGGCTGTAACCCGCCGTAATTTCAAAACGCTGACTGTTTGACATTGATGCCTCGTTATTCAGTGAACAGATTGACGCGTAACAGAAAAAAGATTTCAGCGTGCCACCAGCACGGCGCACCACTGCGATGCCAGGTCGCCCAGCGCCAGCGCATCGCCTGCATCGAGCGTGTTACCGCTCAGCACATCCTCATAATGACGCTGACGCAGCCCGTCCGGCAGGGCGAGGCTGATCTCTGCCCAGCGCGCCGCAGGCGGCTGATCCAGGTTTTCCGGCAGGGCGTCAAAGACCCGGCGCGACACAATGACAATCACCGCCTGATCCCCATGGGTGCGGGCAAAGGCCAGCACCTTGTCCGGCTGCCCACCCCCGGCTTCCAGCGCCAGATAGTCGCCGTGGCGGAACAGGTCAGGTTGCTGCTGGCGCAGCGCCAGCAGTTTCACAATCGCCTGCTGATTAACCTGGCCACGCCGCCAGTGGGCCTCACTGCCGTCGTGCTGCGGCGCACTGAGCATGGCGGCCAGCGCGTCAAAGTCGGGCTCGCGGCGGTTATCGGGGTCGACCAGGCTGAAGTCCAGCGCCTCGCTGCCCTGATAAATATCGGGCACGCCCGGCGCGGTGAGTTTCACCACGGTCTGGGTCAGACTGTTGACCAGGCCCGCGCGGATAAAGGGCTGCAGCGCCTCGCAGAAGTCATTAAGGAAGGCGTGACTGGCGGGCGAGAGCAGGTGACGGGCATAGCCCAGCACCGCCTCTTCATAGGCGTCATTGTTGTCGGCCCAGTCGGTGCGCAGCTTGGCTTCACGCAGCGCTTTTTCCACGTAAACCACAAAGCGGGCTTCCAGCGCCGCCAGACCTTCTGCGTCGTCCGGTTGCAGGGTGGTCGGCCAGACTCCGGCCAGCGCTTCATAGAGCATCCATTCGACCGCCGGCTCCGGGGCCGGGCCATCTTTCAGCCGGACGACCTGATCCTGATTCATCTCCCGCCAGCGGCTCACGCAATCCGCCCAGCGCTGCGGCGCTTCGGTCAGGGTATAGAGCCGCGCACGCGCATCTTCACCGCGTTTGGTGTCGTGCGTTGAGGTGCCCGACAGTGCATCGGGCTGATGTTCGCGCCGCGCCTGCATTTCGGCGTGGAACTGCGCCAGCGAGAAGTGACGCGCCAGCGGTTCAGCGCCGACCTCATTCAGCGCCAGCGCCATGTGCTGACGGAAGAACAGCGTATCTTCGACAGACTTCGCCATCAGCGGGCCGGTCAGCTGCTGGAAGCGGGTGCGGAACTGCGTGGCATCCTCGCGGGCCGCAGAGGCGACCTCTGCCCGCAGAATCCGGGTCAGAAAGTCGAGCGCCGCGCTGTCTGGTGCCGTGGCGCTGGCTTTCACCTGACCGACCACCTGCTGCAGCAGCTGGTGGTCGGCAGGGGTCAGGCCCTCCGGGGTGCCGTAGGTGCGATAGACCGGGAACGCCACCAGCAGCTCGCGCAGCGCATTTTTCAGCTCAGGCTCCGGCTGTGGCGTGCCCTCTGCGTCGGCAATCGTCAGCGCCAGCTGGAGTAACCGGTTAAATTCACCGGCAAAATTACGGTTCGCCATCAACAGCTTGGCGGCGCGCAGCTCCGCTTTCATGTCCACGGTTTTGCCAATCACCGCCTGATAGGCTTTGCGCAGGCTACTCAGGCGATCGCTGTCGACCAGCAGGTTGGCGAGCGCCGCCATAAACTCATAGCCGGTGGTACCGGAAACCGGCCACTCATCCGGCAGCTGTTCATCCTCACCCAGGATCTTCTCCACGGTAAGGTAGCAGTCGGGACCCGCCGCCTGGCGCAGCTGCTCCAGATAGCCGCGCGGATCGGCCAGGCCATCGACGTGATCCACCCGTAAGCCCTGCACCGCGCCGCTGTGAACCAGTTCAAGAATCAGCTGGTGCGCTGCGTCAAAGACCGTTTTGTCCTCCACGCGCACGCCCACCAGACCGGTCACCTCAAAGAAACGCCGGTAGGAGAGGTCGCGCGGCGCATCGCGCCAGGACATCAGTCGCCACGGCTGCTGGTCATGCAGGGCCGCGATCTCTGCGGCATCGCGCAGGGCGAGCACCGCCTCTTCCCGATCCTGCCAGGTCCTTGGGTCCAGCGGGTAGAAATTGTCAAAGTAGGCCAGCGCCGGCTTGCCGCTCTGCGGGTCGCGCTGCACGCTGATCTCGCCATTCGCCAGCACCGCCTCAAAGGTGTCACCGAGGAACGGCAGTGTCAGGCGACGTGACCAGTCGATATCAAAATAGCTGGCGTAGCGACTCTGTTCGCCATGTTCGATCACGTCGCGCCACCACGGGTTCTCCAGCGACGCGGCCATATGGTTCGGCACAATGTCGAGGATCAGGCCCAGTCCGGCGGCCTGCAGCGCGGCGACCATCCGATCAAATCCTTCGCGTCCGCCAATGGCGGGCTCGATCTCGTTGACGTCGGTGACGTCATAGCCGTGGGTGGACTCCGCGGTCGCGCTGAAGATCGGCGAGGCGTAGAGATGGCTGATCCCAAGCTGTTTCAGATAGGGCACCAGCGCCGCGGCGCGGTCAAAGGTCATGCCGTTGCGGAACTGGATGCGATAGGTTGCGGTTGGAATAGTCATGCGGTTTCTCCCTTAGCCAGACGCACCACGATAGAGTCAGGCGCGAGTTCAGTTGCGGCCTGCGGCCAGGCAAACAGGGTCTTACCCGGCAGATCGGGGATCGGCTGCGTGCGGTTGCTGACGTTCAGCGC
Organism: Pantoea sp. M_10; assembly: GCF_008631515.1. Classification (NCBI taxonomy): domain Bacteria; kingdom Pseudomonadati; phylum Pseudomonadota; class Gammaproteobacteria; order Enterobacterales; family Erwiniaceae; genus Pantoea; species Pantoea sp. M_10. The sequence continues at coordinate 425,851 of NZ_VWUL01000001.1, read as the reverse complement.
CAGGGAGAGCGTGCCCGCCGGGAAGTCCCAGCGCACCGCGAGGAAGCCCTCTGACGTCGTGATCACCTGGCCGGCGTCCCCCCCGGCGGTCTGCAGCAGCGGCACGATATGCTGCTGACGCAGGCTGAGCAGCTGGCGCGTCAGTGCCAGCCACTGCTGGCCTTCCGGCGTCTCCCTCTTCTGCCAGTTAAGTTTCGACTGTTCAAAGGTGGTCACATCATTAGGGTCCGGCACGGTTTCACCGTGACCGGCATGGCCTTCAAATTCTCTGGCGCGGCCTTCGCGCACCGCTTTAGCCAGATCGCCGTGGAAATCGGTGAAGAACAGGAACGGCTGGGTTTCGCCATACTCTTCGCCCATGAACAGCAGCGGGATATGCGGCGAAACCAGCAGGGTGGCCAGCAGCACCTGAGTGCGCGCGGCGCCAGCCAGGCTGATGAGCCTTTCACCCTGCGCCCGGTTGCCCGTCTGATCGTGGTTCTGGATAAAGTCGACAAAGGCCACCGGCGGCTGGCTGCTGCTTTTCACCCCACGCGGTTCACCTGACTGCTTCGACACTTCGCCCTGATAGACAAAGCCTTCTGCCAGCGCCCGCGCCACCTGCTGCGCCGGATGATCGGCAAAGTCCTGGTAGTAAGCGTGATCTTCCCCGGTCGCCAGCACATGCACGGCGTTGTGGAAGTCATCGTTCCACTCCCCCGTGAACAGCGGAGCGTCGCCTTTTTCATCACGCGGATGAAGGAAGGTGACATTGCGGCAGTCTTCGGTGGTGAGATGGATAGGGCGATCGGTAATCGTCGAGCGGATACGCTCGGCAATCTCAATCAGCACATGCTTTTCGCTGGGATCGTCAATCTGATCGATGGCGTCAAAACGCAGGCCGTCGAGATTAAACTCCTGCAGCCAGTAGAGCGGCGCCTCCACTATGTAGCGACGAACCGCATCAACATCATAGGCGATGCCTGCCCCCCACGGCGTCTTGCGCTCCTGATGGAAGAAGTCAGGCGAGAGCAGGGGCAGATAGTTGCCCTCCGGGCCGAAGTGGTTCAGCACGATATCGAGCACCACCGACAGACCGTGGCCGTGCGCTGCGTCGATAAAGGCTTTGAAATCATCGGGTGTGCCGTAGGCGGCGTGCGGTGCATAGAGCAGCACGCCGTCGTAGCCCCAGCCGCGGTTGCCGCCAAACTGCGACACCGGGAGCACCTCGATCATGGTAATGCCGGTTTCCGCCAGCACCGGAAGCTTTTCAATCGCGGCCCGGAAAGTGCCTTCGGGGGTAAAGGTGCCGATGTGCAGTTCATACACCACCGACTCCGTCCACGGACGGCCGCGCCACGCCGTGTTCTGCCACTGATAAGCATCAGGATCGATCACCAGAGAGGGGCCGTTGACCTCCGCTTTCTGGGCGCGGGCGGCGGGATCGGGCACGGCTGTGCCATCGGCCAGCACAAAGTCATACTCCGCGCCGGCGGCCACACCGGCAACCTGCGTCTCAAACCAGCCGTCAGCCTGCGGGGTCATCTCTATGTCTTTACCGGAGAGGCGCAGCGTCACACGTTGCTGGCCGGTTGCCCAGAGGCGAAAACGCACCTCATCACGGGCAACCCGTTCAGCGCCCCAGCTTTTGGAAAAAGATTTGGATTCCATTCAGTTGCCTCATTTAGCCTGGAAATGCGCAATGGCGTCCATCGCGCGAAAAGGATGTTGATCATGCAAATGTCAAAAATCATAAACCTGCCAGCGAGACCAGGATGCCGGGTGGGCCGGCGCGTCTCTTCAGCCAGGAAGCTGGACTGGTATTCAGTGTGATGCGGTGGAAAAGGGCGGTGAGACCGCTTCCACGCGGCTACAGTGAATAATCATAGACTAAGATGTTGCCCTCGCCGGGCGGCGGAGGGGCTGGTGAACAAAATTTGCGTTTATGACGCTGAATCAGCGTGATTCGGGGTGACAGAAAGCGGGGACGGCGCAGAAAAGGCTGACGCAGGGGGCGGATTCGCTATAAGCTCAGGCACGTCCGGACAGGCTCGCCCGTGACGCTGAATGTTTAAGGAGAGGATGTGAGGAAAAACGCCCTGTTAGCCGTGTTGCTGCTGCTTTCTGCCTGCTCTAACCGGGTCGGACACCGGCTGGACAATTCGCATCTGCAGCAGATTCATGCCGGTCAGACCACCAAAGCCCAGCTGATCGCCCTGTTCGGCCAGCCCGACAGTGAAACGCCCTACCCGGACGGGCAGCGGCTGCTGAAATGGACCTACAGTGAGGCGCGCACCCTGAATACCACCGAGGGGCAGACGCTGACCGTGCAGATGAAAAATGACAGAGTGCTGAACTATGCGCTGAGTAAAAGCTGAACCGCGCGGCAGCAGGGGCCGCCGCGCGTGGGGGGTTACTGTTCGCTGCTCTGCTGCGCGTCCCGGCTTCCGGGGTGCGGCTGAGCCAGCCGGGCGAAATCGGACCCTGCCGGATGCTGATAGATCTGCAGTTCAAACAGACGGGCCATCGAATAGATAAACTCAAAAATTTCCGCCTGGGTATTCTCATAATCCACCCACAGAATGGAGGAGGTGAAGCAGTAGATCTCCACCGGTAACCCATCCGGTGACGGTTTCAGCGGCCTCACCACGATATACATCTCTTTCTGAATATCGTGACGCTGGGCGAGCCAGGCGGTCAGGAACTTACGAAACACCATCAGATTGGTAATGCCGTTCTCCATAAACCAGCGGTCGCCCACAGCGCTGATGTCGCGCCCGTCCAGCAGCCCGGTGATCGCTTCGCTGGCGATGCGGATCTGGCTCATCGACTGCAACATCTCCTGATTCACAAAGGTGATCGACTTCTGATCCAGATAAAAGCTGCGCATGATACGGCGCGCACCGGAGGAGAACATCGCCTGCCAGTTCGTGTAGGTCTCGGTCAGGAAGTTCTTGGTCGGGATGCGCGAAATGGTGTTGTCCCAGTTGCGGATGGTGATGGTGTGCAGCGCAATATCGATCACCTCCCCGCTGATATTGTTATCCGGCATCTCAATCCAGTCGCCCAGCTGCAGCACGTCGTTGGAGGAGAGCTGAATATTGGCCACCAGCGACAGCAGCGTATGCTGGAAGATCAGCATCAGCACGGCGGCCACCGCACCCAGCGAGGAGATGATGATCGCCGGTGACTTGTTGGACATAATCGCCAGAATCATGATCGCGGCAATAATGTGCACCAGGATTTTACCGATCTGGATGTAGCCTTTAATCGAGTGATTCTTGCGCTTCGATTTGCGCGAATAGGAGCTGTTAACGATCTCCAGCACTTCGTTGAAGAAGATCGACAGATAGATAAAGAACAGGATGCCGCAGATGGTCTGCACGGCGATCTTCAGATGCTCCGGCAGGCCGGGCATGAACTGCAGGAAATTGTAGACCACAATGACCGGCACAAAATTGGAGAGCTTCTGCGAGAGGCGCACATCTTTGTCCAGCGGCACGCCCTGTTTGTGGCTGCTGAAGAAGACTTTCCTGACCACTTTGACGATGAAGAATTTGCAGATCAGGTGAGTGACCATCCCGGCCATTATCAGCAGCAGCAGGCTGAAGCTGGCCGACAACACGCTGTTTCCCTCAATAAAACGCATCAGACTCTGTATGTAATGCATGATAACCACGTGCAAAAAATGTAAGGGGCGAATTCAACCACAGCAGAGGGGCGGATGTTAAGCGGCGAATGCGCTCAGAGGCCTTCGCAGCGCTTTTTTTGTCCGGCTGAATGTGCCTGGCATCACGCCGTGAAAAAGCTTTTCCATCAGGCACTCAGATAAACGCGGCGCTGGCCGATAACGCTACTATCTCCTCTGATATGAGCCTGCTCACATGATAAAAAATCTTAAAATAACGCACGGTATTCTGGCGGTGCTGGCCGTCTTCATCATTTTACTCACCCTGACCGGTTTCCTGTTCTACAACGGCATGGCAAAAGCCGATAAAAACTTCGTGGCCGCTGAGCAGCTGACGCTGCAGCAGCAGCACCTGAGCGATGCCGTAAAAACCCTGATCAAAACCCGCGTCACCATCAACCGCGTGGCGATCCGTTTCCTGAAGAATCAGCAGGACCCGAAATCGCTGGCGGCGATGGCGACGCTGCTGGAGCAGGCGGGGCAGTCTGCGGCGGCGGCCGACGCCGACTTCACCGCCTGGCAGGGGCTGACGCAGCAGGAGAAACAGAGCGATGCGCAGGCGACGCAGGTGAAGGCGGCCTATCAGCAGATGCGTGAAACCATGCTCGCCTCCATCACCTTTCTGAAGCAGGGCAACTATCCGGCTTACGGCAACCTGGAGGCGCAGGCCGCCCAGGATCAGCTCGACAGCGCCTATCAGGCCTGGCGTGCGCTGAACATCCAGCTGATGAAAGCGACCTCCGAGCATAATCAGCGCAGCCTGACGGATGCGCTCTGGACGCTGCTGACCATCGGCCTGATTACCGTTGTGGTGGCCGCAGCGGTCTGGATCGGGCTGCAAAAACTGCTGGTTGGCCCGCTCGGCAGGCTGACCGGTTACATGCGTGCCATCTCGGGCGGTGATTTAACCTCCGCGATTCAGCAGGAAGGGCGCAATGAGATGGGGCTGCTGGTTCAGGAGCTGCAGCAGATGCGCGATGCGCTGGTGGTGACCATCACCTCGGTTGATGACGCTACCCGCTCAATCTTCACCGGTGCGGCGGAGATCTCCGCGGGCAGCAGCGATCTCTCCTCCCGCACCGAGCAGCAGGCCGCCGCGCTGGAGCAGACCGCGGCCAGCATGGAGCAGCTCACCTCGACGGTGAAACTCAACGCCGACAACGCCCGCCAGGCGACCACGGTGTCTAAAGAGGCGTCAACCACAGCGGTGCAGGGCGGCGAGACGGTGGCCCGGGTCATCGCCAACATGGATCAGATCAGCGAAAGCTCCGGTCAGATCGCCGGGATTATCGCTATTATCGACAGCATCGCGTTTCAGACCAACATTCTGGCGCTGAATGCGGCCGTTGAGGCGGCGCGCGCCGGGGAGCAGGGCCGGGGATTTGCGGTGGTGGCGGGTGAAGTGCGATCGCTGGCTGGCCGCAGCGCCACGGCCGCGCAGGAGATCCGCGGCCTGATTGACCGCTCTGCTGAGCGGATCAGAACCGGTGCCGGTTACGCCGCGCAGGCGGGCAGCGCGATGGAGAGCATCGTGACATCGGTAAGCCGGGTCACGCAGCTGATCGAAGAGATCGCCGCCTCCTCGACCGAACAGACCCGTGGCATTGAGCAGGTCTGCATCGCCGTTTCAGAGATGGATGGCGTTACGCAGCAGAACGCCGCGCTGGTGGAGGAGTCTGCCAGTGCCGCCGCCTCGCTGGAGGAGCAGGCAAGTTACCTGCGTAAAACGGTCGCGGTTTTCAAAACCGGCACGCTGCACGCCGCGTTTTCAGCCGCACCGGTCGCGAAGGCGATCGCCGCGCCACAGCGTCAGCCTGTCGCCGTGGCAGACAACGACAACTGGCAGAGCTTCTGACGGGAACGCCTTTTACGTCAGGGTTCCGCTTTCTCCGCCATAAAAAAAACCGCCCGGGGGGCGGTTTTTTTATTCACTTAACGCATCAGGCCGGAACAGACTGCGCCTTCTGGCTGCGGGACCAGACGCGGTGCGCTTTCATCGCCTGCGTAAATTCAGAGGTCAGGGCGCTTTCCGCCGAGTCACCCTGCACGATGCCTTCTTCCTGATCGCCATCACCCAGACCGAACTGCGCTTTGAAGCGGCGCGCGTCGCCCACCAGGCCAATGACCTTGAGGTGCTTGTAGGCTTCCAGCAGGAAGTAGCGGGCATCACCACTTAACAGCAGCGCATCGATGTTGCCATCCGGTACGATCACCGCATCAAAGGTCAGCGAAGGCAGACCGGCGAAGGTGGCGTCGATCGGCAGTACGGAACCATCGTCGGCACGCACCTGGCCCATGTGCGGCGCCAGAAGTTTGGCGTGCACGCCTTCCGCTTTCAGCGCCTGCAGGATCGCCAGCACACCGTCCGCTTTCACGCCGTCGCTCAGCAGCAGTGCAACCTGACGGCCTTTGATCTCGCCATCCGGCACGGCATAGAGGCTCAGGCTGTCATCTTTGGTCAGGCCGTTGACCGGTGCCGGCGGCTGGATATTGCGCTGCTCGTCGGTCAGGGCGATGCCCAGATTGTCGGCCACACCCTGCGCCAGTTTGGTATCGATGCGCGCCAGATGATCCACCACGCGCTCACGAATATAGGCACGTCCTACTTTGCTCAGCTCAAACGAATAGGCACCGATGATGTGCTGCTGCTCAACCTCGGTCTGGCTCTGCCAGAACAGGCGCGGCTGGGCATAGTATTCGCCGAAGGAGGGGCTGCGCTCGCGCACCTTGTGGCCTTCGATCCGCTCCTGATAGCTCTCGAAGCCGCCGCCTTTCGCCGCCGGTGGGGTTTCACGCGGCCAGTTGTCGTTGATCGAGTTCGGCTCGTAGTTAGCCGGGTTGGTGTCGATGTCCTGACGATGCATCCCCTGACGCTGGAAGTTATGGTAAGGGCAGGTCGGACGGTTAATCGGGATCTCGTGGAAGTTCGGGCCGCCCAGACGACTGATCTGCGTGTCGGTATAGGAGAACAGGCGACCCTGCAGCAGCGGATCGTTGGAGAAATCGAGCCCCGGCACGATATGACCCGGATGGAATGCCACCTGCTCGGTTTCGGCAAAGAAGTTGTCCGGATTACGGTTCAGCACCATTTTGCCGACAATTTCAACCGGCACCAGCGCTTCCGGGATCAGTTTGGTGGCATCGAGAATGTCGAAGTCAAACTTGAACTCATCCTCTTCCGGGATCAGCTGCAGGCCCAGTTCATATTCCGGGAAATCGCCCGCCTCAATGGCTTCCCACAGATCGCGGCGGTGGAAGTCCGGATCGCGGCCGGTCAGTTTCTGGGACTCATCCCACAGCAGTGAGGCTTTACCGGCCACCGGCTTCCAGTGGAAGCGGACAAAGGTCGCTTTGCCTTCGGCGTTAATCAGGCGGAAGGTGTGAATCCCGAAGCCTTCCATGGTGCGATAGCTGCGCGGAATGCCGCGATCGGACATCGCCCAGATGACGTTGTGCATGGTTTCCGGCTGCAGGGAGACATAATCCCAGAAGGTGTCATGGGCGCTCTGGCCCTGCGGGATTTCATTGTGCGGCTCCGGCTTAACGGCGTGCACAAAGTCAGGGAATTTATGCGCATCCTGAATAAAGAACACCGGGGTGTTGTTACCGACCAGGTCAAACACGCCCTCTTCGGTATAGAACTTGGCGGCGAAACCGCGGATATCACGCACGGTATCGGCAGAGCCAGCACCACCCTGTACGGTGGAGAAACGCACGAAAACCGGGGTGGTCTGATTCGGATCGCTGAGGAACTGAGCTTTGGTCAGTTCTTTCAGTGAGCGGTAAGGCTGAAAGTAGCCGTGTGCCGCTGAGCCGCGTGCATGCACGATACGCTCAGGAATACGTTCATGGTCAAAGTGCGTGATCTTCTCACGCATGATGAAGTCTTCCAGCAGGGTCGGACCGCGTGTACCGGCTCGCAGGGAGTTCTGGTCGTTGGCGATGCGGGTGCCCTGATTGGTGGTCAGCGGCTGGTTCGTGCCGTTTTTACGGCTGGCTTCAAGCTGGTCGAGTTTAGCGTTGTGGGTCTGTGGCGCTTTCAGGCTGCCTGGGGCGGTAGGCTGCTTGCCTGGCGGAGTGGGTTCGGCGGGTGGCTGATGCGAACCATCTTTCGGTGCCAGCGAACCCAGACCCGGCTCTGACGACTCTGGTCCGGTAGTGGGCGCACGGTGGCTCAGGGGTTTCTTCTCAGTTTCTTTCGACATTAATCCATGCTCCGGCTGTTGTTTTATTTTCGACGACACTAAATATAGAACAACCTGAACAATGCTGAGGGTAAACGGGGCATTTAATCCGGATGGCTGCCTCTTTTTCGTCCGGCTGAAAACGCACGCTAATCTCCGGGTACGCCTCGTCGCTTCGTTTATTCACCCCCTGTGCCGTCTGGCTTATCGGCGCGTCAGTGCCCGCCCGCCAGGCCATCCGCTCTGTTTTCCCTCCGCCAGCCTGACCTGCCATCTCTCCCCGCTGAGGCGCTGAACCGGGGAGATAACCATAAACAGATTTAATGTTGATAAAGCGGCAAACGGGTTGAACATGGAAATGTTATATCATAACATTTCATTTTGTAACTTTTACTGAGGGTCAGGTTGTGGTGAATCATGCAGGTAAATGGATAGGGATCGTGGCGGCGCTGTTAATCACGCAGCAGGTGCAGGCACACGGCAGTCACGCACATGGCAAACCGCTGTCAGCGCAGGAGCAGAAAGCCGCAGAAGGAGTCTTTGCTGACAGCGACGTGAAAGATCGTTCGCTTTCTGACTGGGATGGGCTGTGGCAGTCGGTCTATCCGCTGCTGCAGAGTGGCGAGCTGGACCCGGTCTGGCAGAAAAAAGCGCAGCAGGACCCCCATAAAACGGCCGCAGAATATAAAGAATATTATCGCAAAGGGTATGCCACCCGCGTCGATACCATCGGTATTGAAAATGGCGTGATGGAGTTCCACGTGGGCAACCAGGTCAGCGCCTGTCACTACCGCTATGACGGCTATAAAATCCTGACCTACAGCTCCGGCAAAAAAGGGGTGCGCTACCTCTTTACCTGTGAAGACGCGAACAGCCGCGCGCCAAAATATGTGCAGTTCAGCGACCACACCATCGGACCGCGTAAGTCTGCCCATTTCCATATCTTCACGGGCAACGACTCTCAGCAGGCGCTGCTGGCGGAGATGGAGAACTGGCCGACCTATTATCCCTACCAGATGATGAATGCTGAGGTGGTGGAGGAGATGCTGCACCATTAAGCGCGGGGTAAGATGGCTCACGGGTGACGGCGGGTCGGACTCCTGTCCGCCGTCCTTCTCCTGACCCGTGGCCGCGCTGTCAGCCCACCCAGACCGGGCGGCGCGAAGCGGGGATACCCTTCACGACGCGGCGATAAGCCTCCTCCACCAGTTGCTGAATCAGGCCGGGCGAGAGGCCGTCACCGGGCGAGACCGTAATCCAGTGGCGCTTATTCATGTGATAGCCGGGGGTAATGGAGGGGTAGATGACCCGGTGCAGCTCCGCCTGCTGCGGCTCACATTTCAGCGTGATGATGAGCACCCCGCGCAGTTCGGTCAGCAGCAAAAACACTTTTCCACACACTTTATATACCTGATGTTTCGGCCCGAACGGATAGCTGCATTCGGCGGCGGGCAGCCGCTCCGCTGCGTCGATGGCGATGCGCTGGATTTCATGGCCCTGCATAGCGTTTCTCCCTGTCACTCTATAGCCTGCCTCTGCGCCCCCGCGACTGGCTGGTCGCCAGAGGCCTGTTACACTTCTGATAAGCATCAATCAGGAGCAGTCATGAAATTAGGCTTTGCATGTAAGTATCTCAACAGTGATGGCAAACAATTTTTCCCGTTTCGCGCCACCACCCGTAAACGGTTTCTGAGTTTATCGCATGATGAACGTTATCAGCTGCTCCATGAGATCAGCGTGACCAATCTGAATCATCTTTATCAGACGCTGGAGCAACTGGCTACCTTACCCGCGCCTCTCCGGATGATGCGTATCGGCAGCGATCTGCTGCCGCTTTACACCGTGCCCGAAGCCACACCGCTGTTTGCGGCGTTTCTGCCCGAGCTCCATCCGCTGTTTGCCCGCTGTGGTGAACTGGCGCGGGCAAACGATATCCGGCTCTCCTTCCATCCGGGCCAGTACACCGTGCTGGCCTCCGACAATCCCGATGTGGTGACGCGCGCGCTGGAGGATGTGGAGTATCACACGCTCTGCGCCACGCTGATGGGCTACGGCAAACAGTTTCAGGATTTCAAAATCAACATCCATATGAATGGCAAGGCGGGGTTCGACGGATTTAAACGCGCCTTTAAGCAGCTCAGCCCGGAAGCGCAACGGATGCTGACGGTGGAGAATGATGAGATCTCCTGTTCACTGGATGACGTGCTGCAGGCGGCACCGCTCTGTCCGGTGGTGCTGGATATTCACCATCACTGGGTAAAAGAGAGTGAGTTTATTCAGCCAGACGATCCGCGTGTTGCCCGCGTCATCGACTCCTGGCGCGGCGTGCGTCCGGTGCTGCACTACTCGATTTCGCAGGAGGGGATCATTCCGCCGCAGGGCTGGCCCGATCAGGCTGCGCTGGGGGTGAGCAAAAGCAAACTGCGGGCGCACTCTGATTACTTCTTTAACCCGACGCTGAATGGATGGGCGCTGTCGTTTCAGGATTTCGACATTATGTGCGAAGTGAAAATGAAGAATCTGGCGCGGGAACCGCTCTACGCCTGGGCGATAGCGCAGCAGCGGATAGCCGATCCCCTGGCAGAGTGTGCCAGGGAATCGTCCTGTTAAATAATCGCCACGCCGCCGGTGACGGCGATGGTTGCCCCTGAAATGTAGCTGCCTTCGTCACTGGCCAGCATCACATAGGTGGGTGCCAGCTCAGCAGGCTGACCGGCCCGCTGCAGCGGCACTTCGCTGCCAAAGTTTTTCACCTGTTCAACCGGCATGGTTGAGGGGATCAGCGGCGTCCAGATAGGGCCGGGCGCGACCGCATTGGCGCGGATACCTTTTTCAGCCAGCAGAGCGGCCAGTCCGCCGGAGAAGTTGACGATGGCGGCTTTAGTGGCCGAATAGGCGAGCAGCTTCGGTTTTGGCTGATCGGCATTGATTGAGGCGGTGTTGATGATCGACCCGCCCGCCGGCATATGCCGGGTGGCGGCTTTGGTCAGGTAAAACATCGCGTAGAGGTTGGTTTTCATGGTGCGGTCAAACTCTTCATCGCTGATCTCATCCAGCGACATACGCGTCATCTGAAAGGCGGCGTTGTTGACCAGGATGTTAACCTCCCCGAACGCCTCTACGGCCCGATCGACCAGCGCATTACAGTGAGACGCCTCGGTAATATCGCCGGGCATCAGCACGGCTTTGCGACCGGCGGCCTCCACCAGCCGGGCCGTATCCTGCGCATCTTCATGTTCATCGAGGTAGGAGATCAGCACATCGGCACCTTCACGGGCAAACGCAATGGCCACAGCCCGGCCAATGCCGGAGTCGCCACCGGTAATAATGGCTTTTTTACCCGTCAGGCGGCCTGATCCCTGATAGCTCTCTTCGCCATGATCGGGCTGCGGCTGCATCGCGGCAGTGCTGCCTGGCCACGTCTGCTGCTGTTCGGCGAAAGGCGGCTGTGGACGCTGAGTGGATGACATGGATGTTCCTCCAGTAAAAGGGGCGAAACCTGTCAGGGCGTCACTCCCCGACAGGCGTGCAGCATGAGTGATTAAGGTTTCGGCGGCGTGATACCGTCAATCTGCTCTGCCTGGGCACCGGAACCCGGGCGGGCGTTACCGAGAAGCGGTTCGTCACCCAGAATATCGGGCTGCTGTTTCGCGCTGAACTGACCCTGACCATCGTAAGCCGGACCGCTGCTCCAGCGGCCTTCCGGCAGCGGTTTATCCAGTGAGGTGTTCAGGCAGTAGTAGGAGTGTTCCTGCGCCTCATTTTCCTGCGGGAAGCTGTTCGGGATCGGCAGCGAGGCGTTCAGTCCGCCCATCTCCTCAATCACCGCCAGCCACTGCTGCTGGTGCATGGTGTCCCTGGCGATCAGGAACGAGAGGAAATCCTTCATGCCTTTATCTTCGGTCATGTTGTAGAGACGGGTAGCCAGCACGCGACCGGTGGCCTCTGCGGTGACGTTGGCCAGCATATCCGCCGCGACGTTACCGGAGGCGTAAATGTGGCTCATGTCGAACGGCATCCCGTTGGCGTTCACCGGCATTGCGGCCAGGCCGGAAGAGAGAATATGGCGCGGGTTCATGCCACCCAGAATCGCATTGACCACCGGATCTTTCGCGGAGGCTTCCTGGTAAGAGAGGGGGGCACCTTCCAGATTAAGCGCCACGGCGTAGCCCAGCATTTCGATATGGCTCAGCTCTTCGGTGGCGGTTGAGATCAGCAGATCGCGAATCCGCACATCACCGCGTGCGCCCATTGCCTGGAAAAAGTATTGCATCGCTACACGAATTTCACCTTCGACGCCGCCGATCGCCTGCTGTAACAGCATGGCAAACTCTGGATCGGGTTTCTCTACACGAACCGGAAATTGAAGTTTTGATGAATGATGAAACATGATTATTTTCCTCGTCTGTGTTTGCAGGAGATGCAGAAAAAGCCTGGACACAGATATCGGATAAATAAAGCGAACCGAGAGCAATTAACCGCAATCGGTGGTGAAATAAGCGGCAAAAATAGTTAAATCTGGCACGATATCTGGCTGTAAGAGAGGGAGGAAAAGAGGGGACGGAAAGGGGGTTTGCAGGACAAAAAAAAGCCCCTTATCAGGGGCAGATTCCGGACAGGAAACGCATCCATGCTAATTCGCGTTCCATCGTAACAGACACAGGTTTTTTAGCTGGCGCTGGCTGCCGGCGCACGCTGCAGAACATGTTCGAGAGCCTGACGGTAAACGTCCTGTTTAACCACGTCACGCTCACTCTCCAGGCGATTAATCAGGCCCAGCACGACATCTTTATCGGAAACGTGGGCTTTGGCACGGGCGAGTTCAGCATGGACAGCCGCGATAACCTGTTTTTCAGTCGTCAGTGTCTTGCCAGAGTTCATGAAGTAATCAGAAATCTGAGACTCTGTATTCATCGTAGGTTGCATGTCAGGCCTCATAAGAAATTGGGGGTTGATGCGTCGATTCAGATCCGGTGACCGGCAGACGCAAAAAAAAATTGCATCTGAAGGTGGAAATCCACAACACCTTCAGATGCGGTGCAAAGCACCCTTCGTTACAAGTGATTTATCGTCACGCAGTAAAGTTATACAAGAATGAGAAACTTGTACAATGAAATCTGATAAAAGTGTACTGGTCGGAGGTGTTGACGGGTTGAGTTTTCCGGCAAAATGGCAGGGTTATTTATTTTATATGATTAAATACAAAGAGTTAATTTGTTGTCCCGGTCAGCGTAACGGGAAGGGCAAGGCACCCGTTTATTTTGCGGCCACCCGGTAAAAACGTTACAACTGCCTTTTTTACGCCGTTTTTCTCCAGAAACCTGTACAGCCTGTACAGGTTTCTGCGGTGCACAGGATCAGCGTGCACCGCGGCTGCTGGAATCCTGACCGTCCGGCCGGTCAGGACGCATAATTCACTTCACACGCCGGAGGCAGAAGACTAAGGTTGACCCCTAATTCATCACAAGGAAACGATCATGGTTCACGACTATTTCGCGATACCGCCTGCGGGCATCACTCAGGAGCAACACAAACGTTCGGTCGCCGTGGCGGCTGCCCTGTCAGTGGCAAAAGAGTCCGTCAGCGCCTCGACCTCGGCTACCGGCTCTAAAGCCTCCTGGGACCTGCAGGCAGTGGCCAATGAAATTGGCAATCTGGCCGACGCGATTCAGGATGCGCTGGAGAGCGACAGCGCGGTTTAAACGCTGACGGCGAGGCCACCGCTGCCGCTGAGACGGAAGAGAACAGGGCGGTGGCAGCGACCCGCACAGCCTGCGAACGGTCACTGTCGGGCACTGCCGGAAAGGGGGTTATCTCATCGCCCCCGGCTCAGACTGGATAGCGTGGCAGAGCCTGTGCGCTGCTTATTTCCTTTCTCCCGACCGCTCCGCTCTTCTTGTTTTTTGCGCACGATCACTCTCTTATCTGACCTCTTTTCATTCCCGGAATGATTCAGCGCACGCGGCTGAACATTCTCTTTTTCTGCCTGCGATAAATGTCCTTCAGCCAGCGTCACCGCATTAAGGCTGTCGCGCGTTGCCGTTTAAAAAGTGGAATAATCAGGCTGCGTTGCCTGTTTAAATGGCCGCCGGGCGTGATCCGATTGTGCTTAAGTTAAAAAGTCAGCGGGTGAATTTATAAGAAGAATGAATGTAAGTCGCTCTCAGCGTTATTTTATCGCTGCGGAGAAAATCATCTGATTTCGCTTAATATCGCGGCAGCCAGAAAGAAAGATTAAAAAAAGTGTGTGGTTGTCAGGCGCTTTACTTAAAAACACCTCGTTTCGCTTGATTAAAAGGGGGATTCGATATTACTGTATTTATATACAGTAATCCGGAAGAGGAGAACAATGATGGAATTTATCAAACCTGCGGACATACGCGCCGCAATGGCCTTGCCGCTCTATATCGAACGTGTCCCGTGCGGATTTCCCTCCCCGGCGCAGGACTATGTTGAACAGCGTATCGATCTGAATACGCTGATGGTACAGCACCCCAGCGCCACCTATTTTGTCCGGGTCAGCGGCGAATCGATGATAGAGGCGGGCATCAATGATGGTGACATGCTGGTGGTCGACAGCTCCCTTACCGCCGGGCACGGGGACATCGTGGTAGCCGCCGTCGACGGGGAATTTACCGTGAAACGCCTGCAGCTTCATCCCTGCCTGCAACTGATGCCGATGAACACCAAATTTAAGCCCATCGCCATCCAGACTGAAGATGTGCTGGAAGTGTTTGGCGTCGTCACCTTTGTGATTAAATCGACGCACTAAGCATGTTTGCGCTGGTGGATGTGAACTGCTTTTACGCGTCATGTGAAACAGTTTTCCGGCCCGATCTGAAAGGCAAGCCGGTTGTCGTGCTGTCGAATAACGACGGTTGTGTGATTGCACGCAGTGCTGAGGCAAAGAAACTCGGCATTAAAATGGGCGCTCCCTATTTTAAAATGCGTGAAGAGCTGACGCGTCACGCGGTACAGGTCTTCAGCTCAAATTACGCGCTCTATGCTGACATGAGCCATCGGGTGATGACCATACTGGAAGAGATGGCCCCATCGGTGGAGATCTACTCGATTGATGAAGCCTTTATGGATCTCACCGGCGTGCAGAACGCTGTGGCGCTGGAGACGTTTGGTCAACAGGTCCGGGAACGGATACGTAAAGAGACCCATCTGACCGTGGGTGTCGGCATTGCACCGACGAAGACGCTGGCCAAACTGGCAAATTTTGCGGCTAAAAAGTGGACAAAAACCGGCGGGATTGTTGATCTGTCAAACCCCGAACGACAGAGAAAGCTGCTGGCGCTGATTAATGTCGCCGACGTCTGGGGTGTCGGGCACCGTATCAGTAAACGGCTCAACGCGATGGGCGTGATGACGGCAAAAGATCTGGCGGATCAAAGTACCGATTTGATCCGCAGGCAATTCAGTGTGGTAATGGAACGTACCGTCAGAGAGCTACGCGGCGAATCCTGTCTGGATCTGGAACCGGACGAGCCTGATAAGCAGCAGATTATGTGTTCACGCTCATTCGGCTACCGCATCTCCGATTATCATCAGATGCGGGAAGCTGTCTGTGCCTATGCTGAGCGTGCGGCAGAAAAGCTGCGTCGCGAGAAGCAATATTGTCGTCAGGTCGGGGTCTTCGTACGCACCAGCCCGCATGCCGCTGATGAGCCTTTTTATGGCAACCAATCGACCGCCCAGCTTCTGATCCCGACTCACGACACCCGCGACATTATTCGTGTCGCGATGGCGTGTCTGGATAATATCTGGATTGAGGGCCATCGCTATATGAAGGCAGGGATTGTGCTGACGGATTTTTTCAGTCAGGGAGTGGCTCAGCTTGATCTCTTCGATGAACATCAGCCACGCCGAAATAGTGAAGAGCTGATGCAACTCATCGACAGGATTAACACGCGCGGTAGCGGGAAGCTGTGGTTTGCAGGTCAGGGCGTAAACAAAGCCTGGGCGATGAAGCGCGATATGTTGTCGCCTGCCTATACCACACGGGTAACGGATCTGCCTGTGGCGGCGCTTAAATAGAGACTCTCCTGTTTAGTTATGCGGTCCGCGTCGTAATGCCAGGCAAAAATGTCGGATAACCCCGCGACCCGATTTATTTCAGGTGCCTGGTAGTATGTACCTGATATTTATCTGATGCCCTTAGTCTCTGGCCCTGATTTCTTCGGCAAAACAGTGCTCCAGCGCCGTAATCACAGCCCTGATGCGTGCGACTTTTTGCAAATCGGGATGGAGCACCAGCCAGATATCAACCGGATCGCGTTTTTCAGGCACAACCGGGATTAATTCCGGATCGCTGTTAGCTAAAAATGTTGAAAGCAGACCGATACCCATCCCGCGTTTAATAGCGGACTGCATCAGCAACTGCGTGTTGCACTCCAGCACGACCTGCTGACTGTTAACTGTAAAGCCACACAGGTTTTGCCGATGACGTGGCACCCTGTCTGCCGGAAACATGACCAGCTGATGACCGCTTAATCCGTGTTCCTGATTCGGTGCTCCGAACCGATCCAGATAACGCTGGCTGGCATAGAGTCCCATCTCAATGGTCGCCAGGCGTTTAACGATTAACTCTTCTGAATCGGGGCGGGCACCACGAATGGCGATATCCGCGCCGCGGTATGAGATATCGGAGAAACCGATTCCGGTCAGCAGGGTTACGGTGATATCCGGATATTGTTCGCGCAGACGTTGAATGGCAGGCATGACAAATACAGTGGCAAGCGTGTCTGTGCTGGCGATGCGCACGTTACCTGCAAGGGTGTTATCGCCGCAGGCGGCTTTACGACTCATCGCCTGCATGGCACTTTCCATAGCCGTGGCTTCTGTCATCACCTGATCGCCAAACTCACTCAGCGTAAAGGCCCGGGGCGTGCGTATAAACAACCGCGAACCGAGTGCGCTTTCAAATGCGGCAATACGTCGTCCTACTGTCGCCTGGTCGACGTTCAATGATTTTGAAGCACCCCGCAACGTTTTTTGTCTCGCCAGCGCGAGGAAAAAACGGACATCATCCCAGTTCATTTCTTACCTTCTTCCTTAACATGAACACGTTCTTACCGCGGCAAGTGTCAATGTTCACGGATTCAATATCAATCGTTTATCGGCAGAATAATCTGCCGGTACGGCGTGACGTTTGTGACATCATTCGTATCCCGACGGCATCAGGCTACAGGTTTATCCCATGCTGCGTAGTCTTAAAGCCTGAGCATGCCTGGACCGATGTGACAAGCAGCATTATTGAAGCCCTGTGATGCAGTTATGGGGATGTACCGGTTCTCTGCCAGGCCCTATGATGCCCGCCTCTCATTACGCCCGAACGTCAATATGACCCGGTCATGCTTATGAAGTATGCGCTCAGGATAATAAACATGTCAGAAGTTAACCTCATGGCGGATAGTTCTCATCACGCCACTGTAAAGATGCGAGCCTTATGCTTTATTGCACTGGCGCTGGTCGCTGCCTTATTAAACAGCAGTGCACCAACGCCGCTTTATCCCCTCTATCAGCAGCAGTTAGGTTTAACCGCTGTCAGCCTGACGATAATCTATGGTGCGTATGCGGGAGGGGTTTTAATTGCGTTATTCAGTGTGGGAAATCTTGCCGGTAAAGTGGCTGACCTGCGCAGTCTGATGATGCCTGCGCTGCTGGCCGTCTTTGCGGGTGCCTTGCTGTTTTCCCTGGCCGACTCGTTTGCCTGTCTGTTTATGGCACGTCTGCTGGCGGGCCTCGGAACCGGAGCATTAACCGGCGCAGCCAATATTGCTCTTTTGCGTTTTGGCCCGAAAGATGGTGGTAAAGCTGCAGCTCTGATCGCAACGCTCTCTTTCACAACCGGTCTGGCGCTGGGGCCCGTTTTCAGCGGCGTGGCGATTCAGACAGATTTCTACAGCCAGACGCTGCCGTTTGTACTGATTATGATGACGGCCGCGATCGCCCTTATTGGATTGCGCCTGAGCTGGCCAGCGCATCACCATGACCAGCCCAGGGTTGTGTCATCCTCGTCCGCCATCTCAGCGGATGCAGCACTAAAAACCGGACTGAAAGCGACGGGTATACGGTTTTTTCTGTGTGCAGGTGCGTTGTTTATGAGCTGGGCATTTGCCGCCAGCATTTTATCGATTGGACCGGCGGTCGCTGAGCATCTCCTCGAAATTCATCGTCAGGGTGTGTATGGCTATGTAATAGCAGTCTATTTGGTTATCGCTGGTATCAGCCAGATTTTAAGCCGCCGGATTAGCGCTCGCACCTCTCTCGCGGCAGGCTGTCTTACTCAGGTCATTTCTATCATGTTTTTTTCCTGGGCTATCAGCACTCACTCTTTAACAGGGGCATGTGCCGGACTGCTCGTGGCCGGATATTCTTATGGTGCGATTTTTGTGGGAAGCGCGACACTGGTCAATATGATCTCCCCAGCGTCCAGTCACGCAAAACTGATTTCACTGTTTTACGTCATTGCCTATATCGCTAACTGGGTGCCTGTGCTGTTAGGTGCGGTGGTGGATCACGCCAGCCTGAATCTGGCCGTTGATCTGCTGTTCAGCGTCGGTGCGTTTATCTGTTTACTGCTGAGCATCACGGTGTTCTGGATAAAAATGGAAAAACGCGACTAATCTTCAGCCATCAGGCGTAGTCTGATGGCTGCCGTGACGGCCATTACCAGCTGTTGTGCCTCATTTCCTGCAGCCTTGCCGCTTTTTATCGGAGGCGTATAACGCGCTGTCGTGCTGACCATCTGTACTTGTTGCCTGCGCCTGCGCTAGAATCCCCGGTTGATTTGACCGAAATGCACCTCTTCAGGCCGGTAATAATGATCACGACAGCGACAGCGCAAAAAAGCAGAGAGCGGGGACGGCCCAGAGAGTTCGATATCGAGCAGGCTCTGGATCACGCGATGATCGTTTTCCGGCAAAAGGGGTACCATGCAGCCTCCATCGGCGATCTGAGTGAGGCGATGAACCTCTCTGCAGGCAGTATCTATAAGGCGTTCAAAGATAAACGCTCACTGTTTCTGCTGGTCTTCGAGCGCTATCTGCTGCTGCGCAATGCCGATCTGCGCCGTCGTCTGGCCCCCTGCGTGAGCGGGCGGGAGAAGATCACCGAGCTGTTACAGTTCTATCTGGATTCGGCGCGGGCGACGGAGGGACGGCGCGGCTGTCTGGTTGTCGCCAGTGCCATTGCGTTGCAGACAATGGATGAGGCGCTGGCGCAGCGCATCAATGAAGTTGTGCAGCGCAATCAGCGCTTCCTGGTTTCACTGCTGGAGCTGGGGCAACGGGATGGCTCTATCGATAACACGCTGGATAGTGAAGCGGCAGCGGGTCTGATTCTCTGCATTGCGTTTGGTATGCGGGTGACAGGCAAGGTGGGCGATATGGTCAATGAGCAGCAGACGCTGGCACTGGCATTGAAGGTGCTGGGGTAACAGCGAGCCCGCTGTGTGACGCGACACCCTCCGGAGCATCTCCGGCACGCGGGGGGCTGAAACGCCCCCGACGATTAACGGCCGAACAGCAGGCTGATGAGCGCGTGATAGTGGCGCTCTTCTTCCTGTGAAGAGGCGGTTTCAAGGCGGCGCAGCAGTTTGGTGCAGATCGATTTGCGATTCACGTTCTGACCGGCATTCAGAATTTCCACCACCACCTGTCCCAGCGTCTCTTGCTGTGAAGGCAGGCTTGCCGCATTAAAATAACGGGCAATGTCGTCTGCCGTTTGTGGCAGTCTCTGGTTCGGGTACATGGGTCGTTTCCTGGCGGATAGTTCAGCATCTAACGAATAGGTACAAAGTTATACAATATTGTCTGTGTTGTACAGCTATTTTGGCAGAAATCGCCTGCTTTTTATTCAGCACGGCTGCGCTGACAGTGGCAGGGTAAAAAACAGGATGAGCGGAGTCGGCGCAGGGTGCAAAACCAGCAGGCGGGCGCAGACTGACAGCACCCGACAGCCTGGCCTGCAGCATAACTAGCGGTAATCTTTCAGGAAAACCGGTGCCTGTCCGGTCTCAACCAGCCAGTTAAGTTCGGCGCGGTCGCGCGATGCGGCTTCGGTGAAACTTTTGAGCCAGTTTCGCGCATCGGCAATCTGGGCGACGCGTTCATCACTGCGCTCATGCTCGGCCATTTCACCCAGCTGGCGAATCAGTGAAACGAGCGTGATTTCCTGCTCTGTAAAAGCCAGATTAATTGCCGCTTCACCAAGAATCATATGACCGACGTTTTTGTCATAATACACCATATGTCATCTCCTGATTAATGAGCCATACGCCAGTTTAGTTAAAGGCGTCTCTGACTAAAAGAGCAGAAATAGCAGGTCAAAACGATCGGTCTTTTCCCAAAATAAACGGCACCTCAAAGCGAAGCGCTAACCTGTTAATATTCCAGCATAAAAAATTTCAGACACCTCTGTTCATAAAATAACTGAGCGATTTTGACGATTAAACAGAGAGGGAGATGCCTGAAATTCAGATAAGCCAGCGACTCTGGCCAGGCACAGGGTCACATTAAAGCGCGCCTGTTTCAGCAACAGAGAAAGGAGAAGGGGTTTATAAAAAGAGGCGGACGACTGACAGTCAGAATAAAGCCGCCCAAAGGCGGCTTTATTCCACAGAGAGCGTTATTTATTCGGTACTTCGGAAACCGCTTTAACGTCGGCTTTATTAATCTGTTGCTTCACGCCGTTTGCATCGGTGTAAGCCAGCAGGCCTGCATCAGATTCTGACGGTTTGCCATCACTAATAATGGTGCGTCCATCGTTAGTCTGAATCGCATAGCTGGTGCGGGTGCAGCCAGTTAATACAGTCATACTAATCAATGCGGCGAGCGGTAAAATCAGCGCTTTTTTCATCTTATTCACCTTATATTAGTTATCGAGTTCACTCATATTACTGATCTCATTGCGATTGATTTGCTCAGTTTTTCCTGTCTGAGCATCGCGATAAGAAACCAGACCGGTATCTGAATCAATCTGCGGTTTACCATCGGTCACGATGGTGCGGCCATCAGTGGTCTTAATCGATTGATTTGAAGAGCAGCCTGCCAGTGTGCCTAAAGAGAGAGCCAGCAATGCGATAGCTGACAGGGATTTCATTTTCATTTTTTGTTCTCCATGAATTCATATCCAGACGTTTACAGCATAGACGCCTTTATAAATTTTGCTGGCCCTGACCCGCTCCGTTGCGTTTTTTTTAAGCAAAAACAGTGGCCGCTGTGATTATTTCCGACGCTGAGTCCGGGAAATAGCATTTATTGCAACTTTATATTGTCGGCACGGACGTTTTGCGGCGCTGGCATCCCGTCACAATAAGCACAAAGCCAAAGGCGAAAATAAGATCGGAGATAAGGGCCGCTATTTTGTTAACGTCCGAACCGTCAGCAGGAGAATAGATCGCAGCGCGGAACGCGGGCGCTGGGGAGAACTCTCCTGCAGAGGAGGATGAGTGGCCCGAAGCCGGTGCGATCCCGGGCCAGAGAGAGGCTATCAGAGGACAGAGTCTTCGCCCGCTTTGGCGGCCGCTTTTTCCGCCTTCATGGCGCTGACCGGATCGGAGGCGCTCAGCCAGCGGTCAAACTTCTGGTAGGTGTCGATAAAGGTCTTAAAGTAGCTGCTGGCAATGGTGGCATTCTCTTTGTGATTCATGAACGCCACAGCCAGCTTGAATGCATCTTCGTTATCAAATTTCATGTTGGTTTCCCTCGCTTAAGATGCATAGAGCGTAGCCTGATAACGCGACCTCTGCATTCAGACAACCGCCTGAAAAGCGACAATAATTCTCTCTGCCCGACACCATTCATCCGATTGGCGCGGATTCCCACTTACTTCACGCCAAATCCTTCTTATAATGCCAGCTTCACTTGTGAAGGGGACCCGCTTATGTCGAAAGGATTAATCGTTGCCGCTGTGCTGCTGCTGTCGGGTTGCAGCCTGTTGCATAAACAGCCGCCAGCGCCGCAGACGCTGCACTATCGCTGTGGGACGCTGCCGCTGACCGTGACGCTGGATGAGGGTCAGCAGCAGGTCAGTTTCATTATGGACGGCCAGCCGCTGACGCTGAAGCAGACCGTATCGGCGTCCGGTGCCCGTTACAGCGATGGCACCTATGTTTTCTGGTCTAAAGGCAACGGCGCATTTATTGAACGGAACGATAAAATTGTCGTGAACGATTGTGAGCTGCAACCTGCCAGCTGACTCTTTATCTGAAAAGGCGAGCATTATGAGCGACAGCGAAACGCTACACACCATTGCCCATCTGCGGCGTGAGTATACCCGCGGCGGATTACGCCGGAAGGATCTGCCGGACGATCCCGTCGTCCTGTTTGAACAGTGGCTGAGCCAGGCCTGCGAGGCAAAACTGCCCGATCCGACGGCCATGACGGTCGCAACCGTGGATGAACAGGGCCAGCCGTGGCAGCGTATCGTGCTGCTGAAGCACTTCGATGCGCAGGGCATGGTGTTCTATACCAACCTCGGCAGCCGCAAGGCGTTACAGCTGGCAAACAATCCGCGCATCTGCCTGCACTTCCCGTGGCACTACCTGGAGCGTCAGGTGATGGTGCTGGGCGAAGTGGAAAAACTCTCGCCGCTGGAGGTGCTGAAATATTTCCACAGCCGTCCGCGTGACAGTCAGATCGGGGCCTGGGTGTCGAAGCAGTCGAGCCGTATTTCGGCGCGCGGCATTCTGGAAGGGAAGTTCCTTGAGCTGAAGCAGAAGTTCCAGCAGGGCGACGTGCCGCTGCCCAGTTTCTGGGGCGGCTATCGGGTGAAATTTCATACGCTGGAGTTCTGGCAGGGGGGCGAACATCGCCTGCACGATCGTTTCATCTACCAGCGCGATCACGATGGCTGGAAAATCGACCGTCTGGCACCCTGAATCTGCACGATTCCCCCCTATCAGCGCTGGCACAGAGAGCGTCAGCGCTTTATGCTATAGCCCTGATTTTTTTCGATTCCGCATCCCGGCGGAAAGCTGTGTACCAGCCTAGGTGCAGTCTGATCAATTTGGAGTCAGTAATGACCAGCAGTAACCTGATACAACAATTGCAGGAGAGGGGCCTTATCGCCCAGGTGACGGATGAAGAGGCGCTGACAGAGAAACTGGCGCAGGGGCCAATTTCGCTCTATTGCGGCTTTGACCCCACAGCCGACAGCTTGCATTTGGGCCATCTGGTACCGCTGCTCTGCCTGAAGCGTTTTCAGGATGCCGGCCACAAGCCGGTGGCACTGGTCGGTGGCGCAACCGGCCTGATTGGCGACCCGAGCTTCAAAGCCGCAGAGCGTAAACTTAATACCAGCGAAACCGTCGGTGAATGGGTTGAAAAGATCCGCCAGCAGGTGGCTCCCTTCCTCGACTTCGATTGCGGCAGCAACAGCGCAATCGCCGCCAATAACTACGACTGGTTTGGCAGCATGAACGTGCTGACCTTCCTGCGTGATATCGGCAAGCACTTCTCCGTCAATCAGATGATCAACAAAGAAGCGGTGAAGCAGCGTCTGAACCGTGACGATCAGGGCATCTCCTTTACCGAGTTCTCTTACAATCTGCTGCAGGGCTATGACTTTGCCTGCCTGAATGAGCGCCACGGCGTCTCGCTGCAGATTGGCGGATCGGATCAGTGGGGTAACATCACCTCCGGTATCGACCTGACCCGTCGTCTGCATCAGAACCAGGTGTTTGGCCTGACCGTGCCGCTGATCACCAAATCTGACGGCACCAAGTTCGGTAAAACCGAAGGCGGCGCAGTCTGGCTGGATGCGAAGAAGACCAGTCCGTACAAGTTCTATCAGTTCTGGATCAACACTGCGGACGCAGATGTCTATCGCTTCCTGAAGTTCTTCACCTTCATGAGCATTGAAGAGATCAACGCGCTAGAAGAAGAGGACAAAAACAGCGGCACCGCGCCACGTGCGCAGTATGTGCTGGCTGAGCAGGTCACGCGTCTGGTGCATGGCGAAGCGGGTCTGTCGGCGGCGAAACGCATCACGGCCAGCCTCTTCTCCGGCGCCGTGAGCGATATGACCGAAGCGGATTTCGAGCAGCTGGCGCAGGATGGCATGCCGACCATCACCCTGAGCGCTGAAGACGATCTGCAGCAGGCGCTGGTGAAAGCGGATCTGGTGCCGTCACGCGGTCAGGCTCGCACCATGATTGGCTCCAACGCCGTCTCTCTGAACGGTGAAAAGCAGTCTGACGCGGAATACCGCTTCAGCGACAGTGACAAACTGTTTAACCGCTTCACGCTGCTGCGTCGCGGTAAGAAACATTACTGCCTGATTAACTGGCAGTAAGATTTCAGGGCCGGTCTCCGGCCCTTTTTTATGGCAAGGCAGGACAGGGCAAACAAGTGAAAAATATTTTAGCGATTCAGTCGCACGTTGTTTTTGGTCACGCCGGGAATGCGGCGGCTGAGTTTCCGATGCGCCGCCTGGGTGCAAACGTCTGGCCGCTGAATACCGTGCAGTTTTCCAACCATACGCAATATGGCCACTGGACCGGCACGGTGATGCCAGCAAAGCACTTAACCGACATCGTGAAAGGCATTGCGGACATCGACCGTCTGAAGACCTGTGACGCGGTGCTGAGCGGCTATCTGGGCTCGGCGGAGCAGGGCGAACAGATTCTGGAGATTGTCCGTCAGGTCAAAGCGGCCAACCCGAACGCCTGGTACTTCTGCGATCCGGTGATGGGCCATCCGGAGAAAGGCTGTATCGTCGCCCCGGGCGTGGCAGAGTTTCACTGCAAAATGGCGATGCCTGCCAGCGACATCATCGCGCCGAACCTGCTGGAGCTGGAGATGCTGAGCGAACGCACCGTCACTGATGTGGACGCGGCGGTGGACGCAGCACGGGTGCTGATCGCTCAGGGGCCGCGCGTGGTGCTGGTGAAACATCTGGCACGTGCGGGGCGTCGCAGCGATCGCTTTGAAATGCTGCTGGTGACGGCAGAGGATGCCTGGCACATCAGCCGTCCGCTGGTGGACTTTGGCGTCCGTCAGCCGGTCGGCGTGGGGGATCTGACCAGCGGACTGCTGCTGGTTAATCTGCTGCACGGTAAATCGCTGCAGGATGCGCTGGAGCACGTCACCGCTGCCGTTTATGAGGTGATGCTGAAAACCCATCAGATGGGTGAGTATGAGCTGCAGCTGGTGGCGGCACAGGATGCCATCGCCCATCCGACCCAGCACTTCGCGGCTGAAAAGCTGTAACGCATCAGGGCCGGTTATCCGGCCCTGTTCACTCAGGCTAATCCTTCGGCCCTGAGTGCCGCCTGCACCGCAGGCCGCTCTGCAACCCGCTCAAACCACGCCTTCAGCGCCGTATACTCAGACAGATCCAGCCCCAGCGCGTTTGCCCAGCGCGTCACCACGAAGAGATACGCATCGGCCACGCTGAAGTGCAGCCCCATCAGCCACTGTCTGTCACGCAGTGATTCATCGACAAAACGAAATTTTGCTTCCAGCTGGCTGCGGGTCTGCGCTTTTACCTCGTCAGAGTAACCCGGCCGGAACAGCGGCCCGAAACTTTTATGCAGCTCACTGCCAACGTAGCTGAGCCACGCAACGGTCTGGTAGCGCGTCAGGCTGCCAACCGGTGCCAGCAGGTGGCGATCGGGTTTCAGATCCGCCAGGTACTGCACAATGGCGACACCTTCCGTCAGCACGGTGCCATCGCTGAGCTGCAGGGCGGGCACCTGACCTTTGGGATTGATCTGGCGAAAGTCGTCGCCGCGTTCGGTGAGCTTTGTAGCCAGATCAACGCTGACCTGGGTGAAGTCGAGCCCGCATTCGCGCATGACAATGTGAGGTGAGAGCGAACAGGCACCCGCTTTGCAAAACAGTTTCATAACCCGGTCTCCTTGTGGCAATGGGGTTACTGCATAGTAAATGCTCAGAGCAGAATTGCCAGTGACAGGGATCAGGGAATAATCAGGGGGAGACGTCAGCCATAAAAAAGCCGGGCAGAGCCCGGCTGAGAGATGACAGGGTGGCTGTCAGGCCTGCACATCCCGGGCTTTTGCTTCAGAGTCCTGCGTCATGCGGTTCAGCAGTGGCGCAGTAATCAGCATCAGCACGGCGATCACTGCCGTAGTAATACCAATCTCCTGGAACACACGGCTGTAGGTTGCCAGTGAAATCAGCGGATCGGTCACGTTTTCAGGCACAGCCATCAGGTTAGCGACTTTACCGGCAATCACCGCCGCACCGGCAGTGGTCAGGAACCAGGAGCCCATGATAAAGCCCATCAGACGCTGAGGCACCAGCTGCGCGACCATCGCCAGGCCGAGACCGGAGATCATCAGCTCACCGATACTCTGCAGCGCATAGCTCAGGATCAGCCAGTTAACAGAAACGATACCGGCATCGCTGGCAAACTTCGCGCCCAGCGGCAGCACCAGGAACGCGGCGGAGCAGAGCACCATACCAAAGGCAAATTTGTGCGGCATCGGCAGCTTATCGCCCAGTTTGTTGTAGAGCGACGCCAGCAGCGGGCTGGCCAGCATGATCCAGAACGGGTTCAGCGCCTGGAACTGCTCCGGGGCAAAGGTAATGCCGAAGATAGTGTGCTCAACGTTACGGATAGCGAAGAAGTTCAGGGAGGTCGGCATCTGCATGTAGAGCACGAAGAACAGAATCGCTTCAACCATCAGCAGGAAGGCCACGATCATCTTACGACGCGCCGCGCCCTGCAGCGCAAAGGCTTCTTTGGCAAACACCAGCACGATGCCCAGTGCAATCACCGCCAGCACCACGCGTGCAATCGCCTGGTGATGCAGCATCCAGTTTGCCAGTGCGACCAGCACCACGACGCCCACGAGGGTCATCAGCAGTTTACCGACCTGCAGCGGCGCAAAGTCCGGTTTAGAACCGTAATCTTTGACCATGCGTTTGCAGAACAGGAAGTTGAACAGGGTGATGACCAGACCGATGACGCAGAGGGAGAAGGCGACGCTGTAGCCATATTTTGCGGCTAACCACGGTGTCAGCATCATCGAGAACAGCGAACCGATGTTAATCGACATGTAGAACATGGTGAACGCACCGTCGAGACGCGGGTCATCTTTCTCATAGCAGGTCGAAAGCAGCGAAGAGGGGTTCGCTTTGAACAGGCCGCTACCCACGGCAATGGTCGCCATACCGAGATAGACGATACTGACGTTGTGGCCGGAGAAGGCGACCAGCGCATAACCCAGCGCCAGCACCAGCACACCCAGTACGATAACGCGTTTGGTACCCAGCACCTTATCACCGAGCCAGCCGCCGATGGCGACCAGACCATAAACCAGCGCACTGAATGAAGAGAACAGGGTAATAGAGTCTGATTCAGACAATCCCAGCTGCTTCACCAGGTAAACCGCCATAATGGCCTGCAGGCCATAGAAGCCAAAACGTTCCCATAACTCAATCGAAAAGATTAAGTAGAACGCCTTTGGCTGTTTAAACGCATTGAGGCTGACAGCCTCATCAGTGTGTTTGTTTGCAGTTGACACTTGTACCTCAGTTTTGTCACATCCTGTTTCGGGACAGGAATTAAGTCTGCGTCATGTGAGTGTTCCATGCGCAAAATTGTTATCAGAAGGGAGGAGCGGCGACTAATTTGGCTGATTACGGGCAGCAGGGCAAGAGTTTTCTGACACCCCGTGTAACCTGATAATGTCAGGTTAAAAATCTTACAATAAACGATGAGGCAGATTTTAATATTGATCTGAAATATCAATTCAGTATAAAAATGCCAAATGAGGGCGGCTTACTGGATGAAATTAATATTAACTGCTAATGGCGCCTTATGCAGATTAAACGTTTGCCGGATGATAATTCAGCAGCACTAACCGGCAGAAGATGGCTACTTCCCAGGCGATCTGCCGAAAATTAAAACGTTAAGCCTGCCGCATTGATGAAAAAGCGTCCGGGTGACGATCCGGAACACAAAACGGCGATTTATTTCAGAAAGTAAAACAAGAAATCGATTGCGCGGGGCTGGCGGGTACGAAAACCCGTGTTGCTGAGCGCGCTCGACAGAATATTCACATTCCTGTAGCCTCTCAATTTCCCCTTACAGGAACCCGCTATGTCCTCCTCCCTGCGTTTATCACTGGTCGGTGATTACCGCGCCAGTGCGGTTGCCCATCAGGCTATTCCCCTTGCGATTGAACGTGCCGCCCGTCGGCTGAATATCACTGCGGAAGCAGAATGGATCCCCACAGAACAGCTTAGCGAGGCGCATCTGGCGCAGAGTGATGCTATCTGGGTCGTGCCGGGCAGTCCTTATCATAATGACGCGGGTGTCTTTGACACCATTCGCTGGGCGCGGGAAAGCGGCAAACCTTTCCTGGGCTCCTGCGGCGGATTTCAGTATGCGGTCATCGAATATGCGCGCAATGTGCTGGATTGGCAGGATGCGCGTCACGCCGAAACGGAGACGGGCGGGCGACAGGTGATTACGCCACTGAGTTGTTCGCTGGTGGAGAAGCGCGGCACAGTAAGATTTGAAGCGAACTCCCGTATCGCCCTGGCCTATGGGGCGCTCAGCAGCGATGAAGGCTACCACTGCAACTTTGGCGTCAACCCGGCATTCAGTACCGCACTGGGCGAGAACACGCTGCGCATTACCGCCTGGGACGAGGCGGGTGAGGTGCGCGGCGTAGAGCTGCCCGACCATCCCTTCTTTGTCGCGACGCTGTTTCAGTCAGAGCGCGCCGCCCTGCAGGAGAAGGACGCTCCGCTGGTGGTCGCGTGGATGCAGGCCGCGTTGGCGGGCTTCATCAGGTGACACCGTCACGGATAACCGGGCGGGCGCGATGATAACCGTCAGCGATTAAACTGGCGGCGCTGCGCGATCTGTTCAGCGCGCAGCAGCAGGGCCTGCAGATCCTCTTCATCGATATCCAGCAGTTCACCGCCCTGAATCGCCTGATGCAGATCGGCGCGGGTCAGCGGCACCGGCATCGCCACCGGCTCAGGATTACTCTCTGCGGGAGCCAGCGGATGCGGATAGCGGCGACCGGCCAGATTATTAAACAGCAGCGCCAGCAGCGCGAGCGTCAGAGAGTTGAGCAGAACCGGCGTCAGAACAAACTGATAGCCCAGCTGCTGCACCGCAGGTCCGCCCAGAATGGCGGTCAGCGCCACCGCGCCGCCGGGCGGATGCAGGCAGCGCAGCTGAAACATCAGCAGGATCGCCACACAGGCTGCCACGCCGCAGGCGATTGCCGGATCGGGGATCAGCAGGCTGACGGTCACGCCCGCCAGCGCTGACAGGCTGTTGCCGCCGACGATGGCCCACGGCTGCGCCAGCGGACTGGCGGGCACGCCAAACAGTAACACGGCCGAGGCGCCGACCGGCGCGACAAACCAGAGGTTCAGCTCACCCAGCATCCAGTGGCTCAGCAGGCTGGTCAGCATCAATCCGCAGCCGGCACCCAGCGCGGCGAACAGGATATGCTTTTGCGTGACCGCCAGCGGGTGCGGCCAGAATCGCGTCAGGAACTGGCGCAGAGGATGCCTCGCAGCAGGAGGCCGTTCATTCGTTGCTTTACTCACCGGGTCATAACATTTTCTTATCGTCAGGGGCGGCGATTTTCCATCATCAACAGCGAGGTAACAACCCGACAAACTGTGACGTTATTCAGAACGGCAGGAAGGGCGGTGGCTGAGAGAGACGCAGAGGGCAATCAGACGATAAAAAACCCGCCGCAGCGGGTCAGTCCGTTTTTTCAGGATACTCGCAGAGATCCTCAATCAGGCAGGAGCCACAGCGCGGTTTGCGCGCCACGCAGGTGTAGCGGCCGTGCAGAATCAGCCAGTGATGACAATCGACCTTATACGCCGCCGGAACCACTTTCAGCAGCTTCTGTTCGACCTCCTCCACGTTTTTACCGGGAGCAAACCGGGTGCGGTTGCTGACGCGAAAGATATGGGTGTCGACAGCGATGGTTGGCCAGCCAAAGGCGGTGTTGAGGACCACGTTGGCGGTTTTGCGGCCGACGCCTGGCAGCGCTTCCAGCGCCGCGCGATCTTCCGGCACCTCGCCGTTGTGCTGTTCCAGCAGAATGCGGCAGGTCTTGATGACGTTTTCCGCTTTGCTGTTAAACAGGCCGATGGTTTTGATATAGGACTTCACGCCATCCACTCCCAGCGCCAGCATGGCGGCAGGGGTGTTGGCCACCGGATAGAGTTTCGCGGTGGCTTTATTGACGCTGACATCGGTCGCCTGCGCGGAAAGCAGGACCGCAATCAGCAGTTCAAACGGCGAGCTGAAGTGAAGCTCGGTGGTCGGATGCGGATTATGTTCCTGCAGACGCCGCAGGATCTCGGTGCGTTTCGTCTGATTCACACGGCTTTCCCGGCTGCGCCCTGCGGTGCGGCGCTGGCCGCGGCTTCAGCACGCAGTGCCGCGCGCTGCTTCATCTTCTGATCGATCAGGTATTTGCCCGCCAGCATCATGCCGAGGCCAATAAACGCGCCAGGCGGCAGCATGGCCAGCAGCATCGGTGAATCAAAATGGACCACTTCAATGCGCAGCGATTTTGCCCACGGCCCCAGCAGCTGATCGGCGCCGTTAAACAGGGTGCCGCTGCCGATAATTTCGCGCAGCGAGCCCAGCACCACCATGGCGCAGGTCGCGCCCATGCCGATGGCGAAACCATCAAGCGCCGCCAGCGGAATGCTGCTTTTAGAGGCCACGGCTTCGGCACGGCCCACCACGATGCAGTTGGTCACGATCAGCGGGATAAAGATCCCCAGCGACTGATAGAGTCCATAGGCATAGGCGTTAATCAGCATCTGCACGCAGCTCACCACCGAAGCGATGATCATCACGTAGATCGGGATGCGGATTTCCGAAGGGACCCAGCGGCGCGAGGCGGAAATAAAACTGTTGGTCAGGGTCAGCACCAGCGTGGTCGCCAGCCCCAGACCGAGCGCATTGGTAGCCGTTGCGGTGACCGCCAGCAGCGGACAGAGGCCCAGCAGCTGCACCAGCGCCGAGTTGTTCTTCCACAATCCGCCAACCAGCAGACTTTTAGCTTCACTCATTTGCGTCTCCACATTGCGGTAACGAAGAAAGTTTCTCCGGCAGCGTTTTCATTAACAGCGCGGTGCGTTTGGTCGCATTGACCACCGCGCGCGGGGTAATGGTGGCGCCGGTAAACTGATCGAACTCGCCGCCATCTTTTTTCACAGCAAAGGCCTTATCGCCGGGTCCCTGAACCACTTTGCCGTTAAAGCTGTTGATCCAGTCAGAAATCCGCAGTTCGATCTTGTCGCCCAGGCCGGGCGTTTCATGATGTTCAATCACCCGCACGCCCAGTACTTTACCCTGGAAATCGGCACCGACCAGCATCTGTATGGCACCAGAATAGCCGTCAGGCGCGGTGGTCTCCAGTGCGGCAGCCACCGGCCGATCGCCTTTGCGCGCCAGATAGAGGTGATGGGGCGCGCTGTTACCCAGTGCCGGATCGGTGACAACGTAACAATCCTGCTGAATGTTATTGTCATAAAGCGTGGTCGGAACCACCTGATCCAGCAGGTTTTTCTGCTGTAACTGCGTCTGATGTTCAACCGTGGGTTTGGTCACGGTGTTTACTACGGCGGTCGCCGCGGTGGTGATCGCGGCAAACATCGCCAGCGTTACCCCATTTTTACGAATCGTCTCCAGCATCGCTTAATCCTTCTGATGGCCGTAAACGCGCGGCTGGGTATAGTAGTCGATAAGTGGCACGCAGATATTCGCCAGCAGCACGGCAAAGGCGACGCCATCGGGATAGCCGCCGAAGCTGCGGATCAGCCAGACCAGCAGGCCAATCAGCGCACCATAAATCAGGCGGCCCCGGTTAGTGGTTGAGGCTGTTACCGGATCGGTCGCAATAAAGAACGCGCCCAGCATGGTGGCACCGGAGAACAGGTGGATCAGCGGGCTGTTGAGCGAGTCCGGTGAGAAGAACCAGCCCAGCGTGGCGCAGACGGCCAGTGACAGCAGCATCGCCGCAGGAATATGCCAGCGGATAGCATTTTTCCACAGCAGGAACAGGCCGCCCGCCAGATAGCCGACGTTGACCCACTGCCAGCCAAGACCCGCCAGCACGCCGCTGTAAATCGGCTGGGCCAGCAGATGTTCAGCGCTGTGACCCGCGCGTAAGCCGGTTTTAAAAGTATCCAGCGGGGTCGCCTGGCTGATCCCATCCACACCCATCTGCAGCTGCTGCATGGTATCGCCCGCCAGGGTATGTCCGCGGAAAACCATGCTCAGGCTGTCGAGCAGGCTGGGTTTGATCGCCTGAAGGGTATCGGGCGGCAGCCAGCTGGTCATCTGCACCGGGAAGGAGATCAGCAGCACCACATAGCCAACCATTGCCGGATTAAAGGGGTTCTGACCCAGCCCGCCATACAGCTGTTTCGCAATGACCACGGCAAAAAGCGTACCGACGACCACCAGCCACCAGGGTGCCAGCGGCGGCAGGCTGATGCCGATCAGCACGGCGGTCAGCAGCGCTGAGTTATCTGCCAGCGTGCTGGCAACCGGCGCTTTGCGCAGCCGCAGAATCGCCGCTTCGGTCAGCCAGGCGGTGAGCGTCGCCAGTAAAACCTGTAACAGGGTGCCGTAGCCAAAGAAATAACACTGTGCGGCAAAACCGGGCAGCGCAGCCAGCACCACCAGCAGCATGATATTGCCGGTGCTGCGGCGGTTATGGGTGTAGGGAGAACTTGCGATACGAAAAGCCATTTAATCCTCAAGCGTCGTAGACGACTGCGCTTTACGCGCTTTGGCACGGGCGATGGCGGCAGCAATAGCGGCTTTGCGCGCATCATCGGGTTGATTCAGTTCAGGTGCCTGTTCAGGTTCGGCATTCGCATTGTTTGCCTGCTCCTGTGCCTGCTCCGCTTTCTCCACCGCAAAATGCGCGGCGGTCGCCAGCGCGGCGGCGTCGCGTGACGCGGCGTCCGCCTCCTGTTCCGCCTGTGAGGGCTCAGGGGCGCTGTCGGTGGCGGGCGTAGCGGGTTCAGCGTGCTGCGCCTGCGCGGCTTTCTTCGCTTTGGCACGGGCAATGGCGGCCTGCACGGCGGCCTTGCGCGGATCGCTTTCAGCCGGTGCGTCTGCGGTGCCGTCGGTGACAGCCTGCGTGGACGCTTCAGCATTCTCGGCCTGCGCGGCTTTCTTCGCTTTGGCGCGGGCAATGGCGGCCTGCACGGCGGCCTTGCGCGGATCGGTTTCAGCCGGTGCGTCTGCGGTGCCGTCGGTGACAGCCTGCGTGGACGCTTCCGCATTGTCCGCCTGCGCGGCTTTCTTCGCTTTGGCGCGGGCGATGGCGGCCTGCACGGCGGCTTTGCGCGGATCGGTTTCAGCCGGTGCGTCTGCGGTGCCGTCAGTGACAGCCTGCGTGGACGCTTCAGCATTCTCGGCCTGCGCGGCTTTCTTCGCTTTGGCGCGGGCGATGGCGGCCTGCACGGCGGCCTTGCGCGGGTCGGTTTCAGCCGGTACGTCTGGCGTGACTTCAGCAGCCGGTTGCGCTGTTTCCACCTCCGGCTGTGCCGCTTTCTTCGCTCTGGCGCGGGCAATCGCCGCTTCCACCGCCGCTTTACGCGGATCGGTGGTCTGACGCGTGACCGGCTGGGTTTCAGCCTGCGCCTCGGCCTGACGCAGACGCGCCTGCGCGTGGCGGGCTTCACGCTGCGCCTCAAGCGTCGCTTCATCCGGCTGGGCAGCCGGACGCGCGTTCACGCGCGCTTTTGCGGCGGCCAGTTCGCCGTTATCCGTACGAGCCACACGCTGCTTGGCCTCTTCGTGGCGTGCTTCGCGGGCCTGCTTTTCACGCTCCAGTCGCGCCTGACGCGCTTCAAAGCGCGCTTTCGCTTCGAGCGTGCGTTTGGCTTCCAGATCGATGGCGCGCAGTTCCGCTTTTTCCTGCCGGTAATATTGCACCAGCGGGATGTTACTCGGGCAGACATAGGCGCAGGCACCGCACTCAATGCAGTCATCGATATGGTGAGCGCGCGCTTTATCGTGATCGCCGCCCTGGCTGAACCAGTAGAGCTGCTGTGGCAGCAGCTTCGCCGGACAGGCATCGGCACAGGCTGAACAGCGAATGCAGGACTGCTCTTCGTCGTTGTTGCCCATCTCACTGGCAGAAGGCGCCAGAATACAGTTAGTAATCTTCACTACCGGCACATCCAGCGACGGCAGGGTAAAGCCCATCAGCGGACCGCCCATGATCACCATCTGGCGCGGCGCAGGGGTGAATCCCACCTGATGCAGCAGATGACTGATAGGCGTACCCAGACGGCTCCAGACGTTACGCGGCTGAGCAATCGCCTCACCGGTCAGGGTGACCACGCGTTCGGTAATCGGTTCGCCGTTGATAATGGCGCGCTTCACCGCCCACGCGGTGCCAACGTTCTGCATCAGCACGCCGATATCGGTTGAGCGCCCGCCGTGTGGCACTTCCTTGCCGGTCAGGATGCGGGTCAGCTGCTTGGCACCGCCCGAGGGGTATTTGGTCGGGATCACCCGGATTTGCAGATCACGCTCACTGCCCAGCGCCTGCTTCAGGGCGGCAATCGCTTCGGGTTTGTTATCTTCGATGCCGATCAGCACCCGCTCAGCCTGCAGCACCCAGCCGAGAATGCGGCTGCCTTCCAGAACCTCGGCGGCATAATCCTGCATCAGGCGATCGTCCGCGGTGATGTAAGGCTCGCACTCTGCCGCATTGATAATCAGGGTTTTTACCCCGCGCAGGCCACCTTTCAGTTTCGTGGCGGTCGGGAAGCCCGCGCCACCCAGGCCCGCCACGCCCGCATCGTGAATGCGCTGCACGATATCGGCGCGCGGATGCTGGCGATAGTCAGGCAGGGGATCGAGCGGCACCCAGCGATCTTCGCCATCGGGCGTCATAAAGATGCAGAGTTCGGACAGACCGGAAGGATGCGCGGTCATGTGCTGGCCAATCGCATCAATCACCCCGGAGGTGGGCGCATGAACCGGCAGCATACGGCCGGTTCCAAACGTCAGCGGCTGACCGCGCAGCACCTTATCGCCAGGCGCCACGCAGATCTCGCCTTCATGGCCGATATGCTGTTTTAACGGAATAACGAAACGGTCCGGCAGGGGCAGTTCGCTCAGCGGCGTGCCGTTGGACTGAGTTTTCATTTCGGGCGGATGAATGCCGCCCTGAAAATCCCAGACCCTCTCTTTTTTCAGGAAGTTAAACAGATTAAGCATGAGTTTCTACCGGGATCACCCGTACAGGAATGGTATTCAAATCCCACTTCCAGTTAGCTGGCGTGGTGGCAACCGGACGCATTTCGATGCAGTCAGTCGGGCAGGGGGCGACACAGAGATCGCAGCCGGTGCAGACATCGCTCAGCACGGTGTGCATGGCGCGGGTGGCCCCGACAATCGCATCCACCGGACAGGCCTGAATACATTTGGTGCAGCCAATACAGTTGGCTTCATCAATAAAGGCCACGGTGCGCACCGGCTCTTTCGCCGTTTCGTCGCCATCGATGGGCTGCGGTTCAACGTTAAGCAGGGCCGCCAGCTTGAGCATGGTCTGCTCACCGCCCGGCGCGCACTTGTTGATCGCTTCACCGTTGTTACCGACCGCATCGGCATAGGGACGGCAGCCAGGATAGCCGCACTGGCCGCACTGGCTCTGCGGCAGAACGGCATCAATCTGCTCAACAATGGGATCTTCTTCCACCTCAAAGCGGCGCGAGGCGTAACCCAGCAGGCCGCCGAACACCAGGCTCAGCGCACTCAGTACAGCAATAGCAATCCAGATCGCGGTCATCAGAATTTCACCAGCCCGCTGAAGCCCATAAAGGCCAGTGCCATCAGGCCCGCGGTAATCAGGGCGATGGAGTTACCTTTAAACGGGGCGGGAACATTGGCCAGCACCAGCCGCTCACGCATACCGGCGAACAGCACCATGACCAGCGAGAAGCCGATAGAAGCGCTGAAGCCATAGAGCGCGGCCTGCATAAAGGTGTGGTTGAGGTTGACGCTCAGCAGGGGCACGCCCAGTACCGCACAGTTGGTGGTGATGAGCGGCAGAAAGATCCCCAGCAGACGATAGAGCGACGGGCTGGTTTTACGCACCACCATCTCGGTGAACTGCACAACGACGGCGATCACCAGGATATAGGCCATAGTACGTAGATAGACCAGATCCAGCGGCAGCAGGATCAGATGGTTGACCAGCCAGGCGCAGATCGAGGCCAGCGTGATCACGAAAGTCGTGGCGAGGCCCATGCCAATCGCCGTTTCCAGTTTTTTGGAAACGCCCATAAAGGGACAGAGGCCGAGAAACTTCACTAAAACGAAGTTATTTACCAGCACGGTGCCAACAAAGAGAAGCAGATAATCGGTCATTTTTTCGCCTGGGAGCCAGAAAGCGGCTTATTATCATTGATAGCGCGGCGTATCTCAACACCCGCGCCATCGGCAGAGCGGCAGACCGCACTCAGAATTAAATTCCTGACATAACTCACAGCGTTACGGCGCAATGAAGGTCGCTTTCACCCGCTTTGAACGTTTGAAATAGGGCGCGAAAACCGCAGCGGCCAGCAGCGACAACAGCAGCGTCTGCAGCGCACGGCTGTCGGCAACCGGCGTGAACGCAAAGGTTTTCAGCGCTAACAGCACCGTAATCAGCAGCCAGAGCAGGTAGTGACGCGGCAGGCGATGCGATCGCTTAAAGAACAGCCAGCTGATCCAGAGGCTGTAGGCCCAGACCGCGACGGCCGTAAGCAGGGAAATGGCCCAGTAGGAGAAGAGTGTGCTGCCGTGCGAAAACAGCGCCACACGCCATTCAGCATTGAACAGCGGGGTGAGATACATCGCCAGCACCAGAACGGTGGTTAACAGAGTCATTATCAGCCAGGCCAGCGGCAGCAAAAGCCAGCCGCCAATACGTGGCGCAGCAACCTGTTCATTCATCGGGAGTTATTCCTGTCTCGGAGAGTCGAAGCGCAGCAGGATAACATGTCCGGAAGGGCTCGCCCATCCGGACAGGTCAGGGGGTAAAAGAGCGGTTAACAGCAGAAAGTCAGACCACGTAACGCCACACTGTTTTCGGGACACAGCCGAGATCGTACAGGCGTCCGCCGGAGACCAGCTCAGCACGCCGGTGGTCGGCAGCCCGATACATGTTGATGATCTCGATATCATTCGTCAGTGAGTAGTTGAGGTGGTCGAAAAGCTTTTCCAGACTGTCTGAATTATTTACTTTGCGGAATTTAAGCAGGTAATCGTGCGCAGTCATCATTGCCATAACAGATAGAAGTAACAAAGGAGTGCTCAGTATAGGGGGCGGGCCTTGCCTGTCCAGATCGGGCAGGTAAGAAAAGGTGAAAATCAGACTAACGCACCGTAAACGTAATGAAAATTCGTAGTTTTATTTTTTTACCACTGTCCACAGCCATTACCCCGTCTCTGGCTGCGCGTGAATGTTTCATCCTCAACGGCAGAAGCGGCAAAAAACCGCTTTGCCTGCCACGATAAAAGCCGGTTTTTGCGCTCCCGGGGCGAATCGCCTGTCAGTGGCTTTTTTTTGTGGTTTTTACTCCAGCGTTATCCTGAACCTTTTCGTTGTCGTCAGAGAAACGTTTCGCTCCCGGACAGTGTCACCAGGCGACTGTGCGGGCAGTCACAAAACCTGTTTTTTGTTGCGGCTCAGCGTCATAACCCGTTTTGTACGCCTTGCTGTAATCGTTTCCAGCACCATTACACATAAGCGATTCTGTTTATTACAATTATTTAACCGCAAAGTTTTTATTTCTCAGCAGTTCTCTCCATAACGCCACGGCCAGCAACCCCCTCTCGTTACACGTAACTCCTTTAAATTGCTCTGTTTTGTGAGGCACGTCGCCATTATGCACCCTTTTTTAGTCCAGGCTAAGCGTGCTCTCTACCCTAAACAGCAAACGCCCTTCAGAGGAATGAAAACTATGTGGAAACGTTTACTTCTGACCACGCTGGTCAGCGCCGCATTAACCGGCCCGGTGCTCGCGGCAGACATGACGGTCGGCTTCTCGCAGGTCGGTTCAGAATCTGGCTGGCGCTCGGCGGAAACCAATGTGGCGAAAAGCGAAGCGAAAAAACGCGGCATCACCCTGAAAATCGCCGACGGACAGCAGAAGCAGGAGAATCAGATCAAGGCCGTACGTTCATTCATCGCGCAGGGCGTGGATGCCATCTTCATCGCGCCAGTGGTGCAGACGGGCTGGGAACCGGTGCTGGAAGAAGCCAAAGACGCCAAAATTCCGGTCTATCTGCTGGACCGGGCCATCGTTGTGAAAGACAAGTCGCTTTATCAGGCGGTGGTTACGGCGGATAACGTGCTGGAGGGCAAGCTGATCGGTGACTGGCTGGTGAAAACCGTCGGCGACAAGCAGTGTAACGTGGTGGAACTGCAGGGCACCGTCGGGGCCAGCGTCGCGATCGATCGCAAGAAAGGTTTTGCTGAAGCGATCAGCAACCATCCAAACATTAAAGTGATCCGTTCTCAGTCCGGTGACTTTACCCGCAGTAAAGGTAAAGAGGTGATGGAGAGCTTCATCAAGGCGGAGAACAACGGCAAGAATATCTGCATGGTCTATGCGCACAACGATGATATGGCGATCGGTGCCATTCAGGCTATTAAAGAGGCGGGTCTGAAACCGGGCAAAGATATCCTGACCGGCTCGATTGACGGGGTGCCGGATATCTACAAAGCGATGCTGGCGGGTGAGGCAAATGCCAACGTGGAGCTGACGCCGAACATGGCTGGCCCGGCGTTTGATGCGCTGGAGAAATTCAAAAAAGATGGCACGCTGCCGCCAAAAGTGATCAAGACCGAGTCGAAACTGTTCCTGCCTGCTGACGCTGAGAAGGAGCTGGAGAGGAAAAAAGGCATGGGCTACTGATCCGCAGACCAGCCGCAGACCGCCCTGTGGGGCGGTTTTTTATGACCAGGCGGAGTGAGCAGAATGACCACGCAAAATGAAGCACCGCTGCTGTCCATCAGCGGCGTCAGCAAAGGGTTTCCCGGCGTCAAAGCACTGAACAACGTCTCCTTCGATATCCGCAAAGGGGAGATTATGGCGCTGCTGGGTGAGAATGGTGCCGGTAAATCGACCCTGATCAAAGTGCTGACGGGTGTCTACAGCCGGGATGCCGGCACCATCATCCTGAATGGCGAGGCGATTACGCCGCACAACACCGCGCAGGCGCAGGAGATGGGCATCGGCACCGTCTATCAGGAAGTGAATATGCTGCCGAACATGTCGGTGGCGGATAACCTCTATATTGGCCGTGAACCACGGCGTTTCGGTATGATCGATCGCCGCCGGATGGTGCGTGATGCCGATGCGCTGATGCGCAATTACGGTTTTTCGCTCGATGTCACCCGTCCGCTGGGCCACTATTCGGTGGCGATGCAGCAGATTATCGCGATCTGTCGGGCGGTCGATCTCTCGGCGCAGGTGCTGATCCTGGATGAGCCAACGGCCAGCCTGGACGCCAGCGAGGTGGAGATGCTTTTTACCCTGATGGCGCAGCTGAAAGCCCGCGGGATGAGCCTGATTTTTGTTACCCACTTTCTCGATCAGGTTTACCGCATCACCGATCGGATTACCGTGCTGCGCAACGGGCAGTTTATTGCCACCCGCGACACCGCCACGCTGCCGCAGATTGAGCTGATCAAGCTGATGCTGGGACGCGAACTGCTGGAGACGGCGCTGCAGCGGCAGGGCAGCACGCTGCGCAGCAATCAGCCGGTCGTCTCGTTTGAAGATTACGGCAGAAAAGGCACCATTGAACCCTTTAACCTGGCGGTCCGCCCTGGCGAAGTGGTCGGGCTGGCGGGGCTGTTAGGATCCGGACGCACCGAAACCGCTGAAGTGCTGTTTGGCATCCGGCGCGCCGATCGCGGCACGGCGAAGATCAAAGGTAAAGTGCAGCGCATTACCAACCCGGCCAGAGCCTCACAGCTGGGAATGGGTTTTTGCCCGGAGGATCGGAAGACCGACGGGATTATTGGCGCGGCCTCGGTTCGCGAAAACATCATCCTGGCGTTGCAGGCGCAGCGTGGCTGGCTACGCCCGATTAAAAAGCGCGAGCAGCAGGCGATTGCCGACCGTTTCATTAAAAGTCTGGGCATCCGCACACCGCACGCGGAGCAGCCGGTAGAGCTGTTATCGGGCGGCAACCAGCAGAAGGTGCTGCTGTCGCGCTGGCTGGTGACGAAACCGCAGTTTTTGATCCTCGACGAGCCGACGCGCGGCATTGATGTGGGCGCGCACGCCGAGATTATCCGTTTAATCGAATCCCTGTGCGCCGACGGTCTGGCGCTGCTGGTGATCTCCTCTGAACTCGAAGAGCTGGTGGGCTATGCCGATCGGGTGTTGATCATGCGCGATCTGAAGCAGGTGGCAGAAATCCCCCTGGAGCAGCTTTCGGTCGCGTCGATTGTCAATGCCATCGCTGACGGAGGAGTAAAACATGCTTGAGTCTCCTATGACTTCTGAAAAAACGCCGCGTCGCAAACTGAAGCTGCCGCAGGGGATGCCGCAGATTGCGGCGCTGCTGCTGGTGCTGTTGATTGACAGTCTGGTGGCGAATAACTTCTTTGCCGTG
This sequence comes from Pantoea sp. M_10, assembly GCF_008631515.1. Lineage (NCBI taxonomy): Bacteria > Pseudomonadati > Pseudomonadota > Gammaproteobacteria > Enterobacterales > Erwiniaceae > Pantoea > Pantoea sp. M_10. The sequence goes on along the minus strand of NZ_VWUL01000001.1, from coordinate 385,375 downwards.
CATCTGCAGGACGGGCGTCTGTTCGGCAGCCCGATCGATATCCTGAACCGCGCGGCGCCCGTCGCCTTGCTGGCGATTGGTATGACGCTGGTGATCGCTACCGGCGGCATCGATCTTTCCGTGGGTGCGGTGATGGCGATAGCCGGCGCAACCGCCGCGACGCTGACCGTAGCCGGTCACGGGGTGCCGTTTATCATCCTTGCCACGCTGGGAACCGGGCTGGCCTGCGGCGTGTGGAACGGAGTGCTGGTAGCGCTGCTGCGCATTCAGCCGTTTGTCGCCACGCTGATCCTGATGGTGGCCGGACGGGGTATCGCCCAGTTGATTACCCAGGGGCAGATTGTGACCTTCGACAGCGACAGTCTGGGCTGGTTTGGCAACGGCGCACTGTGGATGTTGCCGGTGCCGGTCTGGATTACGCTGGTCGTGGCGCTGGCGGTGTGGCTGCTGACGCGCAAGACCGCGCTAGGTCTGTTTATCGAAGCGGTCGGGATCAACCTGCGCGCGGCCCGCAATGCCGGGGTGACAGGCTGGCTGGTGGTGATGTCGACCTACGCGATCAGCGGTGTCTGTGCCGCCGTGGCGGGGCTGATTGTGGCGGCGGATATTCGCGGAGCGGATGCGAACAACGCCGGTTTATGGCTGGAGCTGGATGCGATTCTGGCCGTGGTGATCGGCGGAGCCTCGCTGATGGGCGGTCGTTTTAATCTGGTGCTGTCGCTGATTGGGGCGCTGATCATTCAGTCGATGAATACCGGGATTCTGCTCTCCGGTTTCCCGCCTGAGCTGAACCAGGTGGTGAAAGCGGTGGTGGTGATGTGCGTGCTGTTGCTGCAGTCACTGCGGTTTATTGCGATGTTGAAAAGGAGACGGCCGACATGATCAAACGTCATCTTCCGCTGATGATCACCTTGCTGGTGTTTGTGGCGGGTTACCTGTTTTGCCTGACGCAGTTTCCGGGCTTTGCCTCAACCCGGGTGATTTGCAACATTCTGACCGACAATGCGTTTCTGGGCATTATCGCGGTGGGAATGACCTTCGTGATTTTATCGGGGGGTATCGATCTGTCGGTCGGCGCGGTGATCGCCTTTACCGGCGTATTTCTGGCGCGGGCAATTGGCGATTTTCATCTCAATCCGCTGCTGGCGTTTGCGCTGATTCTGGCGCTGGGGGCGCTGTTTGGTGCCATGATGGGCTGGCTGATCGATGCGCTGAAGATCCCGGCGTTTATTATTACGTTAGCAGGGATGTTTTTCCTGCGCGGATGCAGCTATCTGGTGTCCGAGAATTCGATTCCCATCGATCATCCGTTTTATACGACGCTGTCGGGTCTGGCGTGGAAAATACCGGGCGGCGGGCGGCTGAGTCTGCTGGCGGTGATTATGCTGTTGGTAGTGGTGGGCGGGATTATTCTGGCGCACCGCACCCGCTTTGGTAATCGGGTTTACGCCATCGGCGGCAATCTGACATCGGCGCAGCTGATGGGGGTGTCGACGCGCGCCACCACCATTAAGATCTATATGCTTTCCACCACGCTGGCCACGCTGGCCGGGATTGTGTTTTCGATCTATACCTCAGCAGGCTATGCGCTGGCCGGGCTGGGGGTAGAGCTGGATGCAATCGCGTCGGTAGTGATTGGCGGCACGCTGTTGTCAGGCGGTGTCGGCACGGTGTTAGGCACGCTGTTTGGTGTGTTGATTCAGGGGCTGATTCAGACATGGATAAATTTCGACGGCACGCTGAGTTCCTGGTGGACCAAAATCGCCATCGGGATTCTGCTGTTTGCCTTTATCGCCCTGCAGCGGTTACTGACGGTGATCTGGGATCGTCAGCAGAACGCGCCGGTTAAGCGATTGAGTTCCTGAGATGAGAGGGCGGCTCACAGGAGCCGCCCGTTACTGCGCAAGGTTAAGCCCCATCACGGTCACCTCTTCTCCGGCTATGTGCCGCTGCTCCACCGCCTGCCATCCTGAACGCTGATAGTACGCCTGCTGGTCGGGGGTATAGAGCCAGAGTTTAGCGATCTGCTGTTGTCTGGCGCGTGCAATCGCCCGCTGAATCAGCGCCTTTGCCACGCCCTGGCCGCGGAATTTTTTGTCTGTCACGACCTCACCCAGCCAGTATTCCCTTGCCGCAATGTCATCCAGTTCATAACGAATAACGCTACAGAATGCGGCCCTGGTATTTAGCTTTTAAAGACAAGCTCAAATACCACATAGAGGAGGGAATGATGGGCAGTGGAGTAAAGCGTCCGCCGCATGGATGCGGCGGCCGAGCCTACAGGGAGGTATTTACGGCGACTTTACGGAATGCCCGCCATTCCCGACTGAAAAGCACGGGCTTGTGTGCTAATTGCACAAAAAGGCGTCGCTGTTGATGGCAGGTGCAAGGTCAGGAAAGGTATGCCTGATCGCAAAGGATTCCCGCATCCATGCGGATCGGCCGCGCCATCCCTGGCGCGGACGCTTTGCTCTTCAGGCATACCATTCCTTCCCGGTCGGGCTTAATCATTGCTGTAATAAAATCGAGCGGAATGTGAGGCAGGAGGAACGGGTCGGAGGCGGATCTGACTCGGTGTTTTATTCACAGTTGTTGATGCACTGGGTGTCTGAACATTCGCTCAGGCGCTACAAAAAGGAGGGGATGGCGGGCAGTGGAGTAAAGCGTCCGCCGCATGGACAAAAACGCCCGGAGCGTTTTTGAACAATGCGAAGCGTTGGCCCGCTTGCGGGCGAGCCTCAGGGATGAGGCGAGTCGTCCGGCGGCCGAGCCTACAGGGAGGTATTTACGGCGACTTTACGGAACGCCCGTCATTCCCGACTGAAAAGCACGGGCTTGTGCGTTTATTGCACAAAAAAGGCGTCGCTGTTGGTAGCAGGTGAAAGGTCAGGAAAGGTATGCCTGATCGCAAAGGGTTCCCGCATCCATGCGGATCGGCCGCGCCATCCCTGGCGCGGACGCTTTGCTCTTCAGGCATACCATTCCTTCCCGGTTGGGTTCGATCATTGCTGTACAAAATTCGAGCGGAATTATGAGGCGTTAGGGGATGCCGGGCAGTGAAGTAAAGCGTCCGCCGCATGGATGCGGCGGACGAGCCTACAGGGATGTATTTACGGCAACTTTACGGAACGCCCGCGATTCCCGACTGAATAGCACTGGTTTTTGACATACGGCGGCTTCCGGGCCCTGCATCTCTTTTTTAAAGAGATGCAAAGCGCCAGGAATCACCCATTAACGTTTTAACCGGTAGTACGCCTCGTTCCAGCGCAGCGCGTCTTTAAACGCGGGCAGGCGGGTGTGCTCATCAATCACCAGCACCTCGATATCGTTCATCTCGCCGTACAGATACATGTCGTCGAGCGTCAGTGCCTGGCTGAAGACCGTATGGTGTGCGCCACCCCCGAGAATCCACGCTTCGGATGCGGTCGCCAGTGACGGCTGCGCTTTCCAGAGGGCACGGGCAACCGGCAATTTCGGCAGCGGTTTCGGCTGTTCAATCGCATCGACCACATTCACCAGCAGACGGAAACGGTCGCCCATATCGATCACGCTGGCATTAATCGCACGACCGGCCGGGGTGGAGAAGATCATCCTCGCCGGGTCAGCTTTATTACCAATGCCCAGGAACTGCACATCGATCAGCGGTTTCTCTTCAATGGCGATCGACGGGCAGACCTCCAGCATGTGCGAGCCGAGCACCAGGTCGTTGCCGGGTGAGAAGTGATAGGTGTAATCCTCCATAAATGAGGTGCCACCTTTGCGATCGCCTGCCAGCACTTTGAAAATACGCAGCAGTGCAGCGGTCTTCCAGTCGCCTTCACCCGCAAAACCATACCCCTGACCCATCAAACGCTGCACCGCCAGACCCGGTAACTGGGTCATGCCATGCAGGGTCTGGAAGTTGGTGGTAAAGGCGTGGCAGCCTTCCGCTTCAAGGAACTGCTTCAGACCCAGTTCGATACGAGCCGCATCCAGCACGTTCTGACGCTTTTCACCACCAGAGGCGGCGACATCGGAAAAGCGGTAGAGGCTTTCGTACTCGTCGATCAGCGCATTCACATCGCCATCGCTGACGCCATTGATCACCTCAACCAGATCGCCCACGCCCCAGCCATTCACCGAATAGCCGAACTGAATCTGTGCAGCGACCTTATCACCTTCGGTTACGGCCACTTCACGCATGTTGTCGCCAAAACGCGCCACTTTCAGCTGCTGACTGGCCTGTTTCGCCAGGGCCGCACGCATCCAGTTGCCCAGACGCTGCTGGCTGGCGCTATCCTGCCAGTGTCCGGTCACCACGCTGTGCTGCAGACCCATGCGGGCACCGATAAAACCGAACTCACGACCGCCGTGCGCCGTCTGGTTCAGGTTCATAAAATCCATGTCCATGCTGTCCCACGGGATCTCCGCATTGAACTGGGTGTGAAATTGCAGCAGAGGCTTATTCAGCACGCTCAGGCCGCCAATCCACATTTTGGCCGGAGAGAACGTGTGCAGCCAGGTAATGATGCCGGCGCACTGCTGGTCATAGTTAGCGTCGCGACACAGGGACAGCGCTTCATCCGGTGATTTCACCAGCGGCTTAAGCTCAAGGCGCAGCGGTAACCCGGACTGATTCAGGCCCTCGACGACCTGACGCGCATGCTGTTCAACCTGGCGTAACGTCTCCGGCCCGTAGAGGTGCTGCGTGCCGATGACAAACCACACGCTGTAGCTGTTTGACTGTTCCATAAAACCACTCCTTTACTTTGCGCCTATCTAATAGGCTAATTTATTTGTCATTCTGAACCCGGGCAGTGCTCACACAGGCTGCTTTAGCAACCTGAACGCCCTGAAGGGCGGCCCTGAAGGGGCGAGCACAGCGAGTAATCCTCACGTACTCCGTGTACGGCTGCTTGTTCTGCGCTGTCCGGGTACAGACTGCCTGCAACAATTACGCCTGCTGGGCCAGGCTCGTAGCGGAAGCGGGGCGGGCGGCGTACTGCGGTTCAGCCGTCACGCACCATTGTTGATAGCGTTGATAGAGTTGCTGATAGCGGGCGACACGCGCCGGATCGGGTTGCAGCGTGACGGCGATCGGGCTGGCCATCACCTGCTGCGCCTCGGCAACGCTGGCGTGAACACCGGCAGCGACCGCGGCGAAAATGGCCGCACCCAGCGCACAGCACTCATCAGAGGCGACAATATCCAGTGGGCGGTTCATCACGTCACAGCAGGCCTGCATAATCGCCGGAGATTTCCGCGCGATGCCGCCCAGCGTCAGAATGCTCTCGACGGGGATCTGCTGCTGCTCGAAGCACTCCATAATGGCGCGCGCACCAAATGCCGTCGCCGCGACCAGACCGCCAAACAGCGCCGGGGCATCGGTACCCAGATTCAGATCGGTAATCACCCCTTTCAGCCGCTGATTGGCATTCGGCGTGCGGCGACCGTTGAACCAGTCCAGCACCACCGGCAGATGGTCGAGCTGCGGATTAGCAGCCCAGGCATCGGTCAGATCTTTAATCAGACTCTTTTGCATCTCCGCCAGCTGAGGTTTCAGCTCAGGGTGACGCTCAGCCGCCTGTTGCAGCGGCCAGCCCAGTAACCGGCTGAACCAGGCGTAGATATCACCAAAGGCGGACTGACCCGCCTCCAGCCCAATCGCTCCCGGTATCACGCTGCCATCCACCTGACCACAGATGCCTTTAATATCGCGATCGCCGACCTTTACGCTGTCAGCGATCAGGATGTCGCAGGTTGATGTGCCGATCACTTTCACCAGGGTGTAAGGTCTGGCGCCGCCTCCGACCGCGCCCATATGGCAGTCAAACGCGCCACCGGAGAGCGTAACGGTCTGCGTCAGCCCCAGACGCTGCGCCCATTCCGGGCTGAGCGTGCCGACCGGCAGATCGGCGGTCCAGGTCTCAGTGAAGAGAGGCGAGTCCAGCTGTTGCGTTAACAGCGGATCCAGCGCGTTGAGGAAATCCACATCCGGCAGGCCGTTCCAGTCGCCATGCCACAGGGCTTTATGCCCGGCTGCGCAGCGGCCACGCCGCAGTCTGTCGGGCGCGGTCGTGCCGCTTAACAGGGCAGGCACCCAGTCACACAGCTCCACCCAGGAGACCGCCGCGTCACGCACCGCCGCATCTTCCCGCGACACGTGCAGAATCTTTGCCCAGAACCATTCAGAGGAGTAGATGCCGCCGATATAGCGGCTGTAATCCGTGAAACGGCCGCTGTGACAGAGCTGATTGATCTCTTCCGCTTCTTCTATTGCAGTGTGATCTTTCCACAGCACAAACATTGCGTTGGGGTTGTCAGCGAACTCCGGGCGCAGCGCCAGTACATTGCCGTCGCGATCGATGGGCGCCGGGGTCGAACCGGTGCTGTCGACGCCAATGCCGACGACGGCGTTGCGCTGATCTTCGCTCAGGGCGTTCAGTACGCCGAGCAGCGCCTGCTCCATGGCGTCGATGTAATCCTGTGGATGGTGACGAAAACGGTTGGTGTGCGGATCGCTGTACAGACCCTGCTGCCAGCGCGGGTAGCTGCACACCGCACTCTGCAGCTCGCTGCCGCTGTGACAATCGACGGCCAGCGCACGCACCGAATCACTACCAAAGTCCAGCCCAAGGGTGATGGCTCCAGCACGCATCGGAATCTCCTGTAGTTAGTTAACTCCTGTATCCTGGGTTCGGCGCGCCGGAACAGTTAGTCATGGCTGGCTGACAATATGCACTTTCCTGCCATCGGCAGTGATTTTGTGATCCATTGCAAAAGTTAAGCTCCGGTTAAATTTGCTGAATATATGGATCATTTTGTCGTGATTTTAAGATGTGATACCGCTCTACATTTTTCTCCGCCAATACCGCTAAAACTAGCCCAGCGTCTGGACAGGCTGACAACACATAGCAATCTAACGCACTGATTTATGGCTGTACCCTCAAAACAAGACCAACTGGTAGCGCTTACACCGATTCGTTATGAGCAGCGAAAAATAACCTGGTACCGGAGAGCATCATGCATAAATTCACTAAAGCATTCGCGGCCATCGGCCTGGCAGCGGTTATGTCACAATCCGCTATCGCCGAGACCATGAAGCTGGGTTTTTTAGTCAAGCAACCAGAAGAACCCTGGTTCCAGACGGAATGGAAATTTGCCGATAAAGCCGGCAAAGATCTCGGCTTCGACGTCATCAAAATTGCCGTCCCGGATGGTGAAAAAACCCTGAATGCTATCGACAGCCTTGCCGCAAACGGCGCGAAAGGCTTCGTCATCTGTACGCCCGATCCCAAGCTGGGCTCCGCCATCATGGCGAAAGCGCGGGGCTACGGCCTGAAAGTCATTGCCGTAGACGATCAGTTTGTGACCGCCAAAGGCAAACCGATGGATACCGTGCCGCTGGTGATGATGGCCGCCACCAAAATCGGCGAACGTCAGGGGCAGGAGCTTTATAAAGAGATGCAGAAGCGCGGCTGGGATGTGAAAACCACCGGCGTGATGGCGATTACCGCCAACGAACTGGATACCGCACGCCGTCGTACCGGTGGATCGATGGACGCCATCAAAGCTGCGGGCTTCCCGGCCGCTCAGATCTATCAGGTTCCGACCAAATCCAACGACATCCCTGGCGCCTTTGACGCCGGTAACTCCCTGCTGGTGCAGCATCCTGAAGTCAAACACTGGCTGATTGTTGGCATGAACGACAACACCGTGCTGGGCGGCGTGCGCGCGACGGAAGGTCAGGGCTTTAAAGCGGCTGACGTCATCGGCATCGGTATCAACGGCGTGGATGCGGTCAGTGAACTGTCGAAAGACAAAGCGACCGGCTTCTACGGCTCGCTGCTGCCAAGCCCGGATATCCATGGTTATAAGAGCAGCCAGATGCTCTACAACTGGGTGAGCAAAGGCGAAGAGCCGGCGAAATTCACTGAGGTCACCGATGTGGTGCTGATCACCCGTGACAACTTCAAAACTGAACTGGCGAAAAAAGGACTGATGTAACCCTGAGCCTGCCAGGCGTTTCGCCGCCTGGCATCCTGCATAGCCTGCTTCACGTCGCCCGCCCGCACAGGCCGGCGACGTGCAAGAGTGAGGATAAACATGAACACTGATTCAGCTTTTCTGTCGTTTCATGGCATCAGTAAAACCTTTCCTGGCGTGAAAGCGCTGCAGGATATCTCCTTCGACTGCCGGGGCGGTGAAGTCCATGCGCTGATGGGCGAGAACGGCGCAGGCAAATCGACGCTGTTAAAAATACTCAGCGGCAGTTATCAGCCGAGCGGCGGTGAGATTCGGATCAAAGGCCAGCCGATGAACTTTCAGCGTACCACCGATGCGCTGGATGCGGGCGTGGCCATTATTTACCAGGAGCTCCATCTGGTGCCGGAAATGAGCGTGGCGGAGAACATCTATCTCGGTCAGATCCCGCACAAACATGGGCTGGTCAACCGCCGGCTGATGCGTTACGAAGCCGGCCTGCAACTGAAAAATCTCGGCATGGATATCGACCCCGATATGCCGCTGAAATATCTGTCGCTGGGACAGTGGCAGATGGTGGAGATTGCCAAAGCGCTGGCGCGCAACGCGCGCATTATCGCCTTTGATGAGCCGACCAGTTCACTGTCGGCGCGTGAAATCGACAACCTGTTCCGCGTCATCCGCCAGCTCCGCCAGGAGGGCCGGGTGGTGCTCTATGTGTCGCATCGCATGGAGGAAATTTTTGCCCTCAGCGACGCCATCACCGTCTTCAAAGATGGCCGTTATGTGCGCACCTTTACGGATATGGCCAATACCCATCACGACGATCTGGTGCAGGCGATGGTGGGCCGTAACCTCGGCGATATCTATGGCTATGCGCCACGGCCTGTGGGGGCGGTGCGGCTGGAACTGGATCGGGTCGAAGCGAAGGGCGTGCGGACGCCGATTTCACTGAAAGTCCATGCCGGGGAAATTGTCGGGCTGTTTGGTCTGGTTGGCGCGGGACGCAGCGAACTGCTGAAAGGCTTGTTTGGCGGCACCCGTCTGCGCGGTGGTCAGGTGATTCTGGACGGCAAACTGCTGCCGCTGCGCGAGCCGATCGACGCCATCCGGGCGGGGATCATGCTCTGTCCGGAAGATCGCAAAGCCGAAGGCATCATCCCGGTGCACTCGGTGCGTGACAACATCAACATCAGCGCCCGTCGCCACAACCTCACCGCCGGATGCCTGATTAAAAATGGCTGGGAAAGCAAAAACGCCGACAGCCATATCCGCTCACTCAACATTAAAACGCCCAGCGCCGATCAGCTGATCATGAACCTTTCCGGCGGCAACCAGCAGAAGGCGATCCTGGGGCGCTGGCTCTCGGAGGAGATGAAAGTGATCCTGCTCGATGAGCCGACGCGCGGTATCGATGTCGGCGCCAAGCATGAAATCTATAACCTGATTTATCAGCTGGCCAACCGGGGCATTGCGGTGCTGTTTGCCTCCAGTGACCTGCCGGAGGTGATGGGCCTGGCCGACCGGATTGTGGTGATGCGCGAAGGTGCTATCGCCGGTGAACTGCTGCACGACGACGCCACGGAGCAGCAGACGCTGAGCCTGGCCATGCCCAAAACCACTCAAGCGGCCGCCGTGGCCTGACAGGAGATCATCATGGCTTCATCCACGACCTCAAATACGCCGCAGCCTGCATCACGCGGCGGCCTGCAGTTAGGTCGCATCTGGGACAACTTCGGCATGCTGGTGGTATTTGCACTGCTGTTTATTGTCTGTGCGATCTTTGTGCCGAACTTCGGCTCATTTATCAATATGAAAGGCCTGGGCCTGGCGATGTCGATGTCCGGCATGGTCGCCTGCGGCATGCTCTTCTGTCTGGCTTCCGGCGATTTTGATCTCTCGGTCGCCTCGGTGATCGCCTGCGCAGGGGTGGTTACCGCGGTGGTGATCAACATGACCGAAAGCCTGTGGATTGGCGTTGCCGCCGGTCTGGTGCTCGGCATGATCACCGGCTTTATCAACGGTTTTGTGATTGCCCGTCTTAAAATCAATGCGCTGATCACCACGCTGGCCACCATGCAGATCGTGCGCGGTCTGGCCTACATCTTCTCTGACGGCAAGGCGGTCGGCATTGAAGATGAGCGCTTCTTTGAACTGGGCTTTGCGAACTGGTTTGGCGTGCCGGCCCCGATCTGGCTGACCCTGGCCACGATGCTGATCTTCGGCTTCCTGCTCAACAAAACCACCTTTGGTCGCAACACCCTGGCGATCGGTGGCAATGAAGAGGCGGCGCGGCTGGCGGGTGTGCCGGTAGTGCGGACCCGCATCATCATCTTTGTTCTCTCCGGCCTGGTGTCGGCGGCGGCGGGCATCATCCTGGCGTCGCGTATGACCAGCGGCCAGCCCATGACCTCCATCGGCTATGAGCTGGTGGTGATCTCCGCCTGTGTTCTGGGTGGCGTATCGCTGAAGGGCGGCATCGGTAAAATTTCCTACGTGGTGGCGGGCGTCCTGATCCTCGGCACCGTTGAGAATGCGATGAATTTACTGAATATCTCGCCATTCTCACAGTATGTGGTGCGCGGTCTGATACTGTTAGCTGCGGTGATATTCGACCGTTACAAACAGAAAAAAGCCTGATTGCGCGAGCCGTTGGCCCGCAGACGCTGACGCCTCTGCGGGCTATCTGAACAATAACAGACTGAGTGAGGACGCTATGTATCACCGTGAATTACCGGCCGGGCAGCAAAACCCCCTGTTGCCCGGCTATTCATTCAATGCCTGGCTGGTGGCAGGGCTGACGCCCATCACCGCAGAAGGACCGCTCGACTTCTTTATCGATCGCCCGCACGGCATGAAAGGTTACATTCTGAATCTCACCATTAAAGGAAAAGGGCGGGTGTTTGATGGCGAGCGGGCCTTTGACTGCGAGCCCGGCGAAATGCTGCTGTTTCAGCCTAAGACCGCCCACTATTATGGCCGCGCACCGGACAGCCCGCAGTGGTTCCATCGCTGGGTTTACTTCCGTCCTCGCGCCTACTGGCACGACTGGCTGCGCTGGCAGGATGAGCAGGAGGGCGTCGGCCGCCTGCTGCTGCCGGAATCGCTGCGCGGTGAGTTCGACCGCCTGTTTGCCAGTATCGAACAGACACATAACTCCGGCCGCCGCTTTGCTGAAGAGCTGGCGATGAACCTGCTGGAACGGCTGCTGCTGCGTGCGGTAGAAGAAGATCCGCGCAGCCATCAGTTAATCCGCGATCCGCGCGTCATTGAAGCCTGCCAGTATGTCACCAACCATCTCGCCAGCGAGGTCAGGATAGAGGAGGTGGCGCGCCACGTCTGTCTGTCACCGTCGCGGCTGGCGCACCTGTTCCGCGAGCAGATGGGCGTTAACCTGCTGCGCTGGCGTGAAGATCAGCGGGTCATCCGTGCAAAACTGCTGCTGCAGACCACTCAGGAGCCCATTGCTTCGGTCGGCCGTGAAGTGGGCTATGACGACCAGCTTTACTTCTCCCGGGTATTCCGCAAGCGGGTCGGCGTCAGTCCCAGCGATTTCCGCCGCCGCAATCAGGATGCACACGACAGTCTGGCCGCCCAGACCGCCTGGCCGCTGGCCCGAAGTGCTATCTCTTAGTTTTTTCGGGGAATTCCGCCTTGTTCTCACCTGGTTAATGGTCTTAAATCATTCAGGTTAGCGACAACGAGGAACCAAAATGAGCGATAAATTACGTGTTGGTCTGATCGGCTACGGCTTTGCCAGTAAAACGTTTCACGCCCCGCTGATCGCGGGAACACCGGACGTTGAGCTGGCCGCCATCTCCAGTAGCGACGCCAGCAAAGTCCACGCCGACTGGCCCGCCGTTCAGGTCGTGTCCGATCCTCAGGCACTGCTGGACGACCCGACCCTGCAGTTAATTGTGATTCCTACCCCGAACGACACACATTTTCCACTGGCGAAAGCGGCGCTGAATGCCGGTAAGCATGTCGTCGTCGATAAGCCTTTTACCGTGACGTTGTCACAGGCGCGCGAGCTGGATGCGCTGGCTAAAGCCAAAGGGCTGCTGCTTTCCGTGTTCCACAACCGCCGCTGGGACAGCGACTTTCTGACGCTGAAATCCCTGCTGGAGGCAGGCACGCTGGGCGAGGTGCGCTACTTCGAGTCACACTTTGACCGCTTCCGTCTTGAAGTGCGCAACCGCTGGCGCGAAATGAAAGGCGCAGGCAGCGGCATCTGGTATGACCTGGGGCCGCATCTGCTGGATCAGGCGCTGCAGCTGTTTGGTCCGCCGGTCGCCATCAACGTTGACCTGGCGGAGATGCGTCCGGGCGCGCAGACCACAGACTATTTCCACGCCACGCTGACCTATCCGCAGCGTCGGGTGGTGTTACACGCCAGCATGCTGGTGGCAGCGGAATCCGCCCGCTACACCGTTCACGGCACGCGCGGCAGTTACATCAAATATGGTCTGGACCCGCAGGAAGATCGTCTGAAGTCGGGGAACTTCCCGCCACAGGAGGATTGGGGCTACGACATGCGCGATGGCACCCTGACGCTGGTCGAGGGCGATGCTCTGACGGAAACCACTCAGCTGACTCAGCCGGGTAATTATCCGGCCTATTATGCGGCCATCCGGGATGCGATTGCCGGACGCGGAAACAATCCGGTCACCGCGGAAGAGGCGATTCAGGTGATGGAGTTGATCGAACTGGGTCTGCAATCCGCCGAGAAGCGCCAGACGATGTCGCTGAAGCGCGTCTGATTCGCAGCGTGTGACGCAGCACTGAAAACGGGCCGGATTACCGGCCCGTTTTTTATGGCTTACAGGCAGATTACTGCACGCGGGCGCGGATGGCCGCTTTCTCTGCTTCGCTGAGAAACGCAATCGTCAGACCGTTTTCCTGTGCCTGACGGATCTGTGCGGCGCTCAGTCCCGCTGCCGGGGCGGCATGATGATACTCGTGGGCGAGTTCAATCCCCTGAACCGCCGGGTCATCGGTGTTGATGGTCGCCAGAATGCCATGCTCCAGGAACGTCTTCAGCGGATGCTGTGCCAGTGACGACACGGTGCTGGTCTGAATATTGGAGGTCAGGCAGGATTCAATGCCGATATGATGCTCCGCGAGGAAATCCATCAGCGCGCGATCTTCAATGGCTTTCACGCCGTGGCCGATACGCTCCGCGCCCAGCTCCCGAATCGCCTGCCAGATGCTCTCCGGGCCGGCCGCTTCACCGGCATGCACCGTGACGCGGAAACCGGCGTCGCGCGCCTGATTAAAGTGGCTCAGAAACTCACTGCCCGGGAAGCCCAGCTCATCACCCGCCAGATCGACCGCCGTGATGTGATCGCGATGGGCCAGCAGACCATCCAGTTCACTCAGGCAGGCCTCTTCGCCAAAGGTACGGCTCATGATGCCAATCAGGCGCACATCAACATCATGCTGCTGACGGCCTGCACGCACGCCGTCGATCACCGCTTCAACCACGCCGGCAATCGGCAGATTGTGGGTCATCGCCATATAGCCTGGCGAGAAGCGCAGTTCCGCATAATGAATGCCTGCACGGGCCGCATCTTCCACATTCTCCTGCGCAATCCGGCGGCAGGCATCCAGGTCGCCCAGCACTTTCACGCCCCAGTCGAGCTTTTGCAGAAAGCTCACCAGATCGGGTTCATTCTCGCCAACCTGCACATGCGGGCGCAGGGTCTCCAGCGTTGAGGCGGGCAGGGCAAGGTTAAACTGGCGGCCTAAATCGAGAATGGTTTGTGCACGAATGTTGCCATCAAGGTGGCGATGAATGTCAGTCAGAGGAATTTTAGAATCGATCATGGCGCACTCGCTGAGTTGTCGGTGAAGTGCAGAGCATTATAAAAATATCTTGCGCAACCACGCCAGTTATTTGCGCAACAGCGGCACCGGATGCTGCTTAATTACGCACTACCGGCGTTAAACAGGGGGGCCGCGGCCTTCAGGCATAAAAAAGGCGACCCGAAGGTCGCCTCAGAGGGGCTCAGAAAATTACTGTGGCATCCCTTCGCTGGTTGGCATGCCCAGCATATAGCGGGAGAGGAACTGTTCCAGCGTCATCTTATCGCCGTTCATGTTCACCTGGCCGTTAGCGTACTGCAGGCTGGTCACGATATTGTTATCCTGCTGCTGCGTAAGACGGAACATCTGCCCCATGGCTGCCAGACCTTTCACCTGCTGATCGGCCAGCTTCTGCGCGTCATCCGCCTGATAACCTTCGGCCAGACCGACTTTATGCATGGTTTCAGTCGCCATTGGCATATTGATGGTCAGCTTGCTGTCCAGGGTTTTCAGCACCCGATCCACCATCGCGCTGAGACTCTGCGCTTCGCCGGTCACGGTCGACGGATCGTTGAAATTCGCCGTCAGGTTAAAGGTGCTCTCGCCTTTATCATTTTTCCAGCTCAGTGGCGCGATGCTGACAGAGGGCGAGCCCTTCAGCAGCAGGGGCAGATTGCTCATCAGAATCTGATGGACGCCCGCCTGATAACGCATCGGGTCCTCGGTAATCCCCGGCTGATTCAGCAACGTCTGCATCTGCGCATTGTAACGATCGGAGAAGGCTTTCACCGCCTGCGCATCAAACTGTGACAGCTTCATCTTCAGCGCCGCCTGACCAAAGTCCTGCTTCTGGAGCTGCACGCTTTCCACTTTATAGTCGATATTGCCGCCAATCTTGCCGTTGCTGTTATCGAAAGAGGAGCTGCCTTTCATCCTGTGAAGCGTCAGAGCGTCCTGACCGTTGATGCTGGCATTGACCTTCTCAATATCCACCGCCTGGTCACCGATCCGCACGCCTTCCGGGCTGAGGTGCGTATTCCCGCTCAGTTTCAGTCCATTGACGGTAAACAGAACCGGCTGGCCCATCTCATTTTTAGTGGTCAGTGCCAGGCTATCGACGTCACTGTCCAGCGAGACTTTATTGCCTTTGTTGTCCGCGCTGACATTAAAGGTTCCGCCATTGGTCGCCAGACGCTCACCGGTTTGTGCATTCTGATAATCCACGGGCAGTATGCGCAGCGCCGTGTCGGTGGCACCGCTGTAGCCAATGCGGGTGTCTGCATTAATCAGCGACTTATTGCCGGTCAGCTCAAACAGCTTCTTCACCGCATCGGTGTTAGCCAGTTCGGTATGCACCGACGCCATGCTCGGGATCAGGTTGAAGTGCTTCAGCTGAGCGAACGGGAAGGGGCCATGGTCGATGGTTTCATTCAGGATAACGCTCTGACCCGGCTTCAGCAGGGGATTATCTTCCGTCTGCGAGTCAGCCTGCACCACCAGGTTTACTTTGCTGCTGAACACGCCGCGCTGGTAATCCTGATAGCTGATCTTCAGTCGGCTGTTTGGGGCATAAGCATTCAGCTGAGCATTGGCATTCTGTACCAGCTCATCCCTGTGACTTTCGATTTGCTTGCCGGTGAACCATGCCGCGCCTGTCCAGATCACGCCCAGTGCGATGATGACACCTACGGCAACATTGGTCTTTTTCATTGCTGATTCGTCCTTATCCTTGAGTCCGCTTATGCCGCAGGTTAACCCCGACGACCGAAGAAAAACGCCCGCAGGCGTTTAGCGCTAATAGATTGAAATAATAGCAGTTAACCGCGATGCCGTCAGCCGCTTCACCCCAACTCGTTAAATACCCGCGCCAGCCGGCCCGTTCCGGCGACCGTAACCGGCGATTCGCTGGCCGCAATAAAGCATGATTCGCCCGGCTTCAGGGTCAGCTGCTGCGCCTCGCTGGCGATCACGGCCTGACCTTCAATACAGAACAGCACCGCGGCGCTCTGCTGGGCCAGCGGCTGCGGTTCTGCATTCAGGGTATGAATGGCAAAGGCAAAATCTTCCACCGGGATTGGGAAGCGCAGCGCGTTACCCTGCTGGACCGGCTGGGTCAGTAGCGCGCTGGCAGGCTTCTCCTCAAATTTCAGGTTCGCCATCAGCTCAGCAATATCAATATATTTCGGGGTCAACCCGGCGCGTAAAACGTTATCCGAGTTCGCCATCACCTCCAGCGCCACGCCGTTAAGATAGGCATGCGGAGTTTCGGCATAGAGGAACATCGCTTCGCCCGGCTGCAGGGTAATCACATTCAGCAGCAACGGGGAAAACAGTCCGCTGTCGTCCGGGTATTCCGCCGCGATAACGCGGATGGTCTGCCAGGGCTCACCCTGTTGAGCATCAAGTGCGGATTTCAGCACGCCCAGCGCCAGCGATTTGGCGTCCCCCTCCAGAGAGAGCAGCGTCCGGAAGAGGGTGGCCAGCGTCTCCCTGTCGGGATGCTGCAGGAAATGGGCAATCTGCGGATGTGCGCCCGCCACAGGCTCCAGCAGGGAAACCATCTCCGTCATCGGACGAAAAGCGTTCATCGCCTGAAACGGGGTCAGCGCATAGACCAGCTCCGGCTTATGGTTAGCATCCTTGTAATTGCGCTCGGCGGCCGTCAGTGGAATACCCGCCGCGTTCTCACGGGCAAAACCCGCTTCCGCGACGTGTTTGCTGGGATGAACCTGAATGGAGAGCGGCAGGTCGGCGCACAGCACCTTGAACAGGAAGGGTAACTCACCAAAACGCTGTGCCACCGCCTCGCCCAGCATAGCGTCAGGCGCAGCATCAATCACGTCGCGCAGCGAACGTTCGCGGCCCTGATCCATGACGGCAGAGGGGCTTTTCGGGTGTGCACCCATCCAGAGTTCCGCCATCGGCAGACCCTCAGGATTCGCGATACCGTAGAGCGCCGTCAGCGCCGTTTTACTGCCCCACGCGTAATTCTGCAGCGAGTTGTTCATTTTTTGCATCGTTTAACCCTTTCTCACGCGAAATGATTGCCGGTATTAAAGCAGAAACCGCCGGTAAAAATACATATCCAGCGCAAAAGGACGCTAAGCTCTGATAATGTTAAATTATTGTGTATTACTATCCTGAACGCCCCGGTGCCAGACGCGAAGCGCGACCGGGCGGTCATTTTTAAAACCAAAGCTAAGGAGACGTATTCATGGCAGCCAACCGCATTGAGAAAGATTCAATGGGTCCCATCGACGTACCGGCAGACAAACTGTGGGGCGCGCAGACGCAGCGCTCGCTGGAACACTTTCGCATCTCAACAGAAAAGATGCCGACGGCACTGGTTCATGCTCTGGCGCTGACCAAGCGCGCCGCGGCGAGCGTTAACCGGGATCTGGGGCTGCTGCCTGCTGACCGCGCAGACGCGATTGTCAGCGCGGCAGATGAGGTACTGGCTGACAAACATGGTGATGAGTTCCCGCTGGCAATCTGGCAGACCGGGTCCGGCACCCAGACCAATATGAACATGAATGAAGTGCTGGCGAATCGCGCCAGTGAGATCCTCGGCGGGGAGCGGGGGATGTCGCGTCTGGTCCATCCCAATGATGATGTGAACAAGAGCCAGAGCTCCAACGACGTTTTCCCGACCGCCATGCACGTTGCCGCCGTGATCGCCCTGCGCGAACAGCTGATCCCACAGATCCACGTGCTCAAAGCTACCCTGAGCCAGAAGTCCGACGCCTTCAAAGATATCGTTAAGATTGGCCGTACCCATCTGCAGGATGCCACGCCGCTGACCCTGGGGCAGGAGATCTCTGGCTGGGTAGCGATGCTGGAGCACAACCTGAAGCATATCGAGCAGAGTATTCCGCACGTGGCAGAACTGGCGCTGGGCGGAACCGCCGTCGGCACCGGGCTCAACACGCACCCGGAATATGCGGTGCGCGTGGCGAAGGCGCTGGCCGAACTGACGCAGCAGCCGTTTGTTACGGCCCCTAACAAGTTCGAGGCACTGGCCACCTGTGATGCGCTGGTGCATGCGCACGGCGCGCTGAAAGGTCTGGCCGCGTCCCTGATGAAAATCGCCAACGACGTTCGCTGGCTCTCATCCGGCCCGCGCTGCGGCATCGGGGAAATTGCCATTCCGGAAAATGAACCTGGCAGCTCAATTATGCCGGGCAAAGTGAACCCGACGCAGTGTGAAGCGATGACCATGCTCTGCTGTCAGGTGATGGGGAATGACGTCGCGATCAACATGGGCGGCGCATCCGGTAACTTCGAGCTGAACGTTTTCCGTCCAATGGTTATCCATAACTTCCTGCAGTCGATTCGCCTGCTGGCGGATGGCATGGACAGCTTCAACCATCACTGTGCGATCGGCATTGAACCGGTGCGCGAGCGAATCGATCAGCTGCTCAACGAGTCACTGATGCTGGTGACCGCGCTCAATACCCATATCGGGTATGACAAAGCGGCCGAAATTGCCAAAAAGGCGCATAAAGAGGGGCTGACCCTGAAAGGCTCAGCGCTGAAGCTCGGCTATCTCACCGAAGAGGAGTTTGACGCCTGGGTGCGGCCGGAAGAGATGGTTGGCAGCATGAAGTCGTAACGTGATGCGCGATGAGGCCGGTTCGTTCCGGCCTCTCTGTTAAACCGGGCAGTCAACCCAGAGGTGCAGCCGGGGGATCAGCAGATTGAGCGGCTCAGCGGCCGGTTTATGACGATAGGTAATGTTATCGGCGTCATAGTTGAGCAACTCGCCCAGTACCGGAACCTGACTGCGATCGCGGCAGATCACCAGAATCGGTGACGGGCAGGCCAGCTGAGTCTGCTTTTTCTCCTCTGCGCGCCAGACGCGCGCCACCGGCTGGACTTTAACCGGACGCTTGATCTTCAGGCGGGCTGAAGCGGGCAGGGCGCGCACGCTGGCCAGCTCCTCCTGCACTTTCTCCGCCCACTGTTCGCGCGACCACGGAGCCTGCGCGCGTCCCGCCTTCAGGCTTTTTTCCAGCTGGGCAATGACCTCTTCGCGCTTAAGATTTTTGATGATGTGTTTGTTGGCCCAGCCAAACCGCAGACTGTCCGGGGCGCTGAGCAGGGTGATGGTGCGATAGGCATTCAGGGTAATCAGCCCGCGCAGATGCTGGTGAACGAACTCGAATCGCGCTTCACTCGGCAGGCCGGACTCCACCGTAATCAGCTGCTCCAGCCGGGCTTTCAGCTGGTTAATGAGATCGACCAGCGCGCCGATCTCCGCTTCCCGTTCTGCATCGCATTCAATGCAGAGGGCACCGGGCAGACGCACGGCGGCCTTGGTACTCAGTTGCTCTGACTGATGCTGCATAAAGAGGCGGCAGTAGTGGTCGAGCGCCATCTTCCGCGCGCTGTCGCCCAGATGCTGCTCAACGGCAATGCGGGTTATCGCGTCATGCTCGCGACCTTTCACCACCGGCGGCAGGCTGAAAACGCGGGCGATCAGCAGCGGCTGCGCTTCAATCTGCTCCCGCAGTTCACCCAGCGCCTGCTCCAGGTCGTTAACACATTGATGCATATCAGCCACTAAGTCGTAGCGCGTCATGATGAGCCTCCATAGTTACAACGTCCACAATGTGGCAGAAGCCTGCGGCAGTTGCAAGTACCTTATAGTTACAACATACTATAAATCTGTTATGCAAAAACGTGCAGGCTGCCGGTCACCAGGTCAGAAGTGCGTGATACATGCAGGCTGCCTGCGGAACATGATATAAAACGGTTTGCCTGCTAACGAAGAGAGTCTATGTGAATCAGAACATTAAACCGGGCATCGCCGCCATTTTTACCCTGGGCTGTGTACAGATACTTTCCTGGGGAGGATCGTTCTACCTGATGGCGGTGATGGCGAATCCCATCGCAGCTGAGACGGGCTGGTCCCAGCAGTGGATTTATGGTGCGCTGTCGCTCGGGATTCTGGTGTCGGGCCTGCTGTCACCGCTGGCAGGCAGAATAATAGCCCGTACCGGTGGCCGTCTTCTGCTGGCACTCAGTGGGCTGGTGATGGCGGTGGGGCTGGTCATCATGGCGCTCAGCCACGCGTTGCCACTGTTTCTGTTTGCCTGGGTCATTATCGGCGTGGGTATGGCGATGGGCCTGTATGATGCACTGTTTGCCACGCTGGGCACCTGCTATGGCGGTCAGGCTCGGGCTGCCATCACCGGGATCACGCTGATTTCCGGTTTCTGCACCACGCTGGCCTGGCCGGGAACGGCTCTGCTTATCCACGGTTTTGGCTGGCGTGACGCCTCGCTGATCGTTGCTGTGCTGATGGTGGCATGCGTGCTGCCTGCTTATCTGTTTGCCTTGCCTGCTGGTCATCTCACCCGGTCATTAAAAAAGCGTCCGGCACAGCCGGCCACGACAGAGATCGCGCCAGCGCTGTTCTGGCTGCTCTGCGCCATTTTTACCCTGGCTTCGGTGATCATGACCGCCGTTTCAGTGCAGCTTATTACGCTGTTGCAGGCGAGTGGTCACACGCTGGCTTCGGCGCTGGCGATCAGCGCCGTAATCGGCCCGTGTCAGGTGGGCTCCCGTATTGTCGATGTCGCTTTTAAACGCAGCCATCCTATCCGTACCGCCTTTTTTTCTGTCGGGCTGGTGGCGCTGGGCCTGCTGTTGCTGGCATTAATGCCGCAGATGGCGCTGATGAGTATGGTGCTTTATGGCGCAGGAAATGGCCTACGTGCCATCGTGCGTGGAACTTTACCGCTGGCGATGGTCAAACCAGAGTCTTACGCCATCGTGATGGGTAAAATGGCGCGCCCGGCATTGATGGGGCAGGCACTGACGCCGCTGATTGGCGGATATGTCTTTGAAAGTATGGGCGCTACGGCGACGCTGTGGTTGCTTTGCGGCCTGGCAATCTTTAACGTGGTACTGGTGATAGCGCTGAAGCAGCAATTATCGGCGGCATCGACCCGTTCTGCGTGAAGGCGTCCGGCTCCAGATTCCGCCGGAACAGGGCAGTGAACAGGCTAAGCAGCTTGTGCTATCGGGCCTCTGCCTTTGGTGAATACGTGCCTTGTGACTGCCGGTTTGCTTCAAAAAAGCAACAGTGTTTGTTATATTTATTGCTCATTGATTGTTCATTTATGCGGCAATAAAACAAGAAGATGCACCGCAACTCAGGATAAATAAATGCTTGATTACCGCTTCCCGACAGCTTTGCAAATGGTTCTGAGCGTAGCGATGGCGGAGCAAATGGGAAAACGCTCTACCAGCGCGATTCTGGCCTACGGGCTGGAAGCGAATCCCAGTTTCATACGAAAATTGATGGTCCCGCTGACCCGTGATGGCATTATCGTCTCCACGCTGGGACGTACCGGCTCGATTCATCTGGGCCGTCCGGCTGCGGAGATTACCCTCAAGGATATCTATGTCTCCGTCATTGAGGATAAAAAAATCTGGGCTGCGCGTCCCGACGTCGCTCCGCGCTGTCTGGTCAGTGCTAACCTCTGCTGGTACTTTAAATCGATAGCCGATGAAGCCGAGCAGGCGTCACTGGATGTGCTGGCAAAACGCACCGTTGCCGATGCGCTGAATGAGCTGAAAAAGCGCGATACCAGCAACTGCACCGCTGTACCGGAACCTGAACCCGAAGAGATTGACGATCTCTGCAAAAAGAGCCGCTGATGAGCGGCTTTTTTTATGCCAGTAAATAGTGATGCCTGCCTCAAAAACACTTAAAGCTGATAGCTCTCTGCCTGACACCGTTCTTCACGATCAATAATTTAAGGTTATGAAAATTATGAAATATTATTTTTACCCGTCATCCGAAATCATTTATGAATAGTTTTATGTCAATATGTTTTCTGACTTTGGTTGGATCTGAAACCTGAAAGATCGATACAATCTGGCTGTGTATCTAATGGTCAAATGAGGTTTCATTATGGATGATGGCATAAAAATCATGATGTCCCCGGTTCAGCTCACCGCTGTTATTTCGGATAAAACGGTAACTGAAGGAGAAACGCTCAGTAACCGATTGTATGGTGGGCTGAATCTTGCATTAGGAACGCTGGAATTAACCGGAGCAACCGCGCTGTGTATCGCGCCAGATCCATCTGGATTGACAAAAGCGGCATGTGTTGTTGTTGGTGCACACAGCCTTGATAGTATTAATGCGGCTGCTAATCAGATACTGACTGGCAGAAATACGCGTACAGCAACTTTCCAGGTTGCATCAGCGACGGCTCAAAAGCTTGGCGCTGATGATAAAACTGCAATGAATATAGGTTTAACTGTAGATATTTCTGTACCTATGGCGTTTGCGTTTGCTGCCGGCGCAGCACGCGTCGCCTCTGTCCGATTCGGTAAGTTAAAGCTGGCGGAGCATGAAGCCGTCAGAGGTATTAAGGCTGGCGGACATACTATCGCTAAGCATGTAAACATTCCTGAAGCAGATTTACTCGCACGTCTTGCACGAAGTCCAAAGACACCTCTTGCGAGCTCGTTTGTTAATATAGAGCAAGCAGAACGATTCATCAGCGCTGGCTTGAAAGCGAACCGCTGGAAGATCATGTATTGGGCTGCAGCCAAAAGCGAAAGCATACTGGAATTAACCTGGCAGGCCCGGACCGTAGTCGGTTATGGTTTCAGGCAGAGTAGTACAACCCGTCTGGAAGCTTATGCTGTCAGGATTGTTTTGCACCGTAAAATGTTTAACGGCAAACCCTATTATCTTCTGACTGCATATCCGTCCTTTTGAGGCTATCAATGAATACAAGCTATAAAAATATTGGAACCCTCATTCGGGTGTTTTTTGGTCAGGATTATGATTTGTTTGGGGAAACGGTCGAAGAAGTGCTGGACAGTTATTTAGAAACTGAGAACCCAAAAACAGCGGAAAAAGTATGTCTGGAGGCAGAGTATTTGCTGTCGCTGAATGAACAATCACTTACTGAGACGTTTGAATCCATCAGCCAGGGAGAGTTCAATCCTGAACCCTGGGGAGAAACCGAACGAAGCTTCCTGGAAAAGATAAAAAATTATCTGAGTGCAAGACTTCAACGTTAAAGGTAAACGGCGTTTCATGACGTTAACCGGAGCTTTTGCCTGGTATCAGGGCAGCGTTGATTCGTGTGGCAGTGCTGCACTGGTCTGTGAATGACGGACAAAAAAGGGGCGATCATCCGATCGCCCCTTTTTACGTTGAGGGTTTACGCCGTCACGGTTTCGGCATCACCTGACCGGCGCGTCACCAGCTTACGCAGGGCGACGTAGAACACCGGGGTCAGGAACAGGCCGAACAGCGTCACGCCGAGCATCCCGGAGAAGACGGTAATACCGGTCACGCCGCGCACCTCTGCGCCCGCGCCTTCACCCAGAATCAGCGGCACCGTACCGGCGATAAAGGCGATGGAGGTCATCACAATCGGACGCAGACGCAGACGACAGGCTTCCAGCGCCGCCTCTACAATGCCTTTGCCCTGAATCTCCAGCTCGCGCGCAAACTCGACGATCAGTATCGCGTTCTTACAGGCCAGCCCCATCAGCACCACCAGTCCGACCTGAACAAACACGTTGTTATCTCCACCGGTCAGCCAGACGCCAAACAGGGCAGAGAGCAGGGTCATCGGCACAATCAGAATCACCGCCAGCGGCAGCGTCCAGCTCTCATACAGCGCGGCCAGCACCAGGAAGGCCAGCAGCACCGCCATCGGGAAGACAATCAGTGCGGTATTGCCCTGCGTTGACTGCTGATAACTCAGGTCGGTCCACTCGATGTTCATGCCGTTCGGTAACAGCTGACCGGACATCGTTTCCAGCTGACGCATCGCCTGCGCTGAAGAGAGCACGCGCGGATCGGCATCGCCAATCAGATCGGCCGCCGGGTAGCCGTTGTAGCGGATCACCGGATCGGGGCCGTAGGTGGTGGTGATGTTGACCATGCTCCCAATCGGCACCATCTCTCCGCGGTCATTGCGGGTGCGCAGGTTGGCGATATCCTCGACGCTGTCGCGGAATTCGCCGTCGGCCTGCGCCATCACCCGCCAGGTGCGGCCAAAGCGGTTAAAGTCATTCACGTAAGAGGAGCCGAGATAGGTCTGCAGCGTGCTGAACAGCGCCGTCAGTGACACCCCCTGCGCTTTGGCTTTATCCCGATCCACCTGCACATCCAGCTGAGGCACATTGGCCTGATAGGAGGAGATAGGGAAGTGCATCCCCGGCGTCTGCATGATGCTGCCCGACAGCGTATTAATCGCCGTCTGCAACGCACCGTAACCCAGACCCGCGCGGTCCTGCACATAGAGCGAATAGCCTGAGCCCTGACCCAGCCCCAGAATCGGCGGTGGCATAATCGAGAAGCCAAAGCCCTGCTGGATTTGGGCAATCTTCGCATTGATCTCCGCGTTAATCTCCGCCGCGGTGTGCTTACGCTCGCTGAACGGTTTCAGGCCGAAGAACACCGTGCCGCTGTTCGGCGTATTGGTGAACTGCAGGGCATTCAGGCCGGGGAACGCCACCGCATAGGCGACGCCTTCGGTCTGCATCCCGATTTCGCTCATCTTACGGATCACTTCATCGGTGCGCGCCAGCGAGGAGCCTTCCGGCATCTTCACGCCACCAATCAGGTAGAGCTTATCCTGAGTCGGAATAAAGCCGCCCGGCACGGTGTGGAACATAAATCCGGCACCGGCCAGCAGCAGCAGGTAAACCGCGAACACCGCGCCACGCCGACGCAGCGTCCGGCCAACCAGCGACTCATAGCCATGTGCGCTGCGCTGAAAGAAGCGGTTGAAGGGCCGGAACAGCCAGCCAAACAGCGCATCAATCATCCGCGTCAGCCGGTCTTTCGGCGCGTGGTGATCTTTCAGCAGCATCGCCGCCAGCGCCGGAGAGAGCGTCAGGGAGTTAATGGCGGAGATGACCGTGGAGATCGCGATAGTGGTAGCGAACTGCTTATAGAACTGTCCGGTCACGCCGGAGAGGAACGCCATCGGCACAAATACGGCACAGAGCACCAGCGCAATGGCGATAATCGGGCCGGAGACCTCACGCATCGCCTGATGGGCTGCCGCGCGCGGCGACAGGCCCATCTCGATGTTACGCTCAACGTTCTCCACCACCACAATGGCGTCATCCACCACGATCCCGATCGCCAGCACCAGCCCGAACAGGCTCAGGGTATTGAGCGAGAAGCCGAGCAGATAGAGCACGCTGAATGTTCCGACCACCGACACCGGCACCGCCAGCAGGGGAATGATGGAGGCGCGCCAGGTCTGCAGGAACAGAATGACGACCAGCACCACCAGGATCACCGCTTCCAGCAGGGTCTGCACTACCGCTTTGATCGAGTCACGAACAAACACCGTCGGATCGTAAGGAGCCGCCCATTTCACATCATTGGGGAAACGGGTTGCCAGCTCATCCATTTTGGCGCGCACCGCATTGGAGAGATCGATGGCGTTGGCACCCGGAGCCTGGAAAATACCGATGCCGACCGCATCTTTGTTGTTCAGCTGTGAGCGCAGGGCGTAACTGCCGGACCCCATCTCAATACGCGCCACATCACGCAGGCGCACCAGCGAACCATCTTCTGAGGTTTTCAGGATAATGTCGCCAAACTGCTGTTCGCTCTCCAGCCGTCCCTGCGTGTTGATCGACAGCAGAAAATCGCTCTGCTTTTTCAGCGGCTCGGCGCCGAGCTGACCGGCAGAAACCTGCACGTTCTGCTCCTGCATCGCGGTCACTACGTCTGAGGCGGTTAAGCCCCGCGCCGCCACCTTGTTCGGGTCCAGCCAGACGCGCATCGCATATTCGCCCGCGCCAAAAATCTGGATCTGACCGACGCCCGGCAGACGCGCCAGCTCATCTTTCACCTTCAGGGTGGCGTAGTTACGCAGGTAGAGTGAATCGTAGGTATTGTTGGGTGAGAACATGTGGACGACCAGCGTCAGGGTCGGCGACATCTTCTGGGTGGTGACACCCAGACGCCGCACATCTTCCGGCAGACGCGCTTCAGCCTGCGCGACGCGGTTCTGCACCTGAACCTGCGCCTGATCGGGATCGGTGCCGGGACGGAAGGTGACGGTCGTCACCAGCACGCCGTCAGAACCGGCCACAGATTTCATGTACATCATATTTTCGACGCCGTTGATCGCCTCTTCCAGCGGCGTCGCCACGGAATCTGCAATTACTTTCGGGTTAGCGCCGGGATACTCGGCGCGCACCTGCACGCTGGGTGGCACCACGTCGGGATATTCGCTGATCGGCAGCAGCGGGATAGCAATCACCCCGGTCACGAAGATCAGGATTGACAGCACCGCCGCAAAAATAGGCCGGTCGATAAAAAAGCGGGAAAAGTCCATAGCGGCCTCGAATTAGTGAGCGGCTGCCGCACGCATGGCGACCTGCTGAGCAGTGACCGGCATGCCGGGCATAAACACTTTCTGCAGTCCGGCGACGATCACCCGGTCGCCCGATTGCAGACCCGCTTTGACGATGCGCAGACCTTCCACCATCGCGCCGGGCTGAATATCGCGCCGCTGAGCTTTGCCTTCCCCATCCACCACGTAGACATATTTGCGATCCTGGTCGGTCAGCACCGCCTTATCATCGATCAGCATGGCCTCGAACTGCGCGCTGCCTGGCAGACGCACGCGGGCAAACAGACCGGGCGTAAACTGACGCGCCTGATTGTCGAGCAGGGCGCGCATACGAATGGTGCCGGTGCTGGCGGTCAGCTGGTTATCCAGGAAATCGACCTTGCCCTGATGCGGAAAACCCTGATCGCCGACCAGCGCAATCTCAACCGGCAGCGCATGACGCTGCTGGCCCTGACGCGCCATCGCCTGATAGTGAAGGAAGGTGTTTTCATCGACGTCGAAATAGACATACATCTGCTGCTGCGATACCAGCGTGGTCAATACACTGGCGCTGTCACCGGCGGTCACCAGATTGCCGGGGGTGATCATGGCGCGGCTGGCGCGACCGTCAATCGGCGCGGTGACGCGGGTAAAGTCCAGGTTCAGCTGCGCCATATCGACAGCGGCTTCGGCGGCCAGTACATCCGCCTGCGCCTGACTGGCGGCAGCGCGACGCTGTTCCCACACCTCACGCGAAATCGCCTGGGTGCCAATCAGCTTCTCGCTGCGACCCGATTCGCTGCGCGCCAGACTCGCCTGGCTGCGCGCCCGGGCCAGCTCCGCCCGGGCCTGTTCCAGCGCCGCACGGTAACTGCGGTCGTCGATGGTGAAGAGCACCTGACCTTTTTTAACCTCATCCCCTTCGCGATAGTTCACTGACTCGATGTAGCCAGAGACGCGCGGACGCAGCTGTACGCTCTGCACCGCTTCAACGCGACCATTAAAGTTGTCCCACTGGCTCACCGGCTTGATGAGCACCGGCGCGGCGCTCACTTCAGGCGGTGGCGGCGGGGCGTTCTGCGCCACACCCTTATCACAGCCGCTAAGCAGGCTGATAAATATGACCATCCCTGACAGGGTCAACCCCTGACGAACCCGGTTCGTAATCATTGTTGTTATTCCGCGATAAATAGAAAAGACGACCTGCAGGCCAATATTTGCAACTTTTAAGATTGCAATTAATCGCAGGGAGTGTAGGCTTGCGTCGCGGGCAACTGCAAGAATAACAGATACACTTTATGTGCGGTTTAGTGCGGGGCGATGAAAGCCTGAGCAATCCGGGAAAAAACCCTGAAAAAAGTGCGGCATTTAATGTACCAATAAAACTTGCATTAAATGGCATAGTCAGCCACCCTTAAGTGTAACTGCAACTGATACTAATACTTTTCGCTACAGCGACAGGAGAGACTGGAATGATGAGTGACGCCTTTATTCACGATTTAATCGACTGGATTGATAACAACATCGAAGCACGTCTGGATCTGGATACCGTTTCAGAGCGCGCGGGCTACTCCAAGTGGCACCTGCAGCGCATGTTCAAAGAGCACACCGGCTATCCACTGGGTGAGTACATCCGGGTGAAGAAGCTGAAAAAGTCTGCCGATCGCCTGACCAGCACCGATGAACCGATTTTGAACGTCGCGATTTCTTTGGGCTTTGACTCTCAGCAGTCTTTCAACCGCAGCTTTAAACGCCAGTATGGTGTGGCACCGGGTGCATGGCGTCGTCACAGCGGTGATTCGCACGCTGCATAACTTCGCCAGGGCCAGCCTGTCTGGCCCGCGCTTTCCTCCGGGCGCAAAACTGGTATCATCTGCATCCTGTCGTCACGGATGCCATCATGTCAAAAAAACTCTGGATTGGACTTTTCTTTGTCCTCGCGGCCTGCTTTTACGGCCTTAAACCTTATCTCAACACCGTTTCTGTGCCGGCTCAGGCCGATATCGCCACCCTGACCGATGCCCACACCGTGGCGCGCTGGGTGCTGCAGCATCAGCAGTTACCGGACTACTACCTGACCAAAAACGAAGCGCGGCAACGCGGCTGGAATCCGGCCAAAGGTAACCTGTGTGAGGTTCTTCCTGGCAGGGCCATCGGCGGTGACCGTTTTGCTAACCGCGAAAAGCGGCTGCCCCCGCGTGCGGGTCGCCAGTGGTATGAAGCGGATGTGAATTACCGCTGCGGACATCGCGACGCCGATCGTCTGGTCTACTCCTCTGACGGGCTGGTGTTTCTCTCCACCGATCACTACCGCAGCTTCAGACAGGTGCCCTGATGCTTGAACTGAACTTTGATCTGCGCGAACTCACCACGCGCGCGGCTTTTTATCGCGAGTTTGCCGGGCAGAGCGGCTGTCCGCCGACCTTTGGTCATAACCTGGATGCGTTGTGGGACTGGCTGACGGGCGGCATGGCGCTGCCTGCCACACTGCGGTTGCAGCATTACGCGGCGCATCAGGCTGATTTAGCGCCGGTGCTGGCGCTGCTGGAAGAGGCGGCGCAGTCGCTGGAAGGCGAACTGCACCTGATCGTGGAGTAAGCCGGCAACGGTTTTTTATTGCCGTCTCAGACTCAGGTCGGCCGGGAAGCAGGGTGCAGTCGCACAGAGGCGAACTGCACCCGATTATCGATTACGTGCGCAGCGGCTTAAGCAGGGCAATCAGCGCCTCGCGGGCCGCCAGCGGCAGATCGCCACCGCCGGTAAAGCCGTTGTTCTCAACGATCACCTGATTCAGTCCCACCAGCCAGTCGTAGATGTAATAGGCGGTGTGATTCGCCGGTGCCGCTGAGAGTCGGGTCAGGCGCTGACCGGCACCGAAGCTGACGCTGGGAGCGGGCGGGCGCGAGAAAATCACCTGACCGCGGTTGACGCGGCTGGCGGGACGTTCTGATTCCGGGCGCTGTAAAAAGCCGAGCCAGGCCACAAAATCGCCCAGCACCGTCATCGCCCGCGTCACCTGCCGGTCGGCGCGGGATTCGTGCGTCACGCTTTGCGTGTCAGGTTCGTGCAGCGCCTGCTGCAGTTTTTGCGCAATATCGGTGCGGAACCCGGCGGTGATCAGCTCTTCTACCAGCCACTCCATCGTCGCCTTATCCACGTTAAGTAACGCCAGCAGGCTGCGGTTTTCCGGCAGCTGACGCAGGTGATCCAGCCACAGCAGCAGCACCTGGCGCGGAAACTGCTGGCTGCTGTGCAGGCTCTGACGCGGCTGAGCCGGTACGTCAGCGGGGGCGTCACTGAACAGGTCAAATTCAAACCCGATGCCGAACTGATTCTCCGGCGCCTGATGGGCCGGTTTGCTGCCCGGCAGGGTCGCCTGATTGAGCCACAGCTGACGCAGGGCTTCACGCGGCGGCTGCAGACGCTCCAGCAGCTCGCCATGCAGGCCGGTGCGATGCTGTAAACATTTCAGCAGCGTGTCGGCGATGTTCTGCTTGCGTGCCGCCTGTTCCGGGCTGGCACCCGCCTCGGTCCACGGCAGTAAACGCCGCTCTACGACGGTGTGCTGAATCTGCGCGAGCTGGGCCAGCAGCATGTCGCGGCGGGCGTCAGGCTGCATCTCATCCTGCAGCCAGCTCGCCATGCGATCGACGCCCGCGCGATCCAGGGCCAGCATGGAGCCCCAGTGCTGACCGGGCTGTCCCATCTGCCGCTGCACCGCCTCATCCACATTAATCTGCTGATGACGGGCGTCGAAGGGGGTGATGGCCCAGATGAGGCGCGGTTTCTCTGCGGCTTCCTGAGCAGGCTGCTGGCGCTGCCATTCGCGTAGCGTTTCGCTGACCCGATCTGCATCCTGACGCTGGCTGGCCGCCGTGCAGACCAGCAGCAGATCGATCGCCTGTCGCGCGGCATAAAAGCCCGGCAGCAGGGCGCGTTTCTTTTCCAGCAGCTGTGCGCGCAGCGGGTCCTGCTGCTGCAGGCGCTGACGATCTTCCTGGGTCGCCACATCACTGGCGTGACCGGGCGCAGGCAGATCCAGCATATCAGCATCATCATAGAGCGCGGTGCGCGGGGTGGAGCTCAGCGGCACCAGCACTTCCAGCGTCAGCAGGGCCAGCAGGCCCAGCGGGACGCGCTGGGCCTTGCCGATGCGGTTGCCGTTCAGCGGGCAGACTTCCACCGGCTGCTGCTGATCCTGTTCGCTAGCTGGCACAATCAGCTGTCCGGCAGGCAGCAGGGCATTATCGACCAGCAGGCTCAAGGGGGCGAGCACCCGGCTGCTGTTACGCAGCTGATGGCGCAGATGCAGCAGCGTGCGCAGCATCTCGCTGAGCGCCGGTTCAGCGGGCCAGAGCAGGGAGAAAAGCTGTACCCGATCGTCGACGCTCAGCCAGGGAGCCAGCTCGACCGCCTGTGGCCAGAAGTGGCGATCCAGGCGCGCATCGTAGTGCGGACGGCGACGGCACCATGACCAGAGCGTGACCAGCGCATCAGTGTCCAGACCGGCCAGCGGCGAGGCGAGGCGATGGCGCTGCAGACGCTGCAGCCCGCTGTCGATCTGCGCCACGTCGGGTGTGCCCGCAGCGGAACAGGCGAGCATCAGACGGATAACTTCCGCGTCATTCAGCAGGGTCAGTTCAACCGGCCACTCAGTCGAGAGCGGCTCGCGCTGATGGCTGAAGCGGGTGGCGGTGGCAAAATCCAGGTTGCCGGGATTGACATGCTGGAACCAGTAGAGCTGTTTGTCGCCCATGCGGGTCACCAGCTGGCCCTGTGCATCGGCCACCATCTCATTAAGCAGCCAGGCTTTGCCGGCCTGCGACTGACCAAACAGGGCCAGCGTCACCGGACGGGCGACCTGCTGTGCCAGCGCCTGGGTCTGCACGCGTGCCTGACGCAGTTGCAGTGTCAGCGTTTCCGCCTCCAGCGCCAGACGCGGCGACTGCTCACGGCTGTTCTCAATCCATTCCAGACTGTTGTTCAGGGCGTCCTGTAACAGGCCCAGACGTTTTGCCAGCGTCTGAGGCTGGCGGGGTTTCAGGGCTTTCATCGTTTACACACGCTCCCGCTGTCAATCCAGTATTGCGCATTGGCGTTGCCGGTCGCCGATAGGGTATTCAGCTTCAGACTCAACTGCTCCAGCGGCACTCGGGTGCCATCATCCAGCTGCGCATCGCTCAGCACCAGGTTTTCCGGGCCGGACGCACCGGGGCCGGCTTTGACCGCCAGGCGGATGCGCAGCACGCTTTCGCCCGCGACTTTACGCGCCAGCGTCGGGTCGTTCAGCGTCAGGCTGTAAAGCGGTGAGGCGGGCCAGCGGTCGTTATCGAGCTGGCGGAAGCCCAGACAGACGTTACCCCGGATACGGAAACTGCGTTTCCGGTCCAGCGCAAAGCCGGGATCGTCGAGGTCAATGTCGCTGTAGCAGAGATTCTCATCCGTCAGGGCCTGGTTTTCATCCAGCATACCCAGATAGCGGATGGTCGAGTAAGGTTCAAAATCGCCCGCGCGGAACCAGAAGCTGCTGAGGCGCAGATCCAGCGCCAGCAGGCAGAGCATCGCGCCGACGGCGGCGGTCGATTTCGGGTTGTCGATGCGGCCATGCTTGTTAAACGGATACCAGTCGCTGGTGTGATAGCCTTCCAGTGACAGAATGCGGCTGCCCGGCAGCGGCTGCAGATGGCGCACCAGCGCCTGAATGCCAGGGAAGCGTGACGGACGCCCGGTCAGCAGCAGCACATCGCACTGGTAGAGCGAGACCACCTCACACATGGAGCGCAGCGCCGGGATGATGGCCATCCGGTGCTGCATAAACTCGCCGTGCAGCTGCGCGAGGCTCACGACCAGCGGCACCTGCAGCAGATCAAAGCGGCTGTTGCCGCCCAGCTCGCGCTGGATCTCGCCGTTGACAAAGGCGAGCACCGCCTCGCCAGGCGTCTGCTCAACCAGTTCGCCGAACAGGGCGTTGATTTCTGCGTGACTCTCCAGCGGATCCCAGTTCTCATAGCGTTCCAGCACCGCCTGCGCCAGCGGAATAAACAGCTGCAGCGTAACCTGCTGACGCAGCGTGGCCTGACCGTCCATGCGGCTGTCGTGACCAAACAGCTTGTTCATCAGCGGTTCCGCCAGCGTCAGGCCCGCTTTCTGCAGGTGCTGCTGCAGCGCCGGTAAGATCCACAGCTGAATCACATCCAGCAGGATGTCATCGCCCGCCACCTTAAAGCCTTCGCGAAACAGCAGGCGCGGCGTGATTTTAACGTTGTTGCCCTGACCATCATCCAGACGATACTGGGTAATCGCCAGGTCGGTGGTGCCGCCGCCGATGTCAATCGAGGCGATGCGCAGGCTTTTACCTGGCAGTTCGCCCTCATCGCGCGGCCGATCCGGACGCGCCATGCTGCTGAAAAAGTCTTCAGCGCGACCGGCAAAGTTGACCTGCGTCTCATTGAACAGCCAGACCATCTGTCCACAGGTGGCTTCATCCCACTCCATCTGCACATCCGGCAGCGGTTTCGGGTTCTGACGCGAGACGGCCGGCGCCAGGTCATCCTCATCCGCGAGCCAGCCTTCGGCTTTCCAGACCAGCGCCAGCGCCTCCTGCATCCGGCGACGGAAGATTTCACGCTCCGGCTTGGGCATCGCGGACGGCAGCGTCAGGATCACATGGCGCAGCTGACGCGGCGCGTGACTCTGCGGCATACGCTGACGCTGAGCCGCGCTATTCATCTGCATCAGCGCCTGAGCCAGCAGCTCACAGAGCATAAAGGTCATCAGCGAACTGCGGCTGTAGTGAGGTGAAAAGACCGGCAGACGATCGTCCGGCGCCAGCGTCGACAGCGGCTGGCCTTCATCGTTCAGCAGCGTGGTAAAGGGGGCACCATAAGCCAGCGGTTCCGCCTGCTCGCCCGGCGTATTAAAGCGCCAGCCCGGCTGATAGCGTGCCTCATCCCACAGATAACGGCGCGGGCTGGAGAGGCCGGTGCTGCCTTCCAGTCCCGCACGCTGCAGGGCCAGACGGCTCGCCTCACGACCGACACGCGTCAGCGACGGCCACATAAAGGCCTGTTCGCGCCCGCTCTCCAGCGAAAAGTTCGCTTTACCAAAGCGGGTTTCGGCAAATTCCAGACGGCTGTCAAACAGCTCGTTGTAGACCTGATGCGGCTGAGAAAGGTCGCGCAGCTGCAATTCATAGGTCTGCTTCAGGCCGTTGCTCTCTTCCGGGTGATCTTCCACCAGGATGCCGCAGGTGTGGGAGTTGCCCACATCAAGGATGATATCGACGTTGACTGCCGGGGTCTGCAGTGTGGCGGCCTGAATGTGGATCTCGCTGAGGTCGAGCTGCTGGCCCAGCAGTTCCAGCAGATTCAGGTAGTGCGCCTGATACTCAAATTCACGCAGCGCCTGTTTGATCGCCTGCTCGCGGCGGTCGCTGACGCGGTCGGTAAAGGATTCGCGCAGCCAGCCATCGACCCAGGTCAGATCGAGAAAGTCGCCCAGCTCGTAGTTGTGCCAGGCGAGGGCAAAGGTGACCCCATTCTGCGCATCCGCCGGGGTAAGGCCCAGCTGCTCGCCGCCATCCTCTTCCGCCACGCAGCGGGTATCAAAGGCAAGGGTAACGCGATGGGTATTGCCCGCCGCGTCCGGTGCGGGCAGGGCAACCAGACGCATCCGCGCCCAGTTTTCAGGGCCACCGATAAAACGACGTCCGCTGGCACAGCGCAGCATGGGCAGCGGCAGCCAGCAGGCTGACAGCAGCGTCAGGGAGTCCGCCAGCGCGATATCGGATTCCGGGCGCACCACTTCGGCAGCGCCGCCATCTTCCGGATAGAGCAGGAACTTTCCGCTGTTGCCATCGACGTTCAGGCGCAGCAGCGGGCCGTTGGCCGTCTGGCGCACAAACTGACGGCGCGCCGGGGTATCTGAGAGTTGCAGGCCAAAATCCAGAAACTGCACGCCGCTGTTTTCAATCAGCGAAATTTTTTGTTTGTCATCGATCAGGGGAGCCAGCATCGTTATTTACTCTCACGCTTAATCGTCATCGGGAAGACCCGGTCTTCAGCAAACTGCGCTTCGCACTGCGCTGCGCCAATGCTGGCGTGGCAGACAAGCAGCGGCATACGGTAGCGCGAATTGTTCTGACACTTCGCGGTGTAACGGCTCTCAATCACCAGATTACCGGCGCTGGTCATGGCGGCGCTGACATCGGCTTTACAGCTGGTATTACCCTGAGTGACCTGCACGCTGCCTTTACCATTCTTAAACTGGAAACGCATCACGGGTGGCTTACCGGTTGGCGTCGGCATCTGGTTGATGGTGACCCGCCAGCGGCCATCGATCACCTGCACCTGCCCGTCACGCACCGCATCCGGCGTCACAATCAGATCGTCTGGCTTCGCCGGTACCGTCGGGGTCGCCTCACTGGCAAGGGTAGCAGACGCGGCGGCAGGCGGCGTCTCTGTGGTGCTGGCCGCTGTCTGCGGCTGTGTGTCGGGGCGCGCTTCAGCCGTGGCCGTCACCGCTGGCGGGGTGAGGGTGGCTGGCGTCGTCACCGCGGGCGCGCTGGAGGCCTCGGTCGGTGCAGCAGCTACCGGAGGCTGGCTCGCCGTGACTGCCGGCGTGGCGGGAGCCGGCACCGTCGCCGGGGTCGCCGCTGGCTTCGCCGTTGCCACCGGGGTGGACTCAGAGGGTTGACGATGCAGCAGCACGGCCACCATGACGGCGGCGGCAATCGCGACCGGTGGGAGCAGATACCAGACGCGGAAACGCCGACGCGCCGGGAGAGGCGCAACGGGCTGAGTGTCGACGGGCGCAGCAGGCTGGGGTTCCGGTTCAGGCAGAATCTCAGGTTCCGGAACCGGTGGCGGCGCGAGGGTCTCCGGCTCTGCCACGACAGGCGCGGCAGGCAACACAGCCGGTGGCGGTTCAACCAGCGCCACCGGCAGATTCTCTTCCAGGGTGTCACGCAGGCAGGCCAGTGCGTCATCGCGGCTGCGCGCCTGGGCATCGACAAAGCCCCAGAACGTGATCACCGGTTTACCATCGACCAGATAAACATACTGCTGGTCGGGAAATTGCAGAGTTTTGCTCAGCAGCGCGCCAAACAGGCGCATCGACGGGTTCTCTGCCGCGCGCGCGCGCGTACTGAGATCCTGCATATCCTGCTGGCAGGCGGTAAGGTGCTGCAGCGCCGCGCGACGCTCATGATCGCTGGCACCCAGCCAGGATTTCACCCGGCCGCTGAAAGGGGCATACCAGTCGAGGCGGTCGCCCCGGTCGTTGGCCTGGGGAATGGCCAGGCAATCTGCCAGCGCGCTTTGACGGCGCAGGCGCAGGGTTTCACGAATTTGCAGTGCTGAGGCGTAGACCGGCTGGCCATTTTCACCTAATGCCAGAACTGCATCTAAATTACCGCTGCGCAGAAAAGTTTTTGCCACCTGTTGGGCCCTTATCGGTCGTTGTCTGAGGCAGAAAATCGCGTGTTATCGACGATTACGTTGATTTTACGCGGGGCAATGACAAATCAAACGGCAGAAAAGGGGCTAAATCCAGCGTTTTTTTCACTGGCTGGCGGAAAAACAACCGCCAGTTCAGTGAGATCAGCAGATTCAGGCGCGTCTGCGCACCAGCAGCAGATGGGCGATAATGCCGCCCACCAGGCCCCAGAAGGCCGGACCAATACCCAGAAGCGAGACGCCGGAAGCGGTGATCAGAAAAGTGATCAGCGCGCTGTCGCGTTCAGCAGGCTGTTCGAGCGCGCGCTGCAGGCTGCCGCCCAGCGTGGCAAGCAGAGCCAGTCCCGCCAGCGCTTCAATCAGTACTCCTGGCAGGGCGCTGAACAGCACGGCGATCAACGCCCCGGACGCACCCGCCAGCAGATAGAAAATTCCCGCCAGCACCGCCGCGCGCCAGCGTTGCTGCGGATCGGGGTCGACCTCATCACTCATGCAGATCGCCGCGGTAATGGCCGCCACACAGACGGAAAAACCGCCAAACGGTGATAACAGCAGCGCCGTCAGGCCAGTCCAGCTCATCAGGGCAGACACAGGCGCACGATAACCGTGCGCCTGTAAGGTCGCGATACCAGGAGCGTTCTGCGACGCCATCGTGACCAGGAAATAGGGCACACCGATCCCCAGCAGGGTGGTCAGGGTAAAGTGCGGCATCACCGGTTCGGGCAGCATTACGCTTAAGGGCTGCGGCGGAAAGTGAATGGCGTGCTGCGCCAGCGCGACGGCGATACCGATCAGCAGGGTGACCAGAATGGCATAGCGGGCCAGCCAGCGGCGGGCCAGCAGCCAGGCGAGACACATGCTGCCGCAGAGCACAAAGTTGGTCTGCAAATCGGCAAAGGTCTGCAGTCCGAAGCGCAGCAGAATCCCGGCCAGCATCGCCGCCGCCAGCGAGGCGGGAATGTGATTCATCAGTCGGGCAAACAGTCCGGTGACCCCGCACAGGACGATGAGAAGATTGGAGAACACAAAGACGCCCACTGCCTCGTTCAGCGAAATGCCATGAAAGCTGGTGGCCAGCAGCGCCGCGCCGGGTGTTGACCAGGCGGCCAGCACCGGCATGCGGTAGCGCAGCGACAATCCCAGCGAGGCGATCCCCATCGCGATGCCCAGTACGGAGAGCCAGCCGCCGATCTGCGCCGGTGTGGCGCCCGCCGCCTGAAACATCTGATAAATAATGGCGCCGCTGCTGCTGTAGCCCACCAGCACGGCGACAAAGCCGGAAACCACCATCGGCAGGGTAAAACGGGGATGTCCCACTCTTTTCATCATCGCTCTCTCTCACCCTCAGCGAAGGTGAATCTGAATTGTGCGTTATAGCGCACATGATTGCATGATACGCTATAACGCACAAGTGCTACACTGGCAGCATAACGTCAGCTCATTGACGAAAAATGCAGGAGAAAAAATGGCAGATTTTCAGCAACACCTGAGCGCCGCGCTCAGACAGTTGCGCCAGGCCAACGGCTGGAGCCTGACGCTCACGGCGGAGCGAACCGGCGTCAGTAAAGCGATGCTGGGGCAGATTGAGCGCGGCGAATCGAGTCCGACCGTGGCCACGCTGTGGAAGATCGCCACCGGTTTCAGCGTTCCCTTTTCCTTTTTTATCGACGGACGGGTGCTTCCCTCTGGCGCGGTCGCCGGGTTCAGCCAGGCCAACGCCGAGATGACGGTTCATCCGCTGCTGCCTTACGATCCGCAGCTGCGTTTTGACCTGCTGGCGGTTGAGCTGGCAGCGGGCGCGCAGAGCCAGTCGTCCCCTCATGACGCGGGCTGTGTCGAGCAGGTGGTGGTGATTGAAGGCGAGTTGCTGCTGGGCGTCGGTGATATCTGGCGACGACTGGTGGCGGGAGAGGCGTTTCAGTTCAGGGCGGATGTGGCACACAGCTACCGTAATCCGCTGGCGACGCCACTG
Organism: Pantoea sp. M_10; assembly: GCF_008631515.1. Lineage (NCBI taxonomy): Bacteria > Pseudomonadati > Pseudomonadota > Gammaproteobacteria > Enterobacterales > Erwiniaceae > Pantoea > Pantoea sp. M_10. The sequence goes on along the minus strand of NZ_VWUL01000001.1, from coordinate 347,837 downwards.
CGTTTTCACAGTCTGATCCACTATCTGCAGCGGCCGGACGTTACAAATTGATACCTGAGCAAACTACACAGTTTACCTTCGTATCTCTATACTTTCGCCTGGCTATGGAGACCGGCAATGAGCGATCTGACTGAATCGGCAGCCCTGCTGCGCATGCTGGTGGGTAAGCTGAGTCGCCGCCTGCGCGAATCGGCCCCACCCGGTGAGTTAACCTGGTCACAGGTGGCGGTACTGGGCCATCTGGTGCGGGACGGGGCGATGACGGTGACGCAGCTGGCCGCGGCGGAAGGCGTGCGCAGCCAGTCGATGGGCAGCACCGTTGCGGGGTTACTGGCGGCGGATCTGGTGACAGGGGAACCCGACCCGCACGATGGCCGCAAGACCCGCTACCTGCCGACCGCGGCCAGCCTGGCGGTGATTGCTTCCAGCCGCGCGATGCGTGACGACTGGCTGGTACGGACGCTTGAGGCCCGGCTGACACCGGCTGAACAGCAGCAACTGACCGACGTTCTCCCTTTACTGCAGCGACTCGCTGACCATTCACTTTAAGGATTTAATATGGCTGTAACCACACTTGATGCAAAAACGGCGCTGATTGTTATCGACCTGCAGCATGGCATTGTGGCGCTGCCACTGGTCCATGAGCCGCAGCTGGTGATCGAACGCTGTGCCGCGCTGGCGGCGGCATTCCGCCAGCATAATCTGCCGGTTGTGCTGGTTAACGTGGCCGGTGGTGCGCCAGGCCGCACTGAGCAGGCCCGTCACAGCGGTGAACTGCCTGCCGACTGGGCGACGCTGGTTCCGGCAATGACGCCGCAGCAGAATGACATCACCATCACCAAAAAGAGCTGGGGCGCGTTTCAGGCCACGGCGCTGCACGAGGAATTGCAGCAGCGCGGCATCACCCAGGTGGTGATCTGCGGGATCGCGACCAGTATCGGCGTGGAGTCCACGGCACGACAGGCCTATGAGTCAGGTTACAACGTCACACTGGCGACCGATGCGATGACCGATCTCAACATTGATACGCACAACAACAGCATCAATCTGATCTTCCCGCGCCTGGGTGAAACCGGCAGCAGTGAGGAGATTGTTGCGCTGCTGCCGCAGGCCTGATCTGACTGAGTATCAGGCAAAAAAGTCCTGCCACGGAGGGCAGGACAGGGATGGCTGAACGTTAACTCTTCAGTTAAAAGCTAAAACGGTAACCGGCATTGAGCTGGCGTTGATCAAAGCGCTGACCGGTCGTTAAATCGGCTTCCAGATAAAGATGATGTGCGGTGTCTATATCGGCACTGACTCCCAGTCCGTTGCGCAAGGCATTTCCGCTGAAATCCGCTTTCTCCGTTGAACCGTTCAGAGCATATTGCATGCTGGCTGAAAACTCGCGTTCCACGCCGGTTTTGAAATAGACATTGTAATTCGTTGCTCCACTTTTCTGACTGTATCCTGCCAGCGCGCCTGCCCGACCGTTAACGGAATGATAATCTTTAAACGCAATAACCAGACCGTTGCTGGCCCGGGTCTGCGACCCTTTCTGCCGGCCTGCGGTAATCTGAGCCTGAGGTTCGAGATAAAAGCCCTGGTCATCAGGAGAGAAGTGAAAACGCCTGCCCGCCTCAACGGAAAATGTGAATCCATTTGATTTGGCCTGACCGGAGACCGGATTCTGCTGGCTATCTTTCACCATGAACTGATTGCGGATGCGGTTGATCTTAACGACCTGATCAACGTAAAAACCGTTGTCAGCGACCCAGGTCAGATAGCCCCCCACATGTTCTGATTTGGCCGTACCCTCGCCCCCGCGGTAGTGAGGTGAGGCGTGGGTGGTCCCCATAAACAGGCCGCCTGACACGTTTATATCGTCGGCCAGATGCTTATCTGCGCCAAACTGATAGCCGCTGTAGCCCATTTCAAAGTCACTCAGTCTGCCGCCTGAGAAGGCGTTCAGTTTACCGCCGAAGCCCCGCAACCAGACATTCCCTTTCGCATGGTCCTGACGGATGTCGCCCAGGCGCTGAAACAGGGTTTGCGTTTCGACATAGTTCATCAGGTAACTGACATGCAGGAAATTACCGCCTGCATCTGCCGTGGTGGTAATCGGGGGCGCTGGCGTCGGCGCCGGTTCAGGTTCTGGTTCAGGTTCAGGTTCAGGTTCTGGCGCAGGCTGCGGAGCAGGGGCTGGATCTGGTGCCGGATCCGGAGCGGGTTCTGGTTCCGGTGCTGATGCGGCGCCGGAAGAGTAGAGTTCCCAGTTCGTGCCGGTTTTACGCACTGAGTAGAGATAGCCGCCCAGTTCAATATCTGATGCTGTGGTAAAATTTGCTATCCCGTCAGGAGTTTCTGCCACGGTTAATAACTCATGGCCTGTTGTCGCCAGACTGCCCTGATTAACAAATGACAATGTGAAGTCACCCTGGCTGCTGTTTGTGACAACCAGCTTATCGCCACGGTTATTAACGCCATCACCTTCACCCACCGGATCAACACGCATATTGAAATTACCGCTACCTGACAGATCGGCAACGGTTAAGGTGGAATAATCGGATGCAGAGATTGACCGGGTAAAATCAATCCGCCCCTTATTCATGTTTAACCGATCCACATTTGAATTTGCGCTGACATACCAGTCACTTTTATCTAAGGTCGTATTCAGATACCCCTTATTTACACCGTCGCTGATGGCTGCGCCTTGCCAGACCGAGCCGGGCTGCAGCGCTAAATCAACGAAGCCGCCGCGGGAATAAACGGAACCTGTCATATTCAGTTTGCCGTCGATATTAACCACGCCCTGTGCGTAACCTGCATCATATTGCGTGGCGATGGCGAACTGATCTGGCGAGGCCATGGTGATATCGATATTACCGGTCAGATTGATCTCGCCGCCTTTCATTGCGTAAAGCGCCGCTACGGGGTTGACTGCACTCATGATAGAAACATTATTACCCGAGATATGACCCTCGTTCAGCGCCCACAGCGCCATGCTGGCGCCGGTAATATCGGTCTCATCAAGCGTAACAGAGGAGCCAGGCGTCTGGGCAGAAGCGGCATAATAACCGCCTGAATGAAGGCTGTTTCGCTGTTCTGCTGTTCCTTTGTAGTTAATGATTGCTGACGTGCCGCTGGCGACGATGCTGCCAGCCTGTTCAGACGTTACATGGCTGCCGGGACCAATATCAGCAACGCCATTCTGACGCACCTCAAGACCAACAGAGCCGCTTCCTGTCGTATTAATGGTCAGATTATCAGCGGCAAGTTCACCAAAGTTCCAGATACCAAAGGCGTTCGCGCCAGTTGTCGTGATGGTGCTTCCGGATCCCAGATTCGCGAGCGAATCGGCCTGCAGATTGAGGCCATAAGCAGAATCGCCTGTCGTGTTGAGCGTCAGTTGATTTGCGGTCAGTGATGTGCGGCGGGATGACTCTCTCCCATTCAGGGCATGGACCCTGATAGCGTGGCTTCCTCTACCCTGAGTCGATAGGGTGCTGCCACTCCCCAGGTCCACGCGGGTGCCCGCATTGCTGACGCTGAGGCCAAAACCACTGTCTCCTGTCAGATTCACCGTAAGGGCTTCCGCTTTCAGCGATGACGCTCCCCGAATCAGGATACCGGAAGCGGTAGCGGTTCCGGTCACATTGACAGTGGTTCCCGTCCCCAGATCGGCAGTAATATCCTGACCCGTAATATTAATGCCCAGGGCACTATTTCCACTGATATTGAGAGTAAGTCCTTCCGCAGACAGCTGGCTCTCATTCCCCCAGATGACTACGCCGCGTGCATAATTATCGGCATCAGTAACGTTTATAAAAGCGCGACGACCCAGATTAACAATTCCGGTCTGATTGTAGGGATTGACGACGCCATATAGCCCGCCTGAATAGGTGGCGTCTCCGGTCAGAATGTCGCCATCATTCAGGGTTATATTGGCCCCTGTCTGGCTTCCGATATTCTCACCCGCCACGTTACCGCTCATCATAAATCCTGTCAGTAACGCCAGCGGCGTTAAACGACTCATTATCTTATTCATCAGCAAAACATTCCCTGTGTGGCACGAAAAATCAACGCGCACACAGAAAGATTAATTATTCAATGTGCGGCTAAGCAGATACGTTTGAGCTGAGAATAATTTATCAGGGAAGGCGGGTTCTATTTTTGATTTATCCCAAATGCGCCCCGGTTTCTATTATCAAAAGAGGGTTCTGGTTGCAATAAGGTTACGGGGGTGGGTAAATAAGGGGCTTTTTTTATGAGTGCGGGCTTGTGTGGGTTATTAATTAACTAAGAAGGTAACGGATATTATTAATTGGTAATTCAGGGTTTGACGGTAATAAGTGGCTTTATAAAAGCCACTTATTAAATTAGTTAAATGCGTAACTCACCGTGAATCCAGCGCTGTAATTACGACCGGGCGCAGACTCGAAATAACGGCCATTACTCTCGTTCACAATCACCGACCCCACGTAATGCCGGTCAAACAGGTTATCGACCCGCCCAAACAGATCCAGCGTCCACGCGTCCAGTTTCCATTTATAGCCACTGTTCAGTGCGGCCACCGTGTAGGAAGGGGTGTTAACGCTATTCTGATCTTCAGCGGCAATCTGGCTCAGGTAGCGCACTTCGCTTCCCGCATAGAAACCCTCTTCCGGCAGGTAGCCCAGGCCTGCGTAGGCCATGTTGCGGACAATGCCCGGAATACGGTTGCCGTCACAGCTGTCACTGCCGCAGGCGTTGCTGCGATAGCGCGCATCCAGCAGGGTGTAAGCCATCTTCAGCCGCCAGTCCCAGGCAAACTGCTGGTCCAGGCTCAGCTCAAGACCGCGACGGCGTGTCTGACCGGCGTTTTTATAGGTGGTACGACCGCCGCTGCTGGCATCTGCCACAATCTCATCGCGGGTGTCAGTCTGGAACAGCGCCGCGCTCAGCAGGCCATTGCCGATGCGTTTTTTGGTGCCTGCCTCCAGCGTGTCGCTGGTGGCGGGTTTCAGTCCCAGGTTCAGGCCGGTCGCATTATCCGAACGATAGGAAAGCTCATTGATGGTCGGGGTTTCAAAGCCGCGCCCGGCAGAGATCCACACGTTCCAGCCGGGATCAACGGCATACTTCAGCGCCGCCGCGGGCAGCCACTTGTGATAGCGCGCATTCCCGCTGTCGTCGCCGTTGCCGGGGCGAATGTAGAAGTCATTCGAGTCAAAGTTGACGGTGCTGAAGCGCACGCCCGCATCGAGCGAAAGCTTATCCGTCAGTTGCCAGGCAGTCTGCAGGTAGGGATCGAGCGTCCACATCAGGTTGCGCTCGTTGCGTCGCAGATTGCCCTGTTCGCCCAGGTGCGTAACGCCGTCACTGACGGTGAAGTTCTCGTAGCCCTTACGGCGCTCGCTCATGGTTTCATAGTCAAGGCCACCGGTCAGCGCTACCGGAATGGACAGCAGGGTATCGCGATGAGTCCAGCGGGTGTCTGCACCCTGATAATGGCGGGTCAGGGCGATCACGCCACCGGGATGGGTAGGTTTAAGCTGCACCGTGGCGGGAATCGACTGGAACTGGGTCGTTTCGCGCATGCCCGCATAGAGCATGACGCTGAGGTCGTCATTTTCACTCATCTGGCGCTGATAGCGCAGACCGCCCTGGGTCTGATCGACCGTTTTGCGGGTGTTATAGAGCGAGACATTGTTCACCACCTGACGCGGATTGTCGCGCCACTGTGCCGCGGTCAGGCCGCCCGGGTCCTGTGCGTCGATGTGAACGCTGTTAAACAGCAGCGTCAGGGTACTGACATCATCAATGCGCACGCCGAGTCTGGCGTTTCCGAGGTTTTTCTGGGCGGAGCTGTGGTCGCGATAGCCGTGGGTGGTAAAGCGGGAGGCAGAAACGGTGTAGTTCACATCGCCGGCATGCGTGCCGTCACCGGTCGCGCCGCTGGCTTTAACACTGTTGCGCCAGCTGCCGTAACTGCCGTACCAGCTGCCGGCTTCCAGCGTCGCCGGCTGCTGCCCCTGCTGTGTCGTGACGTTGATGACCCCGCCTGACGCATTGCCATAGAGTGCTGAGAAGGGGCCGCGCAGCACTTCAACATGGTCAACCGAGCCGATATCGATATTTGAGGTCTGTGACTGCCCATCCGGCATGGTCGCCGGAATGCCATCCACATAAATGCGCAGGCCGCGCACGCCATAGGTGGAGCGGGAGCCAAAGCCACGCATCGAAATCTGCAGGTCCTGGGCGTAATTTTGTCGGTTCTGGATCTGCAGACCGGGCACGCTGCCGAGGTTTTCCGACAGGTTCACGCGCGGGGCGGCCTGGCGCATATCGTCGCCGCTGACCACGCTCAGGGCCGCGGGGGTATCGAGTTCGTTGAGCCCCTGTTCTGACGGTGCGGCGGTGACGACCAAGGTCGCGTCGTTATCCGCCGCCAGCAGCGGCAGCGGCAGCATGGCGGGCAACATGACCAGCGTCATCTGACGCAGAGAAATTATTTTCATTATAAGTCGCCTGGAAAAGAGAAGAGGTATTGAACCAGATGGAACAATTGTCGCGTATGGTAAGGGTTTGCCCGGTTGGGGTACACCGTTTCGGGCTGGATTTTTTCTCTGTTTACCGCCAGGCTGAAACGCAACTTTACTGGTCACGGGCATCCACCGTTGTGGGGTGCCGTCAGATAACTCAAGGGAGTCAGCATGAAACAACCTGAAGTGGCGGTTCTGGGATTAGGCGCAATGGGGCATGCATTTGCCGCTAATCTGCTGAAGAAAGGCTTTACCGTGCACGGCTGGAATCGCACCCGCGCACGCGGCGAAGATTTGCTGGACGCGGGGTTGCAGCTGGCTGACTCGCCGGACGAGGCGGTGCGGCAGGCGGATGTCGTGATCGCTATGCTGGCGGACGGTGATACCACTGAGCAGGTGCTGCATCAGGTTAAGGAAGCCCTTAAACAGGGTGCAACGCTGTGCCAGATGGGCACCATCGGGGTGGAAAAAACGGACGCGCTGATCGCCTTTTTCGCAGAGGACCGTCCCGATCTGCTGTTTATTGATGCGCCGGTTTCCGGCACCAAGGCACCGGCCGAAAACGCACAGATTCTGGTGCTCGCCAGTGGCGATCAGAGCCGGGCGCAGGCGGCAGAAGCGGTGTTTGCCGCCATCGGTAAAGGTACGCAGTGGCTGGGCGAAGCGGGTAAAAGCAGTCGTATGAAGCTGGTGATCAACAGCTGGCTGATTGGCATGATGCAGAGCCTGGCAGAGAGTACCCAGCTGGCAGCGCAGTTCGGCTTCTCCACCGACGATCTCTGGCAGGTGCTGGAGGGCGGTCCGCTCGCGGCCCCTTATGCAAAAATGAAGCTGGAGATGATGGCCCGCGATGACTACACCCCGCAGATGCATCTGGTCTGGGCGCTGAAGGATGCCCGACTGGCGCTGGATGCCGCAGAAACGCCGCTGCCAGCGCTGGAGAATATTTCCCGGCTCTGGCAGCAGGCGGTTGATGAAGGACACGGTGAAGAGGATCTGGCGGTGATCTACCGCTATCTGAAAGCGCAATGAGCCAGCAGCCGGTTGACTTCAGCCATCGTCCGCTGGTGCCGCTGGCGCACGACTACCTGCACGGTGCCAGTGAGCCCTGGCACCACCATACCTGCGCACAGCTGATCCACACGCTGAGCGGCGTGGTGCGGGTGGAAACGGAGTATGGCAGCTGGATCGTGCCACCCAGCCGCGGCGTCTGGCTGCCCGCGTTTACCCGTCATGCGTTGCAGATTACCGGCAGCGTCGCGGCGCGCACGCTGTTTATCGATCCGCTGGCACGCGCCGATCTGCCCGCCAGCTGTCAGGTGGTGCAGATCTCGCCGTTGCTGCGTGAGCTGATTGTTACCGCACTCGCGCTGCCGGTGCATTACGAGGCAGGCAGCCGGGCTGAGCGGGTAATGGAGTTGATTCTGGATGAAATTCGCGGTATGGATGTGCTGCCATTTGCGCTGCCAACGCCACACAGCGCCCGGCTTCAGGCGCTGTGTGAGCGGATCCAGCAGACCCCCGGCGAAAACTGGACGCTACTGCGCGCCAGTACCCACCTGAACGTCTCGGGCCGGACGCTGGCCCGCCATTTTATGCGCGAAACCGGATTGCAGTTCAGCGACTGGGTGCGACGCGCCCGGCTGGCGATCGCCCTGACGCGACTGGCGCAGGGCGATGCGGTGCTGCGGGTGGCGCTGGAGCTGGGCTATGAAAGCCCCAGCGCCTTCAGTGCGATGTTTCGTCGTCTGCTGGGCGTGTCACCGACGGACTACTTTCCGCCGCCAGAAAGCAGCCCGCCGCGCTGAGCAGTGCCTGCAGGGCCGCACGAGTCGTGTCGTTGTCGATGCTCACACCCCAGGCCCGCACCCCACGCGCATCCACACAGCTGATATAGGCCACGGAACGGCTGTCACTGCGCCGCCCCAGCGTATGTTCATGATAATCCTCAATGGTCAGATGAAGATCGAACGCGCCAGCGAGGGCATTGACCGCCGCCGACAGCCAGCCATTGCCCCGGCCGGTGAGCGTCACCGGACGCTCCTGACAGCGGACGCTGGCGCGCATCTGCGTCTGTCCGGTGCTGTCGCTCTGGCTGTCAGCCTGCTCCAGGGTGATTGCAGGCTGCGTCACACCATAGCGGCGGCAAAAGAGCTGCCACAGCGCGTAGTGCGTCATCTCTCCACCGTGCCGGTCTGTCTCCTGCTGCACACAGCGGCTGAAATCCTGCTGCAGGGCACGCGGCAGCTGTAAACCGTGATTCTGTTCCAGCAGCCAGGCGGCTCCGCTTTTGCCTGACTGGCTGTTGACACGGATCACCGCCTCATAGCTGCAGCCGATGTCGGCCGGGTCAAGGGGCAGGTAGGGCATCTGCCACAGCGTCTCCTGCTGTTCGGCGCGAATGGCGAACCCTTTTTTGATCGCGTCCTGATGCGAACCGGAGAAGGCGGTGAAGACCAGCTCCCCCGCGTAGGGATGGCGGGGATGCACCGGCAACTGGTTGCAGCGGGTCACCACCTCAATCACCTCCTGCATTTTGCTGAAGTCGAGATGCGGCGAAACGCCCTGCGTGTAGAGATTCAGCGCCAGCGTGACCAGATCGACATTGCCGGTGCGCTCGCCGTTGCCAAACAGGCAGCCTTCAACCCGGTCAGCGCCCGCCAGCAGAGCCAGCTCCGCGCAGGCGACGCCGGTGCCGCGATCGTTATGCGGATGGACGCTGATACAGACGGCATCGCGGCGGCTGAAGTGGCGACAGAAATACTCGATCTGATCGGCATAGACATTCGGCGTATTCACCTCCACCGTGGCGGGCAGGTTGATGATCATTGGCCGCGTGGCATCGGGCTGCCAGACATCCGCCACCGCCTCGCAAATCTCCAGAACGAACGCCGGTTCGGTGAAACAGAACGTCTCGGGTGAATATTGAAAGGTCCAGTGGGTTGCCGGCTGCGCCTCGCATCCGGCGCGGATCTGCCGCGCGCCTGCGGTGGCGAGGGCGATAATCTCCGCTTTGCTCTGTTTAAAAACTCGTTCGCGAAACAGCGGTGCAGTGGCGTTATAGAGATGCACAATGGCGCGCGGCACCCCCTGCAGCGATTCGAAGGTGCGGGCGATCAGATCGGCGCGCGCCTGCGTCAGCACCTGCAGCGTCACATCCTGCGGAATGCGCCGCTGTTCAATCAGATCGCGAACGAAATCAAAATCTGTCTGCGATGCTGAGGGAAAGGCGACCTCGATCTCCCGGAAACCGCAGCGCAGCAGCAGATCCCAGAAGGCCATTTTGCGCTCGCGATCCATCGGTTCCGCCAGCGCCTGATTGCCATCGCGCAGATCGGTAGAGAGCCAGCGCGGTGCCTGAGTGAGCTGGCGTGAAGGCCACTGACGATCGGGCAGCGACATCAGCGGGGCGGGACGGTATTTATCAGCGGGTTGCGTCAGCATAGGGTTCTCCTTGTTTTTTTATCAGTCTGCCGCCAGCGCCTCTCCGCCGCGCGCGCAATGCTGACAACCTGATGCGCAAAAGTGACAACACACAGCAAGGTGAATATGCAAGCAGCGCTGTTCCGCCTGAAGACGAAGAAGGCTGAAAAGGGAAGGCTGTGAGTTGATGTCAGATGGGTGAGCAACAGGCGCTGTAGTCAAAGACGATGCCTGCAGCGTGGGCTGGTAAGATTACGTCGGGATCAGTGTCGTTCTCACCTGAGGACAATCAGAGTCAGAACAGCGAGCGCTGTGCCGAGATAGCAGATTCCTGCAAACATCCACAGACGCACTAACGAGATCATCCAGCGGCTGACGGTGAGTCTGTTTTCGCCGAAAAAGGAGTAAGCAGGACTCTCCTTGCTGAGGGAGGCTATTGGTTTATTCCTGCTGAGATTAATGAAAAATCTGCACACCTGATATGCGCCAAAAAAACCGGCCATGTGATAGAACGAACAGGGTGGCGGAAACTGATATTTCTCCAGGAACAGGGAAATGAGTCTGTCATACGCTTTTCTGTTAAAAGCGTACAGGAAGAAAGAGATGAAAATCAGAAAGCTACCAGCGAGGCCAGAAATCAGCCCCGCTCTTGAGATATAAAACTCAGTCACCTGTTGACCCCAGTAAATAATCCACTTCAGACCGGCGCATAAGAAATGTTCTCTGCACTCTATCCTGAAATATTCAGGACAACACCCTGTGTGCGCTCCGGTTTGATGAATCTGCCAGGCGGGGGTAGCATGATCGCCTGTTTCTCCGGGTGAACACTTATGCTGATTTTTGACGGTCACAACGACCTGCTGCTTAACCTCTGGCTGCACCATCGCGATGCGCCTGTGCAGGCGTTTTATCAGGGTATTGAACGGGGCCACCTCGATTTCCCGCGCATTCAGCAGGGGGGCTTTGGCGGCGGGCTGTTTGCGATTTTTGTGCCGCCGCAGGAGTACATTGCCCGCACCGTGCCAGCCCGTGCCGGTGAACCCTGGCAACCGCTTGAGATCATGTGGCAGCAGCTGCAGATCCTGCAGCAACTGGCCGATGAATCAGGGGGCCGGGCGCGTCTCTGCCGCAGCGTGGAGGAGATTGCAGAGTGCCGGGCGGCGGGTGTGCTGGCGATGGTGGCGCATATCGAAGGGGCCGATGCGCTGGATGAAGAGGGCGAACAGCTGCACGCTTTCTGGCAGGCGGGGGTGCGCAGCATCGGGCCGTTCTGGAATCTGCCTAACCGCTTTGGTCAGGGCGTCAGCGGCAGCTTCCCCGGCTCACCCGATACCGGGCCGGGGCTGACCCCGGCCGGTGAACGGCTGATCCAGCAGGCCAGCGCGCTCAATATGATGATCGACGTCTCTCACATGAATGAAAAGGCCTTCCAGGACACTGCCCGGATCGCCGCTGCGCCGCTGGTTGCTAGCCACTCTAACGCGCACGCCCTCTGCCCGCAGCCGCGCAATCTCACGGATGCGCAGCTGATGGCGATCCGCGACAGTGGGGGGCTGGTCGGCATCAACTTCGGCAACGCGTTTCTGCGGACGGACGGTAAACGCGATGCCGACACGCCATTAACAGAAATTGTTAAGCATTGTGATCACCTGTTGAGGATAATGGGCAGCGACCATGTGGCCTTTGGCTCCGATTTCGACGGCATCACCCCGCCGGATGCGCTGGGGGATGTCGGCGGGATGCCGCGTCTGCTCGCAGCTTTCCGGGAAGCGGGCTATGATCAGACACTGACAGAGAAGCTGGCATGGGGAAACTGGCAGCGGGTTTTACGTCTGACCGGGCTGTGATAACAATTTCCTTACGTCCGGACTTGATCCCGACGCGCCATTGGCGCACCATCTGCCTGGAAATTGTGACAGTGCTCTCATTTAATCGCTGTCACGCTGATTCCAGGCAGCTAAATTACTGTTAATAAAGAGGATATAAATTATGTGGAAAAAACCAACCTTCGTTGATCTGCGTCTCGGTCTGGAAGTGACTCTCTACATCTCCAACCGTTAATCGTTATGCCCGCCTTCTGAGCGGGCATTTTTTCAACTTCTGGTTTTTCTCTATGTTTATCAAAATCCTCGGTTCGGCCGCGGGTGGCGGGTTTCCGCAGTGGAACTGCAACTGCGCCAACTGCCACGGCGTGCGAAACGGCACGATTCAGGCCAGCATGCGTACACAGTCGTCGATTATCCTCAGCGATAACGGCGAGGACTGGGTGCTGTGCAATGCCTCTCCCGATATCAGTCAACAGATCCTGCATACGCCCGAGCTGACCCGCAAAGGGGTACTGCGCGGCACCGCGATAGGTGCCATTATCCTGACCGACAGTCAGATCGATCACACCACCGGGCTGCTCAGCCTGCGTGAAGGCTGTCCGCATCAGGTATGGTGCACCCCTGAGGTGCATGCCGACCTCAGCACCGGCTTCCCCATTTTTCCGATGCTCAGCCACTGGAACGGCGGCTTACAGCACCGGCCCATTGCGCCACTGACGCCGTTCAGCGTTGATGTCTGTCGCGATCTGGAGTTTACCGCGATTCCGATCATCAGTAACGCGCCGCCATACTCGCCCTATCGCGATCGGCCGCTGCCGGGTCACAACGTGGCGCTGTTTATCGAAAACCGCGCCAGCGGCCAGACGCTGCTCTATGCACCCGGTCTGGGAGAGCCTGATGACGTCATCCTGCCGTGGCTGCACAGGGCAGACTGCCTGCTGATTGACGGCACCGTCTGGCAGGATGATGAGCTGCTCGCCACCGGCGTAGGCCACAACACCGGCAAGGCGATGGGCCATCTGGCACTGGCAGAAGAGCAGGGGCTGATGGCGCTGCTGGCGTCGCTGCCGGCAAAACGCAAAATTCTGATCCACATTAACAACACCAATCCGATCCTTAACGAGCAGTCACCCCAGCGTCAGTTTCTGACAGAGCAGGGCATCGAGGTGAGCTGGGACGGAATGGCGATCCACCTTCAGGGCTAAATCATGCAGATCACCGAAACGCTGTCGCCACAGGCTTTTGAACAGGCTCTGCGCGACAAGGGTGCGTACTACCACATTTATCACCCTTATCACATTGCGATGCACAACGGTCAGGCGACCCGCGAGCAGATTCAGGGCTGGGTGGCTAACCGCTTCTATTACCAGACCACCATTCCGCTGAAAGATGCGGCGATCATGGCGAATTGTCCCGATCCGGCTACCCGGCGCAAATGGGTGCAGCGCATCCTTGACCATGACGGCAGTAATGGCGAAGAGGGCGGCATCGAAGCCTGGCTGCGGCTGGGCGAGGCGGTCGGTCTGACGCGTGAGGAACTGCTGTCGGAGCAACACGTGCTGCCCGGCGTGCGTTTTGCGGTGGATGCCTACATTAACTTTGCCCGCCGCGCCAACTGGCAGGAGGCCGCGTGCAGTTCCCTGACCGAGCTGTTCGCGCCGCAGATCCATCAGTCGCGCCTCGACAGCTGGCCGCAGCACTATCCATGGATTAAAGAAGAGGGCTACTTCTACTTCCGCAGCCGCCTGGGTCAGGCGAACCGCGATGTGGAACATGGCCTGGCGCTGGCGCTGGACTTTTTCACCACCGCAGAGAGCCAGAACCGCATGCTGGAAATTTTGCAGTTTAAGCTCGATATTTTATGGAGCATGCTGGATGCGATGACCATGGCTTACGAGCTGAAACGTCCGCCTTATCACACCGTCACTGACAAGGCGGCGTGGCACACCACCCGACTGGTATAACCGATGAATGAAAACTCGATTGCCGTGTTTCGTCGCGGCTACCGCATGCAGTGGGAAGCCGCCCAGGAGAGCCACGTCGTGCTCTATCCGGAAGGGATGGCGAAACTGAATGAAACCGCCGCCGCCATTCTTGAGCTGGTGGATGGCAAACAGGATATCGCCGCGATTATCGCGACGCTCGACAGCCGTTTCCCGGAAGCGGGCGGCGTGGGTGCAGACGTTTTAGAGTTCCTGCAGTCAGCCTATGAACAGAAGTGGATACAGTTCCGTGACCCCGCATAAACCTGGCGTAAATCCGCCGCTCTGGCTGCTGGCCGAGCTGACCTATCGCTGCCCGCTGCAGTGTCCTTACTGCTCGAATCCGCTCGACTTTGCGCAGCAGGAGAAGGAGCTGACGACGGCGCAGTGGATTGAGGTGTTTCGCCAGGCGCGCGCCATGGGCAGCGTGCAGCTCGGCTTTTCCGGCGGCGAGCCGCTGACCCGTAAAGATCTGCCGGAGCTGATTAAGGCCGCGCGCGATCTCGGCTTCTATACCAACCTCATTACTTCCGGCATCGGCCTGACAGAGAATAAGCTGGATGCCTTCAGCGAGGCGGGTCTGGACCATATCCAGATCAGCTTCCAGGCGAGTGATGAAACCCTGAATGCCGCGCTGGCAGGCTCGAAAAAGGCGTTTCAGCAGAAGCTGGAGATGGCGAAGGCGGTGAAGGCCCACGGCTATCCGATGGTGCTCAACTTCGTGCTGCATCGCCACAACATCGATCAGATCGACAAAATTATCGACCTCTGCATCGAGCTGGAAGCGGATGACGTCGAGCTGGCGACCTGTCAGTTCTACGGCTGGGCGCAGCTGAACCGCGAGGGCCTGCTGCCCACGCGTGAGCAGATCGCGCAGGCGGAAGCGGTGGTAAACCGTTACCGTGCGCGCATGAGCGACAGCGGCAGCCTGACCAATCTGCTGTTTGTGACCCCGGACTATTACGAAGAGCGGCCCAAGCCCTGCATGGGCGGCTGGGGTGCCATCTTCCTCAGCGTCACGCCGGAAGGCACCGCGCTGCCGTGTCACAGTGCGCGCCAGCTGCCGGTGGAGTTTCCGTCGGTGCTGACGCAGAGTCTGGACGATATCTGGTACAACTCGTTCGGTTTTAACCGCTATCGCGGTTTCGACTGGATGCCAGAGCCGTGCCGTTCCTGTGACGAGAAAGAGAAAGACTTCGGCGGCTGTCGCTGCCAGGCGTATATGCTGACCGGCAACGCCGACAACACCGATCCGGTCTGCAGTAAATCACCGCATCACGGAAAAATCCTTGAGGCCCGCCGCGAGGCGGATTGCAGCGACATCAGGATTGGTCAGCTGCAGTTCCGTAACCGCAGCAACTCACAGCTGATCTACAAAACCCGGAACCTCTGATGATAACGCGCGGCCTGACGATCAATGGCCTGACGATTGAGCTGGTGCATCACGCCGACGCCAGTCAGGCCGCGGCGCTGATTCAGGTGGCGGGAGGCAGCCACGACGAGCCTGACCGCTGGCCAGGCCTGGCGCATCTGCTTGAGCATCTGCTCTTCACCGGCAGCACCGGCTGGCCTGATGAAGGCCGGCTGATGAGCTGGATCCAGGCGCAGGGTGGCAGGGTTAACGCCACCACGCAGGCCCGCCGCAGCGCCTTCTTCTTTGAGGTTACGCCATCGCTGCTGGCTGACGGGCTGCTGCGATTGCAGGATATGATTGCCCATCCGCTGCTCGACAATCAGGCGATCGGGCAGGAAGTGGCAGTGATCGACGCAGAGTATCAGCTGTTACAGCGCCATCAGCCGACACGCACGGAGGCGGCACTGCTGCACGCCGCCACATCACCCCCCGCATTCCGCCGCTTCCAGGCAGGAAGTCGCGCCACCTTTGGCGATGATCTCCCCGCTCTGCAGCGGGCGCTGCGCCAGTTCCACCAGCGCTATTACGTTTCCGGCAATATGCGGCTCTGGCTGCAGGGACCGCAGACGCTGGATGAGCTGGAGCAGCTGGCGCGGGATTTTGCCGCCGGGCTGC
Source organism: Pantoea sp. M_10 (assembly GCF_008631515.1). Taxonomy (NCBI): domain Bacteria; kingdom Pseudomonadati; phylum Pseudomonadota; class Gammaproteobacteria; order Enterobacterales; family Erwiniaceae; genus Pantoea; species Pantoea sp. M_10. The sequence continues at coordinate 332,074 of NZ_VWUL01000001.1, read as the reverse complement.
CGTCCGGTCACGCGCAGCAGGATCTGTCGCCGCCCGGACTGACAGGTGAGGCTGTCTGGCAGCTGGCGGAGGGCGCACCCGCGGCGCTGTGGCGCAGCTGGCTGCTGAACAATAGTGACGGTGTCACGTTGTGGCGTGAGTTTCTGCTCGATGAAGCGCCCGGTTCACTGCTGGCGACGCTGCGCGAGCGGAAGCTGGCGGAGGCGCTGGATCTGCAATGGATCTATCAGGCCGATGACGCGCACTGGCTGGCCCTGAAGGTGGAGACCGACCAGCCTGAGCTGACAGACAGCGTGATCGATGACTATCTGGCCGCGCTGCGCCAGACCACTGAATCGCAGCATCAGCACTATCAGCGGCTGGCACAGCAGCGTTTTGCCGCGCTCGCGCCGCTGGATCAGTTACGCCAGCGCGCCTTCGGCTTTGCGCCGGATGAGACGGAGTCTGCGTTGCCGCGGCTGCTGGCGTCGCTCTGCCGCGCGCCGCAAAGCTGGCTGATCTGCTCGCCGCAACCGGCGGCGGAGAATCTGGTCACGCAGGGGTTCAGCCTGCCGCTCTCCCCACGGAATGCGTTTCCCCGCACGAAGCCGTCCCCGGCCTCATTCACCTTTTATCCGCTCAGCAGCGTCGCCACCGCTGAATCTCTGCCTGCCACAGCGGTAGTCTTACCGCATCATCAGCCTGACGACGGGGACGCTACGCTGATCCTGCGCCCGGAGTTCTGGACAACCTTTACGCCGGAGAGGGGCCTGGCGCTGGAAAAACGGCTGCGTCCGCTGTTTGCCGCGCTGCGCCATCAGGGCGGTCATGGGCGCTGGCAGGAAGTGGAGGGGGTGTGGCAACTGACGCTGCAGCTGCCGCCGGATGCGGCGGTGGCCGACAGGGCGCTCAGCCTGATGGTGCCTGCTCTCACGCCGCCTGCCGAATCCGGGCCGACTCCGCCTGTGGAGAGCATCGCCATTCGTGCGCTGCTGCAGCAGTTACCCTATGAGCTGGCGGTAAACGTTGCGCCCGGCAGCTGGCGGGCGGCACTGAAAGGGGGCAACGCGGCGCTGCACGCCCTGATCGCCCGGCGGCTGAGTGCGCTGTCGCTGCCGGTCAACCCGGCCGCGCCGCCGACGCGCATGACGCCCCGGACCGGTCTGACGCGTCTGCCCCATGCCAGCACCGATAATGCGCTGCTGCTCTTTATCCCGCTGCAGCAGAGTGAACAGCTGGCTGCGCTGCGGGCGCTGGCCCTGATCTACGAGCCGCGCTTTTTCCAGCGCTATCGGGTCGAACAGCCGGTGGGCTACGTGGTCAGCAGCCGCTATCTGCGCTGCGCCGACGAAGACGGGGTACTGTTTGCGCTCCAGTCACCCGACTACAGCGCGCTCTCCCTGCTGCGCTACTGCCGCAACTTCCTGCGCTCGCTGACGCCGACGCTGGGCGAGTGCGATCTGGTGGCACTGAAAACCCGCCTGCTCAGCAGAGAAAACGATCAGCCGCTGGCACGGCTGCGTCAGGAGAATGGCCTGGCCGAACCCGATGCGGCGCAGATCCAGGCGCTGGATCTCAGGGATCTGCAGCAGCTGCATCGCACGCTGATGCAGGATCGCCGCCGCTGGCGGGTGCTGTTCACGGACGGAGAACGGACGCAGGCCTGGCAGAGAGTTGCTGAATTTATTTGAAAATTACCGACAAATCTCTTCACTGTCTAAAACGGGAAATTTGCACCACACTTAGTGCACTTTTGTCCGCATAAGGAATTGACCGTGAAGAACTTCAAACGTATTGCACTGCCCCTGTTAGCCGCTGCGACCCTGTATGCTCCCCTGTCCCAGGCTGAGGCGATGCACTACCAGCTGAACCCTGAGCATACGTCCGTCATCGTTGCCTGGAACCACTTCGGCTTCTCCAACCCGACCGCGGATATCCCGGATGCCACCGGTACGCTGGTGTTTGACAAAGATCATCCGGAAGCTTCACGCGTTGACGTGACCCTGCCGGTCAGCAAAATCGACAGCCACGTTGCGGCACTGACGAAAGAATTCAAAGGCGCGGACTATTTCGATACCGCGAAATACCCGACGGCCACCTTCCACAGCACCAAAGTGGTCGCGAAAGGCGACAACAAATTTGATGTTGAAGGTAACCTGACCCTGAAAGGGATCACCAAACCGGTTACGCTGCACGCTACGCTGAACAAGCAGGGCGAGCATCCGATGGTGAAGAAGCAGGCGATTGGTTTTGATGCCACCGGCACCATCAAACGTTCTGACTTCAAACTGGATAAATATGTGCCAGCGGTCAGTGACGAGGTCACCCTGACTCTGTCTACCGAAGCCTACGCGAAGTAACAGGCTGGCGGCGCAGCCCGTGCGGCTGCGCCACGTTTCTCACGCTGTCAGCCAGCCCTGCAGGCTCTCCAGCGTGACAGAGGCCCCGCCACAGACGATAACCAGCACCTTCTCTTCCGGCTTAAAGCTAATCTTCCCGTCATAGAGCATCGACAGCGACACGCCGCAGGCAGGTTCTGTCAGAACACGATGATCGTCCAGAAAGCGGCGACAGGCGTTCACGGCTTCATCATCGGTCACCACCATCCCCCGGACGTCTGAACGGCGCGCCACCGTAAACGCATTTTCACACACCTGGCTGGCCGCCAGCGTCGTGGCAATCCCGCTGACGCTCTCCAGAGTGACCCGCTCGCCCGCCTTCAGCGCGGCGTTAAGGGAGGCGGTTCCCTCTGTTTCCACCGCATAAACCGGAATATGGCCGAGCTGATGTTTTTCCAGTCCCTGCATCACGCCGGAGAGCAGGCTGCCACCGCCTGTCGACAGGATGACGGCATCCGGACGCAGCCCTTCGTCGATCACTTCATCCACCAGCGTACTGATGCCGTCCCACAGCAGCGGGTTGTCAAAGGGGTGAATATAGATATTCTCCGCTGTCGCCAGCGACAGGGCATACGCATTCGCTTCACTCCAGACCCTGCCGTGGACGATGAGCCTGGCGCCTTCCTGTTCAATAAGCTGTCTGGCGCGCGCCGAGGTGGTTTCAGGCACCACCACCGTGACCGGCAGTCCCAGCCGGCGGCCACTGTGGGCCACGGCAATACCCGCATTGCCGCCGGAGGAGCTGATAAAGGCTTTTGCGCCCTGCGCGGCGTAATGGCGGCAGATGTGGGCCGCACTCCGGAGCTTAAATGATCCGGTCGGCTGCGCTGATTCCATTTTCAGCCAGACATGGCTCCCGCTGTGCTGACTGAGTGGCAGGGAGTAAATGAGCGGGGTGCGGATAGTGATTTCCATGCGTCTTATCCTGGTCAAAGGCGTTGATGACAAACCGGCTGACTGTCAGGCCGGTGGTGCGGGAGAGCAGCGTCGGACAGAGGAGGCGTCCGCCTCGCTGAAGATAAGGCGCACGATTCTCCTTACAAATCATCATGCTTCTGCTGCATTTTCTGTCGGCTTTAATCGTTATACAGAAGAGTGTTACCTGTTCGCAACAGCGATGCTGAATCTGATTAACATGACGATGGGCAGGGGATATCGGCATCCTTTTATCCGCCGGCCGGCGGCGAAACCGGGAAAAATGAGGTGAAAGTCACAAATTCGCAACGTCACTGTCGCGCCTGATTCCGGCTTTTTCCGCCGTTCTCCCCATCCCGCCAGCCCGCACGCTAACCCGATGATTTATATCGATTCGCCTCAGATGTAATAAGTCGGAATAGCGTGATTCACATCACAAATCATGCGCCTCACAACCCGCTGTCAATATTCCGGCCAGTGAAAAACCGCTCATAAATGTGACCTCACCTGCAAAGTGCAACTCCGCTTACCGGAAGAATGACCCTCAGCAGATTCAGCCAGCGAGGAGAGGATGATGCGGATTGGAATGGTCATCAGTGGCGGCGATGTCACCGGGATTAATAATTTTGTTTTCCAGATTGGCCGTCTGACCCAGGCCGGGATGGTGATATTTGACGGCGGCATTCCCGGCCTGCTGGCCAATAACCACCGTGAAATCAGCCAGCGCGATCTGCTGGACTTCTCCATCGCCGCGATTCCGGTCATCCAGTCGGGACGCACCGAAAAAAAACTGGTGCAGAGCGAGTACGAGCTGATTGCACGCCAGCTGAAAAACGCCCGGATTGACGTATTGATTCTGGCGGGCGGCGACGGATCGCTGCAGTTTCTTCACACGCTCTCACAGAGCGGGGTGAACTGCTTTGGTGTCGGCATGACCATCGACAACGATGTTTTCGGCAGTGACTACACACTGGGCTTTTCCACCGCCTGCGAGCAGGTCTTAAAAGAGGTGGCGAAGCTGCGTAATACCGGGCGCGCCTTACCGGGCCGGGTATTTATGGTGGAGTTGCTCGGCGGCTACTGCGGTGAATTGACCCTGCAGTCCGCGATTAAAGCCAACGCGGATATTGCGCTGATCCCGGAGTGCCAGATCCCGGTGCCGCAGCTGGCGCAGCGCATTACCCGGCGGCTGGAACAGCAGAACAGCGTGGTGATTCTCTGTTCAGAAGGTTACACCCGGGAATATTCGCCCGGTTTTCAGGGCGCTATCGACACCTTAATCAAACAGCTTGAACCCCTGATTGGCGTTCGGATCCGTAAAACCATTCTCGGTTACGGACTGCGTAATGGTGACCCCACCTGCGAAGAGATTTATCAGGGCACCATTATGGCCAGTGAGGTGGTGCGTTGTATTCAGTCAGGCATGCGGAATAAAGCGGTCATTATTAACGGCAGCAATAAACCGATCCCGATTGATTTAATAAGCATGCAAAAACGCCTGGTCGATATTGACGGGCACTATTACAAACTCGCTAAACAACTCAACATCGTGTGAGGAGAAGAACATGCTGAAAATATTATGTGTCTGTGGTTGTGGATTAGGCTCCAGTTTTGCCATTGAGATGAGCGCAAAGGCCGTTTTAAAAAAACTGGAAATTGAAGCCGATATCGATCACACCACCATTTCAGAAGCGAATGCTTTTAAGTCAGATATGATCCTGACGCAAAAAGCCTTTGCCGATGTATTAAATGCGGATGCCACGCCAGAGCAGATTAAACGGGTCATTATTCTTAACCGGCTCACCGATAAAGCGGAAATAGAGCAGAAGATCCTGGCTTTTTTAAAAGAACGCAACCTGAAGGTCGCCGCCCATGAATAGTGTGATTGATTTTCTGGTCAAAGATCTGCTGGGACAGGCATCGATTCTGATCGCCTTTATTGCCCTTATCGGTCTGCTGCTGCAAAAAAAATCGGCAGGGAAGGTGATGGAAGGCACCTTTAAAACCCTGCTCGGATTTTTAATTATGATGGCGGGTATCAATATTATTGTCGGCACGCTGACCTTCCTGAATACCATCTTTACCCACGGCTTCGGCATGCGCGGTTATATCACCGATGTGGCCGCCATTGCCGGGCTGGCAAACCGTGAGCTGGGGTCGGAAGTGGCGCTGACGCTGCTGGCGATCTTTATCGTCAACATCATCATCGCGCGCCTGACGCCCTTTAAGTACATCTTCCTGACGGGACAGGCACTGCTCTGGATGGCGACGATCGGCGCCGTCATCGGTTACAAAGCGGGACTGACCGGCCTGCCGCTGATCCTGACCGGCGGCATCTTCGGCGGCATCATGGCGGTCATCATGCCTGCGCTGGCGCAGCCGGTGGTGCGGCGCATTACCGAGTCGGATGATGTCGCGCTGGGTCACTTCTGCACCATTGGCTATCTGGTCACGGCTGCGGTCGCCAGAGTGGTCGGCAAAGGCTCCCGCTCAACCGAAGATCTGAAGCTGCCGGATAACTTTAAGTTTCTGCAGGACACCTATCTGTCGATGGCGCTGGTGATGGTGCCGATGTATCTGATCCCCGCCCTGGCCGCCGGCCCGGCCTTCATCGCTCAGTACAGCAACGGCATGAACTACCTGATGTACGCCTTTATGCAGTCGATTCAGTTTGTTGCCGGGGTGTTTGTGCTCTACAGCGGCGTTCGCCTGCTGCTTAACGAGCTGGTGCCTGCGTTCCGCGGTATCGCCATGCGGGTGGTGCCGGATGCGAAACCGGCGCTGGACTGTCCGGTGATGTTTCCTTACGCCCCTAATGCGGTGATTGTCGGCTTCCTCGCCACCACGCTCGGCTCCATCGTCGGCATGCTTCTCTTCCCGATGATGGGTCTGGCGATGATCCTGCCGGGTCTGCTGACCAACTTCTTTGCCGGGGGCACCGCCGGGGTCTTTGGTAACGCCATGGGCGGGCGGCGCGGCGCGATGATCGGCGGCTTTGTTCACGGCCTCTTTATCACGCTCCTGCCCGCCATCCTGGTGCCGATGCTGGAAAGCTACGGCTTCACTGGCGTGACCTTCAGCGATTCCGACGTCATCAGTACCGGACTGGTACTCGGCCACGCTTTCCAGAACAACTGGCTGTTTGTCGCCCTGTTTATTGCCTTTGTTACCGCGCTTGCCTGGTTTGTTAATGGCAAATCCACCCGACCTCACGAGGAAAAAATCCATGAAACTTTATAATTTCGCCGAGCTGCTTCAGCTGGCTAAACAGCGTGACTTTAAAGCGGTGGGATCTTTTAATCTGCACTGTCTGGAGATGCTGCCCGCCTATTTTAAAGCGGCAGAGAAAACCAGCAGCCCGTTAATGATCCAGATCTCCACCGGTACGGCGAAATATCTCGGCCATAAGCTGCTGGTCGACGCCATTAAATCGCTGTCAGAGAGCACCGGCGTGCCGACGTGTCTGCATCTCGATCACTGCTCGGATTTGACGGCTATTCAGACGGCGATCGACGCCGGCTTCAGCTCTGTCATGTATGACGGCTCTCATCTGCCGATTGAGGAGAATATTGCCAACACCCGTCGGGTGATCGATATGGCGCGACCGCACAACGTCTCGGTCGAGGCGGAGCTGGGGGCGATTGGCGGCTCGGAGGATGGCAAAAGCCTGGAAATGGAGGCGATTGCGTTTACGCCGGTGGAGGATGCGCGTCGCTTCGTGGAGGAAACCGGCGTCGATATGCTGGCGATCTCCATCGGCACCGTGCACGGGCTCTACACCGGCAAGGCGCACATTCAGCATCAGCGTCTGGCCGATATTACGGCGGCCACCCGCACGCCGCTGGTTCTGCACGGCGGCACCGGCGTCAGCGACGAAGATATGCGGCTGGCGGTGAGCAGCGGGATTGAAAAGGTCAACGTCGGAACGGAAATGAACGTTCAGTGGGTGGCACAGTGCAAATCAACCTTTGAAAAAGGAAAGGTCAATGACAGCGTGCGTAATTTCCTGGTGCCGGCAAATGACGCGGTGACCAACGTGCTGGTGGAGAAGATGCAGTTATTCCGCTGAACGCCGGATCGGTTATCAGTCAGTCGTAACGTTTTTATTTTCATGCCTTAACTGAACCCCTGAAATAATCCGGGGCAGGAGAGCCTATGTTTGGATTTCTGAAAAAGTCACCAGCGGGCGAACCGGTCAGCCCGCAGCAGCAGGACCATCTGGCGGAACTCAGCCGCGGAAAAATAACGCAGCTGGAGCAGCAGCTGGCTATTAATCCGCGCGATGGCGCAACGCAGAAAGAATTAATGCTGGAATATAACCGGGCGTTAAGCTTATTTGCGAAAAGCCCTCGCTACCGCAATGAAATCGATGCGCTGTTTGTCAAAATAGATGAATTGCGCAATGTGGTTCGCCAGTCGATCTGAGGAGAGCGGATGACCATTAAGCAGTTATTACAGGAGGCCGACGCCATTCAGACCGGCATTGACGCCACGGACTGGCGTCAGGTTATCGCCCTGGCCGCGGCTCCGCTGGTCAGCGGCGGCTATCTTCACGCCTCCTATCCGGAGGCGGTGATTGCCAATACGCTGACGCATGGCGCGTACTATGTCTTTGAGGAGGGAATTGCCATTCCTCATGCGCGACCGGAAGCCGGGGTGATCCGCGACTGTTTCAGTCTGATCCTGCTGAAGGAACCGATCTCCTTTGCGGGCAGTGACAAGGCGGACATTGTGATCATGTTTGGTGCGCGCGACAGTAACGCGCACATCGAAGAGGGGATCCGGGCCATTGTGTCGCTGCTGGAGGATGAGGAGACGCTGGTCAGGTTACGTCAGGCCAGCAGCGCAGCGGAGGTCATCGATATCTTATGACGCTGACAAATACGGTAAAACGGGTGGTGCTGGTGAACGGCATCCCGGCGTCGGGTAAAAGTACCCTGACGCAGGCGCTCTCTCACCATTTTGGCTGGCCGGTACTGACGCTCGACGCGCTCAAAGAGCCGTTTATGCGCTGCTTTACCCCGGTTGACCGCGCGCGAAACCGGCAGCTGGGCTGCGCGGCCTACCAGGCGATCTGGAACATTGTCGGCCAGGCACCGGCCAGTCAGATCTGGCTGATCGACGCTTGGTTCGGGTTTCAGCCGCGTGCGCTGCTGGAGCAGGGGCTGAAACAGGCCGGCGTGGAGGAGGCGCTTGAACTGTGGCTGAAGATTGATCCGGAGGTGGCGGTGGCGCGCTATCAGGCACGGCTGTCGCAGCGGCTGCCGGGACATCCCGGTGCCGAGTATCTGCCGGAGCTGCGCCAGCTGGCGCGTCAGGCCAGGCCGATGGCGCTGGGGCCGGTCTGTGAGACTGACGCCTGCGCCCGGGACGACACGGCCGTTATTCACTGGCTGCAACATCAGCTGACCAGAACCCGCTACACTTCAGCTCATCATGAGCGACGTGAGGAGCGGCAGGATGACATCACCCCCCTATCTGCAAACCGGTGAAAGTGCCGTGCTCTATGACGGCGTCTGTAAGCTGTGTAACGGCTGGGTTCAGTTTCTGCTGCGCCACCGGCTGGCGCGGCAGGTTCGTTTTGCCTCGGTGCAGAGCGAGCAGGGCAAGGCGCTGCTGCGCTGGGCCGGACTGCCGGAAGAGAAGATCAGCACCATTGTCTACATTAAAGGTGACCAGCACTGGCTGCGCGCGCAGGCGGTATTCCGCGTTATGCAGCATCTCCCTCTGCCGTGGCGCGGGCTGGCGGTGCTGCGTCACTTCCCCGACACCCTCAGTAACTTTGCCTATGACCGCATCGCGTTAAACCGCTACAGGCTGTTTGGCCGTTACAGCAGCCAGCATGCGATTGTCCCCGATTATCCCGGACGTTTTCTGCATCAGGTTGATGCCCCGCGCTGAAGTGCGAAAGGTGGCTGTGGGCGGCACTGAGATCAATGATATCCTTGGGGTTATTGTTGCTGCCCATGACCACAGCACGCCTGTGCTGCCAGACAACGGATAGAGGGATGCATGCCGGTTAACTTCGATCTCAACGATCTCTACGCGTTTCGCGCGCTGGTGGAGTTTGGTAACTTTCGCCTGGCGGCGGAATCGATCTGTCTCTCCCAGTCGGCGCTGAGCCGCCGGATCGATAAACTGGAAACCGCACTGGGGATCAAACTGTTTGAGCGCACCACGCGCCGCGTAACGCTGACGCTGAAAGGGCACGCGTTTGCGCAGCGCTCAGACAAGCTGCTGACAGACTTCGAAGAGGTGATGGCCGATCTCAGTGAGGTCAGCCTGGCCCGCACCGGGCTGATTACGGTCGCCTGCGTGCCGTCAGCGGCCTACTACTTCATGCCCAATATCATCCGGCTGTTTCAGGTGCGCTACCCCAGAGTGCGGGTGAAACTGATCGACAGCAGTGCGGCCAATGTGTATGACGCGGTGATTGGCGGGCAGGCGGATTTCGGCATCAGCTTCTCCAGCCGTTCGCAGCCGGATGTCCATTTTCAGCCGCTGAGGGAGGACCCTTACGTGGCGGCCTGTCGGCGCGATCATCCGATTGCCGGAAAAAAGAGTCTGAGCTGGCAGGCGTTTTATCAGTATGAGTGGATCGGGCTGGATAAGACCTCCGGTAATCGCAATCTGCTGGATCAGGCATTGCAGGCGATCGTGCCGGAGAAGCCCTGTGTCTGCGAAACCCGGCACGTCACGACCATGCTGGGGATGGTTGAGGCGGGGCTCGGCATTGCTGCCGTCCCCGCCATGTCGATGCCGGGTTACGATCACGCCCTGCTGACGGGTGTGCCGTTAACCGACCCGGAGGTGAAACGCACCATCGGTCTGCTGCGCAAAAATGGCCGGATGCTGTCGCATATCGCGGGCGAACTGGAAAACCTGATTACTGAACAGTATCAGCTTCTCTGACCGGTTTTGAGGCCGTCACGCTGTGCAGTCCGCTGGCCAGCACGGCCTTCTGGTTTTCCGGCGACGCGAGCCAGTGGAGCAGCTTACTCGCCTCATCCGGCTGCCCGGAGGTGCGAACCACGGCACCGGCAAAGCGGGTGGTGTATTGCAGCTTCGCCGGCAGTTCTCCAATAAAGGTGACGCCTGACACGGGCAGCAACTCACTCACCTGCTGAAACCCGATACTGTATTTCCCGGCCGCCACCTCTGACGCCACCGGAATGCGCTCAACCTTCACGGCTTTATTCCTGACCTGATCCTCAATACCCAGCCGGCTGAAAAGCTGGCTGCTGACATATTTGCCGCTGGCGCTGTCGGAATAGGCGATGGAACCGGCCTTCAGCAGGGTGGCGCGGAGTTCACTTTCGCTGCCGATCTTAACCGGCGTCGCCCCCTGTCTGATGACCGCGCCGATGCGCGAGTCGGCGAGTTCTACCCGGGAACCCGGCAGCGTCTCACCTTTTTTCTCCAGTCCGGTCAGCGCGTCGCCGACCATAATCACCACATCGGCCGGTTCACCGCGCGCCAGTCGCGCCGGGATCGCCTGTGGAGTCTTGCCCATCGACGGACCGGCAACCGTATGAAGGGTGATCCCTTCCTGCCGGGCGAAGCGCGGCGAGAGGGTATCCCAGGCCGCTTTAAACCCGCCGGAGATCATCACCGTCAGTTCTTTGGCCTGTGCACCGGCACTGCCCAGCAACAGGGGGATTAACAGTAAAGCAGATTTCATTCTCAGTTCCTCAGCTAAAGGTCTTACCGGCGTGGGATAACGCACGGCTGGTACGGCGATAGAGGTAGAGGGTGGCCAGCAGGGCGCAGACAGCCGCAAAGCTCATCCAGTAGCCGGGCGACGCTTTATCGCCGGTCAGCTCAATCAGGCCGGTGGACATCACCGGGGTAAAGCCGCCAAACAGGGCAGTCGCCAGGCTGTAGGCCAGTGAAAAGCCCGCGACGCGCACTTCAGCCGGCATGATTTCGGTCAGGGCCGGGATCATCGCACCGTTGTAGAGACCGTAGATCATCGAAAGCCACAGCAGCACGCCCAGCATCATTGAGAAGCCCGGGGCCGCCGCCAGCAGGCTCAGCGCCGGATAGCTGGTCGCCATCGCCAGCAGGGTCATCGCCACCAGGATCGGCTTACGGCCAAAGCGGTCGGAGAGCGCGCCGCCGATCGGCAACCAGATAAAGTTCGATACCGCCACCAGTAACGTCACCAGCAGGCTGTCAGAGGCGCTAAGCAGCAGCACTTTCTTGCCAAAGGTCGGGGCGTAAACCGTGATCAGGTAAAACGCGGTGGTGGTCATCGCGACCATCAGCATGCCGGCAATCACGACCTGCCAGTTGGCGAGCAGAATACGGAACACCTGCTTCACTTCGGGATGGCTGCGACGATTGTTGAACTCCTGCGTCTCTTCGAGCTTACGGCGCAGCACGAAAATAAACGGCACGATCAGACAGCCAAACAGGAAGGGAATACGCCAGCCCCACTCGCGGATTTCACTTTCTGCCAGTACGGCGTTGAGGATAAAGCCCATCGCGGCGGCGACCATAATGGCTACCTGCTGGCTGCCTGACTGCCAGCTGGTGTAGAAGCCTTTACGGCCTGGTGTGGCGATCTCAGCCAGATAGACCGACACACCACCCAGCTCGGCACCGGCCGAGAAGCCCTGCAACAGGCGGCCGATCAGCACCAGCAGCGGCGCCCACAGGCCAATGCTCTGGTAGGAGGGGATCAGCACGATCAGAAAGGTGCCCGCCGCCATAATGGAGAGCGTGACGATCAATCCCTTACGACGGCCGACCTTATCGATGTAGGCTCCCAGCACGACCGCGCCGATAGGGCGCATCAGGAAGCCAGCCCCAAAGACGGCAAAGGTCATCATCAGGGAGGCGAACTCACTGCTGGCCGGAAAGAAGGTGTGAGCGATATAGGTGGCATAGAAACCGAACAGGAAGAAATCGAACTGTTCGAGGAAGTTGCCAGAGGTCACACGGAAAATTGCGCCAATCCTGGCGCGGTGAGTCATGGGTGAGGTGGTCTGCATCAGAAGCTCCAGTAAGGTATGACGCTTTTTGCCGCGCCTGTGACTGAAGAGTGGATCAGCGCCCGGCGCTAAATAAGTGCAAAATGAGAATCAATTGATGTGTCAGCCGCATGATTGCCCAGCGTTATCAATTTAAAGGCTTACGATTCAGAAGGTTGGACAACTGCGCGTTTTCACTGCTTCTGTTACCGGTGCTGGAGTAAGTTTGCGGAAATGTGACAGGATTCATAGGCGTGTTACAGGTTCTGGCGGGGGATGCATCTGTTGTCGTGCCGCCAGAAGCGGGTCTGGCGGCAGGAAAAAACGGTCAGGTCATGTTATGCATTGACGCGGGGTGACACCGAAAATCTGTTGCAGATGGCGGAGCCCCGCCACGGTGAAAGCCACTTCCCGATAGCCTGCCTGCCGGGTCAGCCAGCCCTGCTGTTCAAAGCCGGTCAGCAGCGCGGCGCCCGCGTAGCCCCCGAGATGAAACTGCCGCTCACTCCAGTCCAGGCAGCCACAGCACGCTTTGCGCCGTCCGGGTTGTGACAGGTCAATCTGCAATGCCAGAAACTGCTGTCTGCCGTGAAGCGTGACCGCGCTGCCTTCGGGCGTGATCCAGCCCTGATGCACCAGTGAGGCATAGATCTGCACCGCAATTTCACCTGCCAGATGGTCATAACAGGTGCGGGCGGTGCGAAGCGCGCGTGGCGCTGTGCTCTCAGGGGCGGCAATCCGTTGCCACGACACGCCCATCATGTTCTCAATCAGCGTGGCGATATCACTGCCATTCAGCCGGTAATAACGGTGACGGCCCTGCGCCAGGCACACGATCAGCCCGCTATTCATCAGCCGGGTCAGATGTGCGCTGGCGGTGGAGGGCGCGACATCCGTGACGGCACTGAGCTCCGTGGCCGTCCATGCGCGTCCATCCATCAGCGCTGACAGCATCCTGACCCGAGAGGGATCGGCCATCGCGGCGGCGACACCGGCAATGGCGTTTTCCAGCGCGTCACTGTCGTCGGGGGCATTATGGGGTTGCGGTGTTGCCATCGGAGGATACGGCCCATTCTGTAGTCAGCCCGGCGGCTGAGAGGTTGTTGTCGGTGATCAGGATTAGCCGGTTGGCGTGGTCACTGTACTGCACCAGGATATTTATCCCTGCTGCGGCCAGGCGTGTGGTAATGGCACCCAGTTCGCCGGGACGCTGCTGAGGGAGCCGGCGGATGAGTGGAACATGGACGGCTTCAACCGCGATTCCTTCCGCTTCCAGCACCCTTCGGGCCCGTTCACCCTCTGCCACCAGAAAATGAGCGTGGCTCAGTGTCCCGGAAGAGAACATGCCACCGCCTTCCAGTCCTATTCCCTGATCGCCCAGCAGCGTGGTAAGCCGGGAGAGCGTGCCCGGGCTATTTTGCAGGATCACATGAATGTCGAACATATTACATTTCTCCCGGGTTAAACGCATACTCTCTGACGAGGGTGACGATGCGCAGATGATAAGCAGCAAAAAGCGTCTCATGGCCTTCGCGCTGCAACCTGATGGCACAGATTACGCTTCCAGGCCCTGATCGACTCTTCATCGCGCCACCAGGAGAGTGAAAGGATTTTTTTCTCATCGGTCAGGCTCTGAAAACGCTCCAGAGAGATAAATCCCTCGTTTTCCATCAGCAGCGGTTTAAGGTCCGCCGCCAGCTGCCTGTAACGCATCTGGTGTTCCGGCAGGGCTTCAGCTTCAAATAGTACGGCAATCATTGCGCTTCTCCTTGGGGGTGATAGCCGGAAAATAGCGGGCGGGACGCGTCAATGCTTCAGCCTGAAACGAAATAAGTCCGTACGGGAGGACAATCCTGCTCTCATGAAGGCACAGGATCCCGGCTGATTAACCGTGCCGTACCAGGTTAAAACCCTCATCCTCGTGCGGCGGTTCGAAGAAGCGGGTGATGAGCGCGAACTGCTCTTCCGTGGCGGCAAAGGCGTGGCTGCCACTCTGGTTACGGGCATGCAGACGCGACAGACAGCGCGCATCCGGCACATCCAGATAGTGCAGACAATGGTCTGCCTGGGAGCGCTGAATCACCGAACGCATCCAGTCACGATTCGCGCGGGTATTGGCAGGAAAATCAAGCACCACCGACACACCTGCGTTAAGCAGCGCCACCAGATGAGGTGTCATTGCTGTTCTGAGTTTTGCTGCACAGCGCACGTAATCCGCCACCGACTGCATCTCCTCCTGCCAGAGCGCGGCAAGCCACTGATCCTCGCTGATCACCACACACCCTGGGGACGCGCCCAGCTCAGCGGCCAGCGTCGATTTTCCTGAAGCTATTTTTCCACACAGCAGATGCAGTGTGGCCTGGGAAGTGTCCATTGTGCTGTCACTCCTGTAGCAAAGAAGGTCTTTGAGGATTAACCCAGTGAAGAGAAGTGGGAACCTGTAAGGCTGATTCGGAATTCAGGCTAACAAAAGCGGTGAGGGCTGAGCAATATCAGGAGAGACGAATGAGGGGCAGAACGGGGTGTCGTGTGCCTGGCTTCTTCCAGGGCTGCGGGCGTTATGCCGGATGCGTTTACGCAAATCGCTGTGCAGATCGATCTGCGCCTGAACCCGGAGAGGAGTCAGGCGAGAAGCAGAGAGAGGAACGCGGAGCGGGAACAAAAGCGAGCAGACATCATTTCCGGGCCATCAGCATGGTCAGCAGTTCACGGCAGCACGCTTCTTCTTCGGCACTGTCTGCGGAGGCGAGATAGCGCAGCAGTTCCATGCAGCTTTTTTCCTTGCCCGCTTCAAGTAACTCCTCGATCAGGAAATTAAGTTTGTCCTGTTCAGAGGCAGCAAAAGAGGAGCTGAACCCGGTTTGGGTCGGGAGAGTGGGATTGACTGGCAGAGTCAGGGTGTTTTGCATCGGCATATTATTGTCCTGTTTCGGGTTAAAAAATGCACTGGTGTTGCTATTAAACTTATACAGCGATCCTTATTTTGTACAGAAATGGGATGGATTGATTTTTAACCCGGGCCTAAGCGCAGCGCGGGATGCAGAGGAAATCCCGGCTAATCATTCAGTTATCCGACAACCCTTTTCAGAAATTTTTTTCTCTGTTCCGACCTGAATTCACCTCACACGACGGCAAAAAACTTTTCATTCACGCTCTTCCCCTGATCGCTGATTTAAGTGATAGTAACGCCGCTTTACATTAATAATTCTCATTATCATCTGTGTGGGTTTTTACAATGAAAAAATGGTTTTTCGCGCTGGGGATGCTCACGCTGTCAGGAATGGCGTCGGCCAAAATGATTACTGATGTCGCAGGCCGTCAGGTTGAGGTGCCGCAGGAGGCGAAGCGCATCATTCTGGGTGAGGGGCGTCAGATCTATCTGCTGGCAGCCTTTGACACCGACGCGCCCTTTAAGCGGGTCATCGGCTGGCGGGACGATCTCCACAAGGCCGACTGGGACGGCTATCAGGCTTATGAGAAACGCTATCCGCAAATCAGGAAACTGCCGACCTTCGGCGGGGCGAAAGATGGTACCTTTAACATTGAGCAGGCGTTAACCCTGAAGCCCGATCTGGTGCTGATGAATCTGGAGTCGAAAGCGGCCACGGATGAAGGCAAGCTGACAGAAAAACTGCAGGCGGTCGGTGTGCCGGTGGTGTTTATCGATTTCCGTGAAGCGCCGATGGTGAACGCGGAGAAAAGTATCCGCATCATGGGCGAACTGGTGAACAAACCGGCGCGGGCGCAGGAGATCATCCGGTTCCGTCAGCAGCAGATTGAGCGGGTCACCTCGCGGCTGAAGAACTTTACCGGCTATCGCCCGAAAGTGATGATCGACCGCGCCGGTGGCTACAGCGATGAGTGCTGCATGTCGTTTGGTAATGAGAACTTCGGTCAGATGGTGGAGATCGCGGGCGGACGTAATATTGCCAGAGATCTTATCCCCGGCACCTTCGGCACCGTGAACCCGGAGCAGATCATCGCCAGTCAGCCCGATGTGGTGGTGGTCACCGGGGCCAACTGGAAGAACTACAATACCGTGGGCAAATGGGTCGGCGTCGGGCCGGGCGCCAATGTGACCGAGGCGACGGCGCGTCTGAAGGCGCTGATGATGCGCGATGCGTTTAAAACCCTGCCGGTGGCGCACAATGGCAACGTCCACGCGATCTGGCATCAGTTCTACGACAGTCCTTATCAGTTTGTGGCTATCCAGGCGCTGGCGAAGTGGCTGCATCCCGATCTCTTTGCCGATCTCGATCCCGACGCAACGTTCCGCGAATTTCATCAGAAGTTCCTGCCGCTGCCTTACCAGCCAGGCTACTGGGTGACGTTGCCCGCAGATAAACCCTGACTGACCGGCGATGACAGGGATGTCATCGCCAGCATTACACTTCCCGCCGAATAAACCCGCTCTTTCCCTTCAGATTTACTAACCTTTTACAGGCGCGGCCTCGTTTGCTCTGAGCAGCATGACGTGTCGTCGTCCGCATTCACGCTAAAAATGGAGAGAAACATGCGCAATACCTCGGGAAGATCGGCCTTTGCCGTGACGCTGTACGCTCTGCTGGAACCGGTGCCGCTGGGCTTTTTTGTTGCGGCCTGGCTGTTCGACATTTTCTACAGTCAGACCTTTGTGCAGTTCTGGACTGACGCCGCAGGCTGGCTGATTGCGCTGGGACTGATTCTGGCCATTGTGCCGCGACTCATCGCGCTGGTTTATCTGTTTCGCGGCAGTGACAGTGCGGAGAAGAGCCATTTCTGGCTCTGGCTGGTGGCGGTTGTGATCGCTGTCATCAATGCGTTTATTCACAGCCGTGATGCCGCCGCGGTGATCCCGCTGGGCGTGACGCTTTCAACGCTGGTGGTGGCGCTGCTGCTGCTGGCGAATGTGCAACTTGCGTTACGTCAGCGTAGCGCTTAAGGAGGAGCCACCATGAAGATACCGCATAAAACGCTGCTCGCGCTGACCCTGGCAGCCCTGCTGGCAGGCTGTGATGATGGCGCACAAATCGACCCCCAGAAGCAGACCGGTCCGAATCCTGAACTGCCAAAGGCGAAGAGTTTCTTTATGCCGCCGATGCAGGTGCCGGAAGGCACGCCCTGGAAGGCGGGTGAGATGCCCAAAGTGGCTGACGGGCTGAAGATTGAAAAGATCGCTGACAATCTGCAGCATCCGCGTCAGGTCTATGTCCTGCCGAACGACGACGTGCTGGTGGCGGAATCAAACGGCCCGGCCAAACCGACGACCCGTCCGAAGCAGCTCATCATGGGCATCGTACAGAAAGCCTCAGGTAAGGGCGGTGCAGGCGGCAACCGGATTACGCTGCTGCGCAAGGTGAACGGCAAATGGGAGCAGCACCGCTTTATTGAGAATCTGCATTCCCCGTTTGGCATGCAGCTGATTGGCAACACGCTCTATGTCGCCAATGCGGACAGCCTGGTGAAGTTCCCGTATCGCGAAGGGGAAACCGAGATTCGCACCGCGCCGGAAGAGGTGACTGAACTGCCGGGCGGCCCGATTAACCACCACTGGACCAAGGCGCTGCTGGCCAGCCCCGATGGCAGCAAGCTCTATGTCGGGGTCGGTTCCAACAGTAACGTCACCGAGAACGGCATTGGCGCAGAGTATCGCCGTGCCGCGGTGCTGGAAGTGGACGCCGCCACCGGCGCCAGCCGCATCTTTGCCAGCGGGCTGCGCAATCCAACCGGCTTACAGTGGGAACCTCAGAGCGGCAAACTCTGGGCTATCGTCAATGAGCGTGATGAAATCGGCTCGGACCTGGTGCCCGACTACATGACCTCGGTGCAGGACAAAGGGTTCTACGGCTGGCCCTACAGCTACTTTGGTCAGCATGTTGATACCCGCGCCGAACCGCAGCGTCCCGATCTGGTGGCGAAGGCGATCAAACCCGATTACGCCCTGAGCTCACATGTCGCCCCGCTGGGTCTGCTCTTCTATGGCGCAGATAACATGCCGCAGTATCGTGGCGGTGCCTTTATCAGTGAACACGGCAGCTGGAACCGGACTCCGCTGAATGGCTACAAAGTGGTGTGGGTGAAATTTGAGAACGGCAAACCGGTGGGGCAGCCGCAGACGGTGGTCTCGGGCTTCCTGACGGATGATCAGAAGCAGGTGCGGGGATTGCCGGTGGGTCTCGCCAGCGACAGAGAGGGGGGTGTGCTGATTGCGGATGACGCAGGGAACACCATCTGGCGAGTCAGCGCCGCCAGGTAATCCGGACGGGTCCGTTTTCACTGCCGGAAAGCAGGCATAAAAAAAGGATTTGGCATCGCGCCAAATCCTTTATTTTTTTGTTCGCTACCCGGCTGGTAACCGCGCTGCGAACGGGGTGCTCAGCACTCTCCACAGAACAGATTGTAAAATGTGCGGCTAAGGATTTCAAGTTTCGCCAAAATACTGTATGTTTATACATGTGTTGAGTGTTGAGCCTCGCCTCATTGTCGACTGGCCGCTCCCAGGGGCACGGTTTTAAAATCCCGGCAGGTATCAGGTGGTGCTGGCCTGTGGCTTTAACCTTGAGTGCCGCTCAGCCCTCTCCACAAAGATGTGCTTAGGCGCCCGGCGGGTAGAGTCAAAGCCCTGGTTGCCGAACAGCGCGCTCCTTTAAAAGGAGAAGGAAAGTGATGGAACTGACTAAGCTGATTCTGGATCTTATCCGGGTCATCTTGCAGATCATCGTTGCCCTTATGCAACTGACCGGTCACGCAGGTTAACCGGAACTTGAAACAAGGCGGAGCTAACCACTCCGCCTTTTTTCTTTGTCAATTCTCTGTCATGCGCAGCGGGTAAGGTGGGGCGACAAAAGCACGCCAGCGGGGCGTGGCTTACCTGACCGGAACGATTATGTCTCTTGCCGCCGTTATGCCTGCCCGGCTTGCGCACACCCGGATCGACGACAGTGTGCGGATGCGGGAAACCACCGTGGGACAGCAGTGTGAAATTCTGGCGCACAGCCTGCTGGAATACAGCGAGCTGGGTGACTTCTCCTATGTTGGCGAACACTGCTGCCTGGCGGATACCCGCGTGGGGCGCTTCTGCGCCATCGCGAATCAGGTGCGCATCGGTGCGCCGAATCATCCGATGGATCGCGCCTCACAGCACCGCTTTACCTACTGCCCGGAGTATTATCACGCCAGCGCCCGCCGCGATCAGGGCTTCTTTACCACCCGCCGGGCCGACCGGGTGGTGATAGGCAATGACGTCTGGATCGGGCATGGGGTGATTGTGCTGCCCGGCGTAACCGTCGGTGATGGTGCGGTGCTGGCGGCGGGCGCGGTGGTGACCAGAGATGTCGCCCCCTACAGCGTGGTGGGGGGCGTACCGGCGCGTCCGCTGCGGATGCGCTTTACCCCTGCGATTGCCGCCCGCCTGCAGCGCATAGCCTGGTGGAACTGGCCGCTGGAGAAACTGCTGGCGAACCTGCCTGACTTTCAGCACGGCGATATCGACGCGTTCTGCCAGCGGCACGGAGAGTAGTGAGCAGAATGCGCTGAAATTGTTCCGCCATCGTCAGCGGGTCATCGCCGAGGGATAATCGACCTAGCGGACCTGTCGTTATCATCACATTTTCGAATGACAGGTTGCCTTGTAACTTTCCGGTGCGCATGACACCATCGATACATGTATAGACATGTATCTTCAACCGTCGTACTGACTGATCTCTTTTCACTCAACGCATCTCTCACTGTTCCAGCGAGGACTCTATGTCGGTCAAACCCTCTGTATCAGACTATCCAGGCGCAGAGAAACCGCGCCTGTCGGAAACCCGCTCGATTGATTACATTCCCTTGCAGGAGCGTCACGGTCATCCCTTCAGTCAGTTCACGCTCTGGTTTGGCGGCAATCTGCAGATTACGGCGATCGTGACGGGTGCGCTGGCTGTCGTACTGGGTGGCGATGTGGTGTGGTCGCTGGCCGGTTTACTGGTGGGGCAGATCTTAGGGGCGGGGATCATGGCCCTGCATGCGATTCAGGGACCGCGCCTGGGCTTACCGCAGATGATTACCAGCCGTATGCAGTTTGGCGTCTTTGGTGCCGTGATCCCGCTGGTGCTGGTCTGTATTATGTATGTGGGCTTTTCAGCCAGCGGGACGGTATTAGCGGGACAGGCGCTGGCCAGACTGATTCACGTCAGCAACGCCACCGGCATGGTGGTGTTCAGCGTCCTGATTGTGGTCATTGCGGTACTGGGTTATCGCGTCATCCATCAGCTGGGAAAACTGGCGAGCGTGATTGGCGTGGCAGCCTTTGCCTATCTCTTCATTACCCTGTTTACCACCCATGATTTATCGGCGGTGTGGCAGAACCGGCACTTTACCCCGGCAAATTTTCTGCTGGCGGTTTCCCTTTCTTCCTCCTGGCAAATCGCGTTCTGTCCCTACGTCTCCGACTATTCCCGCTATCTGCCCGCGCAGATTTCCGCGAAGAAACTCTTCAGTGCCGTTTTTTTTGGCACCGTACTGGGCACCCAGGCGTCGATGACGCTGGGGGTGATCGTGGCCGCGATTGCCGGCAGCGCGTTTTCAGGCAATGAGGTCGGCTATATTGTGAGTCTGGGCAGCACGGCCACGATGGCGATGGTGATCTATTTCGCGATCTGCTTTGGCAAGATTACCTTTACCACGCTGAATGCCTACGGCAGTTTCATGTCCCTGACCACCATTGTCTCTGGCTTTCGGCAGCAAACGACGCTGAGCCAGGGCGGGCGCATCCTGTTTGTGGTGCTGATGGTCACGCTGGCCTGCGTCATCGCTCTGCTCAGTGAACCGGCCTTTCTGAAATCCTTTACCCACTTCCTGCTCTTTCTGCTGGCGTTCTTTGTGCCCTGGAGCGCCATCAGCCTGACGGATTTCTACCTCGTTACCAAAGGCCGCGTCGATATCCCGGCACTTTCCCGGCCCGAGGGACGCTATGGACGCTGGAACCTCACCGGCATCGTGGTCTACTTTCTGGGCGTGGCGGTGCAGTTGCCGTTTATTGACAACCCTTTGCACCATGGCTCACTGACGTGGATTTTTGCCGGCAATGATGTCTCCTGGATCATCGGCTGGTGTGTCACCGCACTGCTATGGCTCGTCGCCAGCCACTGGGATCGCCGCGGCACGCCCTCTGCGGGATAAAAAAAGCCGCCCTGAGGGGCGGCTTTTTTGACTGTCGTGCTGAGATGGTGCGGGTGCGCCCCAGCGGCTGACCTGTCAGGCAGCAGAAACGTCCGCGGTGCCGCCCTCAGTGTCAGCCACCAGCGGTTTTTCCGGCTGCAGCAGCGTCATGGCCAGCATGCTGCCAAAGGCGATAAGCGCCGTCACGGTGAACATCGCGTTATAGCCGTAATACTCCGCCAGCCAGCCGCACAGCATCGGTGAGATAATCGCCGCCAGATTGGCAATCGCCAGCGTCATGCCGCTGAAGGTGCCTACCGAGGCTTTCGGGCTGACATCGATCACCACCGACCAGTAGACATTATTCACCAGCGCATTGAGTGCGTTGCCCAGGGTCATCAGCGCAATAATGCCTGCGGCCGACTGCATATAGGGGATCGCCATAAAGCAGCAGGCGGTGCCGCAGAGCGTCACGGCGGCGAACAGGTTGCGCGCCAGCCGCAGGTTATGGAAGCGCGCCAGCAGCGCGTCGGCGATGCGGCCGCCCAGCAGGACCGTCAGGCAGGCACCGCTCCATGGGATCATCGCCACGTACCACAGCGAGTGCAGATCGTAGTGGAAATTATCCTGCAGATATTTCGGCATCCAGGTCACCAGCGTGAAGGTGATGTAGAGGAAGGAGAAATAGCCCAGCGCGTTGCAGACCAGCGTCCGGCTGGTGAAAAAGCGCCACCAGGGCAGCGGCACACTGTCGGCCGCGCTGCGGCGCTGCCCGGCGTGGATCAGCGCGCGCTCGGCCGGATTGGTGGCGGCGCTCTTTTCCGGGCTGTCGCTGAAGGTCCGGGCAAACAGCGCCATCGCCAGCAGGGAAAAGACCCCCAGCAGAATAAACATCATGCGCCAGTCATGGGTCAGCAGCAGCAGGCCCACGGCGATTGGGGCGGTCAGCAGCGCGCCGACCTGGGTCGAGAGCAGGCCGATGCCCAGCGCAAAGCCACGCTCGTTGTCGGGTGCCCAGTGGGCAATCGCCTTGTTCATCAGCGCGTAGGCCGGGCCTTCGGAAAAGCCGAACAGAATGCGCAGGGCGGCAAAGCCCATAATGGCTGAGCCGCCAAACAGTGCCATACCTAGCTCACCCGCCCAGGCGGTGGCGATCTCCAGTAACGACCAGAGTACGCCCGCCAGCAGCCAGACTTTTTTGGTGCCGATGCGGTCAGCCAGAAACCCGCCGCACAGCGAACCAAACAGATAGCCAAAGCCAAAGTAGCCCAGCACGGCGCCGAGCTGCACCTTACTGAAATGGTATTCTGCCGCAATGGCGTTGGCTGCAAATGAGAGGGCGCCGCGATCGATATAGTTAATCAGCGCGATCAGGAACAGCAGTGAAAATATGGTGTAACGGTAACGGCTGGGTGTCATCTCACTTCTCCTGATTGATAGTTTCAGGAGATCTGAAGCAAAATTGATGCCGGAAAAGCGCATCGCCCGGCAAAGCCCGGCGGGCCGGGGAGCCCGCCTGCCACATCAGGCAGTGATCGCGCTAATTATTCGCCTGCGCATCAATGCAGTGCAGCCACTGCCTGCCGATGGGGAGTCTCAGGCCGCGTTATGGTGAGTCGTGCTGACATGTGGCAGTGGAACCACGACCGCGACCACCGCGGCATCAGAACCCGGCTTTGCCGTTGGCATTTCGCCAACGTGCTGCAGGATCTGCTGCTGATAGGTCGCATCTTCCACCGTGGTCTGTTCACCCAGCAGTACGCCCGCCTCATTCACGTTTTTGCCTTCGACTTTCATTTTATGTGTGGCGCTGGCCAGCATCCACTCATATTCAATATCAACGTGTCCGCTATCAATACAGCGAATACCGTGCTGACTTAAATCATAGGCCAGCACGGTAGCGGTCGGGCCTAATGAAATTAAGACCAGATCAAAGCTGACCGCCTGCGCTAATACCGTGTCAAAAAGACGATCGTAAACGGAAAAGGCATTACGGTTCAGCGTGGTAATACGTTTCACCTCCAGGGCACCATCCAGTAAATCGTTGCCTAATCCCAGACGCGTTCCGCTGCCTTCCACAATTAATACCCGGCGGTTCTGATAGAGCTGTTTAAATTTATCAAATATCGTCCGGGATAACTGTTTGCCTTTATAGTCGTGATAAGGGCGGGTCACGGAGGTATTTCCATAGCGGTACTGACTATTCAGCAGCGCGTCATAATGCCTGAAATAAAAGGATTTATGGAAGAACCAGAACAGGGCCGATCCACTGCGCATATTACGGGTGGTGCGAAAGGCATCGGGCAGGCAGATCAGACAGTTCGGGTTGGCCTGCAGATCCTGCTGCAGCAGGGCCTTGAGCCGCGCAGAGAGGTTCGGATCAAAGGGCTGAAAGCCGATGTTTTTATACCAGGTCATCTCCAGTTCACCGTCACCATAACGGGCCAGCGATAATTGAGGATTACGCAATAACAGGTCAATCGTCTCTTCTATCGACATAACAGAATAACGTTTTACCCGCGCCTCGGCGGCAGGGTAACGAATCGCGGCGTGTATAAATTTAAACGGAAAACGAAGCTTGCGATAAATCGCATTCAATGCGGACATAATTACCTGCCTGAGTTATTGCTGCATGAAAAAAATCCTGCCTGCTGGCCGGATAAACTGGAAAGATAATGCTGATATATATCACAGATAAATGAAGCGGCAGTCTGCGGAAAATCTTAAATCGTTTTCAGTGTCTGAATCCCTTCGTTAATTAATGTATCCGTTATTTTTTTTACTGACCGGGTAAGCAGAGCTGGGATAAATAAACCCCCGATGTAACCGGCAAAAAAATTATCATGCCGTGCCAGTCGGGATTATCTGTCTGGTAAATCATTCTTAACAGAACCGTTGCCGATATTAGCAATAAGATTAAACCCTGAACAGGGATTAAAAAGCATTATGATTATTTGACACTCCTTTTAATTCAGCGATGACGCATAAGTGAGCATTACTGAAGCCCGGCTTGTCTGATATTTCTCCACTTTTGAACAAAAGGTGCGATAACCTGCGGCCTGAGGTTAATTTATTGTGATGAATATCGCGTTATTGTCCCTTCCGGAAGCAGAAAAAGCGGCAATACCGGTCTGGATCGGGTGCGGTTAAATAAAATTCATTAATGATTTACGTCTGTACACGTTTTTACATATTTCATGTGTAAGTTAAAATCTCGTTGAAATTATGTTTCACGTTTAACGTTTCTGACGCCGCTAATGACCCGAGGAAGGATCATGATCAATAAAATAACCAGTATAATCACGGTGATATTTGCTGTTGCCCTGATTTACATGGGAGGACAACTCCTGCTGGCAGGAGGCAGCGCATTTTATGCGCTGATGGGTGTGGGCGTACTGCTCAGCGCAGTTCTGCTATGGATGAAAAAACGCAGCGCGCTGACGCTCTATGCGCTGCTGATGTGGATCACACTGTTCTGGATGATCCGGGAAGTGGGCTTCGATAAGTGGCAGTGGATCCCGCGCGGGGATCTGTTCGGGGTGCTTGGCGTCTGGCTGGCGCTGCCCTGGGTGGTACGTCCTCTGTTTCAGGGGCAGCGCCGTTTTCATCCTTTTCTGGGCGGCTCGGTTATTGTGATGCTGCTGCTGGTCGCCGGCCTCTGCTTCTACGATCCGCTGCCGCAGCAGGGCACCATCACGACAGCACGAAACAGCTCCGTCAACGGCGGCGCGGATGAGGAGTGGCGCGCCTATGGCGGGACAGCAGAGGGTCAGCGTTTTTCGGCGCTGAAACAGATCACCAAAGATAACGTGAAAAATCTGGAAGTGGCGTGGACCTATCACACCGGCGATCTGCGTCAGGAGGGCGATGCCACCGAGTACACCTTTGAAGCGACGCCGCTGAAAGCTAATGGCATGCTCTACTTCTGTACGCCGCACAACGAAGTGCATGCGCTTGACCCGGAAACCGGGGCGGTGAAATGGAAAGCCGTCCCGGATAAAAACCGCTCCTGGCTGCAGCAGCATCAGACCTGTCGCGGTGTGAGCTACTTCGATGCCGGTCAGCTGGTGCAGCAGGCGACGGAAAGGGCACCGGCCCTCTGCCGCAAGCGAATTTTTAACGCCACCACCGATGCCCGCCTGCGGGCGCTGGATGCCGACACCGGCAAACCCTGCGCTGACTTCGGCAACAACGGTGAGGTGGATCTGCGCGCTAATATGGGCGAGCTGCGCCCGCACGCACTGATGCAGACGGCCGCACCGCTGGTGGCCGGTAATCTGGTGATTGTGGGGAGTTCGGTCATGGATAACGGGTTCAGCACCGGCAATCCGTCAGGTGTCATCCGTGCCTATGATGCGGTCACCGGGCGTCTGGTGTGGAACTTCGATCCGGCTAACCCGGAAAAGAGCGCGCCTGTTGCTGATGCGGTCATCTATCCGCAGGATACCCCGGTCGCCTGGGCAACCCTGAGCGCCGACCTGAAGAACGGCCTGGTCTACGTACCCTTTGGTAATGCTTCACCGGATGAAGTTGGCACGGCTCGCGATCCGGCCAGCAATACCGAGAAATTCCGTGATGCGCTGGTGGCGCTGGATTTGAAAACCGGTGCTTTCAGATGGCGTTATCAGAGCGCGAACCACGACCTCTGGGACCGCGATAATCCGTCGCAGCCCTCGCTGGTGGACATCAGCTACCAGGGCAAGCCACAACCGGCGGTGATCCTGCCGACCAAAACCGGCAATCTGTTTGTGCTGAACCGTCTGACCGGCGAGCCGGTTTATCCGGTTAAGCAGGTGAAGGTCTCCACGGACGGTATCCCGGGCGAGCAGTATGCGGCAACCCAGCCGGTTTCCGGCCTGAACTTCATTCCGCAGCCGCTGACGGAGAGCGCCATGTGGGGCATTACGCCGTTTGACCAGATGGCCTGCCGCATCACGTTCCGTGAGCTGCGCTATGATGGCAATCCGTGGACGCCGCCAACGGAGAAAGGATCGCTGATCTTCCCCGGCAACATCGGTGTCTTTAACTGGGGCTCTGTCGCTGTCGATCCGCAGCGTCAGATGCTGATAGCGACCCCGGTGCGTCTGGCCTACAAATACAACCTGATTAAACGCACGCCGGAAACGGAAACGCAGCGAACCTTCACCAAAGATGGCACGCCATACTGGAATGAGAACTTCCACGGTGACTACGCGATCCATATTCAGCAGATGGCTTCCGGGCTGGGCATTCCCTGCATTGCGCCGCCGTGGGGACGGATGGTGGGGGTGGATCTCACTACCGGTAAAACCGCGTGGCTGCGCCGCGTCGGCACCACCAAAAACCTGAAGACCAGTTTCCTGCCTGGCCGCTTCCCGCTGGGATTCCCGATGGGCATGGTGGCGCACGGTGGGCCGCTGCTGACGGCGGGTGATCTGGTGTTCCACGGTGCGACGGCGGATAACTTCTTCCGTGCTTACGACAGCACCACCGGCGAACTGCTGTGGCAGACGGAGCTGAGTGCCGGTGCGCAGGCCACGCCATCGACCTTTATGGGTAAAGATGGCCGGCAGTATGTGGTGATTGCGGCGGGGGGGCATGGCTCGCTCGGCACCACGGCGGGCGACAGCGTGGTCGCTTTCCGCCTGAAGTAACCTCAGAGACTGAGCGCCATACGGGCGCTCAGTCTCTCCCCGGTTTTGTCGGTGACTTTCTTAGTCGCCGACCTTCACTACGGTCTTGCCGAAGTTTTTGCCGTTCAGCATATCGATAAACGCCTGTGGCGCGTTCTCTAATCCCTCAATCATGTGCTCGCGATAGTGGATCTTTTTGCTCTCCACCAGCGGCGTCATCGCCTTCAGAAACTCAGGGTAGCGGTCGCCGTAATCCTGGAAGATGATAAAGCCCTGCATACGGATACGACGCTTCAGGATACCCGCCATGATCAGGGAGGTTCTGTCCGGGCCTTCCGGCAGCTCGCGCTGGCTGTATGCCGACACCAGACCACAGACCGGCACGCGCGCGGCGGTGTTCAGCAGGGGGAACACGGCATCAAAGACTTTACCGCCCACGTTTTCGAAATAGATATCGATGCCATCCGGGCAGGCGTTCTTCAGCTGCTCTTCAAAGTCAGCACTGTGGTGGTCGAGGCAGGCATCAAAGCCCAGGGTTTCGATGGCATAACGGCATTTTTCTTCACCGCCCGCCACACCGACCACGCGACAGCCTTTCTGTTTCCCCAACTGGCCCACCGTTGCGCCGACCGGACCGGTTGCGGCGGCGACCACCAGGGTTTCACCGGCTTTCGGCTGGCCGATGTCCATCAGGCCCATATAGGCGGTAAAGCCTGGCATACCGAGAATGCCCAGCGCCCAGGAAGGGTTGGGCAGGTCGTTGCCCAGCTTCGCGATCTCTTTGCCATCGGAAACGGCATACTCCTGCCAACCATTCTGCGACAGGACCCAGTCGCCTTTCTGAAACTCGCTGTTTTTTGATTCAGCCACCTGACAGACGGTGCCGCCCACCATCGGCTGATCCAGCTCTGCTGGCGGGGCGTAGGATTTCCCCTCATCCATCCGGCCACGCATGTAGGGATCGAGCGACAGGTAGATCGTCTTCAGCAGAATTTCACCCTCTTTCAGTTCCGGCACGGGCTGCGCCACATGGCGGAAATTCTCTTTGGTCGGCTCGCCTTGTGGGCGTGAAGCCAGTAACCAGGCGTGATTCTGAGGCGCGTGTTCAGTCATATTGTCATCCTTTTATGGCCTGGCAATGCACAGGGCATCGCCGTATGAATACCGGAAAAGTGTAGATGACGGAGAGGGGAATGCCTTTAGCACGATGAGCGGCAGACCGTTCCCCTCATCAGCGATTGCAGCGTTGCGGGCGGGGTGACACAGCGTCTGTCAGGCGATGACGGCCCCTTGCCCGGACGGCGTGATATTCACATTCGCTTGCAAAATCGCGCCCTGATTAAACTGCTTCGCGCGATTCTGCAGCGCATCCGGGGCCACGGGACGGGCGGATGAGTATGATAGAACTCAGTAAACAGAGAGGAGAGAGAACCATGCACATTCAGCACATGCGAATCGCACGGCCGGTTACCAGCCTGACAGAAATGTCTCAGCGCTATTGTCACGGGTTAGGATTGCAGAAAATCGGTGCCTTTACCGACCATGAGGGATTCAGTGGCGCGATGCTGGGCGCGCCGGGTCTGGCCTGGCATCTGGAATTTACGCAGTCACTTACGCATCCCCTGACGCCGTCACCGTCGCAAGAGGATCTGCTGGTGCTTTACCTGCCGCATCGGCCTGACTGGCTGGCCCGTTGCGCCGCGATGGATGAGGCAGGATTCCGGCGGGTGCCTTCTTTTAATCCTTACTGGGATCGGCAGGGCGTGACATTCAGTGACGATGATGGTTATCGTGTGGTGATTCAGCATGCAGCCTGGCATGTCGAAAGCTGATCTTTTAATGAAACGGAGTGTCCCCTGAACATACTTTGCTTCCACACCGCGGCCAGTAACATTGCGATTTTCGATGCTGCTGCCGCCTCGCTGGCGCGTCACACCCCGCCGCTGAATCATCTGGTCATGCCTGCACTGCTGGCTGAGGCCGAAGAGCGCGGCGGGATGGACAGTGACTTACGTCTGCGGATGACCCGCCTGATCGAGGGACTACTGCCGCAGTTTGATGCCATTCTGATCACCTGTTCGACGCTGGCCCCGGTAGCCGACGATTTCCCCGTGCAGGAAAGGGTCATGCGCACCGACAGAATGCTGGCGGAGGCGCTGCATCGCCAGGCGGGGCCTGCGGTGGCGCTCTGCGCGGCAGAATCGACCGTGGCGGCCACCCGGGCGCTGTTCTGTCAGCCCGGCACGCAGGTGAACACAGAGCTGGTGGCGGGGGCATGGGATGCCTTTAAGGCGGGTAACACGACCCGCTATTTTGACCTGATTGCGGCGGCGACAGAGCGGGCCTATCAGCAGGGCGCGGTGGCGGTGGCTCTGGCGCAAAGTTCAATGACGCCGGTGGCGCAGCGGTTTCCCGCCGCGCAGCGTCCGCTCACCGGCCCCGATCTCGCGCTGCAGGCCTGCTACGATCTCAGATAACGGGGGGGTACGGCAGCCTGGTTTCGACGAGGGCGAAATCATGGATGCCAGGACCATCATGCTGCTGCAGCATCTGCGGCTGAAGGGCATTTTATAAGTTAACCGGCAGACCCCTGTATAAGCGGTCTGCCGGGAAAGGCTTACTGATCCTGGGTCAGAATGCCTTTTACGTCATGCGGTTCGGAGCGCAGATACTGAGGTGGCACCTGCACCTTGCCATCCAGCGCGGCGGCCGCATGCCATGGCCAGCGCGGGTCGTAGAGGATCCCGCGCGCCAGAGCCACCAGATCGGCTTCGCCCTGTTGCAGCAGATCCTCGGCCTGCTGTGGCTCAGTGATCAGGCCGACCGCGATCACCGGAACGGAAACCTGCTCACGGATATCGCGGGCAAACGGAACCTGGTAATTAGGGCCGACGCTGATTTTCTGATCTTCCGACAGTCCGCCGCTGGAGACATGGATATAGGCGCAGTTCAGCGCTTCCAGCTCACGCGAGAAGGCGATGGACTGGTTGATTTCCCAGCCGCCTTCGACCCAGTCCGTCGCGGAAATGCGAACGCCTACCGGCAGTGAGGCCGGAACCGCGTCACGAACCGCTTTGAACACTTCCAGCGGGAAGCGCATACGGTTCTCCAGCGATCCGCCATACTCATCGGTGCGCTGGTTCGACAGCGGAGAGAGAAACTGATGCAGCAGATAGCCGTGCGCGGCATGGACTTCAATAAGATCCAGCCCCAGACGCTCTGCACGCAGGGCGCTCTCCACAAAGGCCTGCTTCACCCGGGCCAGGTCATCGGCGTTCATCGCGACCGGTCTGACTTCATCCGCGCTGTAGCTCACGGCTGACGGGGCAATGGTCTGCCAGCCGCCGGCATCCGGTGCAATCTGTTTGCCGCCTTCCCAGGGCACCGCGCACGACGCTTTGCGTCCGGCATGGCCCAGCTGAATGCCCACCGGAATCGAGGAGTAGCGGCGCACATCCTCCAGCACCGTTTTCAGTGCGGCTTCATTCTCATCATTCCACAATCCGAGATCGCCGGGAGAGATGCGGCCGATGTCTTCGACCGCCGTGGCTTCGATAATCATCAAGCCTGCCCCGGAAAAAGAGAGCTGACCCAGGTGGATGCGGTGCCAGGCTGTGGCATTACCGGCTTCGGCTGAGTACTGGCACATCGGCGCAATCACAATGCGGTTATCCAGCGTAAGGTCGCCCAGTGAGACAGTGGAAAAAAGTTGGCTCATGTGATCTCCATGGTGTTATGACGAATGTGACAGGCAATAACTATAGCGGGGGATTGAGGAGACCGTGGGTAATGCAACGTGACATTTTGTGATTGTGTCCCGGTTCAGACCCTGCTGTGACAGCCACAGGGTCTGAAGCGTAACGTTACACCTGCGCCATTCCGCCATCAACAAACAGTTCTGTCGCATTGATAAAGCTGGCGGCATCTGACGCCAGGAAGGCAACGGTTCTGGCCACCTCCTGCGGCTCACCCAAGCGACCCAGCGGTATCTGCGCAGCCAGCGCATCAAACAGGTCCTGACGCTGATCATCACTGACCAGCCCGCCCAGGCCCGGAGTACGGACAGGGCCGGGACTCACCACATTCACCCGGATGCCGCGATCTTTCAGATCCAGCGCCCATGAACGGGCAAAGTTGCGCACGGCGGCTTTACTGGCGCTGTAGACACTGAAGGCCGCGGTACCCTGAGCTGAGGCGGTAGAGCCGGTAAGAATAACCGACGCGCCATCAACCAGCAGTGGCAGCGCTTTCTGTACCGTAAACAGTACGCCGCGTACGTTGGTGTCGAAGATACGATCGAAATGCGCCTCTGTGATCGCCCCCAGCGGCAGCATGTCGCCCCCGCCGGCGTTGGCGAACAGGATATCCAGATGGCCCGACTGTGACGCAATCCGGGCATACACGTCGTCGAGATCGTGCAGCTGTGACGCATCGGCCCGGATACCGGTGACCGTTCCACCGATGTCCGCGACGGCGGCTTCCAGTTCCGCCTGACGGCGACCCGTAATAAAGACCTGCGCGCCCTGTGACGCCAGTTCCCGTGCGGTGGCCAGGCCAATTCCGCTTGTTCCGCCTGTGACCAGGGCAATTTTTCCTGCGAGTGATGCGCTCATAAAGTCGTCTCCGGAGTCGGTCAGTGAATGAGGATAAGCTTCCCGGTCAGCGTCGCTGCCGGACAGGGGGCCACTGTAAAAGAGCGGGATTGACGGATAAATCCGCTAAAATGAAAATGACTATCCACACGGGTGGACAATAGGGGCAGAGAATGGATCAGTTGCTGGCGATCAGAGCTTTTTCACGGGTGGTAGAGAGCGGCAGTTTTACCCGTGCCGCAGATACGCTGAACATGCCGAAAGCGACGGTGAGCAAGCTGGTGCAGGAGCTGGAGGCGCATCTCTCCGTCAGGCTTTTACAGCGCACCACACGGCGAGTGACCGTGACTGCGGAAGGGCGGGAATATTATGAGAAGGCGCTGCGTATTCTGCACGACCTTGAGGATGTGGATGCCTGTTTTAATGCACTGCGCAGTAAGCCACGCGGGCAGTTACGCATTGATGTCGGTGGTTCGACTGCCCGGGACGTTCTGATTCCGCTGCTGCCCGATTTCTTTGCCCGCTATCCTGACATAACGCTGGATCTCGGCGTTTCGGATCGTCCGATCGACCTGATCAGTGACAATGCTGACTGTGTGATCCGCGGTGGTCCGCTGATGGACTCCTCACTGATCGCCCGTCTGATTGGGCACGCCACGCTGATCACCTGTGCGACGCCCGCCT
The DNA here is from genome assembly GCF_008631515.1 of Pantoea sp. M_10. Classification (NCBI taxonomy): domain Bacteria; kingdom Pseudomonadati; phylum Pseudomonadota; class Gammaproteobacteria; order Enterobacterales; family Erwiniaceae; genus Pantoea; species Pantoea sp. M_10. The sequence continues at coordinate 299,798 of NZ_VWUL01000001.1, read as the reverse complement.
ATCTGAAAGCCTTTGGCGTACCGGCCTATCCGGATGAACTGCGCAACGGTCACCGGCTGGTGAGCTATCTCTCTCCGCAGACCGGCAGGCCATTTCCGTTTCGGTTTGAACGTGACGGGGAAAAAATCGAAGTAACCAGTGCGCATCGCATTGGCGTCAATGAGAGCAACGGGCATCTGGCTGCGGGGCTGGCCGGGCTGGGGATCATTCAGACGTTCAGCTATTCGCTGTCGTCGATTCTGCGGCAGGGTGAGATGGTGGAGATCCTGCGCGACTGGCGTCCTGCCGGGTATCCGTTTCATCTGGTTTATCCGCAGAACCGGCACGTCACGCAACGCCTGCGGGTGTTTATCGACTGGCTGGTGGCCTGTTTTCCGGCGCGGATAGCGGGAGAGGCCCAATCCGGCACCTGAATGCCGGATTGGGCAGAATCAATCAGTTGCCGCGATAGGTTGAGTAACCAAACGGGCTCAGCAGTAAGGGAATATGGTAGTGTTCACCGCTGGCTTCCATGTTGAACTCCACCGGGATCTCCGGGAAGAAGGTTTTCTGGCTGCTCTTCTTATAAAAATCACCGGTTTTGAATACCACGCGATAGCTGCCGGCGCTGGCCGTTTTGTCCTGCGGGAACAGGGCGCTGATGCGGCCATTGTTATCCGTCACGCCAGAAGCCAGTTTCACCCAGTTATCCTGCTGCTTCTGATCCAGCTCGACTTCAATGCCCGCGGTGGGCTGACCGGTCTGCAGGTTGAGCACGTGTACGCTCAGTGGATTTTTCGCAGCGGCAGGCTGAGCGGCGACAGCAGATGCGCCAGAGGTCATCAGTAAGGTGGCAATCAGAGCCGTTGTCTTTTTCATCAATGTTTCCTTTATTGACTGTTGGAGTGCGTGTTGTTGTGCTGAAGCGTAATCGAGCTGAGGCGAAAGGGACATTTAACGGCGCTAAATGTGAAATTTCCCAGAAGTGCATGCCTTTTTAGTTACATCATACATTCTCTCTCATTACCTGAGTTGAGCTCTGTGCTGAAGTCGCTAATCAGGATGAAGCGGCGGCCAGAAGGTATGTAAAAGGAGAGGGCAGCAGAATCGCAGGCCGGGAAAACAGTGACAGAAAGCGTGAAAGCGTGAAAGCGTGAAAGCGTGAAAGCGTGACAGCGTCACAGAAACTCTTCAGGTGTCAAAGATCCATTCTGTTGCAGCTCCCGGATTGTAGCCCCTGGCGGGTGATAAAATCCAGCTGATTCAGAGAGATGAGACGATTCAGGGCCATGCTCACCGAACGGCCCGTAAACCACGCGGTTTGCGTCATCAGGCTGGTATGCCTGCGCGACACACGCTGAATGCATTGCCTGTCAGGGCGTCATTTGCGCCCGTTACTGAACTGGCCGTGAAAAAGAATCCATTGCCAGCAGAGGTAGCCAGGATGCATTTACCCAGGATCTTACCGGCATCTTTATCCGCAAAGCAGCAAAGTCACGCACGCACGCCAGAAGCGCTGGCTTTCAGGGACGCCGGGAATAATGGTGATGGCTGTGAAAAAAGAATCATCCGGGGAGGTGGGCGTTTTTCGGAGAGTGCGAAGACCTTGATAAGCCTTCAGTGCAGGCAGCACAAAACAGTGGAAGCGAAGAATCGCCTGATGTTCATCAGCAGACGTGCCGGAAGATGAATACACGGAAAGATATCGTCTCTAAGGGAATTGCCGGTATCGGGTTGACCGGGAATCATAATTGCCTCATCGGGCGGGCAGGAACGAAGTCGGCAGCAGCATGGCAGGGAACGAGATAACGCAGCCACAGCCGTTATCAGATATCCTATTTAACATAATATACATTATACGCATCTTTTCCATTATCAGGGTTGGGCTTCGCTGTTTACCTTCCGGCACCGATCCTGGCTGTTTTTTGCCTGGCCGTAATTCTCTGTGCAACTCAGCCTCATCTTCTCACCGCCACGCATCCGCTTTTCTGAATGGCTTATGGTTTGCTGCGCATCCGTCCGGCATTCTCTTCGCAGCCTGATTCACTCACTCTCTTCAGTGCCCGATGCCGAAGATATCACATCCGGCTTCATCTTTACGGCTAAGTGAATGAATTGAGCGCTCACGACATATTGCGCGCTCAGTTTTTCAATCGCTCTCCGCCTTGCTCTTGATTGTGCGTCTGGTCTGCACATCTCTGCGCTTTGCTCGTTTAACGCCATCCGGCGGCTTTCCGCACTCCGCCAGAGACGTCGCTACGTGAAAATTAGCGCTCTTATCAGGGCTGACGGCCACAGAAATGCTGTAAATGCGTCTCCTGAACGCCTGCTTTTTACTCTCGCTCAGCGGCGCGAACAACGCCTGCTCCTGTACACGTCCGCGCATCGTCATGATAAGGCCTGCCGCATCGGCCGCGCCTGTTGATGACCTGCAGAGATCGGTCAGAGACAATCGGTTTTGATAAGACGTTTACGGGAGAAAAAACAACATAACATCCCTGCTCTGTCTGTTCAGTAATCAGCCTTACTGGTTTATTAAAACCGGCCAGAGCAGCCAAACGTCAATGCGCGGCAATTATTTTATACAAAAGCTGAATAATCATTTCCTGCGTAAAATTAAATCTTGCCGCCAGTGATAAACATGGTTCCGGGCGAGATGCGATCGCTGCGCCTGATGCTGACTTCACGCGATGCGCTGCCCGCCGGTAAAGAGAGCCTCTTCTGGCTGAATATTTACCAGATTCCGGCGCTGAAAAAAGCGCCTGACGCGGCTGAACGCAGAGTCGTGCTGCCGCTGCGAATCCGGCTGAAGATTCTTATCCGGCCTGCGGGACTTCAGGCGCCTCAGGCGACCGACCCGGAAAAGCTTCGTTTCACCGTCACGGGAGATAAAATCACGATAACCAACCCGACGCCCTGGTTTATGAGCCTGAACGTCAAACCTGAAGGTCAGGCAGCGATTAAAAACCTGATGATCGCCCCGCACGCGGAACTACAGGCAGAGAGTCAGGCCGCGCTCTCTCCCGGAACGGCGCTCAACTATACGGTTATCAACGACCAGGGCATTCCGGTTAACTACACAACTGTCCTTAAGTAAATGTTTTGCAGGACAATGGCGTCCCGGCACGCTAAAGTTGCCTGTTTCGGTTTGCAGTCTGGATGAGGGAAAATGAAACGTTTATTTGTTTACGGCACGCTCTGCCCTGGACGTGAAAATGCGCATATCCTGGAGAACATCGGCGGAGAGTGGCTCGCCGGTTCCGTCACGGGCACCTTCTATGAACGCGGCTGGGGGGCAGCGGCTGATTTTCCTGGCATTATTCTGGATGAGCACGGCCCGCAGGTGCCGGGTTTTCTCTTTACCTCCGATAAGCTGGCGGCTCACTGGCCGATGCTGGATGCGTTTGAGGAGGGCTATGATCGCGTCGAAGTGTGCGTCTCTACCCACGATAATCAGCAGCTCAGCGCCTGGATCTATCAGCTTCAGCCCCGTGAACAGTGCTGATACCCCCTGTTCTGCAATTCGCGCCCTGCTTCCGGGCGCGATTCTGTCAGCCCGCTTAGTCTGATCCCCCTCTCTTTTCTGTCAGTCCTGATAAACAGGCATGATGCTGAATTTCAGTTATAAAAACAGATCTAATGTATGATGTAACTAAAATAGATTGCCGTTAAGACCTGTTCCGGGCCACCAGCCTCTTCAGACCACCAGCCCGCATTTCTGCCCTTTCATTCCGGCCAGCGCTGATGCGGAAACAGCGAAACCCGGATGTTAAACAGGTGGATCAGGGGCGCGACTGCCTCACTATCCTGCCGGGCCAGGGTCTCCAGACGCAGCAGCAGCAGATCAAGCTCCTCCAGCAAATCCTGATGCGGTTTTAACTGCAGTGACTTCATCTTGCGCTTCAGATAGAGCCCCAGCTCGTGAAACATCTGCCCGCTATCAATCCCATGCCGCTCCAGCACCTCGCGATAGCGCGCATAAAAGTCATAGCAGTTCGCCCCCAGCCAGGTTTCCGTAATCAGATAGCCCCCCACCACGATATCCGGCACCGGGTCGAGCCGTTTCCGCGGCAGAATGATATTCACCCTGTCGAGCATGCGTGCAATAAACTGCTGCCGTGACAGCAGCGTGGCGGCGTTACGCTCCACCATTTTGATAAACCCTAACAGATCGCGCAGGCCGCGCTGTACCGCTCTTCGCGCTATCCACGAAGGCCGTTTGTTGCGGATCAGCGCCGTCAGCACAACGGCAAACATAATCCCCACCATCGAAGAGATCGCCGCATTCAGGGTAACGATAAGATTGGGCACGAAGTGGTGACTCAGTCCAATAAAGCCGGGGATCTGAATCGCCACGCTCAGCCCGATCAGGTTGGTGGCCGGATTCGCAATCACCAGGCTCAGCAGCATCAGACCGGGCAGCAGACAGATCATCAGCGCCTGTAAGGTGTTCGCCTGCGGGATGAGAAAAGCGATGTAAAACAGGCTCACGACCAGCGCAATCATCACCCCTTTGACAAACAGCTTCATCGGCGTCACCGGCGAATCGACACCGGCAAAAAACGAACTGATAATCGCCGCCATCAGCGGTGCATTCGCCCCGTCGGCCCAGCCGCTGCCGATCCAGAAGAGACTGGAGAGAAAGGTCGCCAGAAAAGCCGTCAGCGCCGACAGCCTCAACAGCCCTTTGTCGATATGGCGATGCTCACGGATATTACGGATAGCCGCCCCGTCGCCATGACTGTAGAGATCCCCGGCACGGGCGCTGACATTCTCATAGGCATCGGCAATGCGCACAAAGTTGGCCAGCCGCTCCAGCAGACCAATCAGCAGCAGGCTCTCTTCGGTCGCCAGCTCCCCTGCCCGCCACGACTGCTCAAGGCTGGCCTGCCCGGCATTGATCGCCTCACGCAGTCCGTTGATGTCATTGACGCGATCGTGATGCAGCCATAACAGAAACTGCTGGAACACATCGGTCACGCACGCTGGAAAACGAATGTTCAGCTCCGCCAGTACGCCCAGCCGTGACTCAATCGCGGTGAGCGTCGGCAGCAGATAGGTCAGATGCTGATACTGCACGCTGACCAGACGGATGACGTTACGCGCCGCCTCCCCCTCATAGACACAGTGGGTCAGCAGTGTTTCAACGTTCAGCGGATAACCGGCCATCTGAATCAGGATATCTTCCCGCTCCAGCGATTTGTTCTTTGCCATTCCGCTGATCAGCTCATCGCATAGCCTGCGCGCGTTCTGAAACCAGAGATTTACGCTCTGGCCGAGCAGATGATGCATCGACACCGGAAACACCAGCCGGTGAACCAGGGTGCTGCAGAGAATGCCGAGCGTGATCTCCTCAATGCGTGAAATGACCGTATTGATAATGGCTGACGGCGTATCCACGTCGGGAAAGCCCATAATGGCGGCGCTATACCCGCCCAGCATAAAGATGTAGCTCTTCGGCGTGCGGTCATGCAGGGAGAGATAGAGGCAGACCGTTACCCACAGTGACACGCAGAGGCTGAACAGAACCGGCGACTGCACCGTTTCGGGGTAGATCAGCAGAATAAAGAGGCCCCCCAGCAGCGTACCCAACAGACGAAACAGGGATTTCGACACAGTTGAGGCCGCATAGAGCTGTGAAGTCACAAAGACGGTCGTGAGCGCCCAGGCAGGTTTTTCGAAGTTAAGAAGCAGCGCCACAGAGAGTGCAATAAACGCGGCAAGAGAAGTTTTGCAGGCAAACAAAACCGCGTTTTTGGTAAACCATTTCATCGAATGAGAGCAACCAGGAGCTTTCTGAGGCGCGTATCCTGACAGATGCGCCTGCGTTTTACTCTCAGTTAACTTATACAAATTATTACCGGCCTGACGGGGCCGGTTTCAGGGGAGACAGGTCTGTTTCGGGCGGGATGAAAAGCGGTTAGCGACGCGTCAGCGCCAGACGGATGCCCAGCCCGATAAAGGTGGCACCCACCACCCGATCGAGCGCCTTCTGCAGAGTCTGATTCTTCGCAACGGCGCCGGCGGCACCGCCTGCCAGCAGGGCAAACAGCACATCCGTTATCAGGCCCGTCAGCGCATAGGCCAGACCCAGCAGCAGAAAGGAGACGGCATGATGATCGCCCTCCACCGTCACAAACTGAGGAAAGAAGGCGATGAAGAACAGCAGCACTTTGGGATTGGTTATTGAGGTAATAAAGCCGCGCAGCAGCAGCTGACGGGTTTCGGTCTGTGCGACCGCCTCCACTCCCTCCGGTCTGACGACGTGACGGACGCGGAACGTCGCCACGATCATCTTCGTCCCCAGATAGATCAGGTAGGCTGCGCCCGTATATTTGATGACGGTGAACAGCAGCGGCGAGGCCGCAATCAGCGCCGTTAAGCCCAGCGCACTGGCAATTGCATGCGTACAGCTTCCCAGCGCCACGCCCGACGCCGAGAGAACACCGGCCTGTCGCCCCCGAGCCACACTTTGTCCGACAACATAAGCGAGATCGGGGCCCGGCGTAATGCAGAGCAGCACCACCGACGCCAGAAACAGCGGAAAATGAACAATATCCAGCATGAAGACTCCTGACAGCAATAAGATTTAACCTTTCGTTAACTTATCAGCCCGGACGCCCTTTTCCAAATGCCATCATCCTCTTACCGGTGCGCGCGCTCTCCATCACGTTCTGTGCCGTAACCGCTCCAGCATGATCAGTGAGTGACTGAAAATGGCGTCGGCGATGTGCTGCGGAAAATCGGCGGGCAGCGCATCCCGCACCGAGATTACCGCCTGGGGAAAGGCCCGGATAAAGAAGTCAAAGATCTCCTCCATACTGGCCGGATCAAAACTGACGCGCTTTGCCGTGGCGATAAAATGGCGCGGATAGATTTTGTCGATCGCCATCTTTTTACCCTTGGTGGCGCACAGCCCCATCGCCAGTTTCAGCGCCCGCTTGTTGAGGCCGGTGCCACCCAGTACCGGGTAGGCTGAGATGACGTCATAAAATGGCGTCAGCCGGTAACTGCCGCCGCGCTCAATAAACAGGGAGAAGTTTTTTGCATGGCCATCGGTTGCGCCGATCAGCCACTGGAAAACCTGAAACTGCATAAAGCGGTAGCGATCCGCTATCGCCTGGCTGGAGCCCATCAGCAGCTGCATGATCGTCTCTATGCCCGGCCCGCCGTCTGACTCATATTTGGTTGAGGATGGCAGCCCCAGCGCCTGGCAGATATCCTCCTGCGGCAGCCGGATCAGCCGGGTCTTATCGCGGGACCAGCGCCGGTCAAACCGCTCCACCGCCAGCGCCCGCATCGCCCCGGCGCGGATAATGGTCGCCTGCGGCACCGCCATTCCCAGCGCCCGGGCCAGCGCCAGACAGAGATACTCATTCTCCACGCTTTCGCGCATATCCAGGGTGGCGGCAGGCTGCTTAATCTCCCCGATGGGCAGCTTGATGATGTGGGAGGTGGGCGTCGCCCCGGCCGGAATGCTCCAGCCCTCATCGGTCAGCAGCAGGGCCGTTTTCTCCTGCGCGCCGGCCACCGAGATGCGAAAATCGGTCTCTTCACGCAGCATCCCCAGTGGAATGTCGGACTGATAGGCCGACAACACCTTCTCCAGCCGCGCCTCATCCAGCACCTCATAGCGTGCCTGCAGAGGCGGCAGCGGCATCTCCGGCGGCAGCAGCATGGTCGCGCCGACGCTGTCTCGTCCCACCTCCTGCAGCAGATCAAACGGCTGGCGGGATTTTATCTGATAGCGCGCCACAATCCGGTCACGGATCGCCGGGCTGTCAGGCAGCAGGTTATCGAAAAAGTTAATCACGGCGGCGGAGGTGATCGGCCTGACCTGCAGCGGCATAGAGAGGGAAAGGGGACGCGCCAGCGGACTACGCAGCCAGCCTGCATCATACTCAAACTCATGTGCGCCGTTTCGCTGCCGGGTCAGCACCCCCACCCGCTCGCCGTTCATCCAGGCCATCAGCTTCTGCATCACCAGTCATCCTCGCCATTGAGTGGCGCTGGCGCCGGTGTCGCTTTTTCCTGAACCTCCAGGCTCAGCTCCAGCGACTGCAGCAGCTTAAACAGCGTAGCCAGTGAGGAGCTGTCAGGTGCATTTTCAAAGTGAGAGATCGTCGCCTGCTTCAGGCCCACTTTTTTTGCCAGCTCACTCTGGGTCCAGCCGTTGCGCTGGCGGATAAGTTTCAGCCGGTTTGCCAGCTGAATCGGACTATATATCATGGGTGACTCCTTCTGGATCACAGAGGGTAAGCATAGCGCAGCCGTATTATCCCCGAAAGGGTATAAATGTGTTTTTATCCTCTTTAAGGGATAAATTGCCCTTTATACCCTGAAGAGGATAAAGAGAGTTTTATCCCTTATGAGGGATAATTCAGGACGCAGAATCCACGGAGAAAAGAGGAAGAGAATGAGCAGATTCAGCATCACCCATCAGATCAGCGAGCAGGACCGCGAAGCACTACTGGCGGGACTCGGCGGGTACAACCGGCAGTTTATCCAGACTGAGAACTGGGGGCCGCTGTCGGTCATGCATCGCGACACACAGGGGACATTACGGGGCGGATTAATCGCGTCCCGCAAAGGAAACTGGCTCTGTATCGATTTTCTGTGGGTGGACGAGACGCTGCGGGGCAGCGGTCTGGGCAGTGAACTGCTCAGCGCGGCGGAACAGGCGGCGGTGACGGACGGATGTCTCTGTGCGCTGGTGGATACGTTCAGCTTTCAGGCGCTGCCGTTCTATCAGAAGCAGGGATATCAGCAGCAGATGTCCCTGCCCGACTTTCCGCAGACCGGCATGCAGCGTCACTATCTGACGAAGAGACTCCGGCCGGCATAACCACACCGATCCGCATCGCGCTGGCGTGACAGGGTCACAGCCCGGCGATGCGGCGCAGGTCGGCTTGGGCACCGGGTGCCACGGCAAGAACCTGCGCACCGCGGGTAAGGCGGTCGCCTTCAGTATTAAACGGGTGATACCAGCCGCCCGCCTCTTTCACCAGGCAGTAGCCCGCCAGACAATCCCAGGCGTGCATATAGGGCTCGTAGTAACCCACCACCCGTCCGGCGGCCACCCATGCCAGCATCAGCGCGCCGGAACCCAGTCGGATAAAGTTACCGCCTGCCGTCAGCAATGCGGCCACGATCTCGCCAACCTGCTGCGGGGTCACGTGACTGTTCGCCCCGAATCCGGTGACGTGGTTTTGCAGCGTGCGCGCCGGATCGACGGCCAGACGGCGGCCGTTGAGCGTCGCGCCCTGCCCCAGCGCCGCGACGTAGCATTCATCATAGAGGGGGGCAAAGATCACCCCGATGACTGGCAGGTCGCCGCGCAGCACGGCCACCGAAACACACCAGTTTGGCATTCCGTTCAGAAACGGGCTGGTGCCATCGATAGGATCGACCACCCAGGTGTAGTCCGATGCTCCCGGCTGCAGACCGCTCTCCTCACCCAGAAAACCGTCATCGGGAAAGGCGGCGCGGAGATGGGCCGCGATCTGCTGCTCCACGTCACGATCGGCAATCGAGACCACATCCTGCAGATCATATTTGGTTTCCACCACCAGCGTCTCGCGACGGTTAAAGTAGGAAAGCGCGGTCGCGCCGCCTTCACGGGCAACGGCCTCAGCGACAGCCAGACGCGCCATTATTTCATCATGTGATGCCATGCCAGCTCCTCAGTTTTAATCAGATTCGTGCGCGATCAGGGCCAGCCCCTGCGCCCTGAAGTTAACGCCAACCGTGGTGGCGAGCGGGAGACGCTGCTCCATCAGCGGATCGATAATGAACAGCGCGCCCATTTCAGTGGCCACTTCATATTCGATATGGTCACCCAGCCAGGTACTGTGGGTGATCTCCCCCTGCAGTGCCCCCTGTCCGTCGCCGGAGAGGGTTATGAAGCGGGGCCGCACCGCCAGCTGAGCCGGGCCGGTCCGCACTCCCGCACCGGGCAGCCGGAAGCGCTGCGTGCCGAGACGGACCAGCGCCTCTTCCGCGCCGGCCTGCTCTACCTCACAGGGTAGAATGTTCGCTTCCCCCATAAAGTCCGCGATAAAGACCGAACGGGGGGAATGGTAAAGCGTCTCCGGCGTCCCCTCCTGAGCAATATCCCCCTCTTTCATGACAATAATCTTATCGGAGACCGCCAGCGCCTCCTCCTGATCATGGGTGACATAGACCGCAGTAAAGCCGAGCCGCTGCTGCAGATCGCGGATATCGGTGCGCACCTGACGGCGCAGACGCTCATCCAGATTCGACAGCGGTTCATCGAGCAGCAGCACCTGTGGCTCCAGCACCAATGCGCGCGCCACCGCAATGCGCTGCTGCTGCCCGCCGGAAAGCTCCGAGGGCAGCCGCTGCCCCTGACTCTCCAGCCCCACCAGCTTCAGCCCCTCACGCGCCCGATCCTGCGCCTCGCGCCGGCTCATCCCCGAGGCGTTCAGCCCATAGAGAATGTTGTCGAGGGCGTTCATGTGCGGAAACAGCGCGTAGGATTGAAACACCATCGCCACGTCCCGCGCGTTGGCGGGCAGATGGGTAACATCCTTACCACCTATCAGGATCCGGCCCGCGTCAGGGTGCTCCAGCCCGGCCAGCAGCCGCAGCGTGGTGGTCTTGCCGCAGCCGGAGGGCCCGAGCAGCGTCACCAGCGTGCCGGGCTCCACGGTGAGTGACAGATCCGGCACCGCACTGAAGCCGGCAAAACGTTTTGAGACATGGTCAAAAACCACCGATCCGGCCTGATGTGTCGTCATACGGTGCTCTCCTGAGTCAGGGTGGATGCAGAGGGAGTGGCGGCGAGGGCCGCCGGTCGGGTGACACGGCGCAGGCGGCGTTCGCCCACCAGCAGCTGGAAGAGACCAATAATCAGCAGCATCACCAGGATCAGGACCGAGGAGTAGGCAATGGCGACGCCATATTCACCGTTCTCCACCAGCCCGACAATGTACGAGGTCGCCATGTTATACTGCGCGCTGACCAGGAAGATCACCGCGCTGATGGAGGTAATGGCGCGCACAAAGGCATACACCAGCGCCGCGCTGATGGCCGGTTTCAGCAGCGGCAGCACCACCTTGCGCAGGGTACGGAAACTGGTTGCGCCCAGCGTGAGTGACGCTTCATCCAGGCTTTTATCCAGCTGGCTCATCGCCGCAATGCCGCCACGCACCCCGACGGGCATGTTACGAAAGACAAAACAGGCAATCAGGATCATCGCGGTGCCGGTTATCTCCAGCGGCGGCAGGTTATAGGCCATGACATAGCTCACGCCGATAACCGTACCGGGAATGGCAAAGCTCAGCATCAGCATGAACTCAAAGGTCTGCCGTCCGGCAAAGCGCTGACGCACGATCAGCCAGGCGGTCAGCAGCCCGACAATCGCCGTGAGGGGGGCCGCAATCAGGGCAATCTCCAGCGTCGTCCAGAAGGAGTTCCACGCCACGCCCTGCCACACCAGCTCCCCCTGAGTGAGGGTGACACGGAAGGCGCGGATGTAGTGATCCAGCGTCAGGCTGTTGTCGAGCCCCCAGGAGTGGACAAAGCCACCAATGAGGATCATGCCGTAGATCACCAGAGTAAAGAGCCCCCATGGGATCACCATCCCGTATACGCCAAATCTGACCGGACGCGGCAGCATGGCATGACGGCCGCCGTCGCCTTTCCCGGTGACGGTGGTAAAACTTTTCCCGGCAAGCCAGAGACGCTGCAGCAGAAAGGCCGCCAGCGTGAAGGCCAGCAGGATCATCGCCAGCACCGCCGCGCGGCTCGGGTCGTTTTGCGCGCCGACCACTGAAAAGAAGATCTCCGTAGAGAGCACGCCGTGACTGCCGCCCAGCACCATCGGATTGCCGAAGTCCGCCATGCTTTCGATAAAGCTGATCAGAAAGGCGTTGGCCAGCCCCGGAGCCATCAGCGGCAGCGACACGCGGGAGAAGGTCCGCCAGCGGCTGGCTCGCAGCGTCTGCGACGCCTCCTCCAGTGAGGGACTGACGCCCTCGACCACCCCGATCAGCACCAGGAAGGCCACCGGCGTAAACGAGAGCACCTGCGCAATCCAGATCCCGGTCAGCCCGTAGAGCCAGCGTCCCGGCGCAATGCCGAACAGCGACGCCAGCGACTCGGTGACCACGCCAGAGCGGCCAAACAGCAAAATCAGCGCCAGACCGATGACAAACGGCGGCGTGATAATCGGCAGAACGGTGAGCATCCGCAGCGCTTTCTTACACGGCAGTGCCGTGCGCGTCGCCGCCAGCGCAAACGCCAGCCCCAGCAGCGTCGAGCCGCTGGCCGTCATCAGCGCCAGTCCCAGCGTTCGCCAGGCCGTCCCGCAGTTGCCGCCGGTAAAACAGCCGAGGCTCCAGATGGCCGGGTCCTGCAGGCTGGCGATCAGCCCATCGGGTTTAAAGCTGCCATCACTGTCCTGCACCGCGGCGACAAACAGGCTGAGCACCGGATAGAGCACGAAGGTGGTGACCAGCGCCACCAGCAGCACAATTGCCGCCACCACAAAGGCATCGCCTTTCAGGACACCGCGCTCTGCCAGCGCAAAGGCAAAGATCAGCAGAAAAACGGTCAGCAGCAGTAAGGCCCCCGCGCCCATGGCGGGCTGTCCCTGAGCCAGCGGCCCGGTAAGGTGCTCCAGCCACAGCCAGTTCCAGCCGCTGAAACCAATGGCATGCCCCTCCAGCAGCAGAAACAGGATGCCGGAGACGCTGAACAGCAGCAGCAGCGTGCTGCGGGTCCGGCCGGGAGGCAGAAAGGCGCAGGCGGTAACGCCTCCCCACAGCGCCACGGCGACCAGAAGCCAGGGCTGCTGACCGAGCTGCCACAGGGCCGGTGCACTGTTCTCCTCCGCAGAACGAAAGAGCCAGTCACCCGCAAAGAATCCCTGCTCCAGGCTGTACCAGGGCAGCAGCGTCAGGGCCACGGCCCCCGCCAGCAGCGCGCCGGTTAAACGGCGATTGTGCGCATTCATACATCACCTCGATTGGAGAAGCGGACAACTGGCTGATGCCACCGCAGTTCGGCCCGTGCCCGGCGTCTGACGGCCGGGCCGTGCCACGCTTCAGTGCGCGCTGGCACCAATCTCTCTGTCCCAGCGCCCCAGCAGCGCCCTGCGTTTCGCCGAGTCGCCATAGGTTTTGAAGTCATAATCGATCAGGCGGATGTTCTCGAAACGCGGCGCATACTCGGAGATTTCCGCCTGACGGTTGGAGGGCAGCTGGAACGATTTCGCCTCTTTCATATGGGACTGCGCATCCGCACTCAGCGCCCAGTCATACCAGGCCCGGGCATTCGCCAGGTTGCGCGCCCCTTTGATAATCGACATGGAGCCAATCTCATAGCCGGTGCCTTCACAGGGGGCGACAGGTTTGATCGGGAAGCCTTCAACTTCCATCGCAACCGCATCGTGCATAAAGACAATCCCGACGGTGGTTTCACCGCGCGCAGCCGCTTTTACCGGTGCCGAGCCGGACTTGGTGTATTGCGAGATATTGGCGTTGAGCTTCTTCAGGTAGGTAAAGGCGTCATCTTCCCCCATGATCTGCACCAGCGTCGCCAGCGTGTTGTACGCCGTGCCGGAGGAGTTGGGGTTGGCGATCTGAATCTCGCCCTTAAAACCGGGATCGAGCAGATCCGCCCAGCAGGCAGGCACCTTCAGCTTTTTCTCCGCCAGCAGGCGGGTGTTGTAGCCCCAGCCCAGCGCACCGGCATAAACGCCAACGGTCCGGTAACCGGAAATCTCCGCCACCTTTTGTGACCAGGGCTGCTGCTGGTCAAGTAAAGGGGACTTGTAGGGCTGGCTCAGCCCCTCTTCTGCGGCCTGCATGTGCGGATCGCCGGTGCCCGCCCACCAGATATCGGTGCGGGGATTGCGCGCCTCGCTGCGGATTCGGGCGTAGGCTTCACCGGCTGAGAGCCGCACCATGCTGAGCCGGATATCGGGATGAGACTGGCTGAACAGCGTGGTCATCTGTTCACACACCACCACATCGGCGGAGCAGATCATATTAAGGCTGCCCGCCGCCGTGGCCGCAAACGGCAACACCGGGCAACTGACGATAACAGCAGCGAGCAGAGAGGAATAACGCATGGGGATCTCCTTGAGGCCGGATGATGAGGGCGTGCGCCAGCTTTTGCACATGTGTGCAAAGTAGTACGGCGACCCTGCCATGCTGTCAATTCACTTGTTGAGCAATTGTCAGTCGCTGTCACAAATTTGAAACATTCAATGCCCTGTTATCTTTTGCACACCCTTGCATTTTCAGGCAGACTCAGTGCGGTTAACGGCAGGATGAGGAGAGAAGATGCAGCAGCCCAGGGCAGTGGTGAGTGCACAGGATGTGGCAGATCGGGCGGGCGTCTCGCGCTCGGCGGTCTCCCGCACCTTTACACCGGGGGCCAGCGTGTCGGACGCCACCCGGCAGCGGGTAATGAAAGCGGCGGAAGAGCTGGGTTATCACGTCAATCATCTGGCGCGCGGCCTGGTACGAAACCGCAGCGGCATTGTCTGCCTGATCGCCTCAGAGGTGGATACGCCCTACCGTGCCAGCCTGGTGCGCTGGATGACCCAGTATCTGCAGGAAGCGGGCAAGGTGGCGATGCTGATTAACACCGACCGGTCGGATGAGCGGGTTTCCGCCGCGCTGCAGCAGGCGATCCATTTCCGCGCCGACGCCTCGATCATTCTCTCCGGCATGCCTGACAGTGGCATTACCCGGCTCTGCTACCGGCACGGTCAGCAGCTGGTGCTGATTAACCGCGACGACGCCCTGCCCGGCACGCTCAGCCTTAACCTCGACTCCCGTCCGGCGGCGGAAATGGCGGTTAACGCCTTTCTGCGCGCAGGCTGCAGCCGCATCGCCTTTGTGAATTCGCTGGCGGGAACGCCGAGCCTGCTGAAACGCGAAGCCGATTTTCTGACTGCGGCGCAGCAGGCCGGCATTGCCGTGCAGGTGGAACGGTTCGGCAGCACCTCCTATGAGAGCGGACAGATTCTGGCGCAGCGTCTGCTGACGCGCAGCGTCCGCCCGGATGCGGTCTGTTGCGCCACCGACCTGCTCGCCTGCGGCTTTATGGATGAGGCGCGTCACCGTTTTGCGCTGCGTATCCCGGAGGATCTCTGCATCATCGGACACGACAACATCGCGCAGTCGGGCTGGAGCGCCTACGACCTCACCACCTTTGCGCAGCCGGTAGAGCAGTTCGCCCGCGATGCGATTGACTGGCTGGTGGCGGCGGAGGCGCAACCGGAAAGTCTCCTGCCGCGAGCAGAACAGCCGCAGGCACGGAAAATATATCCGGTCGATGTGGTCTGGCGGGGATCGGTGCGCGGCGGATGAGCGCCATTATTTATTTTCAGCCGGTACGTTATTTCTCAGCGAAATAATTGAGTACCGGTTTTACGCTTCGCTTTAAATAGTGCTCTTCTGCCCGGAAAAATATTCGGCCGCTTCGCCCCGCAATCGCGATTTCCTGTCTACGCTTTATCTGCATTATTAATTTACTCTGGTTTTATCTGCTCAATGAATCAGCAGTCAGATGTGACAAACATCACATTTGTGCCAGGCTTACAGTCTCAGATAACACTGTTCAAGGAGCATACAATGGCCACACCCACTAACAAGACGCTCGATCTGGATCATTTTCCTAAGCCTCCTTTTGAGGATCAGCCCCAGCAGGCGCCAGGCCTTGCCAGCAAAATGGTTCCGGTTCCCGATCACGGTGAAACCAGCTACCGTGGCACCGGTCGTCTGACCGGCCGCAAAGCGCTGATCACCGGCGGCGACTCCGGGATTGGCCGTGCCGTTGCGATTGCTTATGCCCGTGAAGGCGCCGATGTGGTGATTAACTACCTGCCGGAAGAACAGCCGGATGCCGATGAAGTGGTTAAATTAATCGAAGCGGAAGGCCGTAAAGTTTTCGCTATTCCCGGTGACATTCGTTCAGAAGAATTCTGTCAGAAGCTGGTCAAAGAGGCGGCCGACAAATTAGGTGGTCTGGATATTCTGGTTAATAACGCCGGTCGTCAGCAATTTAATGAGTCCATTCGTACCCTGAGTACAGAAGATTTTGACGCGACGTTTAAAACCAACGTTTATGCAATGTTCTGGATCACCAAAGCGGCGCTGGAATATCTGCCACGGGGCGCATCCATTATTAACACCTCGTCAGTGCAGGCGTTTAAACCCAGCGATATCCTGCTGGACTATGCGCAGACCAAAGCGGCGATTGTGGCCTTTACCAAATCCCTGGCGAAACAGCTGGGCGGCGACGGCATCCGCGTCAACGCGGTAGCGCCGGGTCCATACTGGACCGCACTGCAATCCAGCGGCGGGCAGCCTATGGAGAAAGTGAAGCAGTTTGGTGCCGACTCCCCGATGGGCCGTCCGGGCCAGCCGGTTGAAATCGCCCCGCTCTACGTCACCCTGGCCTCGACCGAGAGCAGCTACTCCTCCGGTCAGGTCTGGTGCTCTGATGGCGGCACCGGCACCCTGTAATCCCCTTCTGGTGGCCGCGTAAAGCGGCCATTTTTTTGTCCTGCCTCTCTCCCCCTCCGAATCGTTGTGCCTGGTATAAGGAAAAAGAACATGGAAAACCCGGTTTTTCATTCGCCGGTCAGAAAAGAAGGTTTTGCGGGGCTGGGCGACTATGCCGCCATTGGTGAAGGCCGTTCGGTGGCGCTGATTGCGCCGGATGGCTCCATTGACTGGTGGTGTGCCCCCAATCTCGATGCGAAACCGCTGTTTGATCGCCTGCTGGACGCCGGGCTGGGCGGCTACTTTCAGGTCGTCCCGCGCGGCAGCTATCAGGTTACGCGACGCTATCGTGACAACAGCAACGTGCTGGAAACCCGCTTTGACACCGACAGCGGCGCCGTCCTGCTTACCGAATCGATCAACAGCACGCTGGCGGGCCGTCTGCCCTGGTGTGAGCTGGCCCGCCGCATCGAAGGCGTTGAGGGCGAGGTGGAGTTGCAGATCACGCTGCGCTTCGGCACCGCCGCTGAAACCCGTTCCCCTTGGGTGGCCGACAATGAGAAAGGCAAGGTGTTTCACATCGCCGAAACGATGGCGATGTTCCGAACCAGCGACGACATCACCATTACCGAACTGGATGATGAACAGGTCTGCGCCACGCTGCGCACCACCGCCGGTTCCCGCTCGCTCTGCGCCCTGCTGATCACCGAAAAGGAGCCGCTGGCCGTACCGCCGCTGGAGGCTATCGACCAGCGGATTGAAACCAGCCACACCGGCTGGACCAGCTGGGTGGAGAGCCTGAGTTATGACGGCAGCTACCCGGCGCTGGTCAGGCGCTCTGCCCTGTCGCTGAAGTTTCTCTGGTACTCCCCGACCGGCGCGCTGGCCGCCGCTGCCACCACGTCGCTGCCGGAGGGCATCGGCGGCGAGAAAAACTATGATTACCGCTACGCCTGGGTACGGGACGCCTGCCTGATTATCAAAGCCTTTGTCTATCTCGGCGCGCTGGAAGATTGTAAGGCGGCCTTCTCCTGGCTGTCGCAGACCATCATCCGTCATGGCGTCAGGCTGCGCGCCTGCTATACCCTGAATGGCGATGAGGTGCCCGCCGAGCGTTATCCGCCCCTGAGCGGCTATCAGCACTCTCAGCCGGTGCGCATCGGCAACAATGCCCGCGATCAGCTGCAGCTCAGTATGTATGGCGATATGCTCATGACCGCGCAGCGCTTTATTGAAGCGGGCCACGTGCTGGATATCACCACCTCACGCCTGCTGGGCGACCTGGCGAACTGCTGCGCCGACAACTGGCGACAGAAAGATTGCGGCATCTGGGAGCTGCCGGAGCTGCAGCACTATACCCACTCCAAAATGGCCTGCTGGATAGCGCTGGATCGGGCGGTGGCGCTGGCGGAAAGTAAACATATCGAACCGACCTGGCTGGGCCGCTGGCAACGGGAACGTGACCGTATCCGCGACTGGATTGAGTCGCACTGCTGGTCGGAAACGCAGCAGGCTTACCTCTTCTACGTCGGCAGTGATGCTCGCCTGGACGCCTCGCTGGCGCTGGTGCACAGCTATGGCAATGCGGTTAATCCGCAGCGGATGCTCTCCACCTACCACGCTATCCGGCAGAAGCTGGGCGACGGCAGCGCCATGCTCTATCGCTACAGCGGCGTCAGGCAGGAGGAGAGTACCTTTCTCGCCTGCGCCTTCTGGCTGGTGGAAGCCTGGGCGGAAATGGGTGACCGGGATCGGGCGGAACAGGCGATGCAGGAGATTCTGGCGACGCTGGACGGTCAGGGCAACGTCGATATCTTTAATGAGATGTATGACGTCCGCAGTCAGAGCTGGCGTGGCAACATGCCGCAGGGACTGAGCCATCTGGCGCTGATCTGCGCGGCACAGGCGCTATCGGAATCAAAAGGAGAGGTTTAAGAGAGGCATCAGGGCGACTATTGCAGCCGGAAGCGCGGGTCGAAGAAAAACGGCTCCACTACCGCTTTCGCAATGATGCCCGCCGCTGCCGGATGACGGGGATTGAACAGCGCATTCCACTCACCGGTCAGCGTGCTGGGCACTTTGAGTATCAGGCCGTTCTCCGGGCTGGCGAGCCACTCATCGCCGATCTGCCGGGTGGACGCAGGCGCGGGATCGGCCTGCCACTCATCCGGCAGCGCCGTCAGTGCCAGTTCGGTGATCAGGGGCTCCGGCACGCTGATCGCGATCATGCTGTAGTCGCGTGACAGATCCTGAATGGTGAGATGCACCAGCGCTTCCAGCACGCAGAGCGCCCGGCTCGACCCCAGGTAGACACAGACCGACCCCACCGAATTCCAGCGCCCGCCATACGTCCGGGCGCCAAAACCATCAAAGGCGGTCATCGCATATTCACGCTTCACCAGACGAAAAAAGGGAACCGCCATCAGGTGATGACACCGTGCTCGAGCTGGCCGATCAGGTTTATCACCGCCTCCGCCCCTGCCACCGTGGTGGTCATCTCCGCCGGTTTTTTTCCGCCCAGCGCTTTGGCGGGCGTTTCCAGCCACTGCACCAGACGCGCCCTGTCGTCGCGGAACAGGTTGCTGGCGGCAGAGAGAACGCGAATCAGCATGTAGATGCGTCCGCTCTGGTCGGGCGAAAAGGTCTGCGCCGGATCTTTCACTTTGCGGTTGTAGGTGGTGCGATCGATACCCGCCAGACGGCACAGCCACCCCTCGTCGAAGGTGGACAACGACGCGGTGCGTTTCAGCACGCCGCTGCTGAATCCTGTCGCGATACGCTGATGCGCATCCGGCAGGGTTTCCGGCAGGTTAAGAGCATGCAGCAGCGACGCGTGGCGGCGAGGCTGAGCGGGTGTGTAGATGGCGATGGACATAGCAGCCCTCCTGTTCATTTGATTTTTATTTTAGCGCAAATGAACAGAAGGCACCACCGCAAGTCCGGCGCGTATCCGTCGTTACTCTGCTGCGCCCTGCTCCAGCGCCTGCATAATCTGCCACGCCGCCCTGATGCGTAGCGGATTGGGGTAGCTCTTGTTGGCCAGCATCACAATGCCGGTGTTCTTCTCCGGGATAAACGCGATATAGGCACCAAACCCGTTGGTCGAACCGGTTTTATGCACCCAGCTGGCGCGTCGGGAGGGCCCGACCGGTTCCACCCGGGTCACCGGTTGCGGCTTCAGCGCCACGCCATTCTCACTGTCGGCGATCAGCGTGTCAGCACTGACGGGCCAGTCATAGATCTCCCAGCCCAGACCCTGATAGAAACTGGCGGTTCTGAAGTAGCGCGACTGCGCCGTGCGGATGGCATTGCGCAGCACGGCATTGCCGGCAGAGAGGCCGTTTGGATCGCTGTTGGCCTGCATGAAGGTGAGCATGTCGCGAGCGGTCGATTTAACCCCATAGGCTTCGGCATCCAGCATGCCGGGAGAAACACGCACCGGCTGGCCATTTTTGTAACCCCAGGCGTAGTTAACCATCATCGACGGCGGCACGGTAATAAAGGTGCGTGTCAGGCGCAGCGGCTGAAACAGCGATTTCACCATCGCCGCCTCAAAGTCCCCCTTCACCATCAGCGCGCCGAAGAGACCGATACTGGCGTTGGAGTACTGGCGAACCGTACCGGGTGCCGCCTGCGGTTGCCACTCCTGATAGAAGCGAAGCAGCGACGCCTGATCGGTGACCGCCTCCGGCAGTTGCAGCGGCAGGCCGCCCGCCGTGTAGGTCGCCAGATGCAGCATCCGGACCGGACGCCACTGCGCCCCTGTCAGCTGCGGCCAGACCTTCTGCACCGGCTCGTTCAGGCGGAGTTCACCGTTGCGGATCAGAATCCCCGCCAGGGTGCCGGTGAAGGTTTTACTCACCGATCCCAGCTCAAACAGCGTGTTTTCTGTGACCCGGCGGCCCGAATCGGTGTCGGCCACGCCCGCATTCACAAACTGCGTCCGGCCTTTGTAGAGCACCGCCACCGACATACCGGGGATCGCCTGCTGCTCCATCAGCGGTTCAATCGCGGCTTTAACCAGAGAAGTGACCTGCTGTGAAGAGAGATCGGCGGCGACACAGCGGACAGAAAGCGAAAGCAGAACAAAACAAAACAGAGACTTTTTCATTAGCAACGAAGAGGGTTCACCGGGTCAGATTATTTACACTGGTCAGCACATGCCTGCACGCAGATCTGCGCCTGCGTACTGCAGGCACCGCTGTCGCGGGTATTACAGTGGGAGCGTTCGACATAGCAGTTGGACTGACAGGCCGCCAGATCGCAGCGGGCCGCCGCAGGGGTCAGCTGAACCAGGGGGGCGCGGGCCGGAAAAGGCGAAGCGGGCTGAGCGAAAGCGCTGCTGCCCAGTAATCCGGACAGCAGCAGCGTGATGATGCGTTTCATAAGAGTTCTCCTGTAGGACGCTACCCCTAGTATGGCCAGTCTGGCGGGCAGCGTCAGGGAAATCTTATCAAATTGAGACCACAGGCGGGTGTTGGGTGGCATTTATTACGCCACGGGTGTAGATATCGTTCAGTCTGGCGATGTAACGCTGGGTATCATGCTGCTCTTTGATGCGCAGGATCGCCGCCTCGCCTTTCTCCTGCAGCCGTTCCGGCTGCTCAACGATCTCCAGCAGCGTCGCTTTCAGTCCCTCCACCAGCGACCGGCGCAGCTGCGATTTCTGCTCCGGCGTGGTGATGCTGTATTCGCGATCGGCGTTCAGCGGACTGGCGATGACCCAGCCCGCGCTGGCAGGATTGATCTCCGGCAGGGCCCGCACATTACTGGTGATCACCGGACAGCCGTTAGCCTGCATCTCCAGCACGGAAAAGCCGTAGGTCTCCTGCCAGGTCGGCAACAGGCCGACGTCGCTCTCGCGGAACAGCTGCATCAGTTCACGGTTATCCATCCGCGCCTGATGCGTGAAACAGCGGTAACGGGCGATGCGGCTCTCGATGCCACGATAAAAGGTGTCATCATCCTGAAACTGGCGATGGGCGACGTTGTGACGTTTGGTAAGTTCGCCGATCAGCTGCACGTCCAGCTGCGACTCCTCCAGGCAGCGCTCTTCAATCAGCTCACTGATCGCCAGCACCACTTCCGCCCCGCCTTTGCGATAAAACTCATTACCGGCAAAGACCAGCTTCAGCACACCCGGCTGGCGTGGCGCCTTATGCTGCACAAACAGCGTCTGGGGCGGATGCAGCACCAGCGTTTTCCGCCGGATTTTCTGCGCCTCATCCGGGCTGAACAGCTTCATCTGAATATTCAGCGTCGCGTCGGAGATGGCAATCAATCCGAGGCAGTTCTCTTTTAACAGATGAGGAATTAAGCGCTTCAGCTCCGGGTTATCCCGCTTGGCGACGCCAGGCACCGGCAGCACGCGCGGCAGCTCGGTTTCAAACGAGGCGACCCACTTCTGGTGGGTGATCGCAACTTCATTGAACAGATGGAGGATGTCAGCCCGTGAAGCGCCTGAAAACGGCACCGGCTGAAAGACGAAGGTTTTATTTTTCTTAAGCAGGCGGGTCCGGAGGGGATTAATAAAATAGAACAGATTGCCTTTTTTCAGATTGATATATTCGTTTGCCGGATTCACTAAAATATTACGCTGCTCCGGATATTGATTATTCGTAATTCCAATTTTCATGCACGCTCTCCAGAGTCCTTGTATACGGCATCATCTATAGCATGCAGCTGCGGCTGTTTCGTCTGAGCAATATCCTAAAAAGGCCCGCGTGGCGCGGCCTCTCCGCTTTTGCTAATGATTTCTTCCGGTGATAAAGCAGGCATAACAGCGGTCTTTTCTCAGTTTCGTAACACCTGTGTTTTTTTGTGTCAGGCTAACCCCTTGTTGAATATCCCGCTATTTGTACGGGCAATAAACGGACCATTTGTTATGTGAATGTTTAATTATTTGTGAAAATTAATATCGCCTGAAATGACGCATATAGTTTAAAACTTTTAAACAAACGAAACAGAAAGCAGACGGTTCCCCCCACGCGCTGATGATTACGCCAGGTGGTCAGCCCGCGGCCGATGAAACAAATGATACAGCGCACCCGCGACTGCACCACGCTGACCCGCTGCTTTGCCACATCATGGTGCAGTTTCGGGTGTCAGGCCCTGCGCCATAAACGCCCTTTCACCTCCCTAACCCAATGAATTAATACTTAATTATCAACCTGCACTCTGAATGCGCCGGCCTGGTACAAAAGTTGCAGCAACCTCTCTATGCAGACAGGAGAGCATTATGAAAGCAATCGTGATTGGTGGCGGGATTGGCGGTATGAGCAGTGCCATTGCGCTGGAAAAAGCCGGAATAGAAGTTGAGGTGTTTGAAGCCGTGCAGGAGATGAAGCCGGTCGGCGCAGCGATCTCTATCTGGCCTAATGGCGTAAAGTGCCTGAATGCGCTGGGCATGAAAGAACAACTGCGCGCACTGGGCGGCAACATGGCCTATATGGCCTATCACGACGGCGCAACCGGCGCGCCCCTGACCCGCTTCAGTATGGCCCCGCTGGTGCAGCAGGTCGGCGAATATCCCTGCCCGGTGGCGCGTGCTGAACTGCAGGCGATGCTGATTGATACCTTTGGCCGTGAACGGGTGCAGTTTGGCAAGCGGGTCATCCAGGTCGAAGAGACCGCAGAGGGCGTCATTGCCACCTTCACCGATAACAGTCAGGCGCGGGGCGACTTTCTGATTGCCGCCGACGGCACCCATTCGGTGGTGCGCGAGTATGTGCTGGAGCAGAAGCTGGAGCGTCGCTATGCCGGTTACGTTAACTGGAACGGACTGGTGACCATTGATGAACGCATCGCGCCTGCCGATCAGTGGACGACGTTTGTCGGTGACGGCAAGCGGGTATCGCTGATGCCGGTCAGTGGCAACCGGTTCTACTTCTTCTTTGATGTGCCGCTGCCGAAAGGATTGCCGCAGGATCGCAGCACGGTGAAAGCCGATTTAACCGGCTATTTTCAGGGCTGGGCTGAGCCGGTTCAGCAGCTGATCGCGGCCATCAATCCTGAGACCACCAACCGGGTTGAGATCCATGACATCGAACCGTTCAGCCGTTTTGTAAAGGGCCGCGTCGCCCTGCTCGGCGATGCGGCGCACAGCACCACCCCCGATATCGGTCAGGGCGGCTGCGCGGCGATGGAAGATGCGGTGGTGCTGGCCGCGACGCTGGCGTCTCACTCACTGGGGATCGAAGATGCGCTGCTGCGCTATCAGGCGCGACGGGTGGAACGGGTCAAAGATCTGGTGCTGAAAGCCCGTAAACGCTGCGAGGTGACCCACGCGCACGACCCGGCGATCACCGCGGCGTGGTATCAGTCACTGAAAAGCGAAACCGGCGAGCGGGTGCTGGCCGGTATGTGTGAAACCATCGAAGGTGGCCCGCTGGGCTGACATCCTGAACCGGGCTGTCAGTGAGACAGCCCGTCACCTTACTCCTCCGCCAGACCGCGATTTTTCAGCATCGGCTCCAGCTGAGGCGCGGCGCCCCGCCAGCTTTCATACAGCGTTTTCAGATCGCTGCTGTTGCCCCGCGACAGAATTTTCTGCCGGAAGATCTCGCCGTTTTCCCGCGTCAGCCCGCCATGCTCCACAAACCACTGATAGCCATCGTCCGCCAGCATCTGCGTCCAGATATAGGCGTAATAACCGGCAGCATAGCCGCCGCCCCAGATGTGCTGGAAATAGCTGGAGCGATAGCGCGGGGGCACCGCCGCCAGCGCCAGGTTGTCGCTCTGCAGCGACTGCTGCTCAAATCCCGCCACGCTTTGCGGTGCGCTGTCCGGCGTCAGGCCGTGCCAGTGCTGATCCAGCAGGGCGGCAGCCAGCAGTTCGCTCATCTCATAGCCTTTGTTGAACTGAGCGGCGCGGACGATCTTCTCATGCAGCGCATCCGGCATCGCCTCCCCGGTCTGATAGTGACGGGCGTAGTGACGGAACAGCGACGGCTCGCTGGCCCAGTGCTCGTTAATCTGCGACGGGAATTCGACGAAATCGCGCGGGGTTTCGGTGCCTGAGAGACCCGGATAGCGCTGCGTGGCAAACAGGCCGTGCAGAGTATGACCAAATTCGTGGAACATCGTGATCACGTCATCCCAGCTCAGCAGCGCCGGCTCACCGGCTGGCGGTTTCGTGTAGTTGCAGACGTTGTAGATCACCGGTTTGCTGTCGAGCAGCGTCGACTGGTTTACAAAATTACTCATCCAGGCGCCGCCGCCTTTGCTGTCGCGCTTAAAGAAATCGGTGTAGAAGAGCGCCAGCGGGGTTTCATCAGCATCGAAAATCTCATAGACCTGCACATCCGGGTGATAGACCGGCAGATCCTGACGCGGCGTAAAACGGATGCCATAGAGCCGCGTTGCCGCCTCGAAGACGCCATTGTGCAGCACCGCGTTCAGCTCGAAATAGGGTTTGATCTGGCTCTCATCCAGATCGTAACGGGCACGCCGCACCTGTTCGGCATAAAAACGCCAGTCCCAGGCCTGCAGGAGAAAATCGCCCTGCTGCTGATCGATCGTCTGCTGTATCGCGGCGGCTTCCCGTTCCGCACGGGCGCGCGCGGCAGGCACGATGTTGCGCATAAAGGCCAGCGCCGCCTCAGGGGTTTTGGCCATCTGATCCTGCAGCTTCCAGGCGGCATAGCTGGTAAAGCCCAGCAGCCGGGCCTGCTCCGCCCTGACCTGCGCCAGCCGTAACACCAGCTCGCGGGTATCGTTGTCATCCCCTTTTTCCGTGCGCGTCACGCCCGCCTGAAACAGCGCTTCACGGGTCGCCCGATCGGAAAGACTCTGCAGCGCCGGTTGCTGCGTGGTGTTCTGCAGCACCAGCAGCCAGCTGTTTTCCAGCCCGCGCGCCCGCGCTTCCGCCTGCGCCACCGCGAGGTCGGCTGGCGAGAGCCCCGCCAGCTGCTGCGCATCCCGGACCACCAGACCGCCCGCCTGCGTCGCCGCCAGCAGTTTATTGGTGAAGCGGGTGCTGAGACGCGCCGCCTCCTGATTCAGCGTTTTGAGCTGCAGTTTCTGCGCCTCCGGCAGGTTAGCTCCCGCCAGCTGAAAGCGCTGCCAGACCACCTCGACCAGCCGCTTTGATTCGCTGTCAAGGCTTGCGCGCTGCAGATAGACAGCGTCAAGCCGGGAAAAGAGCGGCCGGTTGAGCATGATGTCATCGTTAAGTGCGGTGAGCTGCGGCGCAATCTCCTCATCCACCTGCTGCAGCAAAGGGCTGGTATGCGCGGAGGTCATGGCGCTGAACACCAGATTGACCCGGTTGAGCAGTTGTCCACTCTTCTCCAGCGCCTCATAGGTGTTGGAAAAGGTGGGAGCCTCGCTGTTATGGGCAATCGCATCGATCTCCCGGCGCTTTTCCGCAATGCCCGCCTCAAGTGCGGGCAGGAAGTCCTGCTCTTGGATCTGATCAAAAGGGGGCGCCTGATAAGGCAGTGTGCTGACGCTGAAGAAGGGATTCTGACGGGCGTTCATGGTTCGCTCCTGATGGGCATCGCAAAGGCCTATCCTGACAGGTTGCGGCTGAGGCGACAACTCAGGCGATGCGCTGCTGATAGACGCTGATTATTTCACCTGCAATCGCCACGGCGATTTCGGCGGGCAGCTTGCCTTTGACGTCAGGCAGACCGATCGGACAGCGCAGCCGCGCCAGCGGTTCACTGCCAACGCCACGGCCAGCGAGCCGGTAGCGAAAACGCTGTTTTTTCGTTTCTGAACCGATCACCCCGGCATAGGCAAAGTCGTTGCGTTTCAGCACCGCTTCGCACAGCGCAAAATCGAGCGGATGGTGGTGGGTCATGATAATGAAGTAGCTCCCGGCGGGAGCCTCCGCCACGCACTCGATCGGTTCCTCCGGCTGATGCGTCACCACACCGGCAGGCACGTGGCCGAACTGACCGGGACGACTGTCGATCCAGTTGATGTGACAGGGTAACGTAGAGAGCAGGTTCACCAGCGCCTGGCCGACATGCCCGGCGCCGAACAGATAGATTTCCGGCTGCGCCTGCAGCAGAGGCTCAAACAGCAGTGTGGTTTTGCCGCCGCAGCACTGGCCCAGTCGTGCGCCCAGGCTGTACTCCTCGGTGTGGGGCGCGCCTGCCCCGCTCTCCAGCATCAGCCTGGCCTGGGCGATGCACTGAAACTCCAGATGACCGCCGCCAATGGTGAGGAAGCTCTCCTGCTGCGTCACCACCATTTTGCTGCCGCTGTCACGCGGCACCGAACCGTGCTCGCTGAGCACGGTGACCAGGACGCAGCTCTGCCGCTTCTCCCGCAGCTGATGCAGGACGCCTATCCAGTCATGGTAAATCATGTTCTGCTCCTGCCAGACGCTGCACGCCCCAGAAGATCCGCTCCGGCGTGGCAGGGGCATCCAGATGAGGGTGCTGCCGGTAGTCGGCGACGCTGGCGACCGCATCCTGCAGCGCACACCAGGCGGCAATGCCCAGCATAAACGGCGGCTCACCCACGGCTTTGGAGTGAAACACCGTATCCTTTGGATTCCTGCGGTTCTCCACCAGCGTGACCCTGAGATCGGCTGGCACATCACTGATGGCCGGAATTTTGTAGCTCGCCGGTCCATCGGTCAGCAGCTGACCTTTGTCGTTCCAGACCAGCTCTTCACAGGTGAGCCAGCCCACGCCCTGCACAAATCCCCCTTCCACCTGACCGATATCGATGGCCGGATTCAGCGAGGCCCCGACATCATGCAGGATGTCGGCACGCAGCAGGCGCGATTCGCCGGTTAAGGTGTCGATCACCACCTCGCAGCAGGCGGCACCGTAGGCGAAGTAGTAGAACGGCTTGCCGCGCCCCGCCAGCCGGTCGTAATGGATCCCCGGCACGCGGTAGTAGCCGGTGGCGGAAAGCGGCACCTGATTCAGCCACGCCAGCTTTGCCACCTCGGCGAAGGTGTAATGCTTCTCACCGGCGCGCACCACGCCGTTGCGGAAACTCACCGCGCTGGCATCACACTCATGCAGCCTGCAGAGCATCTCCGTCATTCTGTCACGCAGGATCTCGGCGGCATTCTGCGCCGCTTTGCCGTTGAGATCCGCGCCGCTGGAGGCCGCGGTTGGCGAGGTGTTAGGCACTTTACCGGTGTCGGTGGCGGTGATCTGGATCTTATCGACCTCAATCTGCAGCACCTCGGCGACAATCTGGATCACTTTGGTGTTCAGTCCCTGGCCCATCTCGGTGCCGCCGTGGTTAAGCTGCACCGTTCCGTCGGTGTAAATCAGGATCAGGGCACCTGCCTGATTGAGAAAGCTGGAAGTAAAGGAGATGCCGAATTTCACCGGCGTCAGCGCCAGTCCGCGCTTCAGCAGCGGGCTGCGGGCGTTGAAGGCGCTGATCTCCGCCCGGCGCGCCTGATAGTCGCTGCTGGCCTCCAGCTGCGCCGTGATCTCATCCAGCAGATTATCCTCTACCTGCTGGTGGTAATGAGTGATGTTGCGCTCCTGCTTGCCATAGTAGTTACGCTTGCGCAGTTCCAGCGGGTCCAGCCCGCGTTCCCGCGCGATGTGATCCATAATCTGCTCGATGGCCACCATTCCCTGCGGGCCGCCAAACCCGCGATAGGCGGTGTTAGAGGCAGTATTGGTGCGGCAGCGATAGCCGGTGATCCGCGCATCGCCAAGGTAATAGGCGTTATCGGCATGAAACATGGCACGATCGACAATCGATCCGCTGAGATCCAGTGAATAACCGCAGTTTCCCGCCAGATCGATTTTGATACCGCACAGCCGGCCATCCTCCTCCACGCCCGCCTCATAACGCACAAAGAAGGGGTGACGTTTGCCGGTGACACGCATGTCGTCGCGGCGGGATAGTCGCATCTTCGCCGCCCGCCCGGTCTGACGGGCGACAATGGCGCAGAGGCAGGCCACACCGGCCGCCTGCGTCTCTTTGCCGCCAAAGCCGCCGCCCATACGCCGCATATCAATGGTCACCTGATTCAGGCTGATGCCCATCACCTCTGCCACCAGCTTCTGCACTTCGGTGGGGTTCTGCGTTGAGGAGAAGACCTGCAGCTGGTGATCTTCGCCGGGGATCACCATCGCCGTCTGGGTTTCCAGGTAAAAATGCTCCTGTCCGCCGATGTGAAACGCGCCGCTGACCCGATGTGGCGCGCGTGCCAGTGCCGCTTCCACATCACCGCGCTGATGCACGTGCGGTTCCTGAACGAAACTGCGCTGCGCCAGCGCCTGCTCCACATCCAGCAGCGGTTCCAGCACCTCATAGTCAATCACTGCGGCGGCGGCACCGAGGCGGGCCGCCTCGGGCGACTCCGCCGCGACGGCGAGGAGGATCTGCCCCAGATAGTCGACTTTGTCATGCGCCAGCAGCGGGTCGCCCGGCTCCAGCGGCCCGACATCATTGATACCGGGAACGTCCTGCCAGGTTAACACGCTGACCACGCCCGGCACGGCGTAGCAGGGCTGCACGTCGATGCGCACAATCCGCGCATGTGCATGCTCGCTCAGGCGCGGACAGATATGCAGCAGACCCGGCAGCTCCGGCTTGTCGTCGATGAAGCGCGCTTCCCCGGAGACATGTTTTTCCGCGCTTTCATGGCGGTTACTGCGGCCCACGCCGCTCTGCAGATCGGCGGCATACTGCGCCTTGATTACCGCTTCGTTGAGTTCAGGACGGTTATGAGACATAGCGGGTCACCTCGGTACAGGTTATTTCGCCGTTATAGCGATGAAGAAAGCGGCGCAGCAGGTTACGCGCCATCTGCAGCCGATAGGCGCTGCTGGCACGAAAATCGGAGAGCGGCTGGAAATCGTCGGCCAGTGCGGCCGCTGCACGTGACACCGTCACGGCATTGAGGGGCTGACCAATCAACGCCTGTTCACAGTGCTGCGCCCGCTGCGGCGTGGCCGCCATGCCGCCAAAGGCGACGCGGGCGTCGGTCACGATGCCCTGATCGGTGTGCAGGTTAAAGGCGGCAAAAACGGCTGAGATGTCGTCATCCAGTCGTTTGGAGACTTTCCAGGCGACAAAGTCAGGTGACACCGTCACCTTATCGATGCGAATCGCGCGGATAAACTCGCTTTTTTCCAGCAAGGTCTGCCGGTAGCCGGTAAAAAAGTCGTTCAGCGGCAGGCAGCGCTGCTGCTCGCCGCGTTGCAGTATCAGGCTGGCGTTCAGCGCCAGCAGCATGGGCGATGCGTCTCCGATCGGGGAGGCGTTGCCGATATTACCGCCCAGCGTGCCCTGCAGACGGATTTGCAGGGAGGCAAAGCGTTGCAGCATCTCGCTCACGCCAGGGATGCGGCTGGCCAGAAAATCGCTGACCTGTTGCAGCGACGCGCCTGCGCCCAGCAGATAATGGTCATCAAATTCACTGCAGACTTTGAGCGCGGCGACCTGCTCCAGGGCGATGAGCAGCGGCAGTCTTTTATGCTGCTGGGTGATCTGCAGGCTGAGATCGGTGCCTCCGGCAATCAGTACCGCTTCGGGATGCGCCAGATAGATCTCCGCCAGCTGCGCCGGGGTTTTGGGCAGGAAGCAGCGCCGCCCCGCTGCGCCCGTCTCCTGCATCTCCGGGGTCGCCAGCGCTTCAAGACGCTGCACGGTCCCCGCGGCGCTGTGATCAAACTGATCCGTCACCGGCTGCGAACAGAGCTGCTCGGCGGCCGCCATGATGGGCCGGTAGCCGGTGCAGCGGCAGAGATTGCCCGCCAGCGCGGTTTCCGCCTGATGACGATCCCAGCCCGTGGCATTTTTTTGCAGCGTGAACAGCGACATCACAAAGCCCGGCGTGCAGAAGCCGCACTGCGAGCCGTGGCAGTCAACCATCGCCTGCTGCGCCGGGTGCAGCGCCCGTCCGTGACGTAAATCTTCAACCGTGATCAGCTGTTTACCCTGCAGCGTGGAGACCAGGGTCAGGCAGCTGTTGACCGTTTCATACTGCATCCTGCCATCCACCGCTTTGCCCAGGGTGACGCTGCAGGCGCCACAGTCGCCTGAGGCGCAGCCCTCTTTGGTGCCGGGCCGCTGCTGGCGGGTTCGCAGATAGTTAAGGATAGTGAGATTGGGGTCGAGCGCGGTTTCGCTGACCAGCTGGTTATTGAGCAGAAACTGGATCATGCGGCTTGCTCCTGTGCGTCACGCTGCCAGACCGGGCGACCGGCCACCCAGGTCTGGGCAATATTGCGGTCGTCGCCCAGCGTCATTAAGACAAAAAGTTTTTCCCAGATATCTTTGCTGTTGCCGATGCGCAGCTGCTGCAGGGCAGAAACTGCCGGATCGAGCACCACAAAATCCGCCTCTTTGCCGGTGTTGAAATTCCCGATGGCGTGGTCGAGATCGAGTGCCCGCGCCCCGCCCAGCGTCGCGTGATAAAAGGCTTCGGCGGCGCTGAGCCGGTAGTGCTGCAACTGGCCCACCTTGTAGGCTTCGCCCAGGGTCTGCAGCATGTTAAAGGTGGTGCCCGCACCGACGTCGGTGCCCACCCCCACCTTCACGCCCTGCTGCCAGCTGCGTTTCAGATTAAACAGGCCGCTGCCGAGGAACAGGTTAGAGGTGGGACAGAAGGCAATTGAGGAGTCAGTGTCGTGCAGACACTGCCACTCCTTCTCTTCCAAGTGCAGGCAGTGGGCAAACACGCTGCGGCGGCCGGTGAGCTGATGATGGTGGTACACATCCAGATAGCCGTCACGTTCCGGAAAGAGTGCTTTTACCCAGGCCACCTCCTGCGGGTTTTCGCTGAGATGGGTGTGCAGCCAGGTGTCGGGAAACTCCTGACGCAGCTGCTGCACTTTTTCCAGCAGCTGCGGCGAAGAGGTCGGGGCAAAACGCGGCGTCAGCGCATAGCTCAGCCGGCCACGCTGATGCCAGCGTTCAATCAGTGCCCGGGTCTGCTGATAGCTCTGTTCCGGGGTTTCCGTAAGGTTGTCGGGCGCATTGCGATCCATCATCACTTTCCCGGCAATCAGCCGCATGTTCAGCGCTTCGGCGGCGCTGAACAGCGCCTCGACCGACTGCGGGTGCACGGTGCCAAAGACCAGCGCGCTGGTGGTGCCATTGGAGAGCAGCTGATGCAGGAAAAAGGCGGACATCCGGGCGGCATGATCCGGGCAGTGATACTGCGCCTCCACCGGGAACGTGTAGTGATTCAGCCACTCCAGCAGCTGTTCGCCAAAGGCGCCGATCATCTCCGTCTGCGGATAGTGTATGTGGGTGTCCACAAAGCCCGGCACGATCAGCCGGCCGCGCAGATCAGTGACCGGCAGACCCGCCAGCTTCGCCTCAGCCGTCTCCCAGCTCTCCAGACCGGCTACACGTCCGTCACGCAGCAGCAACACGCCATCCTCCAGGTAGCGGGCCTGTGTCGCCAGATCGTCGGGATGATCCATCACGCCGGTGAAGTCAAAGAAGCTGGCGCGTATCGCCGTGTCGGTTGCTGGGTGCATGCTGTTTCCTTTCTGAAAGCGCAATGTGGTGGTGCAGTTAACTCTCTGTTTAACTCTTTGCAACCTGCGTGCCAGATTTACTCTGCTTTAAAATATATAAATATCAGGTGCTTAGATAAACTCACGCCTGTTGCGCAACAAAAAGCCTGTTGAAAGCATAGCAACCGTTTGCTTTCATGTCGCAATCGGTTGCGAAGCGCAATTGCCGATTCTGGCGGCGTTTCTGACGCGCAGGCTGGCTGCTGCCCTGCCCCTTAACGGTGCAGTGCGCCCCGAAAAGGCGCAGGACGTTGCCCGTAAAAGGGGTTTACCCCCCTGCCCGTTTTTCTGCGCGCAGAAGCCGAAATGGCATGCTATGGTGAAGCCATCGACGTTGAAAATGGCATAAGGAACAGTGAGATGATTATTTTTGTCACCGGTGCGACGGCCGGTTTTGGTGAAAGTATTACCCGCCGCTTTATCAAAAACGGGCACAAAGTGATCGCCAGCGGACGCCGCGCCGAACGCTTAAAAGCGCTGAAAGATGAGCTGGGTGAGAATCTTTACACCGTCCAGCTGGATGTGCGGAACCGCGCCGCCATCGAAGAAGCTGTGGCGCAGTTACCGGCGGCGTGGCGCGCTATCGATATCCTGGTGAACAACGCCGGTCTGGCGCTGGGCATAGAGCCCGCGCACAAAGCCAGTGTGGAAGACTGGGAAAATATGATCGATACCAATACGAAAGGCCTGGTCTATATGACCCGCGCCCTGCTGCCACAGATGGTCGAGCGTAACGTGGGCCATATCATCAATATCGGCTCGATTGCCGGTAGCTGGCCCTATGCCGGCGGCAACGTCTATGGGGCCACAAAGGCGTTTGTGCGGCAGTTCAGCCTGAACCTGCGCACCGATCTGCACGGCACCGCGCTGCGCGTGACCGATATCGAACCGGGGCTGGTGGGCGGCACCGAGTTCTCTAACGTCCGCTTTAAAGGTGATGATGACAAAGCTGGTCAGGTCTATGAGGGTGCCACCGCCCTGACCCCGGAAGATGTCACGGAAGCGGTTTACTGGGTGGCCACACTGCCAGCGCACGTCAATATCAACACGCTGGAGATGATGCCGGTCAGCCAGACGCTGGCGGGCCTGAAGGTGCACAAGCCTTAATCCTCTGCGCGCCAGCTCTCCCGGCTGGCGCTAGCCACGTCCCCAGCCCAGAACGATAATCAGCATGCCGCTCAACGCGATCAGTGCGCCACTCCAGTCCCAGACGCTCAGCTTCACGCCATCCACCACCCGCAGCCAGAGCAGCGCGGTGAGCACATAGACGCCCCCATACGCGGCATAGACCCGGCCGCTGGCGGCAGGATGCAGGGTCAGCAGCCAGACAAACAGCACCAGGCTGGCCGCCGCCGGCAGTAAAAGCCAGACCGGGCCGCCTTTTTTCAGCCATAACCACGGCAGAAAGCAGCCCGTGATCTCCGCCAGGGCGGTGATAAAAAACAGCAAGGCGGTTTTAATCAGCACCCTTACCTCTCCTGAACTTAAACAAACCACGCACCACTGGTGAGCAAAGAAACGGCGATGATATACTAGCCGGACCCGCTGCAACAGCCGTCCCGGATGGCGATGTTGGCGATAACGAAAGGATAGTCTGATGAAAAAAATGATCCCTGCTCTGCTTCTGGTTCTGCTGTCTGGTACCGCCATCACGGCGGGTGCGACCACCAACCGCCTGATCATCGAAGATGGCAGTTCTGCCCTGAGTAACGAAGCGGCTCGCCAGAATAAAGAGCAATGGAATGACACGCGGATGCTACGCAACAAGGTGAACAGCCGCGTAGAAAAAGAGTTTGATAAAACCGACCGCGCGTTCGACACCCGCGACAAGTGCGAGCAGAGCCTCAATCTGAATGCCTACTGGGAGCCTAACACCCTGCGCTGTCTGGACCGCCGCTCAGGCCGCCCGGTCACTCCCTGAATTTGCGCTATAGTAATGACGGACGACTAACATAAGGAAGACGTGATGAAGCTACAGAGGGTTTTGTTCACCGCAGCGTTGTTCTCGCTGCCGCTGATGGCGCAGGCTTCCTGCGAATCGGTAAAAGCCGACATCAGTCAGAAAATTGTTCAGAACGGCGTGCCTGAATCGGGCTTCACTCTCGACATCGTCGCCAACGATCAGGTCGATCAGGCGGGCGGTCAGGTGGTCGGGCATTGTGAAAACGACAGCCAGAAGATTGTTTACAAGCGCACCGGCCGGGATGACGAGGCCAGCGTGCCCGCCAGTGCAGGCAGTTCTCAGGACGCGCCTGCGCAGCAATAAACCTGTGTTAATCAGGGCGACGGTCTGTCGCCCTGCCGTTTACTCCGCCAGTTCCGGCCGCTGACGCGGCATCATCCACGCCACACCCAGCGCAAACAGCGCAATCACCAGCGCCACCACAAACACCCAGTGCAGTGAGGCCGCAATCGCCTGCACCATCTCCTGCAGCGCCTGCGGCGCCAGCTGCTGACGGCTGGGTTCAGACATAATCTGCTGCACCGGATCGGCCACCTGCGGCAGCCGCCACTGCAGATTGAGATTGAGCACTGCTCCCATGATCGCCGTGCCCACCGCCGAACCGATCATCCTGCTGAACATCACCGAGGCGGTACAGATGCCGCGAATCTGATAGTCCGCCTCGTTTTGCACGGAGACCAGAAACGTGGTGCTGGTCATCCCCATGCCGGTGCCAATCAGGAAGGCGGTAAAGCCCGCCTGATAGAGTGAGCTCGCGGGCTGAAGCAGCAGCAGTAAGGCGCTGCCGCTGACCAGCAGCAGCGCGCCGAGCTGGGCGGTAAAGCGATAGGAGGTCAGCAGCATCAGCCTGCCGCTCAGGGTGCTGGCCAGCGGCCAGCCAATCGACATCATTGCCAGCGCGCTGCCCGCCTGTAACGGCGTGCCGCCGCGGATCCCCTGAATCCAGGTCGGCAGAAACGCACTGATCCCCATCATGGCCGCGCCGATAATCAGGTTGCCCGCATTACCGGCAATGATCAGCCGGCTGCGCCAGATCACCAGCGGAAACAGCGGTGCCGCGGCCCGCTGCTCGTGGCGTTTCAGCTGCCAGCCTGCCAGCAGTGAACAGAGCAGAAAAGGGATCAGCCAGTATCCGAGCAGCTCGGCCTGCAACAGCGCCACCAGCAGCGCGGAGACGCAGAGCATCAACCAGCCGCTGCCCGCGAGATTGAGGGGAGCCGATTTCTCCTCCTGCTGATGCGCCGGTAACCAGCGCGCCAGCATCAGCATACTGATCAGGCCAATCGGCAGATTGACCCAGAAAATCACGGACCAGCTGAAGTGCTGCACCAGCCAGGCACCGGTCAGCGGCCCGACGATGGCCGCCACTCCCCAGACGCTGGAGAGCCAGCCCTGAACGCTGGCGCGCTCGCGCGGCGAATAGATGTCCGCCACGATGGTGGAGCTGATCGGCATGATGGCGCCCGCCCCCAGCCCCTGAAACGCCCGGAACAGGATCAGCCAGGTCATGGAGTGGGCGAAGCCA
Source organism: Pantoea sp. M_10 (assembly GCF_008631515.1). NCBI lineage: Bacteria > Pseudomonadati > Pseudomonadota > Gammaproteobacteria > Enterobacterales > Erwiniaceae > Pantoea > Pantoea sp. M_10. The sequence continues at coordinate 264,380 of NZ_VWUL01000001.1, read as the reverse complement.
CACAGCACCGATCCGATCAGGAAAAGGGAGGTGCCGGTAAAAAACATGGTTTTACGCCCCACCTTATCCGCCAGCCGGCCATAGAGCGGCACGCTGACCGCCTGCGTCAGCAGATAGATGGAGAAGACCCAGCCAAACTGCGAAAAACCGCCGAGGTCGGCAATGATGGTGGGCATGGCGGTGGCCACGATGGTGACTTCGATAGCCGCCATAAACATCGCCAGCATGCAGGCAATCAGTATCCAGTGGCGGTGTCCGGTCCGGAGTTGTGCGCTTTCAGTCATAGGGTTCCTTTTTTATCAGCAAGGCTAGCTGAAAATCAGCCCGTGCAGTTTCCTGAACGTGCGCATTTCCTGCACCATCTGTGACGGTGTCACTAAAAGTCGATGAATTTTTTTTATTGACGCATCAGCCCAGTGGCTACGCGGCCTTAACACCATTTTAACCAGTTTCTCACTCGCCTGAGAAAGGCTGAAAAGCTGGCTTGCCGGGTAAAGGGCTGCTATAGCAGTAAAGCATCTTTCTCAGTGTTCACTGAAAAAGAGTAGGTAAATACGCATTTTGTCTACATTTTATCGCAGTTTCGGTTTTGGGTGCGGCGGCCTTTTTTGCTGCATCTGTCGGACTGTTTAGCGCTGTTATAACAATTGAGATCGTTATCAGGGAGATTCTCCTATGCAAAATGCTTCACTGGCTCGACGCGCCGGTCTGGCACTGCTTGCAGTGGTCGCAGTGATTGCGGTGTTGATCTGGGGCCTCGGCTGGGATCAGCTGGTCGCTCGTAAGGTCGACCTGCTTTATCTCGGGCAACAACACCTCTTCTTAGTGTTCTGGTCAATGCTGTTCGCCCTGCTGGTCGGTATTCCCAGCGGCATCCTGCTCAGTCGCCCGTTTGCCCGCCGCTGGGCCGAGTATGTGATGCAGATTTTCAACATCGGTAACACCCTGCCGCCGCTGGCGGTGCTGGCTCTGGCGATGGTCATTATCGGGATTGGCGACCGTCCGGCGCTGATAGCCCTGTTTCTGGCCTCGCTGCTGCCTATCGTCCGCAATACCTTCTCCGGCCTGAGCGCCGTTCCCCCGTCACTGATTGAAGCCGCCAACGGCATCGGTATGACTAAACTGCAGCGTCTGCGCCGGGTGGAGTTGCCGAATGCCCTGCCGGTGATCCTCTCCGGCGTGCGCATCGCAACGGCCATCAATGTCGGAACCGCCCCGCTGGCGTTCCTGATCGGGGCCAGCAGCTTCGGCGAGCTGATCTTCCCCGGCATCTATCTGAATGACTTTCCGACGCTGATCCTCGGCGCTGTTGCTACCGCACTGGTGGCACTGGTGCTGGATATGTTGCTGGCTGCACTGGGCCGCTTACTGAGTCCGCACGCGGCGGTCTGACCACAAGGAGCTTTGCAATGCTAACGCACTGGATAAAGAAGAGCGTGGTGGCGCTTACCGCAACGCTGCTGCTAAGCCAGACGGCACAGGCGGCTGCCCCGCTGGTGATGGCGACCAAGAGTTTTACCGAGCAGCATATTCTCTCCGCCATGACCGTACTGTGGCTGAAAAAGAAAGGCTTTGAGGTGGTGCCCAAACGGAATATTGCCACCACCATCGGCCGTAACGCGCTGCTGAATAAGCAGATCGATATGGTCTGGGAGTACACCGGGACCTCACTGATTATCTTCAACCACATCAGCCAGCCGATGTCCTCTCAGCAGGCCTATGAGACGGTGAAAAAACTGGATGCAAAACTGGGGCTGGTCTGGCTTGACCCGGCACCGATGAACAACACCTACGCCTTTTCCATGACCCGGAAACGGGCCGAAAAAGAGGGTATCAGTACGATGTCGCAGCTGGTCGCAAAGATTGAGCAGGTGCGGAAGACCGACCCGGACCATAACTGGCGACTCGGGCTGGACCTGGAGTTTTCCGGGCGTAGCGACGGCATGAAGCCGCTGCAGAAAACCTACGACCTGGCGCTGGATCGCCCGCAGATCCGGCAGATGGACCCCGGACTGGTCTATAACGCCATTCGCGACGGCTTTGTCGATGCCGGTCTGATCTACACCACCGATGGCCGGGTAAAAGGATTTGACCTGAAAGTGCTGGAAGATGATAAGCATTTCTTCCCCAGCTACAACGTGACGCCCGTGGTGCGTCAGGATGTGCTGGCAAGCCATCCGGGTCTGGACACCGCGCTCAATCAGCTCTCGGCGCAGATCACCGATGAGGCGATTACCGAGCTAAACAAGCGGGTCGACATCGATCATCAGTCGCCGGAGAAAGTGGCGCGTGATTTCCTTCAATCCAAAAACATGCTGTAAGGAGGCACTGTGGATACCCTTCACTACATCATGGATAACTGGAATACCCTGCTGACCCTGAGCTGGCAGCACAGCTGGCTGGTGCTGGTCGCGGTCGGACTGGCGATTGTCATTGGCGTGCCGCTCGGCATTCTGATTGTCCGGGTCCGGTGGCTGGCGGCCCCGATCCTCGGCATCGCCACCGTGGTGCTGACCATCCCGACCATTGCGCTGTTTGGTCTGATGATCCCGCTTTTTTCACTGATCGGTCAGGGCATCGGTGCGCTGCCCGCCATCACCGCTGTGTTCCTCTACTCCCTGCTGCCGATTGTGCGCAACACGCACACCGCACTGGAGAACCTGCCGGGCGGTCTGCGTGAGGCGGGTCGTGGTATCGGTATGACCTTCTGGCAGCGTCTGCGCTGGGTGGAGATCCCGATGGCGCTGCCGGTCATTTTTGGCGGCATCCGCACCGCCGTGGTGATGAACGTCGGCGTCATGGCGATTGCCGCCGTGATTGGAGCCGGCGGCCTGGGCCAGCTGCTGCTGGATGGCATCAGCGGCAGTGATATTCGCATGTTAATTGCCGGGGCACTGATGATCTGTCTGCTGGCTATTGTTCTTGACTGGCTGCTGCACCGTTTGCAGCAGGCGCTGACTCCTAAGGGGATTCGATAATGATCACGCTGGAAAACCTGACGAAAACCTTTACCCAGAAAAACGGTACCACCAACAAAGCCGTCGATAACGTCAGCCTGCATGTGCCAGCCGGTGAGATGTGCGTCCTCCTGGGGCCATCGGGCTGCGGAAAAACCACCACCCTGAAGATGATTAACCGCCTTATCCCTGCCACCAGTGGCCGGATTCTGATCAATGGCGAAGATACCAGTACACAGGACACCACCACCCTGCGTCGCAACATCGGCTATGTGATCCAGCAGATTGGACTGTTCCCGAACATGACCATCGAAGAGAACATTACCGTGGTGCCGCGCATGCTGGGCTGGGATAAGAAGCAGTGTCACGAGCGCGCGACCGAGCTGATGAGCATGGTGGCGCTGGACCCGACTAAATTCCTGCATCGCTATCCGCGAGAGATGTCCGGCGGTCAGCAGCAGCGCATCGGGGTGATTCGTGCGCTGGCGGCGGATCCACCGGTGCTGCTGATGGATGAGCCTTTCGGGGCGGTTGACCCGATTAACCGTGAAGTCATTCAGAACGAGTTTCTTGATATGCAGCGTCAGCTGAAGAAAACCGTAATGCTGGTGAGTCACGATATCGATGAGGCGCTGAAGCTCGGCGACCGGATTGCGGTGTTTGGTCAGGGTAAGATCGTGCAGTGCGCCAGCCCGGATGAGCTGCTGGCCACACCGGCGAATGATTTCGTCGGCTCGTTTGTCGGTCAGGACCGCACGCTGAAGCGCCTGCTGCTGGTGCAGGCGGGGGACGTTACCGATCAGCAGCCAACCATTACCGTGCGTCGTTCTACGCCGCTGGAGGAAGCCTTTGGCACCATGGATGAGAACGATATGCGCTCGATTACCGTGGTCGATGAGGATGGCAAACCGCTGGGCTTCGTGAAGCGTCGCGAGGCGCGCAACGTCAGCGGCCGCTGTGAAGAGCGCCTGCACACCTTTAAGGTGACCGGCAAAGCGGAAGAGAACCTGCGCGTGGTGCTGTCAAAGCTCTATGAACACAACACGGTCTGGATGCCGATTGTTGATGAGGAGGGTCGCTACAGCGGTGAGATTTCGCAGGATTATATCGCCGACTACCTGAGTTCAGGCCGCACGCGTCGTCGTCTGAATACGTAGACTCCTCTGTAGATGAAAGGGCCACACGGCCCTTTTTTGTTACCGTGGACAGGCCCGAATTAAACCGCAATAACGTTGCTTAAGGCGAAGGGAACAGGGTCAGAAGAGGAAAGCGTCCCGCGCCAGGGATGGCGCGGGCCGAGCCTGTCATGGATGACATCTTTTGCGTCTTTCCGATCTGACCCTGTTCCCTGCGCAGGTGCGATCTTACAGCAAGCCGGGCCACAGGCTGGCAACCCGTCCCGCTGGCGGATTCCTCTCAGCCGGTCATCCCTCCGTCAGCGTCTCCGCCTCAACCTCTTCCACCGTCCGCGCCTCATCCGGCAGCACCAGATTCAGCACAATGGCCAGGATGCCACCGGTAGTGACTGCATGACCAAACAGGCTGCCGATCAGCGGCGGGAACTGCTTCAGCACGTCCGGCACCGCTTCCACACCCAGCCCGATGCCGAAGGCGATCGCGACGATCAGCATCTCGCGGCGACCAAGCGGTGTCTGGGTCATCACCCGGATACCGGCCGCAACCACGCTGCCAAACATCACCACGGTCGCGCCGCCCAGTACCGGCGGTGGGATCTGCTGCAGCAGGGAGCCAACCGCCGGAAAGAGCCCCAGCAGCGCCAGCATAATACCCAGCAGCATTCCCACGTAGCGGCTGGCAACGCCGGTCATCTGGATGACACCGTTATTCTGCGCAAAGGTGGTGTTTGGAAAGGCCGAGAAAACCGCGGCCAGCACGCAGCTCAGGCCATCGGCGACAATACCGCCCTGCAGCCGCTGCTGGAAAGGCTTACCGGTGATCGGCTGTTGTGAAATCAGACAGTTGGCCGTCAGATCGCCCACCGCTTCAATCACCGCGATGACAGATACCAGCGCGATAGGCAGAAAGATGGTCCAGTCGAAGGCGAAACCAAAGCGGAAAAAGGCTGGCAGCACCAGCCAGCTGCTCTCCGGCGCGGCCTTCAGCTGCAGATGGCCGGTTAACGCCGCCGCCACACACCCCACGGCGATACCCGCGACCACGGCAACCAGCCGCGCCCAGCGGTTTCGCGAGCGGTTCAGCGCCACAATCACCAGCAGCGTCAGCGCACCCAGCGCCAGATTTCCCGGCGCGCCAAAGTCCGTGGCATTGTGACCGCCCGCCCAGTCGGTGATGCTCACTTTGATCAGGCTGATACCAATCAGCGTAATCACTGTGCCGGTGACGACCGGCGTCAGCACCTTACGCAGCGCGCCGACGCAGCGGCTGATGACCACCGGGATCAGTGCCGCTACCAGGTTACAGCCAAACAGCATCGCCAGAATCTCTTCAGGCGAACCGCCACGCCCCTTGATCATTAACCCACCCGACAGGATCACACCCAGAAACGCAAAGCTGGTGCCCTGCAGACAGATCATCCCGGCACCGACGCCATAAAAGCGCCGGGCCTGCATAAAGGTGCCCAGTCCAGAAACAAACAGGGACATGCTGATCAGATAAGGAATATAGGCCTGCAGTCCCAGCACCGAACCGATAATCAGCGGCGGAGTGATAATGCCGACGACGCTGGCAAGCAGATGCTGCAGTGCGGCAAAGAATGCCGGTACGGGACCAATGCGGGCTTCAAGCCCATATAACAAACCTTTCTCGTGCGAGTGCGACATGGTGGTGCTCCAGCTCTGTGTGGTTAGCGGAGTTAATGCATTTTCTGCGCCATCACGTCGGGGATTCGCGGTTAACGATCCAGGTCATTCAAATATAAGCGGAAATAGTTGCAGCAAACGGGTCGCGAGCCTGAAACTTTAGGCTCACAACCCGCTCAGATGACTTGTTTTGTTTCAGTATCAGGCGATCTTTGCACTCACAGCGTGCAGATCGGGCTGCTTCAGCAGAGAAATATCGATCCAGGAGGTCAGATCGCGCTGTTCAGGACGGGGCAGATAAGGAAGTTCACCCAGCAGCGGTGCCGCAATCTTTTCACGCAGCACCTCAATGATGTCACTGTAGTGCGCCAGCCCCGGATTGACGCGATTAGCCACCCAACCTACCAGCGGCAGGCCATCGTGCGCGATGGCTTCCGCGGTCAGCAGCGCATGACTGATGCAGCCCGACTGGATACCCACCACCAGCACAACCGGCAGCTGCTGTTCTGCGACCCAGCGCGAGAGCGGACGTCCGTCGTTCATCAGACTGCGCCAGCCGCCGGTGCCCTCCACCACCACCCGATCGGCCTGCTGCGTCAGATGTGTCAGACCCTGAGTCAGCCGGGAATAGTCGATCATCTGGCTGGGGTGGGTGCAGATCTCCTCCTCCTCAAACACCAGCGGATTAATCGCCTCATAAGGCAGGTCGATGGATGAAGCGCTTTGCAGAACCTGTGCATCTTTGTTACGCAGGCCATCAGCGGTTTTGACCGCGCAGCGCGCGACAGGCTTATAGCCGACGGCAGTGACGTTGCTCTGAATAAAACATTGCAAAAGGGCGCGGGACACCACCGTTTTGCCTGTAGCCGTATCGGTGCCGGTAACAAATAGTCTGTTCACTCCACTTCTCCTCTCAAAGCGTTGCGGCTAATCGGTGATTAGCCCTGCTGCGAAACGGCATTTTAAGGAATCCAGAATGAGAACAGATTGCGTTAGCGCAAGTTCAGGCCCGCTTAACCTTGCAACAGTTTTACTAACAGGTGTCCGTTATAGAGAGCGTCTTTGATCAGCGCGGCGGCACCGAGTGTGCCCGGTTCGCTGAATTCGGTGGGGGCCAGCTGAATGCCCGCACTGTAGGCAGGCAGGGACTGCTGCAGAATAGTGTTGCTCACCGCCGGAAACAGCACCTCTGCCGCCGCATTCAGCGGAGAACCGATAAGAATATGTTGTGGATTAAAAATATTAACCATCATCGCCAGAATCCGGCCTGCATGATGACCGACGCTGGCTATGGTATCGCGCGCCAGGCGATCGCCCGACAGGGCGGCCTCACATAATGATGACAGCGTCAGCTCCTGACGATTAAGCAGGCTGTCGGGCTGGGCCGCCAGCCGCTGCGCCGCCAGCGCCAGCAGACTGCCGGTGCTGGCGACCGTCTCCAGACAGCCGTGGTTGCCGCAGTAGCACTGCTGACCATAAGGATCGATTTGCGTATGGCCGATCTCGACCAGCGCCCGTCCCCGCTTATGCAGCAGCTGGCCGCCGCTGATCACTCCGGCTCCGACCGTTTCATCGATCACGATCTGAATCACATCCTGCGCGCCGCGCGAAGCGCCGAACAGCGACTCCGCCAGCGTCCAGGCGGAGATATCGTGCTGCACAAACACCGGCAATCCCGTGTGCGCCCCCAGCGCATCGCCCAGCGGCATATCACGCACCTGATAGCCCGGCAGCCGATGCACCACACCTGACGCGGCGTTAATCAGCCCCGGCAGCGTGATGGCGATGGCCGTCAGACGCTCCAGCTTTTTCTGATGACGGATAAAGAAGGCATCCACCTGTTCAATCAGAGCGGTCAGCAGCGGCTGAGCGGATTCATCGGGCAGCGGCAGGCTCTCTTCGGCCAGCGCCTGACTGCTGAGATCGCGCAGCGTAAAGGTCATGGCACCGCGATGCAGACGAATGGCCAGATAGTGCCAGGCCTCCGTGTCCAGAATCAGCCCGATGGCCGGACGGCCCCGACTGCCGGGTTCCTGAAACTCCGTCTCCTGCACCAGATGCGCGTCCAGCATTTCACGCACAATTTTTGTGATGCTGGCTGGCGCAAGCTGGGCACGGCGGGAAAGTTCGATACGCGAAATGGGACCATAACGGTCAATCAGCTGATATACGACACCTGCATTGGTCTGCTTGATCTGGTCAATATGGCCAGGTTGACTGTCCGGATTCACAACCCTGCTCCCGGTTATTTTCGCGCTTCTAAATAAACATGCGCCATGGTGAGGCAGATCAGGCAACAGCGTCAAATATTTGATTAGAAATGTGATTTATCGCACATATTGGCCTCTGTCAAAGCGTGCTTCCGGGCCGGTTTTCCCGCAGTAGCGCCATCATATTCGCCATCGGTGCGGTGATTTCGCGGCTGGCTGACCAGACCAGCCACAGCTCTGAAATGGCATCCTCTTCCGTCAGCGGCAGCCAGACCAGATCGGCCAGCTGCGCCCGGCGGAAGGAGGCGGGCAGGATGGAGACGCCAAGACCGGTTGCCACCAGCCCCAGAATGGTCATCGCTTCCCCCACTTCCTGCGTGATATAGGGCTGGATCTGATAGCGATGCAGCAGCGCCAGGATATCGCTGTAGAGCGCAGTTCCGCCCTGGGCATCAAAGAAGACGAAGGGTTCGGCGGCCAGCGCGGTGACGGAGATCGCGCCGGCATCGGCCAGCGGATGCGCTTTGTGCACCACCGCACACAGCGGCTCGCTCATCAGCAGCTGATGCGCGAGATCGGCGGGCAGCGGCGTGTTGCGCATTACGCCAAGATCGAGCCGCCCCTCATGCAGCGGGGCCAGCTGCTGGCGGGTATTAATTTCCTGCATCTGAATATGCACCTGCGGCCAGCGCTGGCGAAAGCGAAACAGCGCGTCGGAGACCACCGCGGTAAAAGGCGCCGAGGAGGTGAACCCGATTCGCAGCCCGCCCTCTTCTCCCCGGTGCAACCGGGCTGCCCGGTCGGCCGCCTGCTCAACCTGCAGCAGGATGGCGCGGGCATCGTTCAGCAATTGCTGTCCGGCAGCGGTCAGCTGAACGCTGCGGTTGGTCCGGTTAAAGAGTCGGGCGCCGGTTTCTGCCTCCAGTTGCAGTATCTGCTGACTGAGTGGCGGCTGGGAGATGTTCAGCCGCCGGGCCGCGCGCCCGAAATGGAGCTCCTCGGCCACCGCAATAAAATAGCGCAGGTGACGCAACTCAATATTCATATCTGAAACGTCTCATTTAAGATTATTAATATATTAGACATCATAATGATGCCCGCCTAAGCTGACGACAGGTTTTTTTACCCTTAAAGGAAAGTGTGTGAGTCACTCAACAGAGGCCGCCGCGGTAAATGACGAGGCGGGTCGTGTGCCTTCAGAACCGGTGGCTGCGTCAGGTTATATCCGTCGGGGTTCGCGGCAGTTTATGCGCGTGACGCTGGCGCTCTTCTCCGCCGGTCTGGCGACCTTTGCCCTGCTCTATTGTGTCCAGCCGATCCTGCCGGTGCTCTCGCATCAGTTTGGCATCTCACCGGCAACCAGCAGCCTGTCACTCTCTATCTCAACCGGCCTGATGGCGCTGGGCCTGCTGGTGACCGGGCCGCTTTCGGATGCTATCGGCCGCAAATCGGTGATGGTAACAGCCCTGATGCTGGCCGCCATCTGCACGCTGATCTCAGCCACCATGAGCAGCTGGCACGGCATTCTGATCATGCGGGCGCTGATGGGGCTGTCGCTCAGCGGGGTGGCGGCGGTGGGCATGACCTACCTCAGCGAGGAGATGGATGCGCGGGTCGTCGCCTTCTCTATGGGGCTCTATATCAGCGGAAACTCTATCGGCGGCATGAGCGGGCGTCTGCTGAGCGGTGTGCTGACCGACCTCTTCTCATGGCGGATCGCCGTGGCGGTGATAGGGCTGTTTTCGCTGGCTTCGGCGCTGATGTTCTGGAAGATCCTTCCCGCGTCACGTCATTTCCGCCCCATCACGCTGCGTCCGCGCAACCTGCTGATTAACTTCCGGCTGCACTGGCGCGATCCTGGCCTGCCCTGGCTGTTTGCCGAAGGGTTCCTGCTGATGGGTGCCTTTGTCACGCTGTTTAACTACATCGGCTACCGGCTGCTGGATGCCCCCTGGCATCTGAGTCAGGCCGTGGTCGGGTTGTTGTCGGTGGTCTATCTCACCGGCTCGTGGAGTTCGCCGAAAGCGGGTGCGCTGACCAGCCGACTGGGACGGGGACCGGTGATGCTGGGTGCTACCGCCATTATGCTGCTGGGACTGCTGATCACGGCGTTCAACTCGCTCTGGCTGATCCTGCCGGGGATGATGCTGTTCACCGCCGGTTTCTTTGCCGCCCATGCGGTTGCCAGTGGCTGGATTGGCCCGCGCGCACGCCGGGCGCGCGGCCAGGCCTCATCGCTTTACCTGTTCAGCTATTACGTGGGTTCCAGCGTCGCCGGGACGCTGGGCGGTCTGTTCTGGCATAACTTTGGCTGGCACGGCATCACGCTGTTTATCAGCACCCTGCTGCTGCTGGCGTTGCTGGTGGCCTGGCATCTGCACCGCAAAAAGCTCTGAGTTTCCTCTCTCTGCCAGGCCCGGATGGCCTCACCAGGCCTGGCAGCACAACACGCTGACTGTCGCTCATCCTCTTCGCTGAAAATCCCCCGCGAAAAAACCCCACAATTCCCGCTATAATCGGTTTTATTGAATCATTTCATCTGCTTTGCCTCTTAACACGGCAACAAGGAACGTCTGTGGCTCTCTACTACTACGTCAATAAACAATCGGGATATAACGATAATCATGTGGTGCATGCTGCTGGCTGCCCGCATCTTCCCGACATGGAAAACCGACTGTTTCTGGGCAGTTTTTATCACGTCAATGCCGCCATTCTTCAGGCAAAAAAATATTACGTGGGGGCTATCGGCTGTGAGAACTGCTGCCCGATTAATGCCAGCCACCTGCCGGAGACGCCGCTCAGCGTCGCCCAGAAACATACGCCGGGGTCACGCTAAGCTGTCGGATGGTGTCGGCGTGAAATTTACTTACCGCTGCGCTAATTTGTTAAGCATCAGCGCCGTTTTCCGTTATGTTACTCTTCCTGACTCTTTTTGATGGAAAGCACGATGCGGGATAAGTTTGCGCGTTCTCAGATCGCCCTTCACTGGCTGACTTTTTTACTGGTCGTGACAGCCTACGCCACCATTGAGCTGCGCGGCTTTGTGCAGCGCGGCTCCTGGCAGGGGTACGCCATGATCATCACCCACTTCAGCGCAGGTGCGACCGTTCTGGTGCTGATGATCGCCCGCCTGTTTCTGCGTACCCGTCATCGCACGCCACCCATTACGCCAGCCGCGCCGCGCTGGCAGACCGGGGTGGCTCATCTGACGCACACCCTGATCTATGCCCTGTTTATCACCCTGCCGATCCTCGGCCTGTCGTCGCGCTACCTCAAGGGGCGGGAGTGGTGGCTGTTTGGCATCAGCATGCCGGTTGCACCGGAGCCCAATTTTGACCTGGCGGATATGCTGATCGACTGGCATGAAACCCTGGCACCGCTGGGATACTGGCTGATCGGGCTGCATGCGGCGGCGGCGCTGTTTCATCACTATCTGCTTAAAGACAATACCCTGCTGCGCATGATGCCGCCTCGCCGCGATCAGTAATCTCATCCCGTCGCCCCTGAACGGGGCGATAAAAAAATTTCCGCCCTAAAAGCCGGTTATCAGGTTTCGCTTCCCGCTTTATTCACTACAATGGTCTGTAATTTGTGACGCAGGTCACTTTCGCTGGATGTCTGCCACATCCGAATTCGCTGTACTGACAGATTTGACACCTCATGCAACCAACAACTGTTTCACGTAAAACTGCCTGGCTACGCGTGGTCTTGCTGGCCATCGCGGCTTTTGTATTTAATACCACCGAATTTGTACCGGTGGGTCTCCTTTCGGACATTGCGGCTGACTTTTCCATGCAGACGGCGGATGTCGGGATCATGCTCACGATCTACGCCTGGGTGGTCGCGCTGCTGTCACTGCCGCTGATGCTGCTGACGCGCAACGTGGAGCGGCGACTGCTGCTGGGAGTACTGTTTACGATCTTTATCGTCAGTCACGTTCTGTCGACCTTCGCCTGGGACTTTCGGTCGCTGATGGTTTCACGCGTCGGCATCGCCCTCTCTCACGCGGTGTTCTGGTCGATCACGGCTTCACTGGCTATTCGCGTGGCCCCGGCCGGAAAGAAAACGCAGGCGCTGAGTATGCTGGCGACCGGAACCGCACTGGCCATGGTGCTGGGGGTGCCGATTGGCCGCGTGGTGGGTCAGTATCTTGGCTGGCGAACCACCTTCGGCGCGATTGGCCTGTCGGCACTGGTACTGATGATCATGCTGGTACGGATACTGCCGCGTCTGCCCAGTGAACACACCGGCTCACTGAGCAGCGTGCCGATGCTGTTTCGTCGTCCGGCGCTGGTCAGCATGTATCTGCTGGTGACCATTGTGGTGACCGCGCACTACACGGCTTACAGCTACATCGAGCCCTTTATGCAGAGCGTGGCGCAATCCAGCGGCAATTTCACCACCCTGCTGCTGCTGCTGTTTGGCTCTGCGGGTATTCTGGGCAGCGTGCTGTTCAGCACCCTGGGCAATAAATTCCCTTCCGCGCTGCTGATTGCCGCGATTGCGCTGATTACCCTCTGCATGGGACTGCTGATCTTTGCTGCGGTTCGTCCGACGGCGATCGCTATTCTGTGCATCGTCTGGGGCATGGCGATGATGATGATTGGACTGGGTATGCAGGTGCGGGTGCTGTCTCTGGCGCCGGATGCAACGGATGTGGCAATGTCACTCATGTCCGGCATCTACAATATCGGCATAGGCGCAGGCGCGCTGCTGGGAAGCCAGGTCAGTCTCTATCTGAATATGTCGGAAGTCGGCAACGTCGGGGGGATGATCGGTCTGGTGGCGTTACTGTGGTGTGTCTATATTTTTCGCCGTTATCCTCAGCTTCGCAGTAATGGCTAAGACCGGCGCGGAGAGGATAAAAAAAGGCTTCAGATAAGCAGGTTATCTGAAGCCTGTTTCTCTTATTTATAGAGAATGGCGGTGCCATGCAGGTTGTTGCTGCCAGAGGTCGAAGTGATGCGGAAAGACTTTGCACCCGCATCGCTGGCCTTTTCTGACAGTTGCTGCTCAAGCGAGGTCAGATTGCTGCTCCCCGTCGCGCTGATGACGCCCACGCGTTGCTGATCAAGAGGCGTGCTGCTCACCTGCTGCGCCGCCACGCTGGCGAATGAGAGGCCGCTGAGCAGGGCCGCGGCCACTATCATGCTGATACGTTTCATAACGAACCCCTTCTTCATTTTCTGCCGGATGCCCGGTTACTGATAAATCACAGCCGTGCCGTGCAGTTTGTTCTGACCGCTGGTTGAGGTGATGCGGAACGATTTCGCACCGGCTTCATCCGCTTTGGCGTTGAGCTGCGCTTCGACTGAACTCAGGTTGGTGCCGCCCAGCACAGAGATGGTGCCGACAGGCTGCTGATTAGCCGGTTCGCTGGTAACCAGGTCAGCGGCAGACGCGCCAAAAGTCAGTGTGGTGAGTGCCAGAACAGCCAGGGTAGTTTTGATGGTTTTCATAATCTTCTCTCTTTTCAGTGATCGTGTTCAGTGGGTCTGAAATCGGTTGTCGCTATTTAATTAACGACCGTTAAATAAATGATAGCCCCCGATCAGGCTGGCCGTCAATATTTATTTAATGAGCGTTATTTTAATCGCGAAGTGGCGTGATTATGGGCTTCAGCCCCTTTTCTGACTTAACCATAGGGGCGATAAAACCGGGCTGGCGCACAAAATGGCAACCCCAGAGGACGGCCTGCCTCTCCGCCCTTGCACATTTTTATAATGATCGGTAATTTAATAGAGTGTTCCCCAGTCAGAGAGGATGTATGAGTCAGGTTCAGGATTGCGATACCCGGAAATGCCGTGGCCGTCCCAAAGTGTTCGATCGTGAAGCTGCGCTCGATAAGGCACTGACCCTGTTCTGGACCCACGGGTACGAAGGCACCTCGCTCGCCGATCTGGTGGCCGCAACCGGTGCTAAAGCACCGACGCTCTATGCGGAGTTCGTCAATAAAGAGGGATTGTTCCGCGCCGCAATGGAGCGCTATGTTGAGAAATTCAGCGCCTGGCGTGACGCGGCACTGGGCGATGATAAGCTGGCGGTCTCTGAGGCGGTAGAGGCCTATTTCCGCGCTACCGCGGCCTGCTTTACCGAACGCGATTCGCCCGGCGGCTGCTTCTTTATCTGCACCTCAAGCGCCCTGTCGGCGGCTTCCGCGGATATTGCGGCCATGCTGCAAGAGCAGCATCAGTCACAGGAGCAGGTTTTAAAGGATTTCCTCTGCTCGCGTCAGCAGCGTGGTGAACTGGGAGAGTCAGTGGACATTGCTGCGCTGTCGCGCTATCTGAGCTGTCTGCTTCAGGGCATGTCAGTGCGGGCGCGGGAGGGTGCGGAGCGCACAGACCTGGAGAGTATTATCGATACGCTGATGGCGATGTGGCCTACCCTGACAGGACTGTGTCAGGCTCAGCGGTAAGATTCAGGGCGGGATTCCCGCCCTGTTGCACGTTCAGCTGAGAAAGAAGACCGGCCGGAGCGGCTGACTGATAGGACTGTTGTCCGCATGAGAGGGCATCAGATCCTTCATGGAGGCCCACCAGCGCTGACAGACCGCCGTTTGCGCCACCGCGTTCCAGCGCGCTTCCGATTCAATCTCCACGCTGGCAAAGAGCAGATGCCGCTCCTCATCCAGCCAGATGGCGTAATTACGGGCACCATGTGCTTTCAGCGTTTCAGCCAGTTCGGGCCAGATAGGTGAGTGACGACGCTCATACTCTGCATGGCAATCCGGATTGACCTGCATCACAAAGGCTTTACGCAACATGGGCAGGCCCCGCATCCAGTGCTGGTTGCCAGGGCGTGACACCAAAACGTTTACCCAGCGCGACCAGCTGTTCTGTGGTGATGCTCTGACGTATCCCGCCCATCGACAGCACCTTAACCATCACTTCAGATGATTTCTCGGCGGTGTCAATCAGCCCAAACGTCTCATCGAGCGTCGGGCCGGTGCCAAAGACGCCGTGGAACGGCCACATCACCAGCGTGTGCGACTGCATCTGCGCCGCCGTCGCGGCGCCGATCTCATCGGTGCCGGGCACCATCCAGGGCAACACGCCCACGCCATCCGGGAAGACCACCAGACACTCGGTGCTCCCCTCCCACAGCAGGCGGGTAAAGCGCGCCGAATCCATCTCAACCACATAACTCAGGGCCATAAAGTGGGTGGCATGACAGTGCATAATCACCCGATCTCTGCCGCCGCTGACCGCCTTGCGCACCGCATGCGACTGAAAATGTGACGCCAGCTCCGAGGTCGGCAGCCCGCCGTTGACCAGCCCCCAGTGAATTTTGCAGGAGAGCCCCTGGCTGTCGACCTGCAGCAGTGCCAGGCAGTCCGCGGGGTCCAGCTGAACGTTGCGCATAAATTTTCCCGACCCGGTCACCAGAAACCAGTCGTTTGCCAGCGCCGGGGCGGGCTGACTCAGCTCGAAACAGCGAGGCTCCTGGCAGAAATCAGCCCTGTAGGGACTCACCTCCTCCTCACTCAGCCGTAGGCTGACGTTGCCACCATTGCGTTCATCCCATCCCTTCAGCCACATGTCGCTGGTTGCCTTAACCATTCCCTTTACAAACTCTGAAGCAAGAATGCTTTGCATAATGAAATCCCTTAACGTTGGCTCAAAATCTGCTGTTCATAATGGCGCACATCACTTAACCAGCTGGCGTCAGCCGGAACGTCATGACGCAGGCACCAGGCTTCCCACACCGCCTGCCACGGCAGGGATTTCTGCTCTTCCAGCCAGACCAGCCGCGCGGTGTAATCTCCGCCATTCTCAGCCTGACGCAGACGATCGGTCGGCTCCAGCAGGGCGCGCAGCAGCGCCTTCTGGGTGTTGCGGGTGCCGATAACCCAGGCCGCAATCCGGTTTATCGACGCGTCAAAGAAATCGAGGCCGATATGCACTTTGTCGAACAGCTGGTGACGGACGATCTCACTGGCAATAGCCTGCGTTTCATCATCTAGCAGCACCACATGATCGCTGTCCCAGCGCACCGGACGGCTGACGTGCAGCAGCAGGCGCGGCACATAGAGCATGGCGGCGGAGATCTTGTCGGAGATCACCTCGGTAGGATGGAAATGGCCCGCATCCAGGGTCAGTGCCGTCTGACGGCTGGCGGCGTAGCCGAGATAAAACTCATTTGATCCCACGGTGTAGCTCTCTGCGCCGATACCGAACAGCTTGCTCTCTACCGCATCGATGTGATGCTGCGGGTTGAGTTTTTCCGCAATGACCTCATCCAGTGCGCTCATCAGACGCTGACGCGGCGCCAGCCGGTCGACGGTAATGTCCTTCATGCCGTCCGGTACCCAGATGTTCATCACCGAGGGCGTGCCCAGCTGCTCACCAAAGTGGGCGGAGATGCGGCGACTGGCTTTGCAGTGGTCGATCCAGAACTGGCGCACGGTTTGATCGCTGTGCGACAGCGTAAACCCGTCAGCACTGAGCGGATGTGAAAAGCAGCTGGGGTTAAAATCGAGCCCCACGCCCCGTTCCCTGGCCCATTCGACCCAGCGCGCGAAATGCACCGGCTCAATAGCGTCCCGCTCAACCGGCCTGTCGCTCTCCAGATAGAGTGCATGCAGGTTCAGGCGCTTGAGGCCGGGGATCAGCGACATCGCCTTATCGATATCACCGCGCAGTTCGCTGGCGTTGCGTGCACGTCCCGGATAGTTGCCGGTCGCCTGAATGCCGCCGGTGAGGGCGGCCTGCGGGTTTTCAAATCCCCGCACATCGTCGCCCTGCCAGCAGTGCATGGAAACCGGGATTGTGTCGAGCTGGCGAATAGCCTGTTCAGCATCAACCCCAATATCGGCATAGCGTTGTTTAGCCAGTTCAAAGGCCTGTTCTGTCTGCTTAGTCATAAGCGGGTTCCTCTGCGGGTTGACTCAGCGTCGCGAAGCGGGCCTGACTGGCCGCGAAGACGTCTGAAATGTGTGGTTCGAATGTTTCGAGGGGGAAGGTGTTCATCACGCAGTTGCGGAAATCGGCGACATCCGTCAGTTCGCCGAGGGCAATCAGCTGGCAGCCGACGTTACCCAGCGTGGAGGCCTCTACCGGCCCGGCCAGCACCGGAATCTCACAGGCATCCGCACAGAGCTGATTCAGAAAACGATTCTGGCTGCCACCGCCGACCACATGCAGCCGGGTGAAGGGCTTCCCGCGCAGCGCGGCGAGTTCGCTGATGACCTGACGGTAGAGCAGCGCCAGGCTGTCAAAAATGCAGCGGGCCAGCGCAGCGGCGGATTGCGGCACGGGCATGCCCTGCTCTGCGCAGGCTTTCTGAATCTCGCTGACCATGTTGTCAGGATTGATAAAGCGCGGATCGTTGGGGTTAATCAGCGAAAGACAGGCGGGCTGACGGGCGGTCTCAGCGATCAGCGCACAGAGGTCGTCAATCTGCCGTTCAGCACAGAGACGCTGCAGCAACCATAAACCCATGATATTTTTCAGGACGCGATAGCCTTCAGCGCCGCCTTCGTTGGTAATATTGGCGCGCAGTGCCGCCTCGCTCGCATAGGGTTGCAGGCTTTCAAAGCCCATCAGCGACCAAGTGCCGGAGCTGAGATAGGCGGCATCCTCCTGCAGCAGCGGCGTGGCCAGCACTGCGCTGGCGGTGTCGTGGGTGGCCACCGCAATGACCGGCACCGCCTCGCCCCGCTGACTCCGCCAGTGTCCCACTGTGTTGCCCGGCGCCTGCGGCTGACCGAACCAGCCTGCCTCAATTCCCGCCCAGCCAATTAAATCGCGATCCCACTCGCCGCTGTGAATATTGAGCATCTGGGTGGTGGTGGCGTTGGTGTACTCCCAGTTGAGGTTGCCGGTCAGGCGGAAGTGCAGGTAATCCGGGATCATCAGCGCATGTGCCACTCGCGCCTGCCAGTCAGGCTGCTGCTGATGCAGGGCGCGCATCTGATAGAGCGTATTGAAAGGCAGAAACTGAATGCCGGTTTTTGCATAGATGGCGCTGTGGCCCAGCTCCTGCTGCGCCTGCGCCATCAGGCCGTGGGTGCGTGCATCACGATAGCTGACCGCTTCACCCACCGGCTCACCCTGCGCATCCAGCAGCACCATATCCACGCCCCAGGTGTCGATGCCGATACTGTCCGGCACGATCCCCTCCTCAACAGCCTGCTCCAGCCCGGCACGGATCGCCTGCTCCAGCATCGCCAGATCCCAGCAGTCATAGCTGGCACGACGCAGACGCCGGTTTTCAAAACGGCGGATTTCACGCAGATCCAGCTGGCGCTGCGCGTCATCCCAGCGGGCGAGCATGACCCGGCCGCTGGATGCGCCGAGATCGATAGCAATGATATTTCGCCTGGTCATGGTGGCTTTTCCCTGTGATTAAGTGGTCACAGAGTAAAAATCGGGTCGCCTGAACACCTTCCCGGCAGTGCCAGCGGCCGGGGTGCCCTGGCAGACCTGCAAAGAATGTCGTGAGAGAGATCACAGAGGCAGCAGTGAGCACGATGTGACCCCTGCCGCAAATCTGTTAACTACCGGGGATTTCTTGAAAAATCAGCAGGATTCCTGCTGAGACGTGCTGAAAATTCAAGGTAAGGTAACGGCGTCCTGATTAGACTGCGTTGCAGTTTTGTTAATCAGTGAGGGACGATCATGACTCTGTTGCACAGTGCGGATTTTTTTCCTGACGGCGATTACGCGATTGCGATTGAACCCCGCATTCCCCAGGCCCCCTTTCCGGAGCATCATCATGATTTTCATGAAATCGTTCTGGTTGAGCACGGCGCCGGGATTCATGTGTTCAATGGTCAGCCACAAACGCTCTGCGCCGGCTGTGTCTGCTTTGTCCGCGATCACGATCGTCACCTTTATGAACAGACGGATAACCTCTGCCTGACCAATGTGCTCTATCGCAGCCCCGGCGCGTTCCGTTTTCTCTCCGGATTGCAGGCGCTGCTGCCGTGCGAACGGGATGGGGATTATCCTTCTCACTGGCGCATCAATCAGAAGGTGATGGCGCAGGCCCTGAGTGTGGCAGCGCAGATGCAGCAGCACGAGGCCTGGTCACTGGACAGGCAGGCGCGGCAGGAGCAGCTCTTTTTACAGCTGCTGGTGCTGTTACGTGAAGCCTGTCGTGATGGCGGTCGTCAGGATCAGGAGGCGCGGCTGCATCGCCTGCTGGACTGGCTGGCGGATCATTACAGTGACGAGATTGTCTGGGATGAACTGGCCGACCGTTTCTCTCTGTCGCTGCGAACGCTGCACCGACAGATGAAGCAGCAGACCGGCAGTACCCCGCAGCGTTATCTGAACCGTCTGCGCCTGTTACAGGCGCGTCACCTGCTGCGTCACAGCGATCTGCGCATTACCGACATCGCCTTCCAGTGTGGATTTGGAGACAGCAACCATTTCTCTACCCTGTTCAGGCGCGAATTTGGCTGCGCCCCGCGAGCGGAGCGCCAGCAGATGAGGTAAAGGAGCCGACTATGGCGTTGATACTCAGTCGTGATGACTATTTTCCCGCCCCCAGTTTACCGGTGGCGGTTGCCGAAAGGATGCCACAGCCCTCTTTTCCGCCGCACCGACACGAGTTCAGCGAAATCGTCATCGTCTGGCGCGGTAATGGCCTGCACGTCCTCAACGATCGCCCCTGGCTCATCACCTGCGGCGACCTCTTTTTTATCCGCGACAGCGACTGCCATAGCTACGACAGCGTTAACGATCTGGTGCTGGATAACATTCTCTACTGCCGCGACCGCTTTGGTCTGGCGCTTGACTGGGATAGCCTGCTGCCGCCACAGGGCCCCGAAGCCCCTGGCTGCTGGCGTCTGACCACCCGCGGTATGGGGCTGGCGCGCGGTGTGATCAGCCAGCTGGAGCGTGAAAGTCGCAAGAGCGATCCCCTGTCGGTTCAGCTCTCTGAAGCCCTGTTTCTGCAGCTGGTGCTGATTCTGCGGCGTCACGGCTACGCCGCCGATCGCCCCTGGGTTCTGCCGGAGGGGGAACAGCTCGATCTGCTGATGTCAGCGTTGCAGGGGGCGATTTCCCGGCCGTTTGATCTGGCAGCGTTCTGCCAGCAAAACCAGCTGAGCGAACGGGCGCTGAAACAGCTTTTCCGTCAGCAGACCGGGATGACCATCGGCCATTACCTGCGTCAGTTACAGCTCTGTCAGGCAAAATATCTGCTGCGAACGCAGGCGTGCCTGATCAGCGAAGTGGCGGCCCGCTGCGGCTTCGATGACAGTAACTATTTTTCCGTGGTTTTCACCCGTGAAACCGGCCTCACGCCCAGTGCCTGGCGTCAGCGATTTCTCCCCTCCGGGCCAGCGCTGAAAAGCGCCGAACCGGAATAACACGGGCGTCAGACCAGAGCGCTGAATACCGCAGCGCAAAAGTACAAAGCGCAGGGAACAGGGTCAGAGGAGGAAAGCGTCCCGCGCCAGGGACGGCGCGGGCCGAGCGGCCATGGATGGCTTAAGCGACTTTCCGATCTGACCCTGTTCCCTGTGCAGGCACGATCTAACCGCCTGAGAACACCCGGAACGAGCCTGTCAGACATGCCCGTTCTCCTCCGCGCCGCAGGATGCCTGCGGCTTACGCTGCCATACCCAGCCCAACGATGTTTGCCGCGATGATAATGACCACGCAGCCAATCGATAACACACTGACCGGGCGGCGGCCCGCTGACTTCCACTCTTTCAACAGCAGGCCTACCAGTCCCCCGCACAGCACATACAGGCTCATGTGCAGCATCCAGCTGACATAGTCATACTGCGGCGGGATTCGGGCGTGGCCCCAGGCGTAAAAGAAAAACTGCAGATACCACATGGTGCCGCCAAGCACGGCGAACGCGGTATTAGCAATAAGCAGCGGCCTGGCGACGGAAAAGTCCCTGCGAACTGACAGATCGGGTCGGGTAGCCAGCCGCCAGAAGCAGAAGCCCAGGTTCACCAGCGCCCCACCGCCCATGATGATCACATAGCTGGGTAACGCCACATAGAGCGGGTCGATCCCCAGATTCGCGGCGGCCTGATGCATCGGCTTCGCGGCATCCATCGCAAAGGACATCCCCGCCGAGAAGATGCCGCACATCACCGCCAGCAGCAGACCCTTTCTGAGATTAAACTCTTCGGCGTTGATCCCCAGCGCCCGCTCCTTCAGCAATCCGGCACGCGACACAATCCCGACGCCAGCCAGGGCCACCAGCACGCCCAGTAAGGTCAGCCGCCCCCCCGCAGAGGCAAATAACTCGCCAAAGCGCCCCTGCAGCAGCGGCGTCATCAGCGTGCCGACCACCAGCGTAATACCAATCGCGATGCCGATGCCCATCGACATGCCGAGATAGCGCATGGTCAGTCCGTAGTTGATATTACCGATGCCCCACATCGCGCCGAAGAGAAACACGGGTGTCAGCTGCGACAGCGTGAAGCTGCTGTAATAAGCCCGGAAGTCGGGCAGCAGAATGGCACTGACCGCCCACGGCAGGATCAGCCAGGAGATCAGGCCCCCCACCGACCACATGGTTTCCCAGGACCATCGTTTTACCTGCTTAAACGGCGCGTAGAAACACGCGGCGCTGGCAGCGCCGACAAAATGCCAGAAAATCCCCGCAATAATGGCACTGTTCATTGTTATTCCCCGGTTTAGTTGAGGTCTGTCGGAAAGCGCTCAGCTTCCGCTCAGCAGGCAGTCTACGGTTTGCATCGATTCCTCAGCCTTTGGATGAATGCCGGAAGCCCGCACGGAGTGGCAATATTGACCCGATGCTGCTGTCAGGGATCACAATTCTGCAGTTGTCAGAGGCCGGGCTGCCTGAACGGGTAAGTGACTTATAATTCACTGTTTTTCCCCTTTCTGCTGTGTGGCGCAGCACAATTCCCGCGTCACTGCCATGCACGCCAACCGCGTGGCAGAGGCGCAAAGAAGCCTTTCATTCCCATCTGCAAGGTCGTATACACTGGGGAAAATTGATCGGTTCAGGGTTCAGGATGACGACTAAGTGGTTAACACTGTTTCTTTCGCAGGCAGTCAGCCGGGTGATGCTGGATGACATCCGCGCGATAGTGCCTGCTGAGGCGCTAAAGGTGTTTGTGAATGGCATGGATGAAGCCCACTACGCCACCATCGAATGTATACAGGCGGAGCAGCACTGCGCGCTGATCGCCTCCGCGATTGTGGTCTGGCGTCAGCTGGGGCATATCGAGCATATTCTGTATAAGAAGGGAGAGGTGTTAAGGGAGGAGACGGAGGCCACGCAGTTTCAGCTCTTTACGCTGCTGAAAACCCATCGCGCAGTGCTGCAGATCTCATGATAAGATTGCGCCCCCATAGTGCTGTTTGCAGCAGGTAGAGTATGAGAATTGGCATCCTGTTTCCGATCGCCATCATTGTGGCAGGCGTCGGCTTTCTGGCGTGGTTTATCGGCAGCGGTCTGGCCATGCCAGGCTCGTAACGGCTAAGGCAGCAGCGTGACGCGCGCTGCCCGTCCCCCGGCGTGGCCGACTACGGGTCACGGTTAGCGCAGCTGACTGTCTTTACTGCCCCGACGGTTGTATAAACTGCTGGTCTGCTGCTGTTTATCGATTTTTTCCTGACAGGCTACGCAGTAGCGTACCCCTTTCAGCGCCTGGCGGCGGGCTTCAGGAATCGGCTCGCCACAGAGTTCACATTCGGTCGCGCTTTCGCCATGACCGAGCGACTGCCTCACCCGCTCGATGCCATCATTGACGGTGCTGTCAATCTGCTCCTGTACTGCGCCTTCTGACGCCCATCCGTTAGCCATGATACACCCCCTTTTTTCATTACATTGCTTCTATAAATCTACAACATATTGACGTTTTTGCCGCAGAGCAGCGCACTATCTGTCACTGGCTGCCAGCCAGATGCCGCCACTGGCACTCAGCATAAGGTCATCCGCCCGCATCTGCTTCACCCTGCCATCACATTAGTGCAACGTGTCGATAGCGGAGAGTTAAGTAAATGACAACACATCATCAACATTACATTAATGGCCAGTTTGTCGGTTCGCAGGGTGACCAGTGGATTGAGGTGATCAACCCGGCCACCGAGGCGTTGCTGTCACGCATCCCCCAGGGAAGTCGTGAGGACGCCCGTCTTGCCATCCGCGCGGCAGAAGCCGCTCAGCCGGACTGGGAGGCGCTGCCTGCGGTAGAGCGTGGTCTCTGGCTGCATAAAATCGCCTCGGCCATCCGTGAGCGCGAACCGGAGCTGACGGCCACGATTGTGGCCGAAGGCGGAAAAACGCAGGGACTGGCGAAGACCGAAGTGCTGTTTACCGCCGACTATCTCGATTACATGGCGGAGTGGGCGCGGCGTTATGAAGGCGAAATCATCAACAGCGACCGACCCGGTGAGCATATCTTCCTGTTCAGAAAGGCGATTGGGGTGACAACCGGGATACTGCCGTGGAATTTCCCCTTCTTCCTGATCGCCCGTAAAGCCGCACCTGCCCTGATCACCGGCAACACCATCGTCATTAAACCCAGTGAGCTGACGCCAAACAATGCGGCGCTCTTCGCCGATATTCTGCAGCAGACAGGCCTGCCCGCTGGGGTGATCAATATCGTCTATGGTTTCGGGCAGGACGTGGGCCAGGAGCTGGCGGCAAACCCGAAAGTCGGGCTGGTCAGCCTGACGGGTAGCGTCGGTGCCGGCATCGCCACCATGCAGGCGGCAGCACAGAACGTCACCAGCGTCTCCCTGGAGCTGGGCGGTAAGGCCCCGGCGATTGTCATGGCGGATGCTGACCTGGAGCTGGCCGTGCGCGCCATCGTCGCTTCGCGAATGATAAACAGCGGCCAGGTCTGTAACTGCGTTGAACGGCTCTATGTGCAGGAGGCGATTTATGACCGCTTTATCAACGCGCTCACGGCGGCTTTTCAGCAGGTGACCCTGGGTGACCCCGCCGAACAGAGCGATATTGATATGGGGCCGCTGATCAGCGCTGCGGCACGGGATCGGGTTGAGCAGAAGGTGGCAGAGGCGGTCGCCGCAGGTGCCAGCGTAGTGCTGGGTGGCCGGCGCGCCGGCGAGAAAGGCTTTTTCTTCCAGCCCACGCTGCTGACCGGGGTTCGTCAGGAGATGGCGATTATGCAGGAGGAGATATTCGGGCCTGTGCTGCCAGTGATGAGCTTTAAAACGCTGGATGAGGCGATAGCCCTGGCGAACGACTGCCAGTATGGGCTGACCTCTTCCCTCTATACGCAGGATCTCAATACCACGCTCTACGCCCTGCGTAAGCTGAAGTTTGGCGAAACCTATGTTAACCGTGAAAATTTTGAGGCCATGCAGGGCTTTCATGCCGGATGGCGCAAATCGGGCATTGGCGGTGCTGATGGTAAACATGGTCTGGAGGCCTATCTGCAGACCCATGTCGCCTACCTGCAGGGCCATTAACAAAACGGGCCGCACAGGCGGCCCGCTTAATCTTTCTGTTCGCGACTCACTGACTGATGTCGACCGGATAGAAGATGTGTTTGCCAAAGGGATCGACCTGATAGCCGCTGACCGATTTGCGCACCGGCTCGAAGATCGTCGAGTGCGCAATCATCACCGCGGGCATCTGGTCATGCATCATCTGCTGCGCCTGCAGATAGAGTGCGGTGCGTTTGCCCTGATCCGGTTCGGCACGCGCTTCGGTAATTAACTTTTCAAATGGCTGATAGCACCATTTCGACGAGTTAGACCCGCCCTGTGCCGACGTGCAGCTGTAAAGCGGGCCAAAGAAGTTATCCGGATCGCCGGTCGCAGTGGTCCAGCCCATAAGTGCCGCCTGATGCTCGCCGCTGCGTACCCGTTTCAGGTACTCGCCCCACTCGTAGCTGACGATGCTGGCTTTGATGCCGACTTTGGCCCAGTCCGCCTGAATCATCTCCGCCATGCGGCGCGCGTTAGGGTTATAGGGGCGCTGCACCGGCATCGCCCAGAGCGCGATCTCCGTGCCCGGTTTGACCCCCGCCTGCTGCAACAGGACTTTGGCCTGCTCTGGATCGTAGTCGTAATCTTTCAGATCCTTGTCGGCGCTCCAGACGCCCGGCGGCAGGATATTTTTTGCGACCGTGCCGGTGCCTTTGAAAATCGCCTCGATGATGGCCGGTTTGTTAATGGCCATCGCCAGCGCCTGGCGCACTTTGACATTGTCGGTGGGAGCTTTAGTGGTGTTAAACGCCAGGAAACCGGTGTTCAGTCCCGCCTTCTGTTCCAGGGTGATATCGGGGTTAGCGCGCATCTTCTCCAGATCGGCGGGATTAGGGAACGGCATCACCTGACACTCGTTCTTCTCCAGTTTGGCATAGCGCACGGAAGCATCCGGCGTAATGCTGAACACCAGCCGATCAATCTTCGCCTTGCCCTGCCAGTAGTCCGGAAACGCCTTGTAGAGAATGCGAGAATCCTTCTGATACTGCACCAGCTCAAACGGGCCGGTACCAATCGGATTCATATCCACCTTCTCCGGCGTCCCCGCCTTCAGCATGGCATCGGCATATTCGGCTGAGTGGATCGAGGCGAAATACCAGGCGAGATCGGCCAGAAACGGCGCTTCAGGATGTGAGAGCGTAAAGCGGACGGTGTGATCGTCCACCCGGTCGATGCTTTTGATCAGGGTGGAGAGTTCCAGACTTTCAAAGTTCGAGTAGGTGCCGCCAGAGACGTTGTGGTAGGGGTTTTTCGGGTCCATCTGGCGCATAAACGAGAAAATTACATCATCGGCGTTAAAGTCGCGGCTGGGTTTAAACGCCTTATTACTCTGAAACTTTACGTTCTGCCGCAGATGGAAGGTATAAACCTTTCCGTCAGGGCTGATCTCCCAGCGTTCAGCCAGACTGGGCACCAGCTCGGTGGTGCCGGGGGTGAAGTCCACCAGCCGGTTGAACACCGGCACGGCGCTGGCATCCACACTGGTCCCGGAGGTGTAGAGCTGAGGATTGAAGTTTTCTGGCGAACCTTCAGAGCAGTAAACCAGGGTTCTGGCGTTCACGCTGCCAGCCAGCGCGACGCCTGCCGTCATCAGCGCTAAGGTGGCTATCTTTGTTTTCATTATCATCCTCGCTTTGTATTGACTTCTGGTGGGCACAATATCTAAATGAATCATTCAGATGCTTCATTGATAGCACGATTCGGCACCTTAGCGAACCCTACCTGTAGCTGACTAATAAGGAATAGTGATGACAGACAAACCTGAGTCGCAGCTCACCGAACGTTTTTTCCGTTACCTCGCCGTCAGCAGCCAGAGCGATGCTAAATCCACCACCCTGCCCAGCACACCGAGCCAGCACGCCATGGCTGCCCTGCTGGCGGAGGAGCTGCGTGCGCTGGGACTGGACCAGGTGGTGGTGGATGAACATGCCACCGTGACCGCCGTGAAGCGCGGCAACCGCCCTGACGCGCCACGCATCGGCTTTATTACCCATATCGACACCGTTGATGTCGGTCTGTCGCCCGATATCCATCCGCAGATCCTCACCTGGCAGGGCGAGGATCTCTGTCTCAACGCACAGCAGGATATCTGGCTGCGCCGCGATGAACATCCGGAGATCGCGCCCTACATCGGTGAGCCGGTGATTTTCAGCGACGGCACCAGCGTGCTGGGCGCAGACAACAAAGCCGCCGTGGCTGTGGTGATGACGCTGATGGCAAACCTCAGCGGCGACCATGGCGATATCGTGGTGGCCTTTGTGCCGGATGAGGAGATCGGCCTGCGCGGGGCGAAAGCGCTGGATCTGGAAACGCGCTTTAACGTGGACTTTGCCTGGACCATCGACTGCTGTGAACTGGGCGAAGTGGTCTATGAGAACTTCAATGGCGCCGCCGCAGAAATCGTGTTTACCGGCGTGCCGGCGCATCCGATGTCGGGCAAAGGGGTGCTGGTAAATCCCCTGCTGATGGCGCACGACTATATCAGCCTGTTTGACCGCCAGCAGACCCCGGAGCATACCGAAGGACGTGAAGGCTATATCTGGTTTAACGAGATTCAGGCCAACGCCAGCCGGGCGACCCTGAAAGCCTCCATCCGCGATTTTGACCTGACCCGCTTTGCGGCACGCAAAGAGCAGTTAGAAGCGGCAGCCAGGGATATTGCGGCGCGTTATCCGACCGGTGAGGTCAGCATCACCATCAGCGATATTTACAGCAACATCAGCAATGCGCTGGGTGAGGATCGGCGGGCGATCGATCTGATCTTCACGGCCTTTGCCGCGCTGGAGATTGAACCCAAAGTGATCCCGATGCGCGGAGGAACGGACGGCGCGGCCCTCTCGGCCAAAGGCTTGCTGACGCCGAACTTCTTTACCGGCGCGCATAATTTCCATTCGCGCTTTGAGTTTCTGCCCATCTCCTCGTTTGTGAAGTCCTATCAGGTCGCGGAGAAACTCTGCCATCTGGCGGCAGAGTAAAGCGGAAAACCGGGCGCATTTCGCGCCCGATTAAGGTCAGGGTTTCGCGCTGACATCAATGCCAGGGAAATACTTCTCCGCCAGCTTTTTAATGGTGCCATCGCTCTGCACTTTGGCAATTGCCGCATCCAGCGACTGTTTCAGCTGGGTGTCATCCTTACGCAGTCCGTAGCCGATGCCGGAGCCGAGAATCGCGTCATCCTCGACCGGTTTGCCGACAAAGCCGAAACCTTTGCCCTGTGGCTTATCGAGAAAGCCGGACTGACCGGCAGCAGACATCACCAGCGTGCCGTCAAGACGCCCCGCGACCATGTCGTTGTAAACCTGGTTCTGATCCTGATAAGAGGTCACCGTCACGCCCTGCGGCTCCCAGTGCTTCTTCGCGTAAGTTTCCTGAATGGACCCCTGCAGAACCCCGATATTTTTGCCCTTCAGACCGTCAGCGGTCGGGGCCAGATTCTCGCCGGTCTTCGCCACTAACATTGTCGGAATACGGTAGATGGGCTGGGTAAAGGCGATGCTTCTGGCGCGGGCTTCAGTAATGTTCATCGCCGAGTTAATCGCGTCAAACTTCTTTGCCTGCAGCGCCGGGATCAGCGCATCAAAGCTGCTCTCAACCCAGTGGCAGGTAAATTTGCCCGCCTGACAGATTGCATTACCCAGCTCAATATCAAAGCCTTCGAGTTCGCCCTTTGCGTTGCGACTTTCAAACGGGGGATATTGTGACTCCACGCCGTAACGTAAATCCTGTGCCAGTGCCTGTAGCGATGTCATCATGCCCAGAGCGAGGAAAAGCGCGTTAAGTTTCTTCATTATTAGCCCCGAAAAGTATTATTTACCCGTTTCCCCTGCTTCACGCTGTCACGTGATTCAGCAGGAAAACGCACTCAGCGCTGCTGCGCCAGCTTCCAGCGTCGCCTCGTCCTTTGCAAAAGAGAGACGAATCAGTTTGTTGTCTGTGCCATCCATATAAAACGCCGACAGCGGAATGGTCGCCACGCCGTGATCGACGATAAGACGTTTTACCATTTCACTGTCGGGTTCGTCACTGAAATGTCCGTAGCTGGCGAGCATAAAGAACGAACCGGCGCTCGGCAGCAATCTGAAGGGCGAATCCTGCATCAGCGCAATCAGCCGGTCGCGTTTCTGCTGATAAAAAGCGCTGAGCGACAGATAATGATCCGGTGTCTGCAGATAGTGTGCGAAGCCCACCTGCATCGGCGTATCGGCGGCGTACATCATGAACTGATGCACTTTAACCAGTTCGCTCATCAGCGCTGCCGGGGCCAGACAGTAGCCCACCCGCCAGCCGGTAACGTGAAAGGTTTTGCCAAACGAGGAGACGATGACGCTGCGCGCAGCCAGCTCCGGATGCGTCGCCATCCCGCAGTGCGGGCGGCCATCAAACAGAATGTGCTCGTAAACCTCATCCGAGAGCACCACGATGTCTGTGTTGCGGATTAAGGCTGCCAGCTGGTTCAGATCCTCAGACGTCAGCACCTGCGCGCTGGGGTTGTGTGGCGTATTGATGATGATCATGCGGGTGCGCGGCGTAATCGCAGCCCGTAATGCCTCCCAGTCGATCGCAAAGGAAGGCACCGCCAGCTTCAGCCCGACCGGCTTTCCGCCCTGCAACCGGACGACTGGCGCATAGCTGTCGAAGGCTGGCTCAAAGAAGATCACCTCATCCCCCTGATGCACCAGCGCGGTGATCGCCATATAGATCCCCTGACTGGCGCTGCCGGTGATCAGCACTTCGCTGGCGGGATCGTATTTCGCGCCATAAAGCGCCTCGACTTTCGTGGCGAGCGCTTCACGCAGGGCGGGCAGCCCCATCATGGGAGCATACTGATTGTGCCCCTCCTCCATCGCGCGGCTGACGGAGGCGACCAGCGCCGGGTCACAGGGAAAACCCGGTGCGCCCTGCGACAGGTTAATCGCCTGATGCTGCGCTGACAGCTGGCCAATCACGCTAAAAATAGTGGTGCCGACATCCGGCAGTTTTGAGTGAACAGCAACAGGCGTTGTCAGGGACATACTCTCTCCATCAGAAACATAGCCGGTCTGATCCGGTAAAAAACTATTCAACGGGCTGCGGCTTGAGTCGGCAAGCGAAATGTCGTCATAATAGCCATGACAAAAATGCATAGCTGAGGTTTATCGTGTCGCGCTCATCGCTGCCGCTTAATGCCATCCACGCTTTTCTGGTGACCGCCCGCCATCTCAACCTGACCCACGCGGCGGGTGAACTCTGTCTGACTCAGGGGGCCGTGAGCCGCAAAATTGCCGCGCTGGAGCAGTGGCTGGGGGTAACGCTGTTCGACCGTCATGCCCGCGGGCTGCGGCTGACCGCCCAGGGCAGCGCGCTGCTGCCGGAATTACGTCACGGATTTGAGATGATGGTGCAGGCCAGCGAGAAGGTGCGGCGCACGCAGGTCAGCATTCGGCTGAAAGCGCCGAGTTGCGCGATGCGCTGGCTGGTTCCCCGGCTGATCGCGCTGGAGCAGCAGCGGCCGGAACTGCACGTGGCGCTGACCACCACGCTGGATCACGCAGCCCGGCTGGGAAACTTTGATGCGGCGATTGTGTATGGCAAGCCACAGCCCGACGGGATCACCCTGTTCAGCGAATCACTGACGCCGGTCATGACGGCGGTTCAGCCCGCACCCGACAACCCGGCGGCGCTGGAGACGATGACGTTTCTGCATCCCACAGAGGACAAACGTGACTGGCAGTGCTGGCTGGCGGCGCAGCAGGTGACGCTGAAGATGCAGCGCAATCAGCATTTTTCCACCATGGACTTAGCGATCAGCGCGGCGATTCAGGGATTCGGGGTGGCGATTGCCGACAGCAATCTGGTGGAGAGTGACATCGCCAGCGGCAGGCTGATTAAGCCGTTCGCTGGCGAGGTGAAAACCGGCGCCGTTTACAGTTTACTGCAGCGGGCGCCGCAGGATGCGCCACCCTTCCTGGCGGAACTGGTGGCGTGGCTGTGCCGGGATCAGAAGGTGACCCAGTCGCCATTATCCACAGGTTTAGCCTGAGCCACGCTCAGCGCCGGCGCTTTCGGCGCGGTGGGCTTGTGGCTGATGACCGGCGCAGGCTGGCTGGTGCCGGAAAGGCGGAACTTCGACACCGACGCCTGGAGCGCTTCCGTCTGCAGGGCGAGCGCACTGGCTGCCGCAGAGACCTCTTCGACCAGTGAGGCGTTCTGCTGGGTCACGCTGTCCATTTCGGTCACTGCCGTGCCAACCTGAGAGATGCCCTTGCTCTGCTCTTCCGAGGCAGAGGCGATCTGTTTCATGATGGCATCCACATCCTGCACCGATTTCAGGATGTTGTTCATGGTGCCACCCGTGGTGCTGACCAGTTCGGCGCCTTTATCCACCCGCTGAACCGACTCTTCGATCAGCGTGGCGATCTCTTTGGCGGCGTTAGCACTGCGCTGAGCCAGACTCCGCACCTCTGAAGCCACCACCGCAAATCCGCGCCCCTGTTCCCCGGCACGCGCCGCTTCAACCGCGGCGTTGAGGGCCAGAATGTTGGTCTGGAAGGCGATACCGTTAATCACGTTGGTGATCTCAGCAATTTTCTTCGAGCTGCCGGAGATGCCATCCATGGTGCTGATCACTTCACTCACCAGCTGACCACCACGCTGCGCTGTCGTGGTCGCGGTCTCGGCCAGCAGGCTGGCCTGGCGCGCATTGTCGGCGTTGAATTTCACGGTCGCCGTCAGTTCCTCCATGCTGGCCGCAGTCTGTTCCAGCGCTGAGGCCTGCTCTTCGGTACGGGAAGAGAGATCGTTGTTTCCGGCAGAGATCTCCGCCGCGCCACGGGAGATATTTTCCGTGCCGTTGCGAATCGCACTGACCGCTTCGCGCAGGCTGTCCTGCATGGCACCCAACAGCGGCACCAGCTTACCGACGCAGTTACGGCCAAAATCGGTCACCGGCTGGCTCAGATCGCCCGTTGCAATGACCGCGAAGTGCGTGCGGATGCTCTCCAGCGGACGCACCAGCATCGCCACCAGATAGCGATCGGTAAACAGCAGAATCAGCAGGCCGATGATCACCGCAATGGTGATAATCGTCTTGGTAATGGAGGTGAGATGATCGACCTCCACGCGGGTGGTATCGAGTTTTTCAGCCGCACCCTGGTTAAATTTGTCGGCACTCACGCCAAAGGCGCGGCTCAGCGGCGGGGTCACGTTGTTCGCCTGCTGGCGATAGGCATCCGGCGACGCCTGACGGGCCAGCTGCAGCTGCGGGGTCACGCCTTCGTCCAGCAGTTTCTGCCAGCTCTGAATCACGCTATCCACCACCTCCGGGTTCATCGGGCCCGGTGCCAGCTGCTTAAAGCGCGCCAGTTGCTGCGTCATGCTGTCCAGCGCCTGCTGCACCGGGGCATAGGCTTCATCCGTTAATGTTTTACCGGCAGCTTTACCTTCCATAACGCGCGACAGGCGCGTCACGACGCGGAAATATTGATCGTTCCCTTTGCTCAGAACCGTCATCTGTTCAACCAGATGACGGTCAACATCGTTGCCTTCGCTCAGCGCGCCAAGCGAGTGGATGCTATAGAGCCCGACGCCGCTCCAGAGTAAGCAGAACAGTCCCAGAATGGAGAGCATCACTGCTCTGATGGTAAAATTTTTAAGCATTCCCATACCAAAATCCTATACACGTTGACCCGCAAGTGTCGGGCATAGGAGGTTTATCGGCATGGAATTGTGAAGATGTAACTGTTTTGTTACCTAATATTTTACAGCGTCCGGATGTCAGATTTCGGTTAAAAAAACGCTACATCAATCAGTTAGGATAAAAAAAGCAGATTTTTTCCATTCGCTTTATTTAATGGTTAGCGAGCTAATCATTAAATCCCCACTAAAGCCTGACCATGCGCGTCATCAGTAACCGGAAGAGGCGCAGACGGGCACGCATAAAGTTTCGCTTCAGCTTCAGGGCGTGCTGGCGGTCGTCACCAAGTGACATTGTCACGTCATTGCCGGGGTGCCACGCGGGCCAGACTACCTCACCGTCCAGCTGATGCGTATATTCCGTGGCGTCGCGGGCAAACCTGAACCAGTAGTCGCTGACCTGCGCCGCAAACGCCCTGTCCGCCTCACTGAACGGCCGGGCTTCGTCGGGATCGGGCATCTGACTGAGCGTATCCAGCACATACGGCACTTCATTACCGTGCCAGGCACCGTGGGGATAGAGGTCGCGGGCGTGCTCAGAGACATAATCAAACCAGTAGCGCCAGCCCGGCATGCCGACACGATACTGCGCCCGCATCACCAGCCACGGCATCAGGCTGAAGGCCATATCGCGCGCCACGGCCCGTCCCAGCAGTCGGTCGTCATGGATGTCATACATCCATTTAAGTGTCCGGTAGGTCAGCCGGTTTTTGTCACGCAACTGATGCAGCACGGCAGTGGCATCCACACCAAAATAGTCCAGCACGCTGGCCTCATCACTGTTGCTGCCCGCCATCAGCGGCAGACGGTGCTGTTTAGCCGCCAGGAAGGTTTTCAGCATCGGCTCGGGCAGGACGGCGTCCCCGGCAATCGGCACCGGCGGGATCGCCAGCGTTCCCTCCAGCGACCAGAAGGCATCGGCAGGCAGCGCGCGCAACTGCTCTGCGGTGACATCAGGCGGCAGGTCAAAATGTCGTGCCACCGCCACACCCTGCTGACGCGCCTTTTTCAGCGGGGTATCGGGCAGGCTGTAGGCGCTCTGAACAATGCCCTTGTGAAACAACCCTTCTGCCAGCGGCGAACAGCAGAGTGACAGCACGCTGCGCGCGCCGGCCGATTCACCGAACAGGGTCACATTGCGACGGTCGCCGCCAAAAGCGGGAATATTGCGCTGAACCCATTGCAGGGCGGCGATCTGGTCGAGCAGACCAAAATTGTTCACCGTGCCGGCAACAGGGTATTCCGCATCCAGCGCGGGATGAGAGAAGAAGCCGAGATGGCCCAGCCGGTAGTTCAGGGTCACCACTACTGCGCCTCGTGACGCCAGGGGTTTGCCGTTATAGGGGGCCAGTCCGCCTGCGCCAATGGTAAAACCACCGCCGTGCAGCCAGACCATCACCGGCAGCGGTCGGGCTGGATCCACATCGGGTGTCCAGACGTTAAGATAGAGGCAATCTTCACTGAACTCGCCAGGATTGCCTCCGCCGACAGCCTCACACCAGGCCCGATTCTGCCAGCCCGAGGCACCAAACTGTGTCGCATCACGCACCTGCTGCCAGGGTGTGACCGGCTGGGGTGGCCGCCAGCGTAACGCGCCCACGGGCGGGGCTGCATAAGGTATGCCTTTGAATACGAAAAGGTCATCGTCCATGCTTCCACGTAACTCCCCTTCGGCAGTCATGATCCTCAGACCTGTTTCGTTTTTCATTCCTGATTCCCTGTTTACTCGTTCCTCCATTATTTGCAGGCCCGTCTGCATTGTCCAGGTTCAGGCGGGATTTGCAGAATATGCTGAACAACGCCCGGCAGCCCTCATCATGCTCAGCAGCCACTTGCGGGAGTCAGGGGCGGTTTCCGATTAATTCTGTTTATCTTTAAAATGGCGGGAGAGTGATGTGGTCGCACAGCGCTGAGGGGTGACTGACGGTTTTCCCCGCCAGCCGGCGCGCCGGACCCCCTGATGGCATTAATCAATCGGGGTAATCACAACGCTAAACCTGTGCAGGCCGGTAAAGCGAGGATTCGCGCTTTACCGGCACGGGTCTGCAGACAACGTGAATCTGCGCTGGATCTATGCCGGGCGTAACCCACACTGCGCCAGCGAGCGCTGCTGGCGCGCTTCGTAAAGCGCCATCTCATCCAGCACCTCACAGCCCAGCGCCGCCTCAAAGGCCTGTCGGCTCGCCTGTCCCGCAGAACGCACCTGCGCCTGGTCCCCCAGGTTAGACTGAAAGATCCCCGCCGCACTGACCGGCAGAAAGTCCTCATAGACGATGGGATCGGCCACCACCCGGCCCTGGGCAATCAGCGTTTCCAGGGATTCGCCCTGAGCGGGCGGTGTCATCATGCCCTTTTCACTCAGGCGATAATGGAACCAGGCCAGCCCCTGCTGACGCAGCGTCCTCTCATCGTCGGGGAAGTCGCGGAAAATCGCGGCCAGGTGCTGCTGATGCTGCTCGTTATCCTGACCGCTGCCCGCCTCACTCAGCAGCCGGTCGTAGAGCGCCCGGCCTTTCGGCGTCAGCGCAACGCCTCGCTGCTCGATTTCCCCGAAGCGCGCAGTGTGGGTGCCCGGATGTCCATCCTGAAAGATGATCGCTTCTTCAAGCGCCCTGAAGCTGGTCTGACGCAGCAGGATCGGCACCTGACGACGTGGCGGCCCCTCGATCAGCGTTTTTGGATCGATGCCGCGCGACGGCATCAGCTGCTGGACACGGTCGATATCCAGCGTGCGCGGCGTAAGATGGTTGATGTGGCAGCCGGGAAAGCAGACCACATCGGCGATCAGGCGATGCTGCTGATTAAGCGCCTGATAGGTCTGACTGTCGACAGGGCTGTGAGGGTGCCAGCGAAATGTTTCCAGCGCTTCGGTAACAAAGGCCTCCGCCTGGTCGGCGGTGAAGCCGCCCTGCTCCTGATGCACCCGCAGCAGCGCCCGGCAGCGGGGAGTAAAAATGTCACGCGCGGCGAGAATCGTTCTCGCCTTCTCGCGCAGCGCGGGATCGTCGATCAGTTCAGGACGCAACAGTGAGGTGAAAACCCGGAAGGGATTGCGACGCAGCGCCGCGTCATCGACCGGTCGGAACGCGGTGGAGTGAACCGGCACGCCTGCCTGAGAGAGATCGTAATAACCCACCGGGGACATGCCCATGACCGCAAACAGCTGGCGCAGCGTGGCGAGTTCATCCGCCGTCCCGACCCGAATGGCGCCGTGACGCTCAATATTGAGCCGGTCAATCTCATCTGCGGCCGTAAGGCGATCTTTCAGCGCGCAATCTGCGTCCAGCGTGCGTTCGTTGACGGTGGCGACCAGCTGCATCAGCGTGCCGTACTGCGGCACCTCCTGCTGATACATTGCTGACATCGCCTGAGAGAAACGGGTACGGATGCGATCCGCACTGAGAAAGTTTTCCATCTTATCCACCTGACACCGTGAGCGTTGCAGCTAATGTAATGCAACGCGCCGGTCTCAGCGGAAAAAATCACGAATCTGTGATCGGCTTAAAGCCGTAACGGTTTTTCAGCAGCAGCATCAGGGTGGTGATCACCGCCGGTATCGCCAGCAGCAGAAAGATCACGCTGAACGACCAGCCCAGAGACATCATCTCTGCTCCCACGAAAGCACTCAGGATCGCCCCGACGCGACCCACAGCATGCATCCAGCTGGAGCCGGTGGCGCGGGCATGGGTGGGATAGTAGCTGGCAGATAACGCATTCATCCCGGTGTTGGCCCCGTTAAAGCAAAAGCCACTGCAAAAGGCGATAGCGCTCATCATACCGACTTCGGCCGGTGAGAAGCCCAGGGCGACAATAAACAGGCCGCCACAGCCGTAGATCGCCGCCAGCGCCAGATTGGCGTTGAAACGATCCATCATCCAGCCCGCAAAGAGCGATCCGAGGGTCCCACCCGCCTGATACATCGCAGTAATGATCGCCGCTTCGGTGACCGACATGCCCAGGGTGTTGACCAGTGAGGGCAGCCAGCTGCCAATCAGGTAGACCATGAACAGGCCCATAAAATAGCCGCCCCACAGCATCACGCTGCCAAACAGATAGCGGCGCGAAAGCACGGTACCGATTGCGCCCCGCACCGGCACGCTGGCTTCCGGTGCGTGAAAGGCGCAGTCGGGTGCGGTTTTGCCCGGCAGCATCCGCTCCAGGATGGCGTGAATGCGTGCAGCCGGCGCGCCACGACCGATCAGAAATCGCACCGACTCCGGCAGACCACGGATCAGAAAAGGGAGCACCAGCAGCGGCAGGATACCGCCCAGCAGCAGGACCGAATGCCAGTCATAGCGGGGCAACAGCCAGGAGGCGGCAAAACCGCCGCTGGCCGCGCCGAAGGTGAAACCGCAGAAGACCACGGTGATAATGAAGGCGCGACGACGTTCGGGCGCATACTCCGCGACCAGCGTGCCAACGTTGGGCATCGCGGCCCCCAGTCCCAGCCCGGTCAGAAAGCGAAACAGCATCATCTGTTCGATGTTCTGAGAAAAGGCGGTTGCCAGCGTCCAGAGACCAAAAAAGAAGACGCTGAAGATAATCATCATGCGCCGGCCATAACGGTCAGCAAGCGGCCCTGCCACCATCGCACCCAGTGCCAGGCCGATCAGTGCGGCGCTGATGACGCCCCCCAGCTGATGATTGCTCACGCCCCAGGCTGCTTTCAGCGTTGGCGCGATAAATCCCATAATCGCAATGTCCATGCCATCGAGTGCCACCACGATAAAACAGAGTGCAATAAGCCGCTTTTGCCAGTGGCTGAGCCCCTGCTGGTTGATAAGCTGGCGGACATCTACCGCCTCGACGCTGGTCAATGGACACTCCTCGGGAGTAACGGGATCGGACATCAGTTTAAGTAAAAAAAACGGCGCTTATGATAGCCCATCGTTAACCTTAAGCGGTCAGATTTTTATCGGGTGATGAGAATTCTTCAGTTTCAGGGCGGTAAGTGCCTGATATTACAGTGGCGCGTTATGGGCGGTGACGGCGGGAGGGATTGCATAAGTCAGTCAGATCAGTCATTTAACTAAAGAAAGGCCAGATTTACCCTTTTTGTTAAATAAAATTTGCAGCAAAGTTAACAGATTTCATTTTAAAGTATTGCTTAATGTTGGCCATTCTCATTAAGTTTACGCTATGGACAAAAATATCCTTTTCAATCAGCGCATTCGCTTGCGCCACCTTCACACCTTTGTTGCGGTTGCGCAGCAAGGCACGCTTGGACGGGCGGCAGAGACCCTCAGCCTGAGTCAGCCCGCCCTCTCAAAGACCCTGAACGAGCTGGAGGAGCTGACGGGTGCCCGCCTCTTTGAACGCGGGCGGCTGGGCGCGCAGCTGACCACCATGGGAGAGCAGTTTCTGACCCATGCGGTTCGGGTGCTGGACGCCCTGAACCATGCCGGACAGAGTTTCAATGAGCAGTCGGGTGACGCCCCGGCCATTATCAGGCTGGGGGCGCTCACCACGGCGGCGATGGGCATGCTGCCACGTATCCTGGATCGTTTTCATCAGCTGCAACCCAATACCACCATTCAGGTAGCAACGCTGCATAACAACGTCCTGCTGGCAGGCCTGCGCGGCGGCGAGTTCGATATCGGTATCGGCCGTATGGCTGACAGCGACATGATGACCGGTCTCACCTACGAATTGCTGTTTCTGGAGTCCCTGAAGCTGGTGGTGAGGCCGGAGCACCCCCTTTTAAGTGACAATGTCACCTTATCCCGGGCGATGCAGTGGCCGGTGGTGATCTCACCGGAAGGCACCGCCCCGCGCCGCATCGCGCAGCAGATGCTTGATGAACAGGGCTGCACGCTGCCGCCCCACTGTATTGAAACCTCCTCCACCTCACTGGCGCGTCAGCTGGCGCTGCGCTACGACTACATCTGGTTTGTGCCCTCCGGGGCCATCAAGGAGGACCTCAGCCACAATGCTGTCTGTGCCCTGCCGATTCACTCTTCCGGACCGGGTGAACCGGTCGGTATCATTACCCGCACCGGCGCGGAACTTAGCCTGAGTGCCGAAGTGTTAATGTCGACCATCCGTAAATTTCACAGCTAGCGGCTGCGTTTGGCATGCCTCTCGCGGTTTTCCAGCCGCGCCTTGTCTGTTTTCCGCAGCCCGACATAGAGCGCCCCGGCACCACCGTGCCGGGTCTGCGCCACACAGAAAGTCTGAACGTCATCGAACTGCTGCAGCCATCGCGCCAGATAGCTGCGCACGATGTTAGCGTGCGATTCATCATCGCGCCCCTTGCCGTGGATAATCAGCAGATTGCGTAAACCCAGTTTGTGCGCCTGCATCATAAAGTTAAACAGCGCCTGACGGCAGGTTTCGACCGGTTGCCGCAGCAGGTTGAGACTGGCATCCAGCTTATACTCCCCTCTGCGCAGCTTATCGACGATGCCCTGCTGAATGCCGTCGGCTTTATACTCCAGCGGCGTATTGAGCGGAATAATCTCCAGATCGCCCCGGGTAA
This sequence comes from Pantoea sp. M_10, assembly GCF_008631515.1. Classification (NCBI taxonomy): domain Bacteria; kingdom Pseudomonadati; phylum Pseudomonadota; class Gammaproteobacteria; order Enterobacterales; family Erwiniaceae; genus Pantoea; species Pantoea sp. M_10. The sequence continues at coordinate 225,878 of NZ_VWUL01000001.1, read as the reverse complement.
GAAAGTTCTCCAGCACCGACTCATCGGGTGCTTTGCGTGGCGCTTTGGTTGAGGGGGATTTAAGCCACAGGGTGGTAATGGTGTCTTTCAGCGGCGTGACATCACCCATGGCATCCCGAAACAGATCGTTATCATCAAGGTTCATGGTTTTCTCACACCTGATTAAAATTGATAGCGTACAAAAACAGGTCTTACCCGATAGCGTAGCAAAAGGTGTAAACACCGGGCCAGCCCACTTTTCTGATTATGACTGGCCGCAGGTTTTCGGGGAACCGATCAAAAAAACGGAAACTTTTCGTGACACTTTTGCATCGTGCCGTTCTGAGAAGCCCGTCACAACTGCGTTTAGCGATGTGTGAATCATCCCTGGTTTTTGTAAGTGTAAAACTGCTCGGATGAGTTCCCTTCAGCTCAAAAAATGTTAAAATTGACCCCAGTCAATAATCGTCGAGCGAACCATTATGATCCCTGAAAAACGCAGCATTCGTCGTATTCAGTCGGGCGGTTGTGCCATTCACTGCCAGGATTGCAGCATCAGTCAGCTCTGCATCCCCTTCACGCTAAATGAACATGAGCTGGATCAGCTCGACAACATCATTGAGCGTAAAAAACCGATTCAGAAAGGGCAAACGCTTTTCAAAGCGGGTGACGAACTGAAGTCGCTGTACGCCATCCGTTCCGGCACGATCAAAAGCTACACCATTACTGAGCAGGGTGATGAGCAGATTACCGGCTTCCATCTGGCGGGTGATTTAGTCGGCTTTGATGCCATCATGGGTGCCAGCCATCCCAGCTTTGCGCAGGCGCTGGAAACCGCGATGGTCTGTGAAATTCCTTTTGAAACCCTGGATGACCTGTCAGGGAAAATGCCTGCCCTGCGTCAGCAGATGATGCGTCTGATGAGCGGTGAAATCAAAGGCGACCAGGATATGATCCTGCTGCTCTCCAAGAAAAACGCAGAGGAGCGCCTGGCGGCCTTTATCTGGAATCTCTCCCGCCGCTTCGGCCAACGCGGCTTCTCACAGCGTGAATTCCGCCTCACCATGACGCGTGGCGACATCGGTAATTATCTGGGCCTGACGGTGGAAACGATCAGCCGTCTGCTGGGTCGATTCCAGAAGTCCGGTATGCTGGCGGTGAAAGGCAAATATATCACCATTGAGAATCACGCCCTGCTGGAAGAGTTAGCGGGTCAGAGCCATCAGGCCGCCTGATCCGCCGCCGGATCAATAAATCTTATTTTGTTGATCCGGCAGTAACTTTTTCACTTCTTCCCCTGTGCAACATAGGCTATCTTTATTCCAGTCGCTCTGGTTTAAGGAGAACGCCTCATGTCCCAGTACCAAAATATTCTGGTCGCCATTGATGCCCAGCAAGACGATCAGCCCGCGCTGCGACGTGCGGTCTATCTGAATCAACGTATTGGCGGGAGAATTAAAGCCTTTCTGCCTATCTATGACTTTTCCTATGAGATGACCACCCTGCTGTCGCCGGACGAACGCGCCTCCATGCGTCAGGGCGTCATCAGCCAGCGCACCGAATGGATTCGTGAACAGGCCCGCGCCTATCTGGATGCCGGTGTCGAAATCGACATCAAGGTTATCTGGCATAACCGCCCCTATGAAGCGATTATCCAGGAAGTGCTCGCCCATCAGCATGACCTTGTGCTGAAAATGGCTCACCAGCATGACCGCCTGGAGTCCGTAATTTTCACCCCCACCGACTGGCATCTGCTGCGTAAATGCCCCTGCCCGGTCTGGATGGTGAAAGATCAGCCCTGGCCGGAGGGCGGTAAAGCTATCGTCGCCGTCAATCTTGCCAGCGAAGAGCCGCATCATGATGGCCTGAATCAGAAGCTGATTCGTGAAACGGTGAAGCTGGCGGAAAAGGTCAACCAGACCGAGGTGCATCTGGTGGGTGCCTACCCGATTACGCCGATCAACATCGCGATTGAGCTGCCTGATTTCGACCCCAGCGTCTATAACGACGCCATCCGCGGTCAGCATCTGGTGGCCATGAAAGCGCTGCGACAGAAGTTTTCCATTGGTGAAGAGTTCACCCACGTTGCCAAAGGGCTGCCTGAAGAGGTTATCCCGGATCTGGCTTCGCATCTGGGAGCCGGTGTGGTGGTGCTGGGCACCATCGGACGCACCGGACTTTCGGCTGCATTCCTGGGTAATACCGCGGAACAGGTGATCGATCACCTGCGCTGCGATCTGCTGGCGATTAAGCCAGACGATTTCAAATCGCCGATTGATCTGGATGATGAAGAGGATGAGGAGGATTAAACCTCCGCAAAAAAAGGGGCGGCTGATTAGCCGCCCCTTTTCTGTTACAGCGCTTTGATAATCGCTTCGACGCTGGCTTTGGCATCGCCAAACAGCATCTGACTGTTCTCTTTGAAGAACAGCGGATTCTGCACCCCGGCATAGCCGGTGTTCATGGAACGTTTGAAGACCACCACATTGTGTGCTTTCCACACCTCCAGCACCGGCATGCCGGCAATCGGGCTGCGGGGATCATCCTGCGCCGCCGGGTTCACCGTGTCATTCGCGCCGATAACAAGCACCGTATCGGTTTCACTGAAGTCATCGTTGATCTCATCCATCTCCAGCACCACGTCATAGGGCACTTTGGCCTCTGCCAGCAGCACGTTCATGTGTCCTGGCAGGCGGCCCGCCACCGGATGAATACCGAAACGCACCCGGATGCCGAGTGCACGCAGTCGGGCGGTCAGATCCGCTACCGGATACTGTGCCTGTGCCACCGCCATGCCGTAGCCTGGCGTGATAATCACCGACGCAGAGGACTTCAGCATCTCAGCCGTCTCTTCAGGGGAGATCTCGCGATGTTCTCCTGCTTCCTGACTCTCATCGCTGCTGCTAGCTTCGGTGCCAAAGCCGCCCGCAATCACGCTGATGAACGATCGGTTCATCGCTTTACACATGATGTAGGAGAGGATCGCACCGGATGAGCCCACCAGCGCACCGGTCACGATCAGCAGGTCATTGCTGAGCATAAAACCGGCCGCGGCCGCAGCCCAGCCTGAGTAAGAGTTCAGCATCGACACCACAACCGGCATATCTGCACCGCCAATGGAGGCAACCAGATGCCAGCCAAAGGCCAGCGCAATGACCGTCATCAGCAGCAGGGCAAACACCTGCGCCGCGGTGCTGCTGGTGTCAACAAACCAGAGCAGCAGCAGGAAGGAGACGACCAGCGCCAGCAGATTGAGCTTATGACGGTGGGGCAGCGTCAGCGGTCGTGAGGAGATTTTGCCGCACAGCTTGCCAAACGCCACCAGTGAGCCGGTAAAGGTAACGGCACCGATAAAGATCCCGATAAAGACTTCGCTGAGATGGATATTCTCCATCGCGGCAGGCAGGCCTGGCGCATGGTCGATATAGCTGTTAATCCCGACCAGCACTGCGGCCAGACCCACAAAGCTGTGCAGAATCGCCACCAGCTCTGGCATTTCGGTCATTTCGACTTTTTTTGCCAGGCGAATGCCGATTGCACCGCCAATTACCATCGCCAGCAGGATCCAGGCCACATTGCCGCTGTCCGGGCCGAAGATGGTTGCGATGAGGGCAAGCGCCATCCCGCTGATGCCGAAAATGTTGCCCCGTTTAGCGGTCTCATGACGCGAAAGACCGGCAAGACTACAGATGAACAGAATGGCAGCCACAATATAGGCTGCAGTGACTAATCCGCCAGACATGAATTACCCCTTACGAAACATTTTCAGCATGCGCTGCGTGACGGTGAAGCCACCAAAGATATTGATGCTGGCAATCAGCACGGCAATAAAGGAGATGAAGGTGACCCAGCCACCGTGCCCCATCTGCAAAACCGCTCCGATGACGATGATGCCGGAGATGGCATTGGTCACGGACATCAGGGGGGTATGCAGTGCATGGCTGACGTTCCAGACCACGTAGTAGCCAACCACGCAGGAGAGCGCGAACACGGTAAAATGGGAGAGGAACTCTGCCGGTGCCACGCTGGCCAGCCAGCCAAACAGCACGATTGCCAGAGCCATCAGCAGCGCGGTGCGCCACGGCGAGGCCGGTTTTGCTTCCGGTTTCTCAGCGGGTTTCGCGGCGGCAGGTCTGGCCTGAGGGGCAGCAGAGACCTGAATCGGCGGCGCGGGCCAGGTGATTTCGCCGTCGCGCACCACCGTCACGCCCCGCACCACCACATCCTCAAAATCGACCTGGATTTCGCCATTTTTCTCTTTGCAGAGCAGCCTGAGCAGGTTGACCAGATTGGTGCCGTACAGCTGTGAGGACTGCGTCGCCAGCCGGCTGGGCAGATCGGTATAGCCGATAATTTTCACGCCATTGGGTGTCACGGTCACCTGGTCGGCGACGGTCAGCGCACAGTTGCCGCCGGTCTGCGCCGCCAGATCCACAATCACACTGCCCGGCTTCATGCTGGCGATCATCTCTTCGGTGATCAGTTTCGGAGCCGGTTTGCCTGGGATGAGCGCGGTGGTGACAATGATGTCCACCTCTCTGGCCTGGCTGGCGAACAGCGCCATCTCCGCTTTGATAAAGGCGTCGGACATGACTCTGGCATAGCCATCCCCACTGCCCGCCTCCTCTTCAAAATCGAGTTCGAGGAATTCGGCGCCCATACTCTGCACCTGCTCTTTGACTTCGGGACGGGTATCAAACGCCCGGACGATGGCGCCCAGGCTGCCCGCCGCGCCTATCGCAGCCAGTCCGGCCACGCCAGCCCCAATCACCATCACTTTTGCCGGTGGCACTTTACCTGCCGCAGTAATCTGACCGGTAAAGAAGCGGCCAAATTCATGTGCCGCCTCGACGATAGCGCGATAACCGGCGATGTTGGCCATCGAGCTCAGGGCATCCAGCGACTGCGCGCGCGAAATACGCGGCACCGAATCCATCGCCATCACCGTCACCTGACGGGCGGCCAGCTTTTCCAGCAGCGCCGGATTCTGGGCGGGCCAGATAAAACTGACCAGCGTACTGCCTGCACGGGTCAGCGCAATTTCGTCGTCATCGGGTGCGTTTACCTTCATGACGATATCGGCCTGCCAGACCTGCTGACGATCGCTGAGGGTGGCACCCGCAGCAAGGTAACTTTCGTCATCAAAACTGGCGCGTTTACCGGCGTCGTGCTCAAGCGTGACGCTGAAACCCAGTTTGATCAGTTGTTCCACGGTCTTTGGCGTGGCTGCCACGCGCGACTCGTTTGGCAACCTTTCCTTGGGTATTCCAATTAACATAGTGTTTCCTTTCATCGGTTAAAGGATGATGGCCCGAATCCGCACCACGACAGCGCAGCCGAAACGCGGTTTCAGCTGCTTATAGTCGAAATGCAGATATTTCAAAGTGTTTATAACCTACTTAAATTGTGACGCCTGATCCACAACGGTAACCGCAGATGGAGACATTCACCTGATTATTCAGTATTCGCTTTGAAATCCTGCATTATTACGCTATTAAAACGCGTCATCAGCAGATAATCTGCTATGAAAATTGCGCTCCGGACGAATTAATCAACAATAAAAACCCTTAATTAACAATGCATTAACTGTTATAGCGCTAAGTGTTACCATTTTTAGTGGTAACAGCGTCCAGAAATGACGCCTTAAACGCATTTCATGACAGTCAGATGAAAAACAGGGAGGTGAATAACGCGATATCGCGCAAAAAATCGCTGCGACAGTCTGTTTATAACATGCAATAATCAGCGGCTAATCTGTTATACATCAAGAGTCCAGCACGTTTTCGTACTCATTTTTGCGTAAGGCGAAGGATTATTTTTATGAAGCTGAAGAACACTATTCTGGCGTCCACTCTGTTGTCCCTGCTGGCAGCTAATGCATTCGCTGCGCAGGAGTTAACGCCAGAAAAAGCGGCCGCGTTGAAGCCATTCGAACGTATTAATATCACCGGCCGTTTCAACGCAATTGGCGACGCAGCCGATGCGGTCTCTAAGCGTGCAGATGAGATGGGCGCTGCTTCTTTCTACATTCAGGGGATCAACGACAGCAACGGCAACAGCGGCAACTGGCGTGTTACTGCCGACCTCTACAAGGCTGATGCCCCGGCCGCTTCCGAAACCACCCAATACCGTCGCTTTAACGGCGTCAACGAACTGCCAAAGGCTGAAGCTTATAAGCTCGAACCTTTCGACACCGTTTCCGTCAGCGGCTTCTTTGCCAGCCAGCCTGATGTCAACGATGCGATTTCAAAAGCGGCTAAAGAGAAAGGCGCCGCCTCATTCTTTATTGTTCGTCAGATTGACGCCAACAGCGGCGGCAACCAGTACATCACAGCCTACGTCTATAAAGCGGATGCTAAAGCGCGTGTGGTTCAGACGCCGAACGCGATTCCTGCCGACTCAGAAGCGGGTAAAGCTGCACTGGCTGCGGGTGGCGCAGCGGCCGCTCAGGTTGAAATCCCTGGCGTCGCCTCCTCTGAGACACCGAGCAATAAAGTGGGCCGCTTCTTCGAAACCCAGAGCTCAACCGGCAAGCGTTACACGGTCAATCTGCCAAACGGCAAATCCGTGCAGGAAGTGAACGCGATTACGGCCGCGCAGATGCAGCCATTTGACACCGTGACGTTTACCGGTCACTTCGGTTCCCCTACCGAAGTTTCTGAAGAAGTGGCGAAGCGTGCGTCTGATAAAGGTGCGAAGTTCTATCACGTGACCCGTCAGTGGCAGAACCAGAGTGGCGGTAACCTGACCGTCACCGCTGACCTGTTTAAGTAATCTCTTCAGGGCGGCGCCCGCCGCCCTGCTGTTTGCATAATTCCTGCGCGGATTTGCATAGTCACGCATTGCCATCCCCCGCCACACTCCGTAAAATCTGCCGCCTGTTTTGCCGGAGTTTGTCCCTGTTTTCTGCCGCGAGTCTGCGATAACCCAGCGATGAAATCCGATTTATCCAGCCATATATGCTAGCGGGAAGGTTGTTTTGGAGAAAAAATTAGGTCTCGGTGCGCTGACGGCGCTGGTACTCAGTTCCATGCTGGGTGCCGGCGTGTTCAGTCTGCCGCAAAATATGGCTGCGGTGGCGGGTCCGGCGGCGCTGCTGCTGGGCTGGCTGATTACCGGCGTCGGCATCATCTTTCTGTCGCTGGCGATGCTGCTGCTGACCCGCCTGAAACCTGAACTCGACGGCGGCATTTTCACCTACGCCCGCGCCGGGTTCGGTGAACTGACAGGCTTCTGCTCCGCCTGGGGCTACTGGCTCTGTGCTGTCATCGCCAACGTCTCCTATCTGGTGATCGTCTTCTCCGCCCTGAGCTTTTTCACGGATACCCCGGATCGGGTGATCTTTGGGGATGGCAATACCTGGCAGGCGATGCTGGGGGCCTCGGTGCTGCTGTGGCTGGTTCACTGGCTGGTACTGCGCGGGGTACAGACTGCGGCCAGTATCAATCTGATGGCGACGCTGGGCAAACTGGTGCCGCTGCTGCTGTTTATCGTGCTGGCGGTGATGGCGTTTAACTACGATCGCTTCCGCGTCGACTTTTCCGGCGTCACGCTGGGGCAACCCCTGTGGGAACAGGTCAAACAGACGATGCTGATCACGCTGTGGGTCTTTATCGGGGTTGAGGGGGCCGTAGTGGTTTCTGCCCGCGCACGTCAGAAAAAAGATGTGGGACGCGCCACCCTGCTGGCGGTGCTGGCCGCCCTGCTGGTTTATCTGCTGGTGACGCTGCTGTCGCTGGGCGTGGTGCCCCGTGCCGAACTGGCCGGGATGCGCAACCCCTCCATGGCAGGACTGATGACGCGACTGATGGGACACTGGGGCGATGCGGTGATTGCCATCGGCCTGATCATCTCCGTCTGCGGCGCCTATCTGAGCTGGACGATTATGGCTGCCGAAGTGCCGCTGATTGCCGCGCAGCAGGGTGCCTTTCCACGCAGCATTGCCCGGCAAAACCGCCACAACGCGCCCGCTGCCTCACTGTGGCTGACCAACGGCAGTATTCAGGTCTGCCTGATTCTGATCGCCGTGACCGGCGCGGATTACAACAACCTGCTGACCATCGCCTCGGAGATGATTCTGGTGCCCTATCTGCTGGTGGGGTTGTATCTGATCAAAGTCGTGCGCGGACAGCACAAGCCGCTGGCGATGGCGATCGGTCTCGGTGCCAGCCTGTATGGCATCTGGCTGCTTTATGCCTCAGGCCCCCTGCATCTGATGATGTCGGTGGTGCTCTATACGCCGGGCCTGCTGCTGTTTCTCTTTGCCCGCCGCGGAGGCCGCGCGGCCTCTGCGCTGACCGCACCGGAGCGGATTGTGATGGGATTACTGATCGCGGCGACGCTGCCCGCCGTGTGGCAGCTGACGAGGTAGCGCGGAAGGCGCGCTTAGTGTGACTGCACCGGAATCGACACACACAGCAGGTCATCCTGCTGTGTGAGATTCAGCGGCTTGGCATATTCATGATGAATGGCATCCAGCTGCTCCGCCGACAGCGGATATGGGAGCTGGATATCAAAGCGGCTGATCTGCTGCTGTTCCGCGAGGGTGACCAGGCGCGCGATGTTAATTTCGTCACTCACCTGGGTAGAAATGATTTGTAATGCTAATTCTTTTAACGGGTCGTCACTGCTCTGTAAGCGGTGGGCTGATTTCCGTGTCACCATGCCGAATATCGGCATCACGCCATAAATCGCATCGACAAAGCTCCAGCGTTTTTTGCAGGAAGCGGAAAGAAAGTCACTGTAATTGAAGCAGATGCGGTCAGGGTATATGGCTGATGCCAGCTCTTTATCAGACACACTAATGCTCCTCATAATAATCAACGATATCCCAAACCTGGCGCAAAAAGGCCGCGCTAATGATTGCACATTTTGTTGGTTATATACCAGCAAGCTAAGGATATTTCGTGCGGTAGCGTAGAGCTCAGGACCAGGAAAAGATATGCTTTCGCCCATCCCTGTCTCTGCTTTGTAAACTATGAACAAAATTGTTTATGTAGAAGATGAACCCGAAGTGGGTTCACTGATTGCGGCCTACCTGGGTCGTCATGACATTGAAGTGATTGTTGAGACGCGCGGCGACCGCGCTGAAGCGGTGATTGCCGAACAGCAACCCGATCTGGTGATGCTGGATATCATGCTACCCGGCAAGGATGGCATGACGATCTGCCGTGATTTACGGGCCAACTGGCAGGGGCCCATTGTGCTGCTCACCTCACTCGACAGCGACATGAATCACATTCTGGCGCTGGAGATGGGCGCGCAGGATTACATCCTGAAGACCACGCCACCCGCGGTCCTGCTGGCCCGTCTGCGCCTGCATCTGCGTCAGTCTCAGCAGACGCAGCCGGAGGATGCGCCCGCCATTCCTGCCGCGAACCGTATGCTGCGTTTTGGCTCGCTGACCATTGATGCCCTCAATCGACAGGTGACGCTGTTTGACGAACAGATCGCCCTCTCTACGGCCGATTTTGACCTGCTCTGGGTCCTCGCCAGCCATGCCGGTCAGACGCTTAACCGCGATGCGCTGCTGAAAACCCTGCGCGGCGTCAGCTATGACGGTCTGGATCGCAGCATTGACGTGGCCATTTCCCGCCTGCGCAAAAAGCTGCACGACAGCGCCACCGAGCCGTTTCGTATCAAGACCATCCGCAACAAAGGCTACCTGTTTGCGCCTCAGGCCTGGGATACCCGCGTCCTATGAGAAAGCTTTTTATTCAGTTCTATCTGCTGCTGTTTGTCTGCTTTCTGGTGATGGCGCTGCTGGTGGGACTGGTCTATAAGTTCACCGCCGAGCGCGCAGGCCGACAGTCGATGAATGACCTGATGGCCAGCTCGCTCTATCTGATCCGCAGCGAACTGCGGGAGATCCCGCCGCGCGACTGGAACAAAACCATTAAGAGCCTCGATCTTGGCCTCTCGTTTGACCTGCATATCGAGCCGATGAACAAATTCCAGCTCGATGAGACCAATATGCGCCGCCTGCACGCCGGTGAGATTGTGGCGCTCGACGACCAGTACACCTTTTTGCAGCATATCCCGCGCAGCCACTACGTGCTGTCGGTGGGGCCTATCCCCTATCTGTTCTATCTGCATCAGATGCGGCTGCTCGATATTGCCCTGCTGGTCTTTATCGGCATGTCACTGGCGCTGCCGGTGTTTATCTGGCTGCGCCCCCACTGGCAGGAGATGCAGCGGCTGGAAAAAGCGGCTCAGCGCTTTGGTCGCGGTGAGCTGGATGTGCGCACCCATTTTGACAGCACCTCCAGCCTGTTCCGGCTCGGTATCGCCTTTAACCAGATGGCGGAAAACATCAACACCCTGGTTGCCAGTAAGAAGCAGTTGATCGACGGCATCGCCCATGAGCTGCGGACGCCGCTGGTGCGTCTGCGCTACCGGCTGGAGATGAGCGATAACCTCACGGACGCCGAACGGGTGGCGCTGAACCGCGACATCGGCCAGCTTGAAAGCCTGATTGAGGAGCTGCTGACCTATGCGCGGCTTGACCGGCCACGCGTGGACCTCAATCTGAAGTCGCAGGATCTCGCCAGCTGGCTGCGCGAGCGCCTCGATGACTTCCGCACCATCAATCCCGATGTCCGGATCGATCTCGACCTGCCGCAGCGTGAAAATATCGGGATTTCTGACAGCCGCCTGATGGAGCGGGTGCTGGATAATCTGGTCAATAATGCGCTGCGTTATGCGCAGCAGCGACTGCGGGTGAGCTTATGGTTCGACGGCGCAACCGGCTGCCTGCAGGTGGAGGATGATGGTCCGGGCATTCCGCCGGAGGAGCGGGAACGGGTCTTCGAACCTTTTGTCCGGCTCGATCCGAGCCGCGATCGCGCGACGGGTGGCTGCGGACTGGGGCTGGCGATTGTCCACTCTATTGCGCAGGCGCTGAGCGGCCAGGTCACCATTGAGGCCAGCCCGCTGGGCGGAGCCAGCGTTCGCTTTTGCTGGCCGGTTGATCTACCCTTGCGGGAAATTCCGCTGCGTTAAACACTACAAGGAGTCTCACGTGACCTCAGCGTATCAGCACCTTAGCGCGACCTTCCAGCGCCTCTCCCGTTTCAGCCATGTCACGGCCATCGCCGGCTGTGATATGCAGACCACGATGCCGCCAGGCGGCAGTCAGGCGCGGGGTGAAGCCCTGGCCGAGATGAGCGTTCTGCAGCATCAGATCCTGACGGCTCCCCAGGTCGGAGAGTGGCTGAAGGCCGCAGAGCAGGCGTCGCTGAACGATGTTGAGCGGGCCAATCTTCATGAGATGCAGCGTGCTTACCAGCAGGCCAGCCTGCTGCCTGACGACTTTGTGGAAGCCAAATCGATTGCCGGTTCGGTGTGTGAACATGCGTGGCGCACTCAGCGCCCAGCTAACGACTGGCAGGGCTTTGCCACCAACCTGAAAGAGGTGGTGCGCCTGAGCCGAGAAGAGGCGCAGCGACGCGCCGATGCCAGCGGCTGCTCGCGTTACGATGCTCTGCTCGATCTCTATGAACCGGGCATGACCCGCGCCAGGCTGGATGCGACGTTTGGCGAACTGAAAAGCTGGCTGCCCGATCTGTTACAGCAGGTCGTGGAAAAGCAGGCGCAGCAGCCGATCGTCACGCCGCAGGGGCCATTCGCCGTGCCTGCGCAGCGCCAGCTCGGGCTGAGCATCATGGAAACGCTGGGCTTCGACTTTAATCATGGTCGCCTGGACATCAGCGCGCATCCTTTCTGCGGCGGCGTGCCGGAAGATGTGCGAATTACCACCCGTTACAATGAGGCTGAGTTTCTCAGCGCCATGATGGGTGTGATCCATGAAACCGGCCACGCCCGCTATGAGCAGAATCTGCCGCAGCAGTGGCGAGGACAGCCGGTGGCGCTGGCGCGTTCCACCGCCATCCACGAGTCACAAAGCCTGTTCATGGAGATGCAGCTCGGTCGCAGCCGCGAATTTTTGCAGCGCATTCTGCCGACCATCATCGCCACCTTTGGCGACCAGCCTGCCCTGCAGGCGGATAATTTCATCCGTCTGACCCAGCAGGTGAAGCCGGGCCTGATCCGGGTGGACGCCGATGAGCTGAGCTACCCGGCTCATGTCATTCTGCGCTACGAAATCGAACAGGCGCTGATTGAAGGGGAGATTGAGGTTGAGGATATTCCGGCGCTGTGGGATGAGAAGATGATGCAGTCGCTGGGTCTGGATACCCGTGGCAACTACCGCGATGGCTGTATGCAGGATATTCACTGGACCGATGGCGCGTTTGGCTACTTCCCCACCTACACGCTGGGCGCGATGTACGCCGCGCAGCTGTTCCGCTCCGTCCAGACCGCCATTCCTCAGCTCAGCGAACTGATTCAGCACGGCGAACTGCAACCGGTATTCGACTGGCTGCAACAGAACATCTGGCAGCATGGCAGCCGCTTCTCTACCGACCAGCTGCTGATCAATGCGACAGGCGAAGCGCTGAACCCGGCTTATTTCCGCCAGCATCTTGAACAGCGTTATCTGAAGAACTGACCCTCCGGGCGGCCATCACGCCGCCCTTTCCCCCCTTTGTACAATCGGTTACACGCCGATACCAAACACCCACGGACAGGCTTTGTTGATTTCCCTATAGTCTCTTCACCGGCCCCGCAGTGGGCTACACATGAAAAAAGAGTCCGAGGGATTTGCAATGAAAAAATTATTTGCACTGGTTGTCGCCGCTGCTATGGGTATGTCTTCTGTTGCTTTCGCTGCTGAAACCACAGCTGCGCCAGCCGCTGCGCCAGCCGCAACAGCGACCACCACGACCACCGCAGCTGCACCGGCTAAAACCGTTCACAAAACTGCACACAAGAAACACCATAAAGCAGCACAGAAAGCGCAGGCTGCTAAAAAGACTCACCACAAAAAAGCGGTGAAAAAAGATGCTGCTCAGAAAGCGCAGGCAGCAAAAAAAGTTCACCACAAGAAAGCGGTAAAACCTGCTGCCCAGAAAGCGCAGGCAGCTAAAAAAGTTCACCACAAAAAAGCCACTCAGCCCGCTGCACAGAAAGCCCAGGCTGCGAAAAAAGTTCATCACAAGAAAGCGGTAAAACCTGCTCAGAAAGCGCAGGCTGCTAAGAAAGTTCACCACAAGAAAGCAGTAAAACCTGCTCAGAAAGCGCAGGCAGCTAAGAAAGTTCACCACAAGAAAGTTGTTAAATCAGCGGCTAAATAAGATCGCCCTCAGGCGCACAGCCACGCGATAATGCTTAAAAACACCCGGTTCTGCCGGGTGTTTCTTTACTGGAGTGGATGAAATGGTGCGTCGCTATCGCTTCGAAATTATTCTGCTTGTGATGATCCTGTGTGGCATTGTTGCTGCCAGCTTCTTTATTTAACTGCTGTAGCGTACTGATTAACCGATAAAACTCCCTTTTTTAACGCTCACCGACTATAGTTACCGTTCTTACGTGATAACAATAACGTCTATTTTCTCGCCATTGAGATTTCTATGCGCCTGGCTACCTTGTTAATGGTTGGACTTTTCAGCTTTGCCACGACGGTTCATGCCGATGATGACGATGATTCGCCGACACCGGCTGAAATTAAGATGCTGTTCTTCGGGAAGGATCATCGCCAGGCAATCACGGATATCACCGCTGCTCCCTGGGATGCGATTGGTCAGCTCGAAACAGAAAGCGGTAACCTCTGTACAGCCACGCTCATCTCTCCCCATCTGGCGCTGACGGCCGGACACTGTCTGCTCGCCCCGCCGGGTAACTTTGATAAGCCGGTTGCGCTGCGTTTTATGGCCAGCGACAAAGGCTGGCGCTATGAACTGCATGACATTGATGCACGGGTTGAGCCCTCGCTGGCCTCTAAGTTAAAGGCGGATGGTGAAGGCTGGATCGTGCCGAGCAGTGCGGCCCCGTATGACTATGGCATTGTGATATTACGCAATCCACCGTCGGCCATTACCCCTATCCCGCTGTTTGAGGGCTCGCGCAGCGACCTGACCGCCGCCCTGAAGCTGACCGGTCGTAAAGTGACGCAGGCGGGCTATCCGGCCGATCACCTGGATACCCTCTATTCCCACAGCAACTGTCTGATTACCGGCTGGGCGCAGCGCGCCGTGCTGTCACATCAGTGCGACACCCTGCCCGGCGACAGCGGTTCACCGCTGCTGCTCAACAGCGACAAAGGCTGGCAGCTGATTGCGGTGCAGAGCTCCGCGCCCGCGGCAAAGGATCGCTATCTGGCGGACAACCGCGCGATTGCGGTCACCTCATTTAAAGATAAGCTGGAATCCCTCGCGCAGTAATTGCGTGTAGCCTGAGCGGCTGTCGGGTGCACACGCTCCGTGCGCACCCGGCTTTCAGCCCGCTATCTGCTCCATCGTCTGCAGAATACGCTTATCCGAGATCGGATAAGGCGTACCCAGCTGCTGAGCAAAGTAGCTGATGCGCAGCTCTTCAATCATCCAGCGAATGCTGAGCACCTCTTCATCATCCTGACGCTGCGGCGGCAGCTTGTTGCGCCACGCCTGGTACGCCTGTTCCACCGCCTGAACTTTCAGCATCCGTGCCCGATCGCTGTGCGGATCGGCAGGCAGTTTCTCCAGTCGCCGCTCGATACCCTGCAGATAACGCAGCGTGTCGGCCAGTCGCTGCCAGCCGTTGCCGGTGACAAAGCCCCGATAGACCAGTCCGTTTAACTGCGCTTTGATATCGGACAGCGCCAGCGCCATGGTCATATCCACCCGGCCTTTCAGCCGTTTATTGATGTTAAAGACCGCCGTCAGAATCTGCTCTACCTGCTTAGCTATCGTCACCACGGTCTCATTAAGCTCACCGCGGACTTTGTCACGCAGCTGCTCAAACGAGGCCTGATCCCAGGCAGGGCCGCCCGCTTCCCCCATCAGTTTATCGATGCCGCAGGCGATGCAGTCGTCGATCAGCTCCAGCACTTTGCCATAGGGGTTAAAGTAGAGTCCGAGTTTGGCCTTGTTCGGTAACTTCTCGTGCAGATACTTCACCGGCGATGGCACATTCAGCAGCAGCAGACGACGCTGGCCGCGCCACATCATTTTTTGCTGCTCCTGTTCGCTGTCAAACAGGCGGATAGCAACGCTCTCTTTTTCATCTACCAGCGCAGGCCAGGCTTTAACCTGGTAACTGCCGCGCTTCTGTTCATAGCTGCGAGGCAGTTCACCAAAGCTCCAGAGATGCAGTCCGCTCTGTTCCAGCCCGTCATCGGCCACTTTCGACAGCGTCTCCTGCACTTTGTCTTTCAGCCGGGCCTTGAGCGCGGTGAGGTCCTTGCCTTCCAGCAGTTTACGATTGTGCTCGTCGACTACCCGGAAGGTCATTTTCAGATGATCGGGAACCTGATCCCACTGCCAGTTCTCCCGCTCCAGCGTAACGCCGGTCATGCGGCGAAACTCGCGCGCCAGCGCATCTGCCAGCGGCATCTCCATCGCCGTCACCCTTCCCAGAAACGCCTCGGCGTAGTTGGGAGCAGGCACCAGATGGCGGCGCAGCGGTTTCGGCAGCGACTTAATCAGCGCAATAATCAGCTCACGGCGCACGCCGGGGATCTGCCATTCAAAGCCGCTATCCTCAACCTGATTCAGCAACGGCAGCGGAATATGGACCGTCACACCATCGGCATCTGCGCCTGGCTCGAACTGGTAGCTCAGCTTCAGTTTCAGGTTGCTCTGATGCCAGAAGTTGGGATAGTCGAGCTGACTGACCTTGTCCGCGCCCTCTTTGATCAGCATCTGCCTGTCGAAGTTGAGCAGATCGGCGTTATCGCGGCTGGCCCGTTTCCACCAGCTGTCAAAATGTCTGGCCGAGACCACCTCTTTGCCGATGCGCTGGTCATAAAAAGCAAACAGCGTTTCGTCATCGACCAGAATGTCGCGGCGACGGGATTTATGCTCCAGATCTTCCACTTCGCTGCGCAGTTTCTGATTGGCGCGGAAGAAAGCGTGACGCGTCTGCCAGTCGCCCTCAACCAGGGCGTGACGGATAAAGAGTTCGCGGCTCAGGGTGGGATCGATGCTGCCGTAGTTGACCTTGCGCGCGGCAACAATCGGCAGGCCATAGAGCGTGACCTTCTCGGTTGCCATCACCGCCCCCTGCGATTTCTCCCAGTGCGGTTCGCTGTAGCTGCGCTTCGTCAGATGCTGCGCCAGCGGTTCAATCCACTCCGGCTCAATGCGTCCCGCCGTCCGCCCCCAGAGGCGGCTGGTTTCGACCAGCTCTGCCACCATGGTCCACTTCGGCGGCTTCTTAAACAGCCCGGAGCCAGGGAAGATGGCGAAGCGGGTATTACGCGCGCCGGTGTACTCCTGCTTGTCGGCATCTTTCTGTCCGATGTGCGACAGCAGACCGCTCAACAGCGCACAGTGAACCTGCTGTAACGGGGCCGGTTCGCTATTGACCGGAATACCCAGTTCGCGCACCACCTGCCGCAGCTGGGTGTAGATATCCTGCCACTCACGCACGCGCAGATAGTTGAGAAAGTCGCTTTTGCACTGGCGTCGGAACAGGTTGCCGGACAGAGCTTTCTGCTGCTCCGCCAGATAGTTCCACAGATTGACATAGGCCAGGAAGTCGGAATCTTTGTCAGCAAAGCGCCGGTGTTTTTCATCAGAGGCCTGCTTCTTCTCTGCCGGACGTTCGCGCGGGTCCTGAATCGACAGGCCCGCAGTGATAATCATCACTTCGCGCACACAGCCCAGCCGCTGCGCCTCCAGCACCATTCGCGCCAGGCGCGGATCGACCGGCAGCTGCGCCAGCTGTCGCCCGGAGCCGGTGAGCGTATAGTGGCCCGTCTCTTCATTCAGCGTCAGCGCGCCCAGCTCTTCCAGCAGGCGGATACCATCCTGAATATTGCGTTTATCGGGCGCTTCCACAAAGGGGAACGCCGCGATATCGCCCAGCCCCAGCGAGGTCATCTGCAGGATCACCGACGCCAGGTTGGTGCGCAGAATTTCGGGGTCAGTAAAGGCCGGACGACTCAGGAAATCCTCTTCCGAGTAGAGGCGGATACAGATACCGTCGGAAACACGTCCGCATCGTCCTTTACGCTGATTGGCCGAGGCCTGAGAAATCGCCTCAATCGGCAGACGCTGCACTTTGGTGCGGAAGCTGTAGCGGCTGATACGCGCGGTGCCGGGGTCAATCACATATTTGATGCCGGGCACCGTCAGCGAGGTTTCCGCCACGTTGGTGGCCAGCACGATGCGGCGGCCGCTGTGCGACTGAAACACCCGGTTCTGTTCGGCGTTCGACAGTCGTGCATACAGCGGCAGCACTTCAGTGTGCGGCAGGTCGCGCTTATTCAGCGCGTCGGCGGTATCGCGGATTTCACGCTCGCCGCTCATGAAGATCAGAATATCGCCCCGGCTCTCCTGTCCGAGTTCATCGACGGCATCAAAGATCGCCTGCAGCTGGTCACGGTCGCCATCCTCCGCCTCTTCAACCACCGGCCGGTAGCGCACTTCCACCGGGAAGGTGCGGCCGGAGACTTCGATAACCGGCGCATCGTTGAAATGCCGCGAGAAACGCTGCGGGTCGATGGTCGCAGAGGTGATGATCACCTTGAGATCGGGACGCCGCGGCAGCAGCTCACGCAGATAACCGAGCAGGAAGTCGATATTCAGGCTGCGCTCGTGGGCTTCGTCGATGATGATGGTGTCATATTGCATCAGCAGGCGATCCTGCTGGATCTCCGCCAGCAGGATCCCATCGGTCATCAGTTTGACCTGGGTCAGCTCGCTCACCTGGTCATTAAAGCGCACTTTATAGCCGACACAGCCGCCGGGCGAGGTGTTCAGCTCATCGGCGATGCGATTGGCCACGGTGCGTGCCGCCAGGCGACGGGGCTGGGTGTGACCAATCAATCCGGTCACGCCACGCCCCAGCGCCAGACAGATTTTCGGCAGCTGCGTGGTTTTACCGGAGCCGGTTTCCCCGGCCACAATCACGACCTGGTGATCGCGAATCGCGTCAGCGATATCCTGCTGTTTCTGGCTGACAGGCAAATTGTCCGGGAAGGTGATGGCTGGCGTCGCCGCGCGCCGCTGGGCGACACGCTGTTCAGCGGCGAAAACGTCCTGCTCCAGCTCGCGGGCTATGCCCTGTTGTGCCTCGGGGCTTTTGACTTTTCTGGCCCCCTGCAGACGGCGCTGCAGCCGCTGGCGATCGCGAAGCATTAAGCCGTCGAGCCGGGCCCGGAGCGCGGTCAGTGGAGACGTATCGGGAGATGACATAATAGTGACGTACCTTACTCAGACAGTGTCGCTGCAGAAACAGCGCCCTGGACGCCGGGATAACCAGCTGATTCAGTGAAAATAATTGCGCGCATAATAGCACATTCTGAACTGTTCCGGGGACGTGCCCCGGTTACGCTTATTCAATAAATTCGAACATAGCTCTCGAAATATTGCGCTTTCACCGCGCCATTGATAACCGTAGAGTGTAAACCATTGAGCGGAAACCCTTCCGCGTTACAGACAGGAAATCACCATGAGCAAAGTTTTAGTTCTGAAATCAAGCATCCTCGCAGGCTACTCACAATCAGGCCAGCTTGCTGACTTCTACGTTGAACAGGCAAAAGCCCAGGGTAAAGACGTGACCGTTCGTGATCTGGCTGCGAACCCGATTCCGGTTCTGGATGGTGAACTGGTCGGTGCTATGCGTCCTTCTGACACGCCGCTGTCTCCGCGCCAGCAGGAAGCGCTGGATCTCTCCAACGCGCTGATTGAAGAACTGCAGGCACATGACGAAGTGGTTATTGCGGCACCGATGTACAATTTCAACATCCCGACCCAGTTGAAAAACTATTTCGACCTGATTGCCCGTGCAGGCGTGACGTTCCGCTACACCGAAGCAGGCCCGGAAGGTCTGGTTAAAGGGAAAAAAGCGGTTGTGATCACCAGCCGTGGCGGGATTCACAAAGACACCCCGACCGATCTGCTGACGCCATACGTTAAGCTGTTCCTGGGCTTCATCGGCATCACTGACGTTGAGTTCGTGTTTGCTGAAGGTATCGCCTACGGTCCTGAAGTGGCCAGCAAAGCGACCGCTGAAGCGAAAGACGCGATCAAACAGATCGTCACCGCTTAAAAGGCGCTCATCTCAGGATGAGACGCACAATCAACCGGGCCACGCGCCCGGTTTTTTTTTGCGGCTTACGGCGTGCCCGGAGCCTCTTTTCTCAGCCACTGACCGTTAATGCCGCGCACATATTCCCCCACCGCCGCCCGGCTCACCAGTTTCTGCCCGGCAATGCT
This sequence comes from Pantoea sp. M_10, assembly GCF_008631515.1. Taxonomy (NCBI): domain Bacteria; kingdom Pseudomonadati; phylum Pseudomonadota; class Gammaproteobacteria; order Enterobacterales; family Erwiniaceae; genus Pantoea; species Pantoea sp. M_10. Next base: position 206,640 of record NZ_VWUL01000001.1, on the reverse strand, counting down.
GGCGATATCTGCCGTGGAGAGATTGTTCTGTTCTGCCAGCCGCTGATATTGCTGATGCCGTCCGGCGTTGATGCGCTGCACCAGTGCCTGGGTTTCGCTGTCTCCGGCGCGCGCCGCGAGGTAGCCGGAGAGCGTTTCGCCCACCAGCCCCGACTGCCGGGCCTGATCCAGCGTCAGCGCCCAGGCGGGCTGCATCATCATCAGCGCGAGTAGCAGCGCCGCGCTTTTGCGTCTCATACGTGCTCTCCTCAGAACAGACCGCTCTGGTTTTTCAGTAACGCTTCCACGTCTTTATCCACCTTGATGTGGATCTCATGCTCAATTTTTACGTTCATATTGATGGTGATGGGATCTTTGGGTGCCGTAACCTCAATGCGCGGCACGCAGCCGATGCTCAGCAGTCCGGCTGCCAGAACCAGTAGTGCCCTCAGGCTCATGGTGAAGTGTCCTTGTTCGATGGCAAAGTCGCGTGTTGTTCCAGCCAGGATTGCAAATTATCGCCAAAGCGCAGGCTGCGCCAGAGCTGAAACAGATTTTCCTGATGATGGTAGTTAAGATTCACCGTCTGACGACGGTTGCTGAACCGGCTGACGCCCTGCACCTCTGCCGTCATGCTCAGGTCGCCGAGGTTATCCAGATTAATCGTCGCCCAGCTGCGGGAGATCTCCATATAGCGTAGCCAGTCCAGCGCCGCGCCAGTGGCGACGTTATTACGGGTAATGGCATCCGCCATATCGTTGTCCAGCCGGAAAGTCAGAGGGCCGCTGTTGGCTATCCACCCTTTCTCGACCAGCCAGCGGGGATTATTGAGCCACAGCGGCAGTTCACCGTTAACCCGTCCCGACATGGCGAACTGCTTAGGCTTCAGTGCGGTCACCAGCTCGCTGAGGCTGATTTGACGCAGCGTTACCCGCGCAGGCTCATGCTGTGGCATCTGCAATGCGGGCAGCGTAATCTGCCCGCCGAGGAGTTCCAGACTGACATCCTGCAACCTCAGCGGCGCGGCTTCGCTCCACGGCCAGCTGCCCTGCAGATCGGCACGGATATTCTGCATCGCAAACTGGTTTTTTACCTCGGCAATGCGCAGGGAAACCGGGCCATGCTGACCAAACTGCCACTGCCCGGCCCTGAAGCGAAAGGGCAGTGAGAAGTCGATACCATTGATCTGGCTGTCCGGCGTCCAGACGCTACCCTGCTTCACCGACCAGTGTCCACCGGCCTGAAAACCCTGCCCGGGAGCAGCGGAAAAGGCGAACTGCGCCTGCAGCTGACCATCCTGAATCTGCATTTTCATATCCGGGCTGATTAACGGCTGAAACACCCGGAGCGACTGTGACGGCCACCAGGCCTGACCGCGCAGCCGTTCGCCATCCCAGCGACCATTGACCCGCAGCGGGCCAATCCTGCCGGCATTCAGGCTGCCCCGCCAGATAAAGTCGCCGGGGTCGCGGCCTTTCGCCTCGAAATCGAGCGTAGAATCAGCCAGCCTGCCGCCATAGCTGAACCGGGTCTCGCCCGCCTGCAGCCGGAAATGGCCATTAAACGCCGGGTGGGCCGCATCGCGCTGCCAGTTAACGGATTCAGTGAGCGTCAGACGCGGACTGGCGACGTTGACACTGCCGTAGGCCAGCTGATTAAACCCGGTGGAGAGCGTATCCAGATGGATCAGCGTATCGTGCCAGCCGCCCGTGCCTTTTACATCCCAGCGTGCCTGAAGCGGCAGCATCTCGCCTCCGCCCCAGTAGCGCCAGTTCCATTCGCCCTTATCAGGCCAGAAGTCGCTGGCACGCCCATCGAGATGCAGCCGGAAACGGCCAAAACTGGCATCGTGCGCGTTAAGAATCGCCTGCAGACGGCCATCAATCCCCTGCGATGAGAGGCGCACGCCCGCCAGCGGCCAGCGCGCCTCGTCCACCTCCAGCGTGGAGAGCAGGCGGCCCCGCAGGCGCAGCAGCGATTTAGGCTGGAGTTGCAGCTGAGGGTCGAGGAGTGACCCGCTGAGCACGCCCGGAATAGAGCCGTAGAGTTGCAGATCCGCCAGCTTACTTTCGCCGGTCAGCTGAAACGGCAGATGGCTCTCTGTCAGGCTGAGGTGGCCGGGGCCGAGACCCAGCACAACGTTGCCCTTGCCGCCGCGCCCCCGGGTCAGCAGATTGAGGCGTCCGCTGATCTGGCTCTGTTCAAGCCCCGACTGCCAGTTCTCCAGCGTCAGATTCACAAAGCCGGAGAGCGGCTGGGCGGCGAACGGCCAGTAATATTCCCCCTTCTCAATCTGAATCTGGTCGCGACTGATCTGCCAGGGGAGACGCAGAAGCGGGCGATCCTGTTCCGCCGTCGTTGCGACTAATACGCCCTGCTGCTGCTGCCAGTTGAGGCTGAGCTGAAGCGGATACGGCAGCGCAGCCAGCGCCAGTTGTCCGGCCACCTCGCCATTTACCGGCAGGTCACTGGCAAAGGTGGGAAGTTCAAGATGACCCTCGAGGGTGATGGGTTCAGAGAGTGCCGGATGGGTCAGCGTCAGATGATCGACTGCCAGCTGCTGACCGGTCAGCGTTGCCGCCAGCTGCAGATTGTCACCCCGATAAGTCAGACGCTGGCGATCTTTTTCCAGCGTGAGATCCAGTGCACCCGCGTAGGTCTGCCACGGGGCCACCGTCAGCTTATCCAGATGGACATCGGCACCCGGCAGCATTGCCTGCCATTCGGCCAGCGTTCTGGGCGAACCGGGATTGTCGTCGTCCGCCGGCAGTTTTTGCAGACAGGCGCTGTCCAGCGTCAGCGCGGACGCGTTTAGTTTCCAGCGCGACTGATGCCAGCCCAGCGAGACGGCTTCTACCGTTGCCAGCGTACAGTCGCCCGCCAGATAACGAATTTCAGGCAACCACAGGCTTCCCTCCCGCCAGCGCGGTGCGCCAGACAGCTCAATGCGGGTCTCCTGCGGCAGCCAGATCCCGACCAGCCGGGGCAGCCATTGTGTCACTGTTAACATCAGGCCGAGCAGCAGCAGAATCAGCGCCAGAATAGCCGCCAGTCGCCGCCGGACTCTCCGTGGCATAAAAGCCATAATCCTTTTCCTCACCCTATCCTGACCATGATGATGGCATGTAAATTGCGCGAGGTGAAGGTCTGCCCCGGACGCATTTCAGCGGTTTCAGCAAAGTCCGTCAGAAAACGTTATCCTTGGTCTATCACCTCTGCAGGAGCACAACGATGAAGATCGCGGTTTACAGCACCAAGCATTACGATCAGAAATACCTTGAGCAGGTCAATCAGCAGTTCGGCTTTGAACTGGTGTTCTTCGACTTTTTACTCACTGAAAGCACCGCAAAAACGGCAGTGGATTGCGATGCGGTCTGCATCTTTGTCAATGATGATGGCAGCCGACCGGTGCTGGAAGAGCTGGCCGCGCTGGGTGTGAAGTATATCGCGCTGCGCTGTGCCGGTTTTAATAATGTCGATCTGGACGCTGCAAAAGAGCTGGGCCTGGAGGTGGTGCGTGTGCCCGCCTATTCGCCGGAAGCGGTCGCGGAGCATGCTATCGGCCTGATGATGACGCTGAACCGTCGTATTCATCGCGCCTATCAGCGCACCCGTGACGCGAACTTTTCACTCGACGGCCTGACCGGGTTTAACATGCATAACAAAACGGCGGGCGTGATAGGCACCGGTAAAATCGGCATTGCGACCATGCGCATCCTGAAAGGCTTTGGCATGCGGCTGCTGGCGTTTGACCCCTGGCCGAGCGAGCAGGCGCTGGAACTTGGCGCGGAGTATGTCGATCTGAAGACGCTGTTTGCGGAGTCGCACGTTATTACGCTGCACTGCCCGCTGACGCCGGAAAATCACCATCTGCTCAACGCCGAGGCGTTCAGCCAGATGCGTGACGGCGTCATGATTATCAATACCAGCCGCGGTGGTCTGATCGATTCACAGGCGGCGATTGATGCGCTGAAGCAGCAGAAGATTGGCGCGCTCGGCATGGATGTCTATGAGAACGAACGCGACCTGTTCTTTGAAGATAAGTCGAATGATGTGATTCAGGACGATGTCTTCCGCCGTCTGTCGGCGTGCCATAACGTGCTCTTCACCGGGCATCAGGCGTTTTTAACCGCCGAAGCCCTGACCGCCATTTCTGAAACCACGTTAAGCAATCTCAGTCAGCTCGATCGCGGTGAAAACTGCCCGAACCGACTCTCTGTCTGAGGGTGCGGGCCGGAGCAATCCGGCCTGTCTATCAGCGCGCGCAGTGCCCGCCGATCAGCGCCTGCTCATCACAACGACGCCCGTTCACTAACTGACACATCCCCACCCGGGATCCATCCAGCTGATGCGAAAAAGCCAGGGTTCCGCCTGCATTTTCACAGGTGCTTTCTGCCAGAGAAGACATCACCACGCGGGGCTGAACATGGGCGGCGGTGGCTTGTTGCGGTGGCTCGTTATCATCACTGTGGCTGCTGCAGGCAGAGAGGAATAACGCGGCACCGGCCAGCAAAAAGGTGGCTGCTTTCATCAGTCGGACTCCGGGAATTGGGATAATAGGCTGGCTCAGCATATGTCAGGCAGCACAAGGGGTCGAGAGGTGAAACAGCTTTTTACAAATTTCTGCGGCGTGTTTTGCAAGCAGAATTATCTTGTTTACCTGGTAACACTGAACTGTCACCCTTTTCCGGCCCCCCTTATTTCGGAGTAAAGCCATGTTAATGGATATGTTAATTCGCATTGCGCTGGCCGGTATTTTAGGCGGCCTCATCGGCCTGGAGCGGCAGATGCGGGCCAAAGAAGCCGGACTCCGCACCCACATCCTGGTCGGGATCGGCAGTGCGATGTTCATGCTGGTGTCGAAATATGGCTTTGCCGATATGCTGAACAGCGACCATGTCGCGCTGGACCCCAGCCGTATTGCGGCGCAGGTGGTCAGCGGCATGGGCTTCCTTGGCGCGGGTACCATCATGATCCAGAAGCAGGTGGTGAAAGGCTTAACCACGGCGGCGGGTTTATGGGTAACCGCAGCGATTGGCCTGGTCATCGGCAGCGGCATGTATGAGATCGGCATCTATGGCACCGTGCTGGCGCTGGTCGTGCTGGAAGTGTTCCGTCGTCTGAGCCACGTTTTAATCGGTAAACACCATACCCTGCTGGTTTTCCTGAAGCCGAAGAGTGTGCCGCTGGTGCTGCTGGTGATGCAGCGGGAAGGCATCCGCTACGGCAACGTGACGGTGATTAATCGCGATCAGGAAAGCGGACTGTGTGAACTCAGCGTGCAGGTTACGCTGTCGCGCAGGTCAAATGACGCGCATCTTTACGATAAGGTGATGGAGATTAAAGGGGTCCAGTCGCTGGAGATGATGTGAGCATCTGTCCTGTCTCACCGGGCTGGTGCGCCAGCCCGGTGGGTTTCAGACCCTGAAAATGTCGGCGCAGACGATGGCGCTCCCCTTGCCTGCTGCCGACGTTGTTAACAGCCTGATCCACTGTCACCCTTCAGAATGACCATCCTCTGACCTGACACATGGAGCCGGTCAGAAATTAATGACATAATCCGGTATTATTTATCAGCGAAATGATGACAGCCGGAGACCAATGCGCCCTGACTCTGACCCTGCAGACAATGCCCTGTCCGCGACCGCACGTAAAAGCAACTGGCGCGGGCTAAGCCTGCTGACGGTTATCCTGATCGCGGCTGCGGTGGCGATTATCATGATTCTGGACCATCGCAACTCGGTGAATAATGCGCTTGAAACCGGACAATGTCTGGCTGAGGAAGGCGCTGAAAACATTCTTGGCATACTCAGACATTTTTTACACCATGCCTATCGCTGGATCTTTAAAGCCTGCGGCTAATTAAATTCAGTGCAGCAGAAAATGGAGTAAGCCGTGCCGGTTCAGCAGCAGCAGAACGCCACCATACATTACGGCGACATAACAGATTAAAAAAAGCAGCAGCGTCATGAAAAATTTCACACCAGACTTTTTTATTTTGTGATCGTTATCCGGCTTTCTCATCGCGGTTAATCACCCCTCCTTTTTTAACCTGATTGCACAGCGGGATATTAAACGGTTCCTTTGTTCCGCTGTATTGCCGAAATGTGCGAAACGAATCCCCGGATGTCTGTCTGTTGATTTTACGTTGGATAAAGCCCAGCCCGACGACGTTATGCTTTTTCATCCGGGTGGACACGTTCTCAAGAAACAAACAACTGATTGTTTACTATCTCATTTTCCAGAGAATAAAGTGCAGTCTGAAATTAACAGAGAGTTCGATTCAGGCCATTAAACCAGCCTGTCGATGAAGCTGATTATAATCTTTTCCGCTCAACACAGATTAAACCGCGTGCGACTTTCAGATCACTCCGTTTAATCTGTCCCAGCCTGACTCACGCAGAACTCCCGATTTAAAAAGCAAAATATTTAAATTTGATATGGGTCAAATTTCACTCACGATATAATAGTGCCTGTTTATGTCTGATTGATCTTTACCTGCTCATGCTGGTTAATTTGCTGAACCGGTGGCATCAATGAAATATCTGTTAATCCTCTCCTTCATTTTTATGATCGCAGGCTGCGCGACAAAGAACGATAACGCGCGAACCGCGACTGACCAGGCTTCATCCCCCTCCTGCTCCTCGCACAGTGATGAAATCGACTGTCAGTGGAAAGAGGTCCCCGCCAGCTGAGGAGGTAACGCTGACTTTTCTCCGCCGCATGCGCCAATGTGAAATGCTGCAACATCCCTTTATCTCCCCGTTTGCCTTTACGCAACGTGCGGAAGGTGAACTCTGGCGTCTTAATCCGCGGATTACTTCACTCCGGCACTGGCATTCGCGGCAACAATCCGTACCATACGCTGCATATTCGTGACACCGCAGAGAAGTGGCTGGCTGAATGCGCACGTTGATTTGCCCTCAGGCTACGCTTTCTGGTTTTAGAGATAGGTAAAAATGCAAGATAATCAAACGGTTGACAAGAAAGAACAGTACAACCTCAATAAACTGCAGAAACGCCTGCGCCGTCATGTCGGCGAAGCCATTGCAGATTTCAATATGATCGAAGAAGGTGACCGCATCATGGTCTGCCTGTCGGGCGGAAAAGACAGCTATACCATGCTGGAAATTCTGCGCAGTCTGCAAAAAAGCGCCCCGGTCAGTTTCAGCCTGATTGCCGTTAACCTGGACCAGAAGCAGCCTGGCTTCCCTGAGCATATCCTCCCGGCCTATCTGGAGTCTCAGGGGGTGGAGTACCGGATTATCGAAGAAGATACCTACTCCATCGTCAAAGAGAAGATTCCGGAAGGGAAAACCACCTGCTCTCTCTGCTCACGCCTGCGCCGTGGCATTCTGTACCGCGTTGCCACGGAGCTGGGCTGCACGAAAATTGCGCTGGGCCACCACCGCGATGACATTCTGCAGACGCTGTTCCTCAACATGTTTTATGGCGGGAAAATGAAAGGCATGCCACCGAAGCTGATGAGCGACGATGGCAAGCAGATTGTGATCCGCCCGCTGGCCTACTGCCGCGAAAAAGATATCATCCGCTTCTCGGAAGCGCGTCAGTTCCCGATTATCCCCTGCAACCTCTGCGGTTCTCAGCCAAACCTGCAGCGTCAGGTGGTAGCCGATATGCTGCGTGACTGGGATAAGCGCTACCCGGGCCGTATCGAAACGATGTTCAGTGCGATGCAGAATGTCGTGCCGTCGCACCTCGCCGATGTCAGTCTGTTCGACTTCAAAGGCATCAAACATGGCGATGCGGTGGTGGACGGGGGCGATATCGCCTTTGACCGCGAAACGCTGCCGTTACAGCCGGCAGGCTGGCGGCTCGATGATGAAGATGCCCCTGTCACAGGCGCACGTCTGGATGTGCTTCAGATTAAGTAAATGCCGGAAAAAAAGAAGGGCGTGCTGCTGGCAGCACGCCCTTCTTTATATGTTGCGGTGTGGCGGTGGATCCATTATCGGCGGAAACTCCGGATCCGTCGGCGGATCGGGCTGAGGTTGCGGATGGGGGATCGGGTCAGGAATCGGGGTCGGATCCGTGGGGATCGGCTCGCTGTTGTAAATCGCGCTCATGCCGTACTCCTTTTCTTGCGAATGGACTTTAAGCTTAGGTAAGGAACGGCGTTCCAGCCAGCCAGGCAAAAAAAAGCCGGCGCACTGGCCGGCATGTTTCGAATTAAATGTGCTATGCATTAATTCTAAATCAGGAAGTAAGACAATATGGAGCGCAACGCCCATCGCTTGACGTTGCATTCACCTGCGGGAGAGAGTTTGCGTCAACGGCGACATCGGGTTCTTGATATCGATCAGCTTTTGCCGCCTTTCCTCGAATTTCAGCGCCTGAGCTGAGATGCCCCCTCCCCGTCGCGCTACAGCCAGTGCCGTTTACGCAGATAACCGGCGACGCCGACAGCCAGAACCACCAGCAGCAGGCAGAAAATGGAAAAGCCGTATCGCCATTCTCCGCCCGGAATGCCGCCGAGGTTTACGCCGAACAGACCGGTCAGGAAGGTGGCTGGCAGGAAGATCATCGCCATGACTGACATGGTATAAGTGCGCCGGTTCATCGATTCGGCCATGGCAGAGGCAACCTCGTCGGCCAGAATGGCGGTTCGCGCCACGCCAGCATCCAGGTCATCCAGCCCGCGTCCCAGCCTGTCGGCAATCTCCTGCATCCGACGCCGCTCGTTGTCATCCATCCAGGCCAGTTTTTCGCTCGCCAGCCGGGCATAGACATCGCGCTGCGGGGCCATATAGCGCCGCATCACAATCAGCTGTTTGCGCAGCAGACCCAGCTCACCCCGCGCGGGCATCCGCTGATCCAGCAGCGCATCCTCCAGCTCAATGATTTTGTCATGCAACTCTTCGATAAATTCGCTGGTGTGATCGGTCAGGGCATCACAGACATCGACCAGCCAGCTGCCGCAATCGATCGGGCCGTTGCCGTTCTGCAGGTCGGTCAGTACTTCATCCACGGCAGAGACTTTGCGCCGGCGGGTCGAAACAATCAGCTTGTCATTGATAAAGACCCGCATCACGACCAGCTGGTCACGGCGCGCGTCGCTGTTGTGGTTAACGCTGCGCAGCACAATCATGAAGCCATCACCCAGACGGCTGACGCGCGGACGCATACTGTCACCCGCCAGGGCATCACGGACGGCATCGGGAATTTGAGGCGTCGACTGCAGCCACTCTGCGCTTTTACGATGGGTGTAGTTCAGATGCAGCCAGCAGGGCTGCTCGCACTGAATCACCTCATCTTCCGCGATCGGGATCATGCCGCCCTTGCCATCAAGCTGGCAGGAAATGATGGCGTCTGAAACCTGCAATGCTTTTCCTTCAATTACGTCCACACCGTCCCCTCACTATCAAAATCAATACGATACAGTCTAGCGTGGCGGCGATGAGTTGCAATCTCCGGGCTGTGTAGAAAGATGTCAGCCGGTGGCCGGATGAACAGCCACCGGAGGCTTAATGTTTCTCGATCCAGAGCTCGCGGCTGTAGGCGACATCTTCGGGGTTAGTGATGGGATACCCTTTGACCCAGGGTTTAATCAGGCGGCCATTGGTGTACTGATAGATCGGGGCGATGGGTGCCTGATCCGCCAGAATCTGTTCCGCGCGGTTATAATCGCTGTTGCGCGCCTCGTCACTGGTCTCGCGACTCGCTTTGGCCAGCACGGCATCGTAATCCGCGTTGCTGAAGCGGGGAATGTTGCTGCTGTTGCCGGAGGTCAGCAGATTCAGGAAAGTGGATGGCTCATTGTAATCGCCGACCCAGGATGCCCGGATCACATCGAAGTTGCCGCTGTTACGGCTGTCGATGTAAGTTTTCCACTCCTGATTTTCCAGCGAGACATCCACGCCAAGGTTCTTTTTCCACATAGACGCCACCGCGATAGCAATCTTCTGATGGCTCTCCGAGGTGTTATAAAGCAGCTTAAGCCTGAGCGGTTTACCCGGCCCATAGCCCGCTGCGGTGAGCAGTGCTTTTGCCTGCGCGTTGAGATTGTTCTGGTCATGTTGCTGCAGGAAAGAAGGCAGCGGCCTGAAGCCAGCGGTGACATCCGGGGTAAAGTGCCATGCGGGTTTTTCACCGGTTCCCAGCACTTTTTCCGCAATAATCCGGCGATCAATAGACCAGGAGAGCGCTTTGCGAACCCGCGCATCAGCGGTCGGCCCCTTCTGCGTATTAAACGCATAGTAATAGGTGCCCAGCTGGTCAGGCGTGTAGACCTCACCCGGCAGACTTTTCTTCAGCAGACCATACATCTCTTTAGGAAATGATTCGGTGATATCGATGTCGTTGGCGCGATAACGCTTGGTGGCACTCGACTCTTCGTTGATCGGAACAAACGTCACCCGGGTCAAAACCGAATGGGCATCATCCCAGTAGTGCGGATTGCGCGTCAGGACAATTTTCTCATTTACCACGCGCTCGCTGAGCTGATAGGCCCCGTTGCCGACCAGTTTACCGGGCGCGGTCCAGCTGTCGCCCTGCTGCGCCAGGGTCTTCTGCGGCACCGGAAAGAGCGCCACATTAGCCACCAGCGCCGGGAACCACGGCACCGGACGATCCAGCGTGACCTTCAGGCGGCTGTTATCCTGCGCCACCACGCCCAGCTTATCCGGTGTCATCTGACCTTTGGCGATCGCCGCCGCATTCTCAATACCGCTTAAGGCGGCGAACGAGGCCGACGGTGAACTGTTTTCAGGGTCAACAAGGCGCTGCCAGCTGTAAACAAAATCCTGCGCGGTGACCGGCTCGCCATTCGACCAGCGTGCGTTGTTGCGCAGCGTAAAGATCCAGGTTTTGTTGTCGCTGCTGCTCCAGCTCTGGGCCACGCCCGGTACGATTTTGCCGTGCGCATCCTGATTGGTCAGGCCTTCAAAGAGATCGCGAATGACCTGAATCTCTGGCAGGCCGACCGCTTTAAGTGGATCGAGCGAAGCGGGTTCATCCTTGATATGACGCACGATCTGCTGCTGCTCAGCCAGCTGCGCGCCAGCGGGTGGATTCGCCGCGAGGGCGGGTGTGAAGAGGCTGCTCAGACTGATGGCGGCCAGCGTCATGCGAAAGGTTTTAACCATAATCACTCCTTTACCTCAAAGAAGCGCTGCACGACGCCGAACGCGATGCAGCTTGTGCAGGGCACTTTAACGCAAATCGCTGATGGATAAATAACTATTTTCCGCCTTCTGCTTTTCCGCTACTTTTAATAAAACCCTTCGAGGAATTCATTATGTCGCCACTTCATCCGCGCCCGCTGCGGGGCAAGCTGGACGTTCCGTATCAGCAGTATGGTCGCTCACTCCTGGGCGCGCCGCTGCTCTGGTTTCCGGCTCCGCTGGGCGATTCGGAGAGCGGGCTGATCCTGGCAGGCACCCATGGGGATGAGAATGCGGCTATCGCCACGCTCTCCGCCGCATTGCGGACGCTGCCCGATGGCATGCGGCGGCATCATGTGGTGTTAGCGGTTAATCCAGACGGCTGTCAGCTGGGGTTGCGCGCGAATGCCAGTGGTGTGGATCTCAACCGTAACTTTCCGGCCGCAAACTGGCAGTCGGGCGATACCGTTTATCGCTGGAACAGCGCCGCCGATGCGCGCGATGTGGCGCTCTCAACCGGCAATCATCCCGCCTCAGAACCGGAAACCCAGGCGCTCTGCGCCCTGATTCATCAGATCAAACCACGCTGGATCGTCTCCTGGCATGAGCCGCTGGGGTGCATTGATGACCCGCATCAGTCAGAAATAGGCGGCTGGCTGGCCGACCACACCGGCCTCCCCCGCGTCACCAGCGTCGGATATGACACTCCCGGCTCCTTCGGCAGCTGGTGCAAAGATCTCAGCCTGCCCTGCGTGACCGCGGAACTGCCGGTAATCTCCGTGGATGAAGCGACGGAAGTCTACCTTGAGGTGATGGTTAACCTGCTGCGCTGGCAGCAATGAGCAACTGACCGTTCCGCACGTTAATCGGTGGTTCGGCATCCACCGCCAGCCAGGTCGGGCCATCAAGATCGGCAAAACGGGTCTGCGGCACCAGCGGCAGTGCGGCGCGTATCGCCCGCGAGGTGCAGAGCATGCAGCCAAGCATGACCGCAAAGCCCTGCTGCTGCGCCGCTTCGGCCAGCGCCAGCGCTTCGGTCAGCCCGCCAGCCTTATCCAGCTTGATATTGACCATCTCATAACGGCCGCGCAGCGCCGGCAGGCTGTCACGCGTGTGACAACTCTCATCGGCACAGATCGGCAGGGGATGAATAAAGTTTTCCAGCGCCGCATCTTCACCGGCGGGCAGTGGCTGCTCCAGCATCGCCACGTCGATATCGGCCAGCAGCTGGCAGCGCGCCGCCAGCCCCTCTGCATGCCAGGATTCGTTCGCATCGACAATCAGGGTGGCTTCCGGCACCGCTGCGCGGATCGCCATCAACCGCTCGGTAATGAAATTATCATCCAGCTTAATTTTCAGTAGCGTGGCACCATGCTGCCACAGCGCCAGCGCGCTGCTGGCCATCGCTGCCGGTGTGTCGATGCTCACCGTCTGGGCGGTCACCACCTCCGGGGGCGCCGTGACGCCATTCAGCTGCCACAGGCTGCTTTTCTGCTGATGAACGGCGAGATCCCACAGCGCGCTGTCGATAGCGTTACGTGCAGCACCGGCGGGCAGCGCCTGCTGCAGTGCCTCGCGCGTCATGCCCTGCTGCAGCGCGGGCAGCAGAGAGGCGATCTGCGCCAGTACAGAGGCCTCGGTTTCGCCGTAGCGGGCATAAGGCGTCGCCTCACCCACCCCCTTGACGCCCGCCTCTTCAATCTCAACCACCACCACCTTCACTTCGGTTCGGGTTCCACGGGCAATGACAAACGGGGTATGCAACGGCCAGGCTTCGGGATAACTTTTTACCGTTCTCATTTCCACTCCAGAATGAATGACGCAGTGGCAGACCGCCACAGAGATTTCGACAATTGAACTCGTAAACCCTTAACATTTATGTCATAAACAACGGCTAAGTTTAGCCTTTTTGTATCAGCGCTTTTTTATCATCAAAAGGAATCACTATGTCTCAGACTGTTCATTTTCAGGGTAATGCCGTCCCGGTTGCAGGTCAGTTCCCTCAGGCGGGCGATAAAGCCAAAGCGTTCACCCTGGTGGCGAAGAACCTGGTTAACGTTGCGCTCTCTGAGTATGCAGGAAAACGCAAAATTCTGAACATTTTCCCGAGTGTGGATACCGGCGTGTGTGCGTCATCAGTTCGTAAATTCAATCAGGCAGCCAGCGAACTGAATAACACCGTAGTGTTATGTATCTCTGCTGACCTGCCGTTTGCCCAGTCGCGCTTCTGTGGCGCAGAGAACCTGAGCAACGTGGTGACCCTGTCGACGCTGCGCGGCTCAGAGTTTAAGTATGATTATGGCGTGGAAATTGCCGATGGTGCGCTGGAAGGTCTGACCGCGCGTGCGGTGGTGGTGCTGGATGAGAATGATAAAGTGCTTTACAGCCAGCTGGTGGATGAAATCACCAACGAACCTGATTATGACGCAGCGCTGGCCGCGCTGAAGTAATAAAAAAAGCGGATAACCGGGTTATCCGCTTTTTCCCTTTCGCGCATAGCCTATTCGCTGTCGCTGCGCTTCTGCCCCAGACCATATTCCCGCAGCTTATTGGCAATCGCCGTGTGCGACACGCCAAGCCGTTTTGCCAGTTTTCGGGTGCTGGGATAGGAGAGGTAAAGCCGCGTCAGGATTGAGCGCTCAAAACGGCTGGTGATTTGATCCAGCGTTCCTTCCAGCGCCTCATCACCCAGCGACACATCCAGCGCCTGCTCAGGCAGTACGATGTCCTGAGGACGCAGTTCGTAACCCTCCAGCTGGGTTAACGCCCGGTAAAGCGCATTCTTTAACTGACGCACGTTGCCCGGCCAGGCATAACGGGTCAGAAACGCGTTGAGCTGCGGAGAGAGGCGTGGACGCGCCATCCCCTGCTCATCCGCAAAGCGGGCAACAAACATCTCGGTCAGCGGCAGAATATCCTGCGGACGGTCGCGCAGAGGCGGCAACTGCAGCGTCAGGACGTTGAGACGGTAGAAGAGATCTTCGCGGAACTCTCCGCGCTGTACCAGCTCAATCAGGTTCTTCTGCGTGGCGCAGATCACCCGTACATTCACATGCACTTCATGCTCTTCACCGACGCGGCGGAAGGTGCCGTCATTGAGAAAACGCAACAGTTTGGTCTGCATTCTCGGCGACATCTCACCGATTTCATCCAGCAGCACCGAGCCGCCGTTCGCCTGTTCGAAAAAGCCCTTCTTGCCTTCAAGCGCATTAGGATAGGCGCCGGCAGCATGTCCAAACAGCTCGCTTTCCGCAACGTCGTCAGGCAGTGAGGCGCAGTTCAGCGCCAGGAAAGGATTCTTGCCGCGGGCGCTGCGCAGATGGCAGGCGCGCGCGAGCATGTCTTTCCCGGTGCCGGTGTCGCCCACAATCAGCAACGGCGCATCCAGCATCGCCAGCTTGCGGGCCTGATCCACCACCTGCCGCATTTTCGGCGTCACGGCAATGATGTGATCAAACTCCGAATCGTCGGTGACCACCAGATTCTGCAGCTGACGGCCCATGCGGGCGGTCGACTTCAACATCACCATCGCGCCGACCGGCCGGTCGCTCTGGCCCTCTTCACCCGGCAGATAGATGGGACGCGCTTCCATCAGAAAATCCCGGCCTTCAATAACGACATGCTGCGCCTGCGCTTCCACCCGATCGCTCTCGAGCCAGCGCATAAAGTTAAAGCCGGTGATCAGATGACCGGCGCTGAAATTGCGCATCTTCTCTTCATCGAGATTGAAGAGGTTTTGTGCCGCCGGATTAGCTAACTCAACCTTACTTTTCAGATCGACAGAGAACACGGGATCGGGCATCGCCACCAGCAGCGCACTCAGCGCACGGTGTTCCCGCTCAGAAGGCATGTACGTGACAGTGCGCACATCTGTCACGCCGGGCGTACGCCGGATTTCAGCCATCAGATTGCTGAAGGCATCAAATTCCAGCGCAGCAAAGTTGAGATAGATGCGCCCAATCGCCGTAATTTCGATACCGCGTAAATCAATATTGCGTGCCACCAGCAGGTCGAGCAGTTCACGCGTCAGACCGATACGGTCCTGACAGAACACTTCCAGACGCATTGCGTTCGCCTTAATCAGGTTCAGATGGTGCAATGATACGCTAAGTCGCGCACTGGCAGAAAGAACTCTGTCAGGAAAAGTTGACACTTCTGGTGTGGATGATGGCGTTTTGTACTGCGCCGCTGAGATCATGATTCTGTCTCAGAGTGTCAGGATTTGTCAGCGCCGGAGTTTTTATCCCATCCGACTTGCTGTATATTTTTCAAAACCGAATAAAAACCACTATAAAATGCTGACTTTCTTCGCAAAATATCTGACGGTAGGTGTCATCAATACCCTGCTTCACTGGGCCACCTTCTTTATCTGCCTTAGCCTGGGCCTTTTCCAGTCAACCGCTAATCTGTTGGCGTTTTGTCTGGCCGTCACCTTCTCTTTCTTTGTGAATGCACGCTGGACCTTTAATCAGCAGGCAACAGCCTGGCGCTATCTTCTTTACGTCCTGTTTATGGGGGCAATGGCCTTTAGCGTGGGTTATCTCGCTGACCGGCTCGGCCTCTACCCTCTGATAACGCTGATCGCCTCATCCGCCCTGAGTCTGGCGTGTGGCTTCCTTTTTTCCCGCTTTATCGTCTTTAAAGGAGAGTCATGAACATCTCTTTGGTGGTACCGGTATTCAATGAAGAAGAGGCTATTCCCCATTTTTATCAGGCCGTGAGAGAAGATGAGGCGCTTGCGGCCTGGCAGGTTGAGATTGTTTTTATCGATGATGGCAGCACGGACGCAACGCGTGCGCTGATTACTCAACTGAGCCAGCGCGATCCGCTGGTGCGCAGCCTGTCGTTTATTCGTAATTTTGGCAAAGAGCCGGCGCTGTTTGCCGGACTGGAAGCGGCAACCGGCGAGGCCATAATTCCAATAGATGTGGATTTACAGGATCCTATTACGATAATTCCCGAAATGGTCCGTAAATGGCAGGCGGGTGCCGATATCGTTTTAGCCAAACGGATTGACAGAAGTGCTGATGGTCATCTGAAGCGCAAAACCGCCCGCTGGTTTTACAAGCTGCATAACAAAATCAGCTATCCGCAGATTGAAGAGAACGTGGGTGATTTCCGGCTGATGTCGCGGGAAGTGGTTGAGAACATTAAACGGCTGCCCGAAAAAAATCTGTTTATGAAAGGCATTCTGAGCTGGGTCGGCGGACAGACTGACATTGTTGAATATGTCCGGACTGAGCGGGTCGCGGGGCACAGTAAATTCGGAGGCTGGAAATTGTGGAATCTGGCGCTGGAGGGACTGACCTCTTTCTCAACCGTACCGCTACGTATCTGGTCTTATCTGGGTTTTCTGGTTGCCTCATTGGCCTTTCTTTATGGGCTCTGGATGATTGCAGATAAACTCCTGTTCGGTAATCCGGTGCCTGGCTATCCCTCTATCCTGGTTTCCGTCCTGTTTCTTGGCGGAGTTCAGCTGATTGGCATTGGTGTACTGGGTGAATATATTGGCCGCATCTATATGGAAACCAAAAACCGGCCTCGCTATATTTTGCGAAAATCCGTGGAAAATAAATCAAGCCCACCCGAAAACATCGATTAAATTGTCCGGTAAACGGGCAGAGATAATGGTCAGATTAAAAGGATGACAGATGATCGCCACCGATAACGGCCTGACCCGCCGTCAGGTTTTTTTACTTTTTGCGTTAGTTTTTCTGGTGGCCTACAGTCCCGCCTGGCTGACCCAATACGCCTATACCGATGACTGGACCAATCTCTACTGGGCCAATTTTGACAGGCTCAGTATTTTAAACTGGGACACCCTGTCGGGCAGACCGGTCTATGGCATTATTCAGTACAGCGCCTCATTCCTGGTCGCGAGCATAGAACGCCTGGCACTCCTGCGCGGTGTCGCCATTATTCTGCTTATCTTTACCGGCTATTATCTCTATACCCTTTGCCAGAAATATCAGCTGATGGAAAACCAGGCTCAGCGGATAACCTTTGCGTTATTACTCTGCCTGCTTCCCTCCTTTCAGGTTTATATTGCCTGGGCATCCTGCTTTCCTTACATCGCGGCCATTTTACTGGCAGGTGCCAGCTACCACTTCTCGACTAAACCCGGCGTGACAGGCCGCGTGTCAGCGGTGTGCCTGCTGACCGTTGCCTTTTGTCTCTATCAGCCAGCCGCAATGAGCTTTACCTTTTTTGCCGCCTTGGATCTCTGCCTTTCAGCACGAAAAATTGACAGAAAGCGGGCTGCAATTTCTCTGATCGTACTGGGTGCCGGTATGTTTGCGGCGCTGCTCGCATCAAAGGTCCTCCCGGTCCAGCTTTATGGCCACACGCTGCCGCGCTCCGCCTTCAGCTATAACGTCCCGGCTAAGCTCAGCTGGTTTTTCACGGAATACCTTAAGAACGTGATCTGCAATTTTGACCTCGGCGCAAAAACGGTTTCAGTCATCATCTCGTCGATCATTATCGGTTTTGGGCTGAAGAAAATTAAGGCAGCCGGTAACGACAAATTTTATCTGATGTTTATCTTACTGGTTATCGCCGCTCTGCCTAACCTGATTGTCAGTGAGAGCATGGCGGCCTACCGGACGCTTATTGCCGGTGCGCTGATGACTACCAGCGCTTTTATTCTGGGCCTGTTTGAACTCAGTAAAAAGCTGAAGTGGAAAAAGACATTCTATGCCCTGCTGGTTATCGCGGCGGCCTCACTGTCCATCAGTCACCTTATCAACGGTTATTCCGTACCTGCCCGCAAGGAGTTTGCCCTGCTCGAACGGGCGATCACGCAGCAGGTGCCGAAAGCGTTCAACGGGGCGCTCTACTATCGCCTGACCGGGGAGTATTTACCGAAAGTCGCTACGCTGCGGAAATATGATGATTTTGGCGGACTGGGCCTGAGCATGTCATGGACCTTTGCCGGGATGGCCCATTTTATCCGCGAGAAAAATGGCATGGCCTATACCCTACCCGAAAATCCGGTTATCACAGATGAAGGGCATTGTCCGGGTGACTGTCTGATTATCGATTCCCGTCAGGTTCTGCGTCAGACACCGTAATTGGCATGAAGGCGGCCTGGCCGCCTTCATGCTTGCAGACGCGCTTCAGGAGGATTTGTTGTTGCCCTTCTGCAGCGCCTCTTTCATCTGTCCCAGCAACTCACGCCGGAAATCGCCCAGCCGGGGCTTATCCTGCTCCAGCCAGGGCAGCGGACGGCAAAGCTCCATCGCTTTTACACCCAGACGTGCGGTCAGTAAACCGGCACCAATGCCCTGCGCGGCACGCGTTGAGAGCCGGGCGGCGATATCCTGCGACATCCAGTCCATCCCCACTTCCCGCACCAGCTCTGACGCCCCGGCAAAAGCCATGTTAAGCAGCACCAGACGGAACAGGCGGATACGGCTGAAATAGCCCAGTTCGATGCCGTAGATGGCAGCGATGCGGTTGACCAGCCGCAGATTGCGCCAGGCGATAAACGCCATATCAACCAGCGCCAGCGGGCTGACCGCAATCATCAGGGTGGACTCGGCTGCATGGCGACTGATTTCACGCCGCGCCTGGCGATCCAGCACCGGCTGCACCAGCTGCGCATAGAGACGGACAATCTCACTGTCGTTTTGGGTTTCATGCAGGGACGCGTGCCAGCGCTGCAAAGCCGGATGCGCCTGGTCCAGTTCCGCCTGCTGCGCCAGCTTTTCACAGAAGGCCCGGCCTTTGCCGATGCCATGACTGTGCAGCAGTTCACGGCCGACATCCCGCTCTTCAGCGCGCTGACGCAGCTGATAGAGACGACGCCACTCCGTGGTCAGGGCACCCACCCCCGCCAGGACGATCAGGCCACCAGCTACACCGCTGCCCAGTGAGAACCAGTCGCGGGCCAGCCAGGCGTCATGGGTCCACTGCACGCCCTGGGCAATGACGCTGACGCCAAACAGCAGTGCGCCTGCAGTCACCAGTTTACGCCACAGGCTGCGCTTCGGTTTCAGCGCGGCCTCCACTGCCCGTTCGCCTGGGCCCTCATCTTCAACGGCGACATCTTCATCCTGTACTGCCAGAAAGGCGGCATCGGCCTCTGCATCAAAGGCGTGTGCCGGGCGCAGTGGCGTGGCGCGGCTCTCCTCCAGCGGACGGGCAAAATCGATACGCGGCTTCAGCGGATCACTCATCGCAATTTATCTCCCAACAAAAATTCCAGCGCGGCATCCATGCGGATATGAGGCAGCGGACGATCGACGTCGAGCTGCTGCGGGCGGAATTGTTCAAACTGAAAACCCTGCTGCTGCCAGAAGGCATTGCCGGGCAGACGCGGCGGAACGTCGCCAGGATAGACGGTCAGCGGCTCGCCATTATCCAGCCGGTTACCGCGCAGTGCCGGGATCTTTTCGCCACGGTGATCGACCAGCCCGCTCTGCGTCGCCTGTACTGAAGCCAGTCCGATGCATTCCATCGTGATCCCTTCAAACGCCGCGTTCTGCCAGGCATCCTGCACCAGCTGCTGCAACAGCGAAACCATATTGCCATGCTGATCGCTGGTGATGTGATCGGCCTTGGTGGCAGCAAACAGCAATTTATCAATCACTGGCGAGAAGAGCCGGCGAAACAGCGTGCGCTGGCCGTAATGAAAACTCTGCATCAGCTGCGTCAGGGCCAGGCGCATGTCGTTAAACGCCTGCGGCCCGCTGTTCAGCGGTTGCAGGCAGTCAACCAGAACAATCTGGCGGTCGAAACGCAGAAAGTGGTTCTTATAAAAGCCTTTCACGACATGCTGACAGTAGTAGTTAAACCGCTGCTGCAACATGCCGAAGTTACTGCCCTTGTCCGCCTGCGCCAGCTTCGTCAGCCGGGCCTCATCGGTGGTCGGCCAGGGGAAGAACTGCAGCGCAGGCGCGCCCGCCATATCACCGGGCAGGACAAAGCGGCCAGGCTGAATAAAGTGTAAGCCTTCGGCTTTACAGCGGTGCAGATAGTCGGTCCAGGCGGCGGCGATTTCTGCCAGCCGGGTTTCATCGGCGGGTGCCAGCGGGTCCAGGTTCTCGCAGAGGGCGCGCCACGGCGCAGCCCACTCCGCGCGGTCGCCCTGCAACAGTCCGTTCATCTGCCGGGACCAGGCGAGGTAGTCCTGCGCCAGCATCGGCAGATCCAGCAGCCACTCACCAGGATAATCAACTATTTCCAGATAGAGGGTCGCGGTCTCTTTCAGGTGGCGCAGCAGGGAATCGCTGGGACGGTAACGCAGCGCCAGACGCATTTCGCTGACGCCACGGGTGGGCACAGGCCAGGCGGGTGGCGTGCCGTAGAGCTGTGCCAGCCCTTCGTCGTAGGTAAAGCGTGCGGTGCCCATGTCGCGCTGCGGCACCCGCTTGACACCTAACAGACGCTCATCCCGCACAACGGAAAACAGCGGCAAACGAGCGCCGCTGTGAACGGTTAACAGCTGGTTAACCAGAGAAGTGATAAAGGCGGTTTTACCGCTGCGGCTTAATCCGGTGACCGCCAGACGAAGATGGCGATCGACGCCGCGGTTCATTAACGCCAGTAGTTCAGTTTGCAGTCTTTTCATCTTTCTCCCTGATGAAGCGCGACGCAACCCGATTCATCACCCGCTTCAGCAGTGGCTCCAGCGCCACGGCCAGCAGCAGACGTAACGGGCGTCGCGCTACCGATTTCACCGCCCAGCCCGTCACACCGGCCGGACCATAGGTAACAGCATTGATAATGATGAATCTGGCCGCCGACTTCAATGCAGGTGCCGCGCGGTGACGGAACATTGTGGATCGCGAAAAAGACATAACACCTCCATTGCGTGAACGAACGGGCCTGATACGGCCCGGTACAGGCGGTTTCAGATCTGGCGGAAGCGGCTGCGTACGCTGAACGTTTCAGACGTTACGTAGCGTTCCACATCGCGCACGCTGCGTTCATCACGCTGCAGTGCGCTTTCCAGCTGGTCCAGCAGTTCGCTGGCGCTGGGCGGGCGTTCTCCTTCTGCGGCCGAGGCGGGCTTCTCATCCAGCACAAACCCCAGCACAAAGTAGGCGATAATCGTAAAAACAAACAGACCAAAGAACAGGGATAACACCACGATGATCCGCAGCAGGCGAACCGGGATGTCGAGATACTCGGCCAGCCCTGCACAGACCCCCATCAGCTTTCCTTCGTCTGGCTTACGCCATAACTTACGGCCTTTCATCATGGCTGCCTCCAGTTAGGATGCTCTGCGTCCAGAATCGCTTCCAGCGCGTCAATCCGTTCGCGCATCCGTTGCGCATCCTGGGTCACACGCTGCAGGCGCTGAAGTTCGCTTTGCGACAGTTCCGAACCGCCGTTGCGTTTGTTGCTGTAATGCAGCCATAACCAGATGGGTGCCACGAACAGCACGAAAATCGTCAGCGGTATGGCGAGAAAAAGTGCGCTCATTGACTCTCCTTAATCACTTTTTGCAACGTCGAAGGTTACTCACTGCGGTTCATTTTGGCTTTCAGCGCGTTAAGCTGCTGGCTGATCTCATCGTCCGCTTTCAGATCGGTAAACTGCTGGTCCAGGGTTTTGGTTTTACCAAAGCCGTGACTTTCCGCTTCCGCTTCCATGTGATCAATACGGCGTTCAAAGGATTCAAAACGCGCCATCGCTTCATCGATTTTACCGCTGTCCAGCTGACGACGCACATCACGTGACGACGACGCCGCCTGATGACGCAGCGTTAAGGCCTGCTGACGAGCGCGCGTTTCGCTCAGCTTTTTCTCCAGCTCGCCAATTTCGCCCTTCATGCGTTCCAGCGTCTCTTCAACATGAGTGACTTCCTGCTTCAGCGAGGCGATAAGGTCGGTCAGCTTCTGTTTTTCAATCAGCGCAGCGCGGGCCAGGTCGTCTTTATCTTTGCGCAGCGCCAGCTCGGCTTTTTCCTGCCACTCCGCCTGCTGAATCTCCACCTGCTCAATGCGACGGGACAGCTGTTTCTTCTCTGCCAGCGCCCGCGCAGAGGTAGAACGCACTTCAACTAACGTGTCTTCCATTTCCTGAATCATCAGCCGCACCAGTTTCTGTGGATCTTCCGCACGCTCCAGCAGCGAATTGATGTTGGCATTCACGATGTCGGCGAAACGAGAAAAAATACCCATAATGATGTTCCTCTTTTAAAAGTCTTAAACAGTGTTGCCCTGCCTGATTAATACAAGATGCGTGCCAATTTTATATATAATTGATTTTAATCATATTTTAAATTTTACACCCTCTCCCGGCTGCTTTAAGATAGTCAAAATGATTAACGGGTAGCGAAATTCATCATGACCGGAACTAATGATAATCTTCTCGGTGAGTCGAACAATTTTCTGGAGGTGCTGGAGCAGGTTTCTAAACTCGCCCCGCTGGAGAAACCCGTTCTGGTGATTGGCGAGCGTGGCACCGGTAAAGAGCTGATCGCCAGCCGGTTACACTATCTATCCGATCGCTGGCAGGGGCCATTTATCTCGCTGAACTGCGCCGCCCTCAACGAGAATCTGCTGGATTCGGAGCTTTTCGGCCATGAGGCGGGCGCGTTTACCGGCGCGCAGAAGCGTCATCTTGGGCGTTTTGAACGGGCCGATGGCGGTACACTGTTTCTGGATGAGCTGGCAACCGCACCCATGCTGGTGCAGGAGAAACTGCTGCGGGTCATTGAGTATGGTCAGCTGGAGCGGGTCGGCGGCAACCACTCCCTGCAGGTCAATGTACGTCTGGTCTGCGCCACCAACGAAGATCTCCCTGCGCTGGCGGCAGCGGGCAAATTCCGCGCCGATCTGCTGGATCGTCTGGCTTTCGATGTGGTGCAGTTGCCGCCACTGCGCGAACGCCGCAGCGATATTCTGGTGATGGCTGGACATTTCGCCATCCAGATGTGCCGGGAGCTGGGGCTGTTACTCTTTCCTGGCTTCACGGCCCGCGCGCAGCAGACGCTGCTCGATTACCACTGGCCCGGCAACGTGCGTGAACTGAAAAATGTGGTGGAGCGCTCGGTCTACCGGCATAACAGCAGCGAGCAGCCGCTGGATAACATCATCATTAATCCCTTCGCTTCGCGCCAGCAACCGGTCGCCAGAATGCCGTTAAATCCGGCTGCAGATAGCGCTGCGCTGCCCGGACTGCCGCTGGATCTGCGACAGTGGCAAAACCAGCAGGAGCGGGATCTGGTGGAGGCGAGTCTGCAACAGGCACGCTACAACCAGCGCCGCGCTGCCGGTCTGCTCGGCGTCACTTACCACCAGCTGCGCGCAATGATGAAAAAGCACGATATCAAAGCCGAGAACTGATCCGCCTGCTGCACGGCTGATTGTTGCACCGGGGTAAAGCCGGGTTCACTATCCTGCTTTCTTTCCCACCCGGGCTGCGTCAGGCAAAAAAAAGCCCGCCATCAGGCGGGCAACAATACTGGAAGCAATGTGAGCAATGTCGTGCTCCTCTTCGGCAGAGCCACCGTCGAAGTGCATATGAATAATAATCATTCTTATTATCATCTGTAAAGGTGTAATTGAGAATATTTCTCATTACCCCACCTTCTGTGCGCCCTTTTGCCCCGCAGAGGATGAAAATCAGGCTGACGGCGGTTGCAGGTTTTGGGACAACGCCCGCTTTGCGATACACTCTGTTCAATGCCTCAAAATCGTTGAGTTCTATGTCAAAACTACTAAGTTCGCTGTTGCTCAGCCTCAGCGTGTTGAGTGCCCCTGCATGGTCAGCACCGGCGGGTGATATCCGCCAGTCCGGCTTTGTCTACTGCGTCAGCGGCACGCTGAACACCTTTAATCCGCAGATGGCCAGCAGCGGGCTGACGGTGGATACCCTGGCGGCTCAGCTTTATGACCGTCTGCTGGATGTCGACCCGTATACCTACCGGCTGAAACCCGATCTGGCCTCCAGCTGGGAAGTGCGCGATAACGGCGCGACCTACCGCTTTCACCTGCGGAGTGGCGTCGCCTTCCAGCAGACGAATCAGTTCCGCCCCACCCGCACCCTCAATGCTGACGATGTGGTCTTCAGCTTCGCCCGCATGTTTGATCGCCATCACCCGTGGCATAACGTGAATGGCGGCAACTACCCCTACTTTGACAGCCTGCAGTTCGCCGATTCTGTTCAGAGCGTGAAGAAGATCGATAACCGGACGGTCGAGTTCCGGCTCAACAGCCCGGACGCGTCGTTCCTGTGGCACATGGCGACGCACTATGCGCCGATCCTCTCGAAAGAGTATGCTGACCAGCTGACGGCGCAGGGGCATCAGGAGGAGCTGGACCGGCAGCCGGTGGGCACCGGCCCTTATCAGCTCAGCGAATATCGCACCGGCCAGTACATTCGTCTGGCGCGCAATCCGCATTACTGGAAAGGCGTGCCCCGTCTGCAACAGGCGGTCATCGATCTCGGTTCTGGCGGCACCGGACGACTCTCTAAACTGTTAACCGGTGAGTGTGACGTGCTGGCCTACCCGGCCGCCAGTCAGCTCAGTATCCTGCGCGATGACCCGCGTCTGCGGATGACGCTGCGCCCTGGCATGAACATCGCCTATCTGGCCTTCAATACCCGCAAGCCGCCGCTGGACCGGCCTGAGGTGCGGCATGCGCTGGCGCTGGCGATCAATAACGAACGCCTGATGGAGTCCATCTATTACGGAACGGCCGAAACGGCCGCGTCGATATTACCGCGCGCCTCCTGGGCGTATGACAATGATGCGCGCATTACTGGCTATGACCCGGCGAAGTCACGCGAAGCGCTGGCCGCGCTGGGCATCAGCGATCTGCATCTGCGGCTGGTGGTGCCCGCAGCGTCGCAATCCTGGAATCCCAGCCCGCTGAAAACGGCTGAACTGTTGCAGGCGGATCTGGCCCAGGTGGGTGTCCGGCTGACGATTGTGCCGGTGGAGGGGCGCTTCCAGGAGGCGCAGCTGATGGCGATGAATCACGATCTGACCCTCTCTGGCTGGGCCACAGACAGTAATGACCCGGACAGCTTCTTCCGTCCGCTGCTCAGCTGCGCGGCAATTCGCTCCCAGACCAATTACGCGCACTGGTGCTCACCCGCCTTTGATGAAACGCTGCAGAATGCCCTGCTGTCGCAGCAGCTCTCTGGCCGCATCGACAGTTATGACAAAGCGCAGCAGATTCTGGCGCAGGAGCTGCCGGTGCTGCCGCTGGCCTCCTCGCTGCGTCTGCAGGCATTCCGCCATGATATTAAAGGGCTGGTGCTGAGTCCGTTTGGCAACGCCTCGTTTGCCGGGGTTTATCGTGAAAGCGATAAGGAAAAGTAAGTGATTATCTATCTTCTGCGGCGTCTGCTGCTGCTGGTCATTACCCTGTTTCTGCTGTCGCTGGTCAGCTTCAGCCTGAGCTACTTTACCCCCAACGCGCCGCTGGAAGGCGCTGCGCTTTCGGACGCCTGGTGGTTCTGGTTTAAAGGAATGCTGCAGTTCGACTTTGGCGTCTCCAGCACCAACGGTCAGGAGATTGGCCTGCAGCTGCGCGAGGTGTTCCCGGCGACGATGGAGCTCTGCATCCTGGCATTTCTGTTCGCGCTGCTGGTGGGGATCCCGCTGGGGATCTGCGCCGGGGTGATGCGCAATAAATGGCAGGATAAAACCATCAGTGCGCTGGCGCTGTTCGGCTTCTCCGCGCCGATTTTCTGGCTGGCGCTGCTGTTCACGCTTTTCTTCTCGCTGACGCTCGGCTGGCTGCCGGTGTCGGGTCGCCACGATCTGCTCTACCCGGTGCAGAATATCACGGGCTTTGCGCTGATCGATGCCTGGCTGAGTCCTTCGCCCTGGCGTCACGAGATGATCATCAGCGCGCTGACCCACCTGATTCTGCCGGTGCTGGTGCTGGCGATGGCCCCCACCACAGAGGTGATCCGCCTGCTGCGCAACAGCACCAGCGACGTGATGGATAAAAATTATATTAAAGCAGCCGCTACCCGGGGGCTGTCGCGCTTTACGGTGATCCGCCGGCACGTGCTGCATAACGCCCTGCCGCCGGTCATCCCGCGTCTGGGGCTGCAGTTTTCCACCATGCTGACGCTGGCGATGATTACCGAGATGGTGTTCAACTGGCCCGGACTCGGCCGCTGGCTGATCAATGCGATTCGTCAGCAGGATTATGCGGCTATCTCCGCCGGGGTGATGGTGATTGGCGGGCTGGTGATCCTGGTCAACGTCATCTCTGATGTGATTGGCGCGGCAATGAATCCGCTGAAACATAAGGAATGGTATGCCCTTAGATAATATCTATGCCGAGAAACGCCTGCCCAGCGCGTTTCGTCAGAGCTGGCACCATTTCTACGGCAATCCGATTTCGATGGTCGGGCTGTATGGCTTTGGCGCCCTGCTGCTGCTCTGCCTGTTCGGCGGGCTGATCGCGCCTTACGGCATCGATCAGCAGTTCCTGGGGTATCAGCTGCTGCCGCCGTCGTGGTCACGCTATGGCGACGTCTCTTTCTTCCTCGGCACCGACGATCTTGGGCGGGATGTGCTGAGCCGCCTGCTGAGCGGTGCAGGTCCGACGGTAGGGTCAGCGATGCTGGTCACGCTGTTCGCCACGCTGGGCGCCCTGATACTGGGCGTGCTGGCCGGCATGACCCACGGCATCCGCTCGGCGGTAATGAACCACGTACTGGATACGCTGCTCTCTATTCCTTCGCTGCTGCTGGCGATCATTGTCGTGGCTTTTCTCGGACCGCGACTGGAGCATGCGCTGCTGGCGGTCTGGCTGGCGCTGATGCCTCGCCTGGTGCGTGAGATATACAGCGCGGTGCATGATGAACTGGAAAAAGAGTATGTAGTCGCCGCACGTCTGGACGGGGCCAGCGGCCGCAACATCCTGCGCTACGCCATTATGCCGAACATTCTGCCGCTGCTGATCACGGAGATCACCCGTGCGCTGTCGATGGCGATTCTGGACATTGCCGCACTCGGCTTTCTCGACCTGGGCGCGCAGCTGCCCTCACCCGAGTGGGGCGCGATGCTGGGCGACTCGCTGGAGCTGATCTACGTCGCCCCCTGGACCGTGATGCTGCCAGGCGTGGCGCTGATGGTCAGCGTATTGATTGTTAACCTGCTCGGTGACGGCATCCGTCGCGCCGTCGAAGCGGGAGTGGAATAGATGCCGTTACTCGATATCCGTAATCTCACCATCGAATTTATGACCGCTGACGGACCGGTCAAAGCGGTGGACCGCGTAAACCTGACGCTGGGCGAAGGGGAAATCCGCGGTCTGGTCGGGGAGTCCGGCTCAGGCAAAAGTCTGGTGGCAAAGGCCATCTGCGGCGTAACCAATGACAACTGGCGCGTGACCGCAGACCGTATGGTGTTTGATGATGTGGATTTGCTGCGCCTGACGCCGCGCGAGCGCCGTCGTATTATCGGGCATAACGTCTCGATGATTTTTCAGGAGCCGCAATCCTGTCTCGATCCCTCTGAAAGTATCGGTCGTCAGCTGATGCAGGTGATCCCGCGCTGGACGTATAAAGGGCCGTGGCTGAAACGTTTCTGGTTCTGGCGCAAAACCCGTGCCATCGAGCTGCTGCATCGCGTCGGTATTAAAGACCACAAAGATATCATGCGCAGCTTCCCCTATGAGCTGACCGAAGGCGAGTGCCAGAAAGTGATGATCGCCATTGCGCTGGCGAATCAGCCGCGTCTGCTGATCGCGGATGAACCGACCAACGCCATGGAGCCGACCACGCAGGCGCAGATTTTCCGCCTGCTGAGCCGCCTGAATCAGAATAACAACACCACCATTCTGCTGATCAGTCATGACCTGCGCACCATGAGCCAGTGGGCGGATCGGATTAACGTGATGTACTGCGGCCAGACCGTGGAAACCGCGCAGAGCGACGATCTGATGAGCACACCGCATCACCCCTATACCCAGGCGCTGATTCGGGCGATGCCCGATTTCGGGCGTGCGCTGCCGCACAAGAGTCGTCTCAACACCCTCTCCGGGGCGATCCCTTCGCTGGAAAGCCTGCCGATAGGTTGCCGGCTGGGGCCGCGTTGTCCTTACGCCCAGCGCAAATGTATTGAAACGCCGAGGCTGACCGGCAGCAAAACGCATCTTTACGCCTGCCATTTCCCGCTCAATATGGAGGGCCAGTAACATGGAAACCCTGCTGGAAGTGCGCAACCTGAGTAAAACATTTCGCTATCGCACCGGTTTGTTCCGCCGTCAGCATGTCGAGGCGGTGAAATCGGTGAGCTTTACCCTGCGTGAAAGGCAGACGCTGGCCATCATCGGCGAGAACGGGTCAGGCAAATCTACCCTGGCGAAGATGCTCAGCGGCATGGTCGCGCCGACGGAGGGTGAGATTCTGATTGACGATCATCCGCTGACCTTCGGCGATTATGGCTACCGCAGTCAGCGCATCCGCATGATTTTTCAGGACCCCTCCACCTCCCTGAATCCGCGTCAGCGCATCAGTCAGATTCTTGATTTTCCGCTGCGGCTCAACACCGATCTCAATGCGGAAGCGCGCGAGAAGCGCATCATCGCAACCCTGCGGCAGGTGGGATTACTGCGCGATCACGCCGGTTATTATCCCCATATGCTGGCACCCGGTCAGAAGCAGCGTCTGGGTCTGGCCCGTGCGCTGATCCTGCAGCCCAAAGTGATCGTGGCCGATGAAGCGCTGGCCTCGCTGGATATGACCATGCGCTCTCAGCTGGTGAATCTGATGCTGGAGCTGCAGGAAAAACATGGTATCTCCTACATTTATGTGACGCAGCATCTGGGCATGATGAAACATATCAGCGACAAGGTGCTGGTGATGCATCAGGGCGAAGTGGTCGAGCGCGGCGGCACCGCGGATGTGCTGGCCTCGCCGCTGCACGATCTGACCCGACGCCTGATCAGCAGCCACTTCGGCGAAGCGCTGAGTGCCGAAGCCTGGCGACGCGAACGCTGATTTTGCTGCCCGTCGCGGAAATTGCGGGCCGGTTTACCTGATTTATGAGAGACGTGCTAGAATCCGCACGTCGATTAACGTCGGTCGCTTACTTTTTAATCATGCGGCCGCCAACAACAATGACCATAAGGATTACAGCTATGGGTTTTCTTTCCGGTAAGCGCATTCTGATTACTGGCGTTGCCAGTAAACTTTCCATCGCCTACGGTATTGCACAGGCGATGCACAAACAGGGCGCAGAACTGGCTTTCACCTACCAGAACGACAAGTTAAAAGGTCGTGTGGAAGAGTTTGCTAAAGATTTGGGTTCAGACATCGTGCTGCCATGTGACGTCGCAGAAGATGAGAGCATCAAATCTCTGTTCACTGAACTGGCAAAAACCTGGCCGAAATTTGACGGTTTCGTTCACTCTATCGGCTTCGCGCCTGGCGACCAGCTGGATGGCGACTATGTGAACGCCGTTACCCGCGAAGGCTTTAAAATCGCGCATGACATCAGTGCCTACAGCTTCGTTGCGATGGCGAAAGAGTGCCGTGAGATGCTGAATCCAGGCTCCGGTCTGCTGACCCTCTCTTACCTGGGTGCTGAGCGCGCGATCCCGAACTACAACGTGATGGGTCTGGCGAAAGCGTCCCTGGAAGCGAACGTGCGTTACATGGCAAACGCCATGGGCCCGGAAGGCGTGCGTGTTAACGCCGTCTCTGCAGGTCCAATCCGCACCCTGGCCGCCTCAGGCATCAAAGATTTCCGTAAGATGCTGGCGCATTGCGAAGCGGTCACCCCGATTCGCCGTACCGTCACCATCGAAGATGTCGGCAACTCTGCCGCGTTCCTCTGCTCTGATCTGGCAGGCGGCATCACCGGTGAAGTCGTTCACGTTGATGGCGGCTTCAGCATCGCCGCGATGAACGAACTGGAACTGAAATAAGTTCCCTGAGGGCGAGCCTGGCTCGCCCTCTTTTTTTGGCTCCATTCCGCCTCACTCCCTGATTTTTCTGCCGTTATAGCGTAACGCTATTAATTATCACCGATCATTCTTTTGCCCCGGACCGGCCATCAGCGACGATAAGCCTGCCTTTCGGTTTATGCACATTTTCAGATTCTGCCGCCTGCATACCGAACCCGAATCTGCAAAAGGATTGATCATGGAACAACGCCGCTATCCGGGCCATAACCACTGGTTTTACGAGAGCCAGACCAGTCCACGAACCTCTCAGGCCGCGCCGCTGGTGCCCGAGGCCGCCCATATCGATGACCGCTTTCTGCTGGGCTGCCACGCCGATCACGCCGGGATGCACGCCCTGTTGCGCTCGCAGCAGCCCGCCCTGCTGGCCGCACGCGATCTGGCGCAGCTGCTGTTTCCCGATCGGGTGATTACGTCGCTCACCCATACGTTAACGCTCTACGACCGCCTCAGCACCGCGCTGACCGTCGCGCAGGTGGCGGGGATCCAGCGGTTGTGTAACCACTACTCTGCCCGCCTGAATCCGCTGCCAGGCCCCGACTCTTCACGCGAGAGTAACAACCGCCTGACCCAGATCACGCAATACGCCCGTCAGCTGGCGATGCAGCCTGAGCTGATCAACGGCAGCGCCATTACCGCACTGGATGGGGTTGGCCTGACCGAGCCCGATATCGTGACGCTGAATCAGGTGATCGGGTTTGTCAGTTATCAGGCGCGGGTGGTGGCGGGCTTACAGGCACTGCAGGCTCAGCCGGTTCGCTGGCTGCCCGGCAGCACCGCGCCTCCCGATGCAGAGGCAACCGGCTTCGATCAGCCCGCCCGCTGGCAGCCGGTGCTGAAGCCGCTGGAGCTGCGTTATGCCAGCGCGGAGCAGCTCGCAGCAATCACGCGTTGCCAGTCACTGCCGGGTATGCAGGAGGCAGTCTGGGTGCTGGCACACGATCCTGCGGCGTTATATGGCTGGGCGCAGTTGCGTCAGCACCTCTCTGATGAACCTGCTCTGCCAGAGGCGGTCGCCGCCCGCATCCTCGGCAGTCGCTGGCTTTTCCGGCTGCTGGACGGTCAGGCGAGTCTGATTGAAGGGGTCGATGATGCCGGATCACGCGGCGCAGAACAGCAGATTATTGCACTGGCGGCGCAGCTGACCCGCTCACCGGAGCGCTTCAGCGCGGCCCATCTGCAACCTCTCATGGAAGCGGGCTGGGAGAATGATGCGCTGTTCGCGCTGATTCAGCGTGTCGCGATAGGCAACTGGAACAGTCGCCTCTTTTACGCGCTGGGCGAAGCGCAGTAATCGTAAAAAGTGCGAGCCTGCCGCCGGTTACATCGGCAGCCGCGCGCGCGCTTCATCGAAAAAGTGCTGGGCCAGCGGGGTGGCACGGCCAGGCTCGGCGATAACCAGCGCCGCCTGACGTGCCATGGGTGGCAGCGTGATGGCGCGCTGCTGCAGCCCCTGAAGTGAAGCGGGCAACAGATGCCCCACTGGTGAAACCAGCAGCCCCAGCCCGACCTGGGCGCACTGCATCAGCTGCATGACG
This sequence comes from Pantoea sp. M_10, assembly GCF_008631515.1. NCBI lineage: Bacteria > Pseudomonadati > Pseudomonadota > Gammaproteobacteria > Enterobacterales > Erwiniaceae > Pantoea > Pantoea sp. M_10. The sequence goes on along the minus strand of NZ_VWUL01000001.1, from coordinate 175,110 downwards.
GAAGCGCTCTCGACGATTACCCGTGGCACCAGACCTGCCTCACGAAAGGCCATGTCGAGATAACGGCGAAAATAGCGGGTCGGCTCCGCCAGGCAGAGCGGCTGTTGCGCCAGATCCGACAGCGCCAGCGGCGTATCACCCACCAGCGCCGGGAAATGGTCAGGATGGAACACCGCTTCAACGCCGCGGTCCGCCAGCAGCTCGGTCTGAAAATGGAGTTCGCGCAGGGTCGCCATCTCAAAAAAGCCGATGCCGACATCCACGGTGTGACTGTTAAGCGCATCCAGCAGCTGATCAGCGCTCAGCACCGCGATGCGGTAGTCGAGCTGCGGATATCTCTCCTGGACCACTTTCAGCAGCAGTGGCAGGGCCATGCTGCACTGCGGAACCACTCCCACCCGCAGCGTGCCGTTTACCCCATGTTTCAGTGATTCGACTTCCAGCTTCAGCCCCTGATACACCGAAACGATTTCCCGCGCCCATGCCAGCACGCGATCGCCCTCTGGCGTAAATCCGGCGAAGTTATTACTGCGGTTAATCAGCGGCAGGCCCAGCTCTCGCTCCAGATTTTTCAGGCGCATAGAGAGTGTCGGCTGTGTAACGAAACTGGCTTCCGCGGCGCGTCCGAAATGGCGTTCGCGCTCCAGGTTACACAAGTAAATCAGTTGTTTAATGTCGATTTTAATAGTCCATCAGCAGGTTGAAGGCGGTTCGCGTCACGGTCTCTGACCTGTATCACCCTGAGTATAAGGCGCAATGTTACCCTGTGCCGGCCCTTAAGGTTTAACCGCACGGTTCATTTGCGCGGCCGGAAAATGGCGTTCAGCGCCAGGCAGATCAGGCCGAACCCCACCAGCAGCAGAAAGTCGTAGCTGAGCAGCCTGTAGAGCCCTATTCCGGCTATACCGCCCGCCAGGAATGCAAGCAGCGTCAGCACATGCAGCCGCAGCCGGCTCAGGTAGAGCGGTGCCTCTTTCGGGGAGATTTTACGCCGCAGCACCTCAAACAACATCGCCAGCTCAATCCCGATATCGGTCGCCGTGCCGGAGACATGGGTGGTACGGACGCGGGCGTCCGAAATCCGTGTCACCACCGCATTCTGCAGCCCCATCAGAAAGCTCAGGCTCAGGATTAACACCACGCCCGGCGACAGCGGCGGAAAATGATTTTCTATCACCCCCAGTACCATCAGCGCAGCGCCTTCAGCCAGGATGACAAAGGCATAAATAGTGCGGATGTTTCTGCGGCGACCGGAATTGATAACCAGGGTGGAGAGCGCCGACCCGGCGATGAAGAGGATGACGATGGCGAGAAAAAAGAGGCCGGTTCCCGGATTCGCTTTTGCCAGATGATCGGAGAGCAGCGAGACATTGCCGGTCATGTTGGCAGAAAAGAAACCGACAATCTCAAAGGCGGCGGTGTTCAGCGCCCCCGCAGCGGCCGCCAGCGTACAGGCCAGACGGGTGTCGGCGCTGTGGCTGCGGGCACTTTCTGTACTGATTAGCATGACCACCACATATTCAGAGGAAAGCCTTATCATCCGCCGTTTCCCGGCCGGCGACAAGGCGCTGAATCAAACTCTCCCCGCGCACTGACCTCAGGGCAAGCTGCCCAGATAACATGCCTTACCGGCAGCAGGTTTCGCGCGGCACTGGCACCGCGCGGAACCGCCGGTTAATGGCTGGCGAGACGGAACGTGGATACCGACTGCGTCAGGTACTGCACCTGCTCTTCCAGCGAGGCGGAGGCTGCTGCAGACTCCTGCACCAGCGCCGAGTTCTGCTGCGTCACGCTGTCCATTTCGGTCACGGCCTGTTCAATCTGACCGATGCCGCGACTCTGCTCATCTGACGCGGTAGAGATATGCTCCATCAGCAGGTTAACCTGGCTGACCGAGGAGATAATCGCGCTCATCGCCTCACCCGTGCGGCTGACCTGATCAGAACCGGCGTGAATGATGGCGACCGATTCGGCAATCAGGCTCTCGATCTCTTTAGCGGCCGTGGCGCTGCGCTGCGCCAGGTTCCGGACTTCGCCCGCCACCACCGCAAAACCGCGACCCTGCTCCCCGGCACGGGCCGCTTCCACCGCTGCGTTCAGCGCCAGAATATTGGTCTGGAAAGCGATGCTGTCGATAACGGTGGTGATCTCTTCAATCTTCTTCGAGCTGGCGTTAATCAGCCCCATTGAGACCACCACTTCCTGCGACACTTTCTCACCGCTTTCGGCATTTTTCACCGCCTCACTGGTCAGGCGGCAGGCTTCAAAGACGTTTTCGGTGTTCTGTTTCACCGTTGCGCCCAGCTGCTCCATGCTGGCGGCGGTCTCGGTCAGCGCGGCAGCCTGCTGCTCGGTGCGTGAGGCGAGATCGATGTTGCCCGCAGCAATTTCCTGTGACGCGGTGGAGACGGAGCGGGTCGAGTCACGAACCTGCAGAATGATAGAGGTCAGCGCGCTGCGCATCTGCTCCAGCGAGCCCATCAGCAGCTGAATTTCACTGCGGGAGTTCGCCCTGACCGGGACGCTGCTGTCCAGCACGCCCGCCGCAATCAGCCTGCAGTGTTCCTGCGCATCATTCAGCGGAGAGAGCACGTAGCGCTTCATGAAGATGTAGATCGCGATAATGATGGCAAAAAAGAGCACGCCAAACAGTCCCAGCAGGGTAATGCCGGTGGTGAAATGACTCTGCGCATCACTGTTGAGTTTTCTGGCGTAGGTTTCATGCTGTGCCAGCACCCGATCCAGAATGATTTCATACTGGCGATCCAGACGCACCACGGTGGCAATCTGGTTTTTGAATCGCAGCTGGTCGTGCGCTTCTGCTGCCTCAATTAACGGCTGCAGGCCCTGCTGGCGATAGGCCTGATAGGCCTGACGATAGGCTTCCGCTTCAGCCTCTTCGCCCGGCAGACGCGGCGCGTTCATATAGGCCTCAAACGCCGCATCCGCCTTACCGGCAACGGTGCGAACGCTGTCCAGCGTGGCCGGGTTATTCGCCTCACTGCCCTCTATCGACTTCATGTACTCCATCAGGCGGACACGCAGCGTACGGCTGTGGTTGATAGGGTCGATCACCGACAGCACAACGCGGATCTCTTTGTTAACCGCATTCAGGGAGTGATTGCTCTGAACAAGCAGCCAGGTACTGATTGCCACGCTGGTAAGAAACAGCGCCAGTAGAAAAGAAAAAATAATCAGGGAGGACTTTTTTAACGACATCGCTACGTTCCGGAAATTGGGAGGATTAGTGGCTATATCGGCAAAAAAAAGCAGCCCATTAGGGCTGAACTTTTTTTAGTTACAATAAGCGGAGCGGCAGCGTGCAGCCTTTCTCCCCCTTTCCGGCAGACCGCCCGCTGATGACCCGAAACAGGCTGTCGCTAAGCCACGCCAAGCGCCCGCTTTACCTCACTGGCGACTTTCTCGACCTGCGGCCCGTAAATCACCTGAACATCATGCTCGCTGACGCGATTGACGCCGTTGGCACCGGTGCTCATCAGGGTCTGATCCACCACCTGATTCATCTCTCTGACCCGGACCCGCAGTCGGGTAAAGCAGCAATCGACATCCTCGATATTGGCCTGCCCACCCAGCCCGCTGATAATCACCTGAGTGCGCTCATCCGCCGCGACCTGCTGCGGTTTCTCCTCTTCCGATTCCCGGCCCGGCGTTTCGACATGCATCCGGGTGATCACCAGCCGGAAAGCGTAGTAGTAGAGCGGTGCATAGACCGCTCCCAGCGCCAGTGTCCACCACCAGTGGGTTTTCGCCCCGCCCAGCATGCCGAACACCACCAGATCGATGACGCCGCCCTGCACATTGCCAATCATCAGGTGCAGCATCGACATCAGCATGAAGGAGAGACCGGTCAGGAAGGCGTGCAGGAGATAGAGTACCGGCGAGACAAAAATAAAGCAGAACTCCAGCGGTTCCGTAATACCGGTCGTAAACGAGGTCAGCGCGCCCGCCATTACCAGCGCTTTGACCCGCTGTTTATGCTCTGGCCGTGCGGTGTGATAGATCGCCAGGGCAGCGGCGGGCAGGCCAAACATCATGACGGGAATTTTGCCCTGCGCCAGAAACTGCGTGGCGGTGCGCAGCGTCGCATCCGGGATCGACCCCGGGTGGGTCAGCGACGCGTTAAAGATGTTGAGCGCACCGACAATGGTCTGGCCATCGACCACCGCCATACCGCCGATCGGAGTGAAGCGAACGGTTTCGTTGAGGATATGGTGCAGGCCGGTGGGGATCAGAATGCGTTCAAATGCCCCCAGCAGGAACGCGCCATACTGGCCACTTTTGCCGATCATCGCGCCGATCCAGGCGATCCCCTGGCCAATGGTCGGCCAGACCAGCGCCAGCAGCACCCCCACCAGCGGCAGGCAGACGACGGTGACGATCGGCACAAAACGCCGCCCGCCAAAAAAGCTGATCGCGGTGGGCAGTTGCTGAGTGTAAAAGCGGTTGTGCAGCGCGACCGTTATCAGCCCGGCAATCACCCCACCCAGCACGCTCATGTTGTAGGTAAAGACCCCCAGCATGCTGATATATTCCGCCGAGGTCATCATCGCCGTCGTCTGATCCATCCCCGCCTGCTGCAGAGCGGCCGGTGTGGTGGTGGCGGCCGTGATCCCTTTGGCCGCCAGGGTGGCGCTGATGCCGACATTCATCACGATGTAGCCAATCACCGCAGCAAACGCGGCGGTGGGCTTCTCCGCTTTTGCCAGCCCGATAGCACTCGCCACGGCAAAGAAGAGCGGCAGGTTTGTAAACAGCGCACCGGCGATCTTGCGGATAAAGCCGATGATGACCTGCGGCACCGCCATCTGGACAAACGCCTCACCGGTCACCGCCGGGTTCTGCATCGCCGCCGCCAGTCCGAGAAAGATCCCTGCAGCGGCGATCACTGAGATTGGCATCATTAGCGCTTTGCCGAACGCGTGGATCTGGCTGGTCAGCTGTTTCATGGTGTCGCGCCCTCTGTGATGATAAACAGCAAGTATTAGCCCGTTACCGGGAGAACTCCCGTTATCAGCGCGTTAAAACTGGGTAAAGTCTGACCAGCATCACACTTCTGGCCGATGCACGATAAACGCCAGCTATCGCACCATTATGTCAATCAATTAGACAAGGTATGACGATAATTGCACACTCCCCTTCACCATCAGGCTATAACCTGATAACAATCATCAAACAATTATTCCTACTATAAAAAGCCTGCACTCAATATGAAATTTAAACGCCAAATCAAACCCTACCGCGCGGCTGCGGGCGGCTGGGGTTCACTGGAAGCCACCACGCGTTTCGTTCTTGACAGCAAAGCGGCCCTGAAAAATATGCGCAACCTGATGCGCATGAATAAAGCACGCGGTTTTGACTGTCCGGGCTGCGCCTGGGGTGATGACAATAAAAGTACCTTCAGCTTCTGCGAAAACGGCGCCAAAGCGGTGACCTGGGAAGCGACACGCCGGGTGGTTGATACCGACTTTTTCGCCCGCCACAGCGTAACCACCCTCTACACCCAAAGTGACTACTTCCTGGAATATCAGGGTCGTCTGACGCATCCGCTGCGCTACAACGCCGAAACTGACCACTATGAGCCAATCAGCTGGGACGACGCCTTTGCGCTGATCGCGCAGCACATTAAGGCGATGGACAATCCGGATCAGATGGAGCTTTACACCTCCGGTCGCGCCAGCAATGAAGCCTCCTGGCTCTATCAGCTGTTTGGTCGCCTGGTGGGCACCAATAACTTCCCTGACTGCTCCAATATGTGTCACGAAGCCAGCGGCACCGGGCTGAAGCGCAGCATTGGCGTCGGGAAAGGCACCATTCGTCTGGACGATTTTGACCATGCGGATGCGATTTTTGTCTTTGGTCAGAACCCCGGCACCAATCATCCGCGCATGCTGCACAGCCTGCGTCACGCTGCCGACCACGGCGCAAAAATCGTGACCTTTAACACCCTGCGCGAACGCGGTCTGGAGCGCTTTGCCGATCCACAGAAACCGCTGGAAGTGGTGACCTCTAAAGCCGGCACTATCAGCTCCTCCTACTATCAGCCGAATCTGGGCGGAGATATGGCTGCCGTGCGCGGCATGGTGAAATCCCTGCTGGAAACCCACCGTGCCCGCCTGGCGGCAGGTGAAAGCGGCCTGTTCGACCAGACCTTTATCAATGCCAAAACCAACGGCATTGAGGCCTACCTCGACGCCGTAGACAACACCAGCTGGATGCAGATTGTGGCGCAGTCGGGCCTGACGCAGGCGCAAATCCGTGAAGCGGCGGCCATCTATCAGAGCGCTGACCGGGTGATCTGCACCTGGGCGATGGGGATCACCCAGCACAAGCATTCGGTAGACACGGTGCGTGAAATCACCAACCTGCAGCTGCTGTTTGGCCAGCTGGGCAAAAAAGGCGCAGGTCTTTGCCCGGTGCGCGGTCACAGTAACGTGCAGGGCAACCGGACGATGGGCATTGATGAGAAACCGACGCAGGCGTTCCTGGATGCGCTGGGCAACCATTTTGGTTTCGAGCCACCGCGTGCCGCGGGCCACAACACCGTTGAAGCGCTGAATGCCATGCTGCGTGATGAAGTTAAAGTGCTGATTGCGCTGGGTGGCAACCTGGCCGCGGCGGCGCCCGATTCACCGCGCACGGAAGAGGCGTTATCGCGCTGTGGTCTGACCGTACACATCAGCACCAAGCTGAACCGCAGCCACCTGGTGCCGGGTCACGAAGGGCTGATTCTGCCGACGCTGGGCCGCACGGAACGTGACCGCCAGGCAACCGGCAATCAGTTCATTACCGTCGAAGACTCGTTCAGCATGGTGCACGCCTCCGAAGGGATCGGCATTCCGCTGGCGGAGACGCAGCGCTCTGAAACGGCCATCGTCGCCGGGATCGCGCAGGCGGTGCTGGGTGATGACAAAGTGAAGTGGCGCGACCTGGCGGGTGACTACAACCTGATCCGCGACCATATCGCCGCGACCATTCCGGGCTTTGCCGACTTTAACGCGAAATGCGATATTCCTGGCGGGTTCTACCTGGGCAATGCCGCTGCGGAGTTACGCTTCAATACGCCAAGCCAGAAAGCGGAATTTAATGCGTCGATGCTGCCGGACTCACTGTTCCCGGCGCTGGAGCAGGCGGTGCCGTTCACCCTGCAGACCCTGCGTTCACACGACCAGTACAACACCACCATCTACGGCCTCGATGACCGTTATCGTGGCGTGTTTGGTCAGCGCGAAGTGGTCTTTATCAATCCGGACGATATGGCGGATCTGGGCTTTACCGAAGGCCAGAATGTCGATATCGAAACGCTGTGGAATGATGGCATCACCCGTCGCGTCAGCGGTTTCAAGCTGGTTCCTTATAATATTCCGCGCGGAAATCTGGCGGCCTACTATCCGGAAACCAACCCGCTGGTGCCGCTGAACAGCTTTGGGGATGGCAGCGGTACGCCGACCTCCAAGTCGGTGCCCGTGAAGCTGGAACTTTCCCAGGCGCAGGCCGATCAGCGCATCGCCTGATCCCCTGTCAGCCCCTCTGAAAAGCCGGTTCGTCCGGCTTTTTGCCTTGCCGCGCGGCGTCGATTCGCGTAAAACTGTCAGCCGCATTCAGGCCACGAAACGTAAAAATTATGTTCCAGGATAACCCGCTGCTCGCGCAGCTGAAAGAGAAGCTCCATTCACAGACACCACGTGCAGAAGGCGTGGTAAAAGGCACCGAAAAAGGCTTCGGCTTTCTGGAAGTCGATGCGCAGAAAAGTTACTTCATTCCGCCTCCGCAGATGAAGAAAGTGATGCATGGCGATCGTATCGTCGCCGTGATCCACACCGACAAAGACCGCGAAAGTGCTGAACCGGAAACCTTGGTTGAGCCGTTCCTGAGCCGTTTTGTCGGCCGGGTACAGAAGAAAGACGATCGCCTGTCGATCGTGCCGGACCATCCCCTGCTGAAAGAGGCTATCCCGTGCCGCCCGGCGCGCGATGTCAGCCATGAGTTTGAGAATGGCGACTGGGCTGTCGCTGAAATGCGTCGTCATCCTCTGAAAGGCGACCGCGGTTTTTACGCCGAAATCACCGATTTTATCGTCAAAGCGGATGACCATCTGGCGCCGTGGTGGGTGACGCTGTCGCGTCACAACCTTGAGCGTGAAGCGCCGGATGTCAGCTTTGGCGAGATGATGGATGAGAATCTGACGCGCGAAGATCTGACCGCGCTCAATTTTGTCACCATCGACAGCGCCAGCACCCAGGATATGGATGATGCGCTTTATGTGGAAGCGCAGACGGATGGCTCACTCTCCCTGACCATCGCTATCGCCGACCCGACCGCTTATGTCGCAGAAGGCAGCCAGCTGGATAAGCTGGCAGCGAAGCGCGCCTTCACCAACTACCTGCCGGGCTTTAACATCCCGATGCTGCCGCGCGAACTCTCTGATGATGTCTGCTCGCTGCGTCCGAATGTCCGCCGCCCGGCGCTGGCCTGCCGCGTCACCGTGGCCGCCGATGGCAGCCTGGCGGATGATGTCACCTTCTTTGCGGCCTGGATCGAGTCCAAAGCCAAGCTGGCTTATGATGACGTTTCTGACTGGCTGGAAAACAGCGGCAGCTGGCAGCCGGAGAGTGACGCGATTGCAGAACAGATTCGTCTGCTGCATCGCCTCTGCCTGGCGCGCAGCGAGTGGCGTCAGACCCACGCGCTGGTATTCAAAGATCGCCCTGACTACCGCTTCCTGCTGGGAGAAAAAGGTGAAGTGCTGGAGATCGTCGCCGAACCGCGTCGCATCGCTAACCGCATCGTTGAAGAGGCGATGATTCTGGCAAACATCTGTGCGGCGAAGGTGCTTCGTGACCGTCTCGGCTTTGGTATTTACAACGTCCATGCCGGTTTCGATGCCACCAATGCTGAACAGGCCGCCGCAGTGCTGGCGAATCACGGCATCACCGTGGATGCTCAGGCGATTACTACCCTGGAAGGCTTCCGCGTGCTGCGTCGTGAACTCGATGCCCAGCCGACGCCGTTCCTCGACAGCCGCATCCGTCGCTTCCAGACCTTTGCCGAGATCAGCACCGAGCCGGGCCCGCACTTCGGGCTGGGACTGGAGGCGTACGCCACCTGGACCTCACCCATCCGTAAGTTTGGCGACATGATCAACCATCGCCTGCTGAAAGCGATTATCCGTGGCGAGACGATCGCCCGCCCGGACGATGCCGTGACGGTCACGATGAGCGAGCGCCGTCGTCTGAACCGCATGGCCGAGCGTGATGTGGGTGACTGGCTCTACGCCCGTTATCTTGCGCCGTTTGCCGGTACCGATCGTCGCTTCAGCGCTGAGATTATCGACGTGTCACGCGGCGGTATGCGCGTTCGTCTGCTGGAGTATGGCGCGGTGGCCTTTATCCCTGCTCCGTTCATTCACGCGGTGCGTGATGAGATGGTCTGCAGCCAGGAAAATGGCAGCGTTCAGATTAAAGGCGAGGTGGTTTACCGTGTGACTGACGTGATTGATGTCACCATCGCCGAAGTCCGCATGGAAACCCGCAGCGTCGTGGCGCGTCCCGCCGTCTGAGTTCCAGCTGACTTACGCCATCTGGCGGGATAACTCCGGTTATCCCGCCCGTTCCCGCCCCCGTTCAGGTTGCAAACAGGTTATATTTGTACCCCGCTTCACACTTCTCCACTGATTAACTTTCACTTACATTCCATTACATTAAGTTTAACTCGTTGTTTTCGATCGCCTTCCTCTCGATCCCTACAAGGAGTTAGTCATGAAAAACGTCAAAACCAGCGCGATCTGGTTAGTGGTGGCGTTAATCGGCGCAGGCGCTTTTGCCATGCTGGCCCTCAGCCGCGGCGAACACGTCAACGCAGTCTGGCTGGTGATAGCCGCTGTCGCCTGTTACAGCATCGCGTATCGTTTCTACAGCCTGTTTATTGCCCGTAATATCTTCGAGCTGGACGACCGCCGGATGACCCCGGCCGAGCGGCTGAGCGACGGGCTGGATTATGTCCCGACCAATAAATGGGTGCTGTTCGGTCATCACTTTGCGGCGATTGCCGGTGCCGGTCCCCTGGTCGGGCCGATTCTGGCGGCGCAGATGGGCTTTCTGCCCGGTACTATCTGGATCCTTGTGGGGGTAATGCTGGCGGGCGCGGTTCAGGATTTCCTGATCCTGTTTATCTCAACCCGCCGGGATGGTCGTTCGCTGGGTGAGATGGCCCGTCAGGAGCTCGGCGCGTTTGCCGGTGTGGTGACCATGCTCGGCGCGCTGGGCGTGATGATCATTATCCTGTCGGCGCTGGCGCTGGTGGTGGTGAAGGCGCTGGCTAACAGCCCGTGGGGGCTGTTTACGATAGCCGCCACCATTCCTATCGCGCTGTTTATGGGTCTCTACATGCGCTTTATCCGTCCGGGGAAAATCGCGGAGGTCTCGCTGATTGGCTTTGTGCTGATGATGGCGGCGATTATCTATGGCGGCGATGTGGCGCAACACCCCTACTGGGGCCCCTTCTTCACCCTGAAAGGCACCACGCTGACCTGGGTGCTGGTCATCTACGGCTTTATCGCCTCAGTGCTGCCGGTCTGGCTGCTGCTGGCACCGCGTGACTATCTCTCGACCTTTCTCAAAATCGGCGTGATTGTCGGCCTGGCGGTGGGCATTGTCTTTGCCATGCCGGAGATGAAAATGCCGGCGGTGACCCGCTTTATCGACGGCACTGGCCCGGTCTTCTCCGGGGCGATGTTCCCCTTCCTGTTTATTACCATCGCCTGTGGCGCGATCTCAGGCTTCCATGCGCTGGTGTCCAGCGGCACCACGCCTAAACTGGTGGAGCGCGAAAGCCATATCCGCTTTATTGGCTACGGCGCGATGCTGATGGAATCTTTTGTGGCCATTATGGCGCTGATCTGCGCCTCGGTGCTGGACCCCGGCGTCTACTTTGCCATGAACTCGCCAGCGGCGCTGATTGGCACCACCGTGGAGAGCGCCTCGCAGGTGATTAACGGCTGGGGCTTTGTGGTGACGCCTGAAATGCTGAGCGGCATCGCCCGTGACGTGGGCGAAGGCTCAATTCTGTCGCGCGCCGGCGGTGCGCCAACCTTCGCCGTGGGGATGGCCCATATCATCACCGAGATCTTTAACAGCCGGGCGATGATGGCGTTCTGGTACCACTTCGCCATCCTGTTTGAAGCGCTGTTTATCCTGACTGCGGTCGATGCCGGCACCCGCGCCTGCCGTTTTATGGTGCAGGATCTCGTGGGCACCGTGGTGCCTTCCATGGCGAACAACCGTTCCTGGCTGGGCAATATGGCGGGCACCACCGTCGCCGTTGCGGGCTGGGGGTTCTTTGTTTATCAGGGCGTGGTGGATCCACTGGGCGGCATTAATACGCTCTGGCCACTGTTCGGTATCGGCAATCAGATGCTGGCGTCGATGGCATTGATCCTCGGCACCGTCGTGCTGTTCAAGATGAAAAAGCAGCGCTATGCCTGGGTCACCATCCTGCCCACCGTCTGGCTGTTTATCACCTCCATGACCGCAGGCTGGCAGAAAATCTTCCATGAGAAACCCGCTATCGGCTTCCTGGCGCAGGCCAGCAAGTTCCGCAAAGGCGTGGAGGAAGGCGTGATTATCGCCCCGGCAAAAAGCGTGGCGGACATGCAGACCATCGTGTTCAGCAATCAGATCAACGCGGCGCTGTGTGCCTTTTTTATGCTGGTAGCCGTGACGATGCTGATCGCCGCGTTCTTTGTTATCCGCAAGGCGCTGCGCAGTGACACGCCAACCACCCATGAGTCATCGGTGGCGCTGCGCAACAAGGAGGTGCGCCATGTCTGATGCGATTCATCAGTTCCAGCGGCCGCAGGGGAAATGGCAGATTATCGGCTGTCATCCCCTTACGGCCTCTGCTCCTGTCGCGTTCAGCTGGCGCGGCTTCTGGCGCGGCCTGCAGCAGTGCTTTCGCTTAATGGTCGGGGTACAGGATTATCAAAAATATCTGCAGCATATGCGGCAGCATCATCCTGGCCAGCCGACGATGAACGAGCGCGATTTCCACCGTTACTGTCTGGATGCGCGCTTCCCGAGTCAGGCGGGAAAACTGGGGAAATGTCCCTGCTGATCATGGCTTAATGCCCCGCACCGCCGGGGCTTTTTTGTGCCATTCTTATCTGGATGGAAAAATATATTTGGTTTGCATCTTGTGCTGGCGTCAGATGATGAATACTGTTGCTAAAATAATGAGATAACGCCTGCAGAGCACTTCCCGGAGGAAGTTTCCATGACCGATGAACAAGGGCAAACCTTGTTGTACACCCTGTTTGGTACAACCAGCCCTCATTGGCGTCTGACCGCGGACAGCGATGCGCTACATTTTGCTGAAGATGAGTCATCAGAGACCAATATCGCCCTGCCGCTGACCCCCGGCCAGGCCGCGATGATTCGCGCGATGCCTGTCATCACGTCAAGCATTAACCTGACCATGACATTGCAGGGCATTGATGTGCCTATGCATTTTGTGGGTCGTAAAGTGAACCAGGCATCCTGGGCAGGCACCGCCTCCGCCTGGGGTGACACCTCGGCGGTTGCACGCGATTTAACGCTGGGACTCTCTTTCGCCGAACAGGTAGTTTCTGAAGCCAACTCGGTGATTGTGATCCTCGACCAGCGCGGCAATATTCAGCGTTTTAACCGTCTCAGTGAAGAATATACCGGCCTGAATGAGCATGAGGTGATTGGCCGCAACGTCTTCCAGCTCTTTATGACCAAACAGGAAGCGTCCCAGTCGCGCCGCAACATTGCGGGCTTCTTTCGCGACGGCAACTCCTATGAGGTCGAACGCTGGGTCAAAACCCGCAAAGGCCAGCGACTCTTTCTGTTTCGTAATAAGTTTGTTCACAGCGGCAGTGGCAAAAATGAAATTTTCCTCATCTGTTCCGGGACCGACATCACCGAGGAGCGTCGGGCTCAGGAACGGCTCCGGGTACTGGCTAACACCGATACGGTGACCGGTTTGCCTAATCGCAACGCCATCCATCAACAGATTAGCCTGGCGCTGGAGCGTTCCGGGGGAGATGAGACCGGTGTGGTTTACCTGGATCTCGATAACTTCAAGAAAGTGAATGACGCCTACGGCCATATGTTTGGCGACCAGCTCCTGCAGGCGGTGTCGCTGGCGATCCTGAGCTGTCTGGGCAAAGATCAGACGCTGGGCCGACTGGGCGGTGACGAGTTTGTGGTGCTGGCCGAGCACACCAGCCAGGCCGCGCTGGAGGCGATGGCCTCACGTATTCTGGAGCGGTTGCGTCAGCCGTTCCGTATTGGCCTGATCGAAGTCTACAGCGGCTGCTCAATCGGCATCGCGTTCGCGCCGCTGCATGGCGAAGATCGTGAAAGCCTGATTCGTAATGCGGATACCGCGATGTATCACGCCAAAGAGAACGGTCGCGGCAAATTCTGCGTTTTTGCCGCCGAGATGAATCAGCGGGTTTTTGAATACCTCTGGCTGGACACCAATCTGCGCAAGGCGCTGGAACTCGACCACTTGCTGGTCTACTACCAGCCCAAAATCGACAGCGATGGCGAAGTCCGCAGTGCGGAAGCCCTGGTTCGCTGGAACTCACCGGAACGGGGCCTGGTCTCGCCGGCCGATTTCATTCCCTATGCCGAAGAGTCGGGACTGATTGTGCCGCTGGGCCGCTGGGTGATGCTCAACGTGCTGAAGCAGATCATTGCCTGGCGCCAGGAGGGCATTTTTCTGCGCGTCGCCGTGAACGTCTCAGCCCGCCAGCTGATCGATCAAAGCATCTACACCGACCTGAAACAGGCGCTGCATGAGGCGGGGCTTACCGACTGCCCCATCGACATTGAGCTGACTGAAAGCTGCCTGATTGAGAATGAGACCGAAGCGCTGAAGCTGATGAAGCAGTTTCAGGATCTGGGCGCGAAGATTCATCTTGATGACTTCGGCACCGGTTACTCCTCGCTGTCGCAGCTGGCCCGTGTGCCGATTAATGCCATCAAGCTCGATCAGAGCTTTATCCGCAATATTAGTACGCAGCCGGTTTCCCAGTCGCTGGTGCGCGCCATCGTCGCCGTTGCCAAAGCGCTCGATTTGCAGGTCATCGCGGAAGGCATTGAAACCCCGGATGAAGAGTCGTTTGTTCTCAAAAGTGGTGTGGATGGGCGTCAGGGTTACTACTACGCAAAACCAATGCCCGCGGAGCAATTTGGGCATTGGCTGGCTAAGCATCCTGCCCGCGTTTAACGCTAAGTCCGGTTATCCCGCTTTACGCAGTGATGCGCTGTGGCGGTTTTGTAACTGAACTAGGCGTTCCATGTAAGCAATGTCTTTAGGTTCGAGCGTAAAGGCGTAATCGACCCAATCCTCGGTGATATCCATCAGCTCGGCGCGTGACAACTGCAGCACGCGCTGACGCGCTTTCAGCATCGCCCGCACACCATTCAGCTTCGGCCGTAAGGTATCGATGAAGGTGCGGGTGGCACGGTAGCTGTCGCCCGGCTGGAAGACTTTGTCCACCAGACCGCGCGTTTCATACCACTCTGCACTGTGGGACTCCCCTTCACAGATTAACTCCTCGGCCAGCTTCATGCCGGAACGACGCGCCACCAGCGAGTAACCGCCCATGCCAGGGAACAGGTTAAAGGCGATTTCCGGGAACCCCATCCGCGCATTGTTTTGCGCCAGAATGAAGTGATGCGCCAGCGCCGCTTCAAATCCTCCGCCTAAGGCACTTCCCTCGATCATCGCCAGCGTTACCGCGCCCGTATCAAATCCGCGCGCCGCCGAGTGGATGCAGTCTACGCAGGCACGGGCATAGGCCCGCAGCGCCTCACGGCGGTTATTGCGAATGCACTCGACAAAAAAGCGCAGATCGCCACCGGCGTTGAACATCTGCGGCACCAGTGACCCGGTGACCCAGAAATCGATGGGCAGACCAGAACGCTGTGCGGCGTAGCTCAGATTCATGATCTCCTCAATCAGTTCATGGTTGAAACTCGGGCGCGGCTGCGCACGCAGCATCATCCACATCGTCCGACGCCCTTCTTCGTAATAGGCGACTAACTGCGTGGTGTTGCCGGCTTCGGTAAATAATCTGCAAGTGGGTTGGTTAATTACTGTCATTGTCTCATCCTCTGTTTATATTTGATGCGTTTAATACGCGACATCAGCGTAATGCAGAGTGAGGCCAGACCAAATGAGAGATTGATTTACAACACAAAATCCAGAGTGATCCCTGACAGGCTCGTCAGAAATAGATTAGGCACGTTACACATTGTCACCATGCGGTCAGGCAGCACCAGGCCGATGCTTAACGCGCACTGAATAGATAAAGCGGACCGGCGTACAGTCATCCGGCAATCGTCTTAAAAGGGGGTGGCCGCAGGTTTCGGCTGTTGAAAAGTCAGAAAAAAACAGAACAGAGAACGTGCCACCCTGCGTAAAGCGGGTAAAAAAAGGACGCCGAAGCGTCCTGATGATTATTTCTGACCGTACCAGGCATTTTCGCCGTGCTTTCGCAGGTAGTGAAGGTCAAGCAGCGGTTGCTGGATGGGCGGCAGGTTTGCCGTCAGCTGCTGGCTGAATAAGCCCATGTAGGCCACCTCCTCCAGCACGACGGCGCTGTGGACAGCCGCGTGGGCATCCTTCCCCCAGGCAAACGGGCCATGCGAGTTGACCAGCACCGCCGGAATCGCGGAGGGAGACAGGCCACGCTGCGCAAAGGTCTCGATAATCACCTCTCCGGTGTTCCACTCATAATCGTGCTGAATCTCTTCGCTGCGCATGGAGCGGGTACAGGGGATCTCTCCGTAGAAATCATCGGCATGGGTGGTTCCCCAGGCGGGAATCGGTCGTCCTGCCTGCGCCCAGATCGTCGCATGCCGTGAATGGGTATGGACGATGCCACCCACCTCTGGCCAGGCGAGATAGAGCGCCCGGTGCGTCGCGGTGTCCGATGAGGGACGCTTGTCGCCCTCCACCACTTCGCCCGTCGTGAGATCGACCACGACCATGTCGTCGCGCTTCATGACCTCGTAGCGCACGCCGGAGGGTTTAATCACCAGCAGGCCCTGTTCGCGGTCGATCGCGCTGACATTGCCCCAGGTGAAGGTCACCAGGTTATATTTGGGTAGATCCAGATTCGCTTCCAGAACCTGTTGTTTAAGGTGTTCCAGCATGCCTCTTCTCCTGCTGACAATCGTCCCTGAATTTTGCGGAGTTGGCCGCCAAAGGGTTATGGAGCGATTAGCTATAAACGCAGAAGGAATGGCTGTGAATGCAAAAATGTGCCGTGATTTAAGAATTTTCTATCTTCGGAATTTCCGCAGAACGATTAAAATTCTCTCCGGCAATGCATGGACCTGTTGGGACAGCATGGCTACTCATCCGCTACAAACGGTTTGTCCATGGTGATCACATTTCGATGCCGTCACGGACGTGGCAATGATGCGGCACAAGCGGGCTGAGTCAATATCGGAGCTATACTAAGAGTGTTGCCTCTGTGAGCACATCAAAGGAGAAGTGTATGACAACAACAATGAAACGAATCACTGCCGTTGTACTGGCGACCACCTTAGCCGTCGCACTGAGCGGCTGCTCTAACTGGTCCAAACGTGACCGTAACACCGCGATTGGCGCGGGTGCGGGCGCAATTGGGGGTTCAGTTCTGACCAATGGTAGCGCACTCGGAACAGTCGGCGGCGCCGCTGTGGGTGGTATTATCGGTCATCAGGTCCACTAAGGACCTTATTAAAACTATAATCGGCTACGCTAAGCATCTGCGTTACAATCGGGCTACGTCTGTAGCCCGATTTTTTATCAGCCGCCCGCCAGTTTCACCTTCATGCCTTTGGCTTCCAGCAGACTTTTCAGCAGATCGCGTTTATCGCCCTGAATCTCGATCACGCCCTCTTTAACGGATCCGCCACAGCCGCACTTCTTTTTCAGCTCCGCCGCCAGCAGTGCCAGTGCCGCATCATCCAGGTCAATCCCGCTAATCAGGCAGACCCCTTTGCCTTTACGGCCGCTGGTCTGACGCTGGATGCGTACAATGCCATCCCCTTTGGGGCGTTCCGCTTTCGGCTGCGGCTGGGTAATTCGGCCGCTGTCGGTTGAGTAAACCAGTGGATTATCATTGGCCATTAGCGTATCTCCAGAGAGTGCAGAATTGCCTGCAGTGCGGCAGCCGGATCGGCCGCCTGGGTAATCGGACGACCAATAACCATATAGTCCACGCCTGCCTTCTTCGCCTGCTGAGGCGTCATAATGCGGCGCTGATCGCCTGCCTCACTGCCTGCCGGACGAATCCCCGGCGTGACCAGCGCGAAATCGGTGCCCATCACCTCTTTAAAGCGAACGGCTTCCTGCGCGGAGCAGACGACGCCATCCAGCCCGCAGGCGTGAGTCAGTTTTGCCAGTCGCTCCGCCTGCTCAGCCGGCGAGAGCGTGATGCCCAGCCCGTTCAGATCGTCGGCATCCATACTGGTCAGTACAGTGACCGCAATCAGCAAGGGGGCATCGTTGCCATAAGGAACCAGCGCTTCTCGCGCCGCATTCATCATCCGCGCCCCGCCGCTGGCGTGGACGTTGACCATCCAGACACCGAGATCGGCCGCGGCCGCCACAGCATGCGCGGTAGTGTTAGGAATATCGTGAAATTTCAGGTCGAGGAAGATCTCAAAGCCGCGCTGCTGCAGGGTTCTGACCAGCGACGGGCCAAACAGCGTAAACATCTCTTTGCCCACCTTCAGGCGGCAACTGCGGGGGTCGATCTGGTCGACAAAACGCAATGCGCTGTCGAGGTCATGATAATCCAGTGCTACCAGAATCGGCGAGGCGGTCACGTGGTGGGGTGAAGGCATGGCATTTCCTCTGCAGTAGGCACCCGCAGGCGCAATAGACAAACGGCAAGCATTCTACCTGCGGCTCCGGAGCATCACAATCGCCGTGCCCCTCTGCTAGGCAATAAATGCACGGCAGCCTCTCCCGGTGTCAGTTTACTCTTATAGTATGTTGTAACTACAATGCGCTGATAAACACCGGACAGCGTCGGCCGGATTACTGGCCGTCGAGTCCCCGGATAGGCTTAACGGAAGACCAGGTGCGGCACGATGGGCAGTGCCAGTAAAGCGCATGAGCGGTAAAACCACACTTCTGGCAGCGATAGCGTGGCTTGGTGCGAATCTGTTCACCCACCATGTCACGCAACACCATCAGGCTCTCTTTGGCCCGGCCATCTTCGGCTTCAAGCAGGTTGAGATCCATCAGACGATGGAATACCCGCATGGTAGGATGACGCTGCAACTGACGACTGATGTAGTTCTGGGCCGCCTCTGAACCCTGCTGCTGCTCAACAATATCAGAGAGATAGAGCTCCGCTGCCGCACCGGTGTTCTCATCGACGCACCGCTGCAGAAACGCCGCCCAGGCCTCGGGCTGGTTGAGTCGCTGGTAGCAGGTTTCCAGCATCGCCAGTGTTTCACTGACCAGCTCTTTATCCTGATCCAGCACCCGCTGCAGATGCCCCACCGCACGGGCGAAATCCTCTTTTTCCATCAGGATACGGCCCATCATGATGGAGATGCGGGCGCTGTTGCGATCGGCTGCCTCCCCTTTCTTCAGCAGGCTTATGGCACGATCCAGGTCGTCGCTGCTCATCGCCTGCAACGCCAGTTCACAGTAGAAGTGAGCAATTTCGCCTTTCTGTTTCTCTTTGCCGAGCTTAACCAGCCGCTCTGCCACTTCAATCGCCTGCTGCCAGTCGCTGGTGGCCTGATGGATTAACAGCAGCTGCTGCAACGCCCCCACCCGAAAGTCGGTTTCATCGGTGAGCTGTTTAAACATATCTTCGGCGCGGTCATACAGGCCCGCCGCCATGTAGTCCCGGCCCAGTTGCTGCACGGCAAGCAGACGCTGCTCGTAGCTCAGGGAGGCACTTTCCATTAAAGCCTGATGGATTCGGATGGCGCGGTCTACTTCGCCACGCGACCGGAACAGATTGCCTAGGGTGAGGTGTGCTTCTACGGTGCCGCTGTCCTCTTTCAGCATATCCAGAAAGAGGTCGACCGCTTTGTCCTGCTGGTTAGAAAGCAGGAAGTTTACGCCAGCAACATATTCACGCGAGAGTCTGTTGGCTTCCTGTTGCTTGTCCTGATGCGCGCTACGGCGGCCCATATACCAGCCATACGCAGCCGCAACCGGCAGTAACAGAAACAGCAATTCATGCATCGGGGATTATTCCCGGCCGGCCGGAGAGGATGGCGTGGTCGCCAGCGCGGTGCTCTGTTCAATCTGCGTCTGCATACGCCTGATTTTACGGTTGGCATTAGCCAGTGCTACGCGGGTACGTAACCAGAACAGGCCGCAGATGACCCAGCCAAGGACAAACCCTGCGCCAAACAGTGATGCCAGTAAGGTCGAGATGCTGAACTCACCCTGCGCCAGCAGATAGTTAAAAGTAATGACCTGGTCGTTATGCGCGCCTAAGGTGACGGAAACAATGAAAATGACCAGTACCACTAAAAAAATCAGCAAATATTTCACAGTGCGTCCTGTTGTGAGGTTGTCAGGTAGAATTATGCCAAAACTACAGCAAAAATGCTGCTCCCAGCAGCATTGGCCGAGTCGCTTTTGCGCAAGACCGATCAATAATATGGGGTCTTCGCGGGGAATTACAATCAGGGCTCCCGCTGTGCCACCTCTTTTTGCTCTTCAGGTGGCAGCGTGAGCGGGCCGCAGACGCGCTGGGCCAGCCAGGTCGCCAGGGTCACCAGTATCCAGGAGATCACGGTGGCCATCGCCAGATCGCGAGGCCAGTGCATGCCCAGCAGCATCCGGCTCGCCATGACGCCCGTGGCCCAGAGAAAGATCACTACCACGGTTTTATAGTGACGGCGCGGCCAGAGCAGCCCTAAGGCCAGCAGCGCCCAGCTGGCCGCAAACATCGTATGGCCTGACGGAAAGGCAAAACCGGTTTCAAAAGCCCAGTGCCGTTTCAGCCAGCCGGGTATCTGCGTCTCATCGGCGATCAGCGACGTTACCATCTCACCACGCTGTTTGCGCTTCAGTTCATAAAAGGTTTTTTCATCCAGCCCGTGATGCTGTTCCAGCCAGATGACATAGGGACGCGGCTCCTGGATCTGCTCTTTGATGAAAGATTTGGTGTACTGCCCCGCCAGAATAGTGGCGTTCATGATCAGCAGCAGCAGGATCGCCGGCTTCAGGCGAAAGCGCAGGCACCAGAGCATCCAGGCGCTCAGCAGCACGCTGGTGACAATGCCCCACGGGCTGGTGACGGTTTCGGTCATCCAGAACAGCGTTTTCAGCAGAGCGTTGCTTTCGCCGGGTTGCCAGCGCCAGCCGCTAAGCCAGACGGTAACGGGCATGATCAGCAGCAGCAGCATTCCCAGGGTGGTACGGCGCGAAATCTTAAACATCTCTTCCCTTATCCCGGTGTCAGGTCACAAAGCATGCATAACTTTAGCTTAAAAAAGAATAACATACCTGTTGCAGATTGGATAATTGTGCTTTATCAATGCAATTGGTATGAGAGATTACCAGCCCGACTCAGGGTTGTGGCACAATATTGCACGTTTGTCAGGCCACACTGGCCTGTGCACTATCATGATGATAGTGCATCCTCTGAAGGTTCTGGAGAGTCACATGCAGCTTAAACGGGTGGCAGAAGCCAAACTGCCCACGCCATGGGGAGATTTCCTGATGGTTGGTTTTGAAGAACTGGCAACCGGACATGACCATGTTGCCCTGGTCTTTGGCGATATTAACGATAATGAGCCGGTACTGGCGCGCGTTCACTCCGAATGCCTGACCGGCGACGCACTCTTCAGCCTGCGTTGCGACTGTGGTTTTCAGCTGGAAGCCGCCCTTAACGCCATCGCAGAAGAGGGTCGCGGCGTCCTGCTCTATCATCGTCAGGAAGGCCGTAATATCGGTCTGCTGAATAAGATCCGCGCCTATGCGCTGCAGGATAAAGGCTACGATACTGTCGAGGCCAACCATCAGCTTGGCTTTGCCGCTGATGAGCGCGACTTTACCCTGTGTGCCGACATGTTCAAACTGCTGGGCGTGAATGAAGTGCGCCTGCTGACCAACAACCCACGCAAAGTGGAGATCCTCAGCGAAGCCGGGATCAATATCGTGGAGCGTGTGCCGCTGGTTGTCGGCCGTAACCCGAAGAATGCGCACTATCTCGACACTAAAGCCGAGAAGATGGGACATCTGCTGCCGAAGTCGTAAGGACTGAGTGCGCTGACGAAGCCACATCCGGGCGAGCCTGACCGCCATGGCTAACGTAAAGCGCAGGGAAGACGGTCAGAAGAGGAAAGCGTCCCGCGCCAGGGACGGCGCGGGCCGAGCGGCCATGGATGGCTTAAGCGACTTTCCGATCTGACCGTCTTCCCTGTGCAGCTCCGGTCTTACAGCAGACTGGAAATTGCTCTTCAGCAAATTAAAGCCGGGTTTCCCCGGCTTTTTTGTCACTCAGTTCAGCATGTTGCGGATCACATAGTGCAGGATGCCGTCGTTACGGTAATAGGTCAGCTCATTACCGGTGTCGATGCGACAGCGGGTATCCAGCTCTTCCTTGCTGCCATCGGCGCGGGTCAGTGTCACTTTAACGCTGCAGCCTGGCGTCAGGGCCTGCAGATTTTCCACGTCGATGCGCTCTTCGCCCGTCAGTCCCAGGCTTTTGCGGGTCACGCCCTGCGGGAATTCCAGTGGCAGGATACCCATACCAATCAGGTTTGAACGATGAATACGTTCAAACGATTCAGCAATGACGACCCTGACCCCCTGCAGACGCGGCCCTTTTGCTGCCCAGTCGCGGCTTGAGCCCGAGCCATACTCTTTACCGGCGATCACGGCCAGCGGGACACCGTCCGCCTGATACTTCATCGCCGCATCATAGATGGCCAGCTGTTCGCCACTCGGATAGTGTCGGGTATAACCGCCCTCCACACCCGGCACCATCTCGTTGCGGATACGGATATTGGCAAAGGTACCGCGCATCATTACCTCATGATTACCGCGCCGCGAACCATAGGAGTTAAAGTCGGTGCGCTCCACGCCGTGAGAGAGCAGATAGCGTCCGGCCGGACTCTCCGCTTTGATGCTGCCCGCTGGGGAGATATGGTCAGTGGTGACGGAATCACCCAGCACGGCAAGGATCCGCGCGCCGCGTATATCCTGCACCGGCTTCGGCTCTTTCTCCATATCATCAAAGAAAGGCGACAGCCGGATATAGGTTGACCCTTCGTCCCAGTCGTAAGTCGCTGCCTCACTGACTTTGATCTGTTGCCACTCCGGCGTGCCGTCGAAGACTTCAGCGTACTCTTTATGGAACATATCGCTGGTGACCTGCTGCACCGCCGTGGCAATCTCTTCCGGGGTCGGCCAGATATCTTTCAGGTAGACCGGCTGGCCCTGCTGATCCTTGCCCAGCGGTTCCGTCTGCAGGTTAATCTTCATGTTACCCGCCAGTGCATACGCCACCACCAGCGGCGGTGAAGCCAGCCAGTTGGTTTTGATCAGCGGATGAATGCGGCCTTCAAAGTTGCGGTTACCGGAGAGGACAGCCCCGACGGTAAGATCGCCCGCTTTGATAGCGGACTCGATTTCATCTTTCAGCGGCCCGGAGTTACCAATACAGGTGGTGCAGCCATAGCCCACCAGGTTGAAGCCCAGCTTATCCAGCCACGGGGTCAGCTGTGCCACGGCCAGATAGTCTGACACCACTTTAGAACCGGGAGCCAGGGAAGCTTTGACCCATGGCTGACGTTTCAGGCCGCGCTCAACCGCTTTCTTCGCCAGTAAACCGGCCGCCATCAGCACGCTGGGGTTAGAGGTGTTGGTACAGGAGGTGATTGCACTGATTACCACGGCACCGTCTGAGAGGGTATGTGTCAGGCCGGTGTCACTGTCGGTATAGGTGACATTTTTATGGGGTTTCTGCGCCTGGTTGACTTCCAGCTCGTTGCTGGCGTCAAACGCGGCAGGCACATCCCCCAGCGACACCCGATCCTGCGGACGTTTGGGTCCGGCGAGGCTGGACTCCACGTCATTCATATCCAGCGCCAGAGAGCTGGTAAAGCGCGGCTCATCCCCGGCATGACGCCACAGGCCCTGCGCTTTGGCATAGGCCTCCACCAGCGCGACCTGCTCAGCATCACGCCCCGTCAGCGTCATATAGCTCAGGGTGACATCATCTACCGGGAAGAATCCGCAGGTTGCACCATATTCGGGTGCCATATTGGCAATGGTGGCGCGGTCAGCCAGGGGCAGATCGGCCAGGCCATCGCCATAGAACTCAACAAATTTGCCGACCACACCGTGCTTACGCAGCATCTGGGTCACGGTCAGGACCAGGTCGGTTGCCGTGATGCCGGCACGCAGTTTGCCGGTCAGCTTAAAGCCAACCACATCCGGGATCAGCATAGAAACCGGCTGACCGAGCATGGCCGCTTCGGCCTCTATCCCACCTACTCCCCATCCCAGCACGCCCAGCGCGTTGATCATGGTGGTGTGGGAATCCGTACCGACCAGCGTATCGGGCCAGGCATACTCTTCACCGTTCAGGGTTTCATGCCAGATTGCCTTGCCGAGATACTCCAGGTTCACCTGGTGACAGATACCGGTGCCCGGCGGCACGACGCGGAATTTATCGAACGCTTTTTGCCCCCAGCGGAGAAAGACGTAGCGTTCATGGTTGCGCTCCATCTCCAGCCGGACGTTCTCTTCAAACGCATCATCATCGCCAAAATGGTCCACGGTCACGGAGTGGTCAATCACCAGATCGACCGGCGACAAGGGGTTCACCTTCGCGACGTCGCCGCCCAGCCGGTTCACAGCTTCGCGCATGGCGGCCAGGTCAACGACGGCCGGCACGCCGGTAAAATCCTGCATCAGAACACGGGCTGGCCGGTAGGCAATTTCGCGATCGGCATGTGCCTCTTTTTGCCAGTCAACCAGCGCCTGGATATCCTCCGCGGTGACGGAGTCGCCATCCTGCCAGCGCAGCAGGTTTTCCAGCAGAACTTTGAGCGATTTCGGCAGGTTATCGATATTGCCGAGGTGTTGAGCAGCGCGGGGAAGACTGAAGATATGATATTTTTTGCTGTCGACCTGCAGTATTTCCTGACTCTGCTCGCGTAGGGTAGACGACATAGCTCCTCCTTTCATTCATGGTCTTTAAACCTTAGAGAGACAAAGGTTTATGTTAAAGATAGTCCACAAATTCGTTAACGTTTTGATTACAACACAAATTGCTACAATCGCCCATAAACGAAAATGCCCCGTGAAAATCACGAGGCATCATAGAAAGGGGGGTAATTCAGATTAAAGCGTTATCCACACCGCCGCAGACCAGAACGCAAAGGAGAACGCATACGCGCTAAGCCAGGACATTTTAATCATATTCATTTGGTTCACTCCTTCGCCGGAATCGGGCGTAAAAGTTTTTTGCGGTCACCTAACTCTGGCGACACCCTTGGGTCGTGCTGAATGTGGAAAGGGGCATTTAAAAAAGCCCGCCGGAAAGTCCGGTAATAAAAGAGCGGTGACTAAAGAGAGTCAGACAACGTTATTTAGTTTCAGGCTGCAGAAACGACTCAATAAAAAGTCGCTGGTTATCACTCAAATCCCATGACTCGGGGATAGACACTTTCTCGTCTTTTGCAAGCGGCTCTTTCGCTTTGCAGCTGACCGGCTTGGTCTGACGCGCCGTCAGAGAACGTTTATGGCTGAGTGTGTTTGCCCACATGGCTTTAGCCCCAGATACGCCAAATCATTAACGCGACAACCACCCAGAACAGCGCAGAGGCAGCGAATACGGTTAACCAGGCTTTGCGACGGGTGTTACCAGTACGCTCAACCTTGGTGCTTTTTACCGGGAAACCCGGTTCTACAGTCAGTCGTGTATTCATAGTTTCTGATAATCACTCTCAACAAAATGATTGATAACAACGATTAAGATTTAGGAGGAATCCTAAACGCGTTAAGGCCAAAAATCCAGTTATTTTTATTGAGTAAAACGATTAACGGTATTAATCAATAGTCTTAAATAACGCCAGAAATCATTAACAGCGGAACCACTCTTTAATTAAATGAAGCACTAATCAATTTGAGTTAATTCCATTTCAGATCCATTTAAAACTAAAGAGCAAACCCCAGAGCCTGATGTTTACTGGCTTCCAACATAGGCGGTTAACTGGAGTATGGGAATAATCCTGGCATGTCGCAAAGTGACATAGTTAAAAATGTGTTGTGATTCGCATTTAAGAAAGCCGAACCGGAAAACATGTGATCAATGTTTCATTTACAAAAAAATCATAAAAACTTTCAGTCTCATCTGGCGCTAAAGGCTGGCAACAAAAAAGGCTGCACCAGGCAGCCTTATGTTGTCGCGCAGGGGGTAAACCCTATTTAAACGGCAGCTTGATATCTTTAAACATCGCTTCAATGTCTTCATTAGAGCGAAGCGCAACGGCGGTATCCACCACGTCACGCGTCAGGTGCGGGGCAAAACGCTGGATGAAATCATACATATAGCTGCGCAGGAAGGTGCTGCGACGAAAGCCTATTTTGGTGGTGCTGTTGGTAAAGATATCCGCGGCTTCAATGCGAATCAGATCGGGATCGGACACCGGGTCGACCGCCATACTGGCGATCACGCCGACACCCAGCCCCAGACGAACATAGGTTTTGATGACGTCTGCGTCGGTTGCGGTGAAGACGATGCGAGGTGTTAACCCGGCGCGATTGAATGCGGTATCCAGTTCTGACCGCCCGGTAAAGCCAAAGGTGTAAGTCACCAGCGGATACTCCGCCAGCTCTTCAATGGTCACCTGCCCTTTTCCGGCCAGCGGGTGATCGGCGGTAACCACAATCGCCCGATTCCAGTGGTAGCACGGCAGCATGATGAGATCGTCATAGAGATGCAGCGCTTCGGTGGCAATGGCAAAATCGGCATTGCCTTTGGAAACGGCTTCGGCAATCTGGGTCGGCGATCCCTGATGCATATGCAAAGAGACGCGTGGATAGCGTTCGATAAAGCCTTTGATCACGCCGGGCAGCGCGTAGCGCGCCTGGGTATGGGTGGTCGCCACATAGAGCGAGCCTTTATCGGGCCAGGTGTGCTCACCGGCAACCGATTTAATGGCATCCACTTTGGAGAGCACTTCACGCGCAATACGAATGATCTCTTCCCCGGCTGGCGTGACCTGCGTGAGATGTTTCCCGCTCCGGGCAAAAATCTGCACACCCAGTTCATCTTCCAGCATCCGGACCTGCTTACTGATGCCGGGCTGCGAGGTATAGAGACCTTCCGCCGTCGAAGAGACGTTGAGGTTATGGTTCACGACTTCGACGATATAGCGCAACTGCTGTAATTTCATATCTGTTTTGTCCTGGTAAGTTACAGAGTCGCATCCCCGCTTGACCGACAGTCGCAAGGGTGAAGAAAGGCTATGCATCAGGAAAGGTCGGAAATGCTATAACAACTATATCAGTTTAAGTGTGAGAATAGAACGGATTGATATAAGGCTCAGAAAAAGGCCAGCGAACGCTGGCCTGATAAGATTACTTTTTCGCTTCCTGCCATTGGCCATCAATAAAGAAGGCTGACCAGCCGGTGGCTTTACCCTCTTTTTCTGAGGAGACATACTGCTGCTTAGTCTTGCGGCTGAACCGCACCAGCGTTTTATTCCCTTCCGGATCGGCGACCGGCGCGTCTGCCAGATATTTCAGCTTCTCAGGCAGACGATCTTTGAAGCGCAGCAGCTCTTCCACCAGCGGCGCACGGGTTTCGCGCGATTTCGGGAACGTATTGGCTGCCAGGAAGACGCCCGCCGCCCCGTCGCGCAACACGAAGTAGGCATCTGACTTCTCACACGCCAGCTCAGGCAGCGGCACCGGATCTTCTTTCGGTGGCGCCACTTCCCCACTGCGCAGAATTTTGCGGGTGTTTTTACACTCTTCGTTGGTACACGCCATGTACTTGCCAAAGCGTCCCATCTTCAGATGCATCTCCGAACCGCACTTCTCGCACTCTACGACCGGGCCGTCATAACCCTTAATGCGGAACTCGCCTTTCTCGATTTCGTACCCATCACACTCCGGGTTATTACCACAGACGTGCAGTTTGCGTTCATTGTCGATCAGGTAGCTGTCCATCGCTGTGCCGCACTTCTGGCAGCGACGACGGGCACGCAGGGCGTTGGTTTCGGCATCGTCCCCTTCCAGAATGTTCAGAACTTCGTTTTCCGGAATCAGGTTGATGGTCTGCTTGCAGCGCTCTTTCGGAGGCAGCGCATAGCCGGAACAGCCCAGGAAGACACCGGTGCTGGCGGTGCGGATCCCCATCGGACGGCTACAGGTCGGACAGTCAATCGAGGTCAGCACCATCTGATTGGGCTGCATGCCGCCCTCTTCAGGATCTTTTTCAGCTTTTTCAAGCTGCTCGGTAAAGTCGCTGAAGAAGTGGTCCAGCACCGCTTTCCATTTCGCCTGGTTATTGGCGACCTGGTCCAGGCTGTCCTCCATGCGCGCGGTGAAATCGTAGTTCATCAGCTCGCGGAAGTTCTCTTCCAGACGATCGGTGACGATTTCACCCATTTTTTCCGCATAGAAACGGCGGTTTTCTACCCGGACATAGCCACGATCCTGAATGGTCGAGGTAATGGCGGCGTAGGTCGACGGACGGCCGATACCGCGCTTCTCCAGCTCACGCACCAGCGAGGCTTCGCTGAAGCGTGCCGGTGGCTTGGTGAAGTGCTGACCCGGCAGCAGCTGTTGCAGGTCGAGGCTATCCCCCACACTGACCGCAGGCAGCGTGCGATCTTCATCGTTCTTACGCAACGCAGGCATCACTTTAGTCCAGCCGTCGAAGCGCAGAATACGGCCTTTCGCTTTGAGTTTAAACTCACCGGCGGCGGCCGTGATGGTGCTGGAATCATATTTGGCCGGGGTCATCTGGCAGGCGACAAACTGACGCCAGATCAGCTGATAGAGCTTCTGCGCATCCGCTTCCATATCCTTCAGTTTTTCCGCCACGACTTCCACATCGGAAGGACGAATCGCTTCGTGCGCTTCCTGAGAGTTCTCTTTGCTGGCGTAAGTGACGGGGCTGTCTGGCAGATATTTTTTACCGAAGTTGTTTTCGATGTAGCCCCGCGCCATGGCCACCGCATCCTGACTCAGGTTGGTCGAATCGGTACGCATGTAGGTGATGTGACCCGCTTCGTAGAGGCGCTGCGCCATCATCATGGTCTTTTTAACGCCAAAGCCCAGACGGGTGCTGGCCGCCTGCTGCAGCGTCGAGGTGATATAGGGCGCACCCGGCTTACTGCTGGTCGGCTTATCTTCACGATCCACAATTTCAAAGCGCGCTTTTTCCAGCAGCGCCACTGCGGCGTAAGTTTCGTCACGGTTGACCGGGCGGAATACCTTGTCGCCGCGGTGTGTCACATCCATCGACAGCTCATCGCCGTTTGGCGTGGTCAGCGCGGCATTAACTTCCCAGTACTCTTCGGGAACAAAGGCTTTAATTTCACGTTCACGTTCCACTACCAGGCGAACGGCCACTGACTGCACACGACCGGCTGAGAGGCCACGGGCGATCTTTTTCCACAGCAGCGGTGACACCATGTAACCCACCACGCGGTCCATAAAGCGGCGCGCCTGCTGAGCATTAACCCGGTCGATGTTGAGTTCGCCCGGCTTTTCAAACGCCTGACGAATCGCATTTTTGGTAATTTCGTTGAACACCACGCGGCTGAAGCGTGAGTCATCGCCTCCGATCACTTCCCGCAGGTGCCAGGCAATGGCTTCCCCTTCGCGGTCAAGGTCGGTTGCGAGATAGATGTGGTCAGCATTGGCGGCCAGCGCCTTCAGTTCTGCCACCACCTTCTCTTTGCCGGGCAGGATCTGATAATCCGCTTCCCAGCCATGATAGGGGTCAACACCCATGCGGCTGACGAGGGCGGCTTTCTCATCTTTTTTAACTTTTTTGACTTTCTTATCTGTCGAGGCGTCAGCACTTTTCTTTGCGGTTGAACCACTGGTCGGCAGATCCCGGATATGACCCACGCTGGATTTCACCACGTAGTCATTGCCCAGATATTTATTGATTGTTTTGGCCTTTGCCGGGGACTCAACAATAACGAGTGCTTTACCCATATTTACCTTTACCTAATGAAAACATCCTGCTTAACGGGAGAGGATTGGATGCCCAAAAACCCATCGGGTTCAATATTGCTGCGCCTGTCTAACATTTCAAGGCGGAGGGGTCAATCTCAGAACAGATGATCCGGCTAAATGCAACTGCATGATAAAGCATGATTTTTCCATCTGAACTCTTCGCACATCCTGGTGCAAAATCCCTGAAATCGGAATCGCCCACACTCTACCTGATAAAATCTGTTACGCAACTTAATTAGCATTCAGCCCGTCGTTACGCCAGGTTTTCATCGGTCAGAGCGGGTTGTCATGCCAGCAGACTCGTCAGTAATATAGAAAGGATTCGAGTGCTGTCAAAAAAGGAGCAAATAAATGCAGACACCGACCCAGGCTATTTCCCGCCAGGCGTTGCTGGAAAAGGCCAACGCCCTGATTAAAGAACATGATGATTATTTAGCGGGCATGCAGGCGGATGACGTCAGTCAGCAGGGTGATGTGCTGGTTTTTCGCGGCCCGTTTTTTCTCGACGATCAGGGATTGCCGACGGCTAAAACCACGGCGGTGTTTAACGTCTTCAAACATCTCGCGGTGGTCCTGTCGCCGCACTATCACCTGGAATAAAAAAACCCGGCACAGGCCGGGTTTCGCATCACAGCAGCGGCTTTTCGCCGCGCTGCCAGAGTTTCAGCAGCAGACGCTCTGCCACCGAGCCCGCGCTCTGAGTAAAGCGATCCATCATTTTACGACGGCGGGCGAAGTGCACCCCCAGCACGTTGAACTGATCCATCTGGCGGATGATTAAATCATCGCTGGTGCCGATCTCATCAATCAGCCCCAGATCCAGCGCCTGGCGGCCATACCAGTGTTCACCGGTCGCGACCTTATCAATATCCAGCGACGGGCGCATCTGATGCACAAACTGCTTGAACAGCAGGTGCGTTTCGTCGAGATCCTGCTGGAATTTCTCCCGCCCTTCTTCGCTGTTCTCGCCAAACAGCGTCAGCGTTCGCTTGTACTGACCGGCCGTGTGCAGCTCAATATCGATGTCATTGCGCTTCAGCAGACGGTTGAAGTTAGGGATCTGGGCCACCACACCGATTGAACCAATAATGGAGAACGGGGCCGCCACAATGCGATCGGCCACACAGGCCATCATATATCCGCCGCTGGCTGCCACTTTGTCCACGGTCGCGGTGATGCGCAGCCCGTGATCGCGCAGACGCTGCAGCTGCGACGCGGCCAGACCATAGCCATGCACCACACCGCCAGGGCTTTCCAGACGCAGCAGCACTTCATCGCCCGGTTGCTGCACTGCCAGCACGGCTGAAATCTCTTCACGCAGTGACGTAACCTCACTGGCATCCATGCTACCTTTGAAATCAAGCACATAAAGCGTCGGCTTCTCGCCCCCGCGCGCACCCTGCTTCGCCGCCTGCTTTTCCGCTTTGGCTTTCAGCTTTTCGCTCTTTTTATGGTTTTTCAGCCAGACCTTCTGCGCCTGCGGTTTCATTTTTGCCAGCTGCAGATCTTCTTTCATCTGTTGATAGTCATCACCCAGATGGGTCAGGCGCAGCTGACCACTTTGCGAGCGTTTACGCAGTGCCGCATTCATCACAATCATGACAATCGCCGCGACCGCAACCACCAGCGTCACCGCTTTCGCTAAAAAGAGTCCATACGTTGAAATAAAATCCATCAGGTCGCCTTAGTAAAAAAGAATCAAAAACAGTTCGCCAGTTTAGCCGTTTTACCCTGCCTCGTCGCCTGAAATGCCAGCAGCTGGCACAGATTGCGCGGGCTGGCGATTGCACCCATTCGTAAATTCAGGCATAAAGCGGAATCATGCTGTTTTCGCCGGAGGACCCCGCTGTGCATTATCAACCGAAAAGTGACCTGCTCAATCATCGTATTATTCTGGTCACGGGCGCGTCAGATGGCATCGGCCAGGAAGCGGCGCTGACCTATGCCCGCTATGGCGCAGAAGTGATCCTGATGGGCCGCAACCCGGAAAAACTCGAACAGGTCAGAATGTCGATCAATCAACTCAATAAACGCCCTGCTCACCAGGTGGTGCTGGACCTGGCCGAGGCCACACCAGAACGCTGCCAGCAGGTTGCCGACCAGCTGGCGCAACAGTTTCCGCGTCTCGACGGCGTGCTGCATAATGCCGGTCTGCTCGGTGAAATCGTGCCGCTGGCTGAACTCGATCCGCAGATCTGGCGTCAGGTGATGGATGTCAATCTGGATGCCACTTTCTTCCTGACTCAGGCCCTGTTGCCGCTGCTGCTGAAGTCAGAGGCGGGTTCGCTGGTATTCACCACCTCCAGCGTGGGCCGCACCGGTCGTGCCGGCTGGGGCGCTTATGCGGTCTCTAAATTTGCAACGGAAGGAATGATGCAGGTGCTGGCGGATGAGTATAAGAGCCAGTCGCTGCGGGTGAACTGTATCAATCCGGGCGGCACGCGAACCAAAATGCGCGCCAGCGCCTTCCCGCAGGAAGATGCAAATAAACTGAAAACGCCTGCCGATCTGATGCCGCTCTACCTCTATCTGATGGGCGATGACAGCCGCCGCAAGACCGGGATGAGCTTCGATGCGCAGCCGGGCAGAAAACCCGGAGCCGCGGAATAATGGCTGACGATCGTCATCAGCAGCGTCAGCAGCGCCTGAAAGAGCAGGTGGATGCGCGCATCGCCGCCGCGACAGCGGTTCGCGGCATTCTGATGGTGTTTACCGGCAACGGCAAAGGCAAAACAACTGCGGCCTTCGGCACGGCATTGCGCGCCACCGGCCATGGCAAGCGCGTGGCGGTGGTCCAGTTCATCAAGGGTGACTGGCCGAACGGCGAGCGAAACCTGCTGGAGCAGCACGGGGTGGAATTTCAGGTTATGGCCACCGGCTTTACCTGGGAGACGCAAAACCGTGAGACGGACACCACCGCCTGTCTGGCAGTCTGGCAGCATGCCCAGCGGATGCTGGCCGATGCTCAGATCGATCTGGTGGTACTGGACGAAATTACCTATATGGTGAGCATGGGTTATCTGCCGCTGGAGGCGCTGATCGCCGCGCTGCAGCAGCGCCCGGCGCAGCAGAGCGTCATTATTACCGGACGCGGCTGTCACCGCACCCTGACTGAGATGGCCGATACCGTGACGGAGATGCGCCCGGTTAAGCACGCCTTTGATGCCGGTATACAGGCCCAGCAGGGTATCGACTGGTGACAGAAAAAGAAAACGCAGCCCGGAGGCTGCGTTTTTTTATCCTGCCGGCATAATTAACCGGAATTGCGTTTGCTGCCCGGATTGCGGCGCGGCGTACGAGGGGTCGAGCTGACTTTGCTGTGGCGTTTCACCGCACGACGGATCTGGTTTGCTTTGGTGCGACGACGATCTTTCTCAACGACCAGTTTGGTCACCGTCTCATCATCCATTTCCACCAGGTTGCGCAGATAGTTTACCGCTGGCAGATCCAGCTCCGTCCAGCCGCCGCGCGGCAGGCCTTTCGGTAAGGTAATATCGCCATAGCGAACGCGCATCAGACGGCTGACCTGGACACCGACCGCTTCCCATAACCGACGCACTTCACGGTTACGTCCTTCGGTCAGGGTCACGTTATACCACTGGTTGATCCCTTCTCCGCCGCCAAAACGCAGGGTTTTGAACGCAGCCGGGCCATCCTCCAGCTGAACGCCCTTGCTCAGCTGACGAATTTTATCATCATCCACCTGGCCAAAGACGCGCACCGCATATTCACGTTCCACTTCACGGCTGGGATGCATCAGACGGTTCGCCAGCTCACCGTCCGTGGTGAACAGCATCAGACCACAGGTGTTCACATCCAGACGGCCGACGGCAATCCAGCGTGAACCGCGCAGACGCGGCAGGCGATCGAAGACCGTCGGGCGCCCTTCAGGATCGCTGCGGGTACAGAGTTCACCTTCTGGTTTGTAATAGGCCAGCACGCGGCAGACTTCGGTTGCTGATTCAGCAATCGAAACCAGATGGCCATCAATACGGATTTTCAGGGATTTGCTGCTTTCGACACGGTCGCCCAGGGTGGCGATCTTTCCGTCGACGCTGACACGGCCAGCGGCAATCATTGATTCGATTTCACGACGCGAGCCATGACCGGCACGCGCTAAGACTTTCTGTAACTTTTCGCTCATTGAGCTTCCTCTTTGTCGCCTTCCCAGGCGTCATGGCAGGGTGATAATTCTTTCTTTATCAACAGGTTAACCTATTAACTTTGGCCCATTATACAGGCATTTAACCGCGATGTAACGCCCTTTGTGCTTCTGTAAATAGCCGATAAAAAAGCATAGAGACCGGATAATGATATTCCTCATTATTTACATGCCTGATTAAAATAACAGCAGACTCAGTTAAGGAAATATACTGAATAAAACGGCATTAGCGAAAACTTTATAGCTGAAGAAAATTAAATTTTATAAACACTGGCGGGGCAATGAAAAGAGGCCGTAACGATCAAAAACTTAACACTATCTTAAACTTCCAAAGATCTTTCTGCGAATCTAATCCTCTGGCTTCCCCCTCAAAGGCAGCACAAAAATCCGCCCAATTGCCTTTAGTCAACCTGTCAAACCGAATAAATCGCTTCAGCAAGATTATTCCTAATGCAGATTCTGTTAAAACCTTATTTTCAGGTTTTTTTAATTCTTATTAGCTTTAATAAATTGTCTGACACTATTAAGCTGATACACTTTCTCTCAGCAGCACAATAAAAAAGCAGCACCTGAAATTTCATGGTCCTGCATCATAACGGTACGACCCTTTGTTATTCGTTAATAAAAATCGTGTTTTCAGATAATCCAATAAACCGGCGCATCCGGAATTGTTGCGTTAATACGGTTCACTGATGAACCTTGCTTGCATGTCATAAGTCTTCACCAGGGATTTTGCGACATGCCGGAATAAAGAATGCCATCATGAGAAACCTGTTTCTGTGCCCGGTGCTGGCTGCACTGGTGCTGAGCGGGTGTTCCGTGGGCCACACTGAGTACAGTCGTACGGCGATGCAGCACGTAGATATGAGCGTGACCGGCATCCCGACGATCCTCGGGTTCGGCACACTGGGCACCAGCATCCCACTGACGCCTGAATATAGCCTTACCGCAGCGCACGTCGCCAAAACCGCCGTGCAGCGCGTGAAGTCTTATCATCCCTATTGCGACCTTGCGATTATTTATCACAAGAATGATGCCACCACCCTGGCAAAATTCCGCAGTGGTGATATTGGCGATCCCGTTAAAATGTACGGATACAGCTTTATTTCCGCGATGCCGGTAGAGTCGACGGGGGTGAATTTAGCCCGCACGGCTATTCGGAATAAATGGAATAAAAGTCCCTGCATTGCGATGGCCTCTAATGCAGGCGTGGTTCAGGGAATGTCGGGCGGCGGTGTTTATAACCGCGATGAAACGCTGAGCGGCGTGATTGTCGGTTATTCCGATGCCATTAAAAATGGCCGTAACGGGAAAGTGATCCTGAAAGACGTTTCACTTTATATTCCCTACGGCCAGTTTAAAAGCTGGTTGCAGTCAAATCTGGCCCCGACACCGACGCGCGGTGTCTGAGCCTTATTGATTACAGGAACGGGCGGGTATCACCCACACCTTCACGCACAATTTCCGGCGTATCGGTGGTCAGATCGACCACCGTGGTCGGCTGCTGCCCCAGCGTTCCGCCATCGATGATCAGATCGACCAGCTTGCCAATGGTGTGCTGAATCTCCTCCGGATCGGATTCCGTAAAATCGTTGCCCGGCAGGATTAACGAGGTCGACATCATCGGCTGATTCAGGGCTTCCAGCAGCGCCAGCGCCACCGGATTGGACGGCACACGCAGACCAATGGTCTTACGCTTTTCGTTCATCAGACGGCGTGGCACCTCTTTAGTCGCCTTAAGAATAAAGGTGTAGTTACCTGGCGTGTTGTTTTTCAGCAGGCGAAAGGCCGAATTTCCCACCTGAGAATAGACCGACAGCTCGGAGAGGTCGCGGCACATCAGGGTGAAATTGTGGTGTCCATCGAGCTGACGGATACGGCAGATACGCTCCATCGCGCCCTTCTCTTCCAGCCGGCAGCCCAGCGCATAGCCGGAATCGGTGGGATAGACGATGACGCTGCCTTTGTTCAGGTAGTCGACCGCCTGATTGATCAGGCGCGGCTGCGGATTGTCCGGATGAATATGAAACAGTTGACTCATAGAAACCTCGTGTCACCTTTCCGTGATTGCCACTGCGGGAGCGAGGTCCGGAAAGCGTTCCCAGACCGGCTCAACGTCGCCGGGCAGCCAGAGTTTGCGGCCCAGCTCAATCCACGGGCAGGGTTGATGAAAATCTGAACCTTGCGATGCGGCCAGCTCATTCTCTCTGGCGTACTGCGCCAGTTGCGTGCGCTCATTGGGTGGCTGCTGGCACTGTGCCACTTCCATGGCATCGCCCCCCGCTTCGCGGAAGTGGGCGATCAGCCGTTTCAGCCACTTCGCCGATAAACCATACCGGCCCGGATGAGCCAGCACGGCGCAACCACCAGAATGATGAATCGCATCAATGGCTTGTTTAATTGT
Source organism: Pantoea sp. M_10 (assembly GCF_008631515.1). Taxonomy (NCBI): domain Bacteria; kingdom Pseudomonadati; phylum Pseudomonadota; class Gammaproteobacteria; order Enterobacterales; family Erwiniaceae; genus Pantoea; species Pantoea sp. M_10. The sequence goes on along the minus strand of NZ_VWUL01000001.1, from coordinate 139,303 downwards.
ACACCATTGTGGCGGCACGTAGCCGGTTTTGCCTCGCGCCAGATAATTTTTGAAAACCTGGGCCATGTCACCGGCTTTGCCCTGCTCTATCAGGAAGCGGGCAAAGTGTCCGCGGGTAATGATGCCGCCCCCGGCCAGTCGGGTCGCCCCCGCCAGCGCGTCGGGAATACGTGCCTTCGCCAGCCGCTCACCAATCTCTTCCGCGCGCCGCTGCCGGCAGGCCAGCTGCCCCGCCAGAAAGGTCACCATCGCCGGATGATGAATATCAATGTTCAGCCCCACGATATGGATCTCATGATTCTCCCACAGGGTAGAAATCTCAGCACCGGCCAGCACTTTTATCGGCAGATCCTGGTCACGGGCGGTCTGCTGCGCCTCGCTCACCCCGTCCACGCTGTCGTGATCGGTGATCGCCAGAACGCCAACCCGCATCTCTACCGCGCGCTGCACCAGCACGGCGGGCGTCAGTAAACCATCGGAGGCGCGCGTGTGGCTGTGTAGATCATAAACCGGGAAACGGGCGATATCGCTCAAGAGAACTCCTGCTGAAACTAAACCGGCCAGCATGATAACGATTTTAACGCTCAGTGAAAAAGTGTATTGACATTTCCGCCCCGAACCCGTTAACTAGTACACAAGTTCACACGTAACGGGTATTTCATCATGGCGATTACAATTACGCATTTACATGGCTGGCGCGATGTTCCCGAAACCGGGCGACACGGTCGTGCACATTTTGCGTAAACGCTGTGCAGATACCTGAGCCCGCCACCGAGCGGGCTTTTTTTTGAGCGAAATTCAGAGAAATCATCATGCCAAATGCGAAACCTACAGTGAAGTTGATTACCGGCACCGCGCCCTACCGCGAAGATCCGGCCGCAGTGTTTCACCAGCTGTGCGGCGCACGTCCGGCAACCCTGCTGCTCGAATCCGCTGATATCGACAGCAAGCGCAACCTGAAAAGCCTGCTGATCGTCGACAGTGCGCTGCGCGTCAGCGCACTGGGCAGCGAAGTCACCGTGCAGGCGTTGTCAGAAAATGGCCGCGCCCTGCTGCCGCTGCTGGATGAAGCCCTGCCCGCGTCAGTGATGAATCAGGTGCGTCCCGATGGCCGTGTCCTGACCTTCCCGCAGAGCAGCGATCAGCAGCAGGATGAAGATTCCCGCCTCAAGGCCCTGTCGGTGTTTGACGCGCTGCGTCTGATTCCGCAACTGGTTAACGCCCCTGCCGACGAACGGGAAGCGGTGCTGCTGGGCGGTCTCTTTGCTTATGATCTGGTTGCCGGTTTTGAAACCCTGCCAGCGCTGGATAATCAGCAGCGCTGCCCCGACTACTGCTTCTACCTGGCCGAGACCTTACTGGTGATCGATCACCAGAGCCGCAGCGCACGTCTGCAGGCCAGCCTGTTCTGTCCGTCCACCAGCGAATTCCAGCGCCTGCAGCGCCGCATTGAGCAGCTGCATGGCCAGATGCTTCAGCCCGCACCTGTACTGCCGGTACAAAAGGTGGAGCAGATGACGCTGACCACCAGCCAGAGTGATGAAGAGTATTGCGACGTGGTGCGCAGCATGCAGCAGGCAATTCGCATCGGCGAAATTTTCCAGGTCGTCCCTTCACGCCGTTTCTCGCTGCCATGCCCTTCACCGCTGGCGGCATATGACACGCTGAAGAACAGCAATCCCAGCCCCTACATGTTCTTTATGCAGGATCAGGATTTCTCGCTGTTTGGTGCCTCGCCGGAGAGTTCACTGAAGTATGACGCCATCTCGCGTCAGATTGAGATCTACCCGATTGCCGGTACCCGCCCGCGTGGCCGCCATGCAGATGGCTCGCTGGATCGCGATCTCGACAGCCGTATTGAGCTGGAGATGCGAACCGACCATAAAGAGCTGGCGGAACACCTGATGCTGGTGGATCTGGCGCGCAACGATCTGGCGCGTATCTGCGTGCCGGGCAGCCGTTACGTGGCAGACCTGACTAAGGTAGACCGTTACTCTTTCGTCATGCATCTGGTCTCCCGCGTTGTGGGCACGCTGCGTGACGACCTTGACGTGCTGCATGCCTATCGCGCCTGTATGAACATGGGCACCCTGAGCGGTGCGCCGAAGGTGCGCGCCATGCAGCTGATAGCCGGGGCGGAACGCACCCGCCGCGGCAGCTACGGCGGTGCGGTGGGCTACTTCACGGCTCACGGCGATCTCGATACCTGCATCGTGATCCGTTCGGCCTACGTTGAAGAAGGCGTGGCCACCGTCCAGGCGGGTGCCGGTGTGGTGCTGGACTCCAATCCGCAGGCTGAAGCGGATGAGAGCCGCAACAAAGCCCGCGCCGTTCTGCGCGCTATCGCCACTGCCCATCACTGCAAGGAGATCTTCTGATGGCCGATATTCTGCTGCTCGATAACATCGATTCATTTACCTATAACCTGGTTGATCAGCTGCGGACGTTTGGTCACAACGTGGTGATCTACCGGAACAACCTGCCTGCGGAACTCTTAATTGAGCAGCTGCAGCGGATGGAAGACCCGGTGCTGATGCTCTCGCCCGGCCCCGGCGCGCCAAAAGATGCCGGTTGTATGCCGGAGTTACTGCGGGTACTGCGAGGACGGTTGCCGATTATCGGCATCTGCCTGGGGCATCAGGCGATCGTTGAAGCCTACGGCGGCCACGTGGGTCAGGCCGGTGAGATCCTGCACGGCAAAGCCTCCTCTATTGACCACGACGGTGAGGCAATGTTTGCCGGCCTGAGCAATCCGCTGCCGGTGGCGCGCTACCACTCACTGGTGGGCAGCAACACGCCGGATGAGCTGACGGTCAACGCCAGTTTCAACGGGATGGTAATGGCGGTGCGTCATGAGACCGACCGGGTGTGCGGGTTCCAGTTCCATCCTGAATCCATTCTGACTTCTCAGGGCGCGCGTCTGCTTGAGCAGACGCTGGCCTGGGCGCTGGCGAAGTAACAGGGAGAATGACTATGCAACAGACACTGGAAAAACTTTACCAGGCGCAGACGCTGAATCAGGCTGAGAGTCATCAGCTGTTCAGCGCCATTATCACCGGCCAGCTGGAACCGACGCAGCTCGCCGCCGCCTTAATCGCCATGAAGGTGCGGGGCGAAACGCCGGAAGAGATTGCCGGGGCCGCGACCGCGCTGCTGGAAGATGCCCGCCCGTTCCCACGCCCGGATTATACCTTTGCCGACATCGTGGGCACCGGCGGCGACGGCAGCAACAGCATCAATATCTCCACTGCCAGCGCCCTGGTCGCGGCGACCTGCGGTCTGAAGGTGGCGAAGCACGGCAACCGCAGCGTCTCCAGCAAATCGGGCTCCTCCGACCTGCTGGCGGCCTTTGGCATCAATCTTGATATGCCTGCTGACCGGGCGCGCAAGGCGCTGGACGATCTTAACGTCTGCTTTCTGTTTGCGCCGCAGTATCACACCGGATTCCGCCACGCGATGCCGGTGCGTCAGCAGCTGAAGACCCGCACGCTGTTCAATGTGCTTGGCCCGCTGATCAACCCGGCGCGTCCTCCGCTGGCGGTGATTGGTGTTTACAGCCCCGAACTGGTGATGCCGATTGCTCAGACCCTGAAAGTGCTGGGCTACCAGCGTGCAGCCGTGGTCCACGGCGGCGGTATGGATGAGGTGGCCCTGCACGATGTGACGCACGTCGCCGAGCTGCGCGAGGGGGAGATCACCCGTTATCAGCTCTCACCTGAAGACTTTGGCTTTGGCTTCCACCCGAAAGAGGCGCTGGCGGGCGGCACTCCGGAAGAAAACCGTGACATTCTGACAGCTTTACTCCAGGGTAATGGCCAGCAGGCTCATGAGGAAGCCGTCGCCGTTAACGTGGCGATGTTGCTTAAAGTATTTGGTCAGGAAGACCTGCGTGAAAACGCACAGCAGGCGCTTAACGCCATCCGTAGCGGACAGGCTTATGAGCGCGTTGTCGCACTGGCAGCAAGAGGGTAATCATGAAAGGCACTGTGTTAGAAAAAATTGTTCAGGACAAAGCGATCTGGGTTGAAGCCCGTCAGCAGCAGCAGCCTCTCTCCACCTTTCAGAACAGCATTGAGCCTTCCAGCCGTCATTTTTACGACGCGCTGCAGGGGGCCAGAACCGCGTTTATCCTGGAGTGTAAAAAGGCCTCTCCGTCGAAAGGCGTGATTCGCGAAGACTTCGATCCGGCCGCGATTGCCGGGGTCTACCGCTACTATGCGTCAGCGGTCTCTGTGCTGACCGATGAAAAATATTTTCAGGGTGACTTCGCTTTCCTGCCGATTGTCAGCGCAGCCATCACGCAGCCGGTGCTGTGCAAAGATTTTATTATCGATCCTTACCAGATCTATCTGGCGCGTTACTATCAGGCGGATGCGATTCTGCTGATGCTGTCGGTTCTGGATGATGAGCAGTATCGTCAGCTGGCCGCGGTGGCACACAGCCTGAAGATGGGCATTCTGACTGAGGTCAGTAATGAAGAGGAGCTGGAGCGTGCTATCGCCCTGCAGGCGAAAGTGGTGGGCATCAACAACCGCGATCTGCGCGACCTCTCTATCGACCTTAACCGCACCCGCCAGCTGGCGCCTCGTCTGTCGCATGGCGTGACGGTGATCAGTGAATCGGGTATCAACAGCTATGCGGACATTCGCGAGCTGAGCCACTTCGCCAATGGTTTCCTGATCGGCTCCTCCCTGATGGAAGAGACAGACCTGACAGCCGCGGTGCGTCGGGTTACCCTGGGCAGCAACAAAGTGTGCGGCCTGACCCGTGCCGAAGATGCGCGTGCCGCCTATGAAGCAGGTGCACTCTTTGGTGGTCTGATCTTTGCAGAAGGATCGCCGCGTCAGATTGATACCGCCACGGCGCAGAGCGTGATCGCCGCGGCCCCGATGCGTTACGTTGGCGTGTTCCGGAACGCCAGCGTGAGTGACATTGTCACGCAGGTCAGCGCCCTTTCTCTCTCTGCGGTTCAGCTGCATGGCGATGAAACGCCGGCGTTTGTCGCTGATCTGCGCGCCGCCCTGCCTGCCACCGTGCAGATCTGGAAGGCACTGCGCATCGAAGGCCATCTCCCGGCGCGCGACTGGCCACACGTTGACCGTTATGTGTTTGACAATGGTAACGGTGGTACCGGTCAGCGTTTCGACTGGTCCCTGTTGCAGGGTCAGACGCTGAATAATGTACTGCTGGCCGGTGGTCTCGGTGCGGACAACTGTGTTGAAGCCGCGCAGCTGGGCTGTGCCGGACTTGACTTCAACTCTGGCGTGGAAAGCGCGCCCGGCATCAAAGATGCCCGTAAAATTGCCGCCGTGTTCCAGACACTGCGCGCGTACTGATTTGCCTGGCCTGTCCGACGGCGGCCTGAGAAAGGAAGAGAAAAGATGACGTTACTGAATCCCTACTTTGGCGAATTTGGCGGAATGTATGTTCCGCAGATCCTGATGCCTGCCCTGCGCCAGCTCGAAGAGGCGTTTGTCGACGCGCAGAAAGATCCTGCCTTTCAGGAAGAGTTTACCGAACTGCTGAAGAACTATGCGGGTCGTCCGACCGCGCTGACGCTGTGCAAAAACCTGACCAAAGGCACAAAAACGCGCCTCTACCTTAAGCGAGAAGATCTGCTGCACGGCGGTGCGCACAAAACTAACCAGGTGCTGGGTCAGGCACTGCTGGCTAAGCGCATGGGTAAAAACGAAATTATCGCCGAGACCGGCGCCGGTCAGCACGGTGTGGCCTCTGCACTGGCCTGTGCGCTGCTGGGCATGAAATGCCGTATCTACATGGGCGCGAAAGATGTGGAGCGTCAGTCGCCTAACGTCTTCCGTATGCGACTGATGGGCGCGGAGGTGATCCCGGTTCACAGCGGCTCTGCCACGCTGAAAGATGCCTGTAACGAGGCGCTTCGCGACTGGTCTGGCAGCTATGAAACGGCGCACTACATGCTCGGCACCGCCGCGGGTCCGCACCCCTTCCCGACTATCGTGCGTGAGTTCCAGCGCATGATCGGCGAAGAGACGAAAAAACAGATTCTGGAAAGAGAGGGTCGCCTGCCCGACGCTATTCTCGCCTGCGTGGGCGGGGGCTCCAACGCTATCGGCATGTTTGCTGACTTTATTGATGAAACCAGCGTGAAACTGATCGGCGTTGAGCCTGCGGGTCACGGCATCGAAACCGGCGAGCATGGCGCACCGCTGAAGCATGGTCGCGTCGGTATCTACTTCGGCATGAAAGCGCCGATGATGCAGACGGAAGATGGCCAGATTGAAGAATCCTACTCCATCTCTGCCGGTCTCGACTTCCCGTCGGTCGGGCCTCAGCATGCGCACCTGAACAGCACGGGTCGGGCAGATTACGTCTCGGTTACCGATAACGAAGCACTGGCTGCCTTCAAACAGCTCTGCCGGGCGGAAGGGATTATTCCGGCGCTGGAATCCTCTCACGCCCTGGCGCACGCCCTGAAGATGATTCAGGAGGAGCCGGAGAAAGAGCAGCTGCTTGTGGTTAACCTTTCCGGCCGCGGCGATAAAGATATTTTCACCGTTCACGACATTCTGACCGCGCAGGGGGAAATCTGATGGAACGTTATAATCAACTGTTTTCGCGCCTGTCAGCCAGCAACGAAGGCGCTTTCGTCCCCTTTGTCACGCTGGGCGACCCCTCACCTGAGCTCTCCCTGCGCGTGATTGACGCGCTGGTTGAAGGCGGTGCGGACGCGCTGGAGCTGGGCATTCCTTTCTCTGACCCGCTGGCGGATGGCCCGACCATTCAGAATGCGACCTTACGTGCGTTCGCCGCAGGCACCACCACCAGCCAGTGCTTTGAAATGCTGGCGACAATCCGCCGTAAATATCCTGACCTGCCGATTGGCCTGCTGATGTATGCCAACCTGGTCTTCACCAACGGCGTGGATGCGTTCTATGCACGCTGTGCCGAAGCCGGTGTCGATTCGGTTCTGGTCGCCGATGTGCCGGTTGAAGAGTCGGCGCCGTTCCGCCAGGCGGCGCTGCGTCACGGCGTGGCCCCTATCTTTATCTGTCCACCCAATGCCAGCGATACGCTGCTGCGTGAGATCGCGTCGCACGGCCGGGGCTACACCTACCTGCTGTCGCGTGCCGGGGTGACCGGGGCTGAAAACCGTGCCAGCCTGCCGCTACAGCACCTGATCGACAAGCTGCGCGAATACCATGCCGCTCCGCCACTGCAGGGCTTTGGTATCTCAGAACCTGAGCAGGTGAAGGAAGCGATTGCCGCCGGTGCCGCCGGTGCCATCTCCGGTTCCGCCATTGTCAGGATCATTGAGAAGCATCACGCCGAGCCGGACGTGATGCTGAGCGAACTGAAAAACTTTGTCAGTCGCCTGAAAGCCGCCAGTCGTTAATCCTGTCAGCATGCCTTATCACGCGATAAGGCATGATTTGTTTCCTTTTTTTTCATTCCGCCATTTGCCCTTTTTTCAGAATCTGCACCACAATGACAAAGCGCCGTTACGGTAACGTCGCATCCATTTTGTGACAGGGAGAGAAAGCAATGAAATTCGTTAAACTGCTGACAGGTGCTGTACTGGCGGGTGTGGTTGCGCTGACACTGAGCGCCTGTGCGCCAACCGCAACCAAAGAGGGAACCGGTGGCTACATCGATGACACCGTTGTAACCACGAAAGTGAAAGGTGAACTGCTGAAGGATGACTCGCTGAAATCGACTGAAATCAACGTAGAAACCTTTAAGGGTAAAGTTCAGCTGAGCGGTTTTGTGTCATCGCCACAAATGGCTAATCGTGCTGTTCAGGTAACGCGCAGCGTACCGGGCGTGAAATCTGTCGTGAACAATATGCAGATTAAATAACGTTGTTACAGACACAAAAAAGGCCGCTGAATCAGCGGCCTTTTTCTCATCAGAAGCGGTAACCTGCCCCGAAGAAGAAGACCCACGGATCGATGCGCATATTGATGTTCTGCTGCTCGCCTCCCGCTTTAAATTTCACTTCCGTGTCGATATCCATGTACCACACCGACGCATTCAGCATCCAGTCGCGGTTGATCTGATAATCCAGGCCGACCTGACCCGCCACGCCCCACGAATCCTTGACGCTGAGATCGGTCAGGCCTGCGTCGCGACCGGTCTGGTTGAAATCGGCATCATAGAAGGTGGTGTAGTTGACGCCCACGCCCACGTAGGGACGGGCTTTGCTTTTGCTGTCGAAGAAGTAGTACTGCGCCATCAGCGTCGGCGGTAACTGGCGCACGGTAGCCAGCGTGCCGGTCGGGCCAAGACCCACTTTGTGACGGAACGGCGTGGCGGCGAGAAGTTCCACCCCGATATTGTCCGTCGCCATATAGGTAAAGGTCAGGCCGAGCTGCGTGTCGTTGGAGGCGCTGAACTCCCCCATGCCTAATACATTATCGGAGCCTTCGGTGGGTCGTACGGTTGCACTGCCGGCACGCATAAAGAAGTCGCCTGCTTCGTGGGCCATCGCCAGCTGGGGTAAAGCCAGCGCCAGCAGCATCGCGCATTTTGCCAGTTTCATTATCACTCCTTTGCTTAATGTTGATGTCGCGGGGGGTATCATTTTTTTGCTGGCAGTTATTTAACGCGATTTACAGGAAATTGCACTCTGAACGCTTCAGATAAATTGCTTAAAAAACAATGAATTGATTTAGATCAATTTCGGCACACTTCGGCACCCGCAAATTCCCCTTGCTGAAAAATTCCGGCGGCCCTATTTTGCTTCTCTTCCTGGTTGATTTTGGTTCGATGCCTCGGGAGGGGCGGGTGATCAAATGAGTGACACATTAAATCCTTGTATCAGCTGTGGCGCCTGCTGCGCCCATTTTCGCGTCTCATTTTACTGGGCGGAAGCCGACGATGCGGGCGGTCTGGTGCCGACCGACCTGACCGAGCCGCTCAGCCTGCTCATGCGTAACATGCGGGGCACCAACGATCGCACCCCGCGCTGTGTCGCCCTGCAGGGAGAGATCGGCGGATGCGTTTCATGCGGAATCTATGAGCAGCGTCCCACTCCCTGTCGGGAGTTCTCGCTGTCAGGAGAAGGCGGCATTCATAACGAAGCCTGCGATCGGGCCCGCGCCCGCTATGGCCTTCCCCCGCTTTTTTCGCCATCTTTACCTGCCGTGACAGAAAGTTATGCCACAGCGGGTGCCCGTGAGCTGCCAGAACATGTACAATCGCCGGGTTAATTAACCCGGTTCCTCCAAGGAGTGTACATGTCTATCACGGCAAGCTCGTTATACCGTGACACTGGAAATTTTGCGCGACATCAGCTGGCTACCCTGCTGCTGCTGTCGCTGCTGACCGCTTTTATCACTGTCATGCTGGTGCATGTGCTGACGCCTGGTGTCGATGAGATGGCCATTCTGCAGCAGGGTGACGACAGTGCCAGATCGTTGTTTGAGATAGTGCAGAGCATGTCGCCGGAACAGCAGCAGGTTCTGCTGCGGGCTTCGGCTGCCAGCACCTTCGCTGCGCTGTTGGGTAACACGCTGCTGCTGGGCGGCATGCTCTGCCTGATTCCGATGGTCTCTTCCGGTCAGCGGGTCAGCGCTTTGCGGGCTATCGGGACTTCTGCGCCGCTGCTGCCCAGACTGCTGCTGCTGACCTTCCTGATGACGCTGGTGGCCCAGCTTGGCTTTATGGTGCTGGTAGTCCCTGGTATTCTGCTGACGATCCTGCTGTCACTGGCGCCGGTGATGCTTGCCAGTGAGAAGATGGGCGTGTTTGCCGCCATGCGCGCCAGCATGCGCATGGCTTGGAAGAACGTGAAGCTGATCGCCCCCGCCATCCTGCTCTGGCTGCTGGCGAAAGTGGTCGTGATGCTCTTCTTCGCTTCGCTGACCGTGCTGCCGCTGAATGTTTCGTCGGTCATTTTTACCGCGGCTGGCAATCTGGTTTCAGCCCTGTTGATCATCTATCTCTATCGGCTCTATATGCTGTTACGTTGACGGACGGTGCGCCTGCGGGCGCACTGGCATGCAACCCTGACGGGAATCACTATGAAGCAGTTACTCGACTTTCTCCCCCTGGTAGTCTTTTTCATCTTCTATAAGCTCTATGACATCTTTGTCGCCTCGGGCGCACTGATTGTCGCGACCGGTCTGGCGCTGGTCGTCAGCTGGGTGCTCTATCGCAGACTGGAAAAGATGACCATTTTCACCTTTGTGCTGGTCGCGGTCTTTGGCACCCTGACGCTGGTGTTCCACAACGATGAGTTTATTAAGTGGAAAGTGACGGTCATCTACAGCCTGTTCGCGCTCGCCCTGCTCTACAGCCAGTGGTTTATGAAGCAGCCGCTGATCCAGAGCATGCTGGGTAAAGAGCTGCAGCTGCCGGACGCGGTCTGGCGTCGTCTGAACGTTGCCTGGGCACTCTTCTTTCTGATTTGCGGCCTGGTGAACATCTACGTGGCCTTTTGGTTATCCCAGGCATTTTGGGTTAACTTTAAAGTGTTTGGTCTCACCGGTCTGACCTTACTGTTTACCCTGCTTAGCGGGCTCTATATCTGGCGACAGATGCCGCAGCAGGAACAAAAATAATCATCCGCCCGGTTCGCCGGGCTTTTTTTCAGCATTCATCTGCATAAGAACGGGAAGCAATGGGCGAAAAACATAAATTACCGCAAGGTGAAATGGTGCTGCGTACGCTCGCCATGCCGGCAGACACCAACGCTAACGGCGATATCTTTGGTGGCTGGCTGATGTCACAGATGGATATGGGCGGCGCGATTCTGGCTAAAGAGATCGCGGAAGGCCGCGTGGTGACGGTACGCGTCGACGGCATGTCATTTCTGAAGCCGGTGGCGGTAGGGGATGTCGTGAGCTGTCATGCGCGCTGTATCCGGACCGGCAACAGTTCGATGACCATTAACGTCGAAGTGTGGATCAAGAAAGTGTCGTCTGAGCCGATTGGACAGACTTATTGTGCCACCGAAGCGGTCTTTATCTATGTGGCCGTGGACAATGCAGGCAATTCCCGTCCGCTGCCAGCCGGCCGCGCCAATCAGCAGCCCGGCGAATAAAAAACGGGTCAGGCATCTCCGCCTGACCCGGCCTCTTATTCTATGCTGGCCCCGCCTTTAATCCTGAAGACGATATTCATTGTGAGTCCCTGACCCGGGCGACCGCTCTGGTAACGCCACTTTTTCATCGCCTGCCTGACGTCGCGCTCAAACATATTGCGCGGTTCTGCAGAGAGGATCTGAATGTTCTCTACCCGACCGTCACTGTCCACGTCAAACTTCACCCGCACGCGCCCTTCAACCCGCAGCGCAAACGCGCGCTGAGGATAGCCTGGCTTACTGACGCTCAGCGCTTTCGGGCCGGTTGATACCGATGCTGTCGGTGACGGCGTCGCTTTTGGCGCAGTGGCTGGGCGGGTCTGGGTCGCCGGCGCCTCCTGCCGGAACGGATTATCCTGCGGTTTACTCTCCTGACGCGGCTTCACGTCGCGTAGAGGTTTCTCCCGCTTGTGCTCGGTTTTAGGTTTGGGTTTTGGTTTGGGCTTCGGCTCAGGTTTTGGTATCGGCACCGGTTCCGCTTTCGGCGGTTCTGGTGCCGGCTGAGGTTCCGGTTCTGGCTGAGGTTGTGGCTGCGGCTCAGGCGCAGGCGGCTGCACAACAGCCGGAGCAGGCTCGGGCTGAACTTCCGGGGCAACCATGGTGACGCTGATGGGCTGAGAGGCCTTTGGCACTTCCGTCACCTGCTGGAATGACGCATACAGAATTCCGGCAATGACGGCCCCATGCAGAACAACAGACAGCAACATGGAGAGTGGCGTGCGTTTGGGTAAGGGCATAGTCAGCGTGGTCATAACAGTCGCAGTGATTGAATGAAGCAGCGATTTTAAATGCAAATAGCAATCAGTTTCAATAACTCCCGCCTTCAGGCCATCAGAAAAGCGCATTTAGCCCTTTATGCTGCGCCTCCCAGCCGCCGGAGTTTTCGTTTGCACTCTGAAGGGCAATCCCTTAACGTGTGCAAAATTCTGGTTAATGGGAGTTCCTGAGTGCTTTACGTCATTTATGCAGAAGATACTGCAGATTCACTGGAAAAGCGTAACGCCGTGCGCCCTGCCCATCTGGCACGGCTCAAACTGCTTCACGAAGAGGGACGCCTGATTATCGCTGGCCCGATGCCTGCCGTGGACAGTAACGATCCCGGCGTGGCGGGCTTTACCGGTTCCACCGTCATTGCGGAGTTCCCGTCGCTGGAAGCGGCGCAATCCTGGGCGCAGGATGATCCCTATATTGCGGCGGGCGTCTATAGTCAGGTCGCGGTTAAGCCGTTCAAACGCGTCTTCTGATTGCACCTGAGTATTAAAAATGGCTTCTGTGCCTGGCGCAGAAGCCATTTTTTTTCGTAGAGAGAGGGAATATGCAGATTGTTATTCTGGCGCTGCTGCTGGTCATCGCTTTACTGCTTGGCAGGGCTATTTATCTCTGGCGGACGCAGGGCTGGCGCAGTAAGAAACAGACGATCGTTATGCTGATTGTGCTGGCAGCAGCGTTGCAGCTGGTAAATGTCACGCTGATGATAACGAAGCCACTTCATCCCGGCTGACCATAAATAGCCGACAGGGTAAAAGGCATTAAAGAACAGGACAGCTGATTGACTGTCCTGTTCTTCATACTCTGTTATCTTTATATCAGCCGCGATCCAGAATCAGACCAATCAGCGCGTGATAGTGCTGTTCTTCTTCCGGGCTGGTAACATGCTGCAGGCGGCTAATCAGTTTTGAGCAGATCGCTTTGCGGTTCAGGCTGCGGCCGGAACGAATAATTTCCGTGACAACCGACCCCAGGATCGCCTGCTGTGAAGGCTGTGCAGCACTGTGCAGATAGGCGGTAATGTCTGAAACTGAAGCGGGAATATGTACGTTAGTCTGCATGATTGTCCCTTAAAGGCGTCGTTAAAGTTACTAAGCGATGCGGTAAAGTTATACAAAAACGCCCCTCCTGTACAGGTATTTAGCGCGAAAAATCACCCAAAGCGTGACATTTTTCATTAAATTCATTTAATACATAGACTTAAAACAATGTAAAGTTGTACAGATTTCTTTTCTCTTTGTACACATCCCCTGTCAGCCTCCTCAGACGCGCCCCTTTTCCGCCTGATCCTTTTTACTTACGGCTTTTTTTGACCGGCGAGAGGATTTATCTGTTACCTCTGTCTACATTTACTATTCGTGATTTACACCTCTGAATGGATGCACCGCACTGTCGCGAGCTCACTATGAATAAAACCTATCCTGTTCCGGTTCTCACTCTGGCTGACACGCTTTTATCCCGGCTTGCCGCGCTGGCCGATCCTAAAATAGAAGTATTAAGTGGTTATCCGGCGAACTGCTCTGCCTGGCTGACGATCTACTATCAGCGCAAATCAGGCCGGTGGAGTTATGAATGGTACGATCGGGAAGGCTATCGCCGGCCAGCGGCACTGGGCAACGCAATGCCCTGTCTGATGCTCGAGGTTAACGATCGGGGAGCGTCGCCTCAGGAGCAGGCTCAGGCACGCCGGTTACTGGCCGAGCAGGGCTTTTTTGAAGCGTAAGGGTGCCCCGGATAATGCGCAGCCCGCCTGCTGCCTCAAAGGGTATCGGCTTACAGGGCGGGCTGAAGAGGTGCGGAATTAAACCATCTGCGTGATGAACAGAATCGATCGGCGCTGCTGCTGCGCCAGCTGGTGGCGGATACAATGGATGCGTTTATAACGGCGTGACTGCCCTTCCAGCCAGCGTGAACGGCGACGGTGAACCTGTCGTAACATTCTCCAGCGTGCCACTTCATTTCTGCTTCGTTTCATCACTTCCTCTCTGCCATCGTCTACGCCGCCGCATTATAGAGATCTCTGCGACAATACCCAATCTGTTCTCTCATTATTCTCGTCAGGGATAAAGGTTTCGTTAGCCGTCATCTGCACGTAAACTTGCCAGACGGAAGCGCGAACGGGATGTCCACTTTATGACCACTTTTTATACGCTGATCAGCTGGTTGCTGCTGTTTGGTTACTGGCTGCTGATTGCCGGTGTCACACTGCGCATCCTGATAAAGCGCCGGGCTGTCACGTCGGCGATGGCCTGGCTGCTGGTTATCTATATTCTGCCGCTGGTCGGCATTATCGCTTATCTCTCCTTTGGCGAACTGCACCTGGGTAAACGTCGCGCGGAGCGCGCCCGCACCATGTGGCCGTCAACGGCCCGCTGGCTGAACGATCTGAAGCAATGCCGCGAGATTTTCGCGACGGAACACAGCGACGTCGCGCGCTCGTTATTTGAGCTTTGCTACCATCGGCAGGGTATTGCCGGGGTAAAGGGAAATCAGCTGCAACTGTTAACCAGCGCCGATGATGTGATGCAGGCACTGATTCGTGACATCCAGCTGGCCCGCCATAATATCGAGATGGTGTTTTACATCTGGCACCCCGGTGGTCTGGCAGATGAAGTTGCCGAATCGCTGATGGCGGCGTCGCGCCGTGGCGTCCACTGCCGTCTGCTGCTGGACTCAGCGGGCAGCGTAAACTTTTTCCGCAGCCCCTGGGCGGGCATGATGCGCAACGCCGGCATTGACGTGGTGGAAGCGTTACAGGTGAGCCTGCTGCGCGTCTTCCTGCGGCGGATGGATCTGCGCCAGCATCGTAAAATCGTGCTGATCGATAACTACATCGCCTACACCGGCAGTATGAATCTGGTCGACCCCCGCTTCTTTAAACAGAGTGCCGGTGTGGGTCAGTGGATTGATCTGATGGCGCGTATGGAAGGCCCGGTCGCGACCGCGATGGGGATCGTTTTCAGCTGCGACTGGGAAATCGAGACCGGTAAGCGCATTCTGCCTCCCCCGCCCGATCGCAACATCATGCCGTTTGAACAGGAGAGCGGCCACACCGTGCAGGTGATCGCCTCCGGTCCCGGTTTTCCGGAAGATATGATCCATCAGGCCCTGCTGACCGCCGTCTATTCGGCGCGTGAGCAACTGATCATGACGACCCCCTACTTTGTGCCCAGCGACGACCTGCTGCATGCGATCTGCACGGCGGCGCAGCGTGGCGTCAGCGTCAGCCTGATCCTGCCGCGTCACAATGACTCACTGCTGGTCGGCTGGGCCAGCCGCGCCTTCTTCAGTGAATTGCTGGAGGCGGGCGTGAAGATTTACCAGTTTGAAGATGGCCTGCTGCATACCAAAAGCGTGCTGGTGGACGGACAGCTGAGCCTGGTCGGCACCGTGAATCTCGATATGCGCAGTTTATGGCTTAATTTCGAGGTGACGCTGGTGGTGGATGATGCGGGCTTCGGCAGTGACCTGGCCTGCGTACAGGATGACTATATCGCGCGGTCGCGTCTGCTGGAGGGTAAGCGCTGGGCAAAACGTGCCTGGTGGCAGCGCATTGTTGAACGACTGTTTTACTTCTTCAGCCCTTTACTGTAAAACGAGCCAGATTGTGTAAATGGCCGCAGGCAGACAGGACAGACTATGGATTTAAATAATCGCCTTACCGAAGATGAAACGCTGGAACAGGCCTACGATATTTTTCTCGAACTGGCAGGTGACAATCTCGATCCGGCAGACATCATTCTCTTCAATCTGCAGTTTGAGGAGCGCGGTGGCGCAGAGCTGTTCGACCCGTCTGAAGACTGGAAAGATCATGTTGATTTCGATCTGAACCCTGACTTTTTCGCCGAGGTGGTGATTGGGCTGGGTGAAGCGGACGGTGAGCCGATCACCGACGTCTTTGCGCGCGTGCTGCTGTGCCGTGAAAAAGATCACAAGCTGTGTCATATCCTGTGGCGTGAATAGACCGCCGATGCGCGGTGACGTGAATGACGTCGTGGCGCAGCATCCCAGAACAGAAAACGCCGGGCAATTGCCCGGCGTTTTGCTTCAGAGCGGGTCGACCTTGAGACAGGAGACCGCATGGTGGAAGCTGCCTTCCAGCAGCGGACGAGTTTTCGCACACTCCGGTCCGGCAATCGGACAGCGGGTGCGGAACACACAGCCTGACGGCGGATTGATCGGCGACGGCAGCTCCCCCTCCAGTAGCTGAATCTGCTTGTTCTTCTCCAGATCGGGATCGGGAATTGGCACGGCAGACATCAGCGCCCGGGTGTAAGGGTGCTGCGGATTGCCATAGACCTCACTGTAGGTGCCCAGCTCCACCGCATGTCCCAGATACATCACCAGCACGCGATCAGAGATATGTTTCACCACGGCCAGATCGTGCGCGATGAAGATCAGGGACAGTCCCATTTCACGCTGCAGCTGCTGCAACAGATTCACTACCTGCGCCTGAATCGACACGTCGAGCGCCGATACCGGCTCATCACAGATAATGAGCTTTGGCTCCAGAATCAGCGCACGGGCGATGCCGATACGCTGGCACTGGCCGCCCGAAAACTCATGCGGATAGCGGTTAATCAGGTTCGGCAGCAGGCCCACCTTCATCATCATATTTTTGACGCGGTCTTTCACTTCCTGACGCGCCATCTTCGGATGATAGGTGCGCAGCGGCTCGGCGATGATATCGCCGATAGTCATACGCGGATTCAGAGAGGCCAGCGGGTCCTGGAAGATCATCTGAATGTCGCTGCGCGCCTTGCGCCACTCCTCTTCGCTCTGACCGAGCAGATCGCGGCCTAACCAGGCGACACGCCCTTCTGTGGCTTTGACCAGCCCGATAATGGCGCGTGCCAGCGTCGATTTGCCGCAGCCGGACTCGCCCACCACGCCCAGGGTTTCCCCTTCATAGAGACGCAGGCTGACCCCGTCCACCGCTTTCAGGGTCTTTGAAGGCTTCCAGAACCACTGCTTGCCATCTTTGATGTCGAAATGCACCTTCAGGTCGGCGATTTCCAGTAACACTTTCTTTTCAGCTACGGTGCTCATACTAACTCCTCCACCGGCTTAAAGCAGGCACGCAGACGGCCATCGCCAAACGGCTCCAGCGGCGGCGACTGGGTGCAGATATCCATCGCGTGCGGGCAGCGCGGCTGGAACGGACAGCCCTGCGGCAGACGCAGCAGATTGGGTGGATTCCCCGGAATGGTCGTGAGGCTCTCGCCCTCGGCATCCAGGCGTGGTACGGCATTGAGCAGGCCGATCGAATAAGGATGGGCGGGCTGATAAAAGACATCGCGGGCGCGGCCATACTCCATGGTGCGTCCGGCGTACATCACCAGCACTTTGTCGCAGATCCCCGCCACCACGCCGAGATCGTGGGTGATCATGATGATGGCGGTGTTGAACTCGCGCTTCAGATCATTGAGCAGCGTCATGATCTGCGCCTGCACCGTCACATCCAGCGCCGTGGTCGGTTCATCGGCAATCAGCAGCTTTGGACGGCAGAGCAGCGCCATGGCGATCATCACGCGCTGGCGCATCCCACCGGAGAACTCATGCGGATACATTTTCATTCGCTTGCGCGCTTCCGGCATCTTCACTGCATCCAGCATTCTCACCGACTCTTCGAAAGCCTGTGCGCTGCTCATCCCCTTGTGCAGTTTCAGCACTTCCATCAGCTGCTCGCCGACCCGCATATAGGGATTGAGCGAGGTCATCGGGTCCTGGAAGATCATCGCGATCTGCTCAGCGCGCAGCCGGTTAAGCTGGCTTTCCGGCAGATTCAGGATCTCTTTGCCGTTGAACAGCGCAGAACCGCCAATGCGCCCGTTTTTCGCCAGCAGCCCCATCAGGGCAAAGGCGGTCTGTGACTTGCCCGAACCGGACTCACCGACAATGCCCAGCGTCTCCCCTGCGCGCAGCGAGAAGTTCAGATTGTTCACCGCGGTGACATCACCATCGTGCGTGCCAAAGGTGACGCGTAAATCTTTGACCGTAAGTAGCTGTTCGCTTCCCGCGCGGGCCGCCATCGCTGGCTGAAATTCATGAATAGTCATCGGGAAACTCCTTAACGATCTTTCGGGTCGAGGGCATCACGCAGGCCATCGCCGATAAAGTTGAAACAGAACAGCGTGACCACCAGGAAGCCCGCCGGGAACAGCAACAGCCACGGCGACACTTCCATGGAGTTGGCTCCGTCGCTCAGCAGTGCGCCCCAGCTGCTCAGGGGTTCCTGCGTGCCCAGACCCAGGAAGCTCAGGAAGGATTCAAACAGGATCATACTGGGCACCAGCAGTGAGGCGTAAACCACCACCACCCCCAGCACGTTGGGCACGATATGGCGCACCACAATTTTCCAGGTCGATACCCCACCTACATGAGCGGCTTCGATAAACTCTTTGCGCTTCAGGCTCAGCGTCTGGCCGCGCACAATACGCGCCATATCCAGCCATGAAACCATGCCGATGGCGGCAAAGATCAGCAGGATGTTACGACCAAAGAAGGTCACCAGCAGGATCACGAAGAACATGAACGGGAAGGAGTTGAGGATTTCCAGAACACGCATCATCGCCGAGTCGGTTTTGCCGCCCAGGTAACCGGCAATAGAGCCATACAAGGTACCGACCACCACGGCGATCAGGGCGGAGGCGACGCCGACCATCAGGGAGATCCGGCCGCCAATGGCCACACGCACCAGCAGGTCACGCCCCGACGAGTCGGTGCCGAACCAGTGACCGGAAGTGGTATCCGGCGGTGAAGACATCATCGCCCAGTCGGTATCGTCGTAGGTGAACTGCGCCACCATCGGCGCGATAATCACAAACAGCGTAATGACCAGCAGCACCAGCAGGCTGATCAGGGCTGCCCGGTTATGGATAAAACGACGACGCGCGTCCTGCCAGAGACTGCGCCCTTCTACTTCCAGCTTCTCACTGAACGCATCAAGAGCTTCGCTGTTTTTCTTACTTAACATCATGGCGAACTCCGCAATCAGTAACGAATTTTGGGATCGATGACGGCATAGAGCACGTCAACAATCGCGTTAAACAGGATGGTCAGCAGACCGACCAGAATCGTCAGGCTCATCACCAGCGAGTAGTCGCGGTTCAGTGCGCCGTTAACAAACAGCTGACCGATGCCCGGCAGACCGTAGATCGATTCGATCACCATCGAACCGGTGATGATGCCGACAAAGGCGGGCCCCATATAGGAGATGACCGGCAGCAGAGCCGGTTTCAGCGCATGACGCAGCACAATGCGGCGCAGCGGTAAGCCTTTGGCGCGAGCCGTGCGGATAAAGTTGGAGTGCATCACTTCAATCATCGATCCACGGGTGATACGGGCAATACTGGCAATGTAGGCCAGTGAGAGTGCCACCATCGGCAGCAGCATGTAGTTCCACTGCCCGCCATTCCAGCCCCCGCCCGGCAGCCATTTCAGGCTGATCGCGAACAGCAGGACCAGCAGCGGCGCGACCACAAAGCTGGGTATCACCACGCCGGTCATCGCCACCCCCATCACCGCGAAGTCCCACAGGGTGTTCTGTTTCAGCGCGGCGATGACCCCGGCCGTGACGCCGAGCACGATCGCCAGCAGGAACGCGGCCAGACCCAGTTTTGCCGAGACCGGGAACGCGTGCGCGACCAGATAGTTAACCGAATAATCTTTGTATTTAAAGGATGGGCCGAAATCGCCGTGGGCCAGCTGGACCAGGTAATCGACATACTGCTTACCGATAGGATCGTTGAGGTGATATTTCGCCTCAATGTTGGCCATCACTTCCGGTGCCAGGGTGCGCTCGCCGGTAAAGGGGCTGCCGGGTGCCAGTCGCATCATAAAGAAGGAGATGGTAATCAGGACGAACAGCGTCGGAATCGCTTCAAGCAAGCGACGCAGGATGAATTTTAACATTGCCGTACCTACCAGGCTGTTGCTTCACAACATATAAAAAATAGTAAAAAGGCGGCGCGAGAGGCGCCGCCACTGCTGATAGCCTGAACGCTATTAGTGTTTAATGATGTAGAAGTCTTTAGACAGCGTTTTATCCAGCGGATCTTTACCGGTGTAACCACCAACGTAAGGTTTCACCAGACGCGTATTCACGTAGTAGTAAACCGGTACGATGGTGCTGTCTTTATCCAGGATCTGCTCGGCCTGCTGATAGTCCGCTGCACGGCCTTTGGCATCCGGCGCTTTGATTGCGTCACGCACCACTTTGTCAAACGCATCGCTCTTATAGTGCGAGGTGTTACTGCTGCTGTTAGAGAGCATGATGTTCAGGAAGGAAGTCGGTTCGTTGTAGTCCGCACACCAGGCCGCACGCGCCACATCGAAGTTACCCTGATGACGGGTGTCCAGGAAGGTTTTCCACTCCTGGTTTTCCAGCTTGATATTCACACCGATGTTTTTCTTCCAGATCGACGAGGCGGCAATCGCCAGCTTCTTGTGCAGATCGGAAGTGTTGTAGAGCAGGTTGAAGGTCAGCGGTTTATCCGCCGTGTAGCCCGCTTCAGCCAGCAGTTTTTTCGCTTCGGCGTTACGCTTATCCTGTGACCACTTGAACCAGTCTGGCGGCAGGATTTCCATACCGTCGGTGGCTGGCGGTGTGAAGCTGTAGGCCGGCTTCTGACCCTGCGCCAGCACTTTATTCACCATGATGTCACGGTCCAGACCCAGCTTCAGGGCGGCACGAACGCGCGGATCGGTAAATGGCGCTTTCTGGTTATTGATTTCGTAGTAGTAGGTGCAGAGATAAGGATCGACATGCAGCTCTTTGCCGTTTTCGCGCTGCAGCTTTTTGAACAGCTCGATCGGCAGGTTGTTATAGGTCATGTCGCTGCCGTTCTCGGAGAAGTAACGGTTGACGTCACTGACTTCAGAACTGATTGGCAGGTAGGTAACCTTGTTCAGCACGGTGTGCTCGTTGTCCCAGTAGTTCGGGTTACGCACCAGCGTGATGCGTTCGTTGATGACGTGTGCGTCGAGCTTAAAGGCACCGTTACCGACCCAGTTTTGCGGCTGAGTCCACTGTTCGCCGAACTTCTCAATCGCCGGTTTATAAACCGGTGACATCACGGAGTTGATCAGCAGCTTATCAAAATAGGGAACCGGCTCACTCAGGGTCACTTCCAGCGTGTGGTCATCAATCGCTTTCACGCCCAGATCGGTAATGGGCTTTTTACCTGCGATGATGTCATCAACGTTCAGGATATGACCATACTGAGGATAGCTGGCGTAGGGTGAAGCCGTTTTCGGGTCAACCAGACGCTCCCAGCTGTAGACGAAGTCCTGCGCGGTTACCGGCTCGCCGTTAGACCATTTGGCATTTTTACGCAGGTGGAAAGTCCACACTTTGAAATCTTTATTTTCATAGCTTTCCGCCACGCCCGGGATCGGTTTGCCGTTGCTGTCATTGACCAGCAGACCTTCATAGAGATCGCGCGCCACGTTGTCTTCCGGCACGCCCTCGATTTTGTGCGGGTCAAGCGACTGCACTTCATCGCCATTGCCGCGAACGAGTTCCTGTTTGGCTGCCAGCTCAACGCCTGCAGGCACGGTCGCCGCGAAAGCCGCATTCCCTGCCAGGGCACTTATTGCGGCGAAGACGCCCGCTGCAATCAGGCTTTTTTTCGTGATGTTGTTCATTATTACACTCCAGTTTTATTATCGTCACCGCAGCGCTGTTCTGCCGCGGCGTCCCCCGTTTCCGGGCTCCCTTAACCCGGGAGAGTGACCCCAAAAAATTGGTCTGTTTGCTGATGCGCTTCCCGTCTGTCTCACCAGGATGGCGAGCAGATCAGTGTTTTTTAATAAAATAGTACTTCAGGTCTGTCATATCCTGCGGGTCTTTGCCCGTGAAACCGCCAACCCAGGGCTTCACCAGGCGCACACTGACGCGGTAGTAAACTGGCACAATGGGTGAGTCTTTGTCGAGTTGTGTTTCAGCCTGCTGATAGAACTCCGAGCGCTGCGCCTCACTGCCCGCCGTCAGGCTCTTCGCCATCAGCTCGTCAAAGGCCGCACTGCTGTAAAAGGCGGTATTGATCGAGGCGTTGCTGATCAGCATGTTGAGGAAGGTTGAAGGCTCATTGTAATCGGCGCACCAGGTGGCTCGCACCACGTCATACTGTGCCTGATGGCGGGTCTCCAGCATCGTCTTCCACTCCTGATTCTGCAGGGTGACTTTTGCGCCGAGATTTTTCTGCCACATTGAAGCGGCCGCAATCGCCTGCCGTTTATTCTGATCGGAAGTGTTATAGAGCAGCGTAAAGGTCAGCGGATTGGCGGCGTTGAATCCCGCCTCTGCCAGCAGCTTTTTCGCCGCCTCATTGCGTTGCGCCTGCGTCCAGGTAAACCAGGCTGGCGGTGTCAGCTTAATACCGGCGGTAAAGGGCGGCGTCAGGCTGTAAGCCGGAATCTGTCCCTGCCCCATAATTTTTCTGGCAATCACCTCACGGTCGAGGGTCATCTTTAGGGCGGCGCGCACCCGTGGATCGGTGAACGGCGCCTTTTTGTTATTGATTTCATAATAAAACGTGCAGAGCAGCGGACTGATCTTCACCTCATCGCCGAGATCCCTGCGCAGCTTGCCAAACATCTCCGGCGGCAGGGCGCTGTTGGTGATGTCCGTTCCGCCACTGCGGTAGCGGTTGATATCGCTGTTTTCAGAGGCGATGGGCAGAAAGGTCCCCTGCTCAATCACCGTATGGGCATTGTCCCAGTAGTGAGGATTGCGCTTCAGAACAATTTTTTCATTCACCACCCAGTCGCTTAAGGTATAAGCACCGTTACCGATATAGTGGCCCGGCCGGGTCCAGGCGTCGCCCCACTCTTCGATAGCGGGTGCATAAACCGGCTTCAGCGCCGTGTGCGCCAGCATGGCTACCAGATAAGGCACCGGTTCAGTCAGCGTAATCTGCAGCCGGTGGTCATCGAGCGCTTTCACGCCCAGCTGATCGGGTGACGCTTTACCAGCCAGAATCGCATCGATCCCGGCAACATGGGCGGCCTGCAGATAGCTGGAGTAAGGCGACGCGGTGGCAGGGTCCACCAGCCGACGCCAGCTATAGACAAAATCTGCGGCGGTCACCGGCTCACCATTACTCCACTTAGCATCATCCCGCAGGTTAAAGATCCAGACGGTGGGCTGCGGATTCTCCCAGCTCAGGGCAACGCCGGGGACGACCTTACCGAAATTATCGGTGTTAACCAGACCGTCCAGCAGGTTGTGAATAATATTGGATTCCGGCACACCTTCGGTTTTATGGGGATCCAGCGAAGAGACTTCGTTGCCATTGTTAATCACAATCTGTTGCTGCGCGGCCAGCGTCGTTCCGGGAGGAACCGTGGCGGCATAAGCCGGCGGAAACGCTATTAACAGTGCGGCGAGAGTCAGCCGCTGTTGCTGCACATTCATCATCCCAGTCATCCGAAACGCCAACCTTTTTTAAGTATCCCGACAGGCTTAAGCAAAAAGCGTTCTCACTTTGCACTTTCGGAGAAAAAAATTCACGCTGGGCCAGAAATTATCAGAAGCCATCAGAGGGCGCCAAAGTAAAATAGCTAAAATGTTAACTAATTCTCTTTTATCACGAGTTGTCACGCAGCGGAAGTGTTAATTTTCGACCTGAAAATATCATATCGATATGAAAAATAGGCGTTTTAGTCGGAAACCCTATGCAGACGTGCTTTGCATCATAAATACGCACGGTTTTTGGTACTTATCTTCCGAAGTCGGCATCTGGCCTGAGAAAAATCCAGCCTGATGGCTCTCAGGCGGGTGTTTATGAGGGAGGGAAGAATCAAGACAGAAGAATATGGTGTGAAAATCGTGACATTATTTTGCTGACAGATGTCTGTGAACCGGCCAGCAGTAATGAAATTTATAATCGGCTGAATCTTTTAAGCGTGACGAATAATTGCATTGTAATGGTGCAATAAAACCGTCGATTGCACCATTACGGATCAGGTTTACGCTTCGCTGCCTGAAATAAGTGACGCGTTAATTGAGCAGTCCGGGAAATATAGACTTCAGGCCGGTAACAACAAACTCAATACCCAGGGCCATCAGTAACAGACCCATGATACGGGTAATCACGTTAATGCCGGTCTGTCCCAGTATCCGCACCATTAAAGGCGCGGCCCGAAACAGCAGCCAGCAACATAAGGCAAAAATGGCAATCGCCAGCGTAAAGCCCAGCAGGTTAAGCCAGCTGTGATAGCGGGTGCTCCAGACAATCGTCGAACTGATGGCACCCGGACCGGCCATCAGGGGAAGCGCCAGAGGCACTACGCCAACGCTTTCACGAATGGCCGTTTCTGACTTCTCCTGTTTGTTCTGCTTATCCTCGCCCAGCTTGCCACTGATCATCGACATCGCAATGGTCACGACCAGAATCCCGCCCGCAATGCGGAACGAGTCAATCGAGATGCCAAACACCCGCAGAATCGCATCGCCGAGGAACAGCGAGGTCCAGAGGATAATAGCCACCGCCAGGTTGGCGGTTAGATTCGTTTTATTGCGTTCAGCTGCCGCCTGATAGCGGGTCATACTGATGAACACCGGAATAATGCCGACCGGATTAACCAGCGCGAACAGCCCGACAAAGAATTTTATATAGCCTGAAAGATCTAACAGTGCAGGGTTCACGACATGGCTCCGTAACGCAGGGGGGGAAATCGCGCCTAATGTAAGTGAAAAGCGGCACAGACGCCAGATGCATACGCCGCTATTTATGCCACTTAAGGCGGAACCCATAGCGGATTCCCCCAGCGTTCCGAATGAGACTGGATTTTGTCGCTATGGCAAGCCGGCTTACATGGTGCAAACAGATTCGAAACAAGGTGGCGCAAAAAGCCCGGCTGAAAGGTGTCAGCTTGGGGTTAAATTGATCTGCATCAAAATTACCCTACCCCAAACCAGGTAATCTTTTCGTAACGGAAGTATTAGCAGTCTCAATGAAAATCTGACGGACTGCCTGACAAGACTCTTTCAGTAAACAGTTGAAAATCCATGCATTCCTGGCCGATAGGACGCGTTATGACAGCGTGACTATACTCAGGGCGCAGGATTGTTTACTAAAAAAGTTTAACTTCCTCAGGAGAACACCATGGCCGTTACGAATGTCGCTGAACTCAATGCACTGGTTGAACGTGTAAAAAAAGCCCAGCGTGAATATGCCAATTTTTCTCAACAGCAGGTCGACGCCATTTTCCGTGCCGCCGCCCTCGCCGCCGCAGACGCTCGTATTCCTCTCGCCAGAATGGCCGTTGCCGAATCCGGCATGGGCATTGTCGAAGACAAAGTCATTAAAAACCATTTTGCGTCAGAATATATCTACAACGCCTATAAAGATGAAAAGACCTGCGGTGTGTTAGCTACCGATGACACCTTCGGCACCATCACTATCGCCGAACCTATTGGTCTGATTTGCGGCATTGTGCCGACCACTAACCCCACCTCTACCGCCATCTTTAAAGCATTAATCAGCCTGAAAACCCGCAACGGTATTATCTTCTCGCCACACCCCCGTGCCAAAGATGCCACCAACAAAGCGGCGGACATCGTGCTGCAGGCTGCCATTGCAGCCGGTGCGCCAAAAGATATTATCGGCTGGATCGATGCCCCCTCCGTTGAACTGTCAAACCAGCTGATGCACCACCCTGACATTAACCTGATCCTCGCCACTGGCGGTCCGGGCATGGTGAAAGCGGCCTACAGCTCCGGTAAACCCGCCATCGGCGTCGGTGCCGGTAATACGCCAGTGGTGATTGATGAAACCGCCGACCTGAAGCGGGCCGTCGCCTCGATTCTGATGTCCAAAACCTTTGATAACGGGGTGATCTGTGCCTCGGAACAGTCGGTCATCGTGGTTGATGCAGTTTACGACGCAGTGCGTGAGCGTTTTGCCAGCCACGGCGGTTACCTGCTGCAGGGCGCGGAGCTGAGCGCGGTACAGAATATCATTCTGAAAAACGGCGGTCTGAACGCCGCCATCGTCGGCCAGCCCGCGTTTAAAATTGCGGAGATGGCAGGCATCAGCGTGCCACCCAGCACCAAAATCCTGATTGGGGAAGTGAAGCTGGTGGACGAATCTGAACCCTTTGCCCATGAAAAACTTTCGCCAACCCTGGCGATGTACCGGGCGAAAGATTTCAACGACGCGGTAGACAAAGCAGAAAAACTGGTCGCCATGGGCGGTATCGGCCACACCTCGTGTCTCTATACCGACCAGGATAACCAGACCGAACGTGTGCACTACTTTGGCGACAGGATGAAAACCGCACGTATTCTGATCAATACGCCCGCTTCTCAGGGCGGTATCGGTGACCTCTACAACTTCAAACTGGCACCCTCTCTGACGCTGGGTTGTGGTTCCTGGGGCGGCAACTCGATTTCAGAGAACGTCGGTCCGAAACACCTTATCAACACCAAAACTGTCGCCAAGCGAGCTGAGAATATGTTGTGGCATAAACTTCCTAAATCTATCTACTTCCGTCGCGGTTCCCTGCCCATTGCGCTGGAAGAGGTAGCAACGGACGGCGCGAAACGGGCCTTTATCGTGACTGACCGCTTCCTGTTCAATAACGGTTATGCCGATCAGGTCACCCGCGTCCTGAAATCACACGGTATTGAAACGGAAGTCTTCTTTGAAGTTGAAGCCGATCCGACGCTGAGCATTGTGCGTAAGGGTGCCGAGCAGATGAACAGCTTTAAACCGGACGTAATCATCGCGCTGGGTGGCGGCTCTCCGATGGACGCAGCGAAAATCATGTGGGTGATGTATGAACATCCGGAAACCCACTTTGAAGAGCTGGCACTGCGCTTCATGGATATCCGTAAACGTATCTACAAGTTCCCGAAAATGGGCGTCAAGGCGCGTATGGTGGCCATCACCACCACATCCGGCACCGGTTCAGAAGTGACACCGTTTGCCGTCGTCACCGATGATGCGACCGGCCAGAAATATCCTCTCGCTGACTATGCGCTGACCCCGGATATGGCGATTGTCGATGCCAACCTGGTGATGGAAATGCCCCGCTCCCTCTGCGCCTTCGGCGGCCTGGATGCGGTTACCCATGCGCTGGAAGCCTATGTGTCTGTGCTGGCGAATGAATACTCAGATGGCCAGGCACTGCAGGCACTGAAACTGCTTAAAGAGAACCTGCCCGCCAGCTACGCGGAAGGTGCCAAAAATCCGGTGGCGCGCGAACGTGTTCACAATGCGGCCACTATCGCCGGTATCGCCTTTGCTAACGCCTTCCTTGGGGTCTGTCACTCCATGGCGCATAAGCTGGGGTCAGAGTTCCATATTCCGCACGGTCTGGCTAACGCCCTGTTAATCTCGAACGTCATCCGCTACAACGCAAATGACAACCCGACCAAACAGACCGCGTTCAGCCAGTATGACCGCCCACAGGCGCGCCGTCGCTACGCGGAAGTTGCTGACCACCTGGGCCTGAGCGCCCCTGGCGACCGCACCGCGCAGAAAATTGAGAAGCTGCTGGCCTGGCTGGATGAGATCAAAACTGAGCTCGGCATTCCGACCTCTATCCGCGAAGCCGGCGTACAGGAAGCGGACTTCCTGGCCAAAGTCGATAAGCTGGCCGATGATGCGTTTGATGACCAGTGTACCGGCGCAAACCCACGCTATCCGCTGATTGCCGAGCTGAAACAGATTATGCTCGACACCTACTACGGCCGTGAGTTTGTCGAACCTTTCTCAAGCGTTGCCGAAGCGGTCGCTGAACAGCCGGTAAAAGAAGTTAAAGCGGAGAAGAAAGCGAAGAAAGTCTGATAGTACCGTTCTGATAACCTGATAAAAAAACCCGCCGCGGCGGGTTTTTTACTGGCTGAAAAACGTGTCAGATGACTGGCGTATGTGCGCCGTGAATCGCCTGCAGCGAGCCCTGCTCTATGGCCTGTTTATAGTGCTTACGGCAGACCGAGATGTAGCGTTCATTCCCCCCGATGACTACCTGCTCACCTTCACTGAAAGGCTTCCCTTCGCTGTCCAGTCGCAGCACCATGCTGGCCTTGCGGCCACAGTGACAGATGGTTTTGAGTTCGACCAGCTTATCGGCCCACGCCAGCAGATACTGACTGCCAACAAAGAGTTCGCCGCGAAAATCGGTACGCAGGCCATAGCAGAGCACTGGAATATCAAGATCGTCGACCACATCAGAAAGCGCTTTGACCTGCTCACGGGTGAGAAACTGGCTCTCATCGACCAGCACGCAGTGAATAGGCTGTGCGGCATGTTCCGCCGCAATATCGCTGAACAGCGCGGTATCGGCATTATAGAGCAAGGCTGGTGACGAGAGTCCGATACGGGAGCTTACCTGACCGGCACCAAAACGGTTGTCAATTTCGGCAGTGTAGACCAGCGAGCGCATGCCCCGCTCCTGATAGTTATAGGAGGATTGTAACAGTGCGGTCGATTTCCCTGCGTTCATCGCAGAGTAATAGAAATAGAGTTGGGCCATAGGAGCGTATCTTCATCAGGACTGAACAGAATGGTGCGCATATTATCACAAAGCACAGCCCATGCATTGCTGCTGAGAGAGGGAGAAAACCTGACAGATAGCCAGAATTTTCATCAGGAACCGTTTCCAGTGCCGATGGGCTCTGTCGCAGAGTGAAATAGGTTTTTCTTATTTTAACCGCAATAAAAGAGATGACATTATTTGCAGCAACTTAAATACATTAAATTTATTTCATAACGACAGAGGGGAGATTATTTCTTCCGGGCATCGCTTTGATTTTTTATGATCAACATTATTTTTTAATTTTCATTTTATTCGCTGAAGAAATACATTTGTGATTGAAGTTATTTAATGTCACCACTACTATTATCGGGCAACACAACTTCTCCCTTATTCAGAGACCAGGACAATGAGCGAAGCACTAAAAGTTCTTAATAATATTCGTACGCTGCGCGCCCAGGCCAGAGAGTATTCCATTGAAACACTGGAAGAGATGCTGGAAAAACTGGACGTAGTGGTAAAAGAACGTCGCGAAGAAGAGTCGCATTTCCAGGCTGAAAATGAAGAGCGCGCGCGCAAGCTGAATCAGTATCGTGAAATGCTGCTGGCTGATGGTATTGACCCTTCTGAGCTGGTCAGCATGCTGACTGATACCCGCGCGACAGCAAAAAGCAAACGTTCGGTGCGTCCGGCTAAATATGGTTATACCGATGAAAAAGGTGAGTCAAAGACCTGGACCGGTCAGGGCCGCACGCCAGCCATAATTAAAAAAGCGCTGGAAGAAGAGGGTAAAAAGCTGGACGATTTTTTACTGTAACGGCGCGTTATTTTCCTGCCCGACGGGCAGCCTGAGGTGGAATAAAAAAAAGGAAGCGTACGCTTCCTTTTTTATTCAGACGCGATAGAAATCACGATACCAGTCAACGAAGCGCTTTACGCCCTCCTCCACACTGGTCTGAGGTTTAAAACCAATCGCCTTAAACAGGGCTTCGGTGTCGGCACTGGTTTCCAGCACATCACCGGGCTGCATCGGCATCAGATTTTTCTTCGCGGTCATCCCCAGTGCTTTTTCAATCGCCTCAATATAGCTCATCAGCGTTACCGGCTGACTGTTACCGATATTATAAACACGATACGGTGCTGAACTGGTTGCTGGCGATCCCGATTCAACCGTCCAGTGATCGTCCTGCTGCGGAATGACATCCTGCAGACGCACAATCGCTTCAGCAATGTCATCAATATAGGTAAAGTCGCGCTTCATCTGGCCCTGGTTATAGACATCAATCGCCTCACCGGCAATCATTGCGCGGGTGAATTTAAAGAGTGCCATATCCGGACGGCCCCACGGGCCATAGACGGTGAAGAAGCGTAATCCAGTAGTCGGCAGCTGATAAAGGTGCGAGTAAGTATGAGACATTAACTCGTTCGCTTTCTTCGTCGCTGCATATAAAGAGACAGGATGATCCACACTGTCGTCCGTTGAGAACGGCATCTTACGATTCAGGCCATAAACGGAACTCGACGACGCGTAGAGCAGATGTTCAATTTTATGATGACGGCAGCCTTCAAGAATATTGAGGTGACCTGTCAGATTGGAATCTGCATAAGCATGGGGATTTTCGATAGAGTAGCGGACGCCAGCCTGCGCGCCAAGATGAATAACGCGCTGAAAATTATACTGCCCGAACAGTGACGCTATCGCGTCACGATCGGCCAGATCCCGCTCGATAAAAGTAAAGCCAGGTTCAGCATTAATTAAATCGAGACGGGCACGCTTGAGATTTACGTCGTAATAATCATTCAGGTTGTCGATACCGACAACCTGGTGACCGGCGGCCAGCAGACGCTGACTGACATGAAAACCAATAAAGCCTGCGGCGCCGGTGACCAGAAAGTTCATAAATCCCTCGTTAATTATGCAGTTTGAATAGACGCTCCGCGGCCGATTGCATAATAAACGAAACCGCGTTTGCTGATACGCTCTGGATCATACAGGTTACGACCATCAAAAATCACGGCTTCTTTCAGCGCATTTTTGATAACGTCGAAGTCTGGCGCACGGAAGTTCTGCCACTCCGTACAGATGACCAGACCGTCTGCGCCCTGCAGTGCCGCTTCTTTGGTTCCCATCAGCTTAAGATCGCTGCGGTGACCGTAGATACGCTGCGCTTCATCCATCGCTTCCGGGTCAAACGCCTGAACAGATGCGCCCGCTTCCCACAGCGTTTCCATCAGCACACGGCTGGAGGCTTCACGCATGTCGTCAGTGTTCGGCTTAAATGACAGGCCCCAGAGAGCAAACGTCTTACCCTTCAGATCGTCGCCAAAATGGCGTTTGATGAAGGTTGGCAGCTTGTTTTTCTGGTTGTCATTGACATCTTCCACGGCCTGCAACAGACGTGGCTGATAGCCAATAGACTCCGCTGTACGGATTAACGCCTGCACATCTTTCGGGAAGCAAGAGCCACCGTAGCCACAGCCAGGATAGATGAAGTGGTAGCCGATACGGGGATCGGAACCGATGCCCTGGCGTACTTTTTCAATATCCGCGCCTAAACGTTCAGCCAGGTTGGACATCTCATTCATAAAGCTGATTTTGGTCGCCAGCATGCAGTTTGCTGCATACTTGGTCAGCTCTGCGCTGCGGATATCCATCATGATCATGCGATCGTGGTTGCGGTTAAACGGCTCATAAAGCTCGCGTAACAGCTCGACCACCTCATCGTTGTCGGTACCGACAACGATGCGCTCAGGACGCATGCAGTCATTCACTGCCGCACCTTCTTTCAGGAATTCCGGGTTCGACACCACATCAAAGGTGATGTTGGCGTCACGCGATTTCAGCGTTTCCGCCATCACCGCACGAACTTTGTCTGCTGTGCCAACCGGTACGGTTGATTTGTCGATAACCACTTTGTGATCGTTCATATGCTGCGCAATGGTGCGCGCTACGGCGGTCACATATTTCAGATCGGCAGAGCCGTCTTCATCCGGTGGTGTACCTACTGCAATAAACTGCATAACACCATGGTTTACGCCCTGTGCAGCATCAGTGCTGAACTTCAGACGACCCGCTTCGTAATTGGACATTACCAGCGGGGTTAAACCTGGTTCGAAAATAGGAATGATGCCTTTTTTCAGATTTTCGACTTTGTTTGCGTCGACATCAATGCAGAGAACGTCATGTCCGACTTCGGCTAACACCGCAGCCTGAACCAGACCGACATAGCCGATACCAAATACAGTGACTTTCATCGAGTTATCCTGTGTTTATAAATTACTTTTTGTTGCCAACTGCGCTATCGAGCCATTCAGAGAAATCTTTGCCCAATACCGGATGACGAACACCGTACTCAACGAAAGCCTGCATGTAGCCCAGTTTGTTACCACAGTCATGGCTTACGCCTTTCAGGTGATAAGCTTCAACGGTCTCTTTTTCCATCAGCATGGCGATAGAGTCGGTCAGCTGAACTTCGCCGCCCGCACCCGGAGGCGTCTTCGCCAGCAGAGGCCAGATGTCTGCAGACAGAACATAACGACCTACGACCGCCAGGTTAGATGGCGCTTCGGTCGCTTTTGGTTTCTCAACCACACCGACCATCGGTGCGCTGTCGCCTGGGTTCAGTTCTGCGCCCTGGCAATCGACAACACCGTAAGCGGTTACATCGGCAACCGGCTCAACCATAATCTGGCTGCGGCCTGACTCTTCATAACGGGTCAGCATCTCGGCCAGGTTATCTTTGGTTGGGTTAGATTCATATTCGTCGATGATGACGTCTGGCAGGATAACGGCAAACGGCTCGTTACCGATCAGTGGGTGTGCACACATCACTGCGTGGCCCAGGCCTTTCGCGATACCCTGACGAACCTGCATGATGGTCACGTGTGGCGGGCAGATTGACTGGATTTCATCCAGCAGCTGACGCTTAACACGTTTTTCCAGCATAGATTCCAGTTCGAAGCTGGTATCAAAATGGTTTTCGATGGCATTTTTAGATGAATGCGTAACCAGCACAATCTCGTTGATGCCTGCAGCGATACACTCGTTAACGACATACTGGATTAACGGCTTATCAACCAGCGGTAACATCTCTTTTGGAATCGCTTTGGTGGCCGGGAGCATACGCGTACCCAAACCCGCGACCGGGATTACCGCTTTTTTTACTTTGGTATTATTGGCAGACATTAAGTTACCTCTCTCATAGGCCGTTCAAGTTAATACTTGATATGTCGGTTTAAAATCGAAAATGAGTATATCAGTTAGTATCGAACGGATTTATCCTGGAAGGCATCAATCCGTCGAAATTAAGACTATTACCCAACTGTAAAGCTAAGTTCTGGCCCTGTCCTCAGCGCCAGAATCTTTCCATTTTTGCCGTTTATTCTTCTGCTGACAGCATCAGCCGAATGCGACCACCCGCGCCCCAGACGTGGCACTGCCAGTTGTCTGCGCGCTGACTGATTTGATTGAGGTGGGTGCTACCCATAGTGCCAAGGGGAACACCATTACTGAGCTGAATCTGATGGGTATCAACGTGAAGCGTGGCATTTAATCCGGCCGAGACCAGGATCAGATTTTTCAGACCACGATGATAGTAGCCCACCAGCAGAGGGAACTGGCCGCTGAGGTTCGCCTGGCGCAGCAGCAGATTGACCTGTCTGAGCAGCCCGTTAAGTTCCGGCAGACGCTGTTTTTGCCCGGAGAGCTGCTCCTGAAGCAGGCCGTTAAACAGCGCACGCAGCAGCAGAGCGGCCAGCACGCCATTATCACCCGCACGGGTGACGTCCAGACAGTAGAAGGCCAGGTCCTTTTCAGAGAGCGCCGCAATGTCGAGCACCAGGCCCGGCTGTTCGGCCATCGTCAGCTGACGATAGTTGACCCGGCAGTTGGCGACGGTCTGTTGCACCGGCGGCTGGAGTTGTTTGAGCAGTTTGGCGGCCGCTTTCGGGTCGCGGACCAGGGCGTCCCAGTCCTGGAACAGCTGCTCATCCTCTTCCACCTTCGAGGTGAACATGGAGGGATAGAGACATTCATAGACCGCTTCGCGGAAGCGTTCCAGATTTTTCAGTGGTTTAAGCAGCACATCCTGCACGCCAAGGCGCAGCACATGTGCGATGTCAGACATATTTTCTGTCGCTGAGATAATCAAAATCGGCACAACGTTACCGCGGGTACGAATGTGCTCAACAAACTGAATGCCGCTCATACGGGGCATTTCGAGATCGCTGATGATCAGGTCGACAGTATGCTGTTGTAGTTGTGCAATTGCTTCCAGTCCATCTTCCGCTTTTAACGTTACAGCACCCATCGATAACAAAAATTGGTCCAGCAACGAACGGAAAACAGCCTCATCTTCGACAATGAGTATCTTTTTGCCGAGTAGTGGTTTTTCCATTCTTTCCCCCTGCCTGCCAGATAATTCAATAGTGGTTCATAAAACGCAGTTGCGCCTTCAGAATTGCGTAAAGTCACCGTTTTGAATGAACAACCTGATTATCTGCCACGGACCAGTGGTAACAGTTCATCCATTTTCTTTTCCACGGCGGCCCTGCCTGCCTCAATGGCCTCTTCAGCCCGATGAAAGTCCAGCGTTGAAATCTGCGGACAGACCGGCTGTATTAAAACATCGGGTGGATCGCCTGCCATACGGTTGCGCTTCAGGCGATTTTCCAGCACCTGGATAGAGGTTGACATAATCTCCATCGCACCCGGTGACTGAGACGCACGGCGCTGGGTGAAACTCACCAGTCGCTGACGCAGCTTTCCACCCCAACTCAATGCCGCTGCAGCGGCTTCTTCTTCACTATTTTTAGGCGTAACGGAAAACAGATCCTGCTGCATTAAATGCGCGTCATGCTGCAGGTCAACCGCAATCACAATGTCTGCACCCAGCGCGCGGGTCAGTGAGATCGGCACCGGATTGACGACGGCACCATCCACCAGCCAATACCCATTGTAGCCCACCGGCGGTAATAAACCTGGCATACTGCAGGAAGCGCGAACCGCCTGATGCAGATCGCCCTCCGTCAGCCAGAGCTCCCGCCCCGTGCTGAGATTGGTGGCCACCACGCCGAAAGGTTTGCTGCACTGCTCTATCGCATCATTGGGGATCAGCTGGCGCACATGGTTAAAGACCCGCTCACCGCGCAGCAGTCCGCCCCGTTGCCAGGAGACATCCATCAGCCGGATCACATCCCAGTAGCGAAACGCACTGACCCACTTTTCCATCAGCGGCAGCCGGTTATTCACATAGGCTGACCCGACTAGCGCGCCGACAGAGCAACCCGCCACGACGTCGATCCCGATACCCGCACGCTCCAGTGCGTTGATCACGCCAATGTGCGCCCATCCTTTCGCTGCGCCGGCCCCCAGCGCCAATCCTATTTTTACCTTTCTCATTTGTATCTGGTCCTGCCGTCAATACGTAGCGTCACAGCGTGGGGTCAGCTAACATAGCGCGCTTATGAAACCGACTCATCATTTTCGGGAGCTAATGTGTCAGAAACCTGCCCATGTTGTAGCGGACAGCAGTATAGCGTATGTTGCGAGCCCTTTCTGCAGGGTAACCAGATTCCTGTTACGGCTGAACAACTTATGCGCTCCCGCTACTGTGCCTATGTTAAGCACAATGCCGAATATCTGGTCGCGACCTGGCATCCTGACAAACGTCATCCGGAGATGTCAGGGCTTTTATCTGAAAGTTTTTCCGGTACCGATTGGCTTAGCCTGAATGTAACCCGTTGTAATCATGGAAGCCATGATAATGAAGCGTTCGTGACTTTTTTTGCGCGATACCGCGAGAAAACGAACATTCATGCCATTCATGAGTGTTCCCGCTTTCTTCGCGAGGATCAACGCTGGTACTATGTTGACGGTTCCGTGCCGCCCGTTGGGCGCAACGATCGTTGCCCATGCGGCAGTGATAAGAAATACAAAAAATGTTGTGGTTGAGCTGAAGGCTGAGCCCGCAGTTTAACCCCTAATGCTTTGACAGGACTCTGATTGAGATGCAAGCGCAAACCATGCAAAGAAAAGTTTTACGAACCATTTGTCCCGATGCAAAAGGTCTGATCGCCAAAATCACCAATATTTGTTACAAGCACGAACTCAATATCGTGCAGAACAATGAGTTTGTTGATCATCGCACCGGGCGTTTTTTCATGCGTACCGAGCTGGAAGGCATCTTCAACGACAACACCCTGCTGGCCGATCTCGACAGCGCCCTGCCCCAGGGGTCAGTGCGTGAACTGCACAGCGCCGGTCGCCGTCGCGTGGTGATTCTGGTCACCAAAGAGGCGCACTGCCTGGGTGACCTGTTAATGAAGAGCGCGTTTGGCGGTCTGGATATGGAGATTGCCGCGGTCATTGGTAACCATGACACGCTGCGTTCGCTGGTTGAGCGGTTTGATATTCCTTTCGTTCTGGTGAGTCACGAGGGACTGACGCGGGAAGAGCACGATAACCGCATGGTGGAAGAGATTGACCGCTATCAGCCCGATTATGTGGTGCTGGCGAAATATATGCGCGTCCTGACCCCTGCCTTTGTGCAGCGCTTCCCGAACCAGATTATTAACATTCACCACTCTTTCCTGCCTGCCTTTATCGGTGCCCGGCCTTATCATCAGGCCTACGAGCGTGGCGTGAAGATCATTGGTGCCACCGCGCACTACGTGAATGATAATCTCGATGAAGGCCCAATCATCATGCAGGATGTGATTAATGTCGATCACAGCTATACCGCTGACGAGATGATGCGTGCGGGTCGTGACGTCGAAAAAAACGTACTGAGCAACGCCCTCTATAAAGTGCTGGGGCAGCGCGTCTTCGTTTACGGCAACCGTACGATTATTCTTTAATCAGCCAGCGCGCTGAATTGACTGCGGATTCAGCGCTACGCGTAAAAAGTGGGCAAACAGTTCCTGTTTTGCCAGTGGGCGCTTTACACCCTTATCGCATTTGGTATGATGCGCCCCGCTTTGAGAGTGAAAGATTCAGGCCATGGTGGGATTCCCGAGCGGCCAAAGGGAGCAGACTGTAAATCTGCCGTCACAGACTTCGAAGGTTCGAATCCTTCTCCCACCACCATCTGAATCTGAATACGCCTCAAGCCAGCATTATCCCCGGTGGGATTCCCGAGCGGCCAAAGGGAGCAGACTGTAAATCTGCCGTCACAGACTTCGAAGGTTCGAATCCTTCTCCCACCACCATCCTGCATTCAGCACACTTTCCCCATATCGTAACATCAGCTTCCTGTTCTGCGGGGAGAGGGATGAGAACCTTCGACTAAGGTTCGTGTCGAGCATCGTGAGACAACGCGCTTCAGCGCGGCCCGCAGGGTGAGGCGCAACGCGCCGAATCATCCTTCTCCCACCACCATCCTGCATTCAGTACATTTCCCCAAATCGATACATCAGCTACCTGTTCTGCGGGGAGAGGGATGAGAACCCCCTGCTGACAGAGCACCTCCACGTTTTCAAACGTTCTGCCCCCTCTTCTGCCATGACTTTTTCAGTAAAAATCGCTACCATCACCGCCTCTCATTTTCTGAACCATGGTTGACCTCATGAAATTTGTTTCATTCAACATCAATGGGTTGCGCGCCCGACCTCATCAGCTTCAGGCGCTGGTTGAACAGCATCAGCCCGATGTCATTGGCTTACAGGAAACCAAAGTCCATGACGAAATGTTCCCGCTGGAAGAGGTCTCAAAGCTGGGTTATCACGTTTTCTATCACGGTCAGAAAGGCCACTACGGCGTGGCACTGCTCACCAGAATGCAGCCGGTTTCAGTGAGCCGGGGCTTTCCGGGAGAGGATGAAGAGGCACAGCGCCGGTTGATCATGGCGGAAATTCCCAGCCCGATCGGCGACATCACGGTCATTAACGGCTATTTCCCGCAGGGTGAAAGCCGCGACCATCCCACCAAGTTTCCGGCAAAAGAGAAGTTCTATCGCGACCTGCAGCGTCTGCTGACCGAAGATCTGCCTGCCGATAAACCGGTTCTGATCATGGGTGACATGAATATCAGCAGCACCGATCGGGATATTGGAATTGGCGAGGATAGCCGCAAGCGCTGGCTGCGAACCGGTAAATGCTCCTTCCTGCCGGAAGAGCGCGAGTGGATGGATCGGCTGCTGGGCTGGGGCCTGGTTGATACCTGGCGTGAACATAACCCGGAGGTCGCCGATCGCTTCTCCTGGTTTGATTACCGTTCAAAAGGTTTCGATGATAATCGCGGCCTGCGCATCGATCTGGTGCTGGCAAGCAAAAATCTGGCAGCACACTGCGTTGAGACCGGCATTGATTATGAGATCCGTGGCATGGAGAAGCCCTCTGATCACGCTCCCATCTGGTCGCTGTTTCGCTTTTAACTGATGGTCGCGTGGCAGAGCGCCACGCGACACTTATTTCACTATCTTCCAGATCAGGTTGTTGGTGCCGATGGAGTGCTCATCCCGGGCGCACTGCAGCAGCACCCCTTCCGACTTCACCACCGCGCCTTCACTGTAGTTACGGTTTTCAAAAATACAGCAGCGCAGGCAGTCTGGCTGACGTCGCTCTGCCTGCGTCCAGGCTTCCGGCGGCATATCCACTACCACATCGGTGTTCATACCGTTATTACCGGGTGGCATCGACTGATAGCGACCGTTGGCCTGTACTGCGCTGGTTGCCAGCGACAGGGCCAGCACCATCAATACTGAGTAACGCCTCATTCCGTCTCCTTCACTTTACGTCTGGTTTTGCGCACCGGACGCTTCTGTCCGGTGGAGGGTAATCCCCGAAAGGCATGCGCCGCAGGCTGCTGTCGCGCCTGGTGGATCAGACCGGTTAAGGTCTGGACCAGCGGTTGCATAAATTCCTCATAACGACAGGCCTTTTCGCTGATACGGGTCAGTGTGGACTCCCACTGCGCCGTCATATCCGGGCGGGCAGCCAGATCGGGCAACGAGTGAATCAGGGCGCGTCCGGCCTCGGTCGCGTTGATGTATCGCCCTTTCTTCACCAGGAAACCACGACGAAAGAGCAGTTCAATAATGCCAGCCCGCGTCGCTTCCGTTCCTAAACCATCGGTCGCACGCAGCACTTTCTTTAATTCTTTATCCTGAACGAACCGGGCAATACCAGTCATCGCAGAGAGAAGCGTGGCATCGGTGAACGGACGCGGCGGCTGAGTTTGCTTCGCCAGCACCTCGCCGCGCTCGCACAACAGCGTATCCCCTTTCGCCACCACCGGCAGCGGCATGCCGTCATTCTCCTCGTCACGCTCTTTGCTGCCCAGCAGTGCACGCCAGCCCGCCTCCGCCAGGAAACGCGCTTTCGCAACAAATTTTCCCCCGGCAATTTCGAGGTCGATGACGCACTTACGGAACACCGCATCCGGGCAGAACTGCATCAGATACTGGCGCGCCACCAGCTCATAAATATGCTGCTCGTTTTCTGTTAGCTTTACCGCGCCGGCGCGGGCGGTCGGAATAATGGCGTGGTGGGCATCCACCTTTTTATCATCCCAGCAGCGGTTGCGCCGATCCGCATCGAAATCAGCGGGCGGGGTCAGCTGTGACTGATGCGCCTGAATCGCCTTAAGTACTGCATGACGCCCGGCAAAATGCTCTTCGGGCAGATAGCGGCTGTCCGAACGCGGATAGGTAATCAGCTTGTGGGTTTCATACAGCCGCTGACAGGTATCCAGTACCGTCTGCGCACTCAGCCCGTAACGTTTTGCCGCCTCAATCTGCAGGCTGGAGAGGGAGAATGGCAGTGGTGCCCCCTCATTTTCCCGTTTATCGCTGTAGGCCGTGACCGTCGCTGGCTGACCGGTAATCCGGGCCACCACATGATCTGCCAGGGCGCGTCTGAGCAGACGGCCCTCTTCATCCTGCCACGGCTCACAGGCTTCGCTGGGGATCCAGCTGGCCACAAACCGGGTGCCATCAGGCGTGACGATGTGGGCTTTAACTTCGAAATACTCTTTCGGCAGGAAGTTTTCAATCTCTTCATCACGCCGCACCACCAGCCCGAGCACCGGAGTCTGCACCCGGCCAACCGACAGCACGCCATCATAGCCTGCATTTCGCCCCAGCAGTGTCCAGGCGCGGGTCATGTTAATGCCATAGAGCCAGTCTGCCCGCGCGCGAGCCAGCGCCGAAACACACAGCGGAATAAATTCGCGATTCTCACGCAGACGGTTGACCGCCCGATCCACCGCCTGCGGGTTGAGATCGTTGATCAGGCAGCGCTGCACTTTGCTGCGCTTTTCCGCGGGCAGTTTCAGATAGTCGAGCACTTCATCGACCAGTAGCTGCCCCTCCCGATCCGGGTCACCGGCATGCACCACTTCTGTCGCCTGCGCCAGCAGTCCCTCGACCACCTTCAGCTGTTTCGCGACCGACGGGCGCGGTTGCAGCTGCCATTTTTCGGGAATAATCGGCAGATCCGCCAGCGACCAGCGTGCATAGCGGCTGTCATAAGTGTCGGGCTGCGCCTGCTCCAGCAGGTGCCCTACGCACCAGGTGACAATCTGATCGTTGCCGCAGGCAATAAATCCATCACCCCGTCGATGCGGTTTCGGCAGTACATCGGCAATCGCACGTCCCAGGCTCGGTTTTTCCGCAATAAACAAACGCATTGAATCAGCTAGTCCTTAACATCAGGGAAACGGAGAGTAACCGGCTCGGCTGTCGGTGTAAATTCAGGGCTATGTTAGCCTGGCAGGCCTGCTGGCGTAAGCATGACGCGCAGTGTTAGCGATCGTTCGCACAGGAACCGTGCAAAAAGCAGGGCTGAGAACGCCCTGCTGCCAGCGGATAAAGAGGATCAGAAATAGCGCACGAAAGGCGTGGTGTCAGGCGGGAGAACTGTGGTGCTTGATTTCAGTTGTGGCGTGCCCAGATAGAGGAAGCCGACAATGGCATCCTGCTCCCGGCAGCCAAATGCCTGCCGCACCTGCTCGTCATCGGTCCAGGGACCGCTGCGCCAGATGCCGTTGTAACCCTGCGCGACGGCGGCCATCTGCATTGCCATGACCGCACAGCTGGCTGAGGCAATCTGCTCCCAGCGCGGCACTTTATGATGCTCCTCGCAGTGGGCCACCACCGTGATGATCATCGGGGCGCGAAACGGCGACTGACTTGCTTTGTTAATCGCCTTTTCATCCAGCTGTTTTTCCCGTGCCGCACGCTCCAGCAGCTGGCTCATCCGGTCGCGCCCCTCCTTTTCCACAATGACGAAGCGCCAGGGTTGCAGGGTGCCATGATCCGGGGCGCGCATGCCCGCCCGCAGGATATTTTCAAGGATCTCACCCGCCGGGGCAGGTTCACTCAGGCGTGAGGCCGAACGACGATTTACCAGTAATTCAAGGGCGTCCATGTTTCTCTCCCGATCTCTGTATTGTTGCCTTCATCCTGGCACAGCCAGATTTTTTGTAACAGTGCGCGGTGATTTCCTGCTGACTTTTAACACGGCGCTCTTTAGGATGAGCTCGTCGGGGAAGCCGGGGCCGCGCGGCGGCCACTTCCTGCTACATATTTATGGAGAGTCTGATGCGCACATTGTGGCGAATAATCGCAGGTCTGTTCCGCTGGAGCTGGCGGGTATTAAATTTTATCAGGGAATTCATTCTGAATATTTTCCTGATTTTGTTGATTGTGGTGGGTGTAGGGATCTGGCTGCAGGTCAGTGGCTCAGGCAGCAGTTCAGCCCCCATTCAGCAGGGCGCACTGAAAGTCGATCTCAGCGGCGTGCTGGTCGATAAACCCTCAGTGAGCAACCGTCTCAGCAAAATTGGCCGTCAGTTACTGGGCGCCAGCAGCGACCGTTTGCAGGAAAACTCACTGTTTGATGTGGTCGATGCCATTCGTCAGGCGAAAGATGACAGCAACATCAAAGGGATGGTGCTCGATTTACGTGAGTTTGCGGGCGGCGATCAGCCGTCACTGCAATATGTGGGTAAAGCGCTGCGGGAATTTCGTGACAGCGGCAAGCCGATTTATGCCCTGGGCGACAGATACAGCCAGGCGCAGTACTATCTTGCCAGCTACGCCACCAGAATCTATCTCTCACCGCAGGGCACCGTGGATCTGCACGGTTTCGCCACCAACGGGCTTTATTATAAAACCCTGCTGGAGAAGCTGAAAGTGACCTCGCACGTTTTCCGCGTCGGCACCTACAAATCGGCGGTCGAACCTTTCCTGCGTGATGATATGTCCCCTGCCGCCCGTGACGCAGACAGCCGCTGGATTGGTCAGCTGTGGCAGAACTACCTGAACACCGTGTCGGCGAATCGTCAGATTACGCCGGAACAGCTGTTCCCGGGTGCGGCGGCGATTATTGCCGGGTTGAATGCAGTCAAAGGCGACACCGCGCAATATGCGCTGGATAACAAGCTGGTCGATGTTCTGGACTCGCGCGCGGCGGCCGATCAGGAGCTGGTGAAAACCTTTGGTCTGGATAAGCAGACTAACGATTACCGCAGCGTCAGCATCTATGACTACAGCGTGAAGTCCGCCTCAGCACAGCAGGATGGCAACATCGCCGTGGTGCTGGCCAGCGGTGCCATCATGGATGGTGAAGAGACGCCGGGCAACGTCGGTGGCGACACCACGGCGGCGCAGATCCGCGATGCGCGTCTCGATCCCAAAATCAAAGCGATTATTCTGCGGGTGAACAGCCCGGGTGGCAGCGTCACCGCCTCTGAAGCGATTCGCGAAGAGCTGGCGGCGGCGCAGGCAGCGGGCAAACCGATTGTGGTTTCGATGGGCGGTATGGCCGCATCCGGCGGCTACTGGATCTCAACGCCTGCCAGTTATATCGTGGCGAACCCCAGCACGCTCACCGGCTCGATTGGCATCTTCGGGGTCATCAATACCCTGGAAAATAGCCTGGACAGCATCGGGGTTCACACCGATGGTGTCGCAACCTCGCCGCTGGCGGATATTTCCACCACCAAGGCGCTGCCTGCTGAAGTGCAGCAGCTGATGCAGCTGACCATCGAAAATGGCTACCGCAACTTCGTTGGCCTGGTGGCGAAGTCCCGCCATAAAACGCCGGAACAGATCGATGCGATTGCTCAGGGCCACGTCTGGACCGGCAGCGATGCGAAAGCCAATGGTCTGGTGGATGCGCTGGGTGACTTTGACGATGCGGTGAAGAAAGCGGGTGAGCTGGCCAAAGTCAGCAAGCCGCAGCTGAGCTGGTATCAGGATGAGCCCGGCTTCCTGGATCTGATCCTGGGTCAGATGAATGCCTCAGTGCAGGCCGTGCTGCCTGCCACGCTTAAGGCCTGGCTGCCCGCCCCCATGCTGGATGTGATGAGTGCGATGAAAGCCCAGCCGGGTCTGCTGGACCATCTCAACGATCCGCAGAACCGTTACGCATTCTGCCTCAACTGCGGCGAAGTGCGATAAACCTCGCAGCCCGGCCGCTGGTCGGGCTGCTTTTCCCCGCTATTCCCCTTATACTGCGCGTTTTACGGCAAGTCTGAGTGTTTTCATGCAAAAGAAAAATATCTATGTAGCCTACACGGGCGGGACAATCGGTATGCAGCGTTCGGCGCAGGGCTATATTCCGGTTTCCGGCCACCTGCAACAACAGCTGGCAGACATGCCGGAGTTCCACCGCCCTGAAATGCCTGATTTCACGATTCACGAATATCAGCCGCTGATCGACTCCTCTGACATGACGCCGGAGGACTGGCAGTCTATCGCTGAAGATATCCGCCAGAACTACGATCGCTATGACGGCTTTGTGATCCTGCATGGCACAGACACCATGGCCTTCACCGCCTCCGCGCTCTCATTTATGCTGGAGAATCTGGCCAAGCCGGTTATCGTCACCGGCTCGCAGATTCCGTTAGCGGAATTACGCTCGGACGGTCAGCAGAATCTGCTGAACTCCCTTTATGTGGCGGCCAACTATCCGATTAGCGAAGTGTCGCTGTTTTTCAACAACACGCTCTATCGCGGTAACCGGACCACCAAGGCGCATGCCGATGGCTTTAACGCCT
This sequence comes from Pantoea sp. M_10, assembly GCF_008631515.1. Lineage (NCBI taxonomy): Bacteria > Pseudomonadati > Pseudomonadota > Gammaproteobacteria > Enterobacterales > Erwiniaceae > Pantoea > Pantoea sp. M_10. Next base: position 95,981 of record NZ_VWUL01000001.1, on the reverse strand, counting down.
TTGCCTCGCCAAACCTTCCGGCGCTGCTGGAAGCGGGCATTCATATCCGCCGCCTTAATACGCCGCCTGCCCCTGCCGGTCAGGGTGAGCTGAAAGTTCACACCATTACCCCGCAGCCGATTGGCGTGGTAACTATCTATCCGGGTATCTCTGCGGATGTGGTGCGTAACTTCCTGCGTCAGCCGGTGAAAGCGCTGATCCTCCGCTCCTATGGCGTAGGTAATGCGCCACAGAACAAAGAGTTTCTGGCTGAACTGCAACAGGCCAGCGAACGTGGCATCGTCGTGGTGAACCTCACCCAGTGTATTTCAGGCAAGGTCAATATGGGCGGCTACGCCACCGGCAATGCGCTGGAACATGCGGGCGTGATCAGCGGATCGGATCTGACCGTGGAAGCGGCACTGACCAAACTACACTTTTTACTCAGCCAGGATCTCTCTGCCGATCAAATCCGCGCCCGGATGCAGCAGAATCTGCGCGGCGAACTGACCGAAGACTGACTACGGAGCGAATCAGAATGAAGCGGGCACTCATCATTATTGATATACAGAACGATTTTTGCCCCGGCGGCCCGATGGCAGTCCATGAGGGAGACCAGACGGTCGACGTGGCAAATCGCTATGCGCGAGCCTTTCGCGAGAACGGGGAATGCGTGCTGGCCCTGCAGGACTGGCATCCGGCCGACCATGGGAGTTTCGCCTCGGTCTCCGGTGAGCCGGTCTATACCCTGGGTGAGCTGAACGGTCTGGCACAGATCTGGTGGCCGGATCACGGCATACAGGGCTCGGCCGGCGCAGACTTTCACCCCGGCCTGGATCGTTCGCTGTTCGATGCAACCTTCCACAAGGGTCAGGACCAGGATGTCGACAGTTACAGCGCCTTTTTTGACAATGGTCATCGCCGTAAAACCGAGCTGGACAGCTGGCTGCGCGAGCGTGGCATCACTCATCTGGTGATGCTGGGGCTGGCGACCGACTACTGCGTTAAATACAGCGTGCTGGATGCACTGGAGCTGGGTTATCACGTTGAGGTGGTCAAAGAGGGCTGCCGCGGCGTGAATCTGAATCCTGAAGACAGCGACATCGCCTTTGCGCAGATGACCGCGCAGGGCGCGGTTCTGATTTAAAACAGAGCTGGCAGTACGCCAGCTTTTTTTTAGTGCAGATGAATACGGGTCACGTCCGATTCAATGCCGAACTCTTCCTTCAGCTCTTTTTTTGACTTCATCACCATCTCACCCCCTTTGCCGATGGTCATGTGCTGCGGCGCATCGTTGTGTCTCGCCTGCCACATCATGACCAGCTGCAGGCAGTTGTCACGCTGCTCCTGGGTCAGGGCCACGCCGTCGGGCCATTTACCGATCTCCACCGCCGTTGCCAGACGCTGATAGACTTCCGGCGTCATTGACGCCAGCATGGCTTCCAGTTGTTCCTTCATCGCCTTTACCCTCTGGTCTGTTCGCCCTGCTCATCGGTGAAATTCAGCGAGGCGGAGTTTACACAGTAGCGTTCGCCGGTAGGCTGCGGACCATCCGGGAAAACATGCCCGAGGTGCGCGTCACAGCTGCCGCAGCGGATCTCCACGCGCTGCATACCGTGAGAGTTGTCTTCGATATAGCGAATCGCCTCATCACTGACCGGCTGATAGAAACTGGGCCAGCCACAGCCTGAGTCATATTTGGTTTCTGACAGAAAAAGGGGCGCTTCACACACCAGACAGTGATAGATGCCCTCCTGCTTGTTGTGCAACAGGGCGCCGCTGTAAGGCGGTTCCGTTCCGCGATGCTGAGTAACGTAGCGCTGCATTTCAGTCAGCTGCGCAATTTTTGCTTCGGGTGCGGTCTCTTTAGCCATTTTAGGATTCCGGGCAGTGCCATTCTGAAAATTTCGTCTATTATTCTAACAAATGATCAACATAACCCGGGTCTTTTTTTGTGCTCACCCTTTCAGTCTGCCCATCGCAAAGCGGATTTGTGACTTCGATCACCTTTTATCCGGAGCATCCCTATATATTCGGCGATTGACTCAATGAAGCGCGATATCATTGGCGGCGCGCAAGCGGTTGCGCACCGAATAATTCCTCTCAGGCGAATTGATTTGTCGCAACAATTGACACGATTCCGCTTGACGCCTGGTAAGGTTTTTGTAATTTTACAGGCAACCTTTTATTCACTAACAAATAGCTGGTGGAATATATGACTATCAAAGTAGGTATCAACGGTTTCGGCCGTATCGGTCGCATCGTTTTCCGTGCTGCACAGAAGCGTTCTGACATCGAAATCGTTGCTATCAACGACCTGCTGGACGCGGATTACATGGCGTACATGCTGAAGTATGACTCTACTCACGGTCGTTTCGACGGCACCGTAGAGGTTCAGGATGGCGCACTGATCGTAAACGGTAAAAAAATCCGTGTTACTGCTGAGCGTGACCCGGCTAACCTGAAGTGGGATGAAGCAGGCGTTGACGTTGTTGCAGAAGCAACCGGTATCTTCCTGACCGACGAAACCGCACGCAAACACATCACCGCAGGTGCTAAGAAAGTCGTTCTGACCGGTCCATCTAAAGATGACACCCCAATGTTTGTTCGTGGTGCAAACTTCGACAAATATGAAGGCCAGGATATCGTTTCTAACGCATCCTGCACCACTAACTGCCTGGCTCCGCTGGCAAAAGTCATCAACGACAAGTTTGGTATCGTTGAAGGCCTGATGACCACCGTTCACGCGACCACTGCTACGCAGAAAACCGTTGATGGCCCGTCTCACAAAGACTGGCGCGGCGGCCGCGGCGCATCGCAGAACATCATTCCTTCATCAACTGGCGCAGCGAAAGCCGTTGGTAAAGTTCTGCCAGAGCTGAACGGCAAACTGACCGGTATGGCGTTCCGCGTACCAACCCCTAACGTTTCCGTTGTTGACCTGACCGTGCGTCTGGAAAAAGCGGCATCTTACAAAGAAATCTGTGCTGCGATTAAAGCTGCTGCAGAAGGCGAGATGAAAGACGTTCTGGGCTACGTTGAAGATGACGTGGTTTCTACCGACTTCAACGGCGAAGTCCTGACTTCCGTGTTTGACGCTAAAGCGGGTATCGCGCTGAACGACAACTTTGTGAAACTGGTTTCCTGGTATGACAACGAAACTGGCTACTCAAACAAAGTTCTCGACCTGATTGCACTGGTTTCTGCTAAATAAGGCAGCCAGACATCATTGAGAATAAGGGCGACTTCGGTCGCCCTTTTTTTGATCCGCACAGGAAGGAATCGAACATGCAAGACAAACTGTTTTCTCTGCCGGTAGTCACGCAGATCTCCCCTTACCTCTCGCAGCGCCAGGTGGGTGAATTACCGACCATTGTCGTCAGCCATCCTAAAGTCCGGGCGGCGATTACGCTGCAGGGCGCACACCTGATCGCCTGGCAACCCAGCGGTGAAAAGCCGGTGCTCTGGCTGAGTGATAAGAGCCTCTTCTCACCGGGTAAAGCCATTCGCGGCGGCGTGCCAATCTGCTGGCCCTGGTTTGGCCCCGCTGGTGAACCGGCACACGGTTTTGCCCGGGTTCAGCCGTGGAAGCTGACCGCGCATGACGAAAATGATGAGGGGGTGATGCTGACGCTGGTGCTGGAGAGCAATCCCCAGACGCTGAAACTCTGGCCACATGAGTTTACCCTGATTGCCCGCTTCCGCTTGGGTGAGCATTGCGAGATTGAGCTGGAAGCCTATGGTGACTATGAGGCCACGGCGGCGCTGCACAGCTACTTCAGCGTGAGCGATATCAGTGGTGTAGAGGTCTCCGGTCTCGGCAACAGCTATATCGATAAAGTGAACAACGGCGAGACCGGCAGCAGCGACGGCAGACAGCGTTATCCTGGCCGCATCGACCGCATCTTCACCGCGCCGGAAAATTGCTCGGTGATTCATGACACAGCGGGTCATCGTCAGGTCGAAGTTTATCATCACCATCAAAGTGACGTTGTCACCTGGAACCCCGGCGTAGAACTCTCCTGTAGCATGGCCGATATGGCGAATGAGGGTTATAAAACGATGGTCTGCGTGGAAACCGCGCGCATCAGTAAACCGCTGCGCAGTGCGGGCGAGAAACCGGCACGGCTGGCCACGACGTTCCGTCTGAAAAAGAAAGCCGCCGCCAGCGACAAGGCTATCGGCTAAACGATATCCAGCGGTAATTTATGCTGCGGTGCAGGCCAGGCGCGATCGATAAGCTGAAGCTCTTCGTCGGTCAGCACCACCTCCAGCGCCGCAGCATTCTCCTGCACGTGGGCCACAGAGCTGGCTTTAGGGATAGCGATCACGCCAGGCTGACGAATCACCCACGCCAGCAGAAGCTGCGCCACGCTGATGCCCTTCTGCTGTGCAATCTGAGTCAGCAGAGGATCGGTAAAGAGCGTATCCCGCAGCCGACCCGCCTGCGCCAGGGGACAGTAGGCCATCACCGGCACGCCCCGCTGCTGACAGGCTGGCAACAGATCAAACTCAATACCGCGTGACGCCAGATGGTAGAGAACCTGATTGGTCGCACAGTGCTCCCCATTGGGTTCGTCCCACAGTTCGGCCATGTCATCTGTATCGAAGTTTGACACCCCCCAGAAACGAATCTTGCCCTGCTGCTGCAGCGTTTCCATCGCGCGCAGTGTCTCTTCCAGTGGAATATTTCCGCGCCAGTGCAGCAGGTAGAGGTCGAGGTAATCGGTCTGTAACCGGCGCAGACTGCGCTCGCAGGCTTCAATCGCATCCGAGTGACCTGCATTCCAGGGATAGACTTTGGAGATCAGCAGGGCCTGATCGCGGCGACCGCGCAGCGCCTCACCGACGACCTCTTCTGCGCCGCCATCCGCATACATTTCGGCCGTATCGATCAGCCGTAACCCGCAGTCGAGTCCGGCCTGCAGGGCAGCGACTTCACGGGCACGCTGCGACGGATTTTCACCCATAAACCAGCTGCCCTGACCGATAACCGGCAGCGACGCATGGCCGGCAAACGTGATTCTGTTGCGCATTCTCTTCCCTTACCCCATTACGGGGCCCTGTAAAAGAACAGAGGGCGGTAAACGCCCTCTTTTAGTGCATACTCAGAAGCTGTAGCTGACGCCGGTCCAGACCGTCGCCTGCCCGCTTTTATCAATCATCGGGCTGTCTTTGATTTCGCTGTCAAAGCGGGTGTAACGCCCTACTACTCCGACGTTCCACTGCGTGTCAATCTGATAGCTGGCGCTCAGCTCAACATAAGGTGACCAGCTGTCATCCGGATTATAACGACTGATGCCGGTCCGGGCGCTCTCATGACCGGAGACACCGTAGTAATAACGGTTCTGATTGGCACTGTTCCACATGGCACCGATGCCTGGCGTCAGGCTGAAGTCGCCCATCTGGAAGCGATAGAGATAGGTCAGGTCCCAGATGACGCCGTTGCTGTTGTTCAGCACATCACCCAGCAACGCGGTGCGGACAATCCCCCAGTCTGCCGTGTGACGGTAAGTGGCACCGCCCATCAGCGTCATGCGGCGCTTATCCAGTCCTTTCATATCGCCCAGATCGTTGTCGCTGGGTTTGTACTCCTGCGGTGACCCCAGCAGGGTCAGCGACAGCTGATTCTGTGGATCTTTCCACAGGTAGTAACCGCCCTGCAGGCTGCGGAACCAGAAGTTTTCACCTTCGTAGTTGATCACCGGAACCGGAAGATACCGGTCCTGTCCGCCGCGATACGGTGACTCTGCGTAGATGACCGATGCGCCCAGAGAAAGCGGATCGGCACTCGCCTGCCCGGTAAGTAAATAACAGGGCAGAAGGGCAACAAGCGTCTTAAATTTGAATTGGTTCACAATTTATTCATTCCATAAATATAACAATCAAACCCTAAGTCTAACGGTTTTTTACCGCTGGATTAACTTATATCAAAATCCTTTAAGTCAGTTACCGATGCAGGTGGCATTAAAGGTTAAAAGTACGTTAAGTTAATGCTTCAGTCAGTTGAACCCATCTCACAACAAATCAAAATTGCCGTTGATCTTCCCCTCATTCACGCAAACCCACGGAGGAAATTTCTTAGAAGCCATCTACAGTTAGAAGTAACAGCAAAGAGTTTGGACGAGCAGAGTAACCACAAACGTTGTGTATCCCGATAAAAAAGATCAGGTTGGCATAAGGGTTGCTGTACTCAACAGAGAATATCTTCCGGGAGCTGCTACAAGCCTCTAATTACGCTCCTTACCTGTGCTAAAAACGAAAGGACGGGCATCGCTATGAATATATTCGATCACTATCGTCAGCGTTATGAAGCTGCCAAGGACGAAGAGTTCACACTGCAGGAATTTCTTGCCATCTGTAAGCAGGATCGCAGTGCATACGCCAACGCTGCAGAACGACTGTTAATGGCTATCGGAGAGCCGGTAATGGTCGACACTGCTCAGGAGCCACGCCTTTCCAGAATATTCTCCAATCGTGTGATGGGACGCTATCCGGCGTTTGAGGAGTTCTACGGTATGGAGGAGGCAATTGAACAGATTGTCTCCTACCTGAAACATGCCGCCCAGGGACTGGAAGAGAAGAAGCAGATTCTCTATCTGCTCGGCCCGGTCGGTGGCGGTAAATCGTCACTGGCGGAACGACTCAAGTCGCTGATGCAGCGGGTGCCCATCTATGTGCTGAGCGCCGACGGCGAGCGCAGTCCGGTGAACGATCACCCCCTCTGCCTGTTTAACCCGCAGGAAGATGCGCACATTCTTGAGAAAGAGTATGGCGTTCCGCGTCGTTACCTGGGCACCATTATGTCGCCGTGGGCCGCTAAACGGCTGCACGATTTCGGTGGCGATATCTCCCGCTTTAAGGTGGTAAAAGTCTGGCCATCCATCCTGGAACAGCTGGCCATCGCGAAAACCGAACCGGGTGATGAGAACAACCAGGATATTTCCGCGCTAGTGGGTAAAGTGGACATCCGTAAACTGGAGAACCACGCGCAGAACGATCCGGATGCTTATGGTTACTCCGGTGCCCTCTGCCGCGCCAACCAGGGGATTATGGAGTTCGTGGAGATGTTTAAAGCGCCGATCAAGGTGCTGCATCCGTTACTGACCGCCACCCAGGAGGGGAACTACAACGGCACCGAGGGAATTTCGGCGCTGCCCTTCAACGGCATCATCCTGGCGCACTCCAACGAATCCGAATGGGTCACCTTCCGCAACAACAAAAACAACGAGGCGTTCCTTGACCGTGTCTACATCGTTAAGGTGCCTTACTGCCTGCGCGTCTCTGAAGAGATCAAGATTTATGACAAGCTGCTGAACCACAGTGAGCTGGCCACCTCGCCCTGTGCGCCCGGAACGCTGGAAACGCTGGCCCGCTTCTCCATCCTGTCGCGTCTGAAAGATCCGGAGAACTCCAGCATCTACTCCAAAATGCGGGTCTACGATGGTGAAAGCCTGAAAGATACCGACCCGAAAGCGAAGTCGTGGCAGGAGTATCACGACTACGCCGGTGTGGATGAGGGAATGAACGGCCTGTCGACCCGCTTTGCCTTTAAGATTCTGTCGCGGGTGTTTAACTTTGACCACACAGAAGTGGCGGCTAACCCGGTCCATCTCTTCTATGTGCTGGAGCAGCAGATTGAACGTGAGCAGTTCCCGCAGGAGCAGGCTGAGAAGTACCTTGAGCACCTTAAAGGCTATCTGATTCCTAAGTATGCTGAGTTCATCGGCAAGGAGATTCAGACCGCCTATCTGGAATCCTACTCTGAATATGGTCAAAACATCTTTGACCGTTACGTTACTTACGCCGACTTCTGGATTCAGGATCAGGAGTACCGCGATCCCGATACCGGACAGCTGTTCGATCGTGAATCGCTCAACGCGGAGCTTGAGAAGATTGAGAAGCCCGCCGGGATCAGTAACCCGAAAGATTTCCGTAACGAGATCGTGAACTTCGTGCTGCGTGCCAGGGCACACAATAACGGTCGTAATCCGAACTGGACCAGTTACGAGAAATTACGCACCGTCATCGAGAAAAAGATGTTCTCGAACACGGAAGAGTTACTGCCGGTCATCTCGTTCAACACCAAGACCTCTACCGATGAGCAGAAAAAGCATGATGATTTTGTCGATCGCATGATGGAAAAAGGCTATACCCGCAAACAGGTTCGCCTGCTCTGTGAGTGGTATCTGCGAGTGCGCAAGTCGTCCTGATAAGAGTCTGTAAGCATGCCGGGTTGTCAGACCGGCACCACAGGTCGGGTTCGCCCGGCCTGCTTACAATGCAGTTTGGGGGAATACCATGGCCTATTTCATCGATCGCCGGCTGAACGGCAAAAACAAGAGCGCGGTCAACCGCCAGCGCTTCTTGCGCCGTTACAAGTCACAAATCAAGCAGTCGATCTCCGAGGCCATCAATAAACGCTCGGTGACCGACGTCAGCAGCGGTGAGTCTGTCTCAATCCCGATTGACGACATCAATGAGCCGATCTTCCATCAGGGACGGGGCGGAAATCGCCATCGGGTCCATCCGGGTAACGACCATTTTGTGCAGAATGACCGCATCGAACGGCCTCAGGGTGGTGGAGGCGGTGGCGGCAGTGGTCAGGGCAATGCCAGTCAGGATGGTGAAGGTCAGGATGAGTTTGTCTTTCAGATCTCGAAAGATGAGTATCTCGACCTGCTGTTTGAAGACCTCGCCCTGCCTAACCTGCGCCGCAACCAGCATCGTCAGCTGAACGAGTATAAGACCCACCGGGCGGGTTTTACCTCTAACGGCGTCCCCGCCAATATCAGCGTGGTGCGCTCGCTGCAGAACTCGCTGGCGCGGCGTACGGCGATGACGGCGGGCAAGCGCCGGATGCTGCACGAACTGGAAGAGACACTTCTGCAGGTGGAGAACACCGAACCGGCACAGCTGCTGGAGGAGGAGCGGCTGCGCAAAGAGATTGCCGAATTGCGGGCCCGCATTGAGCGGGTGCCCTTTATCGATACCTTCGACCTGCGCTACAAAAACTTTGAGAAGCGCCCGGAGCCCTCTAGTCAGGCGGTGATGTTCTGTCTGATGGATGTCTCCGGCTCCATGGATCAGGCGACCAAGGATATGGCGAAACGCTTCTATATCCTGCTCTACCTGTTCCTGAGCCGCACCTACAAGAACGTCGATGTGGTCTACATCCGTCACCACACCCAGGCGAAAGAGGTGGATGAGCAGGAGTTCTTCTACTCGCAGGAGACGGGCGGAACCATCGTCTCCAGTGCGCTGAAACTGATGGATGAGGTGGTGAAGGATCGCTATGACCCGGCGCAGTGGAACATCTATGCGGCGCAGGCGTCCGATGGCGATAACTGGGCCGACGATTCGCCCCTCTGTCATGAGATTCTGGCGAAGCACATTCTGCCGGTGGTGCGCTATTACAGTTATATCGAAATCACCCGCCGTGCCCATCAGACGCTGTGGCGCGAATATGAGCATCTGCAGGCGATGTTCGACAACTTTGCGATTGAGCACATCCGTGAACCGGAAGATATCTACCCGGTGTTTCGTTCACTGTTTCACAAACAGGCCACGGAAGCCTGATTCGCAGACATTGCAGAGTGACGCTCTTTTTTACACGAAGCCGGTTAACCACCGGCTTTTTTTATCAGCTGAATAACCTGTTAAAACAACCTGTTTTCCTCCCCTTGCCTGCCAACCCCCTCATTCTTCACATTAATCTGATTCCGTATACGTTTAAGCAATTCGTATAATGTGCATTTTCACAATGACAACTCCTTGATAAACCATTATCTTTCAGAGATAGCATGGATATTTATCACCGCTTGGGCATCGCACCGTCATATCTCAGGAGACCGGGTTTGAACCACACTATCGTCTACAGTCTGTTTATCATCGGTTCCGTGCTGGTCGCATCGAGCATTCTGCTCAGCTCTTTCTCATCCAGGCTGGGCATTCCTATTCTGGTCATCTTCCTTGCGCTGGGTATGCTGACCGGGGTCGATGGTATCGGAGGCATCGCTTTTGATAACTATCCGGCGGCCTATCTGATTTCCAACCTGGCGCTGGCAATCATCCTGCTGGATGGTGGCATGCGCACCAAAGCCAGCTCGTTTAAGGTCGCGCTGGGGCCCGCGCTGTCGCTGGCCACCATCGGCGTCATGATAACCGCCGGCTTAACCGGTGTGGTTGCCGCCTGGTTGTTTAAGCTGGATATGATGCAGGGATTCCTGATTGGCGCGATTATCGGCTCCACGGATGCCGCCGCGGTCTTCTCCCTGCTGGGTGATAAGGGCCTGAACGAGCGCGTCAGCTCGACACTGGAAATCGAGTCCGGCAGCAACGACCCGATGGCGGTGTTTCTGACCATCACCCTGATTGAGATGATCGAACAGGGCCGCAGCGGGCTTGACTGGATGTTTCTGGTGCACCTGGTGCAGCAGTTCGGCCTGGGGATCGTGCTGGGCCTGGGCGGCGGCTGGGCGCTGCAGCAGCTGATTAACCGCATCAGCCTGGCGGGTGGCCTCTATCCGCTACTGGCGCTGAGTGGCGGCATTCTGGTGTTCGCGCTGACCACCGTACTGGAGGGCAGCGGCATCCTGGCGGTCTATCTGTGCGGCTTTTTACTCGGCAACAGTCCGATTCGCAACCGCCACGGTATTCTGCAGACCTTTGATGGTATGGCGTGGCTGAGCCAGATAGGCATGTTCATTGTGCTGGGGCTGCTGGTCACCCCTTCCGACTTGTGGCACATCGCCGTGCCGGCGATGATCCTCTCACTGTGGCTGATTCTGGTGGCGCGCCCCCTGTCGGTATTTGTTGGCCTGCTGCCGTTCCGCAGTTTTACCACCCGTGAACGCTTCTTTATCAGCTGGGTCGGGTTACGCGGAGCGGTGCCGATTATCCTGGCGGTGTTCCCGATGATGGCCGGATTAGAAAACGCCTCACTCTATTTCAATATCGCCTTCTTTGTGGTGCTGGTCTCGCTGATGTTGCAGGGAACCTCGCTGGGCTTTGCGGCAAAAAAAGCGAAGGTGGTGGTGCCGCCGACGGCCTCCCCCATCAGCCGTATCGGTCTGGATATCCATCCGGAGAATCCGTGGGAGCAGTTTGTTTATCAGCTCAGCGCCGACAAGTGGTGTATCGGGGCTGCGCTGCGCGATCTGAAGATGCCGCGTGAGACCCGCATCGCCGCTCTGTTTCGTGACAATGTGCTGATGCATCCCAACGGCGGGACACGCCTCAGAGAGAACGATGTGATCTGCGTGATTGGCCGTGAGCGCGATCTGCCAGCCCTGGGCAAAATGTTCAGTCAGTCGCCGCCGGTTTCGCTCGACCAGCGGTTCTTTGGTGACTTTATTCTGGATGCAGAAGCACGCCTGCGCGACGTCGCGCAGATCTACGGGCTGGAACTTGATGAGAACACCAACGATCAGCAGTCGCTGGGACAGCTGATGCTGGGCATGCTGGGTGGCGCGCCCGTGGTCGGGGATCAGGTTGAATGGAATGAGCTGACCTGGACCGTGGCGGAAAAAGAGGATAATCGTATCGTGAAAATTGGTGTCCGGCCGGCAGAAGAGAAGGAATAATCCTAATCATTCAGCCACGTTATTTTCTGTTGATACGCTAAGCTTACAGCTCTGTGCCAGAAAAAACGGGAGAAATGAATGGGACACGTGGTTAAAATTGGTCGTTATGAGATTGTTGATGCCGATCTTGACGGTGAGCACCCTGACACCGTCAGCATTCCCTGTCACACCAATCCCGGCTTAATTACCCAACTCGACGGCTGGGATCGCGATACCAGCGTACCGGCGTGGATTGATGGAAAACCGGTGGATCTGCAGATTGGTCATTATGATAAAGAGCAGGACCGCTGGATTTTAAAAAGACCCGCCTGATGCCTTATCACTACCGCCAGTCGCGAGATTTGGCGGTAATTCCTAAAAAGCGTCTTAAACAGTTTAGTTATAACTGCACCCCTGCTTATTTTATCCTTATATTACATGGCGTTATCCGTTTAAAACTTTAATCACTTTTGTTGTTTTCAGATTTTTTCCGTATTAACGCCGTCAAATATCTCCTGCATACTCATTCTCAATGCTGCAACATTTCGTGAGTACCATCACGCTTTAATCTTCATCTTTTTTGCAGCTGTACTGGCTTTACTGACTGCAACAGACTGAAAATTATTTTTTAATTTTTCGGTGGCTCACTCCTGAGCGCGTCCCTGATTCTGGTCAGGCCATCTTTTACTTAAGAAAGAGAGCAGGTTTTATGGCAAGTACATTGATAATGAATAGCCCGAGCCGCTCATGGAGCGGCACGCGTAAAAATATCATCGTGAAATTCGCCCTGAGCTTTTCCGATCTGATTGCACTCAACCTCGCATTATTTTTATCCGCCGCAACCATTCAGGGTATTTGGGGCGAGCTGGATACGTTTATTCCCCCGCATCAGATTGAATACCGTTTTGTGGCGCAGTTTATTATGTCCGTGATGTGCACCGGCTGGTTCTGGGTTCGTCTGCGTCACTACACCTATCGCAAACCCTTCTGGTTCGAGCTGAAGGAGATTGTAAAAACGCTGTTTGTTTTCTCACTGCTCGACCTCGCGCTGATCGCGTTTTCGAAATGGGACTTCTCCCGCATGGTGTGGGTTTTCAGCTGGACATATGCCCTGCTGCTGCTGCCGCTGATGCGAACGCTGGTCAAACGCGCCATTAACCGGGCGGGCCAGTGGCAGAAAGAGACCATCATCATCGGCTCTGGCCGCAACGCTACCGAAGCCTATGCCGCCCTGCAGAGTGAGGAGATCCTGGGCTACAACGTACAGGCCTTTATCTCTGTCGACGATGAGCCCTCTCAGCAGAGCGTCAATGGCGTGCCAGTGATCACCTGGAAAGACATTAACTGGCAGACCATTGACCGCGACAACGTGCAGTTTATTGTGGCCATGGAGTATGAGCAGCAGCCGATGCGTGACCGCTGGCTGAAATTCCTGTCGAAGATGAACTGCCGTTCGGTTTCCGTGATCCCGACGCTGCGCGGCGTGCCGCTCTACGGCACCGACATGTCCTTTATCTTCAGTCATGAAGTGATGATCCTGCGTGTCAGCAACAACCTGGCGAAGCACTCTTCGCGCTTCCTGAAGCGGACCTTTGATATTGTCGTCGCCTCCATGCTGCTGCTGTTCCTCGGCCCGATCTTCGCCCTGCTCTGCTTTATGGTGAAGCGCGATGGCGGCAATGCCATTTATGGGCATGAGCGTGTGGGTCAGGATGGCAAAAAATTCAAATGTCTGAAATTCCGTTCCATGGTGACCAACTCTAAAGAGGTGCTGGAGAAGCTGCTGGCGACCAGTGAAGAAGCCCGAATGGAGTGGGACAAAGATTTCAAACTGAAGAATGACCCGCGCATTACCCGTATCGGTGGCTTCCTGCGTAAAACCAGCCTCGACGAGTTACCGCAGCTGTGGAACGTGATCCGCGGTGAGATGAGCCTGGTCGGCCCGCGCCCGGTGATTGAGGCGGAGCTGGAGCGTTACGCCGGCGATGTGGATTACTACCTGATGGCCAAGCCCGGCATGACCGGCCTGTGGCAGGTCAGCGGACGCAACGATATCGACTACGATACCCGCGTCTACTTTGACTCCTGGTATGTGAAAAACTGGGCACTCTGGACCGATATTGCCATTCTGTTTAAAACCGCAGGCGTCGTGTTACGTCGCGACGGCGCTTACTGAGTTAAACCCGCGATGCCTGTAAAAAGCAGGCATCGCACTTTCCGCACAGCTTACGCTTTCTTTTTCCCCTCTGAATCATTACCCTCTTCGGCTCGTTTTTTAACAAAACGTTTACCCTCTGGTTGTTATGCAAAAATTTACTTTATTGTTATTAAGCCTGGTGCTGCTGGCACCCTTAGGCATTGACCTCTATTTGCCCACGCTGCCGCAGATTGCTGAAGGGCTGAATACCCCGGTCAGTCTGGTGCAGACCACCATTCCTCTCTTTCTGCTGGTAATGGGGCTGGGACAGCTGGTGACCGGGCCGCTGGTGGACAATTATGGCCGTAAGCCCATCGCCCTGCTGGGGCTGGCGCTCTACATCGCCGGCAGCGTGATTGCCGCCACCGCCACCTCCTTTCCGCTGTTCGTGATTGCCCGTCTGGTGCAGGGCTGCGGCGTCTGCTGCAGCGCGGTGGTCGCCTTCAGCGGCGTGCGTGACCGCCTCAGTGGCGATGCCGCCGCCCGTGCTTACGGCTTTCTGAATGGCGCACTGAACATTGTCCCGGCGCTGGCCCCGCTGCTGGGCGGCCTGCTGGCCAGCGCCTTCGGCTGGCGCGCGCCCTTCTGGTTCCTCTGCGCCTATGGTGTGGTGATTACGCTGCTGGTGCTGATCGGCCTGCCCGAGACGCGTCCGGCAGATACCCTGCGGGTAAAAGGCTTACCGGTGAAGCAGTACGCCGCTATCCTGCGTCAGCCACGCTTTCTGGCGTTTGCGTTCGCCAATGCCGGTGCACTGGGCATGGTGCTGACCTACGTATCGCTGGCACCTCAGGTGCTGATGACCGAAGGCGGGCTGACGCCGATCCAGTTCTCCTTCGCTTTTGGCGCAAATGGTTTCTGGATCATGTTTGTCAGCATGTTCGTCAATAAAGCGATTCGCAAGGCGGGCCGGCCTTTCTGCCTGGCGATGGGATTCTTCACCATGCTGCTGGGCGCGGTGCTGCTGGTTGCCGGGATGCAGATCTTCCCGGCGGCGATGCAGACGCACTGGGCGCTCTACATGTTCCCGGTGGCGGTTTCTGTTGCCGGTCTGGCCTTCACCGTCGGCCCGGCCACCAGCTATGCGCTGGAGCCTTACCAGCAGCAGGCGGGTGTGGCGTCGGCGTTACAGGGATTTATTCAGATGGCGGGCGGTGCCGCAGGCAGCCTGATTGTTGTCACACTGCCGGTGGCGGAGAAGCTGTCACTGAGTCTGATGATGCTGCTGGGTGCAGCGCTGGCCTTTATCGCCTGGCGCTGCAGCAGAAAAATGCGCGGCAGTCTGACCGCGCTTAGCTGAGGGTGACCGGAACGCGGGGTGCCAGCGCACACATCAGCTCGTACCCTACCGTTCCGGCTGCTTTCGCCACCTGATCGATTTTCACCTGCTCGCCCCACAGCTCAACCGCTGAGCCGATTCCCGCCTGGGGACAGGGGGTCAGATCCACCGTGATCATATCCATCGACACCGCGCCGACGACCTGGGTCATCACGCCGTCAACGCAGACGGGGGTGCCGGTCGGGGCATGCCGTGGATAGCCGTCGGCATAACCACAGGCGACCACGCCAATCCGCTGCGCGGCGCTGGCATGATAGCGGTAGCCGTAGCCGACCCCGTCGCCCGCCTGCAGCTGCTGCACGGCGATGATCTCACTACTTAACGTCATCACCGGTTTCAGGCCGCTGCCCGCGATATCCTGCCAGTCGCCGCTGGGTGACGCACCATAGAGCACGATACCCGGGCGAACCCAGTCGAAATGCGCTTCGGGATGCCACAGCGTACAGGCGGAGTTGGAGAGCGACCGCGGACAGTTGAGTCCTTCTGCCGCCTGCTCAATGCGCTGCATGGGCGCAATCAGTCCCTCGGGGTTTTCGGCGTCGGCAAAATGCGCCATCAGCGTCATCTCGCCCGTGTTGCTCAGCGCACGCAGGCTCTGCCAGGCGCCGCTGACCTGTTCCGGCCGAAAACCGAGCCGGTTCATCCCGCTGTTGACCTTAAGATAGATATCCACCGGCGCTGACAGTCTGGCGTTCGCCAGCGCTTTGATCTGCCAGTTACTGTGAACGCTGGTGGTCAGGCGATAGCGGTCGATCAGTTGCAAATCTTCCGGCCTGAAAAAGCCTTCCAGCAGCAGAATCGGTTTGTTCCAGCCGCGCTCGCGCAGCAGGATCGCCTCTTCCATATTGAGCAGCGCGAAGCCATCGGTGTCAGACAGCGGCTCGCGTACCCGATCAATACCGTGGCCGTAAGCATTGGCTTTAACCACTGACCAGACGCGGGATGCGGGGGCAGCCCGGCGCACGATAGCCAGGTTATGACGTAACGCCTCCGGGTTGATGGTCGCGACAATCGGACGTGACATCCTCTCTCTCCCTGAATACTTAACGAGTTGCGCTGGCGTTACGCAGCGGCGATGAGGTCGCCGCGAAACCAGGTAAGTAGCGGAATACCGCTAAGTCATCCGCCGCAATCGCCGGCGTTTTACCGGAGATCAGATCGGCCAGTAACTGCCCTGAACCACACGCCATCGTCCAGCCCAGCGTTCCGTGACCGGTGTTGAGCCAGAGATTAGAGATGGGGGTGGCGCCGACAATCGGCGTACCGTCTGGCGTCATCGGACGTAAACCGGTCCAGAAACTCGCCTGTGCAAGATGACCGCCTTCAGGATAGAGATCACTGACCACCATCTCCAGCGTTTCCCGCCGCGCTTCGGTCAGTTTGGTGTTAAAACCAACAATCTCTGCCATCCCGCCAACGCGGATACGATCGTCAAACCGGGTCACCGCCACTTTGTAGGTTTCATCGAGGATGGTGGAAACTGGCGCGGCATCGGGATTTTTGATCGGAATGGTGAGTGAATAACCCTTGAGCGGGTAAACCGGGATGCTCAGAACGTTCTTCAGCAGCGCCGTGGAGTAAGAGCCAAAGGCCACCACATAGCTGTCTGCTTTGATGATCTCATCACCGCACTTCACGCCATAAATGCGATTTCCGTCGCGCAGCAGATGATCGACCGGGGTGTTGAAGCGGAATACCACGCCCGCCTCTTCGGCCATCTTTGCCAGCCGCTGGGTAAAGAGCTGACAGTCGCCTGTTTCATCGTTGGGGAGACGTAATCCGCCGGTGAGTTTATGCCGGGTTGCCGCCAGTGCAGGTTCCACGCGTGACAGCTCATCGGCCTGCAGCAGTTCATAAGGCACCCCCGCGTCACGCAGCACCGCAATATCCTTGCTGGCGCTGTCGAACTGTTGCTGGGTGCGGAACAGCTGCAGCGTTCCGCCCTGCCGGCCTTCATAGGCGATGCCGGTTTCACTCCGCAGCGCTTTCAGGCAGTCCCGGCTGTATTCGGCAATCCGCACCATGCGGCTTTTATTCTGCTGATAGTGGTTGATGTCGCAGTTGCGCAGCATGTGCCACATCCACTCCAGCTGAAAGCTGCTGCCATCCAGCCGGATAGCCAGCGGCGCGTGGCGCTGGAACATCCACTTCACCGCTTTCAGCGGCACGCCGGGCGCGGCCCAGGGGGCGGCATAACCTGGCGAGATCTGACCGGCATTGCCCGCGCTGGTCTCCATCGCCGCGGCAGGCTGACGATCGATGACGGTGACCTGATGTCCGGCTCGCGCCAGATACCAGGCACTGGCTACGCCGACAACCCCACTTCCAAGAATCACTACGTGCATAGTTTCCCCATCCAACGTCTAAAAGCATAATTCACTGTTCAGAAGATGATAGTCAGCGGATCACCGCAGCGGACACCACCCCGAAATCACAGCATCCATTTCACATCTTTTTCACTTTTCAGGTAACTAAAATCTTGCTGCACGATGAATTTCAGCGCTTTATGCGCCTTATTCCTTAAACGCAGAAATAAATGACAACAAAGGCAGTTAAATCTGCGCATGGCAGGAGAATCATTCAACCTCATACATTCCACTTATAAACAGGACTTTATCCTGCCATCTGGCGCATGGTTCGAATTAAAAACGGTTAAATTCCCTGTTGCCTCACACTTAATGATTTTGTGCCAAAGATTTCATTTGAGTTCGCATTTCGGATAGGCGACAGTGGGCTATCATTGTTGTGTTCGCTCAGTTTTTTTCGGGTTCCCTTTTTCAGGATGAAGCCTTAAATAACCAGAACGGGTTGTCTTTCGGGTCAGCCGGTTTGCCACAAAGAGGTGCGCTATGACGACAATCTTTGACGAAGCCATCAGAGACAGCAAACGACTCAATGACGGACCAGACTGGACATTCGAACTGCTTGATGTCTACTTAGCGGAGATCGACCGCGTCGCGAAGCTCTACCGTCTGGATACCTACCCGCACCAAATCGAAGTGATCACCTCTGAACAGATGATGGATGCCTATTCCAGCGTCGGCATGCCAATCAACTATTCACACTGGTCATTCGGCAAAAAGTTTATCGAAACCGAGCAGCGCTATAAGCATGGTCAGCAGGGGCTGGCCTATGAAATTGTCATCAACTCCAATCCCTGCATCGCCTACCTGATGGAAGAGAACACCATGACCATGCAGGCGCTGGTGATGGCACATGCCTGCTATGGTCATAACTCTTTCTTCAAAAATAACTACCTGTTCCGCAGCTGGACGGATGCCGGATCGATTGTCGATTACCTGCTGTTTGCCAAAAACTATATCAGTGACTGCGAAGAGCGCTATGGCGTTGAAGAGGTGGAGCGGCTGCTCGACTCCTGCCACGCCTTAATGAATTATGGCGTGGATCGCTATAAACGCCCGCAGAAGATCTCCCTGCAGGAGGAGAAAGCCCGCCAGAAAAGCCGGGAGGAGTATCTGCAGAGTCAGGTGAACACGCTCTGGCGCACGCTGCCGCGGCGTGAAAAAGAGGCGGTCACGTTCGAAGCCGCACGCTACCCTTCTGAGCCGCAGGAGAACCTGCTCTATTTCATGGAGAAGAATGCGCCGCTGCTGGAGCCGTGGCAGCGTGAGATCCTGCGCATTGTGCGCAAGGTGAGCCAGTATTTCTATCCGCAGAAGCAGACTCAGGTGATGAATGAGGGCTGGGCAACCTTCTGGCACTACACCATCCTTAATCACCTCTATGACGAAGGCAAAGTGTCGGAACGCTTCATGATGGAGTTTCTGCACAGCCATACCAATGTGGTCTATCAGCCGCCCTACAACAGCCAGTGGTATAACGGCATTAACCCTTATGCTCTGGGCTTCGCGATGATGCAGGATATCAAGCGTATCTGTCAGTCCCCTACCGAAGAGGATCGCTACTGGTTCCCGGATATTGCGGGTTCTGACTGGCTGGATACGCTCCATTTTGCGATGCGTGAGTTTAAGGATGAGAGCTTCATCAGCCAGTTCCTGTCGCCGAAGGTCATGCGCGACTTCCGGCTGTTTACCGTGCTGGATGATGACCGCAACAACTATCTCGAAATCGCCGCCATTCACGATGAGGCTGGCTATCGGGCAATTCGCCAGCAGCTCTCCGCCCAGTACAACCTGAGTAATCTCGAACCCAATATTCAGGTTTATAATGTCGATCTGCGCGGTGACCGTTCGCTGACCCTGCGCTATGTACCGCAGAGCCGCACGCCGCTGGACAAGAGCCGCCGCGAAG
Organism: Pantoea sp. M_10; assembly: GCF_008631515.1. NCBI lineage: Bacteria > Pseudomonadati > Pseudomonadota > Gammaproteobacteria > Enterobacterales > Erwiniaceae > Pantoea > Pantoea sp. M_10. The sequence continues at coordinate 76,630 of NZ_VWUL01000001.1, read as the reverse complement.
TGCTGAAGCACGTGCATCGGCTGTGGGGATTTGATGTGATTCTGGAGCAACAGAATGAGGATGGCAGTGTTGAGCTGCTGGACCGCAACCCGCCGCGAAATACCTCACTCTGACCGCATAAAAACCGGACGCGATGTCCGGTTTTTTTTATCGTTTATTGCCGAGATCGTCAGGCAGATTTTTCTGCATGCTGTGCCAGATTTCACCGCTGCGGCGACCGTAGTTGCGCACCACCTCCACAATCTCATCCTGTCCCGGCGATGTGTCACACAGCGCCAGCAGCGTCAGATAAAAATCACGCGCCACCTGACGGGCTTCGGGATTTGAGAAGTAGTGACGTCCCACGCGGGTGTAGAGCCCTTTCAGGCCGTTAAGGATCAGACCATAAATCGGGTTGCCGGAAGCAAATGCCAGACCGCGGAAGACGCGGTAGTCGAGTTCGGTATAGGCATCCGCCTGGTCGGCCGTCGCATCGACCGTCTCCAGCACCTCACGCGCCTTGTCAGGATGATGACGCAGTGCACGGCTGATAAAGATGGAAGAGATATTGCTGCGCACTGACAGCAGGTTGTCGATCAGCACCGGCACGCTGTCGTGGTCGAGACGCGCCAGGGTTTCGAGGATATTCAGGCCAGAGGTCTCCCAGAAATCGTTCACCCGGGTCGGTTTACCGTGCTGAATCGTCAGCCAGCCATCACGCGCCAGGCGCTGCAGCACTTCACGCAGGGTCGTACGTGTCACCCCGATCAATTCAGAAAGCTCACGCTCAGCAGGAAGAATCGACCCCGGGGGAAAGCGGCTGTTCCAGATGCTTTCAATAATGTACTCTTCAGCAAATCCCGCTGGACTCTGCGCCTTTATAACCATAGCAATGTGTTCTCGTTGCTTTTCTAATCGTGATGGGCACTCATCATACCAGACGCCCTATAGCGGATATAGCCTGCGCAACCATTAAAACCGGGCGCAGCGCATATTTCAGGTTGCCTCTCCCGTGCTCCTGGGGGCTAACGGAGTAAAGCTGATTGCGCAGCAAAATGCCAGACGCCCCATAATCGCAAAACACGCGGCTTATTTTCACATAACCTGTTCTGGATCAGTCTGAGGTCATGTCTGGATACGATTTTTCCCTGGCCCGGGCTGGTTTGCCCCCGCTTTTGGTTTACACTGCGTGGCATTAACGTTTACAGGGAATGCAATATGTTGCGATATCTGAATCACTGTTCCCGGGGCCGCGGAGCCTGGCTATTACTGGCACTGACTGCACTGGCGCTGGAGCTCACGGCATTATGGTTTCAGCATGTGATGGGCCTGAAGCCCTGCGTCATGTGTATCTACGAGCGCAACGCGCTGTTTGGTGTGATGGGCGCGGGTCTGGTCGGCGCGATTGCGCCAAAATCGCCGTTGCGTCTGGCGGCGCTGGCGTTATGGATCTACAGTGCCTGGGAAGGTCTGCGTCTCTCCTGGGAACACACCATGATTCAGCTGCACCCTAACCCCTTTACCACCTGTGATTTTGCCGCCCGCTTCCCCAGCGGTCTGCCGCTGGATAAGTGGCTGCCGTCGGTGTTTCTCGCCAGCGGTGACTGCGCCGAGCGCAGCTGGACCTTTCTGACGCTCAGTATGCCGCAATGGATGATTGGGGTATTTGCCGCTTATCTGCTGGTGGCGGTGCTGGTGCTGATTGCCCAGCCTTTTAAAGCAAAACGGCGCGACCTGTTTGGTCGCTGAACAGAAAAAAGGCTGCCCGTGGCAGCCTTTTTTTTCATCCTGTCCGGGACAGCGGCACTCAGCCGTTGCGATCGGGCCGATCGATGATGTGATCTTCCCAGTCCCGCACTTCACTCTCGCGAACCGCAATGTAGCGCACCGAAATACGCTGTGCGTGCATCTGCGCTTTCGAACCGGCGCGCAGCGGATGCCAGGCCGGTAAGCCCTTGCCCTCGCCCAGCAACCGGTAGGCGCAGGTGCGCGGCAGCCAGTTGAAGGTGGTCAGGTTTTCACGCGTCAGCTTGATGCAATCCTCTTCTAACTCGAAGCGGCGCTCATAGTTGCGGCACTGGCAGGTTTTGATATTGAGCTGGTTGCAGGCGACGTTAGTGAAATAGATCTCATCCGTGTCGGCGTCCTGCAACTTGTTCAGGCAGCACTGGCCGCATCCATCACATAAGGATTCCCATTCCTCATCGCTCATTTGTGCCAGGCGTTTATGTTGCCAGAAAGGGGTGTCAGTCATGATGATTGTCCGCAGTGTGCCTAAACCGCACCTTATAAAGCCTATGCGGTGGTGATGCAAGTCTTTAGAGCACGCGCGTGCTGATCCCATGCCCCGCCAGAGAGACTTCGAGCTGATCGCCTGCGCGCATCGGACCCACCCCTTCCGGCGTACCGGTCAGAATCACATCGCCGGCACGCAGCGTGAAGTAACGACTCATGTGGGCAATCAGCGGCAGAATTTTATGAATCATATCTGCCGTGCTGCCCTGCTGACGCACTTCACCATTCACCAGCAGCTTAAGCTCCACATTCTGCGGGTCGTCACTGAACTCCGCAACCGGGATAAAACCGGAGATGGGGCAGGCATTGTCGAAGCCTTTCGATTTTTCCCACGGCTGGCCCGCTTTTTTCAGCCCGGCCTGCAGGTCACGCAGCGTCAGATCCAGCGCCACACCATAGCCTGCAATGGCCTTCGCCACATGCTCTTCGGTTGCCTGTTTCAGGGTTGCGCCAATCAGCACGGCCAGTTCAACTTCATGATGCACTTCGCCAAACGCATCCGGGATAGAGAGCGGCTGACGCAGATCACAGAGCGCCGTTTCCGGCTTGATGAAGATCACCGGTTCTGTTGGGGTGGCGCTCCCCATCTCTTTGATGTGTTTTGCGTAGTTACTGCCAACGCAAACCACTTTGCTGACCGGAAAATCTAACAGAGCGCCTTGCCAGTTACGATGCTGATACATGCTCATCCCCTGTTCAGGTTAGGTGTGATGCCAGCACTGCTGGCGGGTTGATGTTTGCTTTTGCGCTGGTCGATCTGCCAGCCTCATGGCGAGATAATAAGATCCTTTTAACGGTCCGGGGTGCGGAATTTGTCAAAAAGCGTAAACAGCACCGCCGAAGTGCTGAATAATCGTACAAATAAGGACAAAAAGCCGGGCAGGAAATTTAATGAGAGTGAAAACAGATAAGCTGCGCCGTTAATTCTGCGCAGCCTCAGAGCAATATTATCCTGACAAAATCGCGACGGCAGGATTTATATTTACAGAAGAATCCGAGTTAAACTTTTTTATCGGCCTCTAAATGAATTTTCAGCAGACTTTCGATCGGCGGTGGAATCTGCAAATAATAGCCCTGCTCGCTCAATCCCTGCTTAACTTTATTGATATCCGCATTTGCCAGCCTGTCGCGCCCCGCCAGCTTTAGCACCATCGCCAGCTGCGGCTTGCCAAACCCTTTCAGCAATTCCTCCGGCACGCGGGAGAAATCGTCCTTTTTTTCAACATAGAGATAAGTCTGGTCACGTAACGGGCTTCTGTAGATCACACAAAACATATTTTTTACTCGAATTAACCGGGGTTGAGGCTTGTCTGAATATAGCTGTAACTATAACATGCTTGCAGAACTTCGAATATTCACCGTTAGCGCTTCAGTGACGATTTTATCATCGCCTGGCTGACGGTAGTGAAAACAGGACTGAGTCGGGACAGATGTCGCAAACGCCAATCGAATTCAAAGGTAGCAGTTTCACCCTGTCTGTCGTCCATTTGCATCACCATGACCCGGCGGTGATTCGCAAGGCACTTCAGGACAAGATTGACCAGGCTCCGGACTTCCTGAAAAACGCCCCGGTGGTGCTTAACGTTGCCACCCTGAGTGCCGATGTTAACTGGAAGCAGTTGCAGCAGGCGATTCTTGCCACCGGCTTACGCATTGTTGGCGTAAGCGGCTGCAAGGATGAGGCGCTGAAACGCATGATCGCCCGTGCCGGTTTGCCGGTGCTGGCAGAAGGTAAAGAGGCCAGGCCGCAGGTGCAAGCCCCTGCCCCTGCCGCTGTGCCTGAACCGCAGCCGGTGGCAGCGGAAGCGGTGGCCGCGAAAACCCGCATCGTGAACACCCCGGTGCGCTCAGGCCAGCAGATTTATGCACGTGATGCCGATTTGATCATCACCAGCAGCGTCAGCGCCGGTGCCGAACTGGTTGCTGATGGCAATATTCACATTTACGGCATGATGCGCGGTCGTGCCCTGGCGGGTGCCAGCGGTGACCGCAACTGCCAGATATTCTGTACTAACCTGGCCGCTGAGCTGGTTTCGATTGCCGGGGAGTACTGGATCATGGATCAGATCCCGCAAGAATTTTTTGGTAAAGCTGCGCGCCTGTGCCTGCAGGATGGCGCGCTGACTATCCAGACACTTAATTAGGCCCCTTTTCTTTTGTTAAGGAAATCAACATTTATGGCACGCATTATTGTAGTTACATCCGGTAAAGGGGGCGTTGGTAAGACCACGTCAAGCGCGGCCATCGCCACCGGTTTAGCGCAGAAAGGCAAGAAAACGGTCGTGATCGACTTCGATATCGGTCTGCGTAATCTGGATTTGATCATGGGCTGTGAGCGCCGTGTGGTCTACGATTTCGTCAACGTCATTCAGGGCGATGCCACCCTGAACCAGGCGCTGATCCGCGACAAACGCACCGAGCAGCTCTACATTCTGCCTGCGTCACAGACTCGCGACAAAGATGCGCTGACCCGTGAAGGCGTTGAAAAAGTCCTGAACGATCTGGCCGCAATGGAGTTCGATTTCATCGTCTGCGACTCACCGGCAGGGATTGAAACCGGCGCCCTGATGGCGCTCTACTTTGCCGATGAAGCCATCATCACCACCAACCCGGAAGTCTCTTCAGTCCGTGACTCCGACCGTATCCTCGGCATCATCTCCTCTAAATCCCGTCGCGCAGAAAACAGTCAGGAGCCGGTAAAAGAGCACCTGCTGCTGACCCGCTACAACCCGGGTCGCGTCAGCCGTGGCGATATGCTGAGCATGGAAGATGTGCTGGAAATCCTGCGCATTCCTCTGGTCGGCGTCATCCCGGAAGATCAGTCGGTGTTACGTGCCTCCAACCAGGGCGAACCGGTGATCCTGGACGGTGAATCTGATGCTGGCAAAGCCTATGCCGATACCGTTGAACGGTTGCTCGGTGAAGTACGCCCCTTCCGCTTTATTGAAGAAGAGAAGAAGGGTTTCCTGAAACGCCTGTTCGGGGGATAAACCATGGCATTACTTGATTTCTTTTTATCCCGGAAGAAGAACACTGCCAATATAGCCAAGGAAAGGCTGCAGATTATCGTGGCAGAACGGAGAAGGGGCGACAGTGAGCCCCACTATCTTCCGCAACTTAAGCGCGACATTCTGGAAGTGATTTGCAAATATGTGAAGATCGATCCAGAGATGGTCACGGTACAGCTCGATCAGAAAGGTGATGATATCTCGATTCTGGAGCTGAACGTGACGCTTCCGGAGACGGAAGACGCGACTAAATGATTCTGACCGCCGCCTGAATTTCCCCTGCGCAGTGGCAGGGGAAATTTATCCGGTCAGCAACCCGCCAGGATCTCATCGATGCCGGGTTTCAGCAGTTCGCCCCGCCATCCGGTCAGTAACTCCGGTGGACGCCCCTGCGGCTTAATGCCCCAGTGCTGACTCAGCACCTGATTAATCTGACGGCGTGACGCCAGCAACTCCTGACTGAAGCCACTCTGCTCACTGACCTGCTGCACCAGCGCCTTCATCGCTTTGAAGACCGATTTGTAATTCGGATGGTCGATCAGATTTCCCAGCGGAGCCGGTAATTCACTCTCCTCCAGTGCCGCCGCTTCCGCCACCAGCGCGACCAGCGTTTTGCCGTGAAAACGAATTTCGTGTCCTGACAGCCCCAGATGATCGAGTTCACCCAGCGAGCCCGGCATAAAGCGCGCCACCTTCCACAGGTTTTCTTCACGCACCACAAAGTTAACCGCCATATCCTTTTCACGCGCCAGCGTCAGACGCCAGGCCGCCAGGCGCTGCAGCGCCGCCAGCTGACGCGGACGCAGTTGCCAGGCGTTGGTGATATCGCGCCAGGCCTCTTCCGGGGCCAGACTGTCCAGACGGCGCTGACAAAGGTTATCGCACTCGCTGAGTGCGGCGGCCATGTTGCCCGCCTCTTCCGTATTGACCATCAGCTGACGGGCAATCGGCAGCAGGTAGTGAACGTCGGCTGCCGCATAGACACACTGGCGTTCCGTCAGGGGACGGGCTAACCAGTCGGTGCGTGATTCGCTTTTATCGAGTTCAACCTGGGTGAAGTGCGCCACCATCGCGGCGAAGCCCCAGGAGAGTGGCTGGCCGGAGAAGGCCGCCAGAATCTGGGTGTCGATCATCGGTGTCGGCAGCACGCCAAAACGGTGCAGGAACACCTCCAGATCTTCGCCGCCCGCATGCAGGAATTTGGTCACGGCGGTGTCGGTCAGCAGCGCCACAAAGGGTGACCAGTCGCGGATGTTGAGCGGGTCTATCAGCACCAGTTGTTCGTCGTCAAACAGCTGGATCAGGCCAAGCTGAGGGTAATAAGTGCGGGTACGCACAAACTCGGTATCCAGTGCCACCGCCGCGTGCTGGCGCGCTTTCTGGCACACGTCTGCCAGTTGATCATCCTGGTCGATAAGGGAATAGTTCACGTCTGATTTCCACCGCAGCAGACTCCGCGCGGCGCTCCATGTTAAAAACAATAAAAACGCCGGACATGCCGGCGTTCAACCTCAATTCTTATCCGGATTCAGCGGGTGCCGGATTTCACCTCATCGCGCAGCTCACGCCGCAGGATCTTGCCAACGTTGGTCTTGGGGAGCTCATCACGAAACTCAATGATTTTGGGCACCTTGTAGCCGGTCAGCTGACGGCGACAGTGATCGAGCACCTCCTCCTTCGTCAGCGACGCCTCTTTTTTCACGATGCAGACTTTGACCGCCTCACCGGAGAGATCGCTGGGAACCCCGATGGCCGCGGCTTCACGCACTTTCGGGTGCTGCATCAGCACATCTTCGATTTCATTCGGATAGACATTAAAGCCTGACACCAGAATCATATCTTTTTTACGGTCGACGATGCGAATAAAGCCTTCCTGATCAACGGTAACAATATCACCGCTATGGAGCCAGCCATTTTTCAGGACTTCCGCCGTCGCTTCCGGATGCTGCCAGTAACCCAGCATCACCTGCGGGCCGCTGATGCAGAGCTCACCCGGCTCGCCTGGTGCCACTTCATTTCCCGCTTCATCCAGGATCAGCACATCGGTCGAGGGCACCGGCAGGCCGATGCTGCCGGTATGACAGCTGATGTCGTAGGGATTGACCGAAACCAGCGGCGAACACTCCGTCAGGCCGTAGCCTTCCAGCAGATAGTGCCCGGTCAGCTTTTCCCAGCGTTCAGCCACGACTTTCTGCACCGCCATCCCGCCGCCTGCGGAAAGCCGCAGCGTGGAGAAATCGAGTTTCGTAAACTGCTCATCGTTCAGCAGCGCATTAAACAGCGTGTTGACCCCGGTGATGGCGGTAAACGGAAACCTGCTCAGCTCTTTAACGAAGCCAGGAATATCGCGCGGATTGGTGATCAGCAGGTTCTGACCGCCCAGCTCAAGGAAAAGCAGCCCGTTCACCGTTAATGCAAAGATGTGATAGAGCGGCAGCGCGGTGACGACGCACTCTTTGCCGTCACGCAGCAGTTTGCCGTAGGTCGCTTTCGTCTGCTCAAGATTCGCCTGCATGTTGCGATGCGTCAGCATCGCCCCTTTGGCCACCCCGGTGGTGCCGCCGGTATATTGCAGGAAGGCAAGATCGTCATTCGACACGGTCGGACGGCGATAATTCAGCGTCGCCCCCACGTCCAGAACCTGACGGAATGAGATAGCGCCCGGCAGATGGTATTTCGGCACCAGCTTTTTGACATACTTGACGACGAAATTCACCAGCGTCGCCTTAATGGGGGCGAGCTGGTCGCCCATCCGGGTCAGGATGACGTGACGGACCGCGGTTTCCCCCACCACCTTTTCCAGCGTATGCGCGAAGTTGGAGACGATAACGATGGCGCTGGCGCCGCTGTCGTTAAGCTGATGCTTCAGCTCTCGCGGCGTGTAGAGCGGATTGACATTGACCACCACCATTCCCGCGCGCAGCACGCCAAACAGGGCCACCGGATACTGGAGCAGGTTAGGCATCATTAACGCCACCCGGTCACCCGCTTTCAGGCCCAGTTCATGCTGGAGATAGGCGGCAAAGGCGCGGCTCTTCTCCTCCAGCTGGCGATAACTCATTTTCTGACCCATGTTCAGGAACGCGGGTTGATCAGCGTAGCGTTTTGCGGCCTGCTCAAACAGATCCACCAGAGAGGTATAACGATCTGCACTTATTTCGGCAGGCACATCTGCCGGGTAGCGTTTCAGCCAAACCTTATTCAAGGATCCACCCCGATAATTATGTTGTATTTCCATCGCCGCCTCAGCCAATCTGGTTTGTTAACAATATTTTAACTGATTGTACCAGTTTGCCTGTTTCGGCATGTTGAGGTTGCGAAGTCCATCACTAAATTTCGTGCTGTGAAAACAGACAAATAAAAAGCCCGGCAGCGAGCACCGCGACCGGGCTGAATAGCAGGTCTTAATGTTACTCGGTCAGTATGGTCTGCACCTCGGTCGGGCCACTGTTAACCATGCCCCAGTAGGGATTGGGTCCCCAGTATCCCCCGCGATGGCGGGTCGGACCGTACCAGATCCAGGGATCCATGGGCTGTGGCGGTGCGGTCACCTGCTGGGCAAGACGCCAGCGCTGATAACCGCGCACATCGATGACGGCAAATTTGTAATCTGCCTCGCCGATTTTGCCCTGCTCCGTGCCTTTCAGCGTGCCCAGCACCGTGACGTACTGATTTCTGACATCCACCGGATCAACAAAACCGTGGATGTCAGCATAGATCCGGCCGACTGACGCCGCGCCCAGACGCGGTCTGGCGCTCTCATCCAGCGGCTGTGCCGCAATCTCCAGACGGGTTTTGCCGTTCAGGTTGGTGACGTTCACCACCTTACCGCCAAAGCGCGACTCCTGGCCGACATAGATAGCAGGGTCATTCATCACCCGCAGCAGATCCTGCTGAGGCTGAGGGGAACTGCCCTGCAGCGTGTCAGGAATAGAGACACAACCCGTTAACACCAGCACACAGGTCAGCAGCAGACCTGAAAGCCCTTTACCACACATTGACGACATAGACGCTCTCCCGTTAGGTAAAGTCTTAGACTGGACGCATAACAATAAGTTGCGTGCGACTTAGCGGCCAGGTAACTTTTTCCAGGCAACTTCATTGCGCAGGTAGGTCGGCTCCGCCGTTTCCGGCAGCAGGGTATCCCCGTCTGCCAGCGCCAGCGTCGCCAGCGGCAGCATATCCTGTGCGGCAGGCAGGGTCACCTCACTGGCGGTCAGCGTCAGTGCGTGCCCCTGCTGCAATGCCGGGAAGGCTTCCCAGCCGGTGCCGGCGGTCATCCACTCACCGGTAAGCGCCTGCATTCTGGCCACCGCCGCCTCGGGCGTCAGCACGCTTTCGCTGGCTTCACCCTGCCAGCGCCCCTGCTCATCCCGCTGATACTCTGCCCAGTAGACTTCACCCATTCGCGCATCAATGGCGGTCAGTACCCGACGAGCGCCGTGCAGACGCCACGCCCCTTCCGCCATCGTCGCCAGCGTCGAGACCGCGATCATCGGCAGGGCTGCGCCCAGTGCCAGGCCCTGCGCAATACCAATACCGATACGGACGCCGGTAAAGCTGCCGGGGCCGCGCCCAAAGGCCAGCGCATCCAGATCGGTCAGTTCCAGCTGACCGGCGAGCAGGAGCTCTTCAACCAACGGCAAAATACGCTGGGTGTGATCGCGCGGGGCGATTTCGAATCGGGCATCGATCTGTTGCTGATTCAGCAAGGCGGCTGAACAGGCTTCTGTCGCCGTATCCAGCGCTAAAATTCGGGCTGACATGACTACCTCAGAAGAAAGAAAACGGCGCGCATCTTAGCACAGAATTATGCGTCTGGTTCGGGTTGCTGGCGGATAAAGGCGATGGCGCGACGGATGTCCCGGGTGCGCGGCGTCGGCGGCAGACTGTTCAGGAACAGCGCGCCGTAAGGGCGTGACACCAGCCGTTGATCGCAAATCACCAGCACGCCGCGATCGTCGGTGTCACGGATTAACCTTCCCACGCCCTGCTTCAGGGTGATCACCGCATCCGGCAACTGCACATCCGCAAAGGGATCGCCGCCGCGAATCCGGCAATCTTCCATCCGGGCTTTCAGCAGCGGATCTTCCGGTGAGGTGAAAGGCAGCTTGTCGATAATCACCAGCGACAGGGCATCCCCGCGCACATCCACCCCTTCCCAGAAACTGCTGGTCGCGACCAGCAGCGCATTCCCCTTCTCAATAAACTGCTGCAGCAACTGGCCTTTGCTGGTTTCACCCTGCACCAGCACCGGCAGCGTCATGGAGGCGCGAAATTCGGCCGCCAGCTCACGCATCATCAGGTGTGAAGTACAGAGGAAGAAGCAGCGACCTTTGTTGGCATCAATCAGCGGCTTCATCATCGCGGCCAGCTGACGGGCGCCCCCCGGACGGTTAGGCTCCGGCAGATTGCGCGGCACGCAGAGCAGCGCCTGCTTCGCAAAGTCGAACGGGCTGTTGAGGATCAGGCTTTTTGCCGCATTGACACCCAGCCGTTCCGAGAAGTGCGCCATCTTCTCATCCACTGCCAGGGTGGCTGAGGTAAAGATCCACGCGGCTTTACGGTTATCCATCACTTCACGAAAACGCTCCGCCACGGAGAGCGGCGTCAGCGCCAGGATAAAGTGACGTGAGGTACATTCATACCAGTAGCTGTAGCCCGGCTCGTTGATGGCCCGCAGCCGTTTCAGACGGGTACGATAGAGCGCGGCGCGCTCAAAAGCGGCATCCAGCAGGGCTGAACGTCCCAGAGAGAGCTTGATGACGTCGTAACAGAGTTCGAGTGCATCATCCAGCAGCGTAAACATCCGCAGAATAGCGTTGTCACTCAGCAGCTCACGCAGATTCCCGCGATAGCCGGGATCGCCCAGTGACAGGCGAAAGTCCTGTGCGCACTGCGCCAGACGGTCAGCGGATTTTTGCAGCTGCTGGGCATCGCGCACCTCGGTGCGGTAGGCGATGATGATATCTTTGGCGAGGTCGAGTAATTGACGGCTGGAGAGCTGCTGACCAAAATACTGGCTGGCGATGTCGGGCAGCTGATGGGCTTCGTCAAAGATCATCACATCCGCTTCAGGGATCAGTTCCCCAAAACCGCCCTCTTTAACCACCAGGTCGGCGAGAAAAAGATGGTGGTTCACCACCACCACATCCGCGTCCATGGCGCGCTTTCGCGCCTTCACCACAAAGCACTCTTTGTAACGCGGGCAGTCGGTGCCCAGGCAGTTATCGTTGGTGCTGGTGACCAGTGGCCAGACCGGGCTGTCTTCGGTCACGCCCGCGCAGCTGCTGATGTCGCCATCTTCGGTCTGTGATGACCAGCTGCGCAGGGTCACCAGATCGGTGAGCGCCTGCGCGGTGAGATCGCCACCCGCCATCGACTGCTGTTCCATGCGTTCCAGACAGAGGTAGTTAGAGCGGCCTTTCAGCAGCGCGGTTTTGCCTTTGAACTTCAGCGCCCTGACCATGGTGGGCAGATCGCGCCCATAGAGCTGATCCTGCAGCGCTTTGGATCCGGTCGAGACAATCACTTTTTTATTGGCCCGTAAGGCGGGTGCCAGGTAAGCGTAAGTTTTACCGGTACCGGTACCGGCTTCGACGACCAGTTCACCCTGCTCTTTTACGGCTTCAGAGACCGCCTGCGCCATCTCGCGTTGTGCTTCCCGCGGCTTAAAACCCGGGATACCCAGCGCCAGCGCGCCATCCACTGCAAAATCGTCTGCCACATACCCTCACTAAGAACGGCAAAAACACTGTAATTATGTCAGTATTGCTCAGACAAAGCAAAACGGAGTCTTATCAATATGTTATGCAGGAATGGTCAGTTCTCCGACAGCATGTGTGTTCTCCTGAACGTGCTGTTAGTGCTTCCCCTGCGGCATAAAGTCACATCCACTGAACGTTTAATTCGCGGTGTCCGTGAACGCGGGGAAGGAACGGAGAGGAAATAACCCAGTGCGACGAAAGAGAGACGGGTTTCATTAACGTTGTGCGTGCGCAGGATTATTTAAGCAGGGATTGAACGCTATTTTCTTCGCACATGAATCTGCTGCGGAAATAAAGAACCGCAAAACGGCGCACAGGCGGTTTTGCGGTGTTAGCAGAGGGGGCGACCGGTGTCAGACATCTCTTACGGTCGGATCGTCTTCCTCATCCTCTTCTTCATCTTCCGGGTAGATCTCAGCATCATCTGGCAATGGCTCATCGTAATCTGGACGTTCAGACATAATTACCTCCGGTGATAAATAGCAGCACTGCTATTTGATCTGATCATAGTTAACCGGCGCCGGAGGCCGCTGAGTTTCCTTGTGAACTGTGAGCCAGGCGTAAGATCGTTGTAACAGATTGAAAACGATCGCGAGGTGACGCCGCGCTGTGCTAGTGCCGGATATAAAACGCGCCCGCCAGCATGGCAACAAACAGCAGGGCAAAGGTAATAAAACCCTGCTTACTGCCTTTAGAGAGACCGACAAAGGCCGATATCACAATAAACAGCAGCGTCAGTGCGCCCGCCATCACCCAAAACAGATACTGCGTATTCGCCATGTGCTCATCCTCATCCTGTGGCGCGATATTTCGCTGATTTATACCATTTTTACGCCTGGCCTGTCCTGCATTCCCGCGCCTCGCCAGCCGGCTGCTACCGCATTCCGTCCCCGCCTGCCCGCTAAAGCCTGTGACGCAGTCAGCAAATGCAGAGGATAACAGCAGGAAATAACCACCCGGATTATAATGATTAAATCGGCTTACCGTTGAGATGTGGCACCCGTAAGCTGACGTGCTGAGACTGGCTTAACGTTCTCTTCAGGCTGCGTTAAGCAGATGGCCTTAACCCGACTGCCTGACTCAGGCGGAGGATTGCTATGAATACTTTCCGCATCGGCTCTCTGACTGGCGTGCTGCTGCTCTGCAGCTGTCAGGCCCCCACCCCCGATCAGGCGCGTCTGCAGGAACCCCTCTTTCAGGGCCAGAGCACCCGCACCGTTCCTCAACTCAGCGACTGCATTTATCGCGGCTGGTCCACGACCAGCGTGGTGGCCCGCGATGACACGACCCATACCCGGCCCGGCGGCAGTGCGATCAGCGTCTTTACCTGGGAGGATTCTATCTTTGCGGATGTCTCGCCTTACGGGCGAGGGGCAGAGGTCAAATATTTTACCACCTTCCGGATGGCACCTCAGGTGATGGCAGACAGGCAGGCGATTGTTAAGCGCTGCCTGTGAGGGGTGACAGCGATGCGGGGAATATGGCAGGCTACCTCCCACTTTATTCAGGGAGAAGCCGATGAGTATTACCCGTATTGACCCGGAACACCGCATGTCCGAAGCCGTGATTCACAATGACACGATCTACTACACCAGCGTGCCGGAAAACCTGGACGCCGACGCCGAAGCGCAGACGGCCAATGCGCTGGCGGTGATTGATGCGATGCTGACGCGTCTCGGCAGTGACAAGAGCAAAATTCTCGATGCCACACTGTTTCTGGTAGATAAGGCTGATTTCCCTGCCATGAACCGCGCCTGGGACGCCTGGGTCTCTCCCGGTAATGCACCGGTGCGCTGTACGGTTCAGGCCGGGCTGTTAAATCCAAAGTACAAAATTGAGATAAAAATTATCGCTGCACGTTAAGCAGAGCGGGCGTTATTCTTCTTCGTTTTCGTCATCTTCGTCGTCGAAGAGCGCCCGGATCTGTTCGCCCGAGTGAGTCTGCCGGATCTCCTGCGCCACCTGGGCGATAGCCTGACCACTCGATAAACCCCCTGCCATCAATTCCTGAATACGCTCGACGGCCTGCTGCTGCTGCTCATGAGAGAGCGCCGGTAATCCTGTAAACATGTTCTGCTCCTGTGTTGGGTCAGACAGTATCCCACGCGGAACTAACAGGTGCCAGTCAGGAAAAAATATGTCAGTCTGACCGCCTCTTTGCTTGCTGATTTTTCTGCCCGATGATTGTTGAAACCCTCACGCTTGATTATACCCCGGATGCGCTGACCCGGCGTTTTGCCCCCATTGCCCATCTGCCCTGGGCGATGCTGCTCTCCTCCGCCCAGGCCAGCCACAGCGATAACCGCTTTGATATACTGACGGCTAATCCCCGCGCCACCCTGGTGACCCGCGGGGCGATCACCTCGATCAGCGATCGCAGCGGCACCCGTGAATCGGCCGCCGACCCTCTGCTGCTGGTGCAGCAGCAGTGCGATGCGCTGGGCGTGACGCCTGCCGCCAGTGAGACGCTGCCGTTTCAGGGCGGCGCGCTGGGTCTGTTTGGCTACGACCTGGGCCGCCGATTTGAAACGCTGCCCGCAAGGGCCGAGGCCGACCTCATCACGCCCGATATGGCCGTAGGGATCTATGACTGGGCGCTGATTGCCGATCACCATCAGCAGACCCTGACCCTGGTGGCGCTGGAGGCGGCGCAGGCGCGGCTCGCCTGGCTGACACAGTGGCCCGCGCGTGAGGCGCTGCCCTTTTCACTGACCAGCGGCTGGCGTTCTAATCTGAGCTACGCCGACTATGCCGCCCGCTTCGCGGCGGTTCAGGACTATATCCAGGCCGGTGACTGCTACCAGGTTAATCTGGCGCAGCGTTTTCAGGCGGCTTATCAGGGAGATGAGTGGCAGGCGTTCTGTCAGCTGAATGACGCTAACCGTGCGCCGTTCAGCGCTTTTCTTCGCCTGCCGGAGAGTGCCATCCTCAGCCTGTCGCCGGAGCGTTTCCTCTCGCTGAATAACCGGCAGATCGAAACCCGCCCGATCAAGGGAACCCGGCCACGCTGCGCGGATCCGATAGCGGATGCCCAACAGGCGGAGGCGCTGCGCCATGCGGAGAAAGATCGGGCCGAGAACCTGATGATCGTCGACTTACTGCGCAATGACATTGGCCGCGTGGCGCAGCCCGGCTCTGTTACCGTGCCGGCACTGTTTGAGGTGGAACCCTTCCCCGCCGTGCATCATCTGGTGAGTACGGTTCGTGCGCGGCTGCCCGCCTCTCTGCAGGCCACCGACCTGCTGCGGGCCTGTTTTCCGGGAGGCTCGATTACCGGCGCGCCCAAGATCCGGGCCATGGAGATCATCGATGAGCTGGAGCCCCAGCGGCGCAATGCCTGGTGCGGCAGCATTGGCTATCTCAGCCTCTGTGGGCGGATGGATAGCAGCATCACCATTCGCACCCTGATTGCCGAGGGCCAGCAGCTCTACTGTGCAGCCGGTGGCGGTCTGGTGGCAGACAGCGATCCGCACGCGGAATATCAGGAGACGCTGGACAAAGTGAGCCGGATCTTACCGGCACTGGAACAATCGGGAGGTTCAGTTGGCTCTGACGCTTGAGACTTTTCGCTGCCGCTTTCTGTTGCAGCAGCCGGCGCGCACGACGCAGCGCCTCTCTGGCCGGCACGCGGCAGTCCTCGTGCCCATCGTGGCGCGGCCTGAGCCAGGCCTGTTGCTGACGCAGCGCTCGCACGCCCTGCGCAAACATGCCGGACAGGTCGCCTTTCCCGGCGGAATGCAGGATGACGACGACGCCTCGCTGATCGCCACAGCACTCCGCGAGGCTCATGAAGAAGTGGGCATCGAACCGCAGCAGATCGAGATACTCGGTTCGCTGCCTGCGGTGACCAGCAGTACCGGTTTTCAGGTGACGCCGGTGCTGGGGATCATTCCGGCCAATCTGCGTTTAACCCTCAACCCGGATGAGGTGCACAGCGCCTTTGAGATGCCGCTGGCTGAGGCGTTACAGCTCAGCCGCTACAGTTCGCTGGAGGTTCATCGGGCCGGTGTCAGGCACCCGGTCTGGCTGTCACGCTATCAGGATTATCTGGTGTGGGGGATGACCGCCGGAATAATCCGCGCACTGAGCACGCAGATCGCCTTCTGACCACCCCTTTTCCCGCACGAACCTTCCGGAAGCCCGTCAACTCCCTGCCGGGCCCCGCTATAATATTTTCTATCGGTTTTGATAAGTTTATTTCATGCGAAAAGCTGCTCTTTTCCGGTGCATGACCATTACTATTAGCGCCATAAACTGCCCCGGCAGAGTGAGAATAATTGTGAGGAGTGTCACCTGTGATTAGTGTTTTCGACATGTTCAAAGTGGGCATCGGCCCCTCGAGTTCGCATACTGTCGGCCCGATGAAAGCGGGTAAACAGTTTGTGGACTTGCTGTGCGAACAGGGAAAGCTGCAGGAGGTCACCCGGATCGCTGTGGATGTCTACGGTTCCCTGTCGCTGACCGGCAAGGGTCACCATACCGACATCGCCATCATTATGGGTCTGGCGGGCGAATCGCCGGACACCGTCGATATTGATGCGATCCCCGCCTTTATCAAAGACGTTGAGCAGCGTGAGCGACTGCTGGTGGCGAAAGGTGCACACGAAGTCGACTTCCCGCGCGAAGGCGGCATGGTGTTTCGCAGTGAGAATCTCTCGCTGCATGAAAATGGCCTGCGCCTGCTGGCCTTTGCCGGCGACCTGCTGATCCTGTCAAAAACCTACTATTCCGTGGGTGGCGGGTTCATTGTTGATGAAGAGCATTTCGGCCAGTCGGCGCTGGATGAGGTCTCGGTTCCGTGGCCGTTCCACTCTGCCAAAGATCTGCTGGCGCACTGCCGTGAAACCGGCCTGTCACTCTCCGGCCTGGTGATGAAAAATGAGCTGGCGCTGCACAGCCGCGACGAGATCCATGCCTACTTCGCCACGATCTGGCAGACAATGCAGGCCTGTATCGATCGCGGTCTGAATACCGAGGGCGTCCTGCCCGGTCCTCTGCGTGTGCCACGCCGCGCCGCGTCGCTGCGTCGCCTGCTCACCTCCTCAACCAAACACTCCAGCGACCCGATGATTGTGATCGACTGGATCAATATGTTTGCGCTGGCCGTCAATGAAGAGAACGCGGCGGGCGGCCGGGTGGTGACCGCCCCGACGAACGGTGCCTGCGGTATCGTCCCTGCGGTGCTCGCCTACTATGATCACTTTATCGAACCCGTAACGCCCGATATCTTCCTGCGTTACTTCCTCGCCTCGGGGGCGATTGGCGTGCTCTATAAGATGAACGCCTCCATCTCAGGCGCAGAAGTGGGCTGCCAGGGTGAAGTCGGCGTTGCCTGCTCCATGGCGGCGGCCGGGCTGGCTGAGCTGCTGGGCGGCAGCCCGGAGCAGGTCTGCGTAGCGGCTGAGATCGGCATGGAGCATAACCTGGGTCTGACCTGTGACCCGGTCGCCGGACAGGTGCAGGTGCCCTGCATTGAGCGTAATGCTATCGCCTCTGTCAAAGCGATTAACGCCGCGCGTATGGCCCTGCGCCGCACCAGTGAGCCGCGCGTCTCTCTGGATAAGGTTATCGAGACGATGTATGAAACCGGCAAAGACATGAATGCCAAGTATCGTGAAACCTCCCGCGGCGGTCTGGCCATTAAAGTACAGTGTGATTAAGCGAAACGTTTAAACGTTCAAATAACGTGCAAACGTAATCAAATCCGCATCCTGCGCTATCTCAGCGCAGGTTTACACGGTAGAGTATTTTCCGCGCAGCCGTCCGGCCTGCGCAGCTATCCAGACCCGCTTTTCTGCATTCCGGCCTCAATTTTAATGGGGCCGTGCCGATATTAACCCCGATATTTTTTGCTTTTTTCTGGCTTTAGGGAAGGTGGATACTGATGTATATGGCCCAGCAATTTGTTGGACAATTCAGACGAAAGCGTTTGCTTATTGCACTGTCAATCGCCACCGTAGTGCTGATACTCACGCTGGCCTTTCGCTATATCGAAGAGAAGTCACGTATTGAGCAGCAGGCAATGGATTTTGCCGACAAAGCGATTATGCGCTTTGACCGGATGTTCTCGCCGCTGGAGGTATCCGCCAATAACACGCTGGGTCTGGTCGGCGTCCCCTGTCAGGACGTTCGCTTTCCGCTGATTGAAAAAATCTCTTCCCTGCAGACCGTCCGGGCGATTCTGCTGGTGGATAACGACAGTATCTACTGCTCCAGTATTTACGGGCCTCGCGCCATCCCCTTCAGCCAGACCTACCCCGATTTAGCTTTTAACAACCAGCGCATGACCCTGTCCACCGACCAATACCTGCTGAAAGGCTCGCCGGTTCTGCTGCTGTGGACCCCCAGAAGCCTCGATAACCGCGCCGGGATTCTGCAGGTGATTAACATCGAGATGATGAGCAACTATGTGCTCGAACCGCAGCTGCCCTGGGTGGAACGTGCCGTGTTCAACGTCAACGGCCAGAGTCTGGAGTATGGTAATCCCCTTATTGAGCCGACCGTACCCTCGGAAGAGGAGGTGAGCTATGAGCAGGGCTCGCTGCGTTACCCCTTTACCCTGACGCTCTATGGCCCCTCACCGACCCGACTGGCGCTCGCAACCCTGCCCTCGCAACTGCCGCTGGCGCTGCTGCTCAGTCTGCTGATGGGCTACATTGTCTGGCTGGCGACCGCAAACCGGATGAGCCTGAGCTGGCAAATCAGTTATGGCATCACGGCTAATGAGTTTATGGTCTACTGTCAGCCGCTGATCAACAGCAGCAGCGGCGAGTGCGACGGCATCGAGCTGCTGCTGCGCTGGCATAACCCCCGCCAGGGCTGGATTGCACCGGATGTGTTCATCCCGCTGGCCGAACGTCAGAACCTGATTAAGCCGCTGACCCGCTTTGTGCTGAATGAGGTGGTCAGGCAGTTACCCCAGCTACCGGATGACCGCAACTTCCATATTGCTATCAACGTCGCTGCCAGCCATTTCCGGGACCGCGCCATCCTGCAGGATCTGCAGAACCTCTGGTGGCCTGCCAATCCGGTGCCAAAACTGGTGGTCGAGCTGACCGAGCGGGATGCCCTGCCGGTGGTCGATCAGTCGGTGATTGCGCAACTGCACGAGATCGGCGTACGGCTGGCAATTGATGACTTCGGCACCGGTCACAGCTCGCTCTCCTATCTGAAGGATTTGCAGCCTGACGTGCTGAAGATCGACAAGATATTCACGGCGGCCATCGGCACGGACGCGATCAACGCGACGGTGACGGATATGGTGATTTCCCTGGCGCAGCGCCTGAACATCAGCCTGGTGGCCGAGGGAGTAGAAACGGCTGAGCAGGCCGCCTACCTGTGCGAACGCGGGGTGGATCATCTGCAGGGCTACTATTTCGCCCGCCCGATGCCGCTGGAGGACTTTCCGGCCTGGCTGACGCAGCACCGGCTGGAGGTGCGGCAGCCCTCATAACCGGACGCGTCGGAAGCGATGTGCCCTGGCGCTTTGCCGCCACCGATAAAAAAACAGCCGCGGCGGTCAGGCAGCGGCTGTCGGAGAGAGTCAGCGCGGCCTCAGTAACAGACCGCGCATCGAAAAGCGTTACGCCTCTTCATCCTCATCGTGTGGCTTATCTTTAGTAACGCGCACCAGATCGATACGGTAGTCGGTCGCTTCGATAATCTGAAAGTGCAGCGGGCTGATATCGATCACGTCCCCCGGAAGCGGCAACTGCCCTTTCTGCGCAATCAGCAGACCCGCCAGCGAGGCGTGATCTTCGGTCGGATCGACCAGTTCATGGAAGTCGAGCAGCTGCTGCAGCGAGTGCAGATCGGTGCCGCCCTTCACTAACCAGCCATCCCCATCAGCCACGATCTCCGGCGTTTCATCTTCATCCGGGAATTCACCCGCAATCGCTTCCAGCACGTCCAGCGGCGTAATCAGCCCCTGCACGACGCCAAACTCATTGGTGACGATGACGAAGCTGCCACGAGCACGACGCAGCACGCCAAGCAGGTTAATCGGGTCCAGCGTTTCAGGTACCACGATGGTAGGCGTATTCGCTGCAAACGTCGCCACATCCACGCCATGCTCCAGCGCCACCAGCAGCTCTTTCGCCCGCACCACACCGATAATTTCATCCAGCTCGCCCCGGCAGACCGGGAAGAGGCTGTGAGGCGTATCCAGCAGCTGATCGCGAATCTCATCCAGCGGGCGGTTTGCATCGACCCAGGAGATCTCGCCGCGCGGCGTCATGATGCTGCGGATGGAGCGGGACGCCAGCGTCAGTACGCCATTAATCATGAAGCGCTCTTCATCTTTAAAGGCTTCCTGCGGCATCGCCTCGGCCAGCGCAGACTCTTCGCTGCTGCCTGCATTGCTGCTGCTCGCCGTCTGCGCGCGGTTGCGACCGCCCATCAGGCGCAGAATCGCCTCAGCGGTGCGCTCACGCATCGGCCGGTTTGACTGATGGCGGATAAAGTTCCGGCGCGCAATCTGGTTGAACAGCTCAATCAGGATTGAGAAGCCAATCGCCGCATAGAGGTAGCCTTTCGGAATATGGAAACCAAAGCCTTCTGCCACCAGCGACAGACCGATCATCAGCAGGAAGCTCAGGCAGAGCACCACCACCGTCGGATGCGCGTTAACGAAGTTAGTTAATGGTTTGGACGCCAGCAGCATCACACCCATCGCAATCACCACGGCGGTCATCATTACCGGCAGGTGGTTCACCATACCCACGGCGGTGATAACGGCATCCAGTGAGAAGACCGCGTCCAGTACCACAATCTGTGTCACCACGGCCCAGAAGCTGGCATAACCGCGGTTCCCGCCGCCCTCGAGCTGACGGTTCTCCAGCCTTTCGTGTAGCTCCATGGTCGCTTTGAACAGCAGGAACAGGCCCCCGGCCAGCAGGATTAAATCACGACCGGCAAAGCTGAAACCGCCGACGCTGAAGAGCGGCGTGGTGAGCGTAACCATCCAGGAGATCAGCGAGAGCAGACCCAGACGCATCACCAGCGCCAGCGACAGGCCGATCAGGCGCGCTTTATCACGCTGCTTCGGCGGCAGTTTGTCGGCCAGAATGGCAATAAACACCAGGTTGTCGATGCCCAGGACGATTTCCAGTACGACAAGCGTCAGTAAACCCGCCCAGATTGAGGGGTCGAATAAAAATTCCATTATTTATGACTCCTGAACAGGGAAAAGAGTAAGCCGGTGGCTGTCGGCGCAGCGAGGCGTGACATCCGGTTCGTCGGGAAAACAGAGAAAACGCCGTCAGGCGAAAGGTGACGCGCCAGCAGGCGCAAAGAACAGATTAAGCGACGTCGGTGACGATCCATAAAGGTGGGCTGAAGCCCGACACTCCTGAGTAATAAACAGAAGGCTAATGTATCAGGTCGGTAAATGGCGTCAAAAAATTTTCTTATTTTTACAATCTGCAATGAGGTTGATCGTATGCATAAAACGATTCACTCGTTCTGCCGTGGGGTAAATAACTGACCAATGTCACAAAATTTATTTTTTCGATCACTAAAATAAATCGCGACCTAACCGCCTTAACGGTGTTAACCGATGATTTCTGGCGCTCAGCCAGTCATCGCCAGCACCCTGTTAAAAATAACCGAAACGATTCTGACAGGGCCATTTACTCAGATGAGCTTCTTTAGTGAACGGAGGTAGCACGTGACCATTGCGATTGTAATTGGTACTCACGGCTGGGCAGCGGAACAACTGCTTAAAACGGCAGAAATGCTGTTAGGTGAGCAGGAGAACGTCGGCTGGATAGACTTTGTGCCGGGTGAAAATGCAGAAACACTGATCGAAAAATATGAAACGCAGCTGGCAAAACTGGATACGACGCAGGGGGTACTCTTTTTAGTCGATACCTGGGGTGGCAGTCCATTTAATGCGGCCAGCCGTATCGTGGTGGATAAACCGCAGTATGAGGTCATCGCCGGGGTCAATATCCCGATGCTGGTCGAAACGCTGATGGCGCGCGATGACAACCCGACGCTCGACGAGCTGGTGGCGGTAGCGGTTGAGACCGGCCGTGAAGGCGTTAAAGCGCTGAAAGCCAAAGAGGAGGCACCCGCGCCCGCCGCCGTGAAACCGGCTGCGCCCGCACAGCCGGCTACGCCGATGGCCCCCGGCGACCATATGAAGATCGGGCTGGCGCGTATCGATGATCGCCTGATCCACGGCCAGGTCGCGACGCGCTGGACCAAAGAGACAAACGTTCAGCGCATTATTGTGGTCAGCGATGAGGTGGCAAAGGATCACGTCCGCAAAACCCTGCTGACGCAGGTCGCGCCGCCCGGCGTGACGGCGCATGTGGTCGATGTCGATAAGATGGTTCGGGTGTGGAATAACCCTAAGTATGGTCAGGATCGGGTGATGCTGCTGTTTACCAACCCCACCGACGTTCTGCGCGTGGTGGAACAGGGTGTCGATATCAGGACCGTCAACATCGGCGGGATGGCGTTCCGTCAGGGAAAAACCCAGGTCAATAATGCGGTTTCGGTGGATGAAAAAGATATCGCCGCCTTCCGCAAACTGAATGAACGCCATATCGAACTGGAAGTGCGTAAGGTTTCCAGCGATCAGAAACTGAAAATGATGGATCTGATTGCGAAAGTAAACGCGTAACAGAAGAGCTGCTGCGCCTGCGTTTCCGGGCTCATTTTCGCTATCCTGCTGAGGACAAGAAGTATGATGGAAATAACCTCGCTACAAATTATTCTGATTTTTATTGTTGCCTGTATTGCCGGCATGGGATCGATTCTGGATGAGTTCCAGTTTCACCGTCCGCTGGTGGCCTGTACCCTGATTGGTATCGTGCTGGGAGATATGAAAACCGGCATTATCATCGGCGGGACGCTGGAGATGATTGCGCTGGGCTGGATGAACATCGGTGCCGCCGTGGCCCCCGATGCCGCTCTCGCCTCCATCATCTCTACCATTCTGGTGATCGCAGGCGGTCAGAGTGTGGGAGCCGGTATCGCGCTGGCCATCCCGCTGGCCGCAGCCGGACAGGTGCTGACCATCATCGTGCGAACCCTGACCGTCGCCTTCCAGCATGCCGCGGACAAAGCCGCAGAGAAAGGCAACCTCACCGCTATCTCCTGGATCCATGTCTCTGCCCTGCTGCTGCAGGCGATGCGTATCGCTATCCCGGCGCTGATTGTGGCGATCTCCGTCGGCACCAGTGCGGTTCACGCCCTGCTCAGTTCGATCCCTGAGGTAGTCACCAATGGTCTGAATATCGCGGGCGGCATGATTGTGGTGGTCGGTTACGCCATGGTCATCAACATGATGCGCGCGGGCTACCTGATGCCCTTCTTCTATCTCGGCTTTGTCACCGCGGCCTTTACCAACTTTAACCTGGTGGCGCTGGGGGTCATTGGTGTGGTGATGGCGGTGCTCTACATTCAGCTCAGCCCGAAATACAACCGTGTAGCGGGGGCCCCTTCCGGCCCGGCGACCGCGAAAGATCTTGATAACGAACTCGATTAAGGAACAGGTGATCACATGGTTGATATTACGAAAGTCGAAAAGAAACTGACACCCGGTGACGTCCGCGCCGTCTTTATGCGCTCGAACCTGTTTCAGGGATCGTGGAACTTTGAACGTATGCAGGCGCTGGGCTTCTGCTTCTCAATGGTGCCGGTGATCCGCCGTCTCTATCCGGAGAATAATGATGAGCGCAGGCAGGCAATCAAGCGCCATCTGGAGTTCTTCAACACCCACCCTTATGTGGCCGCGCCGGTGCTCGGCGTTACCATGGCGATGGAGGAGCAGCGTGCCAACGGCGCGCCTATCGACGACGGTGCCATCAACGGCCTGAAAGTCGGTCTGATGGGCCCGCTGGCCGGTGTCGGCGACCCGATCTTCTGGGGCACCGTGCGTCCGGTGTTTGCCGCGCTGGGTGCCGGCATCGCGATGAGCGGCAGCCTGCTGGGCCCTCTGCTGTTCTTTGTGCTGTTTAACCTGGCACGCCTGCTGACCCGCTACTACGGCGTGGCGTATGGCTATCGCAAAGGGATCGATATCGTCAGCGATATGGGCGGCGGATTTCTGCAGAAACTCACGGAGGGCGCCTCGATTCTGGGCCTGTTTGTGATGGGCGCGCTGGTGAATAAGTGGACGCACGTCAACATCCCGCTGGTGGTGTCGCGTATCACCGACTCCACCGGTAAGACCACCGTCACCACGGTGCAGTCGATCCTCGATCAGCTGATGCCAGGCATCGTGCCGCTGCTGCTGACCTTCGGCTGTATGTGGCTGTTGCGCCGTAAGGTCAACGCGCTGTGGATTATCGTCGGCTTCTTTGCCATCGGTATTTTTGGTTACTGGATCGGCCTGCTCGGTCTGTAATCTCACCCGGCCGGGCGCGCTGGCGCCCGGCTTTTAAGCGTAGTGAGCTGAGCCACAACCGGCTGAGCTCACCCCGTTTGAGGCCAGATGTTATGTCATTAACTGATGCGCTGATCGCGCTCTGCATTGCCGCCCTGCTGCTGTTTGCCCTTTATGACGAGGTAATTCTGCCGCGTCGACGCGGGCCCGTCCGCTTGCGGGTCGCCCTGCAGCGACGGCACAAAATCGACAGCCTGATTTTCATCGGGCTGCTGCTGATTCTGCTGGGAAACAACATTAGCCATCACGGCCCGCAGCTCACCACCACCCTGCTGATGGTGCTGAGCTTTCTGGCGTTCTGGCTTTTCTGGCTGCGCAGGCCCACGCTGCTGATGAAAGCCGAAGGGTTATTTTATGCCGGTGTCTGGATTGATTACCGGCGGATTCAGGGCATGAATCTCTCTGAAGATGGCATTCTGGTCATTCAGCTGGAGCAGCGCCGGCTGCTGATTGCGGTGCAGCAGCTCGACGATCTGGAGCGCATCTATAATACGCTGGTTGAGGCGCGCTAGTCGCGCTGCCACTGCGTCAGGGTAAAGTCGGCATCACAACTGAACGACTCGCTCTGCTGCAGCGTCTCCCAGACCGCCTCCCGCGCCCGCCACGCAAAAGGCGTCATCTGCAGCAGAGTCGTTGCGGCCCCGCCCGTCAGCGCCATCGGATAACGCAGCGTATGCTGCGCCACCTGCCGGAAGCCCGGGTAGTTTTTCTGCTCTGGCGCATGCAGCTGCACGTCGCGATAGATCAGGGCTTTGAACTGCTGCAGATGATGCGGTCCCGGCGTTACCGTCAGTACCGTGCCGCCGGGCTTCAGGACGCGGGCCAATTCCGCTTCATTGCAGGGCGCGTAAATCCGCACCACGGCATCCAGCGAGCCATCGGCAAAAGGCAGACGCTGGCTGGAGGCCACGCAGAACCGCACCGCGGGATAACGCTTAGCGGCGAGGCGGATAGCCATTCTGGCCACATCCAGGCCATACACCTGTCCGCCTTCCCCTGCCGCCTCTGCCAGCGCAGCGGTGTAGTAACCTTCACCACAGCCGATATCCAGAATCTGGCTCTCCGGCAGGTTCAGCACCGGTTGCAGCAGCGCGACGACCTGCTCACGCAGCGGCTGATAGTAGCCCGCCTGCAGGAATTCCCGTCGAGCCTGCATCATCTCTGCACTGTCACCTGGCTCGCGCGACCGTTTATGCTGAACGGGCAGCAGATTGACATACCCCTCTTTCGCCTGATCAAACTGATGGCGATTCTCGCAGGACCAGCTGCGGGCATGGAAAGACAGAGGAGAGTGGCAAAGCGGGCAAATCAACGACATAGGGGACTCCGGCATCAGATAACGCGGCGCAGTGTAACCTTATCGTTTACGCATCGGAAGCATAAAGAAAGCCCCGGCCGACCGGCCAGGGCTTTGAGAATCCATATCAGGGTGCGATGCACCGAGGCGGAGTCGAATCAGATAGCAGTGACGTTAACAGCTGCCGGGCCTTTCTGGCCATCCTGAATTTCGAACTCAACGCTCTGGCCTTCAGCCAGGGTTTTGAAACCATTGCCCTGGATGGCAGAGAAGTGTACGAACACATCTTTGCTGCCGTCTGCAGGGGTGATAAAACCAAAACCTTTAGACTCGTTGAACCACTTAACCTGACCTTTAATCTTTGCCATTTTGCAAATTCCTTTAGATGTTTATTTAGCCCGAAGGCTGTCTTACAGAAAAACCAGAGACGTTACTGCATGAGGCACTAATTAAGGTTCGGCAAGGAAGCGGTATTCAACGTCAACGTCTTTACTCGTACTTCTTCACTGAAGATGCCATGCATAAACAGAACTGTACCTCGTTTAACCCACGAATTGTTATCACATATCCTAAAAACAATGGCAAGCCATTTTTAAAGTCTCAGAGAGGCAGCACGCACAATTGCCAGAAGGCTCACACAGCCTGTTCTGTCACGGCGCTAAAACCCGGCATAAATATAATGAACCCGCAGGTTCATTTCCTCCGGATGCCTTCTCGTCCGGGCTAACTCAATGGATACCATAAGAAATTAATATTTCACAAATATGGCAGTAAGCGAATTGATAAGCGAAGCGACAGGAAAGCGAAGCAGCAATAACCTGACGTTAATCCTGTACGACACTTTTTATTTGGTACAGGTATCTTCTCTCCTGCACCAAAAACAGGAAACTGCCCTGAGCTCTGCTCCAAATAAAAGCAGCCGCACGAATCCGGCTTATTAAAAATTTAACCATTAATGTGATAAAAAAAGATTTCTGTTAAAAAAAGCCGGTGTAACCGTCTTCCCCGGCTCCAGGATTATTCCTGGGGTGGATTATTCAGGCTGCGGCTTTCGCCTATTCGCCAGGGCGCGAAGCTGCCCTGCTCCTCCTCTGCCCGCCGCAGTGCCGCAGCCAGTTCCTGCGGAGGCGCATCCAGTGCCTCATCAGCCAGTTCAAATACGCCCCAGTGGATAGGCAGCGTCAGCGGTCTGCCCGCCGCCTGCCAGAGTGCCACGGCCTGATCGGGGTCCATATGCTGGCCTGCCATGAACCATTTCGGTGCATAGGCACCAATCGGTAAGGCTGTCACGCTGAAGGGGCCAAGCCGGGCGGGGATCGCCAGCAGGCTGTCGCTGTAGCCACTGTCACCGGAGAACCAGAAGCGCACGGAGGATGATCGTACGACCCAGCCGCACCAGAGCGAACGGTTGCGATCGCGGGGCGACCGCATACTCCAGTGACGCGCCGGAACCGCATCAAAACAGAGATCGCCCACCCTGACCTGCTGCCACCAGTCAGCCTGATGTACCTGCTGCACTCCCCGGGCGCGGCACCACGCCGCCAGGCCCAGCGGTACAACAAAGGTGGCCTGCGGGAAACGCCGGACGATCGCTTTGACCGTCGGCCGATCCAGATGGTCGTAATGATTGTGAGAAATCAGCACGACATCCAGATGCGGCAGGTCAGCAATGCTGAGCGGCGCAGGGGTTTTGCGCTGCGGTCCGGCAAAAGAGAACGGCGAGGCGCGGGATGAGAGGGCGGGATCGATCAGAATGTAACGCTGATTGAGCCGCAACAGCACGGCGGCATGGCCCAGCCACCAGAGGCGATCGTCACTGCCGCTGAGATCGGCGGGTTGCCACCACTCTTCAACAAAAGCGTCATAGCCCTGTTGCGGTGGCATCGGAAGACCCTGCGCTTTTCGCTCCCGACGCCAGCGCCGGAGATCGCCAGGCTGACGCTCTTCCGGCTCCGGGTTACGGAAACCCTCTGGCGTATGGTGCGCTTTGCTGCTGTCATACCACGGATTCTTCCCGCTCATCCCGCCTCTCTGTTCTGATTAACGTTCCGGGATTAACCGGATAAAGTCGCGCTTCTCCCGCTCATCCTCGGGTTTTTTACTCTCCGCGCCAGGCTGCAGCTCAATCAGACGGCGCAGCAGCTGATTCTGTTTTTTCTGCTCTTCCAGCAGCGATTCCAGCAAACGGATCTGCTCACCGGCTCGAACGCTGGCACGATTAACGAAGAACCAGGCGATAAACGCCACAATCAAAATGATGACCAGGAGGCCATAGCTGACCAGGGGGCCCGGATTTGCGGCTAACTCATTCATAACTGCCTCATAAAACAAAGTGAAAACGCCAGAACACGACAACCGCGTATTCTACCTGTCGCCATCACAAAAGATAATGGGGTTAACGGCAAAGCAGAATTTGCCGTTTCAGTTATCTCTGATCGATTCCCGCCGAAAAGCCAGGCATGCTGCTATCATTCTGACCGGCAGCACCAGGTGGAGCGCTGAGTTACCTTTCACAAGGAGATACAATGAAACTGTTTATTCGCATGGTAGGCTTGCTGGCGGTGATCTGGCTGGCGATGCTCTTTACCGGTTATGGCGTGTTAACCGGCAGCACTAAGAATGCAGCAGGACTGGGCCTGCAGTGCAGCTATCTTACCGCACGCGGTGTGATTAACGCCCAGTATCTGCACACGGACAGCGGCGTGGTCGGCGTAACCGATTGTCCGCTGCTGAAAAAAAGCGGAGAAGTGATCGATAACTGATGAAAACGCGGGCCGCATGGCCCGCGCTGTTCAGAAAGGATAGGCGTGAAAGCCCATTTCCGAGGAAATCGTACGCGCCGCCCGCTGCAGCATCTCCACATAATCCTGACGCGCCTCTTCTGAAAAACGGATCGTGGGAAAAGAGAGGCTGAGGCCGGCAATTACCACCCCGAAGCGATCAAAGACCGGCACAGCGAGGCAGCGTAACCCCTCCTCCTGCTCTTCATTATCTTCGCCATAACCCTGCGCCTTCACCTCGTCCAGCGCCGCCAGCAGGGCGTCCGCGCTCATCAGCGTATTCGGCGTGCTGCGTCTGAACTCTACCTGGCGCAGAATCTCTTCCGTTTCCTCGCGGTCGCGCCAGGCGAGCAGCACCTTGCCAATCGCGGTGGAATAGAGCGGATTGCGGCGACCAATGCGCGAATACATGCGCAGGTTATAGAGCGAGTCGATTTTATGGATGTAGACAATGCTCTCCTCTTCCAGCGCGCCCAGATGCACGGTCTCACGGGTCAGACGCGACAGCTCCCGCATCTGCAGATCCGCGCTGCGGATCAAATCGACATTCTGCAGCGCTTTCGCCCCCAGCTCGAACAGTTTGAGCGTCAGGGAGTACTTTTCGCTCTCACCTTCCTGGGTGACATAGCCCAGCGTTTTCATGGTTTGCAGAAAACGGTAGACCGTGCTTTTTGACATCATCACGCGCTGCGCCAGCTCAGTGATGCTGTGGTCGCGCTCTTCACCCAGCGCCTGCAAAATGCCAAACACTTTCAGCACGGAGGAGACGGAATCGGGCTGTTTGCCATTTTCAGCAGAGGACATCGCGCACCTTGTTCAATCAGTTACAAAAATAAGACAGAACGCCAGTATAGAGTGACGCAGCGGAAAGCGGCAATGATTTCACCCTGGTGTCGCCGGTCACGCGATCTTTTTCACCTCCGGACGCTGCAATTTCGCGTCAACTTCATTAGCATGATGATATTCACCCTCTTTAGTAATTAACCTATGACACTCTCTCCTCCTCAGGATGGTTTACCCGGCGCTCAGCGCTATATGGCGATTATCACCATCGCGCTCGGACTCACGATGGCGGTATTAGATGGCGCGATCGCCAACGTGGCGCTGCCCACCATCTCACGCGAACTGAACGCCAGCCCGGCGCAGTCCATCTGGATAGTGAACGCCTATCAGATTGCGATTATCGTCTCGCTGCTGTCGCTCTCCTTCCTCGGTGACATGCTGGGCTATCGTCGCGTGTATCAGACAGGTCTGGCGCTGTTTATTGTGACGTCGGTCTTCTGCGCCTTCTCCACCTCACTCACCATGCTGACCTGCGCCCGCGTTCTGCAGGGGCTGGGCGGCGCGGCGCTGATGAGCGTCAATACCGCCCTGATACGCATTATCTATCCGCAGCGCTATCTGGGGCGCGGTATGGCCATCAACTCGCTGGTGGTGGCGGTTTCGACGGCGGCGGGCCCGACGGTGGCGGCCGCCATTCTGTCGGTGGCGAGCTGGAAATGGCTGTTTCTGATTAACGTCCCGCTGGGTGCCGTGGCACTCTGGCTGGCGCTGCGGACGCTGCCCGATAATCCACAGAAAGCCACTACGCAGAAATTTGATGTGCCCAGCGCCATCATGAACGCCCTGTTCTTTGGGCTGATCATCTCCGCATTGAGCGGTTTTGCGCAGGGTCAGAGTCACCTGCTGGTGCTGTCAGAAGTGATCGGACTGCTGGTTATCGGGTGGTTCTTCATCCGTCGCCAGCTCGCGATGACGGTGCCGCTGTTACCGGTTGACCTGCTGCGTATCCCGATTTTCAGCCTGTCGATGGGGACGTCGGTCTGTTCGTTCTGCGCGCAGATGCTCGCCATGGTGTCGCTGCCCTTCTTTCTGCAAAACGTCCTGCAGCGTGATGAGGTGGCCACTGGTTTACTCCTGACGCCCTGGCCGCTGGCCACCATGGTGTTTGCGCCGATTGCCGGCCGGCTGATTGGGCGGGTGCACGCCGGGCTGCTGGGGGGCATCGGTCTGGCGATGTTCGCGCTGGGGCTGTTTCTGCTTGCCTGGCTGCCGGCGAATCCCGGCGACGGCGATATCATCTGGCGCATGATGCTGTGCGGTGCCGGTTTCGGGCTGTTTCAGTCGCCCAACAATCATACCATTGTCACCTCAGCGCCCCGCCATCGCAGCGGCGGTGCCAGCGGCATGCTGGGTACCGCGCGTCTGCTGGGTCAGAGTGCGGGAGCCGCGCTGGTCGCGCTGATGTTTAATCTGTTTGATGAGCAAGGCACGCACGCCTCGCTACTGCTGGCGGGCAGTTTTGCCGCCATGGCCGCGCTGGTCAGCGTGTCACGCATGACGCAGAACCGCGCCTGAGGGCCGAAAAAGAAAAGGCGACCCGGGGGTCGCCTTTTTTATGCCGCTCAGGGCTATTTCAGATACTGGCCGCTGCGCAGGGCTTCAATACGTTTGTCCAGCGGGGGATGCGACATAAACAGCTCGCTGAACGACTTGCCTTTGCCGTTGATGCAGAACGCCATCATGCTGCTCGGCTCCTGCGGTTCGTAGCTGGTTTTCAGACGCTGCAGCGCCGCAATCATCTTCTCACGGCCGACGAGCTTCGCTGAACCGGCATCGGCGTGGAACTCGCGGTGACGGGAGAACCACATGGTGATAATGCTGGCAAGAATACCGAATACCAGCTCCAGCACCATCGACACCGCAAAATAGACCAGCGGGTTGCCGTTGCTGCTCTCTTCGCCATCGTCACGGTTGCCGGACATGAAGCCCGCCGCGATCTGCGCCAGAATACGGGACACGAAAATCACGAAGGTGTTCACCACACCCTGAATCAGGGTCATGGTGATCATGTCGCCGTTCGCGATATGCGACACTTCGTGCGCCAGGACCGCTTCAGCCTCATCGCGGCTCATGTTCTGCAGCAGACCGGTTGAAACCGCTACCAGCGAGGCGTTACGACGTGCACCCGTGGCAAAGGCGTTGATGTCAGGCGCGTGATAGATCGCGACCTGTGGCATCGCAATGCCCGCCTGTTGAGCCTGACGGCCGATCGTCTCCATCAGCCAGCGCTCCGTTTCATTGCGCGGCTGTTCAATCACTTCACCACCCACCGATCGCAGTGCCATCCACTTCGACATCAGCAGTGAAACAAACGCACCGCCGAAGCCAAACAGGCCTGCCATGATCATCAGGCCCTGGACACTGCTTGACTGGATCCCTGTCAGGCTGAGAATCAGCCCGAATACCAACATCACAGCCAGGTTGGTCATCAGGAAAAGAGCAATACGCATCATAATCGTTAATCTTCCTCAGTAGTTCACGCGCCTATACGCGGATAGATATCCTATGTGCATTGGGCCGCTTTTCAAGCGACCTTAACGTTTAAGTGCCTAAAAAGACATAACTTTACATTTTGTCACGCCTGCTGCGCCGACCGTCACGCTGGCACGATTACAGCGGCTAATGATTACGGCGGAATGGCCCTCCCGCAGGCAAAAAAAAGCACCGCCAGGCGGTGCTTTTTCTCATCGCAGCGGGTTATTTCGCCGCGGGCGCTTCCGGCTGGGATTTCTCCAGCTGCGCCAGATCGTTCGCAATCTTCACCGTCTCATCGAGGTAAGGATCGGGCTCTTTATAATCTTTCGGCAGCTCGTCCAGGTTTTTAAGCGGTTTTTTGCCTTCAGCCTGATAACGCGCGTTGATACGCTCCAGACGTAACGCATCATCTTCGTGATTCTCTTTCTCGCGCTGAGCAAGGTTGAGCGACACAATGTTGCGTTTATCTTTCAGGGCATTGAAACGCGCAATGTCCTTCATGATGTACTGGAACTCACGATCCTGGGCAATACGTTCAGCGTGCTGCTTCGTCAGCTGCGCCACCAGCGGTTTGACGTCGCCGGTTTTGACGTAGGTCGCCGCTTTGATGCTGTCCCACGGCAGTGCGTTATCTTCGAACTTCTCACCGGTTTCAGCCGCTTCCACCCCGGTTGGCATCAGCAGATCGGGCGTGACGCCTTTACGCTGAGTACTGCCACCGTTAATCCGGTAGAACTTCTGAATGGTATAGGAGACGGAGCCTAACGCCGGCCACTCCGGACGCAGCATCTGATCGTAGATGCGGTTCAGAGAGCGATACTGCTGCACGGTGCCCTTCCCGAAGGTCGGCTCGCCGACGATCACTGCACGTCCGTAATCCTGCATCGCCGCAGCGAAGATCTCAGAGGCGGAGGCACTGAAGCGGTCAACCAGCACCACCAGCGGCCCTTTGTAATAGACTACGCCGTCGTTGTCGCTGTCTTCACGCACCCGACCATTGTTGTCGCGCACCTGAACAACCGGACCACTCGGAATAAACAGACCGGAGAGCGAAACCGCTTCGGTCAGCGCACCGCCGCCGTTGGTCCGCAGATCGATCACGACACTGTCAACGTTCTGCTTCTGCAGCTTCTGCAGCTGAACCTTCACGTCATCGGTGAGACCGACATAGAAACCAGGAATGTCGAGCACGCCCACTTTCTGTTTATCGACATTCTTGATGCTCATTTTGACGGCGCGATCTTCCAGACGGATTTTCTCACGCGTCAGCGTCACGGTGCGGGTTTTGGTGCCCTTACCGGCTGGCAGGATCTCAAGGCGCACTTTGCTGCCTTTCGGTCCTTTGATTTTCGCCACCACGTCATCCAGACGCCAGCCAATCACATCTTCCATCGGCTTGCCGGGCTGACCGACGCCGACGATGCGATCGCCCACCGTGATGGATTTACTTTTCGCTGCCGGTCCACCCGCAACCATCGAGTTGATGACGGTGTAGTCGTCATCCATCTGCAGCACGGCACCGATCCCTTCCAGAGACAGGCTCATCTCGGTGTTGAACTGCTCGGTGTTACGTGGCGACAGGTAGCTGGTGTGCGGATCGATTTCGCGGGCAAAGGCGTTCATCACCAGCTGGAAAACGTCCTCACCGTTGCTCTGGGCGAGACGGCGAATCGCGAAGTTATAACGCTTGGTCAGAACGTCGCGAATCTCCTGGTCGGTTTTACCCGCCAGCTTCAGGCTCAGCTGGTCATATTTGACCTTGGCATCCCACAGAGCATTCAGCTCGGCTTCATCTTTCGGCCAGGGAGCCTTGCCGCGGTCAATGTCGATAGTGTCATTGCCGCTGAAGTTCATCGGACGCGCCAGCACCGTCAGCGCATACTGATAGCGCTCAAAACGGCGTTTCTGCGCCAGATTATAGAGATCGTAAAAGAGATCCAGCTTGCCACTGCGCAGCTCATCGCCGACGGTGGTTTTTTTGCTGGCAAACTGCTCCACATCCGACGCCAGCAGCACATTGTGGCTGTAGTCGAGCATGTTCAGATAGCGATCGAAAATCTTCGCTGAAAAGTTCTGATCCAGGTCGAACTGGCGGTAGTGGGAACGGGTGAAGCGTGAGGTGACACGCTCACTGACCGTCGGGTCCTGCGGGTCTTCGTGAAGCTGGGGGATCTGATCGGCGCGGGTGATATTCTCCGCGCCGAACGTTGGGCCTGCTAACAGCAGGCCCGCAATAAGTCCAACTTTGAAAAGGGTGTTCATGCCGGGGTTAGCCTCCGTTTCAGAACTGCAAGTGTTCTGCGCGCACAATCATTGCCATGCCGGAAGCGAGCTGGACCCGAACGCCGTCTTTCGATACTTCAAGAACGGTAGCGTCCATCGCACTTTTGCCTGCTTTAACTTTAATACTCTGGCCGGGTTGCAAAGTTGAGGTATCAGTGATGGGTCGGGCTTCCTGCTCCGGACGTGGGGCTGGTTTGCGATGCTGTGAGGCGGTCGCACGCGGTGCAGCAGTCTGCGGACGCGGTTTGCGTGCGGCGTCGCCCTCGGCAGGCTTACGTGCAGCAGGCTTGCGCGCACGACGCGGTGCCGCGCCCTCTTCGCTTTCACCCGCTTCACGACGGGCGGCACGCTGCTGATCGCGCTGTGCCTGAACACGCGCTTTCGCTTCTTCAAGCTGCTTACGCGCATGCTCGACGTGCTGCTCATCCAGCACGCCACAGGCGTTACCGTCGAGATCGACACGGATAGCACCGGCTTTGATGCCGTAGAGATAACGCCAGCTCGACGTATAAAGACGCAGCGCGGAACGCAGCTGTGTTTTGCTCAGGCTCATTTCGCCCTGAACACGCTCGACCAGATCCTGAAAGATACCGATTTTGAGCGGACGCGCTTCACCTTCAGCGCTAAAGCAGTGCGGAAAGCGCTCCGCCAGAAAAGTGATGACTTCTTTACTGCTATTCAACTTAGGTTGATTTTCCATGAAATTTCCTGATTACAACGGGTTTGCCGACCAGCGCAGGCATGAACAGGCGACATTATAATGACAACATCGCTAAATGCCATGTGATCCAGTCGATTAGCTGCGCGTCAGCTGCAGATATTTTTCTAAGTCGCTGTTCGCAAGCACTTCACAAAGCCCATCAGTCAGTGTGACCAGCCCTGATTCGTCATCGCTGTCAAAACGATTGTAATCCACGCTGTCGATGTCCAGCACCCCAACCACAGTGCCATTCACTTTCAGAGGAATCACAATCTCAGCGTTGCTGGCAGCGTCGCAGGCGATGTGGCCCGGGAAGGCATGCACATCATCCACGCGTTGCACTTTCTCTTCTGCCAGCGCCGTGCCACACACACCTTTACCGACCGGAATGCGCACACAGGCGATTTTGCCCTGGAACGGGCCCAGCACCAGCGTATCGGCTTCCGTCAGCAGGTAGAAACCTGCCCAGTTCACGCCATCGAGACGTTCATACAGCAGCGCGCTAAAGTTTCCCATCGCGGCGAGAAACGCCGTTTCGCCCGCCAGCAGGGCTCGCATATCGCGATTTAGATCGGCGTAAAAGGCAGTTTTGTTCATTATTCAACCGTTACCAATGACATCTGAACGGGTTTATTGAGACCGTTCGTTAAAAATAAGTTTTAATTATCCAGAGCGACAAGGTGAATCATAGCGTTAGTTACTATAACCTTAGCATTCTGTGGATCGAAGCGTGATGCCCGAGACAGGCACACAGACAATGTCTTAATGACCGATATCTGTTACTTCTGACGAGCGAAAATTGCACCACCCTATGAAAATTCACGCTATCAGCCAGACATTGCCTCACGCACGTTATCAGCGTTGCCCGCAATGCGATACCCTTTTTTCCTTACCGGATGTGAAATCGCATCAGGCGGCCTACTGTCCGCGCTGCAACGCCCGGATAGTCAGCGGTCACGACTGGTCGATGACACGTCTGATGGCCATGGCCGCCACCATGATGGTGCTGATGCCGTTCGCGTTTTCCCTGCCGCTGGTGGATATCCGTCTGCTGGGGATGCGCATCAATGCCAGCGTGCTGGAGGGCGTGATTCAGATGACGCAGCAGGGGGATGTCCTGACGGCGTCAATGGTGGCCTTCTGCACCCTGGGCGCGCCGATCACCCTGGTGGCCGGCATCTGCTATCTCGGTATCGGTCACCGGCTGGGCATGAACCTGCGGCCTGTGCTGCTGATGCTGGAGAAGCTGAAAGAGTGGGTGATGCTCGATATCTACCTGATCGGCATTGCCGTGGCGTCGATTAAGGTGCAGGACTATGCTTCGCTGGAGATTGGGTATGGGCTGGCGGCTTACATCGCCCTGACGGTGCTGAGCGTGCTGACGCTGATCCATCTCAATATGGAGCAGCTGTGGGAGCATTTCTACCCGCAGCAGCCCGGCAATATGGCGCGTGACGAGATGCAGGTCTGTCTGAACTGTCACCATACCGGCCTGCCGGACGAACGGGGGCGCTGCCCGCGCTGTCACACGCCGCTCGACTTCCGTCGCCGCCACAGCCTGCAAAAATCCTGGGCGGCGCTGATTGCCTCGATTGTGCTGCTGATCCCGGCGAACCTGCTGCCTATTTCCGTGGTGTACCTCAACGGATCACGGCGTGAGGACACCATCTTCTCGGGCATTCTGTCGCTGGGTGAAGGCAATGTGCCGGTCGCCGCGATTGTGTTTATCGCCAGTATTCTGGTGCCCTTTACCAAAGTGCTGGTGATGCTGACTCTGCTGCTCAGCATCCATTTCCGCTGTGAACAGGGGCTGCGCACCCGCATCCGGTTACTGCGGTTTGTCACCTGGGTTGGCCGCTGGTCAATGCTGGATCTGTTTGTCATTTCGTTAACCATGTCGCTGGTCAATCGCGATCAGCTGCTGGCTTTTACCATGGGACCGGCGGCGCTCTTTTTTGGCGCCGCCGTTATCCTGACCATTATGTCTGTTGAGTGGCTGGACAGCCGCCTGCTCTGGGATGCACATGCAACAGGAAACGCCGACTACACCGACTAACGCCACGCTGCGCAATAAGCGTAAAGTTTCGCCCTTCTGGCTGCTGCCGATAATTGCGATGCTGATCGCCTGCTGGCTGCTCTGGACCAACTACCAGGAGCGCGGCACCACCATCACCATCAATTTCCAGACGGCGGATGGGATTGTGCCGGGCCGTACCCCGATCCGTTATCAGGGTGTGGAAGTGGGCACCGTGCAGGGCATTAATCTCAGCGACGACTATCGCCGCATTCAGATCAAAGCCAGTATCAAGAGCGATATGCGCGACGCGCTGCGCGAAGACACCCAGTTCTGGCTGGTGACGCCGAAAGCCTCACTGGCTGGCGTGTCGGGACTGGATGCGCTGGTCGGCGGTAACTATATCGGGATGATGCCCGGCAAAGGGAAACCCAGCGAGGCCTTTACCGCGCTCGATACCCAGCCGAAATATCGGGTGAACACCGGCGAACTGCTGATCCATCTGCATGCCCCCGATCTCGGCTCGCTTAACACCGGTTCGCTGGTCTACTACCGCAAGATTCCGGTTGGCCGGGTCTATGACTACAACATCAACAGCAAATCCGACGGGGTGGCAATTGATGTGCTGATTGACCGTCGCTTCACCCATCTGGTGAAAACCAACAGTCGCTTCTGGAACGTCTCCGGCGTCAATGCTGATGTCAGCCTGAGCGGTGCCAAAGTGCAGCTGGAGAGTCTGGCGGCGCTGGTGAATGGCGCGATTGCCTTTGACTCCCCGGAAAATGCCGGAGAGGCCAAAGCGGAGCAGAACTACCGGCTCTACCCTGACCTGGCGCACAGTCAGCGCGGCGTGCTGATTACCCTGGATCTGCCCAACGGCAATAACCTTAAAGCGGGCAGCACGCCGCTGATCTATCAGGGACTGGAGGTCGGCACGCTGACTAAGCTCAACCTGCAGGATGGCGGCAAGGTGACCGGCGAGCTGACGATTGATCCGTCGGTGGTCGGTCTGATGCGCAGCGGCACCCGCATTGAGATGCACAGCCCGAAAATCAGCCTGACCGATACCAGCCTCAGTGCGCTGCTGACCGGTAACACGCTGGAACTGGTTCCCGGCGAAGGTGAGCCGCAGCAGCACTACACCGTGCTGGCGTCAAATGAGACGCTGCTGCAGAAACCCAACGTGCTGACGGTCAGGCTGAGTGCGCCGGAGAGCTACGGTATCGATCAGGGGCAGCCGCTGATGCTGCACGGCATGCAGATTGGTCAGGTGATGTCGCGCTCTCTGGATGAGAATGGCGTCAATTTCGTGGTCGCGGTGAATCCTGAGAATCGCAGCCTGGTGCACGGGGACAGCAAATTTATCGTCAACAGCCGGCTCGATGTGAAATTTGGTCTCGACGGAATGCAGGTGTTAGGTGCCAGCGCCCGTGAATGGGTCGATGGCGGCATCCGGCTGGAGCCGGGCAGGAAAGGCGAGCCGAAAACCGCCTATCCGCTGTTTGCCGATGCGGAAAAAGCGGAAGAAGGCATTACCGGTGATGGCCCCTCCACTACCCTGACGCTGACCGCCAACAGTCTGCCTGACGTGCAGGCGGGGTCGGTGGTGCTGTACCGTAAGTTTCAGGTCGGTGAGATTGTGAAAGTCACGCCGCGCGCTGACGCCTTTGATATCGCGGTGCACATCCAGCCGGAGTATCGCAAGCTGCTGACCAGCGAAAGCGTCTTCTGGGCCGAGGGCGGCGCCCGCGTCAGTCTTAACGGCAGCGGCCTGACAGTTCAGGCATCGCCGCTTAACCGGGCGCTGAAAGGTGCAATCAGCTTCGACAACATGACCGGTGCAAAGTCGGCCAAAGGGGTCAAGCGTGTGCTCTACCCGTCTGAAACCGCCGCCCGCGCGGTGGGCAGTCAGATTACCCTGCACACCTATGACGCCAGCAAGCTTTCAGCCGGGATGCCGATTCGTTACCTGGGCATCAATGTCGGCCAGGTGGAGTCGCTTTCGCTCAGTAAAGATAACAATCAGGTCGTCGCCAAAGCGGTGCTCTATCCCGAATATGTGGATGATTTTGCCCGCCTCGGCAGCCGTTTCTCGGTGGTCTCTCCAGAGATTTCCGCAACGGGGGTGAATCATCTGGAAACGCTGTTGCAGCCTTACGTTAACGTGGACCCGGGCAAAGGCGGTGCCGTGCGCACCTTTGAGTTGCAGGAGAGCACCATTACCGATTCGCGCTACCTGAATGGCCTGAATATTTACGTTGATGCCACCGAAGCCGGTTCCCTGTCGCTGGGCACGCCAGTGCTGTTCCGCGGCGTGGAAGTGGGCACCGTGACCGGCACGTCGCTGGGCAATATGGCGGATCGCGTGCAGATTGCCCTGCGTATCAGCAAGAAGTATCAGCATCTGGTGCGGAATAACTCGGTGTTCTGGCTAGCGTCCGGCTACAACCTCGACTTCGGTCTGATTGGCGGCGTGGTGAAAACCGGCACCTTCCAGCAGTTTATTCGCGGCGGCATCCAGTTTGCCACCCCGCCAACAGTGCCGCTGGCTCCGCAGGCGACGCCGGATAAACACTTCCTGCTGCAGGATGAAGCGCCGAAGGATTGGCGCAACTGGGGAACGGCGATTCCGTCTCCGCGCTAAGTCAGGTTAGGCGGGCAGTCTGATGCTGCCCGCCTGGTTGCTTTGCATCGAGCAGGCTCAGGGAGCATACGCCCTCCGCAAAGACGCAAAAACCGCCATCCCTGGCGGGCTCAGCGCGGACCATCCCTGGCCCGCTATGCTTTACTCCGGGCGTATGCTCCCATCGCTTCACGTTTTCAGCGGCCTGTATGCCTCTGCGCAAAACCGCGCCAGACTTATTCATCCTGAGACGGGCAGCCTGGCTGCCCGTTTCCTTTCTGCATGGTACACTGCCGCCTTTGCCTTAACTGGAATGTGCCCGTGTCAGATGCTGCTTCGCTTTTCCCCGCCGATTTTCTCTCTTTAATGCGCCAGAGCCTGCCCGATGAGGCCAGCTTCGCGCAGTTCCTCGCCATCAGTCAGCAGCCGCTGCGCCGCACGTTGCGGGTGAATACCCTGAAGATCAGCGTGGCTGACTTCCTGCGTCTCACCGCTGACTATGAGTGGCAGCTTACGCCGGTGCCATGGTGCGAAGAGGGATTCTGGATCAGCCGGGAAGATGAGAGCCTGCCGCTGGGCAGCGTCGCGGAACACCTCAGCGGCCTGTTCTATATTCAGGAAGCCAGCTCCATGCTGCCGGTCACCGCCCTGTTCGACGCGCAGACAGCGGTCAGCGCCGTGATGGATATGGCGGCGGCACCAGGTTCAAAAACCACCCAGATTGCGGCCCGGATGGGCAATCAGGGGATCATTCTGGCCAATGAGTTCTCCTCCAGCCGGGTGAAAGTCCTGCACGCCAACATTACCCGCTGCGGCGTCACCAACAGTGCGCTGACACATTTCGACGCCCGGGTTTTCGGTCCTGCGCTGCCGGAACAGTTTGACGCCATCCTGCTTGACGCCCCCTGCTCAGGCGAAGGGGTGATGCGGAAAGATCCCGATGCCCTGAGAAACTGGTCGCTGGCCAGTACAGAAGAGATTGCCGCCACCCAGCGCGACCTGCTCGACAGCGCCTTCCATGCCCTTAAACCGGGCGGCACGCTGGTCTACTCGACCTGCACCCTGAATCAGATTGAGAATCAGCAGGTCATCGCCTGGCTGCTGCAGCGTTACCCCGACGCCGTGGAAATCCTGCCGCTCAACGAACTGTTTGCGGGGGCGGAGCTGGCCGCTACGCCAGAGGGCTATCTGCACGTTTTCCCGCAGATGTTCGACAGCGAAGGCTTTTTTGTGGCCCGGTTGCGCAAAACCGCGTCGGTCGATCCGCTGCCTGCACCGGGCTATAAAGTCGGCAAGCTGCCCTTCTCGCACGTCAGCCGCAAGCTGGAGAGCGACATCATTCAGGCCGCCGCCGCCGTCTCACTCCGCTGGGACGATTCGCTGGTGCTGTGGCAGCGTGATAAAGAGATCTGGCTGTTCCCGGCGGCCGTCACCCCGCTGCTGGGCAGAGTGCGTTTCTCAAGAATTGGCCTCAAGCTGGCTGAAACCTTCGCGAAAGGCTATCGCTGGCAGCATGAGGCGGTCATCACGCTGGCGCAACCGGATGCGAAGCACGCCTTCGAACTGACGGCAGCCGAGGCAGAAGAGTGGTATCGCGGGCGGGATATCTATCCGGAAAGCGAACCCGCCGGTAGTGAGATGATTGTCACTTATCAGCAGCAGCCGCTGGGGCTGGCAAAGAAAGTCGGCAGCCGTATCAAGAACAGCTACCCCCGCGAGCTGGTGCGGGACGGGCGTCTGTTCCGCTGAAATTACTGCAGCTGAACCATCGTCAGATGATGGCCAAACACCGCACCGGTATCGATATAGTGCAGGTTAGCCACCGTCAGCGGCTCCTTCAGCGGGGTGTGACCAAAATAAAAGGCATCTGCCCCGTGGATGCCGCTTTCTGCGCCGGACTGAAGCGCCTCCAGCCGCTGACGGCTCCAGACCACCTCCTCCCAGTCCAGCGGTTTATCCAGGGCGTACTCCGCGGCGGGGTAATCCGCATGGGCAATCACCACGGTGCGCGCCCCCAGCTGTAAATGCAAAATCAGCGGCAGATCGCGACAGCGCAGCAGCGCGT
The DNA here is from genome assembly GCF_008631515.1 of Pantoea sp. M_10. Classification (NCBI taxonomy): domain Bacteria; kingdom Pseudomonadati; phylum Pseudomonadota; class Gammaproteobacteria; order Enterobacterales; family Erwiniaceae; genus Pantoea; species Pantoea sp. M_10. The sequence continues at coordinate 35,104 of NZ_VWUL01000001.1, read as the reverse complement.
GACGCGCCGAAATAATGGCACTGCCGCGCAGCCGCCAGAACCAGTCGCCGCCGTTCATCTGCCAGCGCTGCTTTTCGTGACCCTGTAACACCGACCGGGCCATCTCCTCATGGTTGCCCCTCACGCTGCGAAACCAGGGCTGCTTCAGCAGCGCCAGGCACCCCAGGCTGTCGGGCCCGCGATCGATGAGATCACCCACAGCAATCAGCAGGTCCTGCTGCGGATCAAACTGATGCTGCTGTAACCGCGCATCCAGTTCAGCGCGGCAGCCGTGCAGATCGCCCACGACCCAGATATGCCGCCACGCTGACCCCTCCAGAAACTGGTAAGACATTGATCCTCCGCCTGCGTCGCTAAAGCCTCTGCACAGTATAGCCAGATCCGCCTCTGCACCGACACAAGCAACGGCAGCGCAGTGGGAAAGCGGGCAGGCCCCGCGGCAGATCAGGGGCGCGTTTTCGCCGGATACGCCTCCAGTTTCTCCGCCGGACGCACCGGGCGACGCACCATCTCTCCGCCGCAGTTGGGGCAACGATGCTGCAGGTGTTCGGCACATTCCGCGCAGAAGGTGCATTCAAATGAGCAGATCCGTGCCGCCAGGGAAGATGGCGGCAGGTCACAGTCACAACGTTCACAGCGGGGGCGAAGTTCAGGCATGGCGGCACTCCTGTTAGAATGATGCGTCAGCTTCGCGCGTGGCGTCCCGGCTGTCGAGTCAGCGGAGAGACAAAGTCGGGTCAGATCGGGACATTCTGCCTCAAGGGTGCAGACCGCGGCCCGGCTTTAGAGTTGCGTCTTATCCGTGGCGCGGTCGTCCGGCTCTTCCCCGGCTTCTGGCTGCTCTTCAGATTCATCGCTCTCCTCTTCCGGCTCCTGACCGCCCATTGACGCCTGGATCACCTCCTCTTCCAGCGTCGGGTTCAGGGCTGCACCCAGCGGTGAGGTTGCCAGGCTATCAGGCATCACCACATGCGGCAGCGGCACTTCGGTTGTCGGCAACGGACGTGGCGTTCGCACATAGCTCAGCCCGCCCGTCACCAGCGCGCAGACGGCGAAGAAGAGATAGAGCATATTGCTGCCCAGCGGCTGCATCAGCGCCCCTACCACCAGCGGCCCGATACTGGCACCAATCCCAAACGCCATCAGCAGACAGGCGGTTAACGACACCCGTCGCTCGGCGGCAACCTGATCGTTCGCCAGCGCAACCTGCAGCGGATAGAGCGCGAACTGCATCATGCTGGCCACAAAGGCGATGCCTATCATCCAGTGGAAGGTAAGATGCGGCAGCATAATCAGCGGCACACAGGAGACGGCAAACAGCAGCGCGATGATAAATAACAGCCGCTGACGGTCGTAGCGGTCGGAAAGCCAGCTCAGCGGGAACTGTGAAACCAGACCGGCAAAAATCGTCAGGCTCATAAAGTAGCCGGTCTGACTGGTGGTGAAGCCTTTGCTGCTGCCGTAAACCGGCGCCAGCCCGTAAAACGCCCCGATCACCATGCCGGTTACCAGCGTGGTGCCGAGCAGTTTGGGAATGGTGCGGATAAAGTAGCCCAGCTCCATCGGCGCGGGGGTCATGGGCCTGACGTGGGTACGGGTGGTCAGCGCAATCGGCACCAGACAGAGCGCGAAGCAGAGTGCCACGATCAGCAGCGTACTCACGCCAAAGCCACTCTGCAGGCTCAGCACCACCTGACCGCCGCTCAGCCCCAGATAGGTCGCGACCATATACAAGCCGAAAATCATGCCGCGCTGAGAGGATTCCGCCTGGTCGTTGAGCCAGCTCTCCAGCACCATGTACTGGCACATCATGCAGAGCCCGATGATCAGACGCAGAAACACCCACAGCGGAATAAAGTCGGTCAGCCCGTGGCCAATCACCGAGGCGGTAATGATCCCGGCACAGGCGACATAGGCGCGGATATGGCCGACGCGGGCGATCAGGTTGTGCCCGACTTTGCCTCCAATCACCAGACCAATATAGTTTGCCGCGATGATGGCACCGATAAGTGCCCCGTTCACCTGCTCGCTCGCCAGCCGGAGTGAAACATAGGTGGTCAGCAGACCGGAGCCCAGCAGCATCAGCAGCGTGGTGGTATAGAGCGGCAGAAACGTACTGAATATTTTTCCCATATGACTCCCTGTCTACACCTTCAGGCATCAGGCCAGTTAAGCCCTAAAGATAGTCGATATCCGCGTCCGGCGCGGCATTGCCTGCCGCTGACGGCAAAAAAAAAGCCCGCCCGCAGTGTGCGGACGGGCCTGGCATCAGGCGCTCGGGAAACTGATATTGCTGCCCGGTGCCTCACGGTTGAGATGGATGAAGTTCAGGTGCCGCTCGTACTGATCCAGAATGTCGATGATCACCTGCTCTTTGCTGTAGTCCATCAGGTCGTTACCCTGGCTGCCCTCCATCAGGAAGGTTTCCAGCCGGTAGTAAGTCGATTTACCGCTGCGGGCGCGATAGGTAAAGCCCGGAATCGAGTACTGCTGCGGCCAGACCTGATAGATGAAGTCCTGCTCCTCGCCCAGATGCACGCGCAGATCCAGATAGCCGATCGGGTTGGCCGCATCCGGCGCGACGCTCTCCAGCGACACCCGGCCACCCCGCAGCTCCAGCTCTTTCGCGACCTCTTCCATCGCCGGATAGATGGTTTTTTCCATCATCTGCTGGGTATAACGCGACCCCGGATAGTTCATCAGCCGCGACAGGCGCTTTTTCCAGGTGCGGCGATCCGTAGCGTGGGCCAGATAGGGCGCGGTGTCACGCGTGGCGCTGGCGCGACGGTGATCTTCAATCTTCAGCGATTTATAGAGCCCCGCCATCACAAAGAAGATCACAAAGCTGAACGGCAGACCCATGATCACGGTGGTGTTCTGCAGGGCCGAGATGCCGTTCGCCATCAGCATACTCAGGGTCAGAACCCCGATCGCCACCGACCAGAAGATACGCAGCCAGTTGGGCGCATCGCTGTTGATGTCTTTGAGACGTGAGGTGAAGTTCCCCAGCACCAGCGATCCGGAGTCTGCAGAAGTGACGTAGAAGAGCATACCGGTGATCGTCGCGACAGAGGCGCTGAGTTTAAAGGCCGGATACTGCGCCAGCAGGCTGTAGAAGCCACGCTCTGCATGATTCATCACCTCCTGAGCGAAGCCCGCATTGCCGTGAATAATCTGATAGAGCGCGGCGTTACCAAACACCGACAGCCACAGCAGCGTAAAGGTGAAGGGAATGATCAGGGTGCCGAGCACGAACTCGCGGATGGTACGACCGCGTGAAATACGCGCCAGGAAGAGGCCGACAAAAGGCGACCAGGCCACCCACCACGCCCAGAAGAAGAGCGTCCAGCTGTTCATCCATTGCGTCGGACGATCAAAGGCAAAGGTGTTGAGCGTCATGCCCATGAAGCGGTTGATGTAGTCCCCCACGTTCAGCACCAGCGCATTCAGCAGAAATTCGGTGTTGCCGAAGAACAGCACGAAGAGGATCAGCCCCAGCGCCATCACCACGTTGAGCTCGGAGAGGATACGGATACCTTTATCCACGCCGGAGGTCACCGAAATGGTGGCGATCACCACCGAGAGGATGATCAGCGCGGTCTGCGCGGTCAGTCCTTCCGGAATATCAAACAGCACCTTCAGGCCATAGTTAAGCTGCACCACCCCGATGCCGAGCGTGGTCGCAATACCGAAGATCGTACCCACCACTGCGGCGATATCGACGGTGTGACCAATCGGGCCATTGATGCGTTTGCCGAAGATGGGATAGAGCGCGGAACGAATGGTCAGCGGCAGGTTATAGCGATAGCTGAAGTAGCCCAGCGCAATGCCCATCAGCGCATACATTGACCAGCCGGTCAGGCCATAGTGAAACAGCGTCCAGACCATCGCCTGACGGGCCGCCTCCAGCGTCTGCCCCGCCCCTTCCGGCGGCTGCATATATTGCGTCACCGGTTCAGCCACCGAGAAGAACATCAGGTCGATCCCGATCCCGGCGGCAAACAGCATGGCGGACCAGCTGAGGATGCTGAATTCCGGTTTGGCGTGCTCCGGCCCCAGCTTGATTGAGCCAAAGCGCGAACAGGCCATGTAGAGCACAAAGACAATGTAGAGCGTGGCAGCCAGCATGTAGTACCAGCCGAAGGTGGCGGAGACCCAGTTAACCGCCTTGAGGATCCAGCTCGCGGCCAGTTCACTGTAGAGAATCGTCACAAGTGAAAACGTCAGAATCAATCCGGCAGAGGTATAAAATACAACGGGATTGAGTCTGTCTTTTTCACCGGCAGGTGGATTATTCATCGATTACCTCTGGTTAATATCCTGAAAATACGCAATGGATAACATTTGCCGCTCACGGGGTTTTCAGGCCGTGCGGCCTCCTATCGTTCTGTCACTTCCTGTTTAAGCGTAACGGCTGACAGTGAGCTTAGCACTCATTGCCGTTTCGCTTACGCTACATTTAAAGAACACTACACTAACAAAATTTCTTTTTATATTGAACGTGCAATCAAAAAAAGTTTAAATAGGGGTTCAATTTGAGGGCGGAGCCGGAGCGGAGCTATGCCAAAAGTAGGGATGCAGCCGATACGACGTCGGCAACTGATTGATGCGACCCTGAGTACGATTAACGAAGTTGGAATCAATGATGCCACTATCGCCCAGATCGCCCGGCGGGCGGGGGTTTCTACCGGCATCATCAGTCACTATTTCAAAGATAAGAACGGCCTGCTGGAAGCCACGATGCGTGATGTGACGCGGCAGCTGCGCGAAGCGGTTCTGACGCGGTTACGGCCGCTGGCCGATGCCCCGGCTGAACAGCGACTGTGTGCCATCGTTGACGGGAATTTTGATGAAACCCAGGTGCACAGCGCCGCGATGAAAGCCTGGCTCGACTTCTGGTCAAGCAGCATGCATCAGCCCCAGCTCAACCGCCTGGAGCGGGTCAGCAGCCGGCGGCTCTACTCCACCCTGGCGGTGGAGTTCCGGCGTCAGCTGCCGCTGGAAAAAGCGCGTCTTGCCGCGCATGGCCTGGCCGCCCTGATAGATGGTCTGTGGCTGCGCGCAGCGCTGAGCGGTAAGCCTTTTGACCCGGTCATCGCCCGCACACTGACCACCCAGTTCATCCGTCAGCAACTGGCTGGCGAGCACGAATAACGGAAGGAGAAAACATGTCCCGATTCAACGAGCAGAAACTCTACATCGATGGCGCTTATGTGGCCGCAGCGTCTGGCGAAACGTTCCAGACGATCAATCCGGTCAACGGCGACGTACTGGCAGAGGTTCATGCCGCCGGCCTGGAAGATGTCGATCGCGCCGTTGCTGCCGCCAGAAAAGGCCAGAAGGTCTGGGCCGCGATGACCGCGATGGAGCGTTCGCGCATTCTGCGCCGCGCCGTCGATATTCTGCGTCAGCGTAACGATGAGCTGGCAGAGCTGGAGATGCTCGACACCGGTAAACCTTACAGCGAAACCTCCGCTGTCGATATCGTCACCGGTGCAGACGTACTGGAATATTACGCCGGGCTGATCCCCGCCATCGAAGGCCAGCAGATCCCTCTGCGCGACACCTCTTTTGTCTACACCCGCCGCGAACCACTGGGCGTGGTGGCCGGGATTGGCGCCTGGAACTACCCGATTCAGATCGCCCTGTGGAAATCCGCGCCTGCACTGGCCGCGGGTAACGCGATGATTTTCAAACCGAGTGAAGTGACCCCGCTCACCGCCCTGAAACTGGCGGAAATCTACAGCGAAGCGGGCCTGCCGGATGGGGTCTTCAACGTGCTGCCAGGCCTCGGCGCGGTCACCGGTCAGCTGCTGACCGAACATCCGGGTATCGACAAAGTCTCCTTCACCGGTGGCGTCGTCAGCGGCAAAAAGGTGATGGCCAATGCCGCAGGATCAACCCTGAAAGAGGTCACCATGGAGCTGGGCGGTAAATCTCCGCTGATCGTCTTTGATGATGCCGACCTCGATCTGGCCGCCGACATCGCCATGATGGCGAATTTCTACAGCTCCGGTCAGGTCTGCACCAACGGCACCCGCGTCTTTGTTCCCGCGTCGCTGAAAGCAGCTTTCGAGGAAAAAATCAGCGAGCGTGTTGCCCGCATCAGGGCTGGCGATCTGCGCGACCCGGCCACCAATTTTGGTCCGCTGGTCAGCTTCACTCATCGCGACAACGTGATGCGTTATATCGAATCGGGCATCGCTGAAGGCGCACGTGTGCTGTGCGGCGGCAAACGCCTGACCGGCGGCGACTTCGATCAGGGGGCCTGGGTGGCACCCACTGTCTTCACCGACTGCCGTGATGAGATGAAGATTGTGCGTGAAGAGATCTTCGGACCGGTGATGTCGATCCTGAGCTATGACAGCGAAGAGGAAGTGATCCGCCGCGCCAATGACACCGAATATGGCCTGGCTGCCGGACTGGTGACGCAGGATCTCAACCGTGCGCACCGCGTCATCCACCAGATTGAAGCCGGCATCTGCTGGATCAATACGTGGGGTGAATCGGCCGCAGAGATGCCGGTAGGAGGCTACAAGCACTCCGGTATTGGCCGTGAGAATGGCCTGATGACCTTACAGAGTTACACCCAGGTGAAGTCAGTGCAGGTTGAGCTGACGCGTTTTCAGTCAGTCTTTTAATCACCCTTAACCTGAGGAACGATGAATGGAATTTGATTACATTATTATCGGCGCCGGATCCGCAGGAAACGTTCTGGCTACCCGTCTGACCGAAGAGAGCAACATCAGCGTCCTGCTGCTGGAAGCGGGCGGCCCGGATTATCGTTTTGATTTCCGCACCCAGATGCCTGCCGCGCTCGCCTATCCGTTACAGGGCAAACGCTACAACTGGGCCTATGAAACAGAACCTGAGCCTTACATGAACAATCGCCGCATGGAGTGTGGCCGTGGTAAAGGCCTGGGCGGTTCGTCACTGATTAACGGGATGTGTTACATCCGTGGTAACGCCATGGATCTCGATAACTGGGCCAGCGCGCCAGGGTTAGAGGATTGGAGCTATCTGGACTGCCTGCCCTACTACCGCAAAGCGGAGACCCGCGATATCGGTCCGAACGATTTCCACGGCGGTGACGGCCCGGTCTGTGTCGCAACGCCAAAAGCGGGCAACAACGTGCTGTTTGAAGCGATGATTGAGGCGGGCGTGCAGGCGGGCTATCCGCGCACGGATGACCTCAATGGCTATCAGCAGGAAGGATTTGGTCCGATGGACCGTACCGTGACGCCGCAGGGACGCCGCTCCAGCACCGCGCGCGGCTATCTCGATCAGGCTAAAGGCCGCGCCAACCTGAAGATCATTACGCATGCCACCACCGACCGTATCCTGTTTGACGGTAAGCGTGCGGTGGGCGTGGAGTTTCTGCAGGGCGACAGCAACACCCTGAACAAAGCGACCGCACGCCGTGAAGTGCTGCTCTGTGCCGGGGCTATCGCCTCGCCGCAGATCCTGCAACGCTCTGGCGTCGGTTCGCCCGAACTGCTGAAGCAGTTTGATATTCCGCTGGTTCATGACCTGCCAGGCGTGGGTGAAAACCTGCAGGACCATCTGGAGATGTATCTGCAGTATGAGTGTAAAGAACCGGTCTCCCTCTATCCGGCGCTGAAGTGGTGGAATCAGCCTAAAATCGGCGCCGAGTGGATGTTCAATGGCACCGGTGTCGGGGCCAGTAACCAGTTTGAAGCCGGTGGCTTCATCCGCAGCCGTGAAGAGTTCAGCTGGCCGAACATTCAGTATCACTTCCTGCCGGTGGCGATTAACTACAACGGCTCCAATGCCGTTGATGCCCACGGCTTCCAGTGTCACGTCGGTTCGATGCGTTCGCCCAGCCGCGGTCATGTGCGCCTGAAATCACGCGATCCGCGCCGCCATCCGGCGATTCTGTTTAACTACATGTCGCATGAGCAGGACTGGCATGAATTCCGCGATGCGATTCGCATCACCCGCGAGATCATCAACCAGCCCGCGCTGGATAAGTATCGCGGCCGCGAAATCAGCCCGGGCATTGAATGTCAGACGGATGAGGAGCTGGACGAGTTCGTGCGTAACCACGGCGAAACCGCTTATCACCCGTGCGGCACCTGTAAAATGGGTAACGACCAGATGGCGGTCGTCGATGGCGAAGGTCGGGTGCATGGCCTGCAGGGATTACGCGTTGTGGATGCGTCCATCATGCCGCTGATCATCACCGGTAACCTGAATGCCACCACCATTATGATTGGTGAGAAGATTGCCGATAAGATCCGTGGACGCGAACCGCTGCCGCGCAGCACTGCGGCCTACTACGTGGCTGGAGAGGCGCCTGTGCGCACCACCCCACAACGCAGCGACTAAATCGTGACAGTGTCACTTTAAATCTCGCCGGACATCTTATTGTCCGGCTTTTTTTATTCCCCATCTCTTGCCACACATTGTTTTCCGTTAGCCTGCATCTGCAAATCATCAAACCTTAATTAAAATCAAACAAAGCAGCATCTGCTGTTGATTTTACGATATGCCGGATGCTATAAATCCTGCGTGTAGATAACCGGAGGCACTTTCCGTCCACTGATGAGAAGCAACAATGTGGATGCGTTGTAAACTTTATGCGCAAACTTTTTGTGTTTTATTCCCTGATTTCCCCTGCTTTCCTTTCCGCCCGGAACGTCGCTGATAAGCACTGGCGTAACGCCCTGTAGCCCCCTTCCGCTTCGATATGGTTCTGAGTCTGCGCGCAATCACGCGTGGCAGGTCGTCATTAATTCGTTGCTGGAGATCCCCATGTACGCCTGGGTTTTATTATCACTTGCTATCGTGACTGAAATAATCGGTACGCTGTTTATGAAATGGTCCAGCCTCAGCGGCAGCCAGTATGGCTACCTGATGATGCTGGCTATGATTGCCTGTTCTTATATTCTGCTGAGTTTCGCCATCAAACATATCGCCCTGGGCGTGGCTTATGCCCTGTGGGAAGGTATCGGCATCCTGCTGATTACGCTGTTCAGCGTGCAGCTGTTTGGCGAGTCGCTGTCACCGCTGAAAATTGGCGGCCTGATGACACTAATTGCTGGAATCGTCCTGATCAAAACTGGCACCGAATCATCAGCGGAGGTTAACCATGGTCATCACTGATTTTGTCCATGCGGCCTGGCTGGCACTCGCCATCCTGCTGGAGATTGCCGCCAATATATTCCTTAAATATTCTGATGGATTCAAAAAACGTCTATTCGGGCTGCTTTCGCTCTGCTGTGTGCTACTCGCGTTCAGCGCGCTTGCTCAGGCGGTGAAAGGGATCGACCTGTCGATAGCCTATGCGGTCTGGGGTGGCTTTGGCATTATCGCCACCGTCGCGGCGGGCTGGGTACTGTTTGGTCAGCGACTGAACCGCAAAGGCTGGGCTGGCCTGAGCCTGCTGCTGGCCGGTATGCTCCTGTTAAAACTGCCCTGACAGAGGTCCCGGGCTGTAATAATGGTTAAGGGTGTGCGGCTGCGCGCCCTTAACTTTCTGTGCGTTTTTACCCTTTTCAAGTTGATTTTTTCAGCATTCTCTTCTTCAGATTCCTCTTACTTTTGTAAAGGGCCGTTTACATATCTGTTGCCTTGAGGCTTAGTGAGCGCCGAAGGTCGGATAAAAACGAGGAAGAGTTATGTCTGCAACACGAGGTTGGTCAACTGAGCTTGAGGGATTACGCGGCATCGCCTCTCTCTGGGTACTGGTAGGTCATATCAGCCTGCTGATTCACTGCCATATCACACTGATTTCATCCCCTGGCATCGGTGTCGATCTGTTTATTCTGCTTTCGGGCTACCTGATGGCGAAAAACTATGTCGAGCGACAGCAGAAAGAGCCATGGCAAAGCGCCGCAACGATCAAAAAGTTCTGGATCCGTCGCTTTTTCCGCATCGCGCCGCTCTACTATCTGCTGTTAATCATCGCCCTGATTTACGGGCCGTGGTTTGGCGAGATGCGTGACACCATCGCGCATTTCTACTCCGGCACGGCAACCGAGTCGTCACGTTACACCGACCAGTCGCTGGCAAATGTGCTGACCCACTTCAGTTTCCTGTTCGGCATGCTGCCCGAGTACGGCTTTAACACCGTACTGCCTGACTGGAGCATCGGACTGGAGATGCAGTTCTATCTGCTGTTCCCGTTCATCATGCTGGTGACGATGCGGTTTGGCTATGCCGCCTCCCTGATCGCTATCATGGTGCTCTGCTGCGCCGGACGCTATCTGCTGGCCGATTATTATGAGGCATTTGAGATGCCTTCGATGATTCTGATTAAGCTGAACATGTTCCTGTCGGGCATGCTGCTGGCAGAAGCCATCCGCCGCAAATCGCTGCTTTACGTCGCCTTTGCGCTGCTGGGACCGGTTGCCAGCGTGGCAATGGGTCTGGGGTTCATCAAGCTGCAGGTGATTATGGAAGCGCTGATGATCGTCGGTATGACAGCCATTCTCTGGCAGTATCCACAGGGCAGCCGGATGGCGCAGCTGATTGCTCTGCCGCGTAAGCTGCTGAACAACCGTCTCAGCACCTGGCTGGGCGACGTCTCGTTCTCGGTCTACCTGCTGCACCTACTGATTGTCATTCCATTGATCGCGCTGCTGCTGAATCACACGGATATCGAATTCAAAAGCGATCTGACGCGCTTTCTGATTGTCTGCGTCTCTGCCATCCCGGTGACCTATGCGCTGGCGTCGCTGCTCTACAAATATGTTGAGAAGCCCGGCATCCGCATGGGTAAACGCGTTCTGGCCCCGAAGCTGGCTGACCAGACCAGCTGAGTGACAGATGGATTCAGAAGCCCCGTTCGCGGGGCTTTTTTATGGCCTGCGATGTCGCGACCAGCAGGGAACCACGTCTTACGCCCTGCACTCCTGCCGGAGTGAACTACACTTTCCCGGTCAGCAATCCGACGGAGAGGAAAATCTATGCGCATTCAGCATCTGTTGTTGTCCAGCGACGGTGGCGCGTTAATCATTGAAGCCGATCAACTTGAAAGTGAGCTGGTGATCCCGCCCCATCTGCAGACCGCCACCGGCGGCGAAGCGGACAGCGATACCGGCCACCGCGTTGCGGTGACCCGGCACTACTGCAAAGGACGCTACTACGCTGTCGCCCTCGATCGTCATGCGGCCAGTAACGAGATCGATGATGTGATCGACCTGCTCCATCCCGCACCGCTGGATTAAACCCTGTCATCAGCCCTGACAAGCGCGGCAGCACGCTGTTCGCCATGCCGGACAGCACGCGACCGATTGCCCGCTCTTAACGCGTTATAGCATCAGAAGGAGAAGCATCATGCAGAAGAAAAAGTGGTTTGTGTCTTACGTCATTAAGCCGGAAGGTGAACATCATGTCACCACGCACGCCTTTATCGAAGGGGATGATGTGGAAGAGGCGCTGGAACAGTTTATGTTCGAAACGAAAAAAAGTCTGTCACTGGACACGGAAGAGCTCACGCTGCTTTCGGTCAGTCTGGTGTAACCCGGTATTCCGCCTCACAGGTGTGGGCTGGGGGTTATCTGTTTATAATATTGATGATTTTCCCTGGTGCTGCATTCAGTTACTTAGTGGGGTAAGGCCAGGCGTGGTCCATACCTGTTGAGGACAAAATCCCGGTGATCGCCAGATACGCCAGTATCAGGACAAACAGCACAATGGCTGCAATTTCAATGGATTTAAGCAGATGGTGTTTCGCCATAAATAACCCTCCTTCAGTTGTGTGTAATCCGACATCACCTCTTAAACTATAATGTTACCGGTAAAGTGCAAGCCAAAAAAACATCATGAAACATAAAGCAGTGCTTATTAATGTTTTAACCCAGGCGGTAACTGCACAACCCGTGGCATTTAACACTTCAGTCACAAAAAAGCCCGCTCAGGGCGGGCTTCAGCATCAGGTAAGGTGCTTCTGATCAGGCAGAGTGACCGGTGAAGTCGATCACCATCCTGCCGCGAATTTTGCCGTGAATCATCTCATCGAAGATGTCGTTCACCTCGCCAATCTTTCTTTTGGTGACTTTAGGCACCACTTTTCCTTCCGCCGCAAACTGGAAGGCTTCCGCCAGATCGTTGCGGGTGCCGACCAGCGATCCCACCACCTGAATGCCATCGAGTACCAGACGCGGGATATTCAGGCTCATCGCTTCCGGCGGAAGTCCGACTGCCACCACCCGTCCCCCGGCTCTGACCGCATCTACTGCCGAGTTAAAGGCCGCTTTGGCCACGGCGGTCACGACGGCCGCGTGCGCCCCGCCGGTTTTTTCCTGAATAAAGCGCGCCGCGTCTTCACTGGCGGAGTTCACCACCAGGTCGGCACCCATCTCTTTCGCCAGCGCCAGCTGGCCGTCGCTCACATCAATGGCGATCACTTTGGCGTTAAAAACATTTTTGGCATACTGCAGGGCGAGATTACCTAACCCGCCGAGACCATAAATCGCCAGCCACTGGCCCGGTTTGACCTCAGAGACTTTTACCGCTTTATAGGTGGTGACGCCGGCGCAGGTTACGCTGCTGGCGGCAAAAGGGTCCAGCCCCTCGGGAACCTTGACCGAGTAGTCTGCAACCACGATACACTCTTCAGCCATACCCCCATCGGCGGTATAACCCGCATTAACCACCTCCCGGCAGAGCGTTTCATTACCGGAGTTACAGTATTCACAGTGACCGCAGCCCTTGAAGAACCAGGCCACGCTGGCGCGGTCGCCCGGCTTGAGAGAGGTCACATCCGACGCAACCTCCTCAACAATCCCGATACCTTCGTGACCCAGCGTGACACCGGTTTTATCGCCGAAGTCCCCGTTCTTCACATGTAAATCGGTATGGCATACACCACAGCATTCCATCCTGAGCCGTGCTTCGCCGGTTTTGAGAGGACGTAGTGTCTTCTCAACAACTTCAACCTGGTGTTCACTATTTGCTATTGCCGCTTTCATAAACGTTCCTCCATTTGATTGAACGTTCAGAATAAGCCAAACGGCCGTGATAACAAGCTAGCCGTTGAGCTTTGGGTGCGAGCCAGTGAGGTTGTGTTGCATTCTGTGAAGGCGGTGCCACATGCGTGGCGCTTATGCATGCCAGCGATGGATGCCGCTGTCAGAGGACGGTGCCGGCGGCGGGCCCATATGCTGAGAGGGGTTCCGGACAGGCGGGGGGCCCATATGCCGGGATGCCGCAGGCGCAGGCGGCGGCCCCATGTGCTGCGACGCATCTGGCATAGCCGGTCGGCCATGATGATGCCAGTCAGAAGCGTGACCATAATGATGACGACCACCTTCCGCCATCACACAGCCGGACAAAGCTGAACTTGCCAGCGCAAAAATCAGACAGGGTATAACTTTTTTCAAAAACATAACGCATCCTGGTTGAATATCACCGCCTCAGGGTACGTCTGCTTTTTTATACGCGGGATAAACGTATTTACGCGTTTGCGGAGGCTCGCAGAGTACATTGACTATGGTCAACGTGAAGCGATTACGGATGAGATTTTGCGGTGCTTCTGACCCTGTTACGTTACGACAGTGTGTCCTCTCCGGGTGGTTCCCGGGCTAAGAATCAGAGCGGATTACCCGCAGGACGTCATCACTATCCGCGGCTGTATCGGATATAGAGATAAGAAATGGTGATAACCCATGCAACACTGAGCAGCGTTGCATGCTGCGGCACAAAGCTAATGAAGAGATAGATGCCCGCCACAATAACGGCAATAGCAATCCAATCTGAAAAAGAGTGAAGCAGCCATAATAATGCACGTTTCATGGGTGTCTCTGATTGCGCTGAATAACGTTCCTCTGATAATGACTGAGCCTTTTTTGCCCTGTCGCTTCATTTAACGCCCTGCCCTGCACGGAAATATCTCACCCTGGGTGACAGCCTGTCTGAAAGGGATCTGAGAGCGTTGCTCAACGAGAAATGGAACTGAAAAGCCCGCGCGCGGCGGGCCAGAGGCAACGAATCAATTATCTTCCTGAAGAAGCTGTGCGGGTGAGGTCACCCCGGCCAATTCATTGAGTGCCTCATGATTGATTTCTTCATCTGCGCCATCAACCGCGCGGGAGATAATCAGTAAATCCTGAAGTTCGCTTAAAAGAAGCGCCGCATCAGACTTGAGCATTTCATCTGAGTCTGCGGAGTCAATTACCGTGTTGATCGCCTTGTTCGCGCCCTCAATCATCTCCGTTACGCCGCCCTGCTTACTTACCGCGAGCACCAGCGCACTGATCAACAGAGACTGCGCCTCAACGCGCGCGGTGAGTTGTTTGGTGCTTGCATCTATTTGTGAAATCTTGGCAAGCATACTTAATACAACATTCTTCATGGTATATCTCCCTGTTAAACCAGCATTTTATAATTCCGCGGGCAGGCTGAAAATATCATTATTCTGAAAGTTGGTGATTTTAACAGCGGTAATGCCTGTGAGTTAACGGTGTTTCTGGTCTGCCGTGCGCACATTGAAAACTGAAATCCACGTGCAGCAGGACGGGGCTGGCTGGAAAAAACGCATGACAGGCAGACTGAATAGCGTAACCTTCTGATCAGCGCGATTACTTTTGCAGAGGATGATATGGAGAGAGCTGATTGCTTAAAAAGATCGACAGGACAGGATTAGCTACGCCGTAATTCAGATCGACTATCGTAAATGACCTAAAACCCGTCCGCCACATACCAACATTTTTTTGCAGCATCTGGACCTCTTCTCAGCGGCACCCGCTTTGATGCCCTTCCGAGGCCTCTGACCACATGGCTTACAAACATTGTGCAACGCTGGCAGGCGTGGGGGTTATAGCATTGCGCGCGCTGGGTGCAAACATGTATGCGGAGGCCGCGCCAGCGGCCCACACACGCGTGCAATTATTTAGTGAGGCATCAACACAGCAGGGCTAAAGAGCTTCGTGAAATGGGTCTGAGAGCAGCAGTTGATGTATGGCACTGGCCGGAATCAATATGGTAAAGTTTTGACCAGTACGGCTAACCATGTAAGGGAATAATATAGATACAACTGAGCAGTTAAACGGGACTTACTTCTATGGCGGGCTTACCAACCTTTCCCCCGGAGAGCTTTATTTCTGGATTATGATTGATATGACCGCCGAGCACTTCATCGGTGCAAAAGATATCATCGCGATAGCTGCCATTTACTCGGGACAAAATACGATTGACGTATCAGGGAAGCTAAAAGGGGCGTGGAAAGGCACCTCTTATGCTTCGGTCTATTCGCGTAAACTGTTACGCGATTACCGTCTTCCTTTCAGATTACCCACATGGATACAAAACCCAAAAAAACCTCTTCAAATTAGAATGTTAATGACTCACAAATTGGGTACGTTCGTCGGTCGCACAATTCTGGTTTTGGGATGGGTAATTATGGCCGCTGATGTAGCGGAGATAGGCTGGAAAACTACGGTAGAATACAACCTTATTGCTCATAAGGACGACAGGATATGGTAGGTGAGGATATAGAGAAGGTTGTGTTTGCGCTGGTTGAAGATTATAACGGCAGAAGTTTGTTCACATTAAGACGTTATAAGCTTGAACTCGACACTGATCTGAACAATGACTTTCGCATGGATCCCATTGACGCTTATGAATTGCTTGAGCGATATGCTGACAGTTTTAGCATTGACCCCGGCACCATCACTTTTACCAACTATTTTCCGGAAGATTTCACCGCACCACATGATCCGCTTACTATCCGCCTGCTAGTTGAGTCTGCACAGGCCGGAAGATGGTTAGGTAAATAACTAACGCCTGCATATGCAGGCGTTATATCTTTAGTTTGTTGCTGCCGCTTCCAGCGAATAAGGGCGAAACGTGAACACCTCTTCTCCCGGCCAGTTATTAATTTCCTTCATTCGTTTCTGCAGCGGTTCATAAACACCTGCGCCGCCTTCACTGCATCCCTGAATCCACCTGAGTTGTCCGGAATGATTCCCATCATCTGAGGCGGCACGCGGTGCTCACTCAACAGGTCGTCGCGGCTGGTTTTCCTGATGTTAAAGAAATCGTTTCTCGTTGCGACTTCACTAAGCGGCAGAATCTTTATGCCGTTGGGTGCGTACATGAACAGGTTGCGGATGTTACCCAGCCTTTTAGTATCGCGCATCGCCTGACGCATCCGGTCGACATCGCTGCTGCTCTGCGCCGCTGAGGTCATGTAGATGATGTAACCGGCATGCGCGCAGTTCTGATAATACTTGCAGCGGAACAGCGTCGCCGCCTCATATTGCTAGGCAGAGTTAAGCGCGCTGAGATATTCTGGCAGGTCGTACAGCTTCCGGTTAATATCCGGCTCCAGCAGTTGAAACGCGGGCTGAAGATTTTTTGAGTGAATAACCTCGGAACATTTATAGGCAGGGCCGTGCTAGTTGTGGGATGGCTGATTCTGGCAAATAATGTGGCACAAATCAGTTTCCGCACCGTCCATCGCTATAACCTGATTGTGAGGCAGGAGGATAAAATCTGGTGAATAATATTACATCAACTCCTGATGCGGTGCGTGAATACATTCTGCGAGAGCTGCCGCTGGTGACAACGCTCTTCTTAAAAAAGATTCAAATTGGTGACGACGACATTCTGCAGGAACTGTTTGAAGCAGACGATATAGCAGATATGGCAGAATCGTTTTTTCGCGTTTTTAATATTCAGCCAGCTGGTTTTACGCCCGCCGCTTATTTCCCCTGGAAAACCCGTCCTTTTTTCTCCCGCGCACCGGTAGAGCAGGATAAATCCCCGCTGACGATACGCATGTTTATGGAGTCGGCCGCTGCCGGGCGCTGGCTTTTTTAGTCCCTGCCAGCGGGCAGCAGATTTGCTCGTTGCGTCAGAGTCCACACAGTGACAGCGGCGTGATTTCCTTCCCAGGCACCTGACTGTAGCTGCCCCCTCAAAGGAGAACCGCTACATGGCATAGGATTACCATTACGGCGTTCGGATTGCCTGAGGAAATACCATCGTGTTGTAACGTATTCCCGGGCATTCCGGCATCAGAGTGACGATTCGTTATATGCACTTCGCGCACGACCATCTTTGGATGCAATATGCTGCAATCCGCTGGCGTTAATGGCAAAGAAAAATGGCGACACAGAGTGCAGCTGAGCAGGAAAGAATAAAACAGGGTTGTGCTCATAGTCGCGGTAGTAACGGTCAAAATCCAGTTCGTTTGGATAACCAAACTCTTAGTAGAGCTTCGTTCGCTTGGTGTTGCCATGATGACCAGCGTACAGCATGCGCTGTCGGCCCATAGCATCAGCAAGGGCGTTAACGAGGAATGTGACCTCGTTGCTTTGTTCACTCACTGATTAGCTACTCAGAAGAAGACTGCGCCGGTCTGTTTGTGCTTGATGTAACCGTCGAGGCCATAGCGTGCGGCATCCCAGCAGTGGTTGTGCTTATCCTCAATGACGGGGAGCACGTCAAAGGATTACACCGCTTCTGCCGCTTTCTGCTGTCTCATACGCCTTTACTGCGCTCATAAGCGCAAACGTTCTGGTTTTTGCAGATCCACAACCACCATGCGCGACGCGATATCGTATGTCTGGTGTTGCAAAGACAGGAACTAACTTGGCGGGAATTTGGAGATCAACTTGGCTTTCCATCTGCTGGGTCAACTCATACCAGGCGAATCGTCGTAGGTTTAGTAGCCATACTCCCATCCGAAGACTTGTGGTCGATTTCTTGGCTCACCTTGTCACCATATTTCTTCGGGTTCATGTGGGCTAATGCCCACTTACGGGTGTCGATGCGCAGTAGTACTTTACTTACCGCTGCGGCCTCTTCGGCAACACTGTCGGCTATGTCGAACATCTCCTCGAAAATTGCGTCGCCGCGGGTCTCGGTGGCTTTCGCGTATTGGTCTCTAAACTCTTGATATTGTGCCAGCCAGTGAAATACAGTCGCCTTTGCAGGCATCCCTGGACGTTCACAGACTTTGCGCAAGCTTTCATTATCGACAAGCAATGAACAGATGCCAGCAGCTACCTCTGGTAGATAATCAAAAGGGCAGCCAGTTTTAGCTTTGGTCGCCATATTTCACCTTAAAGTTTTCTTGCAGCCTACCGATATGGAAATAAAGGAGGCATTATGATTTACGTTCAATTGATACTTATCTTGTTGGCGGGGATTCTGGTGTTCAAGTGGCTACACATCAGGAGCAGAACTATTTACTTTCATCTGTATAGTGTTGCCAGCCACGGTTCAAAGCCAGCGACTATTCATATGCGATTTAAAAACTGTCCAGTTGGCAAAAACGCTGTATTTGAAATCTATGAAGAGCTGCAGAGCACACTGATAGAACTACAAAAAAAGGGATATGATCGCGTTAAATTTGTTTCACACCTATTTCGTAAAGGGGGAACGCACGAGTTACTTAATTTCCTGAACTCTCATGGCATGGTGTGTGAACAAAAGGCTTTCCGTCCTACACCGTGGACCCACTCTTTATCGAACAAGGTCTTGATGCGTTATCATAAAAAGCGCGGAATAAAGGTCTCGCCTAAGTCACTGGATATCACTATCAGACTACAATCCCATTCATCAACCAGCACTTGCTGTTGACCTGAGAGGGGCAGGCTGGTTAGACAGGGCCCCTAACGCGATTTTACTATACCCACTCCAAGAAAAACCCGCCCGTGGGCGGTCATTTATCAGGGTGGGATTCGAACCCACGTTCATGCAGTATCGGCCACGTGCACCACTGCCTGATGTAGCTCATGTCACGCTTTGTCCCGTCAGAGCTTTCGCTCGGCCATCTCGCGCACCTGACTTACAAATCATAACCCAGTCCAGTGAGTTATCAAAGCACGGTAAGCCGACTCAATGGCCCACCAATCTGGTATCGCCATATTTACTCCAATAAAAAACCGCCCGTGGGCGGCTTGCTAAAACGTTCTGTACTCATCCATGTGGTAAAGGTCGATAAATTTCTCGTCTGTACCACCAAATATTTGTGTGATTGACTCACCAACCCTATCAACAACGATTACATGGTTTCCATTCGTTCCTGGCATGTAAGATGCTTTCACAACATGAGTTAAATGGTGTCTGAACTGTGCGCGTAAATAACTATCATTGAATGATTCCCACAATTTGGCGATGCATCATCAGGCGCACTCGCAAATGCGCCTTGTGATGACTACGCCTTGAAATCGGCCAGTCCCTGACCTTTGCGCCACTCTCTCACTGTCGTAACAACCTTCTCGGGATTCAGGTCGTCGTCAAAATTGTAGTAAATCAGGTCTGAACCCTCTGGATGCTCACTGACAGCAATAAAATTCTCCAGCAATTCGTCTTGGTACTTTTCACCACCTTGGGCACTGAAAATTTCCGCTACTAACGCTGTAAACTCGACTTCCATGTAATCCTCAAATTTTGTCCTTAACTTCATTGCGACCTACTCCTATGTGGTGGAGTTCATCTTACTCTTTTTGCTCTGGAACGTACTCTATCTTGAGCACGTCATCCGGCGCGAGGTATACCCAAGCACTATTTTCCTGAGCAATACCGATAAAGCCATTCATCATCTCCGGCTGAGACCTGCTCATCAGGCCTTAATGCATTTCACCGGATTTAAGGTGACGGTGATGCGCTAGTTGTCTGACATTGAGAGCCTCTTTATCCCCTCGGATATATTGCTATCAAATAATATAGTCCGTGGTGATGGCAATACTATGTTTACCTTAGCAAAACCAAGGAGGTGATATTTTTTCCTTTCTCAACACATTCAAGCGGCTCATAAGCAATCAGCAGACGGCGCTGACCGTCGAGCCAGAGTATTCAGATGAACAGCTTTTGCAGTGGGCCAGTGGTTGCATGTTAGAAGGTTTGCCAAATGAATTAATGAGGCGAGAGTTTCTTGCTTCCGTAACATTATAAGCTGGCAGTTCCACTTAGCCTTAAGCTGAAAGAAACGGGACTTACGCTTGAAGCTGTAATAGAAGAGTGCCGGAAGGGTAATCCATCAGACAGCCTGATTTACTCATCAGTCCGTCGCGGTCGCAGAAAGCCTGGAGCGGTTTCACCAGATGCGCTCACAGGTGCATTTGCAGAAGCGCGTGAAATGAGCGGAATTAAATTTGGCCCTAACCCACCAACGTTTCATGAGATAAGAAGCCTTGCCAGCCGACTATATGAGGTGGAGAATGGAGAGGATTTTGCGCAACGACTACTCGGTCATAAAAACCTTTCTATGACTAAAAAGTACCTCGATTCACGCGGTCAGGAATATGTGATGGTTTAGATTGGATATGGTGATTTCGGGAATTTTTCGGGAAATTTCGTTACCATCATTAAAAATGCTATACAAATCAACACGCTAAAAAAAGACCGAATACCATGCAACCTATTTAAAATCAATAAGTTATTAACCAAAGTGGCGATAAGGTGGCGCTTAAGGTAGAAACTATGCTTCAACAATAATTACCCTATCGCTTTTCAAGTCTATCAACTGACATTATGAATTCTAAATTCTCTTAGCTCTAGTGTGTCAGATTTTTTTAGCTGTAACCTTCAATTTGTCATTGATTTCTTGTGTATTACAGATGTATACAATATCTTCTAAACTTCCAACTTCAAGTCTAAATTCTTTACATTCGGAGTTTTCACGCAAAACTGCGATCCTGAATTCTGATTGATGCGAATATTTGCTGTTTTTCTTAAATGCGCTCTCAAGCGAAAATTCATCTATTGAAAATGAAACGGCGCTTTCATCATAATAATCAACAGGCTTAAAATCATAATCTTCGACTTGATTAGCATCAATCAATCGTGTCAAAGCTAGTTCAACTCTCTTTAAGAACTCCTGAACATTTATAATAACAACGGCATAATCACCTAAATTATAAGACTCATCAGGTAATTTGTAATATGATTTCAGCAACTCATACTCATTATCATTAAATACTTCTTTATTTAAAATGCCATGCGAATGCAAAAAAGTCATACAAAAAACATTAATCTGCTCCATCCATTTCATGCTAAATATTACAGGGCCAATTATATTTTTCGAGTCTATTGGCTTGCCATTTACAGTTAGTTTTAGTTCAGTAGGCTGATTAACTCTGTATGCCCCTTCGTGTTTATCAGCGATATTATTTTTCTTATCCTCTTTTAATCCCCTAAAGTATTTTAGTGTATTCATGTATAACGAGCCATTAATAAACTCATCACGAAATTTAACTTCATTAAATACTTTAACAAAAACAGGTATATCCCTTTTCATCCCTCACCTCTTTTATATGCAATCCACTTAATTAAAATATTTAAATCGCTGCTAGTGCGTATTGTATCTTTAACGCACGTTTCTTTGCGATTTCAAAACTATTTATTCGGTTTTTAAGTTGCTCATCAATACTAATAAAATCATTGAATCCATGTATTGATACCCCTTCAAATAGACGTCCTACTGCGATCATCATTCCCTTCTCGCCAGGTTTTTGGTAGTCACCACCCGCAGGAATCTTTCCTTTAAGGTCGATATACTCAACGAAATTGTTGATTAGCGATTGAGTAAAGGAATCAATCTCATTCGAATAAATAGTAAAAAAAGCACCACTATATCTCCCATCCAATCCAGGATAGTAATACTCGATTTCCCATGTTTTTTTACTGACTTTAAGCTTACCACCGCACGGAAGCTTTTCTTGATAAAATTCATCATACATTTATCATTCTCCTTTATTTAAAATAAGTCTTTCATTTTTCAATTAGTGCCCCCCATTCATAAGGCTCTAGAGATTCACCTGTTTCTCTCATGATGATTTCACCTTCAATTCTATCGATCCTAAATGTCTTAAATTTACTGGGAGAGTGACAATATCATTTTATGTAATGTCCGTCGAAACCTTTAACATCAACATCACGAAAACTATTTTCGTCTTTACTATTTAACTATGCAAAGGCAATTTCTTTTAATGCTAAGTCTTTATCTTTGGCGTAATTATTTGAGCTGGATTTATATTTAACCTCATAACCTTCTCCCAACCCAAAATTCCTTTCCGCATTCTTATAATCACTAATAACATCCTTATTAACATTCTCTTTCTCTTCATATTTACGGTTACAGAACCATACAACCGTCGCGCCTAGAACCAGCATAAAAAATGATGCTAGAGCTGAATTTGAGGGTTCAATAGCCAGACCGCAGGCGGTTAAGAAATATAAAGCAGAGAAGATAGATTTAAAAAATTTTTTAGCAAAAATTTGCTTTTTTAAACATATACTGCATATAGACCATATACCTAAGACCATATAAAAAAACACATATATCTTATCCATTAAGAATCCTTATTAGAAATTGTAATCCATTGTTAAAACCACCTTTCCCGCAGTTTTCACCTCTTCTGCGCCGCAAGTAAAGTTTGTTCCCTTGTTTGTGACGCTAATTTTACGGCCCGGCAACAGGGCAACGTCATAAACATCGTATTTATCGTCAATTCCCAGCAGCCAACGCCCGTTGCTAATCTCACCAATATTCATGTCAACGATCCAGGCAGCATTGCTGCTCGAAATGAACATAGGTTCCGCAACGTCATGTGGGATGAATTGTAAGTTAACTTCCCACATTCCAGAGTCATGCAAAGTACCTGTCACAAGATTTTTACGAGGAATTAATTCATTTCCGGATTTTTTAGAAACTTCTTTTCGCTGCTTACCCTTCCCTATAGCCAGCCATTGCAGATCAACACCTGTATCAAGCGCACACGCCACAACTACATCACCAGGAAAATAATTCCTTCTTACCCAAGTGCTGACCGTGCCAGATGAAATATTTAATAATTCACAGAGTTGCTTTTGCAGTGTGAATCCATATGCATCAAGGATACGGCGAAGCACAGGTTTGCCACCATTCGCCATAACTTCATCGTAAACAGCCTTACCGGTTAGGTTTGACAGTTCATGTAGTGAGTTTGCTTTTTCAAGTTCACCTGTCACTAACCAATTAAGATCAGCGCCAGTATCCAAAGCACACTGCACGATAGCATTACCTGGAACCTGCCCGCGCTGCACCCAGCCGGCAACATTGCTTTTAGCTATTCCCAGATGCTCGGCCAGCTCCTTTTGCATACTAAAGCCGTAAGCAGAAAGCATTCGCTCCAAAACTTCAGACCCAACAGCTTTTTCAATTCGCAT
The DNA here is from genome assembly GCF_008631515.1 of Pantoea sp. M_10. NCBI lineage: Bacteria > Pseudomonadati > Pseudomonadota > Gammaproteobacteria > Enterobacterales > Erwiniaceae > Pantoea > Pantoea sp. M_10. The sequence continues at coordinate 11,977 of NZ_VWUL01000001.1, read as the reverse complement.
CCATAACCCTTAGGTTTGATTTTCTTATTTACAGATAAGAAAAACGGATCTAAAATGTTAGCACACCACATACAACACCATAGAACACGTTTAACTAACAGGAGATACTGCGTTATGCATACTGAAAATGCAAACAGTCAGAACGCATTTGACTTAGTGCAATCTCAAGATTTTATTGCCAATGTCGCAGCGATTTTGATGCCAGCCATCAGCGAAGCGGTAAACGACGCCGTAAACAAAGCCGTCACGCTCGCCACATCCCCAACAATGTCCAAACAGGACTTTGCTGCAGCTAACCGCATTAGCCTGTCAGTGCTGGAGAAATGGATTGCTAACGGGGTTGTGCTGCTCGCCCCTACCCCATCTTTCACCTATACGCAGAACCGTACCAATCGTAAGACAGGCGAAGTGGTAGAAACCACCATGACCAAACATGGTAACCCGCTTATCAATGTCGCTGCATGGCGTGAAAAGAACCGCCAGCAGGCAATCAAATGCCGCTACATCAAACCATAACTTGATTTTGCAAGTTAAGAAGGATCTGAGCATGTTTGATTTCAAGGTTTCTACCCATACCCATTACGACGATGCCTGTCGTAAATTCGCGTTAGCTCACAATATGGAAGATGTAGCTAAGCAGTCCGGGATGCGTGCGCAAACTCTGCGTAATAAGCTGAATCCAGACCAGCCGCATCAGCTTACCGTCTTAGAGGTTTTAGCTCTTACCGATGTCACTGAGGATGCAACGTTAGTTGATGGCCTGCTGGCGCAAATCCAGTGCCTCCCCTGTGTGCCGGTAAACGAAGTCGCAGATGAAAAATTCCCCCTGTATGTCATGAAAGCCACCGCAGAAGTAGGCCAGTTAGCAGCTGGGGCAACCTCTAAAGAACCTATGACAGCTAACTGTAAACGTGGCCTTCTGCAAAACGTTAATAGCGGTATTCGCTGCTTAACACTGGCTGCAATGGCAGTACAGGCGCGTATTCAGGCTAACCCTGCTCTGTCCTCAACTGTCGATGCTATCAGCGGCATCGGTGCATCATTTGGCATGAGTTGAGGGGTAATCATGATCTCATTTGCAGCAAGGCTTAAACGCCAAAGCCCATCCATGTCATACGGACACGGCTGGATCATGGGAGAAAACGGTAAGCGCTGGAATCCAGTAACGCCATTATCTTCAGAATTAAAAGCACATGCATTCCCTAAGAGAGGCAAATCATGGCTATCGAAGGCGATTCCATGTTGGTCGAACTGACAGCCGGTCAACGCGTTGCAGCACTGAATCATGTCGCTCTACTCCGTGCGCAACTGATGGGTGGTAATTGCGAAAAAGATGTAGCCCGTTTTATTGATGAAATGCGCGATGTGACTGACAACAATTATCAGGATAACAAACGAGCATTAAGCGCTATCTTTTTCCTGGCGAATATCGGCAAAGATCGGCACTCAGCCGATTTTACTGATCTCACTAATGAAGAAAGAAACGCACTGATTCGCGCAATGAACCACCTGAAAGCCGTTGTGAGTTTGTTTCCCAAACGAATGACTCTTTTAAGCTAAATAACTCAAAGCAATTAATTGGCGTAAACCCGCCGGGATTCGCTTTACATGAAGAAAGGAAAATTACATGCTGAATAAATCATCAGGTACCAGTAAACCTGCTTCATATATTGAACTCGATATGATGCTGAATGATGCGCGTCGCGAGGAACGCCGCGGTCGTGCTGACCTCATGATATCCCGCCTTAACATCCTGGCCTCGAAAATTCGCCGGGAAGAATTAACTTGTGTCGAAGCAGCCGAGCTGCTTAATCAGGAAGCGGAAAAAATCCAAGCTCATATTGAGGAGGCGCACTAATGGCTGACTCAATGGACATCGTACAGCAGCGCACTGACGAAATGTTGGCTCGCAACATTGCGTTAATCACTAATCGCCCTGTCGGTGTATCTGCATTTTTCTGTGAAGACTGCAACGCTCCTATCCCTGAAAAACGTCGCCGCGCCATTTATGGAGTTACACGCTGCGTTAACTGCCAAGACATCGAAGAAAGATTCGGCAATTCACGCAAAGGCGGTGCGGCATGAGCAATTCTAAATCTCACGTTCAGCATAAATCGGATGCAGCCCATTACGGCATCCCGGTGTCATTTCGCTGTCAACCGTTGCGATCCATGCCGGACTCACAGTGCCGGCAACAAGTGAGCAAAGAAATTTCCCGAAGTGATCAGGGACTAAAAACAAGTCTGTCGGCATTGGCAGAAATCGCGGGTCGCCCGCGCAGAAAAACTCAACAGTCTTGCGAGTCGCTTGAAGCGAAATGTGAATATCTGACTGTAGAGATTCCCAATCGTCCCACTCATCGAATTCGTGTCTACGGTTGCTCATTAGCTGTTGGCGCACGCTATTCAATGCGCGCTGAACTGAGCCTTTCCATTCTCCGTGAGGTAGCCACTCTGCTCCAAAACTCCATACGAAAAGACGAACAAGATCGTCTCGACTGGATTTTGAGCCAAGCCAGCGCTCTGGTCGGTAGTTTTGTGTCTGACCCAAAAACGCGTCGCAAGCAGCATACATGTCGTGCGCTGATAAAAGTCTTACAGCGCGTAGAGGTGCTCTCACGCCATCCAGAAAATGAATATTTTCGGCGTAATAAGGGCGTTGAGTAGATGATTCCGGTTCCATTGGATGCCTCCCTTTTTAATATTAGCGAAGAAACTAATACCATTTCTGATATGCCGCAAGCATACGCTTACCCGTGGAATGCTCCACGGGAAGCCATTGCCAGCCCGTACCCTACCTATGAGGAAACGCACAGCCGCAGTCAGATGATTGCGGCTTTAGTACGTGCGCAGGAACTACTCGAAAAGCAGCCGACTCTGATACAGCTCGACGTAAAACACAGTGTCAGTGATCTGGAAAAAACGCAGGGAACAGCTCGCGCCAATGCGTACTTAACAAAAACATTTGTTGAGCGCACATTGCCACGCGCTGAAACCGTTAATGCTCAATATCGCCTAGGTGATATGAGTCACGGCACTTTTAACCTGCTGGCCGGAAACTCCGCGAAAGGAGCTGGCGCGGCCAGTGCAGGTGGTCAGCTATGGGAGCTGATGCGCCGCTTTAACCGCCTGCCTGACATGGCGCGCGCCGATGTCGATCTACTGGCCGGGGATGTTGCTAATTTCATCCTCGCCGAGCTGGTACAGGCACACGCGCAGGCCAGCGCCGAGTCAGATTACAAATACATGCACCGCGTTTACATGACTGCCGCCACTATTACCCGCGAGCTGAACCAGATGCCGCCATTATGGGATAAAGTCACGTCCCGGCTGTTTGACCCGGAGGAAGTTACCCCGGCGATCATGCGTATGCAGACGGAAAAATGGTGGAAAGGCCGACTGCGCCGCGTGGCCGCATCATGGCGTGAGCACCTTCAGATTGCCCTGGCTAACGTCAGCAAAAAGCATACCCCCTATGCCAGCAGTATGACCGTTTCAGAGTGGCGCGAGCAGAAGCGCCGCACCCGTGAGTTTTTAAAGGGAATGGAGCTGGAAGACGAGGAAGGCAACCGCATCAGCCTCATCGAGAAATACGACGGCAGCGTGGCTAACCCGGCGATCCGCCGCTGCGAGCTGATGACCCGCATTCGTGGCTTCGAAAACATCTGCAACGAAATGGGCTTTATCGGCGAGTTCTACACCCTGACCGCCCCGGCTCGCTATCACGCCACAATCAAAACCGGGCATCGTAACCGCAAATGGAACGGTGCCAGCCCGGCCGACACGCAGCGTTATCTCTGCAGCGTCTGGCAGAAAATCCGCGCCAAGCTGCACCGCGAAGAAATCCGCATCTTCGGGATCCGAGTTGCTGAGCCTCATCATGATGCGACCCCGCACTGGCACATGCTCATGTTTATGCGCCCGGAGCAGGCTGAGCGCGTGCGTGAGATTATGCGCGACTATGCCCGGCAGGAAGACGGCAGCGAGCTGACAACTGACAAGGCCCGTAAGGCTCGTTTTCACGCCGAGGCTATCGACCCGAATAAAGGCAGCGCAACGGGTTACATAGCTAAATACATTTCCAAAAATATTGATGGTTATGCACTGGATGGCGAGAAAGATGACGAGAGCGGCAAAGATCTGAAAGAAACCGCCTCGGCCGTTTCTGCCTGGGCGGCACGCTGGCACATCCGCCAATTTCAGTTTGTGGGCGGTGCGCCGGTCACGGTTTACCGCGAGCTGCGCCGCATGGCAGACAGCGAAACCGCGCACGGCCTGAGCGTTGAGTTTGCTGCCGCGCATGACGCAGCCGACGCAGGAGACTGGGCCGGATACGTTAACGCGCAGGGAGGCCCGTTCGTGCGCCGCGACGAGCTGGCTGTGCGCACCTGGTATCAGGCAAGCGAAGACTTTAATGAATACGGTGAGGAAACCGTGCGCATCAAGGGCGTTTACGCAACTGAAGTTGGCGACGACACGCCGATCTTAACCCGCCTGATGCAGTGGAAGATTGTTCCGAAACGTGCCGTTGATTTGGGTTTGGAATTTAAGGACGCGTCCGTGTCCTCTCGGAGTTCTGTCAATAACTGTACGGAGCCGACAGGCTCTGAAACCACTATCGATTTCACAAAGCCCCTTACTCGCGCCGAGCGAAGAAGGATTATTAAGCGATTAAGAGAAAAGCCAGCGCCGGAGCAACCTGAGCCGGACAAATACCTACCTGAAGTGAGTCATTGCACAGAACGGGAGGCGTTGAAAAAGAGTTTCTTCGAGATCTCCAGGTTAACACTATCCGACGGCGAAGCTGTGCGCATGATTAAAGGCTATACAATCAAGGTTGGGGAGCTTTCTTACTGGAGCGGTACAAGCGGCTATCTGTTCCATAGACGGAACAAGAATCCTACTCCCTTAAAAAGATTTAATGCTCTTGCGAAAAAAAGCGGCATACCTGTGCCTGATTAATAAAACGGCAGTCGGACTAATCTGAGCCGCACGATTCTTTACGATTCCAAAACGTCATGATACTGTTTATACATACAGTGCATTTTGACTAAAAGGAGTTAATCATTTGATGGAAATAGATAATCTAAGCGAGACGGTTGCACGCATCCAGTTCATTGCTGACGTATCACTGATCGCACACTGCAAAGAAGATGAATTAAAAATGGCACTGTCGATGATCAGCGACATGGCAGGGACAATCGACACATCTGTTTTCGAAGCTGCCATATACCGCCAGGCTGAATGATTAATTGCCCCTTCCCTACCGTTCACTAGCCACCTTTCAGGTGGCTTTTGCTTCTGCATCAAAGTGCATATGCTTGCATGAATCCGCATGATCCAAATTGGATCGCTAAGCATGTGTGAGGCCGGTGCTGGCGCGTTCAGAGGTAACACATGCACCTGCATGAAAAGCGATGCATAAAGCGGGTAGGCGTGGCGGGGATAGCATTGCGCGCAAGGTCTTAAACATGTATACAGAAGATGCACATGCCTCTCGTGGGCTGACGTGCATGATTGCTTCTAATACATGGGGGTTGCACGCAGTGATCCTGACAAAGCGTGGACTTGAAGCGTCTTAATGCATTGGATAGATTGTCCTTTTTGAAAATGCCGAGTTATAGTTTTAAATATGCAAAAGTGCTCTCTGGCCCTTACAAGATGGTTGCTCTGATCTGGTGCATAAAGCATGTAAGATTATATTGCGCAACCATGATCATCTTAAAAATTTACGTGAAATGACCTATAGCATATTAACTATAAACTTTATTCAATAAGCGCTCTTTAGGTGGAATTATGGACATAAAAGACCTTGCAGGTTTGAGTAAACCTTTAACGAAATTAATTGAGGTCGTATCTTCTGGTGTGGGAGCTGTATCAAAGCCATATTTAATCCGTAAAGAGGCTGAAGCTAAAGTCGAAGAGATACAAATGATCTCTGCAGCACTTAAAAAAGCAGCTGACGAAAGTGGACTTCCTATCATTTATAAAAAAGGTGATATTGAAATGTGGCAGAGGCCTGAGGATGGCACCCTTAATTTCAATGAGGTTTCCCAAGAGGAGAACATTGAAAGTCGATTGGATTATTTAAACAGGAAAAAACAGGGCAATCTTGAAAAAGTAACTACGTATGCAGCTCGTGAGTTAATATCAGAAGAATTAGTGTCAGAAAAGGCGGTCGATGAAGATTGGATTACAAGTTTTTTTAACAATGCTGAGAATATTACTTCGGACTCAATGCAGCAGCTATGGGGGAGGATATTAGCAGGGGAAGTAAAAGAGCCAGGGACTTACTCATTAAGAACAATCGATTTTGTTAGAACGTTGAGTCAGGCGGATGCTAAAATTATACAGAAGGTTAGTCCGTTAATAATCACTTTCAACGGCATATCGTGCTTGCCATTTGATGATTTGGATTGGAAGCGGAAAAATAGAAGTATAAATGTAGCCGAAATGTTAGACCTAAGTGGCTTAGGTGTGCTCCATGAGAGTGACATGCATCTTAAATTGTTTACATCTTTAGATGTTCATGAGGAGCATTTCTTTCAAGGGGAGCATGTGCTAGAAATAAAGAGAGGCAGCGTGAGTTCCGAGATTTTACTGCCCGCTAAAATTGTCACAACCATTGGTGAGGAGATACTTTCACTTTTGCCTCCTCCTGATGATTTAGAATACCTCAAGATTGTTGGTGATGTTTTAATAAAGAAAGGAGCAGAAATTAGATTTGGACAGGTAATTGAAAGATTCGAAGATGGACGGATACAGTATCAATATTTATAAATATTTATTTTATGAGGCAGCAAATAATACTGCCTCTACATCTTTAAAGTATATAGTCACTAAATGAGATTACATGTTCCCCTATCCATGCATTCATTTCCTTCATCCTCTCTTGAAGCGGCGTCAGTTCATTTCGCACAAACACCTGCGCTGCCTTCACCGCATCCCCAAATCCCCCGGAGTTGTCCGGGATAATCCCCATCATCTGCGGCGGCACGCGGTGCGCGCTTAGCAGGTCATCGCGGCTGGCCTTCTTGATGTTAAAGAAATCGTCTTTCGTCGCGACCTCGCTAAGCGGCAGAATCTTGATGCCGTCCGGCTTTCCGTTTGGCGCGTACATAAACAGGTTGCGGAAGTTACCCAGCCCTTTCGTGTCGCGCATCGCCTGGCGCATCCGGTCAACGTCGCTGCTGCTCTGCGCCGCGTCGGTCATATACAGGATGTAACCGGCGTGCGCGCCGTTCTGGTAATACTTGCGGCGGAACAGCGTTGCCGCCTCATTCAGCCAGGCGGAGTTAAGGGCGCTGAGGTATTCCGGCAGGCCGTAAAGCTCCTGATTGATATCCGGCTCCAGCAGGTGAAACACGCTGCCGGCCGAAAATTCATGCGGCTCTTTCCAGTCATTCACAAACCAGTAAACGCCATCTTTCACGCCCCTGCGGGTGAATTTGGCTGGGGTGGTTTCAAGGCGCAGCGGCTTACCCAGGCTGTTACGGCGCAGCTCGGCAAAGGCGTTGCCGAAGACCAGATAATCTAGCGCAAATTTACTGAACTCCTGCTGACTCATCATCGGGTGAGGAATAAACGTTGAGGCCAGAATGTTGCGCTTCACGTAAATCGGCGAGCTGTGATGCACGGCCGAGCGCAGGCTTTTCGCCAGCCCGCTAAAGCTGACCGGCGGCTCAAACCAGCGCCCGTTACCGATGCACTCGGCGTAATCCAGAATGTCGCGCTTATCCATGACCGGCGTAGGATCGCCAAATGTAAACGCCTCGGCGTGCTGCTGCGGTGCGGTTGCCTGTACTGGCTGCGCGTTGGTGGAGTGAGCCTTGCGGCCTCTGCGTTTGCTCATCAGTAAAATTCCAGAATTGAGGGATTAGCGCCGCCGCTGGCTGCGGTAAGCGGTTCGTTTAACAGTGCGTGCATGATGGCCCAGGCGACGTCGGCGTGGCTGGCCTCTTCGCTGCGGCTCGCCTCATAGGTTGAGCGGTTGCCGCTGGCCGTCATGGTTTTGCGGATAGCCATAAAAGACTGCGTGATATCCGTCGCCCCGGCGTCATACTCAAGCCGCCCGCTGCTGATGGTGTCTTTCGCCTTGAGTACCATTGCGGTTTTCACTTCCGGCGAGTATTTGATCTCGCGCGCGGCCGGGTAAAACTGGCGTACCAGCTGGAAAACGCCCTGGCCGATGCCGGTTGCATCCACGCCGATATATTCCACGGTGTATTTTTTCGTTAAGTCCTCAATTGATTTCGCCTGCGCGGCAAAGTCCATGCCCCGCCACTGGTGACGCTCCAGCACGCGGAATTTACCGCCCGCAACGAGCGGCGGCGCGATAACCGCACAGCCTGCGCTGTCGCCGGTATGCGACGGGTCATAACCGATCCAGACCGGCCGGTAAGCAAACGGGCGCGGCAGATAGGGGTTAAAGTCCTCCCACTCCTCCAGGCTGTCGATCATGCAGCTCTGCAGCTCGGCGAACGGGAACACGCTTGCCTCGTCGTCGACAAACTCACACATCAGCAGGTTCTGATATTCCGCCGGGCTGTATTCAAGCTGCAGCTGGTCAATGTCGAACAGGTTGCAGCCGCCGGTCAGCGCATCCTCAACCGTGACAATCTGCCGCCACTGTCCGTCACCGCACAGCGCGCCTTTCGCCAGGTGAGAATGCGACAGGTCTATCTCGATGCGATCATCTTTGCTGCGTCGCCCTTTGTTAAACAGCTCGCCTGACCAGAACGGATAGGCGCTGTGCGACAGGGCCGACGGCGTGGAAAAGTAGGTCGTGCGCCACTTCTTGTGCAGCGACATGCCGCTGGCAACTTTGCGCAGCTCCTGGAATTTCGGGATCCAGAAATATTCATCCAGATAGAGGTTGCCGGTGTAGCTCTGCGCGGTACGCACGTTGGTGCCGAGGAATATCAGGCGCGCGCCATTCGGCAGCACGATGGGATCGCCTTTCAGGTCAACGTCAGCCTGGCGGGCAAAGTCGATGATGTAGTTTTTAAAGACGTGCGCCTGCGCCTTACTGGCTGAAAGAAATATCTGGTTGCGGCCGGTGGTCAGCGCATCGATCAGCGCCTCGCGGGCAAAGTAGAACGTTGCGCCAATCTGGCGCGACTTCAGGATATTGCGGATGCGGTGAGTCAGCCCGGCTTTATGCCAGTTGAGCTGATATTCAAAGCAGTTATCCATAAAATAGCGGGTCAGCTTGTCTGTCTGCTCGTCGCTGAACTCATTTTTAACAACCGGCTGGCGCTCGCCTTTGTTACGGTTGCGCACGTTGGGGTTTAAGTCGGCCTCGTTGCCGCTGCTGCGGTAGCGCTCAACGCGGGCAAGGCGCTCAATCTGACGGCCGAGCGCGTCTATCTCTTTGTAATCACCATTCCCCTTTACCTCTTTCATGATGAGCTGGATCAGCCGGGCTTCCATGCTGGATTCAACGCGACTGATGGGCGCAACGTCGTCCCACGCGTCGCGCAGCTTCCAGCTCTGCACGGTTGGCGTTTTCTGTCCGAGCGTCTCCGCAATCTGGCGCACGGAATAACCCTGCCAGTAAAGCAGCGCGGCCTGACGGCGCGGATCGCTGATGATGGTTGTCGGTGTCGTTTTCATACCGGCAAGGCTACCGGTGCCGAAAATGGCGCGCCTGCTGTCCGTGTTTGCTGATGTACCAGCGGGCTGGCATTCGTTGAGGGATTGTGTGGCGACGGGGAAACTGGCCCCGAACCGACCCAACACCTGACCGGAGCCTGATTAATGGCAGCAATCAAAGCAAAGCGTTTTCGTATCGCAGTTGAAGGCGCAACCACTGACGGCCGTGTCATTTCCCGTGACTGGATTTCGCAGATGGCGAAAAACTACAGCCTAGAAATGTACGGCGCACGCATCAACATGGAACACATCCGGGGCTATGCCGCTGACAGCACTTTCCGCCGCTTTGGCGACGTGACCGCCGTCGAGGCTGAAGAAATCGGCGACGGCCCGCTCAAGGGCAAGCTGGCGCTGTTCGGCTGGATTGATCCGACCCCTGAGCTGGTTGAGCTGACCAAAGCACGTCAGAAAATCTACACCTCCATTGAAGTTAACCCTGAGTTCGCCGACACGGGCGAGGCGTATCTGGTTGGCCTGGCCGTCACCGACGACCCGGCAAGCCTCGGCACGGAGATTCTGAGCTTTAGCGCCACGGCCAGAGTTAATCCGCTGGCATCCCGCAAGCAGGACAAAGACAACCTCTTTACCGCCGCCGAAGAAACGGTGATCGAGTTTGAAGAAGTGGCGGAGCCGTCACCGTCCCTGCTGGCGCGCATCTCGGCGATGTTCTCTGCCAAAAAGAAAACCGATGGTGAGCAGTTCGCCGACGTCAGCGCGGCGGTAACGGCCGTCGCTGAGCAGGTGCAGCTGAATGCAGAGAGCCAGACGCAGGTGCTGTCGGCACTGGAGCAGTCCGTCACTGCACGTCTGGAGGCTATCGAGCTGCAGGCCGGGGAAGACCGCGCCGCTTTCGCTGCGCTGCAGGGCCAGCTTTCGCAGACCGACGGCAGCTTTACCCGCCGCCCGGCGGCAACCGGCAGCGATCCGAAGTCCGGCGCGCAGACCGACTGCTAATCAGGCGTTGCCTGAACGTTAAAACCCAACACAGAGATAAACAGGAACGCCAATGCGCAAGAATACCCGCTTTAAGTTTAACCAGTTCATGACCCGCCTTGCCGAGTTGAACGGCGTCGAAACCGACGACATGAACAAGAAATTTACCGTTGAGCCGACGGTCACGCAGACCCTGATGAACCGCGTGCAGGAGTCTTCCGACTTCCTGACGCGCATCAACATCGTGCCGGTGTCCGAAATGAAGGGCGAGAAGATCGGGATCGGCGTATCCGGCTCGATTGCCAGCGTGACCGACACGGCAGGCGGCGATGAGCGCGAAACTGCTGATTTTGCCGCGCTGGATAAGCAGGGTTACGAATGTGTGCAGGTCAATTACGACTTTCATATCCGCTATAACACGCTCGACCTGTGGGCGCGTTATGAAGATTTTCAGGCCCGTCTGCGTGACGCCATCGTGAAGCGCCAGGCGCTTGACCGCATCATGATCGGCTTCAACGGCGTGACCCGCGCCAAAACCTCGAACCGCGCCAAGAACCCTATGCTGCAGGACGTGGCCGTGGGCTGGCTGCAGAAGTACCGCAACGATGCACCGGCGCGCGTGATGAGCAAAATCACCGAGGAAGACGGCACCGTCGTCTCTGAAAAAATCCGCGTCGGCAAAAACGGTGATTACGCCAACCTTGATGCGCTGGTGATGGATGCCACCAACACCCTGATCGAGCCGTGGTATCAGGAAGACCCGGAGCTGGTTGTTATCGTGGGCCGTCAGCTGCTGGCTGATAAATACTTCCCGATCGTCAACCAGTCGCAGGCCAATACCGAGCAGCTGGCCGCTGACGTCATTATCAGTCAGAAACGCATCGGCGGCCTGCCAGCGGTGCGCGTGCCTTACTTCCCGGCCGACGCGATGTTTATCACCCGCACCGATAACCTGTCGATTTACTGGCAGGAAGGCACGCACCGCCGTCTGATTGACGAAGTGCCGAAGCGCGACCGCATCGAGAACTATGAGTCCATCAACGAGGACTACGTGATCGAGGATTACGCGGCCGGTTGCCTGGTTGAAAACATCGAAGTCGGTGAGTTCAGCGCGGCTGCAGAAACCCCGGCAGCAGAAACCCCGGAGGCGTAACGCATGTTAAGCCCTGCCCGACGTCACCGCATGCGCCAGCAGGCTATCGAAGCCTCGCAGAACGCCGACAACCCGCTGCGCCACGCCAGCGGCTATGAGCAGATGCTCATTAAGCTCAACGACGACAAGCGCCGCCTGAAGAAAGTGCACTCTAACGAGCGCAAGGCGGAAATGAAGCGTCAGCTGCTGCCTGAGTACCTGCCGTGGGTGTCCGGCGTGCTGGAGAAAGGCAAAGGCG